>NZ_CP063202.1:0-1200000 GCF_019904235.1 Erythrobacter sp. SCSIO 43205 | reverse complement strand
AAGTCTGGCGCGGCTCATCGCTTGCAATATGAACAGCGCCCTCGACCTTTGCTTCAGGTGATGCAATCACCGCCACTGCACCCGCCTCGATTGCGGCGGGGATGAAATCTTCCGCATTGAACTTTGCCCCGCGGAACGCGCCGAACACGGTGCCGGGCGCGACTTTGCGGTGGTCAATTGCAAAACCAGTGATGGCGACATCTGCGATGCCGCCTGCCTCGTGACCCAATTGTTCAAAGAGCGCCTTCAGCTTCACTTGCCGCTCCTCACCAGATAGCGCAGGTCCGAAATATCAACGTCGCGATTGGCATCGGGTTTCACGCCCAGCATTGGGCCAATCCGAGGGACCAGCTCCTTGACTATAGGCGCTGCGTTAAAGGCGGCGGTGCGCTGTGCGCTCGCTGCAATCGTGCCGCGTGGTTCATCGAGCAGCGTCACCACGACATAACGCGGACGGTCCATCGGAAAGGCGGCGGCGAAGGTCGTGATAAGAGAGGTTTGACGATAGCCACCGCGGCCCGCTTTTTCCGCAGAGCCCGTCTTGCCGCCCACCCTGTATCCCGGCGCATCAGCGCTGCGACCTGTTCCGTACAATGCAATCATGCGCAAAAGCTGACGCATCCGCGAAGAGGTCGAAGCCTTGAACACGCGCTTACCCTTTGGCGCTTTGCCCGGCTCAATCTTGCGCAATGTCGCTGGCCGCCAAATCCCGCCATTGACCATCGCAGCATAAGCATTGGCGAGGTGCAGCGGTGTAACCGCGATGCCATGGCCGTAACTCACCGTCATATTGGTGATGCGCGACCATTTGCCATTTGGCAATTCCTGCGGCCACAGCGGCATCGAACGCTCTTCCAGATCAATCGTAGGCCGCCCGTTCATCTGCAGATCGACCATCACCTGACGCAGCCTTTCAGCGCCCAGTTCATCAGCAACGCGCGCTGTCACCGTGTTGGAGGAAACAACAAGGGTTTCAGGCACGTTGAGGGTCTGGCCGTAAGGCTTCAAATCGCGGATTTTGCGCCCTGCGATTTCAACATCGGTCGCGTCCCACTCCTTGCCCATGTTGCGCACCACCCCTGCGTCGATTGCTGCGGCAACGGTGATCGGTTTGAAGGTCGAACCAAGCTCATAAACGCGGTTGGTCACGCGGTTTGCGATGTTAGCCGAGGCGTGCGCATTGGAAAGGTTCGGGTCAAAAGCAGGGAGCGAGGCCATCGCCAGAACTTCGCCTGTATCAACATCCAGAACGATGCCCGCAGCGCCTTTCGCATCGGTTGCGAGCATCCCCTTGCCAAGCTCATCTTCAAGCGCACCCTGAACGCGCAGATCAATCGACAGTGGCACAGGCTCACCGCGAAGCTCGCGGCTTGCAAGTTGATTGTCGAGCACCTGCTCCATCCCGAAAACGCCCTCATTCACGCCTTCAACATTCTCACGGACAAAGCCCAGAATATGTGCACCCAGCGCGCCTTGAGGATAATGGCGATCAAACTCGCGCGGCACTTCAAGCGCGATCTCGCCAAGGCCAAGCACCTTGTTCGCATCTTCAGGAAGAATGCGGCGAATGACATATCCACCGCGCTTCGATTTGAGGATGCGCATGGTGCGCGCGGTGTCGAGTTCAGGAAATATGGTCTTCAGTTGCGCGGTGACAGCGGCAGGGTCTTGCACCAGCGGCGCGCCATCATCGCCCATCGCCTTTGGATTAAACCAAAGAGCATAGGCTGGAAAATTGCGCGCCAGCGGCGTGCCATTGCGGTCAGTGATCTCACCGCGCGGAGGCAGCAATGCCTCGGAAAGACTGGGCTGCGTCGGCGCAGACCCCACAAGGCCAAGATAACCCACCCGCAAAAGCGCAATCACCGCGACAAGCGCAAAACATCCAAGCAAAAGCAGCAGACGTTGCCGCGCGGTGGTCAGATACTCGGCCCTTTGCCGGGCGGATTGAACGCGCCCTGCCGGACGAGCAACTGTGCGTGCCATTGTTTGGCCCGCTTGCGGCTCGGTGAGCGGCTGCGTCTCAACTCCGGTGCCCGAAAGGCCGCCAAGGCCACCTCGAAGGGCGAAAGTGTTCATTGACCAGCCTCTGCCAACATCGTCGCAGCCTCATATTCGCCTGAGCTTTGGAGGTTCTGCGCATTCGCAGGCCGGACGGGCGATGCCTCAGTCAGAAATTCGCCAAAGGCATCGGCAAACACCGCGCCTGCATCCTCACCCACATTAACCGATGCCAGAGTGACCGGCGCACCACTAATGGGCGACACCATGTCATCAGCACTCATGTCGGCTGCCGACAATTGGGCGCGTGCCACGCGGATGGGGCTTGGCGCATCAGGCCGCGCATCCTGCCCAAGCGAGGCAAGCTGGCGATTGTTTTCAAGATATTGGTCAGCGCGCGGCGCTTTATAGCCAAGCTCAATCGCGTTCCATTCGGCAAGCTGCCGCTGGCTCGCGCGGGTTTGGAACTCCGTTTCGAGCATCAGAACTTCGCGCTCAAGCGAGACGATCTCGCGCTCTGCAAGCAGCACTTCGCTTTTCACGGTCTGCACCTGAAAGCTCAAAATCGCGAAAAGCGCGACACACGCCAAAAGCACCGCCGCCCAGCCGATCTGACGAATACGGGAACCGTTAGGGATCATAGGGCTGCTCCTTCGATTGAGGGGGCTGAGGTACGGACGGCGTGGCGGAGGGTGGAAGACCGGGCGCGGGGGTTGCGCTCGATCTCTGCCTCGCTGGGGCGGATGGCTTTGGACACTTTTGTGAAGGTTGGCGCAGGGCCGGGAATTTCGCCGGGGAGATGGCGCGAGACAGCTTTGCCTGCTCCGCTCGCCTCTTTGAAAAAGCGTTTGACCACGCGGTCTTCGAGGCTGTGGAAGCTGACGACGGCAAGCACCCCGCCCTCCTTCAAAAGCAGTTCAGCAGCTTTCAGCCCTGCACGAAGCTCTCCCAGCTCATCGTTCACATGGATGCGCACCGCCTGAAAGGAACGGGTCGCGGGATCTTTTTTGTCATGCGGCTTGTGCCCCAGAGCGCGGCGCACCACGCGGGCAAAATCACCCGTCGTCTCCAGCGGACGCGCCGCAACGATTGCGCGGGCGACGCGGCGCGACTGGCGCTCTTCGCCGTAATGATAAAGCACATCGGCAATCGCCGCTTCATCAGCGGTGTTGAGAAAGTCCGCTGCGCTCTCGCCCGCCTGGCTCATGCGCATATCAAGCGGGCCATCGGATTGAAAAGAAAAGCCGCGCTCTTCCTGATCGAGCTGCATGGACGATACGCCGATGTCCATCACGACGGCATCCACCTGAGGCACGCCGATCCGCTCCATCTCTTCGCGCATTTGCGAAAAGCGTTCCTGATGAAGCGAAAGCTCGCCCCCATTCTGGCCAGCAAGGTATTCAGCAACCATCGCCTGACCGTCGCGGATCGCATTGGGATCGCGGTCGAAACCGTAAACGCGAGCACCCCGCTCCAGCATCGCGCGCGAATAGCCGCCTGCGCCAAAGGTTGCATCGATGATGGTCATGCCGGGCTGAGGGCTCAGGCTGGCGACCACCTCATCAAGGAGGACAGGGATATGCGGGGCGTTCATTTGCCCTTACCCTCTTTGCCCGCTGCTTTCGCTTGAGCTTTGGCCATTTGCGATTTGCAAGACGCTTTCGCGGCGCGGAAATCATTGCCCATTTCCTCAAGCTCTTCAGGCTTCCACACCATGAAGAATTTGCCGCTGCCGTGAAAATACAGGCCATCGCCTGCAAGATCGAGATCGCGAAAGGTTTCGGGCATGACAAAGCGGCCCGAATCATCAAACGGCACTTGCTCAAAACCGTAAAGCTGGGCTGCGCGCGCGTCAGGGTCGAAATCCTCGCCCCGGCGAATGGCGCGTTCTTCTTCTTTCTCGATCTGCTCGTCGAAACCGTCTGCGTGGGACAAGCCAAAGCCAATCAGGCAGTTGTAGCGGTCATGGACAGCGAGACACAAAGTCTTCGAGCCGCCAGAGCTATCCTTCACCACCTTGCGAAAGGCAGGCGGCAGCACATAACGACCCTTATCGCCCGCGGGCGAATAGGCTTGGCCATTATATCTGTGCACCCCTGACACGCCCTCAATCACTCCCGTTCGCATGAAGGGAGGGCCACCCAGCCCCCCGTCACACATTTCGTCACGCTTGCTGTCACGCTTGCGCCACTCAAACAGGTCGATCAGTCACGACTTGCCCGCCACCACCCTCGCAGCCAAGCGAGAGCAGCGTGCCGACTGAGATCAGCGACACGGGGCAATTCGACCTGTTTGATGGAGCCTAGACATATCGGGGATGCCCCGAAGTTTCTAGGGTTTTATAGGGATTTCACGGGATTATGTGGTAAAATATTGATTAACAATGACTTTTATGTGACCAAATTCGTCCAAACACCGCTCCAAATGGGGGGATTTCCCGCGGTATCCCCAGAAAAACCCAGCAATTTCGCGCCGATTCCCGCCAAATCCCCAAGCGATTCCGATTGTGCTAAGGCAAACCAGCGCGATTTCCCGCATTATCCCCAAACAGAGAAAAAGCGCCAGCCAAATCGTCAAATGTAAATTATCTCAAGGGGTTGGCCCTTACGCCTCACCCTGTATGCGCAGCGCAAACTAGGGCGCGCCTGCCTCTTCGAGGGGGGCAGTGTCCTCGACTGCGGTGTCAGGCAAATCCTCCACCACACTGCCTTCCGCAGTCCCGGTGGGCGTTTCGACCGGCAAGGGCACAATCCCTGCATCAGCCAAAGGATCGCGCTGCTGTGTGGCCTCGCTTGGCTCTGTTGTGGGAGCAGCCTGAGGAACCGCGCTTTCCTGCGTTAAATTGGCCTGATTTCCGATAATCGTGGCAAGCCCGATTAAAAGCACCATCGAGCCAAGCCCGAACAGGCCGATCTGCAAACGCTGCGTGGATTCAGCTTTGGACCCTCCGCCATGGGTGAGGCCCAGGCGCTGGGTTATCCCGCCCGCACTGCGAGATGCCTTTTCAACGCTTTGCTGAAATCGTCCGCTAGCCATGGCGTGAACTTTTAGCGCGCAGGTCCGCTCTTGTCGATTGCTGTTCTATGCACTCAAACGCGGGCAAGGCTCACCCTATCCGAGCCGGGTCAGGCTTGATCCAGCCAATCGAAAACGGGCAAGCCCTTTTCGCGAAGCCACTCCGGATTGTAAAGCGTGGAAAGATAGCGAAAGCCTGTATCACAAAGGATCGTTGCGACCTGCGGGTTTTCCTGCCCCTCGGCGACCAATTGCTTGCCCAGCGCGACCGCGCCCGCAACATTAATGCCTGAAGAAAGCCCAAGGCAAAGCCCCTCTTCGCGAAGGAGCTGTTCGACCCATTTGAGGCCTTCTTCATCAGAGATGCGGAATTGCGTGTCGATCGGCGCACCTTCGAGATTGGCGGTAATGCGGCCTTGCCCGATACCCTCTGCAACGCTTGAGCCTTCTGACTTAAGCTCGCCTGTAGCAAAATAGCTGTAAAGCGCCGCGCCATGCGGATCGGTAAGCGCGATGCGGATGTCGGGGTTTTCCTCTTTCAGCCCCATGCCAACACCAGCGATCGTGCCGCCCGTTCCCGCCGCGCAGGTAAAGCCGGTGATCTTACCGGCCGTCTGCTCCCAAAGCTCAGGTGCGGTGCCTTCGATATGAGCGCGGCGGTTTGCGACATTGTCGAACTGCCCTGCCCAGATCGCACCGTCTGTTTCCTCGGCCATGCGGCGCGAGACGTGCTGGAAGTGGTTTTGGTCGGCGTACTTTGTCGGGGGAACTAGGACAAGTTGCGCACCCAATGCCCGCAGCGTGTCCATTTTCTCCTTCGACTGGTTATCGGGCATGACGATAATCGTCTTATAGCCCAGCGCATTGGCGACCAGTGCAATGCCGATGCCCGTATTACCAGCGGTCCCTTCGATCACTGTGCCGCCCGGCTTCAACTCTCCGCGCGTCTCTGCATCGCGGATCATGAATAGGGCGGCGCGGTCTTTGACCGAAGAGCCTGGGTTGGCAAATTCGCACTTGCCCCAAATATCGCACCCTGCCTCTTCGCTTGCGCCTTCAAGGCGAACGAGAGGCGTGTTGCCGATCAGGGCGAGCGTGTCACCGAAAGGTTTGGTTATATTCATGGCGCCTGAAATAGCCGCTTGGCCCTTCGGCCTCAACCAAACTTAATCTTCAGGCGCGATAGTAACTTTAAGCCCGTCAGTTTCGGCCGTGACCGGGATCTGGCACGAAAGGCGCGAATTTTCCTTGCGGTGGTCTGAGCTTTCCAGAAGGTCGTCTTCGTCTTCGCTCATCTCTGGCAAGTCGCCGCCTTCGATGTAGCAGTGGCAAGTCGCACACGAACAGCACCCGCCGCAAAGCGCGAGGAGTTCATCAAAGCCATTGTCGCGCACCGCTTCCATGACGGTGATGCCTTCGTCGACAGTGATTTCGCTGGTTTCGCCGTCGCGGTTGGTGACGATGAGCTTGGGCATGGGTTGGTTGTCCTCGTAATGACTTTGAGCGCAAGACAGCGCTCTTGGGTTTTGCGCGCAATCAGCTAGGTGTTTCAGCCAAGGATGGCAAGACGGAGGTGGCCCCTCGTGGGATTAACGGCGCAAATTTTACGCGAGGATCTGGATGCGGTGGCGGCGCGCGATGCCCGCGTGAGCGAAGAATTGGCGCGCATCGGCTATCCTCAGCCGCGTATTCGTGAGCGTGGCTACAAAACTATGCTGCGCACCATCGTTGGCCAGCAGGTGTCGGTCGCAGCAGCCGCTTCTATGTGGGCGAAGCTCGAAGGTGAGCTTGGAGAGAACTTCACGACTTCCTGCTTGCTCAAGCGCGATTTCGACACATTGCGTGCCTGTGGTTTGTCGCGCCAGAAACAGGGCTATGCGCGCAGTCTGTGCGAACTGGTCGAGGCAGGCGCGGTCGACTTCGATGCCCTTCCCGATGACGACGAAGAAGCCATCGCCGAACTCACCCAGATCAAGGGCATCGGTCGCTGGTCGGCGGAGATTTACCTGATGTTCGCAGAAGGTAGGCGCGACATCTGGCCTGCGGGCGATCTGGCCGTGCAAGAGGGCGTGAAGCGGCTCTTGGACCTCACCGAACGCCCCAAGGAAAAGGAATGCCGGGAGCTTGGTGAGGGGTGGTCCCCACAGCGGTCAAGCCTCGCGCTGTTCACTTGGCATTATTATGCCAACCCAGCCCTCTAGGCACTCCGCGACTACCGACCAACAGCGCTCCAAATCCGATCAATTGGCATTGCCGACCAGCCTCTCACGTGTAGTAATAGCACAATACACCTATTGTCCTATCCGCTTGAAACGAAGAGGAGTGCCAACCATGTCTACACTCAAATCTCACGCAAAACTGCTCGCCACTACGGCGGCAGCGGCCCTGCTCACCATTCCGGCGCTTGCAAGCGCCGATAATCACGCCTCACACGGAGCCCACATGACAACGACTGCCGAAGCCACTCCTTTGATCCCGCGCGATGCCCTGTTCGGCAATCCCACCCGCGCCGGGGGCCAGATCAGTCCTGATGGCTCCATGCTCAGCTGGCTTGCCCCAAAGGACGGCGTGCTCAACATCTGGGTCGCCCCGCGCGACAATCCCGATGAGGGCAAAGTGATCACGAATTCCACCGACCGGCCCATCCGCCAGTATTTCTGGGCGCCCGATGGTGAGAGCATCATGTATGTTCAGGATAAAGGCGGGGATGAGAATTTCCTGCTTTATCAGATTGACCTCGACACGCTCGAAGAGAAAACCCTCACCCCGTTTGAGAACACCCGTATCCAGATCGTAGGCGCATCCGAAACGATTAAGGACAAGGTGCTGGTCGGCGTCAACAACCGCAATCCTCAATTCCACGACGTTCATTTGCTTGATCTCACCACTGGGGAGCTGTCCCTGGTCTATGAGAACAATGGCTATGCAGGTTTTATGGCCGATGACACGCTGACGCTTCGCATGGCGATGCGCCAGAATGCGGCAGGCGGCACGGACTATTTCACAATCACCGACAATGTGGTTGCCGATGAGCCGTTTGAGACGACGGCAATGGAAGATTCGCTGACGACCAATCCAGCAGGCTACACCACTGACGGGTCGATCCTTTATTGGCTCGACAGCCGTGGCCGCAACACCGCTGCCCTCTATGCTCAAGACACCGCGACCGGCGAGAAAACCCTCATCGCAGAGGACGACAAGGCCGATATTGGCGGCACCATCCGCGATCCCAAGACGGGTGTGGTTGAGGCCTATTCGGTCAACTATCTGCGCAATGAATGGACCGCGCTTGACGAGGAATTGGGCGCATCGCTCGATTGGCTTGGTGAGAAGCTCGAAGGCGACTTTGGCATCAACAGCCGCACCGATGATGACCGCACCTGGATCGTGTGGAATGACCCCATGACTGCGCCCACCGCGACATACATCTACGACCGCGATACTGAGACGCTCACCCCGTTCTACACCACGCGGCCAGAGCTTGAGGGGATGCCTTTGCAGCCCATGCACCCGGTTGAGATTACCAGCCGCGACGGGCTTACCCTGCCCTCCTATCTGACGCTTCCACCGGGTTCAGACAGCGATGGCGACGGGCGTCCTGATGAGGCTGTGCCGATGGTTCTGCTCGTCCACGGCGGTCCATGGGCGCGCGACGATTACGGCTTTAACTCCTACCATCAGATGCTCGCCAACCGCGGCTATGCGGTGCTGTCTGTGAACTTCCGCGGCTCAACCGGCTTTGGCAAAGACTTCCTCAACGCAGGCAATCTTGAGTGGGGCCTCAAAATGCACGACGACCTCATCGACGCGGTCGATTGGGCGATTGGCGAAGGCATCGCCTTGGAAGACAAGACGGCGATCATGGGCGGATCTTATGGCGGCTATGCGACGCTTGCGGGTCTGACCTTTACGCCGGACAAGTTTGCTTGCGGTGTCGATATTGTTGGCCCATCGAACCTTGAAACCCTGCTTGAAACGATCCCGCCTTACTGGGCGCCAGTGGTGAAGCTGTTCCACACCCGTATGGGCGATCCGAACACCGAAGAAGGCCTCGCGCTGCTCAAGGCCGCGAGCCCGCTTTACAAGGCGGACCAAATCGTCAAGCCGCTGCTGATTGCGCAAGGTGCGAACGACCCGCGCGTCAAGCAAGCCGAGAGCGATCAGATCGTGGGCGCGATGAAAGAGGCAGGGATCCCGGTGACCTACGTCCTTTATCCCGATGAAGGCCACGGCTTCGCCAAGCCCACCAACTCCATCGCCTTTGTCGGTATTGCCGAGAATTTCCTCTCCGAATGCATCGGCGGACGCTCAGAAGAACTGGGCGATGTACTCGCCCCATCGACCGCCGAGATTGTTGAAGGTGCTGAGCACGTCAACGGTCTTGAAGAGGCGATTGGAGGGTAGCTTTTTAACCTCGTCATTGCGAGGAGCCCGGATGTGTCCGGGCGACGCGGCAATCCATGGACCACCGTTCCAACTGATTGAAACCTCAGGTCATGGATTGCTTCGCCTTCGGCTCGCAATGACGAAACCAAGACATGACAAATCAATCGCCCGGGGCTACTCCTCGGGCGATTTTCTTTGGGAGAGGGAACTGCCATGAGTTCGGGATCACAGCCACGCCGCCACATTTTCATCACCGGCGGCGCATCGGGCATTGGCCGCGCGGTGGCGCAATATTTCGGTGATCGCGGATGGTTCGTCTCCATCGCCGACGTCGATGTTCAGGGGATGGAGGATACGCTCGGCCTGATCGAAGGCGGCTTTAAATACTCCCATAGGCTCGATGTGCGCGACCGCGAAGCGTGGGACGTGGCGCTGCAATCGGCGGCGACCGCTGCTGGTGGCAAGATTGATGTCATGTTCAACAATGCCGGGATCGGAACGGGCGGCGCGCTCGCCGATCTTGAGAAAGATGAAATTGACGCGTGCCTCGACATCAATCTGCGCGGTGTTCTTTATGGGGCGCAGGCGGCCTATCCCTATCTCAAAGCCGCAGCCCCCGGCTCTGCCCTTGTCAACACGGCGAGCGCTGCAGGCATTACCGGCGGCTCTGGCATGAGCGTCTATTCCGCGACGAAATTCGCCGTGCGCAGTATTGCAGAAAGCCTTGATGCAGAATGGGCCTCAGATGGGATCAAGGTGTCCTCCATCTGCCCCAGCTTTATCGAAACGCCATTATTGGATGGCACGGGCCACAGGGGCGAGAACGAACAGATCCGCGCTCGCGTGCTTGAGGCAGGATTGGAGATTACGCCAGTCGTCGAAGTCGCCAAGGCCGTTTGGGACGCAGTACACGGCGACGATGTGCATTATCTGGTCGGCAAAACCGCCAAGCGCATCAATTTCGTGAAACGCTGGATGCCGGGCCTTGTGCGCAAACAACAGCGCAAGGCGAGCGGCTTGATGGGCCGGAATTAAAGCGCTGCGAGCCGCTTACAAAAGCGCATCAATCGCGCGCGCCATTTTTGCATCGCGGATCGAAATTGCACCGCCATTGCTTCCGGCATCATGCGTGGTCAGCGTAATCTCAACCTTGGCATAGACGTTGAACCATTCGGGATGGTGATCGTGGCTGTCAGCAAGCAACGCGACGCGGCTCATAAAGCCCCACGTCTCGCTGAAATCGTCAAACTGGAAGGTGCGCTGAATTGCCTTGCCCTCGCGCGCCAATTCCCATTCGGGGTGATCGGTCAAAAGCTGCTTGATATCGTCTTCGCTGAGTTCGGGGACTTGCGCCATGGTGGTCCAACCTTGTGAGTGATGCTTTTAAGTGGTGTTGTTACTCAAAGCGCTTTTGCCTAACGAATGTTCCGATGCAAGCGCAACTCTCCTCCATTTCTCTGGCCTGTCGCCGCGGTGATAGGCTCTTGTTTCGAAAGCTCAGCTTTGAACTTGGCACTGGCGAGGCGTTGCATATCACGGGCGCGAACGGGACGGGCAAAACGACGCTGATGCGCGCGCTGGCGGGCCTCACCACGCCTTATGCGGGAACGGTCGAGCGGGTCGGAGAGCTTGGCCTTCTGGATGAGCGCCCTGCCCTCGACCTCGACCAGCCGCTTGGCAACGCTCTGGCGTTTTGGGCAGGCATTGATGGGTGCGCTGATGCGTCGCAGGCTTTGGGCGCGCTTGGGCTTGCCAGCCTTCTCGAAGTGCCCGTGCGATATTTGTCGACGGGCCAAAAAAAGCGCGCTGGTCTTGCCGCTTTGATCAGCCGGAACGTGCCGATCTGGCTTCTGGATGAGCCTTTGTCGGGGCTTGATACGGGCGCAATCGAGACTGTGACGCGCCTTATTGACACCCACGTGAAAGGCGGCGGCTTAGCGCTTATCGCTTCGCACCAGCGGCTCGATATTGAGGGGCTTCGCAATCTGGAACTGGGTGATTACGCCCCGGCAGCCCAAGAGGAAGAAGCGCTGTGATCTCCGCCCTGCTAAAGCGCGACCTCGCCAAGTTCTTCCCCTTCGCGGGCGGCGGGGCGAGCCTGCCGGTTATGTTTTTCATCGCGGTCGCCATGCTTTATCCCTTCGCGGTGGGGCCGGACATCAACATCCTTTCGCGCACCGGTGGCGGCGTGGTGTGGATTGCTGCCCTGCTCGCCGCGATCCTGCCGCTTGAAAAACTGGTTGCGCAGGACATTGAGCTTGGCTTCTTCGACCAACTGCGCCTTCGCGGGCTCACTGAAGAGATGATGATGGCGGTGCGTTTGGTCGCGCACTGGTTGAGCTTTGGCCCGCCGTTGATATTGGCCACCTTCCCAGCCGCAGCGCTGCTTGCCATCGACGGACCGACCTTGCATTTGCTTCTGCTTGGATTGCTAGCAGGCACACCGGGCCTCGCCGCTATCGGCCTGATGATCGCCGCCCTCACCGCAAGCCTGCGCGCCGGTGCAGCGTTGTCGGGACTGTTGCTGGTGCCGCTGGCGCTACCGATACTGATCTTCGGCGCAGGCGCGCTCGCAAGGCAGGACAGCGCAAGCCTCGGCTTTGTCGCGGCAATTAGTCTGGGATTGGTCGCAATGGCCCCGTTTGCTGCAGGGGCCGCGATTAAGGCCGCAAGAGAAGTCTAACCGCGATCGTCATTGCGAGGAGCTGCGAGCGTGTTCGCAGCGACGCGGCAATCCATCGACCGACATTCGCACCAACTACGACGTTTAGAAGCTGGATCCCGGATCAAGTCCGGGATGACGAAGAGGAAAAGTTCGGTGCGCAGCGCCGCAAGGGCGACCGCCCGCCCGCAGCGGGTCCGCACCCCGGACTTGGTTCGGGGTAAGGATGTCTAGCGAGGAAGTAGCCCCGGATGGGGCTGCGCAAATCAATAAGGCGGCTTGTCCTTGCCGGTCGGGCTCTTCGTGAAGATCTCGTTGCCGTCTTCGGTGATCGCAATCGAGTGCTCGAATTGCGCGGAGAGGGAACGGTCGCGGGTCACAGCAGTCCAGCCATCGCCCAGCACCTTCGCCCAGGGTTTACCGAGGTTGATCATTGGCTCAATGGTGAAGAACATACCCGGCTTCAGCTCCGGCCCCGTGCCCGCTTTAGCCGCGTGAATCACTTCGGGCGCATCGTGGAACAGGCGGCCAAGTCCGTGGCCGCAAAACTCGCGCACCACGCCGTAGCGGAACTGTTTTGCGTGCGCCTCGATCGCTGCGCCAATATCGCCCAGCCGCGCGCCGGGCTGTGCCGCTTCGATGCCGAGCATGAGACATTCATATGTCACATCGACAAGACGCTTGGCCTTCACATTGGGTTCGCCTGCAAAGAACATCCGGCTGGTGTCGCCATGCCAGCCGTCGAGCAGCGGAGTTACATCGACGTTGAGAATATCGCCTTCTTTCAGAACCTTGGACCCCGGAATACCGTGGCAGATCACATGGTTGATCGAAATACAGCACGAGTGTGTGTAGCCGCGATAACCAAGCGTTGCGGGAACCGCGCCTGCATCCAAAGTCATCTCGCGCACGCGGTCGTCGATGCTCTGCGTGGTGATGCCGGGTTCGACCATGGTGGCCACTTCGTCGAGGATGGTGGCGGCAAGGCGCCCTGCCTTGCGCATCCCTTCAAAGCCTTCCTCGGTGTGAAGCTTGATCGTGCCGTCGCGGGTAACGCTCTCGCGCCCGTCTATAATCTGGTATTCGGTCATGCGACGATACATAGCGATGCGCAGTGTAAAATGCGAGAGGCCTTCGAAGCCAGTACGCCGGATGGCCTAATTCACAGGCGCATTGGGGACGATAAAGTGGTCGGCAAACTCCGGCTTGACCGCTGCAAGAATGGCCGCGCTCAACGGTATGTCAAACGCATAGGGCCCCTCGGCAAAGGAGCCAGCGATGTACGGTGCGGCCAGCAACTGGATCCGGTCAAAATGCACCCCATCGCTCGACAAAGGCGTGACCACCAATTCGCCAACGCTGGGGCACCCCTCGAAAGGGTTCATCTTCGCAGTGTCGATCTTCAACCGCTCTTGCTTTTGTTCGAGCAACGCCGCGCAATATTCGCCAAAGGCCGTGTTTTCGAGCGCGGTTTCACTTACAAACATATCGATCGGGCGAAACGATGCGCCGTCCCCTGCCGCCCCCGCTTCGCGATCCCAGCCAAGCGCGGTGAAGAAGGAATTGCCATGCGCGCCGCCCGTGTAAGTCCACTTTTCTGATACCAGAATGAGGAAACGATCAGTCTGTGCGGCGACTTCCCAGGTGTTGGTGTAAAGCCGCGCCACGCAGGTAACGCATCCGAGTTCGGCGAACTCTTCGACCGCTTCATTCCACTGCGCCTTTTGCTTGTCGAGCGCCGTTTCCTCTTGCTTGCGGATCAGATCGGCAAACGCAGGGATAGCAGCCACTTCCGGCCCGTAGGAATAAGCAAAGCTGCGTTCAGCGACCCCTCTTGTTTCGTTGTCCTCAAATTCCTGACCCGAAGGCTCAGACGCAAAAACGGGCGAAAAAATGGGCGCACAGGCGAAAGTCAAAGCCACTCCCAACCCCCATCCCAGTGGCAAAACCTTCATCATCAGTTCCCCTTCAATCAGTCTTTGGCTTCATTTCGCGCGTGACAAGCCGTAGCGGGACATTAATGACCCTTGCATGACTGACATCAATGATCTCATCCAGGCCGACCGTGGACAGGACGCGGTTGCGATCCACCTTACCACTCAAGCGGGTTATGACGCCCTCGCAAAAACGCTTAGCGCAGGCCAGCGGGCAAGCCTTAAGGGGCAGAAATTCGATGGCTCTCCCGGTTCTGTCGGGATTGTGCCCGATGGCGACGGTTTCTTCGCGATCGGCGGGGTTCTCGATCCGGAAAACCTTGGCAGCTATTGCCTTGCTGCTTTGGCGGAAAGGCTGCCTGAAGGGACGTATCGCCTGGTCGATAAAGAACCCGGCGCGGCGGCTTTTGGCTGGCTGACAGCGCATTACCAGTTCACCCGGTATAAAAAACCAGAAGGCGATCAGGGCCCCCGCGTGCTTTTGACCGGGCAAGTGGGCCGCCTGCCGGGGTATGTGGCTGAGGCCAAGGCTGAAATGCTGGTGCGCGACTTGGTCAATACGCCAGCTGAAGACATGGGCCCAGCAGCGCTTGAGGCTGAATTCAATCGGCTCGTGAAAGAGCACGGCGCTGAACTTAAAGTAACGCGCGGGGATGAGCTTGAGCAGGGTTATCCCATGGTGCACGCAGTTGGCCGCGCGGCAACGCGCAAGCACGCACCGCGCATCATGCACCTTCAATGGGGCGATAAGGATGCGCCAGTCCTTGCCATCGTTGGTAAAGGCGTTTGCTTCGATTCAGGCGGGCTCGATATAAAGCCTGGGGCCGGAATGCGCCTGATGAAGAAAGACATGGGCGGCGCTGCACACGCAATCGCGCTTGCAGGCCTTATCATGGGCGCAGGGTTGAAAGTGCGGCTGCACCTCTTGGTTCCAGCGGTCGAAAACGCGATTGCTGGCGATGCGTTTCGGCCCGGTGATGTGCTGTCCACCCGGCAAGGGCTTACTGTCGAAATCCATAACACTGACGCCGAAGGACGGCTGATCCTTGGCGATGCCTTGACGCGCGCTTCGGAAGAAAAGCCGGAACTGGTGCTTGATTTTGCAACGCTGACCGGCGCTGCGCGAGTGGCGCTTGGCCCGGATTATGCCGCGATGATGGCGCGGCGCGATGAGACGGCTGATGCGCTTATCGCTGCTGGGCGCAAGGTCGATGATGAACCGTGGCGACTTCCACTGCCGGACAGCTACCGCGAATATCTGAAGTCCGACATCGCCGATCTCGTCAATGCGCATTCCAATCCATACGCAGGCGCAAGCGTTGCCGGGCTCTTCCTTGATCGCTTTGTCGGTGAAGGCGTGGACTGGGTCCATTTCGATACATTCGCATGGCGTCCCTTCCCCAAACCGGGGCGTTCAAAAGGCGGCACGGCCTATGGCCTAAGAGCCTCTTGGCATATGCTTAAGGAGCGCTTTGGTAGTTAATCCATTGCAGTTGGTTGGGGGCAGGCGCCTTTCGCTAACTTGCTCGATGGCGCCAGTGTGGCTAAGCGCGAGACAAGCAACAGGGTTTCGAGAAAGAACAATCTGGAATGAGCGGCCAAACCCGCCAAGACCATGAATACACAGTGCCTTCGGGTGATCTGGGCCTTAAAGGTCCGGTGGCAAAGCCTGCGCCCGGCACCCTGCCCTTGCGCGGCGACCTTGCGCACATTGCGCTTGCTGGCACGCATCTGGCCGCGCACTACGTTATCCCGCAAGTCTGGACAGTTGGTGAAAAGGGTGTCGATGTGATGGAAACCATCCGCGATGACAGCCCGGTTGTGGCTCATTTCGAAGCCGGTACCAAGGTTGAGGTGATCGACGTATCTGGCGACTGGATCTGGGGATGCCTTGGGCCAGAGGGGCCAAGCGGCTATATGAAAGCAAGCGCTCTCAGCGCGGGCTAACAAAGCTGCCCATTGCCTAGAGCGCCCATTAAGCCTAGGCGCGCTTTCGCTATGACACACCGCATTTTCATCGATGGAGCCGCCGGCACCACCGGCCTTGAAATTCGCGACCGCTTGCAGGATCGCGGAGAGTTTGAGTTGATCGTCCTCGACGATACTCAACGCAAGGACGTGTCAGCGCGCCGCGAGGCTCTGCACGAAGCAGATGTGGCGATCTTGTGCCTGCCCGATGATGCAGCGCGTGAGGCGGTGAAACTGGCAGAAGGGTCGACCACACGGATCATTGATGCGTCCTCCGCGCACCGGGTGGCCGAGGGATGGACCTATGGCTTTCCTGAGCTGATCGGTCGCGACCAGATTGCCGAGGCTCAATTCGTCAGCAATCCGGGATGCTATCCAACCGGTTTTCTGGCACTCGTCGCTCCGCTGGTGAAGGCCGAGATCATCGAGCCCGATTGGCCTTACACCGTTAACGCGGTGAGCGGATATTCAGGCGGCGGCAATGCCTTGATCGACAGGTTCGCGGACGATCAGACCATCGCCTATCGCGCCTATGGGTTGGGGCTTGACCACAAGCACCTGCCCGAGATGCAGACCTATGCCCAGCTTGGATTGGCGCCTGTTTTCTCTCCCGCTGTTGTCCCTGCCCACCGCGGGATGATTGTGGACGTTCCCCTTTCGCTCGACGTGATGCTGGACGAGAAGTTCGAAGAGCCCGCTCTGCCGATCCTGCTGAACGCTCTGCAAGAACACTATGGCGAAAGCGAGATTGTCAAAGTCAAAACCGACAGTGCCGAAACACCCGAACTGTTGCTGCGCACCGATGCTGATCCTTGGGACGGGATGGAACTGTTTGTGTTCGAAGGCGATTATCAGGCGCGCCTGATCGCACGGCTGGACAACCTTGGGAAAGGTGCGAGCGGCGCTGCGATCCAGAACCTCAACATCATGTGCGGTCTGCCGGAAACCACAGGCCTGCGGCTCTGATCTGAGGGATAACCCGCAGCCAGCGTGCCTATAATATAGGCACATCCGCCCGCCGCTTAGGCAGTCACCTCGGCAACGCGCCATAGCGCAGCGTTAATGCCCGTCCTAGGAATGATCCTTGCGCGAGGCTCAGGATCGGCTACTCAAGGATTGCACACATTGGCACGATTCTTGATTTGATTGTGCGCAAGAACACAAAACGGCGGGGCCTCATTTCAAGTGAAAAAGATCGAAGCGATCATCAAACCCTTCAAACTCGACGAAGTGAAAGAGGCGCTCCATGAAATTGGCGTCTCCGGGATCACCGTCACTGAGGCGCGCGGCTTTGGCCGGCAAAAAGGTCACACAGAGCTTTATCGCGGGGCTGAATACGTCGTTGATTTCCTGCCTAAGGTGAAACTCGAAGTTGTCGTCCCTGACGATCAGGCAGAGCGTGTGGTCGAGGCCATTGCAGCAGCTGCGCAAACGGGCCGGATCGGCGATGGCAAGATTTTCGTCAGCGACATTGCCAGCGCGCTTCGTATCCGCACTGGCGAAACCAATGATGACGCAATCTAAGCCGAACTAATCACCTGCGCCCCGCTCGCAAATCGCGGCAGGGCGCACCAAACCGAATAACAAAAACCAAGCTGGAGTAACCGACTATGGCGAGCGCAAAAGACATCGTTAAACGTATCAAGGATGAAGAGATCGAGTGGGTCGACCTTCGTTTCACCGATCCTAAAGGCAAGTGGCAGCACCTCTCCATGTCGGCCGGCGTCATGGACGAAGATGCGCTTGAAGATGGCCTCATGTTCGATGGGTCATCGATCGCAGGCTGGAAGGAAATCAACGAATCCGACATGATCCTCAAGCCTGATCTGGACGCAGTCTACGCCGATCCATTCAGCGCAACTCCAATGCTCAGCATCTTCTGCAACATTGTTGAGCCTAACGATGGCCAGCTTTACAACCGTGACCCGCGCTCAACCGCGACCCGGGCAGAAGCTTATCTTAAATCAACCGGTATCGGTGACACGGTCTATGTCGGGCCAGAGCCTGAGTTCTTCATGTTCGACGATGTGCGCTTTGAAGATGGCTATGCAGGCTCAGGCTTCTCCATCGACGATATCGAGCTGCCGACCAATACCGGTAAAGACTATGAGATGGGCAATATGGGCCACCGCCCACGTGCGACCGGCGGTTACTTCCCTGTGGCCCCTGTCGACAGCGCAATGGACATCCGCGCTGAAATGGTTTCGACCATGCTCGAAATCGGCCTTCCGATGGACAAGCACCACCACGAAGTTGCCGCCGCTCAGCATGAGCTTGGCATTACCTTTGCGACGCTGACTAAATCGGCTGACCACGTGCAGATTTACAAATACGTCGTTCAGCAGGTCGCTCACGCTTACGGCAAGACCGCGACCTTTATGCCGAAACCGATCAAGGACGATAACGGTTCGGGTATGCACAGCCATATGTCGATCTGGAAAGACGGCAAGCCAACCTTTGCAGGCGATGAATATGCAGGCCTTTCGGAAAATTGCCTGTTTTACATCGGCGGGGTGATCAAGCACGCGAAAGCTCTGAACGCTTTCACCAACCCGACCACCAACAGCTACAAGCGTCTGGTGCCAGGTTTCGAAGCGCCAGTGCTTCTCGCTTACTCGGCGCGCAACCGTTCAGCCTCTTGCCGTATTCCTTACGGTGCAGGCGAAAAGGCGAAGCGCGTTGAGTTCCGCTTCCCCGATCCGCTTGCAAACCCATACCTTGCCTTCTCAGCTCTGCTGATGGCTGGCCTCGACGGGATCGAGAACAAGATCCATCCGGGCGAAGCCATGGACAAGAACCTGTACGACCTGCCACCAAGCGAACTTGCACAGGTTCCAACCGTGTGCGGCTCGCTTCGTGAAGCGCTTGAAGCTCTTGAAGCTGACCACGACTTCCTTCTGAAAGGCGATGTGTTCTCGAAAGACCAGATCGAAGCCTACACCGAACTGAAGTGGGAAGAAGTTATGCGCACGGAAACAACACCGTGCCCAGTCGAATACGATATGTATTACAGCTCGTAAGACGAGACGCCAGGTCAATGAAAAAGCCGCTTGGACGATTGGTCCGGGCGGCTTTTTTGCTGCTGCATCCTACATCCTATGCGCGCAAAGCAGGCCCCGTTGCATTTTCAGCCATGGAAGCGCCCATTTCGAGCGCCTTGCGCATATCGCTTCCGCTGACGGGTCTTGAAAAGAGATAGCCTTGGACGTGCTCGGCCCCTGCGCGTTTGGCCATAAGCAGCGAAAATTCGTCTTCCACCCCCTCAACCAGGCACTTGACGCCCAAGACGCGGGCCATGCCGACAAGCGATGACAGCACCTTTTCCGCCATCGGATCGGTGGGGTCATCGATGAAAGACCGGTCAACCTTAAGCCGGGCGATGGGCAGGGAACGCAGATAGCTGAAGTTTGAGTAACCCGATCCAAAATCATCAAGAGCAATCGAAAAACCTGCCTGCGCCAAACGCACAAGGTTGGCCGTCGCCTTTTGAATATCGCCCATCATGGCTGTTTCGGTGACTTCAAATTCAAACATCGAAGAACCGACACCTGACTCATCAATCAAGCCAATGATCTGCTCGATCACAGGGTCAGACATCAAATCATGCGCAGACAGATTGATTGAGATGGGGAGTTTTGCACTCCAGTCTTTCACCTCTGCCAAAGCCTTCTCAACCACCACAAGAGTGATGTTGGTCACAAGACCGCTTTCCTCAGCAATCCGAATGAACCGATCAGGCGCAATGGTCCCGACTGCCGGACTGGTCCAGCGAGCGAGCACTTCTGCGCCCACCACTGCATTATCGCCCAGCCTCACCTGAGGTTGGAAAACAATCGAAAGCTCATCTGCAAGATTGGCTCCGCGCAGCGCTGTTTCGATCTCAAGGCGCACTTTCGCCTCGTTTTCGTGCTCGCGGTCAAAAATGACGGTCTGGTTCTTGCCCTGCTTCTTTGCCACCATCAGCGCATAATCAGCATTGCTGATCTGCGCTTCGGATGGTTGTGCAGGATCAAACTGCACGCATCCTGCCGAGCACGACACCCGCACCTGGCGCCCTTCGATGTAATAGGGCGCAGCAAGTTCCAGAAGAAGCGCGCTGCACCGGTCATAGAGCTCTTCCTCATCGGCAATCCCGGTGAGAATCATATTGAACTCATCGCCCCCCATCCGGCTGATGTGTGCGCCCTCCTTCGCAAATTCACTCAGACGCTCTGAGATGGCCTGGAGAAGCAGATCGCCTGCCTTGTGACCGTGCACATCATTGACCGCCTTGAAGCCGTCGAGATCAAGCAGGACCAGCCATGTCTGATCTTCTCGCGCTGAATTTTCGGGCAACTGCTCGTCATATGCACTTACCACACGGCCAAGCGCTTCGAAAAAGGCACGGCGATTGGGCAGTTTGGTGAGGCTGTCGGACAAGGATTGGTCGCGCATTTCAGCACTAAGAGCCATTGCCTCTGACAATTCCGCACGCGCTTGGTTGTTGGCAAGGGCGATACGCGTGATGGCTTTCCTGAGGTAAAAAGCGATGGCAAGCGAAGACATGGCCGCCGCGAAGCTGAGAAAGCCAAATGCGGATAAGGTCGCACTGTCGAGCCTGTCCGCAAAGCTCACCATCGCCCCAAGCGATAATGCAATGGCAACGATGGATTGCCTGAAACTGGGGCTCGCGAGCGCAAACAGCATCGACATTATGATGAAATAAGTGAGCTTTTCCGGCCGAAAATCTATGGTGAGCGCAATCCATACATTGCAAATCACCAGAAGATTCATCCCCAAGAGCAGCGCCTGTGTGGCAATGTCCGGCTGTGACTTGCGCATCATCCAGGAGCCGGCAAGCGCATAGAGCGTTGCCAACACTGTGGCTGTTTCAAGCATCAGGAAATCGCGATTGATCTCCATGCTGAGCCAGTTCAGCACGACCATGAGCGAGTAATAAAGCGCGTAAACAACGAAATATCCGCGCAGGATAGGCCGATAAATCTCACCCACGCTTGATTGGGTAAGATCGGCCTGAACATTTGCAGTCGAGGATGATCGCACTGATGCCATGCGTATGCGCGATAGGTTGTAGCTGTTAATTAAGAGTGTCTTCTCTTTTGAAGCCTCTCGCCCAACGAAAAATCGGGAGACGAGGTGGTAAGTTCATACGCTGCACAGCACAGACGATCCTATCAGGTGTGGCTTTGCGACTATTTTCCTACACCGCCTTTTTGTGCCTAATCCCTTGACCTCGTTTACTTTCTCGAATCGCTCACGAGGTTTCCAAAATGTCAGACCACTCTTCTTCCACCAGCACTCCCAAAGTCGGCCCAGCAGCGCGCGCGCGAAAACCCATCTTTGACCTTGTCAGAAAGCTAATGGGGCGACGCTTTCGCCAGTCGGAAGTTGATGCGCTTGATGATGCGCTTGATGGCCCGCCAAACGAGGGCGAGAATTTTTCGCCTCTGAACAGTGTCTCAAGTGTCTCAAACGCAGTCACCAACATCGCCAAGAAGCGCGCAAAAGCCGGTTCGAGGCACACCATTGGCCCTGATGGGATCGCGCTGATCAAACGCTTTGAGGGGTGCGCCCGATTGCGGCGTGACGGATTGGTTGAGGCCTATCCTGATCCCGGCACCGGGGGCGAGCCATGGACCATTGGCTGGGGCGCAACCGGAGCGGGCCTTAAGCAAGGTGAGCGCATCGGTCCGCGAACGGTTTGGACGCAGGATCAGTGCAACGCACGCCTAGCAAACGATCTAGAACGCTATGCCGCTGATGTCGCCCGCGCGATTGGCGACACGCCCACCACCCAAAGCCAGTTCGATGCCATGGTCAGCTTTCACTATAACACTGGCGCGATTGCCCGCGCGACGCTGACGCGCAAACACAAGGCGCAAGACTACGAAGGCGCAGCGGCTGAGTTCAAACGCTGGAACAAGGCGGGCGGGCGCGTGCTTAAGGGGCTTGTCAATCGCAGGCGCGAAGAGGCGATGCTCTACGCGCGTGATGCGTAAGCAGGATCAATAGTCGCGGCTGATCTCGGCCAAAACGCTGTCACGCCCGATGGTGGTCACACTCCCCAAAAGCGCAAGCCAGCTGGTGATGCGATATTCGACCTGCGTTGCGGAATACCCCTGCCCATCTGTGACCAGTTCGACATAAGCGCGCCGCCCGAGATTTTTACCAAGGGCAACGCCTGTGCCTCTGCCAAGCGCGGGGTCTGCGCTGACGATGCGCAGCTGGTCCAGCCCGATTGAGCGCCGCAATGCGCCAATCGGGTCAGGCCCGCCGCCACCGCCCTGAAGCGCGGCGAGCGCCGCCCCCAACTGGATTGCATCGGTTGCTGAAAGCGAGGTGACAGAGCCGCCGTAAAGGAGCCGTGCGAGGATCTCTTCCTCAGGCAGAGCGGGTGTCGATGAAAAGGCAATTTCCGGCCTTTGCGCATTGCCGGTGATGTCGATGGTGACATTGGTGCCATCGGCGCTTGCCCTTGCTTCGATGTCGAGCCGGGGGTCGATGGGCACATTCGCGTCGAATTCGATCAATCCGTCGGTAAGCTCGAACCTTGTGTTGGCAAAACGATAGTCGCCGCGCACCAGCCTTGCCTCACCACCAATGCGCGGGTCAGAGACAGTGCCGCGCAATCTGATGTCGATGCCCCATTCGCTGTCGAGCCCAAGGCCATCGACCGCCACGCGCGAAGGCGCCTTGGCATCGATAAGATACCGCCAATCGCTGTTCGACGCGGTGCTGGTGAAGGCTTGCCCCACGTCCCCGCCGATTTCTCTGGTGGCGATATTGGGCAGGCTCATGTCTTCGGCAGATGTGCCGAGCGCCCAGCTGGCGCGGTCGACGGTTACGCGTCCCGCGATGGTCCCGCCCACGCCTGAGGAGACGATGCGCAATGGTCCGGTAATGGTCGCCTCAAGCCCGGTAGCATTGAGCAGTCGGGCATCATTGGCTGCAAGGCGCAGATCAATCTGTGGCCCGCGCTCAGAGGAGACATTGGCAAGATTGACGCTGCCACTTCCGCTGATTGTGCCGCCACCGTCTGTGGTGCCTGAAAAGCGGGTGAGGTTGAGGCGCGAATCGACAAACCGTCCGCGCGCTGACAGATCGCGAACATCGGTGCCTGACACCGCGCTTTGCAACCTCAGGCCATCGCCTGCAAGATCGCCAGTGATGCGCGGCGATGCGAGCGTGCCAGTGGCTCTGGCTTCAACTTGTGCCGGTCCGGTAAGGTCAAATGTCTCAATTGCGAGCAGCCGCCAGAGCGCTTCGGCAGCGCCGTCGTAACCAAGGCTTGCATCAAGGCGGCCTTGCATGATGCGCTCAGTCAAAGACTGGCCAGACGCACGGCCTCGCCCAATGCCGTTGATGCGCGCATCAAGACGGCCAAGGGTCTTGTCATCCTCGGTCAGTCGTGCGCCCACTGCAAGCTCGCCGGGCGACAGATTGGCGACGGCGAAAATATCGACGGGGCGCGAGGAAAGGACAAGTCCGGACCGCGTGAAGCCATCCACTTTGAACTTTGCGTTACCAGTGAGAGGCCCATTCCCGTTTTGCGACACGTTTATCTTGCCAGACAAGCGCCCGCCAAGCCCAAGGTTCGCGCCCACCAGATCGGCAAGTCGCAAGGGCATCTGCGCAAAACTGGCATTGATAACCGTTTCATCGCCGCCCAGCCGCCCTTCGAGCAGGGTGAAGCCGCGGGCAAAACCGATCTGCGTTGGCGCAAGTGCATATCCGCCTTCATCCAAAGCGGTCAGGACAGCGCGGCGCGGCATGGTGATGGGGCGTCCGCCATATTCACCGCTGGCGATAAGAGCGATGCGGCTTGGCGCAAAGTTCCCGTCGAGCTTCAATTGGAAACGATCAGCGCGCCGTCCGGCAATCGAAGCCTGAAGAGTACCCGTCCCGTCAACGATCTGTGAGCGAGCATCAAAAGCATGAAGTTTAAGCGCGCCAAATTCCAGATCGCGTCCTGCAACGCTGCCCTGAACCCGGCTGGTATTGCCGCTAAAGCTGCCATTGGCTGTGATGTCAGCGTAAGCGACCGCCGCCGTCACATCTCCGCCAAAGCGCAAGGATCGCGCCGCAAGATCGACGTCGAAGGCTTGCCCGCCGCCGGGGGCTGCGGAAAGAGAAATGGTGCCATCAAGCCCGCCTCCAGCGACGGCCAGATCACCAGAAACCGCCTCTTCGCCCAGCGCAATAGAACCGGTCACGTTGGTCCGATAAATGCGAAGCGCGTCTATATCGATGCGTGCAGCGCTATCTTGCGGCAATTGCAGGGCAAGCGCACCCTCAAACGGGCCGAGCATGGACTGACCCGCGACATCAATTGCAAAGCCTTGGTCTTCGGGCGCAATGGTGAGCCGTACATCTTCGACACCGGCGGGCGGATAGGGATTAGCGAGCGTCACATCCGCGCGCGGTCCGCCCGGTGCAAGCTCTGCATCAAAGGCGAAATCGCCATAGCGCGCCTGCGACCCGGCACCCGAAATCGTCGTCCGCCCGCCAGCAATCCTGGTATCAAGGCGCGCCTCAAGCAGATCGCTTGTCAACACGACGTCGCGCACGACAAGCGGGCTTTGAGCCCCCACACCGAGCGCTCCTGCAAAGCGCAGCCGCTTGCCCGCTATCGTGCGGATGGAGCCGTTCGTGAATTGTCCTGCGACGCCAGCAAAATTGGCCCGAACCGACCACGGCACATTGCTGCCGAATTTGGCGAGCAGTTTGGCTTCGGCTGTCACTTCGCCCACACCATCAAGCGAGAGGCTGCGCGCCCTCACAGGTCCAGCCAATGCGAAGGCTCCTTGCGCAAGGTTGCCCCGCAAGGAAAGATCGCCGGTCAAATCGGGAAAGGTGATGCGCGTGTTGTCGGCGGCAAGCTCGTTTCCAGAAATGGTCAGCATCCCGTCGAGCCGGCCGTCTACAAGACGCGGATCAATTGCTGCATTGCCCGTCTCGACCGCTCGCGCCGTCACATTGATCGGGACTCGCAAAGTCGAGCCGTTGAAGCTCGCCTCGCCGCTGTTCGCAAGTTGGGTGGCACTCACCCCGCCGCCTGCGACAAGCCGCGCAAGGGTCAATTCGTGGTCAATTGTAAGGTCGCTAAATCGCCCATCGAACGTGGCTGCTAGACGCGCATCCTCGAACCGGGCGGCGGGTGCGAGCAAGTCGGGATTACGCAAAGTTGCGTTGAGGTCGAAGCCATCAACCCGGTTGCGCGCAAGGTCGATTTCCCCTTGTCCGCGCACATCCAAAGCGTCGCTGACACCGATAATCGTCCCATCAAACAGGCTTTCTTCGAGTGTGCCTGCAATATTGACCGCGAGGCCGCCTGCAAAGCTGCGATCAAGGAGCGAGCCGCTTTCCAAGCGCGGCGTGACCATCCCCAGGAGGCCATAACGCCCGCTTTCATTGGTGAGCCTGAAAGCGGCAACGCGCGCGGCCGCATCTTCGCCCTTTTGCCGCGTGACAAGGCCATGCCCCGTCCAACTGCCCCATGTGCCCTCGCCCAGAACGCGCGCACGATAAGCAGCAGACAGGCCTGTCAGCCGTGCAATGGGCCCGTCAGCAGCCGCCTTGTAATCAAGGTTCAGATCAAAGCGATCCCCGTCGGGCTCTGCGTCCAGTAGAAGCGCAAGCGTATCGCTGGTCCCAAATTTGCCATCAGCCTCAATCAGCGCGCGGCCTTTGCGAATATCAACCGCAGCCGTAAAATCGACACGCTGCTCGATGTCTCCGGCGACCCCTTCGGAAAGCTTGAAGTTCTCAAGCGCCAGCTTGTCGATGCGAATGTCAAAATCGGGAAGGATCGGCGCATCGGGATCGCCGGGGAGCAGTTCTGGCAAACGCTCCAATCGACCACGGCGAGCGGTCAGCTCGCGGATGTCCAACCCCGACCAAATCCATGCGAGAGGCCGCCAGTTGAGCTCCACTTCAGGAACCGTCAGAAATACGCCTTTGGGATCTTTGAGCACCACATCGCGCAAGACCGCATCGGAATAGATGTCGCCTTCAATCCGCCCCACCTCGAACCTGAGCCCAGAGGCAGGGGCGATGCTTGCGATCTGATCGGCGACAAAGCGTTTGCCAATGGGTGTCGACAAAAACAACGCGGCGAGCGCCAGAGGGGTGAGCACAATCGCAAGCGCCCAGCCCAAACGCTTGGCCCATATGCGGCGCGTTGAAGGAGATGCGGTGTTGGTATCGGTGTCAGCCATCAGAACGCCTGTCCCAGGCTGACATAAACGACCACAGGCGCGTCAAATTCGCCCGGATTGACCGGAACGCCAACATCGACCCGGATCGGGCCAAAACTGGTTTTATAGCGCGCGCCGATGCCCGCTCCTATGCGGAAGACCTCAAAGTCAGGCCGCGCCCTTCGCGAAATCGTGCCCGCATCGACGAACGGGACGACCTCCACCGCGCCATTGAGTAAGCCCGTCTGGATACGAGCTTCAAGCGCGAACTCGGCCAAAGAACCGCCGCCCAACGCTTCGCCAAATTCATTGCGCGGGCCAATCGCCTGAAAGCCGTAACCACGAACAGAGCCACCGCCGCCGGAATAGAGCCGCCTTGATGGCGCAATTTCAAACGCATCGGCTCCAACGATGCTAGCCACCGCAACGCGCCCTGCAAGCACAGTATTGCCGACCGATTGATAATAGCTGCCATCGACCCGCGCGCGCAGGTAATAGGCTTCCTGTCCAAGCGAGCGGGAGACTTCGGGCGCTGCAAAGCCGGTCACGCGGAAACCGGATGAAGGATCGAGCAAATCATCGCTCGCATCAATCGTAGCGCTGCCGAAAACCGAGCCGATCAAATATTCCTGGCGCGGTGAAAACACATCGCGGTTACCCGTGCGCGTGCGTTCATCGGT
Organism: Erythrobacter sp. SCSIO 43205; assembly: GCF_019904235.1. Taxonomy (NCBI): domain Bacteria; kingdom Pseudomonadati; phylum Pseudomonadota; class Alphaproteobacteria; order Sphingomonadales; family Erythrobacteraceae; genus Erythrobacter; species Erythrobacter sp. SCSIO 43205. The sequence continues at coordinate 1,173,158 of NZ_CP063202.1, read as the reverse complement.
ATAGAGGACTTCTCCCCCAAGCTGCCAGCTCAACGGCTTTTGAAACAAGAGGTTGGACACCCGCTCATACGCCCCGCGAAAGGCGATGGTTCGCGCATCCACGGCTTCGGTTTCAATGTCGCTGGCAAAGGCATCGAGCGTTAAAACTTGATCGCGCCCGCGAAAATTGTTGCGCCGGAAAGTGACACTGGCCAGTTGTTCGCGCGTGCCCAGAATACCCCGCAGCCTGAGCGCGCCTTCAGGTGGGAAGAGGTTGCGATGCTCCCACGCGGCTTCGACCTTGATCCCATCCTCTGTGCCGTAGCCGACCGCGCCAGAGATCGTGCGCAAGGGCGCCCTTTCAATGTCGACATCAAGCGCGACCTCCCCGAGGTCATCACCCTCAGGCGGAGTGACTTCGCGAGGCGTGATAACGACCGAAGAGACAAGGCCTGTTGCCAGAATTGCGCGCCGCAGATCGGCTTGAAGACTGGTCTTGTAAAGGTCGCCGGGTTCAAATCGTGCTATGCGGCTGAGGTGCCGGCCAGACAGGAAGCGTGGATCATCGCTTGTCACTGCGCCGAAGGTAAATTTGCCCCCCGGCTCCACATCCAAGCTAAGGTCGCCTTCTTCGCGGCTATGGTCGATCAGCAATTGAGGTTCGGACAACTCGCCGAACGGATAGCCATTTTCACCAAGCGCCACACGCAATGTTCGCGCGCCAGACACGATATCATCGGCGTAAAGTGGGTCGCCCGGCTGGATCCCGAATGCCTCTAGCAGCGGCGCCCGCTCCTCTTGGGGAAGCTCATCGAACTCGCCCAGATTTATTGCGCCAAAACTGTAACGTTCACCCGGCAAAACATCAAAACGTACCTTTGGATCCTGATCGACCGAACCCTCCGCGCCTTGCCCGGTTTCATCGGCCAGCCCCCTGCGCCCGCCCGACAATTGGCGGATGACCTCGCCGTCATAATACCCGTAAGTGCGCAAGACATCGTCCAGCAATTCTTCATCCGAACGCGCCCTCGCGGCAAGCTGAGGGACAGTGATGTCGCCGGAATCGAGATTTTCGATCGCGGAAAGCGCGCTAAAGCGGGTGATAAATTGGTCTTGTTCGGGAAACAGCGCATTATCGGCCGGGAAGGCAAGAATGAGTTCATCGCTGACCTCCACCTCAATGAGATCAGGCAGGTCGATCAAAGTGGGCGCGTCGAAATCTGCAAAAGAAGGCCGATCCGGATCCACGGCAAGCTCTTCAGGCACATCCACATCGCCCTCGTCGAGAGCTTCATCTATATCGAACGGACCATTTTCCTCAAAAACAGGATCGAGCACAGGTTCCTGCAGTTCAGGTGCTTCGACTTCATCTGATGACGCGGTGCCCTGAGCCGCCCAGTCCTCCGGGTTTTCAAGAGCGCTTTCAGGAATAAGCGCATCAAGCGTGGCCGGTGGCTGCGCGCCGGACGCAGTCTGTTGCCCGGCAGCCATAGAGCTGTTGGCAATAAGTGCCGCCAGAACCAATGGTCTGGTGGCCAGTTTCAGTCCGTGATGTAACAAAAACGATCAGCTCGCAGCGAATTTAACAGGCTGTCCGTCTTTACCCCTAGCGCCCTTCATTTCACCAGCTTTTTCGCTGCGCGGTGCAGTGGCAGCGGCAATTAGTCTGGTTTGTTCCTCATCGCTCATTTGACGCCAGCCTTCGCGGGTAAGCTGTTCAAGCGGACGATAGCGCACCTTGTACTGCATACGGGGCGAACCATCGACCCAATAACCAAGGTATACATAAGGAAGCCCGCTTTGCACTGCGCGCTGGATGTGATCGAGGATGATGTAATTGCCCAAACCTGCACGCCCCTCATGATCGGGGTCATAGAAGGAATAGATCATCGACAAGCCATCGCCTTGACGGTCGGTCAGGCACGCGCCGACAAGCTTTCCGGGTTCACCATTTTCGGTTGGTTCGCGATATTCGACAACATGGCTGGTAACAGGCGTATGCTCGACCATGTCAGCATAATCCATTTCATCCATCGTCGACATTCCGCCGTCGGGATGGCGCACGCTTAAATACTTGCTGAGCAATTCAAACTGTTCTTCGGTTGCCCAAGGACGACATTCGGTCACAACCAGATCGCGGTTGCGTTTGATGTCGCGCTTTTGCGTTGAGGACGGTTTGAACTCCTGCGCAACAACGCGCACAGAAACACACGCCTGACAATCGAGACAGCTTGGGCGATAGGCCACCGTCTGACTGCGCCGAAAACCGATCCGGCCAAGCGCCTCGTTCAGTTGATCCGCGTGCCCGCCCTTCAATTCGGTGAACACCTTGCGTTCAGTCCGACCCGGAAGATAGGGGCATGGCGCAGGGCTGGTCACGAAAAAGCGGGGGAAGCGAATCGGAGCCGTCACGGGTCTTGCGTCGTCCTCTTTGCGAGAGAGTGGAATCAGCGATTGCTGCGTTAAGACAATCTTATGCCTTTTTGCGCCCCTCGGTAAAAGACCCTTAACCACAAATCAGAGTTAATTTTGTCTGAGTTTGCACACCAGCGGGCGCATGATTGAACCGCTTCGGAGCAATGTTTCAGCTTTGCTTCGGGGAGCGTCGCGTATCGGGACACTCTTGCCCGAGGACGATAAAGCGCCTCGCTTCGCCGTCAGTTCAGTTCGACGACATCGACGTGATACCGCGCCTCGCGCAGGGCCTTGACCAATTGCTCCACCTGTTCGGCATCGCGCGCTTCACATTCGATATCGGTGATAAGCCCCTTGGCGGGAAGCGTCGTGAAGATGCGCTGGTGATAAATCTCGATGATGTTCACATTGTGCGCATCGAAGAGCCGCATCACTTTGAACAACGCGCCGGGGCGATCCTGCAAGGTGACACGCAGGCGCGCAAGACGCCCCTGCCGCGCCAGATCACGCAGCAGCACGTTGGCAAGCAAGCGCGTATCAATATTGCCGCCGCACAAAACAAGGCCAACCTTCTTGCCCGCAAAACGCTCTGGATTGTCCAGAACCGCAGCCAAGCCCGCAGCGCCAGCGCCTTCAACGACGGTCTTCTCGATTTGCAGAAGCAAAGCCACCGCCTTTTCGAGAACAGGCTCATCCACAAGCAGGATGTCATCGACGCGCTCTTCGATCACCTGGGCAGTGAAGACGCCGGGGTGCTTGACCGCGATCCCTTCCGCCAGAGTGTCCCCGCCGCAATCGCGTGTCTCGCCTTTGATCTTGGCAAACATACTCGGGAAAAGCCCCGCCTGCACGCCCACCATTTCGATGTCAGGAGCCAGTTCGCGCGCAACAGTCGCCATCCCTGAAATAAGCCCGCCCCCGCCAATCGGCACGACCAGACAGTCAAGATCAGGCTTCACCTCAAGCATCTCCAGCGCCACCGTTCCTTGGCCAGCGGCCACGTGGGGATGGTCAAACGGGTGGACAAAGGTCAGCCCACGCTCCGCCTCAAGCTCGCGCGCATGGGCGTTGGCATCGTCAAACGTCTCGCCATGCAGCACGACATTGCCGCCCACACTCTCGGTCTGCATCACCTTCACCGTCGGCGTGGTCTTAGGCATTACGATGGTGACAGGAACGCCCAAACGCGTGCCATGATAGGAAAGCCCCTGAGAGTGATTGCCAGCCGACGCTGCGATCACGCCGCGCTGGCGTTGTTCTTCGGTCAGTTGCAACAAAGCGTTCAGTGCCCCGCGCTCCTTATAGGCGGCGGTAAATTGCTGGTTTTCAAACTTCAGCCAGACTTCAGCGCCCGTAATCTCGGACAGGGTAATCGAATGCATCATCGGCGTCTTGACCACCGAGCCTTCAATACGCTGCGCAGCGGCCCGCACATCGTCGATTGCAAGGTCAGCTGGGGTGAACCCGGAGGCGAGTTTGGCGTTTGGTGCATTCATAGTGAGCGCGGCGATAAGCCTTGCGCTTTGCAAGAGCAACCGCGAACACCTTGGCAAATGGGTAGGAAAGCTATTAGGCACCCTTACCATGAGCACTCAATTCAAAGTCGCCTTCATCGGGCTTGGCGTTATGGGCGGTCCGATGACCGGGCATCTGGCGCAGGCAGGCTTCGATGTTACCGCCTACAACCGATCACCGCAGCGCGCGGCAAAATGGCGCGAAATGTGGGAGGCCGAAGGGCTCGCCATAGCCTTTGCCGACACACTCGCTGAGGCAGCAAGGGGCGCCGATGTCGTGTGCACCTGCGTTGGCAATGACGAGGATTTGGCGAGCGTCACCACTCAGGCGAATGGCGTGCTTGAAGCAATGGGCGAAGGCGCGCTTTTGATCGACCACACCACTACGTCCGCCGACATGGCCCGCACCCTTGGCAAGGCGTGCGCGGACAAGGGCATCGCCTTTGTCGATGCGCCCGTCAGCGGAGGGCAAGCGGGCGCTGAGAACGGCCAGCTTGCGATCATGTGCGGCGGTTTGGATGAAGCGATGGAGCGCGCGCGGCCCGTGATGGAGCCTTACGCCAAGGCTATCGTTCACGTCGGCCCAATAGGCGCCGGGCAGACCGCGAAGATGGCGAACCAGATGTGCATTGCGGGCGTGCTCGGCGGCCTTTCCGAAGCGATCCGGCTGGCGCAGGGCGCAGGGCTGGACCTTGATAAAACCTACGAAGCCATCTCGGGGGGAGCCGCGCAAAGCTGGCAGATGGACAACCGCTGGGCGACCATGACGAGAGACGAGTTCGAGTTCGGCTTTGCCATCGACTGGATGCGTAAGGATTTGGGCTATGCGCTCGAAGAAGCGGGGCGTCTCGGACTCTCCTCCCCCATCACCGCTCTGGTCGACCAATTCTACGCCGAGGTGCAAGCGGCAGGCGGCAATCGCTATGACACAAGCGCCCTCATCACCCGTCTTCCCAAAGGCAGTTAGTTCATGAAACACCTCCCTCTTGCAAGGCTGTCAACTTTGGCCCTTTTGGCCGCGAGCGCTGCCTTTAGCACCACCCATGCCCATGCTAACACATTGATTTACAACGTTAATGGTATCACCATTGACGAAGAAGGTAAGGTGATACGCTTTGCTGAACTTGTCTTTGACGATGAAGGCATCATCACCCATGTTCTGGAGCGCGCAGAAGAACGCCCGCAAGACATTGACTTTGCCATGGACGGCGAGGGTCAGGTGCTCCTTCCCGGCATGATCGACGCCCACGTCCACGTCATGGACATCGGCTTTGCAGCGCTCACACTCGACTTGTCCGACACGGGCAGCCTCGAAGAAGCGCTCGCCAAGATCGCACAGTTTGCCGAAGACAATCCGGGTCGCCCGTGGATCCTTGGGCGCGGCTGGAATCAGGAGAAATGGGGCCTTGGCCGCTTTCCCACCGCCGCCGAGCTTGATGCAGTGGTGTCCGACCGCCCGGTGTGGCTCGAACGCGCCGACAACCATGCCAATTGGGCCAACAGCCTGGCGATGGAGCGGGCCGGAATCACGGCGAACACGAAAAGCCCCGATGGGGGCCGCATCATTCGCGATGAAAACGGCAATCCGACCGGCGTCTTTATCGACGCAGCAAGCAGCCTTGTCGCAGGCAGCGTCCCCCCGCCCCGCCCCGAAGACCGCGATGCCGCCTTTGCCATGGCGCAGCAAAAACTGCTCGCGAACGGGATTACAGCGGTTGCCGATATGGGCACGCCCGTGGTCGACTGGATGACGTTTCGCAGGTCCGCTGACCGGGGCGATTTGCGCATCCGCATCATGGCCTATGCCGACAGCCCGGAGGCGATGGACCTCATCGGTGGCCCCGGCCCAACGCCTTGGCTTTACGAGGACAAATTGCGCCTCAACGGGATCAAGCTTTACGTCGATGGAGCGCTGGGTTCGCGCGGCGCGACCTTGAAAGAGCCCTATCACGACGAGCCCACAACGCGCGGCATTGCGATCACCAGCCCGGCTCAACTGCGCAACCGCATGAGCCGCGCTGCGATGGACAATTTCCAGACCGCGATCCACGCGATTGGCGATGCCGCCAATGCCGATGTGCTAAGCGCGATTGCGGAGCTTTCCGACACCTACACAGGCGACCGGCGCTGGCGCATCGAGCACGCTCAGATCGTCGACCCGGCTGACCTTCCGCGCTTTGGCGAACATGGCACCATCGCCTCGATGCAGCCGCTCCACCAGACCAGCGATATGTTCATGGCCGAAGCGCGCCTTGGCGAAGAGCGCCTTGGCGGGGCCTATGCGTGGAAGAGCATCATCGAGGTGGGCGGGCGCATCGCCTTTGGTTCGGACGCGCCGGTGGAACCTGCCGATGTGTTTGCAGGCATGGCGGTTGCCATCACCCGCACCGACGCACAAGGCAGGCCCTTTGGCGGCTGGCGCGCGCATGAGGCAGTGAGCCGCGAGCAGGCCTTGGCAGCCTTTACCGCCGATGCTGCTTTTGCGGGCTTTGCCGATGGAAAATTTGGCCGCCTTGTGCCGGGCGAACGCGCCGATTTCATTCTGGTGGACCGCGACCCTCTGCTCGCCTCACCGAGCGAAATTCGAGAGACAAAGGTCAATGAGGTCTATCTGGCAGGCACGCGCGTATTTGCCCGCGAATAGCGACTATTCGGCGGGTTGATCGCTTGGCTTTGTTGTCTTCGGCGGTTCTTCCGAAGTGTCGTCTTCAACCTCCACCTTGCTTTTCTTCATCGCTTTTTCCTGAAAGCGCATGATGAGAAGCGAGCCTTCGAACAGCAGCAAAAGCGGGATGGCGAGGATTACCTGCGTGCCCGGATCAGGCGGGGTGACAATCGCGGCCAGAGCCACGATCCCGACAATCACGTAACGGCGCGCGGCCACCAGTTGATCGCGCGTCACAATCCCTGCGCGGTGGAGCAGCAGGAGCAGCACGGGGAGCAGGAACGTCAGCCCAAATGCCATGATGAACTGCATCACGAGGCTAAGATATTCACCCGCCGAAGGCAGCGCCTGCACCGCAAGTCCGCCAGTCTCACCGCCAAACCCCAGAAAGAACAGGAACGCGAGCGGCATCACCACGAAATAGGCAAGCGCCGCCCCCCCGATGAAAAGCACCGGGGTCATAATGAGGAAGGGCAGAAATGCGCGTTTTTCATTGGCGTAAAGGCCGGGAGCCACAAAGGCCCAAAGCTGGTTCGCGATGATGGGGAAGCTCAGCATGAAGCCGCCGAACAGGCCTACTTTCAATTCAACAAAGAAGATTTCGGGAAGCTTGGTGAAGATGAGCTGGCCCTCGCCTTCGGGAAAGGCGTCTTTCAAAGGCTGGACCAGAAATCCGAGGATATAATCGGCGAAGTAAAAGCAGATGCCAAAGCCGACGAGCAGCGCGAAGATCGAGCGCATCAACCGGCTGCGAAGCTCGATCAAATGGTCGAGCAGCGGGGCTCTGGTTTCGTCGATGTCCTTGATTTCAAATGGCATATGCGCCGCCTAGTCCTGCGGCTTGGCCGGGGTGTCCGGCGCTGGCGGTTTGGAAGGCGTAGGCGCTGGCTCAACCGATTTGGCTTTCTTAGCAGCGCTTTCAGCATCCGCCACAGGCGGCGGGCCAGTCATCACGGGCTCACCCTTTTCCGCTTCAACGGCCTCTGCCGACTTTTTCATGATGGCCTCGTTCTGGGCCTTCCACTTTGCCTCCATATCCTCAAGCTCGGCCTCGCGCACCATGGCATCAATCCCGGTGCGAAAATGCGAGGATACACGCCGCACCTTGCCGATCCAGCGGCCCGCATGGCGCATCGCCAAAGGCATATCCTTCGGCCCGATCACAAGGACCGCGACGATGATAATCACCAGTATTTCTGCAGCTCCAAGGTCAAACATGGGGCGTCAAAGCTTTCAGTGAGGGTGAGACGAAAGCGGCATTCAGCTTGAAGGCTCGCTCTTTTCAGCGGTCTTGGCCTCACCAGCTTCTTTGGCAGGGGCTTCGATCTGGCCTTTGGGCTCGTCTTTGCTGTTCGCCTCTTCACTCATGCCTTTTTTGAAGCTGCTGATACCTTTGCCGAAATCGCCCATCATCTCCGAAATTTTGCCGCGACCGAACAGCACGAGGATGACAATCGCAAGGATGAGGACTTGCCAGATACCAATTTGGCCGAACATAGGATTTCTCTCTTAATTGCCCTTGGAAGGGGGTGGTTGCGTGCTCAGTATAGGCGCTTCAACGCAATCATGCCAGTGACACGAGGCTTGGTGCGCGCAATTCACTCTGATGAGGGCGCAGGCTCGCAGGATTGCGCATCATTTTGGGCGGTTTCCTCGTCCTCATCATCGTCTGCGCCCATCGCCTGTTCAAAGGCATCGTCGACCGGATCAAGCAGGCCAGAGGCGCGCAATTCGTCAATGCCGGGCAGGTCGCGGCGCGAGGAGAGGCCGAAGTGGTCGAGGAATTCGGGCGTCGTCGCGTAAATCACCGGGCGGCCTGGCACTTCGCGGCGGCCGGCGAGTTTGATCCAGCCTGCCTCCATCAGAACGTCCAATGTGCCCGAACTGGTCTGAACGCCCCTGATCGATTCGATTTCGGCGCGGCTGACAGGTTCGTGATAGGCGATGATGGCAAGCACTTCGGTGGCCGCGCGGCTGAGGCGGCGGACCTGCTCTTTTTCGCGGCGAAGCAGATGCGCCATGTCGGGCGCGGTTTCGAAATGCCAGCGCTTGCCGCGTTCGACCAGATGCACGCCTCGATCGGAGTAGTGTGCTTCGAGTGACTTAAGCGCATCACGAATAACGGCCTTGTCGCAGTCACCAAGGTGGGCGGACAGTTGATCGACATTCAGTGGCTCTTCAGCCGCGAATAGCGTGGCTTCAAGCCCACGTGTGATCTCATCGGTCGCTCGGTCGTCGTCTGACATCAGCTCTGCGCCTTTTCTCTCACGCGGCGAATGCGAAGCGGCTCAAACGCGCCTTCCTGGTCAATTTCCGCCTTGCCAAGGCGTGCCAGTTCGAGCGCTGCGACAAAGCTTGAGGCAAGCGCCGAGCGGCGCAGCGCGGGCTCTGCGTGTTTGGGGAGGAAGTCGCGCAAATCCATCCAGTCGAGCGTGACGCCAATCATTGCTGACACGCGGTCGAGCGCGCTGTCCAACGTCATCACTGGGCGATCAGACACATGATAAATGCGCGGCGCGGTGCGAGCCTTAACCTGACCGTAGGCCTGGATCAGCGAGAAGGCGTCGCATTTCCACATGGTCTTGCGATCAGTGCGCAGCCCTTCTGGCGACCCTCGCAGAAAGATGTCCCGCCCGATCCTGTCGCGTCCCATCAATCGCGCGCCCGCCTCACGCATCGCGCCGAGGCGCTGGAGCCGCAATTGCAGACGCAGCGCGAGTTCTTCGGGGCTAGGGTCTTCCTGCTCATCCTTAGGCAGGAGCATGGCGGATTTGAGGAAGGCGAGCCATGCCGCCATCACGAGGTAATCGGCCGCCAATTCCAGCCGCAAATCCTGTGCCTTCTCGATATAGTCGAGATATTGGTCGACCAATGCAAGGATGGAAATCTGTTTAAGATCAACCTTTTGGCGGCGCGCGAGGTCGAGGAGAAGGTCTAACGGCCCCTCCCAACCATCAAGCTCTAAGTAGAGCGCCTCTTCGCCTGGCTTAGCGCCCTGTTTGGCAGGATCATCGTCCCAGCCATCGGGCATGATCGCGCCGGGTTCAGGCGCATTCATCGCGCCGCCCGTCAGCATGAAGCCCTCTTCCTGGCGGGAGGTCATGGGAGGGCTCATGCAGCCTCCCCCGCGATGGCCAAAAGCGCATCGCGCTTGGCCAAAAGCGCATCGCGCTTGGCCAAAAGCTCGCTCGCATCTTCAGCAAGTGTGTCCGCCACGCGCGTCCCCTCAAGCGCCTTGGCCAGCCGCTCAGCAGCGCGGTCAGAGATTGTGGGCACGCGCTCACAAATGCCGACCATATCGCCCATCTTCGCCCAGCAATTGAGCACTATGTCGCAGCCCGCCGCAATTGCTTGGCTCGAGCGTTCCGGCACGCTGCCATCAAGCGCTTCCATGTCGATGTCGTCAGTGAGCAAAAGGCCGTCAAAACCAATGTCGCCGCGGATGATGTCGCTGATTATTGCCTTGGAGAGCGTCGCGGGAAGCGCCTCGTCCCATATGGGAAATTTGAGGTGCCCGGTCATGCCGATCAGTGCGCCGTTGAGCTTATGGAAAGGCTCCAGATCGCTCGCCAATTCCTCGGCGCTCGCTTGGACCGTGGGCATTTCCTTGTGGCTGTCGCACAATGCGCGGCCATGCCCCGGCATATGCTTGATACAACCGGTCACACCACCATCAGCGAGCCCGTCGAGTATCGCTCGCCCAATCGCGGCGACCTGCATCGGATCAGCCCCAAGCGAACGGTCACCAATCACATCATGCGCGCCCTCTTGGCGAAGGTCCAAAGGCGGGTGGTAGTCAACGGTGATCCCCATCGCGGACAGCTCCAATCCCATCGCCTTTGCTCCCACGCGTGCCGCCTCAATCGCGCTTGCGGGCGCCACTTGGTAAAGCCGGTCAAACGCCTCGCCACTAGGGTAAGCCGCCCAATGGGGTGGCCTTAGCCGAGCGACACGACCGCCCTCCTGGTCAATCGAAATCAGCAGATGTTCGCGCCCGTGAAGCGCGCGCAATTCATCGGTCAGTGCGCGCAGCTGCTCTGCATTTTCGCAATTGCGACCGAACAGGATGTAGCCCGCCGGATCAGCGTCGCGAAAAAACGCGCGCTCTTCCGCCGTCAGCTTTGTGCCAGAACATCCGAATATTGCCGGGACCATAGGGAAGAAATTGGCGGCGAGAATGGAAATGCGCAAGCGCAGTAACCATCCGTTGTGGCTATTTTACGGGGAAAATGCGCCAGAAGCGCGCGCTTTCCCTCGAAATAGCGGCCTGCTCAGCCCTTCACCTGACAATCAATGCCATCGGATTTGAGCTTTGCGCACAAGGAATTTGCCGATGCCCGGTCGCCAGCCACCGCTTGCAAGCGATAGACTGTGCCGATGTCCACCACACCCTCTTCGATGCGATAACGCAGGCCCGACAGCGCATCGGTGCGGCGGCTGATTTCATTCCAGCCCTGTTCAGCGCGCGCGCGGCTGGAGTAAGCGGCGAGTTGGACGCCCACCCCTGAGGCCGATGAACTTGAAGCAGAGGCGCCGGATGCTGCGCCAGAAAACGCGCCCGCGCCCTTGCCCGAACCCTGGCCCCCTGCATTGGCATTGCCATCGGTGTTCATCACGCCTTCGGGTGTGCCGCCTTCGGCCACCTTAGGCGCAACCGCGCCAGTACCGGCAAACTCCTTGCCTCCGGGGTCTTCTGGACGTTCCTTTATCGGGCCTTCAGGCGCTTCGATCACGCTGCCGTCGGCGGCGAGCGTCGCTTCGTCGGCTTTGCTGCCGAAGAACCAGACGGTCCCGACACCAGCGATCAATATCCCGAACAGGATCAGGCCAAGAAGGATGATGTGGGTGTGGTCGCTGCCGCGATCCTCGTCTTCTTCCTCAGCCTCAAGCCACGGAAGGCTATCCTCCGCTGATAAGTCCAGTTCGCCGTCAGCGCCCTCGACCTCTTCATATTCAGCATCGATAATCAAGGCCCATCACCCTTCAACAAAGCCCCCCCACCAAAGATGCGGCGGCTACATTTTGTCCACTGCCTCCACGCCAAGCACGCGAAGACCATTGCGAATAACCTGCCCGATTGCTTCTCCAAGGAAAAGCCGCGCCTGCGATATTCCGGGTGCTTGTTTCACAATGAAGCGCTTTTGCGTGTCAGTGTTACCCAAGGAATAGAAGGCGTTAAGGTCGGTTGCGAGGTCGTAGAGGTAGAAAGCGATCCGGTGCGGTTCACGCGCCTTGGCAGCGGCCTCCACCTCGCGCGGGAATTGCGCGGCGCGCTTGATGAGCGTGTGTTCCTCTTCGCCCAGCTCTGCGATGGCGTCAGCGGACGGCGTAAACCCTTCATCTTCCAACGCTTTACGCAAAGTCGATTGGATGCGCGCGTGGGCGTATTGGACGTACCAGACGGGATTGTCCTTCGACGCCTCGACCACTTTGGCGAAGTCGAATTCCATCTGCGCTTCGGGCTTGCGCGTCAGCATGGTGAAGCGCACGACGTCGCGCCCGACCTCTTCGATCATGTCCGCAATCGTGATGAAATTGCCCGAACGCTTGGACATTTTCACAGGTTCGCCGCCGCGCATAAGCTGGACCATCTGGACGAGTTTTACGTCAAACGGGGTGGGTGTGCCCTTCCCTTCGGAAAGCGCTGCGACAGCCGCCTTGATCCGTTTAACGGTTCCGGCATGGTCCGCGCCCCAGATGTCGATGAGCTCGTCGGCGCTTTCTGCCTTCTGCATATGGTAGGCAAGGTCGGCCCCGAAATAGGTCCATTTGCCGTCCGATTTCTTGATCGGGCGGTCCTGATCATCGCCAAATCTGGTCGAGCGGAAGAGCGGAAGCTCCACCGGTTCCCAATCTTCGGGCGGGGCCTTGCCCTTGGGCGCTTCGAGGACGCCGTCATAGACGAGGTCATGCTCGCGCAGCCACGCCTCTGCCGCATCAGGTTTGCCCGCTGCATGGAGAGCGGCTTCGGAAGCAAAGACATCGTGGTGGATGCCAAGCAGCGCCAAGTCCGCCTTGATGAGGTCCATCATCTTGTCGACCGCTTCAGCGCGGAAGTATTGCAGCCACTCATCCTCGGGCGCATTTTTGTATTTGTCGCCGAGTTCCTTCGCGAGATATTCGCCAATGGGCTTGAGGTACTCGCCAGGGTAGTAGCCTTCGGGAATCTCGCCGATGTCCTCGCCCAGCGCCTCGCGATAGCGAAGGTGTGCGGAACGGGCGAGCGTATCGACCTGACCGCCCGCATCGTTGATATAATATTCGCGCGTCACATCGTGGCCGGCAAATTCAAGCAGGCTGGCAAGCGCATCGCCCACAACCGCTCCCCGGCAGTGGCCCATGTGCATGGGGCCGGTGGGGTTGGCGCTGACATATTCAACGTTGACGCGCGTGCCTGCCCCCATTTTTGAGCGGCCATATTCGTCACCAAGCGTGGTGATCGCTTGAAGCTCATCGAGCCACACCTTTGGATCAAGGCGCAGGTTGATGAAACCGGGGCCTGCAATCTCGGCGCTGGCGATACCGGGCGCAGCCTCAAGCTTTGCAGCGAGGATTTCGGCCAGAGCGCGCGGGTTCGTCTTGGCAGGCTTTGCCAGAACCATCGCGGCATTGGTCGCAAGATCGCCATGCGAGGGATCGCGCGGCGGCTCAAGCGTGACGTTCTTGAACGAGGTGCCTTGTGGCAGAGCGCCATCAATCACCATCGCGTTAAGCGCGGTTTCGATCGTGGCTCCAAAGGCGGTGTAAAGGGTTTGCATATCAGTCATCTCAACAGCGCCGTTAGCGCAAAGGGCGATAAGGGAAAAGGGAAAGGCGGCGCAACAGGCTGAACGAGCCAGAATGACGCACCAAGCGTCGCAAGCGCGCCAAAAAGATTCCTAAGCGCTCGCCCCCTTCGACTGGCTGGCACGCCAGCCGCTCAGGACAAACTTCGCACGCGGGGGGGCAGCTTGCCTGCCCATCTGGCGAGGAGTTCGCCCGGATGAGCGAACACAAGCCCTAACGCGTGGCGTTATACGCCAGTTGCTGCTCAGTCAGTTGAAAGCCCACCAGCATCTCGAACCGGGTGCGTTGGATGGCGGCTTTCACTTCCGGATCAGCAAGCGGATCAAGCGCAGCATCGGCATCGCCAGGTCGCCTTTTGCGGGTGATTTTCTCGCGAATATCTTCAGGCAGCGTCGCAGCCGAGCGATCAACGTAAGCGCCAGCCTTCGCAGTGGTAGAGGCGCGCTCCTGACCATCTGCAAAGGTCAATGTCACCTCGCCGACACGCTTGGTCACTACCGCGCTTGAACCGCGCAGCACGGTCACGAAATAAGGCAAGGTTACCGTGCGAGCGCCGCGCACATCGGTGCGGCGGGCGCGAACGTCGAAGGTCGCCTCGGAATAAACCTGCTCGCCCGTGTCGTTGCAGCTTGCGCGCAAATTGGTGATCGCAGCGGTTACGTCGAGATTGCTCAGCGTCTGATCATTCGCGCTGCGAAATGTGGTGACATCGCCCGTGTAATCCGGAATCCCCACATCAGGGCAGGTCGAGAGCACGGCGGTAACCCCCACGCCTTGATTGACCACAAGATCACCTTCGCCCGCACATCCGGCGAGCGCTCCGGCGAGGAGGAGTCCGGCAAACGCTGGAGTAAAAGCGGATTTGCCCCGTTTCATGCGGAAATGCGTCATGAGAATGCTTGATCCCTCGTAAAATTCAATTGCCGTCGACGCGGCGTAATCTGTCCAATGTGTGGCTTACGCCCTAGCGAGCCGCGCAGCAAAGCGCTAGAGGGCGTTATATGAACGCGCCAGTAACTCAGAATGTAACGGATCAAACCATCCCGGCTTCAACGGAGCCATTGAACCTTTTGATCGCGGCCCCGCGCGGTTTTTGCGCAGGCGTTGATCGTGCGATTGAGATCGTGGAGAAGGCGCTCGAACGCTATGGCGCGCCCGTTTATGTCCGCCACGAAATAGTCCACAACAAATATGTGGTCGAGGGGCTGAAGGCCAAAGGCGCGATTTTCGTCAAGGAATTGGACGAAGTGCCCACCGATGCGCCCGTTGTTTTCAGCGCGCATGGCGTTCCAAAATCCGTGCCCGCCGAGGCGGAACGGCGCAATATGATCTACGTCGATGCGACCTGCCCGCTGGTGTCAAAGGTGCACCGTCAGGCCGAACGCCAGCTTGAAAAAGGGCGGCACATCATCTTTGTCGGTCACGAAGGCCACCCAGAGGTCATCGGCACCATGGGCCAGGTTGAACCGGGTCAAATGACGCTGGTTGAAAACATCGAGGACGTGGACAAACTGCCATTCGATGCCGACGAGCCGCTGGCTTATCTCACGCAAACGACGCTTTCGGTGGATGACACGCGCGAAGTGATCCAGGCGCTCGAATGGCGCTATCCCAATATCAGGGGCCCTAAGGCAGAGGACATTTGTTACGCCACCTCCAACCGTCAGGCAGCGGTCAAGGAATTGGCGCAGGATTGCGATCTGGTGCTGGTTGTGGGTGCGCCCAATTCGTCCAACTCGCTGCGCCTTGTCGAGGTTGCCGAGAGGCTGGGCACGCCGGGCAAGCTGATCCAGCGGGCTGATGAGATTGACCCATGCTGGCTCGATGGTGTCAACACGGTCGGTCTTACCGCAGGGGCTTCTGCCCCGGAAATACTGGTGCGAGAAGTGGTGGAGGCGTTGGCCAAGCTGCGCCCGATCAGCGAACGCGAAATCAAGCACACCGAAGAGAAAATGGTGTTCAAACTTCCCCGTCAATTGACAGAATGAGCCAAGCTCAATGGCGGTTTACACCCACCTTGGCGCAGAAGAACTCGCCGCGCTGATCGCGCACTATCCAGTTGGCGATCTGGTGTCGGCAAAAGGCATTGCCGAGGGCGTGTCCAACTCCAATTGGCTGATTGATACCGCGGGCAAAGATGGCTCTGCAACGCGCTTCATCCTTACCATGTATGAGCGGCGCATTGAGCTTGAGGATCTGCCCTATTTTCTGGGCCTGCTCGACCATCTTTCAGCCAAGGGCTGTCCGGTGCCGCGCACAATTCATGATCGTGACGGGGCAAGCTTTCGGATGCTCGATGGCAAAGCGGTTGCGCTGATTGAATTTTTGCCCGGCGTCTCACCCACAGAGCCAGAGCCCGCGCAAGCCTGTGCGGTGGGTGAAACACTGGCCCGCATTCACGCCGCAAGCGCGGACTTCGGGCTGTCGCGCACCAATACGATGAGTTTTGCCGACAATCTGGCGTGTCTGGAAAAGTGCGGCGGCGATGCGCTTGGCTCGATCCACCCCGATCTGCCAGCAATGCTGGAGCCAGCACGCGAGGCGGCGGCGCTGGACCTTAGCGCCCTTCCCCAAGCGCAAATTCACGCAGACCTGTTTCCTGACAACGTCCTGATGCTTGGCGACAAAGTCACCGGACTTATTGACTTTTATTTCGCGTGCACTGGAGCAATGGCGCTCGACCTTGCGGTGACCCATGCTGCATGGTGCTTCGATGGCGAGGGCAAATATGTGCCTGCATTGGGAGAGGCGCTGGTCAAGGGGTATAAAAGCGTTCGCGCGCTGGAGCAGGACGAGCAAGCGCTCCTCCCCCAAATCGCCAAGGGCGCGGCCATCCGGTTTGTCGCAAGCCGTGCGGAAGATTGGCTCGACACGCCAGACGATGCGCTGGTGACGCGCAAGGATCCGATGCAGTTTGTCGCACGCTGGCGCTTCTATAACGAGAATGGCGCGGATGTGTTTGCGTGATCTCATGCGATAAGGCACATGGATGCAATGCCAGTGAAGCCCAAAAAACAGGTGCAAATCTTCACCGATGGTGCGTGCAAAGGAAACCCGGGCCCGGGCGGCTGGGGCGCATTATTGCGGATGGGACGCCATGAAAAAGAGCTTTCCGGAGGCGAGGTAGACACCACCAACAATCGCATGGAAATGCTGGCCGTTATCAAGGGGCTCAACGCTCTTACTCAGGCTTGCGAGGTGGAGCTTTATTCAGACAGCAAATATGTGATCGACGGGATCACCAAGTGGGTCCACGGCTGGAAAAAGCGCGGCTGGGTCAATGCCAGCAAAAAGCCTGTTCGCAACGCCGATTTATGGCACGATCTGATCGAAGCCTCGGCGCGGCACGATGTCTCATGGCACTGGGTCAAAGGGCACGCAGGGCACGCAGAAAACGAGCGCGTCGATCAACTCGCCAGCAATGCCGCCGAGGCAATTGCGGCAGGCGAAGAGGTTTAGACCAAAACGCGAAAACGGGCGCACCGTTACCCGATACGCCCGCTTTGAAAATTCGCTTGGAAATCAGCGTTTAGCTGTTGTCTTCAATCGGAGCGTCCGGGCCGTTTTTCTTGATCGAGGCGATCGCGTTTTCAGCCGACGACTTGCTCGAATAGCCTTGGGTCGAGAACATCACTTCGCTGTTATAGCTAAAGCGCACGCGAAACTCGCCCGCATTGTCTTTGTAGATTTCAAATTTGTGAGCCATTGTTTTGAGAACCTTTTTTAGACGGTTGTACCCGGAGCCGCACCATACAGATCAAAGCGCTGATGGCTAGCCCGTCTTAACGGCTTTCCCGCTATAAAAACGCATTGGCGCGTAAACACTTGCATCAATATCGCGGGTCAATTCATCGCGCTCCAGCCCCAATATGATTTGCGAGGCGAGGCGCGCTGCGGCGGGCGCTGTCTGAATGCCAAAGCCGCCCTGCCCTGCAAACCACACGAAGCCAGTCACCTCAGGATCGGGGCCATAGATGGGCGTGCGATCGGGGGCAAAGCTGCGAAGCCCGGCCCAGCGCCGCTCGACAGCTTCGATCCGCAAATTGGTGGCGCATTGAAAGGCGTCGATGGCGCGGGCGACGTCGATTTCTTCGGGCGCTGCGTCGCATGGGAGCGATGGCGTTTCATCATGCGGGCTGAGCCAAATGCGGCCATTGTCCGATTTGAAATAGAAATTGCCCGAAATATCGAGGACCAGCGGCATATCGGCGGGCGCCCCTGGTCCAACACGCAATTGCGCAACCGTGCGGCGATAGGGTTGAATGCCGAGGGGCCGCGCTCCGGCAAGCTTAGCCAGCGGATCGGCCCATGCGCCCGCGGCATTGACCACGCGCTGTGCCCGAAATGTCTCGCCGCTTTGCGTAGTGATCTCCCACCCGCCGGCACTTTGCGAAAGCCCGACGACGCGCGCGCGGCAAGCAAGGCGCGCGCCGGCCGCTCTGAGGGTCTTCAAATAGTGTTGGTGAAGCCCTGCGACATCAATATCCGCGCACGCCTCTTCGTAAATGCCATCGCACCAGTCAGAGCGCAGCATAGGCGCGTGTGTGCGCAAAGTCTCGCCGCTGATACGTTCAATCGTGACACCTGTACCGGCAAAGCGCTGCTCGAAATCATCCAGAGCGCGCGTGTCTTGCCCCTGCCCGATGTAAAGCGCGCCGCGTTTGCGCAAAAAACCGTTCTCGCGAAGGTAGCGACCCGAAGGAAGCGTCAGGGGCACAATCTGCGGGCCGCCATAGCACTCTTCCCAAAAGGCCGCTGAACGCCCGGTCGAATGGTATCCGGGCGCATCTTCGCCTTCGAGCACGAGAACCTTGGCGTGAGGGGCCAGTTCTGCAGCTAGGCTCGCGCCCGCCATGCCCGCACCGACGATAGCAAAATCGTAGAGAGTGTCGTTCATGGAGCAGCAGGTGCCCGACGCGGTGCAACTTCGTCAAGGAAAGCAGCAATCGCATCCATTACACGCCGACGAACGGTGTCGGTTTCGCGCAAGACCTCGTGATGGGCCTCCTCGCCCAGTTCAAACAATCGCCCGTTGGGAAGCCGCTTTGCCGCGCGCACATTTGCCTCATGGCTGACAAGTTTATCGTCAGTGGTCGATACGATCAGAACGGGCAAAGTGACCCGTTCCAATGCGCCTGCACGCTCCAGCACGCGCGAGGAGGCAAAGCCGCGCTCAACCCAGCGCCAACTGGCAGGGCCCATCACGAGCTCTGGCCTAGTGTCGCGCCAATATTGTTCATCGGCATAACGCACCGGGTCATGGGTGAGCAGATTTGCGCGATTTGGAGGAAGCTCTCCGGGCTTTTCGCTCCATTTCCATGCCTGACGCGTGGGATCCCCTATCCACGTCATAAGTTTTGCCACGAGGTGCTGCACTATCAAAGGCACTGGCGGTCCCTGCATTCCAAGCATGGGCGCGCTCAGGAAACAGGCATCAGGCGGCGTATCGCCATCCAGCTTCCCATCAACCAGCGCGCGCATGATAAGGTGCCCGCCCATCGAGTGGCCTGCGATAATATGCGGCCCCGGAACCTGTTTGACCCACGCCTTCCAAAGATGGGCCAGATCATCGGTCCATATCGAAAAATCCTCGATGTGGCCGGTAAATGGGTCTTTACCCAGACGGCCTGAGCCTGCCTGCCCGCGCCAGTCCGACGCGGTCACACGCCAGCCATCGCGGTGCCATTCTTCAAGGCTTTCGAGATATTTCTCGTAGGCGTCGCCGCGTCCCGGCAGGAACAGAATAGACCCACGAGGGGGCTTGCCCTGCTCTGCGACACCCGGCCAATCAATCCGGCGAACAGCGGGGCCGTCAGCCAGCTTCCACGTACTTTCCCGTGCCATGGGCGGAATTGATCGGCGGTCGATCTGACTATGCGTTGGCTCAGCTTGGGGAGCGTTCGTAGTCGTCTCTTTAGTCATTGAAAGCAGCCGATCCCCAGCCTTCGAAAGTTTGGTTACTATTTGGTAAGCACTCACCTGTAGCACCCTTGGGAAAGAGACAAGACACGCCGGGCCAACAGGCACAGGCGAAAGACCTTCTCAAAGGGCACGAAAATGATGATGACCATCCAATACGGACTGCTGGTTGCCTTGGCAATTGCGCTCCTTTACGCCGCATTCACTGACATCCGCTCGCGCACCATTTCCAATGGCCTCAACATCGCGATTGCAGTGGGTGCTCCGGTATTCTGGTGGGCTAGCGGTCTGTCGTTCTGGCCCGACATCATCATGCAATTTGGCGTAGCGCTGGCAGCCTTTGCCGTTTTCGCGGGGCTCTTTGCCGTGGGCATGATGGGCGGCGGAGACGTGAAACTTCTGACCGTTCTCGCGCTCTGGATTGAGCCGTCGAGCTTCTTGCAGCTCCTCATCGTAATGGCCGTCGCCGGCGGCATTCTGACGCTGTTGATGGCGATGGTGCACCTCATGCGCCGACGCAAGGACAAGCTCGCCATTCCATACGGCGTTGCGATTGCCATTGGCGCCTTTTCGATCCTCGGCCCGCGCCTCAGCGAAATGCCGGTTCTTGCCTAAATC
Organism: Erythrobacter sp. SCSIO 43205; assembly: GCF_019904235.1. Taxonomy (NCBI): domain Bacteria; kingdom Pseudomonadati; phylum Pseudomonadota; class Alphaproteobacteria; order Sphingomonadales; family Erythrobacteraceae; genus Erythrobacter; species Erythrobacter sp. SCSIO 43205. The sequence goes on along the minus strand of NZ_CP063202.1, from coordinate 1,153,262 downwards.
TTGCAATCAAGATGCGGCGTGAACCCGATTTTAACTACTTCAGTAATAACCACTGCAAGCATACCTGCCCGTAATGTCACGGGCCCACGAAGGGGGCTTATCAGCCATGGATAGGAAGAAACTGGTTCTGTTGCTTGGTGCACTCGTTGTCGCGATCGGCAGCGCGTTCCTTGCACGCAGTATGTTTTCAAGCGAGCCAGCGCCGATTGCAGCGGCTCAAGAAGAGCCGACCGGACCAAAAGTTCTGGTTGCAAACCGCGCATTGCCCGTTGGCACCATCATCACCGCCGATGCGATGGGCTATCAGCAATGGCCAGAAGAGCTCGTTCAGGATGCCTATTTTATCGAAGGCAATTCGGACATGAGCCAGCTTCTTGGCACGGTTGTTCGCTTTCCTATCACCGCAGGGGAACCTGTGACCCATGGCTCGCTTGTGAGCCCTGGTGACCGAGGCTTCCTCGCAGCAGCGCTTGGCCCTGGTATGCGCGCTGTTACCGTGGCGGTTTCTTCGGCTCAAAGCGCTGTTGCTGGCTTTATCTTCCCCGGCGACCGTGTGGACATGGTCTTGACTCAAGAGGTTGAAGGCGAAGGTCGCCCGCTCGCCGCTGCTGAAACTGTTCTTCGCAACCTTCGCGTTCTGGCAACCGACCAGGCAACCGAAAGCGTCACTGATGAAACCGGCCAGACTGTCGTTCGTGCTTTCCGCACGGTCACTCTCGAAGTGACCCCGCAGCTTGCTGAAAAAGTGGCGGTTGCGCAGACCATTGGCGAAATCACTCTCGTCTTGCGCTCTATCTCTGACAATCAGGCCGAGCTTGAGCGTGCGATTGCTTCTGGCGACATCAAAGTGCCCGAAAATGCGACTCCTGAAGAGGAAGAACGCATCCTTCGCGCGGCAATGACCAAGCCAACACAGGGCAAGTCCACCTATCAAACCGGCGGCGATGTCTCGCGCTTCCAGCGCAAATCCATCCCACCGCAAAACGATGGAAAGCGTGGCGGTGGTGGCAATACCGCTCCAAAGCGCGACGGAACTTTCGAATACAGGTCCGCCAAACCCGCTGCACCTGCGATGCGCCGAGGCCCCACCGTCCGTGTGATCCGCGGCAAGAGCACTTCCGAAGTGCCAGTAGGCAATGGGGTCGCCTCTGCAACTGGCCAACTCAACAACAACCTTGCGAACGGTGTCGGCCAAGCTGGCAAAACCGCTCCGGTTGGCCTGAGCACACTGCGGTAAGGAACACGAGAGATGTCAGCCGTCAAAAACATCAAATCCCAAGCGGTCAAACTGACCAAAGGGAATTCAGGGAAGTCCAAAGGGGGCTATACGATGAAAGCCAAGTTTCTTAGCCGAGCCTTGCTCGCCGGGATTGCAGCACTGCCACTGGCAGCGATGCCGAGTGCGACCGCAACGGCGCAACAGGTGGTCAGCCCCACCAAAGAGATCGTGCTTTCGATCGGACGCGGCGAGCTTATCGCTGTACCGGGCGCGATGGCCGATGTCTTTATCGCCAACGATCAGATTGCCGATGTGCAGATCAAATCGCAGCGCCAGCTGTACGTTTTTGGCAGAGCAGGCGGTGAGACAACCATTTACGCCAGCAACGCTCGCGGTGATGTGATCTTCTCTGCCAACATTCGCGTTGGCAATAACATCGGCAGCATCGACCAGATGCTCGCTCTCGCGATGCCTCAGGCTAAGGTTAATGTCGCTACAATGGGCACCAATACTGTGCTGTTGACCGGCACGGTAAGCGCCCCCGAAGATGCCGCCGAAGCGCAGCGTCTTGTGCAAGCGTTCCTTGGCGATGATGCCAATGTCATCACCCGCCTTAAAACGGCGACCCCGCTTCAGGTGAACCTGCAAGTCAAATTCGCCGAAGTCTCCCGCAGCCTCGTTCGCGAGATTGGCGGTAACGTCACCACTATCGACGGCGCGCAAGGCGGTTTTCGCGGCGGTGTTGGCACAGGCCGCGACTTTGTCGGAGATTCTGGCTTTAACACTGGCGGCCCCTTAAGCGTTGGCCCCGGCGCTAATGCCGTCAATGGTCAGCGTTTTGTAAGAGACATCAATGGTAACATCGTTGTCGACGAAGACGGCGTTCCTAAAATCGAAATCGTAGAAGGCACAGCCATCGGCTCGGTTGCCGGTGCTGCGACCACCATCGGCGGCCTCGCGCGTCTGTTTGGTACAAACGTGCTGGGCGCAATGGACTTGTCCGAGCGTCTTGGCCTTATCACCACGATCTCTCAGCCAAACCTCACCGCTTTGTCGGGTGAAACCGCAACCTTCTTGGCTGGCGGCGAATTCCCGATCCCGATTTCACAAGGTCTGGGCAATGTGGCGATTGAATATCGCGATTTCGGGGTGAGCTTGTCTTACACCCCGACCGTGCTTGCCAATGGCCGCATCTCGATCCGCGTGCGTCCGGAAGTGTCTGAGCTTTCATCGCAAGGCGCAGTGACACTGAACGGTTTCCAGGTGCCCGCCCTCACCATCCGCCGCACTGAAACGACGGTTGAGCTGGGCTCTGGCGAAAGCTTCATGATCGCAGGCCTTTTGAGCAACAATGCGCAAAACGCCCTCGACAAGGCACCGGGCCTCGGCGATGTGCCGATCCTTGGCAACCTGTTCCGCTCACGCTCTTTCCGCCGCGGCGAAACCGAACTTGTGATCGTCGTCACGCCATATCTGGTGAAGCCAGTGAACGAGCGCGACATCGTTTATCCAACCGACGGTTTCCGCGCAGCATCCGAGCTTGAGCAGTTGCTCCTCTATAAAGAGACATCGGGCAAAGAGGGCGAAACCCGCCCAATGCCATCGGCTGCCGAGCCTGATGCTCCAGAGCCTTCGGTCGGCAATATCGATCCTGCTGCCATCGTGCCTGCACGTCCCAGCAAGAAAGATCGCCGCGCCGACAATGACCGCAACAACCGCAAGCGGGATGGTGATGCACCTGCCCCCGGTTTCAGCCTCTAAGCCCTCAGCGAACAAAGGATTATCGTGATGAAAATTCTCAACACAAACAAGCTGACGGGCGCGATTGCTCTGGCTCTTAGCGTTGGTCTTGCAGGCTGCGCAGGTTCATCGCTGAGCGATTCGAACCCGTCGCTCAACTCGGTCCATCAGCCGGTGGTCTCGCGCAGCAACTTCACCCTTGATGTTGACACCACCCGCTCAGGTCTGTCGATCACCGAACAACAACGCCTCAATGGCTGGTTTGAGACAATGGACCTTCGGTATGGCGACCGCGTCACCGTCGAAGACCCGTCGGCAAACCCGGCGGTCGCTGATGCGGTGAATGAGCTTGCTGGCCGCTATGGCCTGATCGTCTCCGGTGTTGCCCCGGCAACGCCCGGCGCTCTTGGCGCAGGACAGGCCCGCGTTGTCATCACCCGTTCCAGCGCCTCTGTGCCGGATTGCCCGAACTGGTCCAACCAGTCCGACCGCAATTTCAAAAACGAGACGAGCGCGAACTATGGCTGCGCTGTGAACAGCAACATTGCGGCCATGGTCGCCAATCCTGAAGACCTTCTCGAAGGGCAATCAGGTTCGGGCGAAACCACCATTCTCACCAGCACGAAAGCCATCGAAACCTTCCGTGAGGCCCCGCCAACCGGCGCAGCTGGTCTTTTGGAAGCCAACCAGAACCAAGGCGGAGGTAACTGATCAATGAACGCTCCATGGAAATCAGGACTGCCTGGCAACCGCGACCCGTTTGCCGCCTATATCTGCGACGATGCAGCGCTTGATGTGCTGCGTCCGGTCGTCATCGAAATGGGCTGGCCACCGGAGAAGTGCAACAAGGGCGGGCTTCGCAATGCCGTTCAATCGCTTTCGGTAAGCGCAAGCCCCGCGATCCTCGTCGTAGACTTGTCGGAAAGCGGCGACCCGTTGAATGACATCAACGCTCTGGCTGAAGTGTGCGAGCCGGGGACGGTCGTGATCGCCATTGGTCAGGTCAATGACGTGCGCCTTTACCGCGACCTTCTTGCCAGTGGTATTCAGGATTACCTCCTCAAACCATTGAATGCACAGGCCGTTCACGATGCGCTGAACGGCGCATTGGCGGTGTTCACTGCTCCCAAGGGTGGCGAAAGCGATGCTGTAAAGCGTCACATCTCGACCGCTGTCGTTGGCACGCGCGGCGGTGTCGGTGCCTCCACAATCGCGACCTCGCTCGCTTGGCTGTTCAGCGATGAGCACAAATCGCCAACCGCTCTGCTTGATCTGGATGTGCACTTTGGCACGGGCGCTCTCGCGCTTGATCTGGAGCCGGGTCGCGGCCTTACCGATGCAATCGACAACCCCAGCCGGATTGACGGCCTGTTCATTGAACGTGCGATGATCCGCGCCAATGACAATCTCTCGATCCTGTCTGCCGAAGCACCGATCAGCCAGCCGCTTATGACCGACGGCGCCGCTTTCGTTCAGCTTGAGGAAGAATTCCGTCAGGCTTTCGAAATGACGGTGATCGATCTGCCGCGCAATATGCTGATCAACTTCCCGCATTTGCTGGCGGATGTGAACCTGGTGCTGCTCACCTGTGAGCTCACTCTCGCTTCTGCGCGCGACACGATCCGTGTTCTTTCATGGCTCAAGACCCATGCCGCGCACGCGCATCCTATGGTTGTAGTCAACAAATTCCAGCCAAGTGTTGCAGAGATCAGCAAGTCCGATTTCGAAGCCTCAATCGAGCGCAAGATCGACTTTGCCATTCCTTACGACATCAAGGCAGCATCGAATGCGGCCAAGCTTGGTCAGGTGTTTACCGAGGCCAACAAAAACGCAAAATCCACAGCGACCATCAAACAGATCGCAGAACGCATCATGGGCGCGAGCGAAGAAGATCTGGCCGCAATCACCGAAGAGAAAAAGTCGCTCCTTGGCGGCTTCGACCTCAAATCGCTGCTTGCGAAGAAGGATAAGAAAAAGGCGCCTGCTGAGGCCGCTGAGTAAACAGTGTTCCAGCGGCCCCTCCCACGCTCTTCATAGAGTGTCATCGGGGGCCGCCGGATCATCGCACACCGCATGAATAGCGCAAGCGCAAGAGACACGAGCAGGACGAGATCGAGATGGACATAGTGCAAACCCTGCTGATCACGGTGGTGATCTTCCTCGTGATTGTCGGTGGCTACACGCTTTTGTCGGGCCCCAGCATGGGCAAGGCACAAAAGCGGCGGCTTGAAGCGGTGCGTTTCCGCTATTCGGACAGCGCTGATGCGAAGATGGAATCGCAGCTCAAAAAAGCGATTGCCGCGCGCAAACCCAAAGCGCACAAGGTCGCAGGTGCCGGATCGCGGGTGGAAGCGCTCGAAATGCGGCTGGACCGCACCGGCAAAGGCTGGTCGCTTTCCAGCTATATCTACGCATCACTCGGGCTCGTTCTTGCCATTGGTGTCGTTGTCTTTCTGCAAAGCCGTTCGCTGCCCATGTCGCTTGGTGTGGGCCTCGTAATCGGACTTGGCCTGCCACATATGGTGGTCGGTTATTTCATCAAGCGACGTACGAATGAGTTTGTCTCTAAATTCCCAGACGGCATTGAGTTGCTCGTGCGCGGCCTTCGCTCAGGTCTTCCCGTGGCAGAGACACTGCAAGTGGTGGCGGAAGAAATTCCGGGCCCTGTCGGCCTTGAATTCAAAGGCATCGTTGAGCGGATCAAAATCGGTAAGACGATGGAAGATTCGCTTCAGGAAACCGGCGACAAGCTGGGTATTCCTGAGTTCAACTTCTTCACCATCACCCTCGCCATTCAACGCGAGACCGGTGGTAACCTTGCTGAGACCTTGTCCAACCTTGCCGACGTTTTGCGCAAGCGTTCGCAGATGAAGCTCAAGATCAAGGCAATGAGCTCTGAATCGAAGGCATCGGCCTATATCGTGGGCTCGCTCCCCTTCATCGTCTTTGGCCTCATCTACTGGATCAGCCCTGATTATCTGGGCCAGTTCTTCGTCGATGATCGCCTGATTGTCGCTGGCCTTGGTGGCCTTGTGTGGATGAGCATCGGGGCCTTTATCATGGCCAAGATGGTCAGTTTCGAAATCTGATCCGGGAGGGAATTCAAAATGCTTGATCAACCAACCGGACCAACGCTCCTTGGCTTTGACGTCATCCTTGTCGGGAGCATCCTTGCAGGATTGGCCGCCTTTGCCGTCATCATGGCGATCTATGCTGCGGTGACGATCAAGGATCCGATGGCCAAACGCGTCAAATCTCTGGAAGAGCGCCGCGACGAATTGAAAGCCGGGATCGTCACCGGAGGCACGCGCAAGCGCGCCAGCCTCGTGCGCAGGTCTGACACCACCGACAAGGTGAAAGACAGCCTGGGCAAAATGAACGTGCTCGAAAAGAGCCAGATCGAAGAGGTGCAGCAAAAGCTCGCCCACGCCGGGATCCGCAACAAGGAACTCGCCGTGATCATCATTGGTCTGCGCGCGGTTCTGCCGATCATCTTTGGCGCGCTGGGTTTTGTCCTGTTCTACTGGCTCGACGTGCTCGATTTTGGCGAGGGCTCGATCAAGAAGCTGTTCGGTTTCGCCGCTCTCGTCGGGCTTGGCTACAAAGGGCCTGAGCTTTACCTCTCCAATCTTGCCAGCAAGCGCACCGCCGAAATCCAGAAAGGCCTGCCTGATGCGCTCGACCTTCTGGTGATCTGCGCCGAAGCGGGTCTGACCGTGGACGCCGCCTTTAACCGCGTGGCAAAGGAACTGGGCCGCGCCTATCCTGAGCTTGGCGATGAATTTGCGCTCACCGCGATTGAACTCTCGTTCCTCACCGAACGCAAAATGGCGTTCGACAACCTTGCTTACCGCGTCGACCTCGAAGCGGTGAAAGGCGTTGTCACCACCATGGTTCAAACAGAACGCTATGGTACGCCGCTTGCCTCGGCCTTGCGCGTGCTCTCTGCTGAATTCCGCAACGAGCGCATGATGCGCGCCGAAGAGAAAGCTGCACGTCTGCCAGCGATCATGACCATTCCGCTGATCATGTTCATTCTGCCCGTGCTCTTCATCGTGATCCTGGGCCCGGCGGCCTGTTCGATCTCCGATGCTCTGGTGGCACCGCAAGAGTAGCACCAGACACCGACAAACGAAGAGGGCCAGTGCGTTACCCGACGCGCTGGCCCTTTTTGGTTCACTCTTTGGGGAAGCTCGCCAAGGCCCCTGCCCGCGCCCTTAATTTGGCAAGCATTGATCGAAGCGCAGCTTCCTCTGCGTCATCAAGGCCATCCAGCAAGTCGCGCTCAGTCGCTTTGGCAAGCGGCATGACTTCGCGGTGGATGCCCTGCCCCTCATCAGTCAAAGCCAGGAGATGCGAGCGGCCATCCGCCTCATTCTCGACCCGCGCGATAAGCCCGCGTTCTTCAAGCACTTTGCACGCCCGGTTGACCGCAACCTTATCCATCAAAGTCGCCTCAGTGAGGTCGCGCTGAGTCATGCCGCCGTCCTGAGTGTGTGCATCGCCCAGAACCGCAATCACCCGCCATTCAGTGACCTTCAAACCAAATCGCGAACGATAGCGCTGCGCGATCAGACCGCTCACCGCGTTCGAGGTAATGGAAAGCTGATAAGGCAGAAAGCTGGCGAGTTGATTGTCACCGCTTTTGAAAGAAGTGTCCTGTGTCATCGGATGCGGTTTCCCATGAAACCAGTCTTCAGACAAGACAGCACGCGATCAGCTCTGTTTGCGCCCTATTCGTAGGCCCGTGTCTCCCACCAGGGATAGAAATCAGGCATATCCTCGCTCACCTTGCCCGGATATTCAGGGGCGCGCTTTTCAAGGAAGCTTGCAATCCCCTCTTTCGCATCAGCCCCGCGCGACAGGCGATAGATCGCGCGGCTGTCAATCTTATGCGCTTCCATCGGGTGATCGGTATTCATCAAGCGCCACATCATCGCCCGCGTCATAGAGACAGAGACGGCAGAGGTGTTTTCAGCGATTTCACGCGCGATGCTGCGCGCCTCAAGCATAAGATCATCGGGCGCGTGGATGGATCGCACAAGCCCGCCCGCTTTCGCTTCCTCAGCATCGAAAACGCGGCCCGAATAACACCACTCCAATGCCTGAGAGATGCCGACAAGGCGCGGCAGAAACCAGCTTGAGCACGCCTCTGGCACGATGCCGCGCCGCGCAAAGACAAAGCCATAGCGCGCATGAGACGCTGCAAGCCGGATGTCCATCGCCAGCTGCATTGTCGAGCCAACGCCCACCGCCACACCATTGCACGCAGAAATCAGCGGCTTCTTGCTTTCAAACAGGCGCAGCGTCAAAAGCCCGCCGCCATCGCGCACGCGTTCATCAGAAAGATCATCAACCTGCGTGGGATCGGAAAATACGTGCCCTCCCCCTTCCGGCGTCAGGTCCGCACCTGCACAAAACGCGCGCTCTCCGCTACCGGTAAAAATCACTGCACGCACATCGTCATCGGCGTCAATATCATCCATCGCCGCCATGATTTCCTCACCCATGATGCGGGTGTAGGCGTTCATTTTCTCCGGGCGGTTCAATGTAATCGTTGCGATGCCATCGGTCTTATCGACGAGAATTTGCGTGTAGTTGCTCATTGGGTTCCCTCTCTCGTTTGAGACACTTGAGACACTGTTCAAGGCGACAAAAAACCCGCCCTTCGCGAACCTGGCATCCCAGTGGTGTTCTGGGACCCAATTGAACGCAAAAGGCGGGCTTTGACCATCCCCTATATTTAGAGAGGTGGGTTCTGAGTAGGAAAGCAGCTTAGAAGTTGAACTCACCCGTGATGTAGAACCGGCGTGGGTCGCCGTAAAATCCGGTGAGCGTGCCTTCGAGGCCCAATGTCGGCACGAACGGAGTGCCCGGAGGCGTGCCGCCCGCGACGAAGTTATAACCTGCGACGATATATTCCTTGTCGAAGATGTTCTTCACGTGCGCGCCGATGGAGAAACGGTCATCGTCATCGGAGTAAACGATGCTTGCATCGGCCAGCACAAAGCCATCCTGATCAAGGAAGGGATTAGGCGTTTCAAACTGGCTCGCATCCGAACGAAGGGACAATACGCCGAAGAAATCGACCATGCCGCTTGCTGCTGGAATGCCAAGGTTAAAGCCCATGTGGGCGGTGATGTCCGGCGTGTTCTGGAACACGCGTTGATCGGCCACGTCATTGCCAAATGCGTCGATGAACTCGTTGAAGCTCGCATCGATCACGCCCAGCGACCAATTGACGCTGAAGCGCGAACCGTCGCCTGCAAAGTCTTCGCCAACAAGCGCATTACCTTCAAACTCGATCCCGTTGATGTCAGCGGACGCGGCGTTTGATGTGATGCCGATAAAGCTGTCGTTGATGCCGTCATTATTGCTGTCAACACCGACGGATCCGGGAATTTGCACATCGTCATACTGGCTTACAAAACCAGCGATGGAGATGTTCAAACGGTTGTCGAGAAGCGAGGCTTTATAACCAAGCTCGAAGCTGTCCACCGTCTCTGGCGCAAAGCGCAGGAACTGGAACTGATCATCAAAATCAATGTCGCCATCGCCATCAAGGTCAGGGGCCGCCGTGGTTTGCCCGCGCGGGTCAAAGCCGCCGCCTTTAAAGCCTTGTGAATAGGTGAAATAGACGTTGTGATCGGCGTTTGGCTGCCAGCTGATTGAGGCGCGCGGGTTGAAATCGGTAAAGGTTTCGCTGCCCAGAAAATCACTGGTCGTAGCAATCGCAATTGCCGGACTGTTCGGAATGAACAGATCGGAGAAACCACCGATGAAGGTCGTGCGCAAGACCCGGCTGGTGCGTTTGTCATTGGTGTAACGGCCACCCACGCTGATGCTGACGGTATCGGTCAGGTCATAGGTGAAATCGCCAAAAACGCTCCACGTTTCGGTGTCCACATCGCCCAAGGTCTGAGCATTCAAACCCGGCAGGCTGATGAGCGCGCCGGTGTTTTCAAGCAGCACGTCAAAGGCGGTGAAGGCGCTTGCATCAAGATAATACGCACCGACCACACCAGAAAGCCTGTCACCTTCATAAAGGATCTGCAGCTCCTGGCTGAATTGATCGTTTTCATAGATCGCAGGCACATCGAGGTCGCCCGATGGCAGCGAATCGAAGTCGATTGGCGTCGTTGATTTGTCTTCGCGATAGCCAGTGATCGACTTCAGAGTAATCGTATCGGAAAGCTCAATCGCAACGTTAAGCGCGCCGCCATAAGCCTCAACCTCCTGATCAACGACATTAAGTCCTGCGCGCGTGTCGAACACGTCGTCAAGCACGGGTGCGCCTGTCAAAAGGCCGGGAATAAGGCGCGAGCCCTGACGCGCTTCGCTATCGTCTTTGACATAGTCACCCGACAGGCGAACGAAGACAGGGCCGCTGTCATATTCGATTGTGCCGCGACCTGCCCAAACGTCTTTATTGTAGTTTTCGGTGCCCAGCGTCAGATTGTCACCAAATCCGCCGCGTGAGAGACGCGCACCGCTTGCCCCGATGCGCAGTTCATCGGTGATGGGCGTGGAGGCGGTGACGATAAGGTCGGCCTGATCGTAATTGCCAACGGTGCCGCGCACGCTGACACTTGTTTCATCGGGCAGGCGCGCGGTCACATATTTGATCGCGCCGCCGATGGTGTTGCGGCCGTAAAGTGTGCCTTGTGGACCGCGCAGCACTTCGATGCGTTCAACATCATAGACATCAAGAACGGCGGCCTGTGGGCGGTTGAGGTATACGTCGTCAACGTACACGCCAACGCCTGCTTCGAACCCTGCGACCGGGTCTTGCTGACCAACGCCGCGGATAAAGGCGGTGAGCGTGGTGTTAGTGCCGCGGCTTACTTCAAGAGTGATGTTGGGAACTTGTTGAGCGACTTGGGTAAGCTCAAGTACGCCTTGTTGCTCAAGCTGTTCGCCGGTGACTGCGGAAATGGAGATCGGAACGTCAATCAAACGCTCTTCACGCCGGCGTGCGGTCACGATGATGGTGTTGTTGCCTTCATCTTCACTCGCTTGCTCAGCAACCGAATTTTGCGCCATCGCCGGGCTAGCGAGCCCCGCAACAAAAGCGCCGCTCACCATAAGCAAGGCACGGCTTTTGGCCACGAATTTCAACATGAACTCTCTCCCAATTGTCTCGTTACTCCTCCCAGTATTGAAAGTTGAACCAACTTTCAAGTTAGAACTTGTGCCGCGCATTTTTTATCCCTAGGCGAGAGGCGGAGGAGAGACGGATGAGCGAGAGTGCGGCTGCATTTGAAAGTGCGGCATCTATCCCCAATGAGGCGAAAACACCGCGCACAGAGCGCGGGCGAAAGACGCTGCGCAAGCTGCTCGATGCTTCAGCGACCGAGTTTGGCGAAAAGGGTTTTCACGAGGCATCGGTGAGCTCGATCACGCGGCGCGCTGGCGTCGCGCTGGGCACGTTCTACACCTATTTCGACAGCAAGGACGCACTCTTCCGCGCGCTCGTCAACGATATGAGCGCAAACGTTATGTCGAGCGCGCGCGGCGCGATTGATGATGGCATGAGCGCGCTCGAAACCGAAGCGGCTGCTCTTTCCGCCTTTCTCGGCTTCGCGCGTGAGCATAAGGAAGTCTATCGCATCATCGACGAGGCCGAGTTCGTCGATCCGGCCAGCTACCGCCAGCACTATGAAACAATCGCCAAGCGCATCGAAGGGCGGCTTGCGGCGGGCGTCAAAGATGGGGAATTGCGCGACGATCTTGGCGAGCTTGAGGCGTGGGCGGTCATGGGGATGAACGTTTTCATCGGCCTTCGCTATGCGATCTGGGACACGGCCGGGCCCCGCCCCTCCCCCGATGATGTGGCTGCGCGGGTCAACCAGATCCTGCGCGCCGGGATTGCCAGACCCGCTGACTGATTGGCATGAAAAAACCCCGCCGGGCTCAGAGCGCGCGGCGGGGCTTTTTTAATAGGTCGAACCAAGCTTATTCAGCCGCGCCCTCGTCTTCAGAGGTCAGGCCAAGATATTCCAGCATATATTTCACATCCGGCTTACGCCCGGCGAAATTCTGATACATCTCGAAATAGTCCATCGTTCCACCGCGGCTCAGCACTGTTTCTCGGTAATGCTGACCCGCTTCACGCGACAAACCGCCATTTTCGGCAAACCAGTTGCGGCTGTCATGGTCGAGCATTTGCGTCCACAAATAGCTGTAATAACCAGCCGAATAACCCGTGGGCGAGGAGAAGACGTGGTTGAAATAGGTGCTGCGATAACGCGGTGGCACCAGATCAATTTCAAGGCCAAGCTCTTCAAGAGAATTGCGCTCGAAAGCCGACACTTTCTCAGGCGTATCAAGCGCCGCTGCCTCTTCCTTGGTGAGCGCAGACCACTTCATATCAAGCAGCGCCGCCTCAACCGTTTCGCCAAAGTCATAACCCTGGTTGAATTTGGAAGCCGCTTCGATCTTCTCGATCATTTCAGCCGGGATCGGTTCGCCTGTCTCGTAATGGAAAGCGTAGTTCTGCAGCACTTCTGGCCATGTCATCCACATTTCGTGAACCTGGCTTGGGTACTCGACAAAATCGCGCGCGGTCGCTGTGCCAGAGAGGCTTTCGTACTTCTGATCCGCGAAAAAGCCGTGCAGCGCGTGGCCGAATTCGTGGAAGGTGGTGTTGACCCAATCGAAACTGACGAGCTGCGGCTCGCCCTCTGGCGCTTTGGGGATGTTGAGCACGTTGTAGATCACCGGCTTGGTGTCCCACAGATAGCTTTGATCGACGAAGTTGCTCATCCACGCACCGCCGCGCTTTGATGGGCGCTGGAATGGATCGAAATAGAACAGGCCAAGTTCAGAACCGTCTTCCTCGAACACGGTATAGACCCACACATCTTCGTGATAGACAGGCAGGTCATAGCGACGTTCAAAGGTGAGGCCGTAAAGCTTTTCAGCCATGTAGAACACGCCGTCCTCAAGCACTTTGTCGAGAACGAAATATTCCATCACCGCGTCTTCATCGAGGTCGTATTTCTCGGCCTTGATTGCATTGGCATAGCGATACCAATCCCATGGCTTCACCTCATAATCGCCGCCATCTTCGGCGATGGCTTCGTTCAGCATTTCCGCCTCACGACGCTGCGTCGCGGCAAGAGCTGGAACCATTTGCTCCATAAAGCCAAGCGCGGTTTCAGGCGTTTCTGCCATGCGGTCCCACATGGTATAGCTTGCCCAATCAGGCTTGCCGAAAATCGCCGCTTTTTCTGCGCGCAATTCAGCGATGCGCGCGATCAGCAGGCGGGTGTCGATGTCGGTTGTGCCATCGGCGCGGTGATAGCTTGCCTCGAACAGCTTTTGACGGCTTTCGCGCTTATCCATCGCCGGGATCAATGGCTGCTGCGTCGTATTTTGCAGGGCAATGGCATATTTGCCTTCATGACCAAGGCTTGCCGCGAAATCGGCGGCTGCGCGAATGTCGCCATCCGAAAGGCCTTCGAGTTCGTCGACACTGTCAAAGATTACGGGTTGTTCCGCCATCGCATTGCGCGCCAATTGGCCAAATTCGGTTGTAAGTTCGGACAGCTGCGAGTTGATCGCCTTGACCTGCTCGACCTCGGCTTCGCTCAAAAGCGCGCCTGCTTGCACCATCGCGTCATACGTGCCTTCAAGCAGCTTTGCATCTTCGCGCGTCATCGTCATCGCAGCGCGGTTGTCATAAACCGCTTTTACCCGCGCAAACAGTTCCGGGTTCAAAGTGATGCTGTCGCCGTGGGCGGTGAGCTTGGGGCTCACCTCTTTGCGGATCGCATCAAGATTGTCGTTGGTGTGCGTGCCCGTGAGCTGGAAGAAAACCCGGCTCACCCGCCCCAACATCCGGCCCGATTTCTCAAGCGCTACGATGGTGTTTTCGAAGGTGGGCGCCTCTGGATTGTCGAGGATCGCCTGCACTTCGGCCTTCTGGATTGCCATACCTTGCTCGAATGCTGGCAGGTAATCGTCTTCGCTGATCTTGGTGAAGTCAGGCGCGTGGAACGGCAGCGTGCTATCGCTTGCGAAATAGCCGGTCCCTTCTGGGATTGCGGTGACAGCGCTCTCGCTGACGGATTGGGGTTCAGCGGACTGCGGCATGGTTGTGCAAGCCGTGGTTAGCGCAAGGGCGGAAACGGAAAAGGCTAATGGAGCCAGTTTGAAAGTCATGGATTGTGCAAACCCTCTTATATGTGTGTTGCCGAAGGACAAGCGCGCGAGGCCTTTCGGCGCGCGCAGCAAGCGCAGGCGTAATGGATTGTGTGGTAAGCCGATTGGATACCACGCGCAACTTGAATGCCAGATGGACGACGTGTGGGCTCGACGAACGTCGATCGCGTCGTCAATTGATCCGATAGGTAATCGAAGTCGTAAAGAACGACCGCACGGGCTGGCCTACCACATTGACCGCGGGTTCAAACTCGGCCTTTTGCATTTGCTCACACGCAGGCGATTCGAGCGTTTCTGTCCGCGTCACCTCGTTGATAACGCAGTCTTCGACCCCGCCTTGTTCATCAATCGTCACACGCATCCGCAAAATGGCGCTTTCCCCCCTGCGCAGCGCCGCTCGCGGGTAGCTGTCAACGATTCGCCGCGTAACTGCATCGCGGTTGGTCCACACCGGGCCTTTCGCCACAAGCCGCTGCGTTTCAACGTCAAAGCCCCAGTCTTTGAGCATATCGCTGGTGCAGGTGTTGAGCACCTCGAAAGCCTCGCCCAGGGGTCCTGTTTCAAGGCGCACTTCGCGGCTGCCTTGTTTGAAGGACAGATATTCGATGTCTGCGCCAAATTCGGAATCGAGCTGCCCTGATATGCGCACTGGGTCATTATCCGTGCCCTCATTATCTGAGCCCGCCTTGCGCGCTTCAATCAGGACGGCGGGCTGATCCTTGAGGAAATAGATGTTTGAAAACACCAGGCCATAACCAATCGGGCCAAGCTCTGCTTTCATCCCCGGCGCTTCAAAAGGCTCGGTGGCATCGCCCAGCGCGACGAGCGTCTCCTTGCGACTGGTAAACCGCCTGAACGATGGTCCGGCAACAGTGACGCTCGCGCCGCTGCTAGGAGAATGCTGATCGACCAGCAGGACGTGCTTATCCTCGCCCTCGCCAAAGGCGCGCGCCAAGCGGCATTTCGTTTCCCCGAAATCCACATTCCACGGTGTGCGCGCTTTTAGCACCACCGGCTCTTTCGCGGCTTCGGCAGGCGACGAAAGACCAGCCAGAACAAGCCCTGAAGCAAGGGCGGTTACGAACATACGCATCTGTGTTTTAGTCCTGATATTTGAGCTTTGTAGTCTTACCCGCGAGCAAGGCGCCTGGTGCAATCGTTGAGCACGTCAAACGCTTCGCCCAAAGGCCCGGTTTCAAGGCGAACCGCGCGGCGGCCTTGGGTAAAGGTAAGGTGGTCGATGGAATTGCCGATTGTCACATCAAGCTTGCTTGCCTCACTATCTTCGTCTTCCCCTCCAAAATCAAGGCCGGAGAAAACGATCCCGTAGCGCATCGTACCAAGCTGCGCTCTTCGGGGCTCGGCCTCGATTGTCGTCGAGCCGCCCAAATCAATCGACGTGTCTTTCTTCAACCGGAAGCGTTCAAACGATGGGCCTGCCACCGTCAGCGCCGCAGTGCTGCCTGCACCGGATTGATCAAGCAAAAGGACGTGCGTGTTGGGACCAGAGCCAAAGGTGCGCGACAGGCGGCATTTGGCAGCGCCGTAGTCCACATTCCACTTCGATCCAGCGGGAATTACATAGGGCTCTTTACCCGCCTGCGCGGATGATGGTGCTATTGCAAAAGCGCAAGCAGTGACGGCGGTAAGAACAGCAAGGCGCATGAATACCTCTCCTTAAAAGAAAAAAGGCCCGGCGACATGGTGTCACCGGACCTTTTATTTTGCAACTAGCTAAGAGGTATTAACGCGGTGCCATGCGGATACCGCCGTCGAGGCGTACGTCTTCGCCGTTGAAGTATCCGGTTTCGATCATGCACATGGCAAGCTTTGCATATTCTTCCGGAACGCCAAGACGCTTGGGAAACGGTACAGATGCCGCCAGAGCATCGCGCACATTTTGCGGAGCCGCTGCGAGGAGGGGCGTGTCGAAAATGCCGGGAAGGATCGTGTTCACACGCACGCCTTCATTCATCAGGTCGCGTGCGATGGGCAAGGTCATGCCGATCACGCCTGCTTTCGATGCCGAATAGGCCGCCTGACCGATCTGGCCGTCTTCGCCAGCGACAGAGGCGGTGTTGACGATCGCGCCGCGGTCGCCGTCTTCGCTCAGAGGATCAAGCGTAAGCATACCGGCAGCCGACTTTGCGATACAACGGAAGGTGCCGATAAGGTTCACCTGAATCACGAAATCAAACGCGCTGATCGGAAAGTGCTTGATCGAACCGTCTTCCTTGGAGCGGCTGGCGGTTTTGATCGCATTGCCGATGCCTGCGCAGTTAACGAGGATGCGCTCCTGACCGTGGGCCTCGCGCGCCTTGGCAAAGCCAGCGTCCACGTCTTCGTCGCTGGTCACATTGACCTTGCAGAACACGCCGCCGATTTCGGCGGCCATGGCCTCGCCCTTTTCTTCGTTCATGTCGAAAATGGCGACTTTGGCGCCTTTTGCAGCAAGAGCGCGCGCGGTGGCGGCACCAAGGCCGGATGCACCGCCTGTTACGACGGCAGGGGTGTTAGCTGAAACTTCCATTCTTTCTATCCTCTCAGATGTGTATCCCCGCGCAGGCGGGGTTCTCGTTCGGTTTGGTCGGAGGTCCCCGCCCCAAAATCTCTAGGCGCGGGGACTCGCAATTCGTTAAACGCTTTCGACAATCGTCACATTAGCAACGCCGCCGCCTTCGCACATGGTTTGAAGGCCGTATTTCTTGCCGTGGCGTTTAAGAGCGTGGACGAGCGTCGCCATCAGCTTTGTGCCTGATGCACCAAGCGGGTGGCCAAGCGCAATCGCGCCGCCGTGAACGTTGAGCTTTTCCGGGTCTGCACCCGTGTGCTTAAGCCACGCCATCGGCACAGGGGCAAACGCCTCGTTCACTTCATAAAGGTCGATGTCGCCGATTTTCATACCTGCACGCTCAAGCGCCTTATCAGTCGCAAACAGCGGTTCTTCGAGCATGATCACCGGATCGCCAGCGGTCACAGTCAGATTGTGAATACGCGCAATCGGAGTGAGGTTGTGCGCCTTGAGCGCCTCTTCGCTCACTACGAGAACAGCTGAAGAACCATCGCAAATCTGGCTGGCGCTTGCCGCGGTAACCATGCCGTTGGGGTCGATCAGCTTAACCCCTGCAATCCCTTCAAGCGTTGCATCAAAGCGGATGCCCTCGTCAACCGTGTGCATTTCAGTGCCTTCGGGCGTTTCAATCTCGACCGGCACAATCTCCGCATCGAAAGCGCCCGCTTCAACAGCCGCCTTAGCCTTGAGATGGCTGTTCAAGGCGAATTGATCGAGCTCTTCCTTGGTCATGCCGTGTTTCTTGGCGATCATTTCAGCGCCCATGAACTGGCTGAACTGGACGCCGGGGTACTTCTCCTTGACGCCGTCCGACATATAATTGCCAAGGCCTTCTTTCATGTGGAGCGTCATGTTCGAGCCCATCGGCACGCGGGTCATGCTCTCAACCCCACTCGCAATCACGATGTCCTGCGTGCCTGACATAACGGCCTGCGCTGCAAACTGGATGGCTTGCTGTGAGGAACCGCACTGGCGGTCGATCGAAACAGCAGGGGTGGATTCGGGGAGCAGCTTTGATGCAAGCACGCCCATGCGGCCCACCTGCCCTGCCTGTTCCCCCGCCTGGCTGACGCAGCCGGTCACGACATCGTCGATGGCCTTGGGGTCAACGCCGCTGCGCTCAACCACGGCATCGAGCGATTTGGCGAGCAGATCGACCGGATGAACGCCAGCAAGGCGGCCCCCACGGCGGCCCCCAGCGGTACGAACGGCTTCGACGATATAGGCGGTTGGCATAGTCTTGGGTCCCTTCCCGTTTACGTAAACGTTGCAATTTGCCACTCGCCTATTGCAGCCGCTTGAAGGAATCAAGCAGGCATAAATGTGAGTTCTTGATGCTGCATTGCAGCAAGATTGTCTCGCCAAGCGGCTGCAAACGGCTTCAAAGTTGCAACTGGCAAGCGTGGCGTAACAATGTTGCAATAATGATACATGGGCTGAGCAAGTTCGGGAGCGCGTGGCATTTCGTTTGCGGTGCAGGGCCACCTTGTTGCAATCCCCACCCAGCAAACGGGGCGTTTCTGCGTGCCGTTTTGTGAACCTAGTACGTTTTGCCGGCTCCGGGTCGGCAGCTAAGGGGACTTAGACACCATGAAGAAAACTTTTACTCTGAAAGCTAGCGCTGCGCCGTTGGCTTTGGGTCTTGCGCTGGTTTCATCGCCAGCTCTCGCCCAAGACGGGGAAGAAGCCGCTGAAGTCGAAGGCGATGCAATCGTCGTGACGGGTTCGCGGATTCAGAACCCTAACCTTGAGCTTTCAAGCCCAGTCACGTTCGTTGGTTCGGAAGAACTCGAACTGCGTCAAACCAACACTGCTGAACAGTTCCTTCGCGAACTGCCAAGCGCCGTGCCAAGCACCGGTTCTGCAGTGAACAACGGTAACGGCGGTTCGTCCTTCGTTAACCTTCGCGGCATCGGCTCGCAGCGTAACCTCGTCCTTCTCGACGGTCGTCGCTTCGTTCCAGCTGACACCACTGGCCGTGTTGACCTTAACTCGATCCCACTTGCTGTCATTGAGCGCACCGACGTTCTGACCGGCGGTGCTACCACCACTTACGGTGCTGACGCTGTTTCGGGTGTTGTCAACTTCATCACCAAGAAAGACTTCGCTGGTCTTGAAGCCAACGCAAGCTCGCAAGTCACCGAGCGTGGCGACGGTGAAACCTACCGCGTTGACCTTACTTTGGGTGCAAACTTCGACGATGGCCGCGGTAACGCGGTTCTGAGCATCGGTTACCAGGACACTGCCGCCGTATTCCAGGGCGACCGTGACTTCTCCGAGTTCAACGTTGGTTCGTTCAGCGGTGCTGCTTCGGGTTCTTCGAACGCTGTTCCAGCTGTGATCGTTGGCCCAATCCCAGGCGGCTTTGGTCAGCTCAACGAAGCTGGTACTGAAGTTCTTGAAGGCGTGTTTGATCGTCCGTTCAACTTCAACCCGTTCAACATCTTCCAAACGCCGTTTGAGCGTTACAACATCTACGGTTCGGCAAACTACGAAGTTTCCGACGCTGTCGAAGTGTACACGCAAGCCGTGTTCTCGAAGCAAACGGTTTCGACGATCATCGCTCCTGGCGGTTCGTTCTTCAACACCTATCAGCTGAACCTGAACAACCCGACCATTCCTGACGCGGTTGCGCTTCAGTTCTGTGAAGGCCTTGGTCTGTCTGACGCTGAATGTGCCGCTGGCCGTAATACGCCGTTCGGTGAAACGCTTGCTGACGGTTCGGCTAACCCCGACTACGTTCAGTTCGGCACTCAGGTTCGTCGTCGTTCGGTCGAAGCCGGTACACGTAACTCTGACTTCACCTCAACGCTGTTCAACATCGTTGCTGGTGCACGCGGTGGTATCACTGACAACATCTTCTGGGATGTGTCGGCGACCTACGGCGAATCAGAGCGTATCCAACGCCAGTCGGGCTTTGCTCGTTTTGACCGCCTGCAGCAGTCGCTGCTCGCGCTTCCAGACGGCACCTGCTCCGATCCTTCGGGCGGCTGTGTTCCGATCAACCTGTTCGGCACGCTCGGCAACCTTGGTTCACAAGAAGCCATCGACTATGTCTTCAGCCTGACCCAGCAAGTGCTCACCGCAACTTCGATCAAAACCGTCAACGGTAGCATCACCGGTGACTTTGGTTGGGGCCTTGCCGATACGCCGATCAGCTTTGCGACCGGTGTTGAGTATCGTGAATTCACCGCAACGCGTCTCTCGGACGAAGCTTCGCAAACTCCGGGCGCAGTTGTTGGTGGTGGCGGTGCCGCTCCTGACATTAACGGTTCGTACGACGTTTATGACGTCTTCGGCGAACTCATCATTCCTGTTCTCGAAGGCGTCCCTGGCGCTGAAAACCTGACGATCGAGCTTGGCGCTCGTTACTCGGACTATTCGACTGCAGGAACCGAGTTCACCTGGAAAGCAGGCGGTACTTGGGAGCCAGTACCTGGCTTCAGCATCCGTGGTAACTACCAGCGCGCAGCACGTGCACCGAACATCGGTGAGCTGTTTGCTCCGGTCACCACTGGCCTTGACAACCTCGCGAACGACCCATGTCAGGGTCCAGTTGCTCCAACCGGCAACCTGCTCGCAGCGTGTTTGGCTCAGGTTCCTGCCGGTTCGCCCGGTGCGGATGCCATCCAAAACGGTACGGTTCTTCCACCAGCGGCTGGTCAGATCAACGTGACCGGTGGTGGTAACCCGAACCTTGGTACGGAAGAAGCAACCACCTGGACGGTCGGTGCGATCTTCCAACCAGACGCAGTCCCAGGTCTTTCGATCTCTGTCGACTACTTCAACATCGAAGTTGACGGCGCTGTGTCTTCGCCAACCATTGGTGACGTGATCTCGCTTTGCTTTGACAATCCATCGGCAACGAACCCAGGATGTCAAATCACTGCTATTTCGCGTAACCCGACCACGGGTGGCCTTGACGGTGCACCGGATGAAACCCCAGGTCTCTTCCTCAACGCATCGAACCTTGGCGCAATCGAAACCAACGGTGTCGACATCGCTGTTCGTTACAGCACCGATCTGTCTGACATGGTTGGCCTGACGTTCTCGTCCAACGCTACTTGGACCAACGAGAACAACTTCCAAGCGACGCCAAACAGCCTCAACCGTGGTTGTATCGGTTTCTTCAGCGTCAACTGCGGCTCGCTGCAGCCTGAGTGGGTTGTCGACAGCCGTCTGACGGCGTCGTTCGACGACATCGTCAGTGTTTCGCTGCGTCACCGTTACTTGAGCTCGATGGAACAAGAGCCTCAGGACATCATCGACAACGGTGAAGCCTTCATCGGCAATTCACCACTGTTCGGTGACGTAGACTTCACGGAAATCCCCGCGGAGCACTACTTCGACCTTTCAGCTCAGTTCGATGCAACCGAGAACATTCTGTTCACGTTCACCGTCCAGAACCTGTTCGACAACCAGCCAACGGTTGTTGGTTCGGACATCGGTACGACAGCGTTCAACAGCGGCAACATCTTCCCATCGACCTACGACTCTCTGGGTCGTCGTTACGGTGCGAGCGTGAAACTGCGCTTCTGATCTCTTAAAAGATCAACCAAATCAAAGCAGGGCGGTCAGAAATGGCCGCCCTGTTTTTTTGTGCACCGTGAGCTTGACGCTGGCGGTTAGCGCCCGCCTCTAGAACAAGCGGTTTTGTTCTTGCGCTATCCGTGTTAGGCAGGGCGCATTTCCCACTTCGGAGGAACCAATGACTTCACTTTTGAGCACCCTCACCGCTCTTTTGATGATCGCCACCCCGGCGCAGGATGCTGCCGCCGCTCAAGCAGGCGACGCCACTAAAGAAACCGCTGAGCCCAAGAAAATCACCGACCGCAACCACCCCGACTACGTACGCTGCCGCCGCGAACCCGTCATCGGCTCACGCGCGCGCTTCACAAAGCGCTGTTATACCAACCGCGAATGGGAGCAGATCGCGCAGCGCGGTAACGAGGGCACACGCGAGATTGTCGAATCTGGTCAGGCTGGCATGGTCGGCAACTGATCGCCCGCATTTGCATTTAGCATAACAAAAGCGCCCCCTTGCCTATGTGCAAGGGGGCGCTTTTTGTTTTTGCTCGCAATGGCCTTGTGCGAGGGTGATCAGCGCATCCGGGTTACATCGACCACGCCGCTTCGGCCATCAACGCGAAGTTGGTACCGCCCAAGGCTCGCCTTGCTGATCGTCACGCTCTGCCCTTCGCGCGGGTTTCGCTTCATCCGACTGACCTGCGCCTCGGCCCAGATTTGCCCATTATCGAGCGTGAAGATCCGCTTGCCGCTGCGATCATTGGCAAAGACGCCGACCACTGTGGCAGCAATCTGCCCTTCTTCGTCAAGTTCAGTGACGGCGTCAGGGCCACGCTCAGCCTCTTCGCGCTCACGGATTTGAAAATCCGAAAGGCCGAAGTTCTCAACGCTCTCCTGACGCGCAGCCGCTGCGCGCTGGGCGAGCAATTCGCCTTCCCGCGCGTAAGTCGCATCGAAACAGGCAAGCCGCTCGCTATCATCAGCAATCTCGGCGCACGGTGCATAAGGGCTTGGCCCCTCATCCTTCGCCAAAGCGGGGGTGACAGTAAGGCAAGCGATGAGCGCGGTGCCAGCGAACCAATAGCTATGATGTTCCCTCATGGGATAATCATGCGCCAATTGGCTTGCTCACGCAAGACAGCTCCTACGCCACTTCGATCTTAAGTTCGCCGTCGCCCTCGTCGATCTTAAGCGTCGAACCGTCGAGGACTTTGCCTTCGATCAGCATTTCCGCGAGCGGGTCTTGCAGATATTTCTGCACCGCACGCT
The DNA here is from genome assembly GCF_019904235.1 of Erythrobacter sp. SCSIO 43205. NCBI lineage: Bacteria > Pseudomonadati > Pseudomonadota > Alphaproteobacteria > Sphingomonadales > Erythrobacteraceae > Erythrobacter > Erythrobacter sp. SCSIO 43205. The sequence continues at coordinate 1,130,769 of NZ_CP063202.1, read as the reverse complement.
TCAACGGACGCGCGCCGTAGACAGGGTCATACCCCACCCGGCCAAGCCAGCGCAGCGCTGCATCGGTCAGATCGAGCGTGATCTTGCGATCATTGAGCAGTTTCTGGACGCGGCTGACCTGGATTTCGACGATTGGCGCCATGTGTTCCATCGCTAGGCGGTGGAACAGGATGATCTCATCCAGCCGGTTGATGAATTCAGGGCGGAAATGCCCGCGCACCACATCCATCACCTTCTCCTCAACATCAGCAACCTTGCCGTCATCGGGAAGGTTCGCAAGGTGCTGCGACCCAAGGTTTGAGGTCAGAATGATCAGCGTGTTCGAGAAATCAACCTTGCGCCCTTGCCCGTCGGTCAATTGCCCATCGTCGAGCACTTGCAGGAGGACGTTGAAGACATCGGTGTGGGCCTTTTCGACTTCGTCAAACAACACCACCTGATAGGGGCGCCTGCGCACCGCTTCAGTCAGCACGCCGCCCTCGTCATAGCCGACATAGCCCGGAGGCGCACCGATCAGGCGGGCGACCGAATGCTTCTCCATGAATTCCGACATATCGATGCGGACCATCGCCTGATCATCGTCGAACAGGAATTCGGCCAATGCCTTGGTCAGCTCAGTCTTACCCACGCCCGTTGGGCCCAGGAACAGGAAGGAGCCAAGTGGACGATTGGGATCCTGCAAACCAGCGCGCGCGCGGCGGACAGCTTTGGAGACAGCTTCGATTGCCTGCACCTGTCCGATTACGCGCTTGCCAAGGATTTCTTCCATTTCAAGCAGCTTCTCGCGCTCGCCCTCCATCATCTTGTCGATGGGAATACCGGTCCAACGGCTGACGACGCTCGCGATGTCTTCCTCAGTCACTTCCTCGCGAAGAAGCGCGTTTTCGGTGAGGTCTTCGGCCTCAGCCAGCTTCTTCTCCAGCGTGGGGATCGTGCCATAGGAAAGCTCACCCGCTTTCGCGAGATCGCCTGAACGCTGGGCCTGTTCAAGTTCCAGACGCGCCGCGTCCAGTTCTTCCTTGATCTTGCCCTCGGCCTCGATCTTGTCGCGCTCATTCTGCCAGCGGGTGGTGAGTTCGGCTGATTCCTGCTCAAGCTCGGCAAGCTCCTTGCGCAAGTTCTCAAGCCGGTCCTTGGAGGCCGTGTCATCCTCCTTGGCAAGCGCCGATTCCTCGATCTTCAACTGAATGATGCGGCGGTCCAATGCCTCGATTTCTTCGGGCTTCGATTCCACTTCCATGCGAATGCGCGAGGCCGCCTCATCCATCAGATCGATGGCTTTGTCGGGCAGGAAGCGGTTTTGGATATAACGGTCCGAAAGCTTCGCCGCAGCGACAATCGCCGTATCGGTGATGCGCACCCCGTGGTGAAGCTCGTACTTGTCCTTGATCCCGCGCAGAATCGAAACCGTGTCTTCAACGGTGGGCTCTTCGATAAATACGGGCTGGAACCGGCGTTGGAGCGCAGGGTCTTTTTCGACATATTTCTGATATTCATCGAGCGTGGTTGCACCGATGCAGTGCAGCTCGCCGCGTGAGAGAGCCGGTTTCAGGAGGTTCGAGGCATCCATCGAGCCCTCAGAGGCCCCTGCCCCGATCAGTGTGTGCATTTCGTCGATGAACAGGATGATCTGGCCATCGGCGTTCTTCACTTCATCGAGGACGGATTTCAGGCGCTCTTCAAATTCGCCGCGATATTTCGCGCCTGCAATGAGCGCGCCCATATCAAGACTCATCAACGTGCGCCCCTTGAGGCTGTCGGGCACATCGCCATTGGCAATGCGCAGCGCGAGCCCTTCGGCAATCGCGGTCTTACCCGTGCCCGGCTCCCCGATCAGTGCGGGGTTGTTCTTGGTCCGGCGCGCGAGGATTTGCACCGTGCGGCGGATTTCCTCATCGCGCCCGATCACCGGATCAAGCTTGCCATCACGCGCGGCTTGGGTGAGGTCGCGGGCGAATTTCTCCATCGCATCATAATTCGCCTCGGCGTTGGCGCTGTCGGCTTTCTTGCCGCCACGAAGGTCTTCGATAGCGGAATTGAGGCTTTGCGGGGTGACGCTGGCCGCTTTCATTGCATCGCGCGTCGCGTCGGGCGCAAGGGCAAGCGCGGTGAGCAAGCGCTCGACCGTCACGTAGCTATCGCCTGCCTTATCAGCGAGCTGTTCTGCGCTGTCGAGGACACGCACGAGGTCATTGTCCATGCCCGGCGTCGATTGCGCGCCAGAGCCGGTCACCGCCGGGATTTTGGAAAGACCAATATCAACCGCGCTCACCGCAAGGCCCGCTTCCCCGCCAGCGCGCTGGATGAGGCCGGCTGCCATGCCTTCGCTGTCTTCAAGCAGCGCCTTCAAAAGGTGCAGCGGAGTGATCCGCTGATGGTTCATTCGAATTGCAACGGTCTGCGCGGCCTGGAGAAAGCCTTTTGCGCGGTCTGTAAACTTGTCGAGATTCATGCCTGTTCCCTCATGTGAATTGCCCACCCTAGATAGTGTTGCATTTTTGCAACACAAGGCCTCAAGGGCAATTTTTGTCTCGCAGGTGTGTTACTTGAGTAGGTGGGTCACAATCTGGCGCATTACAAGCCCCCTGTCTTACCGACTATCCTTGACCAAACGACACGGGCCAGCAATTGTCCCAAATCAAATTGAGAGGTCAAAGAGCGAGAGAAATGATTTGGATTAAGCGCGGTGCGTTGGGTCTAGTTGGCCTGTTACTGGTGACTTTTGTCTTTCTGGCCAGTTGGGAGCCATTCACAGCGCTCAAGAGCGAGCCACCTGAATACCGCGAATATTCCGCTGAAATCGTGCGGAGCGAATACGGCGTGCCGATGATCTATGGCGAAACTGATGCCGATGTCGCTTTCGGGGTCGCGATTGCCCATGCTGAGGATGATTTCTTCACGCTGCAGGATGTCGTTGCCATGGCAAAGGGGCGTTATGGCGCGATTGCCGGGCAAGAGGGTGCGCAGGTTGATTATGTCTATCACCTGATCGGCGCGCGCGAGACGGCAACACGCGAATATCCAAAGCTTCCCGCTGACACGCGCGCATTGTTTGATGCTTATGCAAGCGGGCTCAACCATTATGCGCAAGCGAACCCGCAGGAACTTAAGCTCGCCAATTTATTCCCGGTCAATGGAGAGGACATTGCCGCAGGCTTCGTCCTTCGCCAGCCGTTTTTCTATGGCCTTGGCAATGTCATCGGCCCTCTGGTCGCGGGCGAACCCTTGCGCAAAGAATTCGGCCCCGACATCCCCGGTTTCCCGCGCGACAATTCGCCTGCCGAACAATTGCGCAAGGAATTGGCGGGACAGGATGTGGCGGCCAATGCGCATCCCAACCTTGTTCTTCCATTGGGAGACGCTGGCGACCACCTGGGCTCAAACGCATGGGCGGTGGCACCTGACAAAACGGGTGGGCCCACGACTCTGATTTCCAATTCGCATCAACCCCTTCGCGGCGGCGTCGCATGGTATGAACTTGGCGTGCAGTCGGGCGAAGGGTGGCACTTTACCGGCGCAAACTTCCCAGGCTCCCCCTTCCCTTTCCTTGGCCATAACAAACATCTTGGCTGGACCAATACGGTCAATCGTCCCGATATGGCCGATGTCTATCGTCTTGAAATGAATGAAGCGGGCGACAGTTACAAACTCGATGATAAGTGGCATCCGCTCGAAGCCAAGGATGTGATCCTGCCTGTCAAGATGGGCCCGATAACCCTGCCGATCACGCAGACGGTTTACCGCAGCCCCCATCACGGGCCCGTTATCAAGAACGATGATGGCTTTTTCGCGATCCGTTACGGCGGCATGGAGAAGGCTGAGCAATTGGATGCCTATTACCGTCTTAACAAGACCACCACTCTCGAAGAATGGCAGGAGCAGATTGCACGCATGGCAATCCCTTCCACAAACTTCATTTACGCCGATAAGCAGGGCAATATCGCCTATGTTTACAACGCAAGCATCCCCAACAGGCCGGAGGATGTTGAGGCCAATTGGCGGGGCATCCTCGATGGTTCACGCTCCGATCTCATCTGGGAGGGGACGGTTGCCTTTGATCGCATCCCCAAACTCATCAATCCTGCTTCAGGCTGGCTCTATAATTCGAACAACGAACCCTTCACCGCCGCTGGCGAAGGCAGCGATTTGAGCCCGGAAGATTTCTCGCCCGTGCTTGGCATTGAGAGGAAGCAAACCAATCGCTCCCACCGTGCTTTCCGCTTGATGAGCGAGGCGACCCGTCTTGATCGCGAAACGCTGGAGCGGATCAAATACGACACCGCTTACGAACGTCGCGATTATGTCGATACGATGTTCACCGCGTTGGAAGCCCTGCAAATTGACGAGGACGCGAACGGCAAGCTGGCCGAGGCGCGCGAGCTTCTGCTTGGGTGGGATTTCACTGCCGATAACCAAGGCCCGGCCGATGCGCTCGCGCTTCTGATGATCCGGTCCTACATGGGCGCAGAATACAACAATACGCCCGTTCCCGACATCGAAGAGCATCTTCAAGAAGCGGTCGATCATCTGATGGAGCACTTTGGCCGGCTCGACCCGGCGATGTCGCAATTGCTGCGCCTTCGCCAAGGGGATGTGGACCTGCCTCTTGACGGTGGCTCTGACACTTTGCGCGCCTCGACAACCTGGCGCGAAGACGAAGATGGACGGCTTAGCCTCGTGCACGGCGACAGCTTTATCCAATGGGTCGAATGGCCAGCGGACGGTGGCAAGGTGGTGTCGCGCTCAATCCAGCCCTTCGGCGCTGCGACCACACGGCCCGAGAGCCCGCATTACACCGATCAAATGCAGCTGTATGTCGATCACAAATTGAAGCCTGTGCGTTTTTATGAGGACGACGTTCGGGAACACGCGGCGAGTTCAAAAGTCGTAACCAATAAGCGGGGTTAAACGGACCAAAAGCCATTTGGCCACGGTTCAGACGACTGGCCCCATCTCGCTGCCGCAACTCTCTACCCTCGAAAGGGATTTGAACCTATGAAACTGCGTCAAACTGCAACCAGCCTTGCAGCGCTTTCCATCGCAATCGCCGCCCCTGTAACGCCAGCCATCGCTGACGATCATGTTGAAGCGGCTGAAAGCCCCGGCGACCTTGAAGCTTTGGTTGCGCAGGTGCAGATCCCATACGAAGAATTCCAGCTCGACAACGGCCTTACCGTCATCGTTCACGAAGACCGCAAGGCCCCGATTGTGGGCGTCGCCGTGTGGTACAATGTCGGCTCCAAGGACGAGCCCAAAGGCCTCACCGGCTTTGCTCACCTGTTTGAACACTTGATGTTCAACGGATCGGAAAACGCGCCTAATGATTATTTCCAGTACCTTCAGGAAATGGGCGCGACCGATTACAACGGCACCACCAATTTCGACCGTACCAACTATTTCCAGACCGTCCCTCGCCCTGCCTTGGAGCGCGCGCTGTGGCTCGAAAGCGACCGCATGGGCTATCTTTTGGGAGCGGTCACGCAAGGCAAGCTCGATAACCAGATCGGCGTTGTCCAGAATGAAAAACGTCAGGGCGACAACCGTCCCGGCGGGCTTGTCTTCTACAAAATTCTCGAAACCATCTTTCCCGATGGCCACCCCTACCAACACTCAGTCATCGGCTCGATGGAAGACATCGAGGCGGCCACTCTCGATGATGTGAAGGCATGGTTCCGCGACAAATACGGCCCCAATAATGCCACCCTCGTCCTTGCCGGCGATATTTCGGCAGACGAAGCGCGCCCTCTGGTGGAGAAATACTTCGGTCCGATTGATCGCGGCCCTGTAAATACGCCCGCCGCCGCCGATGTCCCCACACTCGAAGAGCCCGTGCGCACCGTTATGCGTGACCAGGTCGCAGCGACCTCGATCAGTATGTATTGGCCAGCCCCCGGCATCACCTCTGAAGATCTCGCCGCGCTCAACATGGGCACGCAGATCCTAGGCGGGCTTCTCTCAAGCCGCCTCGATCAGATCCTCGTGCGCGATGAAGAGCTTGCGGTGAGCGTGTCTGCTGGCAATTATGACTTCCAGCGCGTGGGCCTTATCAATGTAAGCGCAACGCTGAAGGACGGGGTGGACCCGCTTGTTCTCGAAGCACGGCTTAAACAGCTTGTCGACTGGTTCGTGGAAACCGGTCCAACGCAAGCAGAGGTCCAACGTGCCGCCACCAGCGAGCTTGCTGAAACCATCCGTGGGCTTGAGCAAGTCGGCGGTTTTGGCGGCAAGGCGGTGGCTCTTGCGCGCGGCGAAGTGCTTGCAGGCGACCCCGGCTTTGCGGTCAATCAATTGGAAGTGCTGGCATCAATCACCCCTGAGACGATCACAGCCGCGATGCAGGAATGGATGACCAAGCCTGCCTTCACTCTCATCCTTGAACCGGGCGAACGCGATGCAGATTATCAGGAGGCATCAAGCGTCACCGGCGGCGGCGCGTCGACCGAGCGTGACCGGGCGAGCGAAGAGATCACCGTATCGCTCGAACGTCCGGCGCCCGAAATTACCTCGGTGCCGACGCTCGATTTCCCTGACTTCGAACGCGCCACGCTCGCCAACGGGATGCAGGTCACCTACGCCAAGCGTGATGCAGTCCCTGCGACCTATGTAACCATGTCGTTCAACGCTGGCAGCGCATCGGACCCTGCGGATATGCGTGGGCTCGAAGGGCTGGCATTGAACCTGTTTGACCAAGGCACTGAGACGCTCACCGCGCAGCAAATCGCCGAAGAAAGCGAGCGGCTTGGCCTCTCCATATCGGTTGGCGGCGGATCGGACCGATCAAGCTTCACGCTTTCGGCCCTGTCTGACAATCTTGCGCCCTCGCTCGATCTTCTTGCTGACATCATCAAGAACCCTGCGTTCAATGATGGCGATATTGCCCGCGTCAAGGCGCAGACCACCACCAGCATTCGCCAGCAAATGCGCTCGCCCGGAGGGATCGCACAGCGCGCCGCCGGGATTGAGCTGTTCGGCGAAACCTCGCCTTACGGCGGCGTTGAAACCATCGAAAGCGTCGAGGCGATAACACGCGCGGATCTGACCGGGTTCAAGGACCGCTGGATCAGGCCGGACAATGGCGAAGTGTTCGTCGTCTCCAGCCTGCCTTTGGAAACCATCGTCGCTGAGCTCAACGCAGCCTTTGGCGATTGGCAAGCGCCAGAAAGCGCCAAGGGCGTGAAGGACTTCAGCACCCTGCCAACCGAAAGAGATGGCGGGCGCATCGTCCTCATCAACCGCCCCAATTCGCCGCAAAGCTTCATCTACGGCGCGCAAGTGACCCCGCTTGATGCAAGCGATCCGGCCTTCGTCGATTTTGAAAACGCCAACAATTCACTTGGCGGCAATTTCCTTGCACGGCTCAATATGAACCTGCGCGAGACAAAGGGGTGGAGCTATGGCGTGCGCGGCGGCCCCTCGGCGCGCGAGAACGCGGTTGTTTACGCCATCGGCGGCGGAGTGCAGGCGGACAAGACCGGCCCTGCGGTCGCTGAAATGATCCGCGAGACGAGCGAGTTTTTGACCACTAATGGCGTCACGGACGAAGAACTGAAACGCAATGTCGCCAATGAAATCGGCCTTCTTCCCGGCCAGTTTGAAACGTCGCGCTCAGTATTGGGCGCGATGCAGCAACTCGCGCTTTTTGATCGGCCAGATAACTATTATGAAGAGCTGGTCGCCAAATACGAGGCGCAGACCACTGAGAGCCTTGATGCAGCCGCAAGGGCCGCGCTCAAAATTGAGGACTTCGTTTGGGTCGTTGTGGGCGATGCTGAGCAGGTAACGCCGCAATTGGAAGAGCTCGGCCTGCCGATTGAAACGCGCGAAATGGAAGGGGCCGACCTTTCCGAATAAGCCTCGCGTTCACGTGACGTTACGTCGCCGTAACGGCAGGCCTTGAGGGCGCGCGTTCGCTTTCAACCGCGCGCAGGATTGCGGTTGAAAGCGGCGAATTGACGTGTACAACTTGGACCCAAGCCAAATGGCCGGGACGGTCTTGGCCGACGATTTGAATAACGACCCACGGGCGTATAACAGGAGAGACGATCATGTCTGTTTCAGGTACTTTCGACACCACAGTGAAAAGCCCGATGGGCGACCAGTCCGGCAAACTCACCATCGAAGACAATGGCGATGGCACCTTCAAAGGCCAGATGTCAGGCGGCCTTGGCTCAATGGACATCGATAACGGCACCGTTGATGGCAACACCGTCAAATGGTCGATGAACATGACCGTGCCAATGCCCATGACACTCGATTGCGAAGCAACCGTGGACGGCGATGCGATCACCGGCACTGTGAACGCTGGCGCATTTGGCGCAATGCCACTGTCAGGCGTGCGCGTTTAAGCGTAGCGGCCACAAACGGCACAAAAAACCCGCCGGAGCGAGATTGCTCCGGCGGGCTTTTGTTTGTCCGGCTAAGTGCCTTTTAAAGCGTTGCGCTCGCCATGATCGCTTCCACTTCTGCACGATCACGCTCAAAGAAATAGGTCGATGGCGCGGTAAACGCGACGAGGAAGAGCTCCCCGCCAACCATTGTACCAACACCCAAACCTTTGCGTAAAAGCGGGCTGCCCTCGACCGAATACTGAAACTCAAACTTCACCGCATCGTAGCCTGCAAGCTTGCCCGGCTCGACCGAAGTCATCTCAAACACCGAAGTGTTCAAGACAAGCCGGGTTGAGCTTTCATAAAACTCTGGAATCTCAGTGAGGTCGAGATCCTTCGACAACTGGGGCAGAGGACGATCTTTCTTCTGGCTGTCCTTATAAAGCGTCTTACCCGCTGGCAGTCCCCCGATGAAGTACAGCTCGTTCAGGTTCACCCCGTCCTTGGTCCATGTCTCACTTTCTTTGACAGGGCGGCTGGTCCAACGGTTCCAATTCGATGGTGGAGTGACCTCCAGATTGCTTTTTGCAACCGTCACGGCTTCAGTCTGTTCGATCAGTTTCCAGCCCGCCAAAGCTGGCGAACTCGGCATAACCACCAGCATTGCTGCCAGTAGTGCGACCACTGGTTTTTTCATCAATTCCCTCCTGCTAACATCAATATCATCCCACGATCAGGTGCATCGGGGACGCGGGTTAGGTATTCGCGAAAATCGTCCCTAGCCTCTTGGTTACGATCCAATTTACGCAAAGCGTAGCCCCGCCCGCGCCAGATTTCCGGTAGCTCACCGCCGCGCTCAATCGCGTCGGTGTAATAGGTGACGGCCTGTTCAAAATCGCCCGCCTCGCCACGCTTGCGATGAAGCTCTGCGCGGGCATACGTCAGCCACGGGGTCCAGCCATTGGTCGCGCCCATACGCTCGATCAGGAATTCGCTGCCTCCGTGATCGTTGCGTTTCAATTGGTCGTCGAGAAACCTGGGCCACCACTCAGCCATCGCTTTGCGGTATTCTGCCGCCCCCGTATGGTCTGGTAGTTCGGTGCCCAGTTCAGCAATGGCTTCGTTGAGATAGTTGACCCGCGCCTGACTTTTGGGGTGAGTTGCGCCCATGGTGGCTCTGGTCGAACGCCGTTTTTTCTTGCGCCCGCGCGCCTCGCGCGTTGCGTCATCCTCGCTCAGAATCTGTTCCCATATCAGCGGGGATTGCCGTGGATCATATCCTGCATTCCTGATGTAATAGAGCCCGTCGAGATCGGCCTCCTCCTCCATCTCGCGCGAGAATTGGTAGATCGATGCCTCAACGCCGATTGCAAAGAGCAAGCCCACACCCGTCAGCGCAAGCCAGGCCGCAGTGCTGCTCTTGTTCTTTGCTTCGACAAACAATTGCACCGAATGGCGGCGTTTGAAGTGTGAAAATTCGTGCCCCAGAACCGTTGCCAATTGCGCCTCGTTCTGAGCGCGCAGCATCAGGCCCGACCAAACGGTCATCACACCGTTGGGAGCCATCGTCGCATTGAATTGCGGTGAACGCAGGATGTAGAGGCGAACGTGAGCGCATTCGGGTCCAACCGTGCGACACAATACGTCGCGCACGTATTGATTGAGCTCTGGATCATCAATCACCTGATTGGATTTTTTCAGCTCGCGCTCATACTCATCCATGCGCTGCCACAAACTGCGCTCAAGATCGTCTTGAGGCTCAAACGCAGGCAAGGTGGCTTGGGGTGTGGCAAGGGTCGCCCCTGCATTCAGGCTACCACCAATATTTGCCACCGCAGCTTCGCCAGACACCGCCTGATCACGCTCGGTATCTTGCGCCAACACCGGTGATGAAAAAGCGTGACCTGCAAACGCAAGCGCAGCGCCAAGCGCTAGCGGCGATAAGGCGTGATTAAGTCGCATGGAATTGGGACGCATTGACTTGTTGCTATTCAGGCTGAGGGCCAAAGCACTCAATCGACCTCAGCAAACCCGTCGCGAAGCGGGAAACCTTCCATTAATTGACGAACACGCTTTTCTGCGCCGTCAACCTCGCGCGGGTCGCCGCCGATCGAAAGGTCGGTGTTGAACCACACGATATTGCCCGTCTCAAGCTCAACAAGCCCGGCATAGCCCACATGAACACCCGAAGCGATTGTCACGCAAACGCCAATAATACAGCCGAGCATCCCGGCAACCTGCGCGGCTTTCCGCCCGCTGTCGCCATAGGCATCGTTGGAAAAGACAAACATGGCATAATCAGCGCCAGTTGCTTCCTTCAACTGAGCCGTGCCCGGGCCAAGTGTCCAATCGAGCTTCTGCACTTCGCGGTTTCTGGTCCGGCCATTGCGGGTGACGGGCACACGCTCGGTTTTCGTCGCAAGCTTGTCGCCGACGGTCACGTGAGTAAAGATAGAGCTCGACACCGCTTCAAAAAGGCCCCGGTATTCGGTGAGCAGTTCCGCGTCCTCGCCTTCGAGTTCATCGATGAAGGTGAGGTCAGCGTTAAGCGCAGAGGCGCGCTCGACCATCTTTGCTTGAATGTTGGCGCGCGCGGTTTCGGTCCACTCGGCATTGGGCTCTACCAGCCCGCTCACCTTCTGGGAGCCAACAGACACATCCGGGCGAAATACGACGATTTTCATCGTGCCATCGTCCGGGAATGTGAAGTCTGCCCGCGTAATGTCATCCGCCGCAGCCGGCGTCGACAAGGCAACCGCGCTAGCGCTCACAAGGGCAAGTAGCCCCTTCTTAAAAGGTGGTTTTTTCATAGATGCGTCCCCTCCGTTATGGCTGCGACCTTAATCGGCTTTCTTCCGATCACAACAGGTTTTGTTAGTTTTCTAACAGTTTGGAGATTGGAGACTTGGGAACGGTCGAATTTCTTAGGGCTGACCCGGCTTTATCAGTTCAAACTTCATCAAAAGCGTGGCTTGCGAGCCTGAAAAATTGTCGTCGCTGACGATGTAGAGGAAGGTTCGCGCCTGTTCGCCCTCCCCCTCTTCGCGCACCGCAAGGCCTTCGAAATTGTCGAGGGTCAGCGGGGGCAGGAAGGTCGCGATTTCGCGGCGCGTGCCATCGGGCGCGTAGGCGACCACGGCAGCGGTGTTGCCTTGCGCGGGGGAGTAGCTGCGGAAGAGGATGAACAACGTTCCATCAGATGAGACATCAGCATCCGTGGGTACAGCGCCTCGGCGGGCAATTTGCGCCGGGGGCGAAACGCCAAAGGGTTGAGGTTCTTTCCCTTGTACCAAGCGAACACAATTGGGCTCCTCGATTGTTGCAGCTCGCTCGGCGCACATCACGAGATCGCGTTCATCACCAGCCATCGCTTCAATGCCAGCGTTATCTTCGAGTGGCCCCAAAATCGCGGCCGGGTCAATCCCGGTGGGCTCAGGCCTGTTCAGGAAATGGCTTGGATAGGTCCATATCCGGTGATCGCGTTCAAAGCTGACAAACCAACCGCCATCGGCCCTGCGCGTAAGGCTTTCGCTGTCGCCGCGCGCCTTACCCGTCAGCCACTCACCATCGCGATCAAACAGCATCCCGCTGGCAACTTTCTCAAGCCCAGTGAGTGTACCGCTCTCTTCAGCTGGCGTGATTTCAATCCTGCGCGCGTCGTCGGTAAGCGCAATCAACCGCCCGTTTTCGGCATCCCAGCGAAGCCCGGAAAGGCCGCCGATGTTGCTATCCATGCGCGGGATGTCGAGGCCGCCGAGGTACTTAAGATCCCCCACCCTATCGAGCGACGGGTCTTCCTCAGACAGCGGCACCTGTATGAGCTCAGTCCCGTCGCGCGCGAAGGGATCGTGGAGGTAGATGTAGGCGCCCACCAGAAGCGCTGCGACAAAGAACGGACCCCATAGAGCGATCCGCATCACCCTCATCAGGCAAGTTTATCCTTCAGGATCTGATTCACCACTTGCGGGTTCGCCTTGCCCTGCATCGCTTTCATGGTCTGGCCCACAAAGAAGCCGAAGAGCTTGTCTTTACCGCCTTTGTACTGCTCGACCTTATCCTGATTGTTGGCAAGGATGTCGTCGATCGCCGCCTCAATCGCGCCGGTGTCTGACACTTGCTTTAGGCCTTCAGTGTCAGCGATTTCATCGGGCTCTCGACCTTCTTTCAGGACGATTTCGAAGATTTCCTTGGCCTGTGAACCGCTGATTTCCGACTTGTCCTGCATCGCGAGGATGGCCGCCTGACGCTCTGCGGTGGCGTTGGCGACATTGGCCTCCTCACCGATGGACTTGATCACACCGGGAGCCACCGAAAGCGCCCAGTTGGCAACCTGCGTGGCGACCTCAGCATCGCTTTTGCCGGTGGCCTTGGTGGTTGCCTCAAGCAAGTTTTCAAATCGCGCGAATGTCTCAACCTCGTGGGTCAACTCGCGCGCATTGTAGGGCGTGAGGCCAAGCTCGGTTTCATAGCGCACGCGCTTGGCATCGGGCAATTCCGGCAGGCTCGCGCGGCACTCTTCGAGGAAATCATCCTCAAGCACCAGCGGCAGCAGATCGGGGTCGGGGAAGTAGCGGTAATCATGCGCGTCTTCTTTTGAGCGCATGGTGCGCGTGGTGCCGGTTGCGACATCGAACAGGCGCGTTTCCTGATCGACCGTGCCGCCGCTTTCGAGCACATCGACCTGACGGTTCGCTTCATATTCAATCACCTGCATGACGAAGCGGACCGAGTTCACGTTCTTCGTTTCGGTGCGGGTGCCGAACTCTTCGCCGGGTTTGCGCACCGAGACATTGACATCCGCGCGCATCGAGCCTTCTTCCATATTGCCATCGCATGAGCCGACATACCGCAGGATCGAACGCAGTTTGCGGACATAGGCCCCAGCCTCGGCGGGCGAGCGCATATCGGGCCGCGAGACGATCTCCATCAGGGCAACACCTGAGCGATTGAGGTCGACATAGGACATGGTCGGGTGCTGATCGTGCATCAGCTTGCCCGCATCCTGCTCGACGTGGATACGCTCGATCCCGATCACCTTGTCTTCGGGGATGCCGTGCTTCTCATCGGCCTCGATCAGGAGCTGCCCCTCACCCACGATGGGGTGGTAAAGCTGGCTAATCTGATAACCTTGCGGCAAGTCAGCGTAGAAGTAGTTCTTGCGGTCGAAGCGCGAGTATTTGTTGATCTCAGCCTCGATCGCCATGCCAGTGCGCACCGCTTGGCGGATGCACTCTCTATTGGGCACAGGCAGCATTCCGGGCATCGCCGCATCGACGAGGCTCACCTGGCTATTGGGCTCTGCGCCAAAGGCGGTGGAGGCACCGGAAAAAAGCTTGGCGTTGGAGGTCACCTGCGCGTGGACTTCAAGGCCGATCACGACCTCCCATTCGCCGGTTGCGCCCTGGATGCGGTATGTACTCATATCTCTAACTCGTCATTCCGGCGAAGGCCGGAATCCAGTTCCGGGTCTCGCTCTGTGTCACTCTGGATCCCGGCCTTCGCCGGGATGACGGGGTTGGGTTGCTTACCCTCTAGCTTATCCTCAATGGCCTTCCCATCGGGGCCAAAGCGCGCTTCGCCATGGTCGATGGTCTTGGAAAGGAACATCACCACCCCGCCGATCACGGCAAAGGCGATGAGGAAGATCATCACGAAGGTCGCGGTAAAGCTCATGCAGGCTCTTTCGCCTCCAGCAGCTTCGCCTCCACCGCCTTCAATTCGGCGCGCACGACATTGTCGAATTTGCGCGTACCTGTGATGTTGATTTCTTCGAGGAATAGCACGCTGAAGCTGCGGTATTCGGGATAATTCGCAAGCTCACGCACGGTCGCGGCAAACAGCGGACCATTGCGCACGGTCTGCGTCTTGGGGTCGAGCTGGTTGTGGAGCCCCTGAAGCAGCGCGGCGTAGGCGAAGAAGCGCTTGTTGGGCTCCTCAGTGCGCACAGCCCTCGCCCGGTCGCGGAAGGCGAAAGCGAAAACCCATGCCGGGATCACAAAGCCCAGCGCTAGGATTGCGATAAGAGCGATTTCAAATGGGGTCATCGACACCCTCCTGCGCGGGACTGGGCTTCGCGTCCGTTTTGCGAGCGCCCGCTTTAGGCCAGAATCCTTCAAACAGGGGGTCCGAAGCTCCAAAGACCTTACCCACAAGATTTGCGAATATGGGCAGAGCGATGATTACCCCAGCGATGAAGACGAAGGCTGACGTGTTTATGTAAAAAACTCGCGGATCTCGAGTGTACGACTCCCAAAGTTGGAAGGCGCACCAGCACCCCCAAACGACAAATGCGATTTGAGAGAGTCGTTCTCTCACCACCACCGCTCCGGCGCGTGGGTGAAGCCTGCGCGCTCTTGGATGGCGAGGCCTGCGTTCAGCACCATCTGCTCATCAAACGCTTTGCCCACGAGTTGCAGACCCAGCGGAAGACCGTCGGGGTTGAGGCCCGCGGGCACGCTCATCGCTGGTAGACCCGCAAGCGAAGCGGGCACTGCGAAGACGTCGTTCAAATACATCGTCAGCGGGTCTTCATTGAGCGAGCCCAATGGGAAGCTGGCGGTCGGCGTTGTGGGCGCAAGGATAAGGTCGCACTTCGCAAACGCCTCTTCGTAATCGCGCGCGACGAGGGCGCGGACCTTCTGCGCCTGATTGTAGTACGCATCGTAGAAGCCAGCCGACAGCACATAGGTGCCGATTAGGATACGGCGTTTGACTTCATCGCCAAAGCCAGCAGCACGAGTCTCGGCGTACATATCTTGCAGGCCTGCCCCATCGGGCAGATCGCGCAGGCCATAGCGCACGCCGTCATAGCGCGCGAGGTTCGACGAGGCCTCGGCAGGCGCGATGATGTAGTAGGCGGGAAGCGCGTATTTCGTATGCGGCAGCGAGATGTCGACGATCTGAGCGCCCGCATCCTTCAGCCACGCCTTGCCCTGCTCCCATGAATCGAGGATCGCCTGGTCGGTGCCTTCCATGCGGTATTCGGTCGGGATGCCAACCTTCTTGCCGCTAAGGTCAGACGACAAAGCCGCTTCCCAATCGGGCACGTCCATTTGGAGTGAGGTCGCATCCTTTGGATCGAACCCTGCCATTGCGCCCAGCATGATCGCGCAATCTTCGACCGAGCGCGCCATCGGCCCTGCTTGATCAAGCGAGCTGGCAAACGCCACCACGCCCCAGCGCGAGCAACGGCCATAGGTTGGCTTGATCCCGCAAATGCCGGTGAAGGCGGCGGGTTGGCGGATCGAGCCGCCGGTGTCGGTGCCGGTTGCCGCTGGCGCAATGCGCGCGGCGACGGCGGAGGACGAACCACCCGAAGAACCACCGGGCGACATTGCGGCATTGCTGCCTTCCTTGCGCCATGGGCTGTTCACATTGCCGAAATAGGATGTCTCGTTGGACGACCCCATCGCAAACTGGTCGAGGTTGAGCTTGCCGAGCATCCCCGCGCCCGCGTTCCACAGATTTTGCGAAACGGTGCTCTCGTACTGGGGTTTGAACCCTTCGAGGATATGGCTCGCCGCAGTGGTCTGCACATCGTGGGTTGCGAACAGGTCTTTCATGCCAATCGGCACGCCGCCCATTGCGCCCAGATCCTCACCCGCCGCGCGCTTAGCGTCGACCTTGTCCGCTGCGTCCAGCGCTGCGTCAGGAGTGGTGACGATAAAGGCGTTCAGCTCCGCCGCTTCAGCGACAGCCGTGTTAAACGCCTCTGCCACTTCGCGCGCGGTAAAATCGCCCGCCTTCACGCCGTCGCGGATTTCTTTTACGCCAAGATTTGTAAGTTCAGTCATATCTCTAGTGAGTCCCCGCGAAGGCGGGGACCTGGTGCCGCGCGCGCCTTGCTAAGTTGATGGAGGTCCCCGCCTTCGCGGGGACTCGCTCTGGGTCGATAAAGATCACTCAATCACCTTAGGCACGCCGAAAAAGCCATGTTCCGCAGCAGGCGCATTGGCGAGCACATCATCGCGCTTGCCACCAGCGGTCAGCGGGTCAGCATCGACCACATCTTCGCGCAGGCGAAGCGTGTTGGCGATCACCGCAGTCATCGGCTCAACACCGGTCACATCGACTTCGCCCAATTGCTCGACCCAATTGAGGATATTGTTCAGCTCCGGCACCATTCGCTCAAGCTCTTCATCGCCCATTTTGATGCGCGCAAGGCCAGCGATTTTCGCCACGGTTTGTTTATCTACAGACATGAATTTCGCTTAGCGCCCACCGGGGGGCGCTTCAAGCATGAGTTGACTGCAAATCGGTAGTTTTAATCGCTTACCTAAACGCGCCGCTTGCAGGCTTTCCATCGATGTAAAGCTGCTGACCTGTAAAGGGACGCAGTTCCACTACCGAATCCGCATCAAATTCGGGCACTTCATAGGGCTTACGATTGTCCAATTGCGCATGGCGAATGGTGGCGATGGATATGTCGTTATCCGCCTCATTATAGACCAGCATTTCAGGATCGCGGCCCGATGAAAGTAGCGCCATAATCGGGCGATCATTCTCAACTGCCAATTGCACGACACGGCACTGATCAGCGCAATGATAGGGCCGTGATTGCAGGAAAGTCCTGACAGCCAAACGCACCGCATCGCTTTCAACTTCGATCAAGGCCGAGTTTACCGCGGTTGTTTCGGGTCGGTTGCGCTGGCGATAGGCGTATCGGTTTTCCGCATTTTTCACGGCCAGCGCCAGCTCTGCGATTTTAGGATCATCGCTCTTGACCAAAGTATCCAGAGCCTCCCGCCCTGCCTCGCCAAAGTCCCAGCGCAGCGCTGCATAGTCGAACTCCTCCACGCTCACCGCGCCCGATTGCAGCCGCGCGAGTTGGTTGGAGGCGGAGAGCGCGCCAAAGTTGAAAACCGGCATGGCGAGCAAAAGCGCCACTCCGGTAACAATCACCGCCAGATGCAGGTTTGATTGACGCAAGTAATCTCGCCACCCCTCAAGCCGGCCACGGATGGCAGAGGTGAAATAGGCAGCGCCGTAAGTCACCGCTACCGCAATGGCGATGAGCGACCAGATGCGCTCAGGGCTAAGGCCGTGCTGAGCAATGCGGGTTCCCATCGAAATCGCTGCCATGACCGATAATGGCAAAATGCCGAGCGCCAGCACAAAACCCGCCACGCGAAGTACGCGCGATTGGCCCATGTCGGCATCATCGTCGCGCACAACCGCATTGGCGAGGACAAAGCACCCCACCGCCACTGACAACAGCAGCGGGGTCGCGCTTTTGGTTGCTTCCCAAAGGACATCGATCCCCGACACCAGAACGGCGATCAGGAAAAGCACCAGCGCCACGGCAAGCGGCACGGCAAGGATCGAAAGCACCAATAAGACCACGTTTTGCAGCGTGCCGATGATCTTCAACTGATTGCGCAGGACGCCAAGCGCAGCACCGAAGGTGACGCCTGAAAACATCCAGCCAAACGCCTCTTCATCGATCAGGTCTTTGAGAAGGTCGATCTGGATCGCGGAGAAAAGCTCTGCGAGAATAGCGATGAGTGCCCAGGAAAGCCCAACGAAGGCAAGCGCGCCTGCTCCTGTGATCGCATCGGTCCAGACGTGAAAATGGGTTTCTTTATAGCTGGTTCGCCAACGCAGTTTGTGAAAGCTGGATTGGAACAATGGCACGGACAGAGTTGTCGCCAATACGCCCGCTGCGACCCAGAATTCCTCGTCGGAATACCGATCCCCCGCAGCCGTCGCCCGCCAAGCTATCCCTGCCATCACAAGGCCGACAATCGCGGAGAAGATGACAGACGGCTGCCAGCTCTCCTTGCTTAAGGTGAAAGCAGCAGCGAGCGGGCCGAACACCACGAAGGCGGCCAAGGCAGCGCGCCAGGGTTCATCGTGCGCGCCATCGGTGAAAATATGGACAAACAGGCCCGCAACACCAAGGAGCGCGGCAAGCACCCAAGGCCGCTCGCGCCAATCCTCAATTGCCGCGCCGCCCTGCGCTGCAGCGTGTTCTACGCCATCACCAATAGCCATCGCATCCCTCCCTCTTAAGGAGAGATGCGCTAACTCAGTTGAACCGATGATGAAAGATGCGAAGCCCGTCAGGGCTGCGGTGCGCCTTATTGTGGACCTTGAGGTGGCCCCTGTGGCGCACCTTGTGGCGCACCCTCGCCGCCGCCCATTTGCGATTGCATTGCTCGTTGCAGGATCGAAAGGTTCCGGTCGAATGTTTCGCGGTCCATGAAATCGATCACTTCGATCTCAAACACCAGATCAGCATTCGCAGGGATCGGCGAGCCGGGAGGCGGCTCTGCACCGTAAGCTTGCTCTGCCGGGATATACAGTTCGTACTTGCCGCCCTTTTGCATCTGCTGGAGGCCTTCGTAAAAGCCATCAATCGTGGCGCCCGGTTCAATCGGGAACGGGCTGCCTTCGGGGAAGATGCCTTCGACCGGAAGCGGGATGTCTTGTGATTCGTCGAAAACCTCGCCCGTGCTGGCCAGCGAGCCCTTGTACTTCACGAACACCATATCACCCTCTTGCGGGGTTGGTCCCTCACCAGCAACCAGCGTATCGAGGCTAAACCCTTTAGGCACTGCGGCAAAGGCAAGGCCAGCGCCGATCAGAACAGCGACAAGAACGCCAAGCCAGATTTTGGTGAGCGAGCCCTTGGCAATGGGGCGGATTGGTACGCGGGTGACTTCGGTCATGTGTGATCCCAATTGTTGTGCACTGTCCCGGGCGCTGCGACACAGGCAGCAAAAAGGGCGCAGGATTTTCCCGCGCCCTGATGGCGTATTGCGTGAAGGGTTTCAAGCGATTCGAGCAAGGTTTGCCCCGCCCGAAAAAGCCCAAGCCCGCTTACTTGATGCCGTCGCGCTCCATGCGCTTACGCTCAAGCTTGCGTGCACGGCGCACGGCCGCCGCCTTTTCACGGGCACGCTTTTCGCTTGGCTTTTCGTAGTGCCGGCGCAGTTTCATTTCGCGATACACACCTTCACGTTGCAGCTTTTTCTTAAGCGCACGAAGGGCTTGATCGACATTGTTATCGCGAACCATGATTTGCATAAACGGCAACTACCTCATTTCAAAATACGCCTGAGCCCGCAGGTTCTGATTGCGGGAGTGCGCTTAAACTATGACGCTAAAAGCGGCGCGAATCCTTTGGAAACGCGCTTCAACACGGGGGCACATAACGCCGAGCGGGCATATTGGCAACCCTTCTAAGGCGGCGCGTGGCTTTAACAGTGGCGCATCGCGATAGCGGCGGCTAAGGAGCGCTTCGAAATGTCTTCTCAAATACTCACATCCCTTATGCCGACCCTTGCTGTTGCGCTTGGCGGCGCGATTGGTGCGGCTGCGCGTTACCAGGTCGGCGGCCTCGCTTCGCGGCTGGCCGGGCCGCACACAGACTTTCCTTGGGGCACGCTTAGCGTCAATATTATCGGCAGCCTTATTATGGGACTTTTGTTGGGCTGGTTTGCAAAAGGCGGCACAGACAGCGAGAACCTGCGCTTGTTTCTTGTTGCTGGCCTTATGGGCGGGTTCACCACATTCAGCGCCTTTAGCGCCGAAATGGTCACCATGCTGCATCGGGGCGAAATAACCTCGGCGCTCATTTATGTGTCTGTGTCGGTGATCGCTGGGATGGCTGCGTTTCTGATCGGGCTTGTCGGAGTTCAGGCTGCACCATGACCCATCCTTCCGACGATACAAAGACGCAAGTTCGCACCTTTACCATTGGCGAAGATGATGACGGGATTCGCCTCGATCGCTGGTTCAAACGCAATCTGCCGGCCATCGGCTTTGCCACGATTTCGCGCTGGGCGCGCACGGGCCAAATCCGGGTGGATGGTGGGCGGGCTAAGCCTGAAGACCGGTTGGAGGCAGGCCAAGTCTTGCGCGTGCCACCGGGGGGCGAGGCCAAACATAAGGCAAAAAAGGCGCGCCGACCGCTCACCGAAGACGAAGTGCAAACCGCACGCGATATGGTGATCCGCGAGACGCCGTCTGCTATCGTGCTCAACAAGCCTCCCGGCCTTGCCACCCAAGGGGGCAGCAAGACGACGAAGCACGTCGATGGCCTGCTCGATGCCTTTGTGACCGAAGACGACCAGCCGCGCCCACGCCTTGTGCACCGGCTCGATAAAGACACATCGGGCGTCCTTTTGATCGCCCGCACTCCGGGCAGTGCAGCGGCTTATTCCAAGCGGTTCTCCGGTCGCTCGGCGCGCAAGGTTTATTGGGCGCTGGTCGTTGGCGTTCCCGACGTGCGTGAGGGCACGATTGACGCGCCGCTCGCCAAGCAGCCGGGCACGGGCGGCGAAAAGATGCACGTGGATGAAGAAAACGGCCAAGCTGCCAAGACCCGCTACCGCGTGGTTGAGCGCGCTGGCACACGCGCCGCCTGGGTGGAATTGGAGCCGCTGACTGGCCGCACCCACCAATTGCGCGTCCACATGGCAGCGATTGGCCACCCGATTGTGGGCGATGGCAAATATGGCGGGCAGGATGCGTTTCTGACCGGCACGATCAGCCGCAAGATGCACCTTCACGCGCGCCGTCTCATCATCGGGACGCCTGAACGCAAAGGTGCAGATAGCGCAACGGGCGGCGGCAAGCTTGATGTAACCGCGCCCCTTCCCGAACACTTCGCCGCCAGCATGGAAGCACTTGGGTTCGAGGAAAGCCAATCGGATGCCTCGCCTGTGCGCGATGAAGCGCCAGAGCGCACGCCGGCTGAAAAGAAACAGGCCGCACGCCGCCATGCGAAGCAATATCGCAAAGAGCGCCGGGGCGAGCGCCGGGGTCGAACGACATCGGCGACCACTGCAAAGAAAGCCGCGAAAGCGGGCGCGAAATCAAAAGGCAAGGCGGTCAAAAGAGGCGGGAAACCGAAAGGTAGGCGCCCGTGACCCCCAACTTTCGTCATTGCGAGCGAAGCGACGCAATCCATGATGGACGACCCGCGGACAGCACCGTCGGTCCATGGATTGCCGCGTCGCCTGCGGCTCCTCGCAATGACGAGCATGGGCTAGTTGGCGCATGACGCGGCTTGCAGTTTTCGATTGCGACGGGACGCTGGTCGATAGCCAGGCGGACATCATCTGGTCGATGGCGCGCGCCTTTGAGCTTGCTGGCCTGCCCTCGCCCGATCCCAATCAGGTCCGCCGCGTGGTTGGCCTCAGCCTGCCCGTCGCCTTGCGCGAACTCGCCCCCAGCGCAGAGCATCGCCAGCAACAGCAGATCGTCGAGCACTACAAAACCGCCTTTCGCCAACGGCGCGAAGAGGGGCTTTTGCAAGAACCGCTCTATGACGGGATGGAACAGCTTTTGCGCAGGCTCCATGCCGATGGGTGGAGCCTTGCGGTTGCCACGGGGAAATCAGACCGGGGATTGAACGCTTGTCTCACAGGACACGGGCTAATCGACCTTTTCGTCTCCTTACAGACCGCTGATCGCCATCCTTCAAAGCCGCATCCCGCCATGCTGGAAGCGGCGCTTTTCGAGGCGGGAGCGCAGCCAAATCAATCGGTTGTCATCGGTGACACCAGCTTCGATATGCAAATGGCGGTTGCCGCTCGCGTGCGCGCGGTGGGGGTTGCGTGGGGCTATCACAGCCCGCAAGACCTGATCGCAACGGGCGCTGATACAGTAGCGAATACGATGGACGAATTGCGCCTCGCGCTGGAGGATGCGCTGTGAGTGATCTTCCCTCAGATGAAGAGGCAATGGCTGCCAAGCGGTACACGGTGATGAATATCGTGCGCCTCGCCTCTATCCCTGCCGTCCTCCTTGGCATCGCGATCGCGCAAGGGGCGATTGAGCTTCCCTATGCGCTGGGCGTGGTGCTCGCGATTGCGGGGCTCTTGGCGTTTTTCTTTGTGCCTGCGCTTTTGGCAAAGCGTTGGAAAGCCAGCGATCGGGGCGAGCGGTGAAGCGGTTCTATAAACAAGTGTCCGTGAATGAGGCAGATGGCGGATGGCAGGTCATGCTGGATACGCGCGCGCTCAAAACGGTGAAGGGTTCGCCTCAGGTGGTGCCGTCCATGGCTCTGGCCGAGGCGCTGGCCGCGGAATGGGATGCGCAGGGCGAAAAGGTCGATCCTGCCACCATGCCAATGCGCGATATGGCCGATTATGCGATTGATATTGTCGCGCCCGATCCCGCCACTTTGATCGATAAAGCGGTGCAATATGGCGACACCGACACGCTGCTTTACCGCGCTGACCCGGATGAACCGCTCTATGCCCGCCAACACAAGGTGTGGGAGCCGATTGTGACCGGGTTTGAGAACCGGCTGAGCGCCAAATTCACGCGCATTTCAGGGATCATCCACCGCCCGCAAAGCGAGAGCACGCTTGCTGCCTTGCGCGATGAATTGACTGGGCAATCGCCCTTTTCATTGGCTGCGATTGAAATGATGACCCACCTCGCCGCCTCGCTCATCACCGGGCTGAGCGCTGCGCAAAAGGACGCGGACGCGCTTGCCCTGTGGAATGCAGCGAGCCTTGAGGAAGAATGGCAGGCCGAGCAATGGGGCCGCGATGAAGAAGCCGAAGAGCGCCGCGAAAAACGCACCGCCGATTTCCTGAAAGCCCATGAATTCTGGACGCTGGCGAACGCCTAGGGCGCGACAAGCTATTCCGCGCTCAACACCCAGGCCGCAACATCCTTCGCAACCGTATTGGCCGCGCGATTGAGCGCGGGCGCAACGTTTGCTGCGACGGGCGGGATCCCCTCCTCACGCGCTTCAAAACGGCGTGACATCACCCGGCCATCATCAAGCGTGTGCACCGCCTCATAACGCACCACCACCGACGAAGTAGCGGGCTCATAGCCCATGTCGATCAATGTCCCGCGCAAAGACTGGTTTGGGCGAAGCGGCGTGTCATCAGTGTCGAGCACCAGCAAGGTTTGCGCCTCGCCAGAAGCTGTGCGCAGCGTCTCACCCAGCAAGCGCCGGAACAGGCGCGCGGGCTTTTCAATCCACACCGCCTCTTGCAGATATGCGATCTCAGTGGGCGACACGGTCACAGGCACCCGGATCACGTCGAGCTTGGCGGGCACTTCGGGGGTCAGGACCGCAATCGTGCCCTCGCTTCCCTCTGCCCCCGCCATAGTGCCAGAGCCCACCGGCGCGCTCGCGCTGGAAGTAAGGGTCAAAAGGCTCGCAGGGGGTTCGCCCGCGCCGCCGATGCTCACACATCCGCCAAGCGCAAGGCTCGCGGCGACAAGGGCAAGCGGCCCGCTCCAAATGCGGCAGGTCTTCATGGTTCGTACTCCGGTAATGCACGCCCGCCGACGATCGAGCCCGCCCCTTCGGCCTCAAGCCGATCGGTGATCGCGCGCAAGGATCGGCTGGTGGTGCGCAAGTCTTTCAAGGTCGCCTCAACCGTTGGCAGCGTGGTTTCCGACAAAGCGCGCGTCGCAGGCCGCGCATCTTCGAGCATGGCTGAAAGCGAGCTTGCCGCTTCATTGGCAGAGGCGAGCGTCTTGCTGAGTTCATCGGCCATCCGCGGGCCTTCCTGATTGAGAAGTTCGTCTGTCGTCAGCGTCACTTTCTCAAACGCATCCAACGCCTCGCCCGCCTCTTTCACCGCGACTTCCAGCTCAGCCAGAGTGCCCTGCAAAGCGGGCGCAGTGTCAGCAAGCTCGCGGGTGAGGCGATTGGAGTTTTCGAGAATGCCGGACAATTGCTCCTGATTTTCAGGGCCAAGAATGACGTTCAACTGCTCAGTCAATGTCGCGAGCCGTTCGAGCAGAAGCGGGGCGTTTGCGACGATTTCACCAAAGCCGCCGCGTCCAGGCGGGATGACCGGGCGCCCTTCGGGACAGGCGGTTGTCTCGCAACTGATTGCGGGCGCCTGTTTACGCGCGCCGTCCAGAAGAATGGTGGAAACGCCGGTAAAGCTTGCCTGAATGGTTGCCTCTGTCCCCACCAGAATGGGCACTTCATCGCGCACTCTGATGCGAACGCGGACGAATTCGGGGTCTTCTTTCGACAGCGCAATCTCGCGCACTTGGCCCACCGGAACGCCCGCGTAAGACACCTGTGACCCATTCGCGAGCCCTGCGACCGATTGCTTGTAAAAGATGTCGTATTCGTTCGATGCGCCCTGGTTCAGGCGCGCAATCCACACGATAAAGGCGGCCAAAGCGATCAAGAGCCCCAATGTGATGAAGCCGACCCAAAGATGATTTGCTCTTGTTTCCATGTGCCTGTTCCTATGGGCGCTTTCGCCCGCGCCTGTCCATAGCTCTCATCTGCTTGCTCACGTCTCAGCCCCCTCGTGCTTGTGCGGCTTGAGCCGTTCGCCCGCGCGGTCCATTGAAATATTCCTCGATCCACGGATGGCCTGTTTCCAAAAGCTCAGGGATGGTGCCCACCGCGATCACCTTTTTATCGGCCAGCACCGCCACCCGGTCACAAATCTCATACAGCGTGTCGAGGTCGTGCGTGATAAGGAAAACGGTAAGGCCAAGCGTCTCTTTCAATTCCTTGGTCTGCTGATCAAAAGCCGCCGCGCCAATCGGATCGAGGCCGGCAGTCGGTTCGTCCAGAAACAGCAATTCCGGATCAAGCGCGAGCGCTCTTGCAAGCCCTGCGCGCTTTTTCATCCCGCCGGATAGTTCGCTTGGGTATTTGAGCGCCGCCTCTTCGGGAAGTCCTGATAAAAGCACTTTGAAACGTGCAATTTCGCGTCGCAATTCCGGGCTGATTTCCGGGTAGAATTCTTTCAAAGGCACTTCGACATTTTCGCCCACGGTGAGCGTTGAAAACAGCGCGCCACCCTGGAACAAAACGCCCCAGCGCCGCCGCACGCCAATGCGTTTATCAAGGTCAACCCCGGTGATCCGCCGTCCCAGCACATCAATATCGCCCGCCGTCGGCTTTTGCAGGCCAATGATGGACCGCATCATCACTGATTTGCCTGTGCCAGAGCCCCCGACAACGCCAAGGATCTCTCCGCGATTGACTGTCAGATCGAGCCCGTCGTGCACGGTGAAATTGCCAAAGCGGTTGACGAGGCCGCGCACAACAATCGGCGGCTCATTGCTGAAACGGCCGTGGGGCGCTTCGGGTTCTTCGTAAGTCAGCATCCGTTTCTAGCCCCAGCCCACTTCGGTAAAGAACACCGCGAAAAACGCATCAAGCACGATGACGGCAAAGATCGCCGAGACAACTGCCATGGTTGTTCGAACGCCAACCTCTTCTGAATTTCCTTTGACCTGCATCCCGTGATAACAGCCAGCCAGCGCAACGATGAGGCCGAAAACGGGCGCTTTCACAAGACCGACCCAAACATCGTGCAGAGGCACAACCTCCTGAATACGTTCAAGGAAGTTGAAGAACGGAATGCCGAGCGCGAATTGGCCGATGACTGCGCCGCCGATGATACCGACGATGCTTGAGTAAAAGCCGAGAATGACCATCATAAAAGTGCAGGCGATGATGCGCGGGATCACCAGCCGTTCGATGGGCGAGATACCGATGGTGCGCATTGCATCCACTTCTTCGGTCAGACGCATCGTCCCGATTTGCGCGGCAAAGGCGCTGCCCGAACGGCCCGCCACCATGATCGCGGTCATAAGCACACCCAGTTCACGCAAGGTGATCCGGCCCACAAGGTTCACCGTCAGCGCCTCTGCGCCAAATTGTTCAAGCTGCACCGCGCCCTGCTGCGCGATAACGATGCCGATGAGGAAGCTCATCAATCCGATGATCGGAAGGGCAGAGACGCCCACCATTTCCATTTGGCGCACCACGGCGCGAATGGGAATGCGCGAGGGGCGGCGGATGAGACTGCCAAATCCGACGATAATCGCGCCCAAAAAGCTCACCACCCCGAAAAATCCGCTGCGCGCCTGATAGACTTTGCCGCCAAGCAAGAGCGGCACGCGCTCCCACACGGGCACTTCCTCTGCTGTCAGCGCATCATCACAAACCGTGTCCGCCACCGCTTCCAGCAGATATTTTGCCTTATCGTTTGCCCCGGTGATTTGGCAGTCATGCTGTCTGGCAAGCCGCGAAATGACCCATGCGCCAATCGTGTCGATCTCATCGACTCTGGAAATATCAATTGCGGAAATATCTGGGCAGTTGTCGCCGATTTCGGCCTCAAACGGGCCGACAGTCGACACCAGCAATTGCCCTTCCAATACAAGCTTGGAAGCGCCCGCGCCCTCTCCTTCGGCAGCGTCTTCAAAGGTGTAGCTGAGATCCCCTAACATTGTGATTGAGGATATGCGGCGAAATCCGCCGCTTAACAAGCAAAGTCTTGCACGGGTGCACAGTTGAAGCGTGACAGTGTTGTTAGAACGACGGCGCTGTGCGTCTATTGGGTGAGAGTTGTTGCACTGCACCCAATGGATTGGCATGGGGATGAAAATTTTGGTGCGGGCGGCGTGGCCCCGCAAACGTAAGTGAGCCGATAATACAATGAGCCTACCAACAACCTTCAACCCAGCGGACATTGAGCAGCGCTGGTACCAGCATTGGGAAACGACCGGCGGTTTCCGCCCTGAACGTCCCGACGCCGAAGCCTTTACCATTGTGAACCCGCCGCCAAACGTCACTGGCTCGCTTCACATTGGTCACGCGCTGGACAACACGCTGCAAGACATCGTGATCCGTTATGAGCGGCTACGCGGCAAAGACTCTTTATGGGTGGTGGGCACCGACCACGCAGGGATTGCCACGCAGATGGTGGTCGAGCGGCAGATGGAAGCGAAACAGGACAAGCGCACCAATTACAGCCGCGAAGAATTCGTCGATAAGGTGTGGGAATGGAAAGCGGAAAGCGGCGGGACCATCACCACGCAATTGCGCCGCCTTGGCTGTTCGATGGACTGGTCGCGCGAACAATTCACGATGGACGAGCACTTTACGAAAGCAGTGCTCAAGACCTTTGTCGATCTTTACAACGATGGCCTGATTTATCGCGACAAGCGGCTGGTAAACTGGGACCCCAAGCTCAAGACAGCGATCAGCGACCTTGAGGTGGAGCAGCAGACAATTGCGGGCCACTTCTGGCACTTTAAGTACCCCTTAGAGGCCGGTGTGACCCTTTCAGACGGGCGCGATTATATCGAGGTTGCGACCACGCGCCCTGAGACGATGCTCGCCGATATGGCCGTGGCGGTACACCCATCGGACGAACGGTATAAAAGCGTCGTTGGCAAGCACGTTGTGCTCCCAATCACGGGTCGCCGCATTCCCATCGTCGCGGATGAACACGCTGATCCAGAGCTTGGTTCGGGCGCGGTGAAAATCACGCCGGGGCATGACTTTAACGACTTTGAAGTGGGCAAGCGCGCCGGTATCGAGCCTGCGCAAATGCTCAATATGCTCGATGGGAATGGCGATGTTTGCCAGACGGCTGACGGGCTCGTGCCGGATGAATTTATCGGCCTCCATCGCTTCCGCCGCGACAAGGTGGACGGCGCGCGCGAGCTTGTGGTTGAGCGCCTTAAAGAGAGCGGCCACCTCATTCCGCACGTTTCCAAGAACAAAAAGGGCGAGGAAGTCGTCTCCGACGCGGAACCGCGCCAGATCGCAACGCCTTTCGGCGACCGCGGCGGTGTGGTGATCGAGCCTTGGCTGACCGATCAATGGTATGTCGATGCCGCGAAACTGGCGGAAAAGCCCATTGAGCAGGTGCGTTCGGGCGAAGTCGAAATCGTGCCCAAAAGCTGGGAAAAAACATTCTTCAACTGGATGGAGAACATCCAGCCATGGTGTGTTTCGCGACAGCTTTGGTGGGGGCACCGTATCCCGGCTTGGTTCGACGCAGACGGCGGCGTTTATGTCGCCATGACCGAGGAAGAAGCGCAAGCCCAAGCCGGCGAAGGCGTTGCCCTCACCCGCGATGAAGACGTGCTCGACACATGGTTCTCTTCCGCGCTGTGGCCGTTTGCCACGCTCGGGTGGCCAGAGGACGGCCAGCCGCTGCTCGAAAAGCACTTCCCGAACTCTCTCCTCATCTCCGGCTTCGACATCCTGTTCTTCTGGGATGCGCGGATGATGATGATGGGGAATTACAATATGGGTGAGGCCCCGTGGCCGCGCCTGTATCTCCACGGCCTTGTGCGCGCTGCCGACGGCGCGAAGATGTCCAAATCCAAGGGCAATGTTGTCGATCCGCTGGGCCTTATCGATCAATATGGCGCCGATGCGCTGCGGTTCTTCATGGCAGCGATGGAAAGCCAGGGCCGCGACATCAAAATGGACGAAAAGCGGGTCGAAGGATACCGCAACTTTGCAACAAAGCTTTGGAACGCAACGCGTTTTTGCCAATCGAACGGCATCGGCAAATCAACCACGGTGAAGGCTCCGCAAGCACGCCTTGCCGCCAACCAATGGATTATCGGCGAAGTGCAATCGGTGTGCGCCGAAATTGAAGCCGCGATGACAGACCTGCGCTTCGATGCGGCAGCCAATGCGATTTATCAATTCACATGGTCGAAGTTCTGCGACTGGTATCTTGAACTGATTAAGCCAGTGTTTGCCGACGATGCGGACCCCGAAGGCTTGCCTGCGAAAGAAACACGCGAGGTTGCCGGATGGGCGCTTGATCAGATTCTCGTCATGCTGCACCCGTTCATGCCCTTCATCACCGAAGAGCTATGGCACGCGCAAGGTGAGCGGTCCTACGACCTTATCACCGCAAAGTGGCCTTCCCCGCGCGCCGAGGTCACAAAAGAAGCAACCGATGCGATCGATTGGGTGATCGATCTCACCACCAATGTTCGCTCGGCCAAGAACGAGCTCGGCATTTCACCGGGCGCAAAACTTGCCGCCTATGTGCCCGAACCCTCCGCCGTCGCATCGAGCACTATCGACCGCTCAAGCGCGGCAATCGAACGCCTCGCGCGGCTCACCCCGGTGATCCAGGGCGAGGCACCCGATGGTCCAGCCATGCAGGTGACGGCGCTTGGCGATGTGTTTGTGATCCCGCTTGAAGGCATCATCGACATTGATGCTGAAAAAGCGCGCCTGACCAAAGCTCTCGAAGCGTCGCAGAAGGAAGCAAAGTCGCTCGAAGGCAGGCTTTCCAATGCTAATTTCGTCGAACGCGCCAAGCCCGAAGCGGTGGAGAAAGCCAAGGCCGATTTCGCCCACCATCAGGGCGAGGTTGAGCGATTGACTGCAGCGTTGGAGCGGCTCGGCTAAGGGCAACCCCTAACAATGCCGGGGCGGCGATCCTAAATCACGGATATGTCGCCTTGGCTCATCCTGCTCGTCCCGCTGCTGATCGTAGCGCTGCTCGTCTATCGCCATATGGCCAAACGCAAGCGGCGCGCAGCCTTGCTCGCCACCCCGTTGACGCCTCAGCAGCGCCATATCGTCGAGCAGCTCGTGCCCCTCGTCACGCGCCTCCCCAATACCTTGCGCGCAGCCCATGAGGGCAAGATCAACCTGTTCCTTGATCAAGTCACTTTCCGGGGCAAAAACGGGGTCGAAGTGACGGAGGCCATGCGTCTTTCCATCGCAGCGCAGGCTTGCCTTCTTATCGTCAACAGCCCGCAGTGGTACGATACGATCCGCAATGTCCTGCTCTACCCCGCCGTGTTCGATACCGGGCGCGGGCGGCATGATGGAACCCTCGTCCACGAGCATCGTCACGGAACGCTTGGCGAAAGCTGGCAAAGGGGACCCGTGGTGCTCTCATGGAATGATGCGCTTCACGGCGGCCTTCGCGCAGACGATGGCGAGAACGTCGTCATCCACGAATTCGCCCACCAATTGGACAGCCTGACGGGACACACCAACGGCATTCCCATCCTTCGCAAAGGCCAGGCCTATGCCAAGTGGGAACAGGCGATGCTGGATGCTTACCATGCCCATGTCGCAAAGGTTGAGGCGGGCGAACCCGCCTTGATCGACCCATATGGCGCAACAAACCACGAAGAATTCTTCGCAGAAGGGATCGTCACCTTCTTCGAAAAGCCCCAAGCGCTAAAAGCGCATGAACCCGCGCTCTACGCCGAATTTTCAAAGCTTCTCGCGCTCAATCCGGCAGAATGGAACTGAGCCAGATAATTTCCTACCGGCAAAAGGCGTGGCATAGGGGGACAATGACTTGCGCCAACACCCTCCGTTTTCAATCGGAAAAACCGATCAAAAGCCCGCCTATTGATCGTTTGGATTTTGACTCTTGTACAGTGTCTCAAGTGTCTCAAACTTCCTACAACCCCTCCGTTGCGGGAGGTGCGGGCTGATGGCTGATCTTGTTCTTGCAACCGACGATGATGGCGCACCCGAAATTTTTGCATCCCTGCAGGGCGAAGGGCCAAGCGCCGGTATGCCGGTTGCCTTTATCCGCCTGTCACGCTGCAACCTTGCCTGTACGTGGTGCGACACCGCCTACACCTGGCGGTTCGAGGGCGATAACCGTCCCCATCGCGATGAAATCACCTATGACCGCGCTGTCAATCAGGTGAAGGTGTCCCCCGAAAAAGCCGCCGCGAAGATCGCCGCGCTCGGACAAAAGCGTTTGGTTATTACAGGGGGTGAGCCGCTTATGCAGTGCGGGCCATTGGCCGACATGCTCGCCATTCTCGACACGATCGAGGTCGAGATCGAAACCAACGGCACCACCCGCCCCTCGGCCCACATCGACATCCGGGTCGATCAATACAATGTCAGCCCCAAGCTTTCCCATTCGGGTAACGCGGCTGATCTGGCGCTTATCCCTGAGCGACTCGACTTTTACGCAAGCGACCCGCGCGCCTTCTTCAAATTTGTCGTGGCAAAACCTGAAGATGTGGATGAAGTGGACGCCCTGCAACGCGAATATCGCATCCCCAAGGACCGCCTGTTCCTGATGGCAGAAGGTACTGATTCCAATACCTTAAGAGAGCGGCAGGTGTGGCTGTCCCCGCTGTGTCTCAAAAAGGGATACCGTATGTCAGACCGGATGCACATCCATCTTTACGGCGATGAACGAGGCACCTAAGGTGCGGGTTCTCGGGGGTTAGAAACTTGGATATTTTCATTTCATATTCACGGCGGGACCGTGAACGCGTCAACTTCATGGCCAAGGCTCTGGAAGCGGAAGGGTATTCGGTCTGGTGGGACCGCGATCTTCGCGCTGGTGAAGAGTTCGACAATGTCATCGACAAACACATCAAGCAGTCGAAAGCGATTGTGGTGGTGTGGTCCAACACCTCGATCAAAAGCAATTGGGTGAAGGAAGAGGCCGAGGACGGCGTCATCGACAACAAGCTTGTGCCCGTGCTGATCGATGATGTGGTGATCCCGCGGGGCTTTCGCCGGATTCAGGCCGCCGAATTGCAGGATTCAAGCGCTGATCCAACCAAAAGCAAGAACTGGCGCGTCTTCCTTGAAAGCATCCGCACGATTGCGGGCGAAGGGGAAGGAACCGAGGCAGGTGCGGCGCAAATGGCACAGTTCGGCCTTGCGACCGAAGATCAGGGCGCAGGCTTGCCCGAAACCGCAAACACCGCTGACACCCCGTTCTGGAAACGCCCCATCGGCATGGTTGCCGCAGCGCTCGCACTGCTCATCGTCGGGATGCTCGCACTGCAATTGACTGGCTTTGGCGGGGGAAGCAGCAACGGGCGTCTTGCCGGCGTTCCCGAAGACAAGGCGATCGTCCTTGGCATCTATCCCAATGAAAGTTTCGGTATTCAGCAAAGCAACGGCCTGAAGGCATCGCTCGAAGGGTTTCCTCAATTGATGGTGCAGGATCTTGATGCGCCATTGGATGCGATGAAAACGCGCGAGGCGCCAGATGTCATCGAAAATTTGCGCGCCTTCCTTGAAGAGCGCAATGTGGTCGCCGTGATCGGCCCCTCGATCACCGAGTTCACGCCGCAAGTGCTCGACGTGATCGAGGAAAGCGGCAAACGTCCGGCTATTATCCTGACCACGGCGGGCAGCCGCGCTGACCTTGGCTGGAAAGACAGCGATCTGCCGATTTTCCGTGTGGGTTCGGGCGTGGATGAACGCGCAAGCCAGTTCAAAGTGCTGGCAGAGCGCGCGATTGCGCAAGGGATCGACATCACCTTCATGCTCGAAACCGTTGAAGGCGGCGGGGATGATACGAAAACCTATGGCGAGCTGTTCTTCAACCGCATCACCGAAGAATTGGGCGAGGATACGCTCAACGGTTGGCAGGAAGACGGGCGCGTTGAAGTGCGCGAATATGAGCGCGGCTCGATCAATGATGCTTTCGCAACGCCAGAGGGCCAGGCGATCCTTGGTGAGACGCGATTGATCGTCATCATGGGCCTCAGCAATGACTTCAAAGATCTGGCCCGCGGACAATTCGGCGCTGACAAACCGCAACGCAAAGCCATGCTGGCAAGCTGGAACAACAGCCACCACACCTATGCGTTGAATGAGCTGTCACCGCTGCAAACAGACCGTTTGATCGACATCACCGACGTGTTCGCTGCTGCGAGCTATTCCGGCGAGCAACCTGAAGAAATCGCCCAGTTTGAAAGCCTGTTCGGGCCGATTTCACCGCGCTGGCGGCTTGAGGCGGTGGCGTTTGATTCGGGCGTGATCGTCAAGCAAGCGGCTGCCGAAATCGAGGGTGAGATTACAGCAGACGCGCTGGTCGCAACGCTTCGCTCGCGCAGTTTTAATGGCGTCACAGGCCGCATCTTCTTTAACTCGACCGGCCAGAACACAGGCGATGCCGGCGGACTGCAACGGTTCTATAACGTCAGCTACGATCCCGCCAACAATGGCTGGCGAGAGGTGAATAATCTGGCGTCGCTCAAGCGCTAAAGCGGTGGTCTGACGGGCTATAGCTAGCCCTGGCTGCGCCAGCGAAGGACCACGCGCTCGACGATTTCTTCCTCGCCTCCGCCCCGGTTCCACAGTTCTGAGAAGCTGGGGTCTTCGGAGGCAGGGCGCTTGTGCTCTTCGAGATTGTCGAAGTTGACGCGGATCGGGATGGCGACGCCCTCGCCGCAGATAATGCACTCACGGTTGCGCAGAGCAGGAATCGAATCGAGGAAGCCGCGCGAGCCTTCTGGCATGGCAGAGCGCACAAAAGCCTGGTCGCGGTCGTTGTTGAGACGCATCGAGATGATTGTGCCGCACTGGGAAAGCACGCCTTCGGCAAGGTCCGACGGACGTTGGGTGATGAGGCCGAGGCTGATACCGTATTTCCGGCCTTCCTTGGCGATCCGGCTGAGAATGGAGCCAACCGAGGAGCCATCGGAGTTCTTCTCGTTCGGGACGTAGCGGTGGGCCTCTTCGCAAACGAGGAGGATGGGACGCGTGTTCTCTTCCCGGCCCCAGATCGCAAAGTCGAACACGAGGCGCGACAGAACGGCGACAACAGTGGAGGTAATATCGGAGGGAACGCCAGAGACGTCGATGATCGAAATCGGCTTGCCCTCGCCCGGCATACGGAACACTTTGGAGATGAAGTCGGTCATCGTATCGCCCACCAGCATTCCTGAGAACATGAACTGGTATCGCGGGTCGGCTTTGAGTTCCTCAAGCTTGCCTTTGATGCGCATATAAGGCGCTGACGAGGTCGCCTTGTCGAGCTTACCCATCTCGTCCTGAAGCTTGGTCGAGAGGTCGGAGAGGAGATAGGGGATAGGCGAATCCACGGTGATCTTGCCCATCGTCTCAGCCAAGCGATTCTTGGAGCGGGCGTGCAGCAAACACTTGGCGAGAATATCCATATCGACCTGGCGTTCATTGCCGTCACTGGTGAGGAGCACTTCGCAATGCTCTTCAAAATTCATCAGCCAGTACGGCATTTGCAGGTTCGATACGTCGAGGATCTTGCCAGTCTGACGGAAGGCTGCGGAATATTCGCCGTGCGGATCGATCATCACGATGTGACCCTCCGGCGCGTGCTCGCAAATACGGTGGAGGATGAGCGCAGCGCTGGTGGATTTACCGGTGCCGGTCGAACCAAGCAGCGCAAAGTGCTTGCCCAGCATCGCATCGATATAAAGGCCAGCGCGAATGTCCTTGGTCGGGAATACAGTGCCGATGGTGATGTTTGCGCGCCCGTCGGAGGCGTAGATTTGTTCAAGGTCTTTGGTGGTTGCAGGATAAACCATCGCGCCTGGAACAGGATACCGCGTCACGCCGCGCTTGAAACCGTGAATTCGGCCGGTGAGCTTTTCTTCAGCGCCCTCGCCAAGAAAGTCGATATGAGCAACAATGCCGTTTTCCGCGCGGCGATCCTTGCGTTGGTCGCGCACGTTTGCAAGCAGCCAGGCATCGCCAACACGGATCTTGATCTGACTGCCGACTTGTCCCGCCAGAGCGACCGAGCGGTCGGGGTCTTCCATGCACTCATTCAGACGTTGCAGGTCGAGCGCGATTTGCGAACCGGCGCCCGAAATCTCAAGGACGACGCCGATGGGCAATCGTGCATTTTCGTTGGCAGCTTTTCCCTGCGTCTCAAAACCCTGATTAGCAATCGCATTCATGCGGCTTTGTCCTGTCGTTTTGTGAGCGCGCCGAATGATCCCGGACGCGGTCTTCCGTGCGGCGTCAACCGCGACACTCAGCAATGCGCAATCAGAGTTAAGATCGCGTCAACGCAGGACTTTTTTCCAACTGCAGGTATGCCACCAGTGCGCGCAGGATGCGTAAGCGCATCAAATATCTAGAGCTTGGAGAACGCCTGTCCCGCAATCCAGCCCATACCAAGCGACAAGGCAATCGCGCCAAGCCCGTAGAAAAGCGACCATTCCTGCGAAGCATAAACCACACTGCCCTCAAGTCCCACCTTCACCACTTCGATCTCGGCGGTCGCACTTGCCAGCACGCGGCCATCGGCAATCGCGAAGGTTTCGGCAGTGTACTGCCCGGTGGTGACATTGGACGGCAGGGCGATACGGGCTTGATAAAGCACGCCCTCGCTGATGCGCACGCCTTGCGGGTTTTGCTTGTAAAGGCCGAGCCGCTCGCGCATTTCGACAAGCCCCTTTGAGAAACGCGCCTGCTCTTCGGGTTCAATCTGTCCCGTGGGACTAAGCTGTATGAATTCTGTGCCCAGCTCATAAATTGCCGCCGTGAGCGGATCGACGATCTCCTCGATGGGGCGCGATGATGCGATGGCGAAGAAAGATGGCGCTGAGCGGAAATCGTTGGCGCCTGCGTTCATCCAGACCCCCGCGATACGTTCCTTTTCGCGCAGCCGGATGGGCTCAGCCGGCCCCTTCAATACGACCGCAATGTCGAATTCGCGCCCGCTGTTTGCGCCCCGTGGGTCGATAACCGCGCCGTACAAAAGCAAGTCTGCACCGGTAAAACCCTGACGCACTTCGATGCGCGACTGGCTGACTTCGGGTATGAGAATAGGCTCTGCTTGTCCCATCAGGAACGGTGCCATCAACAGCGCGGCGAATGCGGGTAGCAAAGAGCGGGCGCGAGCCATCACAGCGGGCTCACCGTGTAAATTTCATCGGGCTGGACCCCTAGGCCGTACAGCATCCGCAAGGCAACAAGGATCACAATCGCAGCAAGCACAAAACGCAAGATTTCAGGCCTTGCCTTCATCGCGATTTGCGTCCCAAATTGGGCACCCATCACCGAGCCGAGCAGCAAAAGTCCCGCCAGAATAATATCAACCGCTTTGGTGGTAAGAGCGTGAGTCATGGTGGTCACCATTGTCACGAACAGTATCTGGAAGAGGGATGTGCCCACTACCACATTGCCGCTCATCCCCAGGATGTAAAGCATGGCTGGCACTAAGATAAAGCCGCCGCCAACGCCCATAAGCATAGTCAAAACCCCCACGATCACCCCAAGCAAAAGGGGCGCGAGAGGAGAGATATAAAGCCCTGAGGCATAAAACCTTGTGCGAAATGGTAGGCCAGCCACCAGCGGGTGATGCCGTCTTTTGCGCGGGCTTGCATCCTTTTGTCCCTTTGTCGCCGATATTGCCTCAAACGCCTCTCGCATCATAAGCGTGCCGATAGAGCCCAGCATCACGACATAGAGAATGTTGATGACCACATCGATTTGACCCAAAGCCTGGAGAAGGCGGAAGAGCGCGGCGCCGAACAAAGCGCCGATCACGCCGCCAGCAACCATCACACTCCCCATGCGATAATCGACACCTTTGCGCCTTCCATGTGCGATGACGCCGGAAACGCTGGCACCGGTAACCTGCGTTGCGGCTGAGGCTGCGGCAACCGTGGGCGGGATACCGTAGAAAATCAGCAAGGGCGTCGTCAAAAATCCGCCGCCAACACCGAACAGCCCCGACAAAATACCCGTCCCCACGCCAAGAAACACAATGAACAGGCCGTTCACTGAGAGATTCGCGATGGGAAGGTAGACATCCATAATCTTCGACTACCGCAGCGCGGCAGGTCTTGGAAGAAGGGTTTCGCGTCAACCCCCTATGTTGTCTCAAAACCGTGTCGAAACCGTCGCAGCCAAACCTGAATCGGGTTCAGCATCGCCCGCCACCTGTTCGCGGTAATCAACCGACACGCGCGCGGGCATTTTTCCAATGTCGACATCGAAGCGCAAGGTGGGCCCCACATCAAGACGTTTGGCATCCCTTTGCGCGCCGCCCCACACGCCCCCGCCTACACTCACCGCGCCGCCCGCGCCCGGTTTACCGATGCGCAAAAGCTCGCGGGTTGCGACAGCCTGTCCATCGAGGAAATAGGTGCTTGGACTGCCCGCGACATAACCCGCTGCTGCGTAGGTTTCGAGAGAGAAGCCCATCGGGAGAGGCTTTGGCCCCAGTTCTGTCGCAGCATAGGCCGCCGGACGCACTCTCGTTTGTGCACCCACACCAAAATCAGAGATCGAAGGGCTTTGCGTTGCGCGAAGCTCTGCGAACAGTCGCACTGGGACCGTGCCGATAGGACGGCCCGAAACACCTGCGGCAATCTCGCTCTCGCCGCCATCAACCTGCGCCTGATACGCGCGCAGGAAGATGCGAGGATCGTGGCTCGAAGATGGCCGGGCGCGCCATTGGAGATTGGCGGCGAGTTGGCTGGCCCCATAGACAGGGGAGCGCCCTTGCGGGATGGAAAGCGCACTTGAGCCCTGGCGATAGAACCCAAACGCATCGAGCATCCACCGATCAGTGCGTGCAAGGGTAGCAGGGGGCAGCCCGCTGCCAGTGCCGGGCCGCGACACCTGACCGGTCCTTCGCACATCCTGCCGGGCAAAGCGGGAAATGTCATCCAAGCCATAGGTTTGAGAGAGATATCCGCCACCGGCCCGCGCCAATTCCGGCGCACGGGCAAAGCCGTTTCTTGGAAGCGCCGGGGCCTCAGGATAGGTGGAAGCCGCTCGCGGTGCATAGGCTGGGGCGGCATAGACGGGATAATATACGATCTGCCCAATCGCTTGCCCCTCACCAAGTGCCCTTTCCTGAATGGTGCCAAGGGCATAGGGCGATGGATAGCCATAATATGCGGCGGGCGGCGGATAATAGCGCGCGTCATAGTAAGGCGGGTAAGCCATGGATTGCCGCGCGGGATACGATGGGCGAGACGCAGAGGCGTGCCGTGACGTGGGGGAGCTGAGGCCGGGGCGTTCTTCACCCGCCGATAACGCGGGCGCGGCGTGAGCAATAGGGTTGTCCCAAAGCACCGCGCGCCCTGCGATCCAGAGGGCGATCATCAGCCCAAGCAATGCCAGTGGCACCCCCTTGCCCTTCGCTTGCGCGCCCCTCGTGTTTGCCCCCCGTGACATTATCCGGTCTTGCTAACCCTCTCTCTAAGGTGATGTGGAAAGGGTGCCGGATGTGGCGGCATTGAGACGGCTTGCTGCGCGATTGGCTTGACCGGATGGGCCGTGTGCCGGGTCTTGTCCCACGTGGGAGCAGCGCCAAACAATGTGCGCCAATAGGCCTGTACCGCGCGGCGTCCCGCCATAATCGCGATGATGTTTGTGATCGGCAGGCGAACGATTGCGAACACCCCTTCGGCAACGCCATAATTGCGCGCAGTGAAGGCAAAGCGCCACGCCACACGCCATGCAAAAAAGGCGAGATTGGCGCTGAGCAAGGCGACCACAAAGGGTGAAAGTTCAAGCGGTTGAAGTTCACCAAAGTGGCCTGCGACCGAGATGATCAACGTCAGCACCAAGAGAAGATAGCCAAGCGCCATCACCAGCGCGGTCAATGGGCCGCGCCTGTCACGCGCGCGCATCCATGTATCAGCAACACCGTGTGTCCAGCCGGTTCTGTCCCAACCCTGAAGCGAAATGCCGTGAACCCAGCGGGTTTTTTGGCGGACAATCTCGCTCAGCTTCGAAGGGAAAAATGCCCGTGTTGCAATAAGTTGATCGTCCTCTCCTCGTGCTCGGACAAAGCGGCACGTGCCGCCGTGTTTTGAAATCGCGAGGCCCAATTCATAATCCTCCGTCAGGGAATCAGGCTCAAACGGCAGCCCATCGAGTTTTGCATCCGCCAGCTTGAACAGTGCCGCGCGTGACACGCCGCAGCCGACTCCCGCTGAGGGTAAGCCTGCGCCAACCGCACCGCGCACAACCATTGCCTTACCGTGCGCTTCGGCAAATTCCTCACAGTAATGACTGCCCAGCCAATCACGCGAGGCTTGTGGAAGCGGCTCCACTGGCAATTGCGCAAAATCAGCGCCTTCACAGATCGCCAATTCCAAAAGACCAAGCCCGGCAGGGTCAACCATGTCCTCAGCATCATGGAATAGCACAGCGCCAAAGCGCACGCGGGAACGGTTTTCATCGTCGCTCATTGCTTCATAAAGGCGGTTCAAACAGTCCGCCTTTGTGCTGGGGCCATCGCGGTCATGGATAACAAGGCGCAGCCTATCATCCCCCATCGCCGCACTTGTCGCGGCCTCTAATGTTTCAGGGTCGTTGCGATAGATGCCGACATATAGACGAAGGTTTTGCTGCGGCCAGACAGTGAGTAAGTGCCGGATCGTCTCAAAGATGACGTCGGCCTCTTGCCAAGCGGGCACAAAGACCGCGACCGGGCCAGCGAGTTTTCTATGTTGGAGTTCGCGGCGATTGACCTTCGCGGTCCTTGCCCGTCCGGTCAGTTTGAGCCATAGCCACGAAACATCTACGGCGAAATCATCGAGGGCCCCGATAAGAAAGAAAATCCCCGCAAATAGAAGCAGTTCATACTGTACTATCGCAAGAATTTGCCAAAAATCTGAACCCATTTGATCCAAGGCCTCCGACTTGCCTCGATATTCAACAAAAGTACCATTGGCCGAACACATTGGCAACTAAATCAATTATATCCAAAACGGACCTAAATTAATGTCTGATATCAAGAGTATTACTGCCAATCCCTTGAAGCGTCTCTTTGCACCTGTGCGCGCATTATTTATCGGCGATGCGTCAGCGGGGGTTCTGCTTATTCTGGTGGCGGCTGCGGCGATGCTCGCGGCCAACTCTGCTTTTGCCCAAGAGTACGATACGCTGATCAATGGCAAGTTTGCCTGGTATCCGCACGAAAAGCTCAAGTCGCTGCATTACGTCGTGAATGACGGGCTGATGGCGGTCTTTTTCTTCGTCGTCGGGCTCGAAGTAAAACGCGAGATGATCCAGGGGCAGCTCGCGAGCGCTTCGGCGCGGCGCTTGCCGATGATCGCAGCGGCTGCGGGTATGGTCGCTCCGGCAATCGTCTTCATGGCAGTATCGGGCGGCGGTGATTATTCGCGTGGCTGGGCCATTCCAGCGGCAACCGATATTGCCTTCGCCATGGGGGTTTTGGGATTGCTTGGGAACCGGGTGCCGGGCTCCTTGCGCATTTTCCTGCTCACGGTGGCCATCGTCGATGACATTGGCGCGGTTCTGGTGATCGCCTTCTTCTACACCGAGATTGATAGCCTCAGCTCGTTCCTGATGTGGATGGGCGCATCAGCCGCTGTGCTGGCGCTGATGATGGTGCTCAATTGGCGCCGTGTGTCGGTTTTCTGGCCTTATATCCTGCTCGCTATCGTGTTGTGGTTCTGCGTCCTTAATACAGGCATTCACGCAACCATTGCCGGGGTTCTGGCCGCCCTCACCATTCCGCTTCATCGCAGCGATGGTAACTCAATGCTGGAGAAGCTGGAGCACGGCCTTGCCCCATGGAGCGCCTATCTCGTCGTGCCGATCTTCGGTTTTGCCAATGCAGGTGTCTCGCTTGATGGCATTGGGCTCAACAATCTGCTTGATCCGCTTCCGATCGCGATTGCCGCCGGTCTTGTGGTGGGCAAACAGGTGGGGATTTTCTCCGCCATCTTCATTTGCGACAAAACCGGCTTTGCGCCGCGTCCCGATCACGCCAGCTGGCAGGAAATTTGGGGGATTACGATCCTGTGCGGCATCGGATTTACGATGAGCCTGTTTATCGGTCTGCTTGCCTTCCCCGGCAATCAATTGCTGATTGATGAGGCCAAGATCGGTATTCTGACCGGCTCTGCAATTTCTGCTGTGCTTGGCTTTGTGGTGCTGCGCCTTTCAACAGAGCACCCGGACATTGTCGCCAATCTGGAAAGCAAGGGGTAAGTGGCCGGCGGGCTGGGTCAGCGACCCGGCCTATTGCCACAGCGCATCACCAACTGCCGGTGTTTTCCATGCTCGCCCAGGGTTCTTGAGGCTCAAGATAGCCCTCTTGCAGAAGCTCAACCGAAATCCCGTCGGGTGATTTGACAAAGGCCATGTGCCCATCGCGCGGCGGGCGGTGGATGGTGTGGCCTGCATCAGCGAGCCTTTGGCACGTCTCGTAAATGTCATCGACGCGGTAGGCGAGGTGACCAAAATTGCGCCCACCGTCATAATTTTCCGGCGCGCTTCCGTCTTCGGGCGGCCAGTTATAGGTCAGCTCCACCTCGGCCACGCCTTCTTGCCCGGGTGCCGCCAAAAAGATCAGCGTAAAACGCCCCGCTTCCACATCGAATCGGCGCACCTCCTCCAATCCGATAAGTTTGAAAAAATCGATTGTCGCATCCGGGTCGCTCACTCGGATCATGGAATGGAGATATTTGACCATTGGCCTGCCCTTCGAGGTGTATTCTCTTTTTCGAAGTGATGACCTAATCACGGCCCCTCGCCGTCGCAAGAGCCCGCCCGAATACTGGCACACAAAAGGGCGCAGAACCTTGTCGGTCCCGCGCCCCGTTCCTCCCGCTTTAGTGCGGGTAGTGCCTGCAGCTAGATCTTAGAAGCTTGCTGAAAGGGTCAATACAAACGCATCGTCGGTGAAGGTGCCAAGCGGATCGACCGCTGCATCCCCTTCAACGCCGACATAAGCCGCGGTGAGGGTTGCTGGACCA
This sequence comes from Erythrobacter sp. SCSIO 43205, assembly GCF_019904235.1. Taxonomy (NCBI): domain Bacteria; kingdom Pseudomonadati; phylum Pseudomonadota; class Alphaproteobacteria; order Sphingomonadales; family Erythrobacteraceae; genus Erythrobacter; species Erythrobacter sp. SCSIO 43205. The sequence continues at coordinate 1,089,244 of NZ_CP063202.1, read as the reverse complement.
ACTGCGAAATCAGCGCCGATTGAGTAGTCCCAAGCCTTGCTGTTGTTGGTGAAGGTCAGGAAGCCGTCGGTGTAACCAACATGGCCGTTGATGGTGATTGGCGTATCAGGGATGGCAACGCCTACGTCTGTGTAGAAGTAGAGGTTGTCAGTGCTGCCCAGCGAATCCTGATCAGGTGCATAGGCAAAACCGCCCGTGACCGATGCCGGACCAATCGATGCTGAAAGCGAGCCGTAGAACTCGTAATAGTCGAAGTCGCCTGGACCTGCGTCTGGGTAGATGTACACAATCGCGCCAACGTCTGCTGACAGGCCTTCGGTGAGGTCACCGCTCCAACCAGCGTAAAGGTCAAGCTCGGTAGAGCCGTAGCCTACGGTTTGCTCGTCAAGGCTCGATGCCCATGTGCCGACATAAAGGCCAGAAGAGTGGCCGAGGTCAAAACCGCCTTGAATTGCGATTTCGCCGCCAGACAGGTCAACACCGCGGAAACGGTATTCAGTGGTCAGGGCAACGTTTGCCGAAAATGAGATATCGCTGTCTTCAGCCATATTGCTGGAACGCGCCTCATCAACCGGCTGCGCGGCGCGCAGAGAAGAGGTGTCGAGCACAACAGCTGTTTCAGCGGTCGATTCGGCTTTTGCTTCTTCAGCAAAAGCGGGAGCGGCTGCAAAAAGCAGACCAGCGGAGAGAGTAGCGGCCGAAAGACCGCGAATGGACGTGAGCATTACAACTTCCTTGTTTTTTGTTGTCGCTTCGTCCCACCTGCACATCCGGCGGCTGCTTATTTATGAGGCAGTCTCGTCCGAACGCGACATAATCGTGCACATTATTGGTGCGTTGCACAAGACATATTGCTCAAGAAACTGGCATTTGTGACCAGAATGATCAGAAACTGTGGAGTTTGTGCATCACCAGCCTGCGCACAGAGGGGACCACAGATCAGCACAGCTTGCGCCTTGGTTGCTGTTAAGGGCATCGCAGACTAAGCAGAGGCCCACCCTGATTGAACGCTTCCGTTCGAAATGCGCTCATTTTGCACAATTGGCACCTCTCAACGTTACAACAGCCCATGCTCAACGCCCTTCGCTCTCTTTTTAAGCCTCCCCCCCAATTGCCGCTTCCCAGCGTGCCGGAGGGTGAGCGCTATTATTTGATCGGTGATATTCATGGCCGCCTTGATCTGTTCGAGGCGATGGTCGCTGCGATTGAAGATGATGATGGCTCGCGGCCTGAAGCAAAGACACAGGTCGTTCTTTTAGGGGATCTGGTGGATCGCGGCCCTGATAGCGCCGGGGTCATTGCACTGGCACGATCATGGCAGCAACAGCGCACCGTGCGAATCCTTGCAGGCAATCACGAGCAAATGATGCTCGACGCCTTCAAAAAGCCCGAAATCCTGCGCCACTTTCTCAAACACGGCGGGCGAGAGACGGTGATGTCCTATGGCCTCACCAAAAAGCAGTTCAACGCAATGACACTCGAAGAGTTGTTCGAGGCGCTCCCCCAGCTGATCTCAAAAAAAGAGCGCGACTATGTTGCCTCCTTTGAAGAGTATATCGTTGCAGGCGACTATATGTTTGTGCACGCAGGGATAGATCCACAAGTGCCGATCGAAGATCAGAAGCGCAGCGACCTTTTGTGGATCAGGGACCGCTTCCTCAGCCACGAGGGCCCGCTCGACAAGGTGGTGGTCCACGGCCACACGATCTTTAACAAGGTGATGGATTGCGGCAATCGGATTGGCATTGACACTGGCGCTTTTCGCTCAGGTGTGCTTAGCGCGCTCGTGCTCGAAGGCGATCAACGCCGGATTATCCAAACGATCCAGAACCATGATGGGTCGATTGAAATTTTCCACGGCGAAAGAGGGTAACCGCGCTTTCTTAATCATGCTTTAGAGCCCCGCTGCCTATTGGCATGGCGACAACGACACAGCAGACAACGGCCCTGAGGGACTTAAGACGATGAAAATTGCAATGGTGGGATCGGGCTATGTAGGGCTCGTTTCGGGGGCGTGCTTTGCCGACTTTGGTCACGATGTCGTGTGCATCGACAAGGACCAGAGCAAGATCGACCGCCTGCACGATGGCATTATGCCGATCTATGAGCCGGGCCTTGATGCTCTTGTCGAAAGCAATGTCAAAGCAGGCCGCCTCTCCTTCACCACCTCGCTCGCCGAAGGGATCAAGGGGGCATCGGCCATTTTCATTGCGGTCGGCACGCCGAGCCGCCGCGGAGACGGTCATGCGGATCTGTCCTTTGTTTACGCCGTTGCCAAAGAAGTAGGTGAGAGCCTTTCCAATGACGCGGTGATCGTCACCAAATCAACCGTCCCGGTGGGCACTGGCGACGAAGTCGAACGCATCATCAAAGACAGCGGCGCTGCTCATCGCTTCGCCGTAGTCTCCAATCCCGAATTCCTTCGCGAAGGCGCAGCAATTGGCGACTTCAAACGCCCTGACCGCATTGTGATTGGTGCCGAAGATGACTTTGGGCGCGATGTGATGAGCGAGGTTTATCGCCCGCTATTCCTCAACGAATCGCCCATTCTTTTCACCTCGCGCCGCACCAGCGAGCTGATCAAATACGCCGCTAACGCTTTCCTTGCGACCAAGATCACTTTTATCAATGAGATGGCTGATCTGTGCGAGAAAGTGGGCGCAAACGTTCAGGATGTGAGCCGCGGTATCGGGATGGACAACCGCATTGGCTCCAAATTCCTTCACGCTGGCCCGGGCTATGGCGGATCGTGCTTCCCCAAAGACACGCTTGCCCTTTTGAAAACCGCCGAAGATTATGACAGCCCCACGCGCATTGTTGAGGCCGTAGTTGCCGTCAACGACAGCCGCAAGCGCGCAATGGGCCGCAAGGTGCTCGAAGCGCTGGGCGGAGCAGATGCTGCGCGCGGCAAAAAGGCAGCGCTTCTTGGCCTTACCTTCAAGCCCAACACCGATGATATGCGCGATTCGCCAGCGATTGCGGTGGCGCAGACGCTTACCGATGCAGGAGTAGAAGTTGCGGCATACGATCCTGAAGGCATGGAGCAGGCCCAGCCGCTGATGCCTGAGGTCACAATGTGCGATGATCCCTACGCCGCGATTGAGGGTGCAGATGCAACCGTGATCGTGACCGAGTGGGACGCGTTCCGGGCGCTTGATCTGGAGCGGGTCAAAACGCTTGCCAATGCTCCTGTTCTGGTCGACCTGCGCAACATTTACACGCCCGACGATGTGCGGGCCCGCGGTTTCACTTACGAGAGTATCGGGCGCGTCTGAATCTACGGATTGGAGTCGCTGCGATTCGCTCAATCTGCCGTAAGTTTGTGCGCTGCAAAGTTGCAAATTCTGACATTCACTCGGTGCTTTAATGCACATTTGATGCGCATTTTGTCAGCTTTCCCCTCGGAAACTGCAAAAAGTTAACAGTATGTAAAAAATATGACTTGGGAATCCCCCCTTGCCTATGTAGCTTCCTCGACAGGGGAAACTTTTAGATAGGGGCATTTTCATGAATAATCGTATTCTAATGTCTGGTGTGGGCTCGATTGCTCTCGCCGGAGCTCTTGCTGCGTCTCCCGCGTATGCAAATGACGGGGTCGATGCCGATCTCGTAGGCCCAGTGGCCGAAGACACCGAAACCGCAGATGGTAATGACGCGCGCGCCGCCGTGGCTCCGCTCAACACCTTCTCTGGTCTTGATACTGGCGCACTCAGCGTCACTATGACCGACGTTCACGACTTCCGTGTCTCGCGCACCAGCGATGACTACATCGGCAGCATCAACGGCCCTGACCAGCAGCTGATTGTACGTGACGATGTTGGTGTGGACTTCGGCGATCCGGATGACACAGCGCCTTATGCGGTGCACATCTTCATTCAGGACAATATTAGCGGCGGCGTGTTCTTCAACTGCTCGGGCAGTGTGATCAACCCACGCACCGTTCTGTTTGCAGCGCACTGTGTGAACCAAAGCAGCGGCGGCCTCGCGACGTTCTCGTCTGAGGAATATGGTCTGCCCGAATCCGGCGCATCGACCACGATGCTCGTCTCCACCGGGCAAGACAGCTTTCCGCGCTTGATCAACACCATCCAAACCGGTGCTGGTTATGCTGAAGGCGGCGCTGCGCTCTCGACCGACGTCATCATTCACCCAACCGGAAACCTCGACAATACGGGTCTTGGATTCCCATGGGCGGACGTTGCAATGATTGCGCTTGATGCGCCCATCACTGACGTGCCTTCGCTGCCAATCCTGCTGACCCCGCTGACCGAGCTCACGCACGTTCTGCAAGTTGGTTATGGCACGAACGGTACCGGCCTCACTGGCGGCACCAATGCGGGCGATCGTTTCCTTCGCCGTGTGGGTGAAAATATGCTTGGCATGGTCGGGAGTCTTGGCGATTACATCGATCCGATCTTCCCGGACTTTGCGCCATCGACGGTATCCCTCGGCTTTGAAAGCCAGGCCTACTACTGGACCGATTTCGACGATCCGAACCGTACTCCGGAAGCAAGCGCTGGATGCGTATTTCCGGGCGACACGATTTCGTGTGAGAGCCTCGAAGCAGTTTATGCAATCGACTATTTCGATGGCGATGCGCTTGCTGGCGAAGCAGGCACGGCTCCTGGCGACTCCGGATCGCCACTGGTCGCTGACCAGCTTGCGGACTTCCCGCTCGCAATCGGCGTTCTGTCTGGCGGTTTTGACTTCTTTGGTCTGGGCTCTGCCTATTCGGATGTGAGCTTTTACAATCCGCTCTATCCATTCTTCGAGTTCATCACCGAAAACACACCATACAAGTATGTCTCGGCGAACGCAGGGGACGGCAATTGGTCCGATCCAACGCACTGGACTCAAGACCTTGATCCGGGCTTCTTTATCCAGACTGACACTGGTGAAATCGTAAACGGTATCCCGACCGGTAACGAGCCGGGCATCTTTGAAAGCGGTCCGAAACTCGGCACCGTGCTTGGCGTTGATATTTCGGGCAACGACGGGACCATCACACCCGGCTTCGAAGGCATCGACACTACCTTGCCGGAAAGCTCGGCTCTGCTTGGCCCGGGTTCGACCGGTTTTGTTCCTCAGAACACTGACGGTACACCCGGCGTCGCATTTGCGAACCCGGCACAGTACTTCGAAGTCCACCTCAACAATTCTGGCCGCACCACGGTCGACATGGATGTTGAGATCGACAAGCTGGTCGTCAACGATTCCAGCGCAGAGGTTGGCATTGGCGCTCCCTGGAGCTTCACTGCGATCCAGGACATCGAGCAATTCGGTGGTCTGGTTGAGAACGATGGCACCATCAACACCCCATTCTACTTCCTCGTTGGAGGTGAGCTTGGCGGTGATGGCGGTACCATCAACACGACAGCTTTGCTGAACGTGAACGGCCTGCTCAATGCTGGCGGCGTTGGCGGCTTTGGTTCGATGACGATCAATGGCGACTACCTGCAAACATCAGGTGGTGGTCTGTGGTCTGACTTCAGCCGTGGCCGTCGCCGCACGGTATCGGCGGACACTTACGACGTCACTGGCACTGCCTTCTTGGGTGGGACCTTGATCGTCGCTAGTGACGATCGTCGTCCACGCTTTGGCACCGAGTACACCGCTCTCACCGCTGGTGCCATCGACGGCACTTTCGATGACACAGTGTTCCTCGGCCGGTCGGCAGTTCTGACCGCTGAATCGCGGGTCGAAGGCAATGAAGTTATCGTAACGTTCGTTGCCCGCAGCCTGCGCACAATGCTTGGCCGTGGCAGCCGGATGGAGTCGCTTGGCGGCGCGCTCGACCAGATGCGTGCAACACGCTTTGCCGATTTTGTCGGTCTGTTCGACTATATCGATGCGGCTAGCATTGACACGCTGGGTGCGACACTGTCGTCGATCACTCCGCTCAATGCCTTCAACCAGACGTTTACAGCCAATGCGATGTCGCAACGCTTCACCGGCCAGATCGCTCAGCGTAACCTTACGCTGCGTGACGGTTCGCGTGCATCGGGTGCGTTCAGCGCTGCTGGCAATGCTAGCTTCGCCATCGCTGGCGGTGCCCCTGCTGAAATCGGCAAGATCGGCGTCTTTGGCACCGCATCCGGCATCTACCGCAATGGCGGCCAGATCCAGCAAGGTGTGATCGGCAACGGTTTTGGCGGCTTTGGTGCCTTTGGCGTCAACGGCGTGAGCACTGGCAACATTGGCGCAAACGCGTTCGAGCAAGCCTCTCTCACTCAAGCCGGTGAAATCACTGTTGGCGCTGATATGCGTTTGTCGGAAGGCTTCAGCTTCGGCGTGGCCGTCTCCAACATCCGTAACAGCCAAGACATTCTGACCGGGGGCCAAACCCAGAGCGATCTCGCTCAGTCGGTTGCGATCTACGCCAGCTATAGCGAAGGCGGCCTGTTCGCCGATGGTTATGCTGGTTCTGCAAACCTTCGTCTTGGTGCCAATCGCGAATCGCAAGGTGAGTTCACGCTCGCTTACGACAACGCTCTTGGTCAATCGGACAGCAGCCAGGTGTTCGGCGGGGTCCGCATGGGCTATGCCTTCGACCTTGCTGACGGCATCGAGATGGGCCCTGTGGCCAGCGTCGATTATCTCAACAACCGCATCGGCGGCTATGACGAGACAGGCGCAGGCGCATTTGGCCTCAGCATCGCAGATCGCACCTTCACTTCGGTGGGCGCGAAACTGGGCGCAATGGCAAGCTTCGACATCAAAACCAGCGAAAGAAGCGCGCTTCGTGCCTTCGGTTCGGTGGCCTATGCTCGTGAGCTTGGCGACACAGAAGACGTGGTTTCGGCTCACTTCTTCGGTGCAGCTGATACGCCGTTCAGCATCTCCAACTCGCTCGATCCAGAGTGGGTGAGCGTCAACGCTGGCGCGGAAATGTTGCTTGGCAACAACTTCTCAGCATCGCTGTCTGTCACCTCGGACATGGGCCGCGGCGTTCTTTCGAACGACCAGGCTCAAGCCTCGCTGAGCTGGCGCTTCTAAGCTCCAACCTTCAGCCCCGGCTGTAATCAAGCGCCGGGCCTTTCCAACAGGGAAGGCCCGGCGTTTTGTATGTGGAGCCCTCACCGCAGATTGCGTCAGCGGGTTTTGTTCAGATAAGCGCCCCCTTTCCTGACGTTTGAGACAGTGTTCAAGGGAGGAAAATCTTTAGCCCCAACGCGCGCAGCCGATGCGCGGAAACTGGCTGATAAATTAAGGGAAATTTGCGCGGTCATAGCCGCTGATTAGCAGCGGCAAGGGATGTAGGAAAACGAGGGGCTCAAGGGCTGTCTCCACACGACCGGCGATAGGTCCGGTTTTGCCTCCCTTAGACAAATAAGCAGCGACAGCGATTGGCGCGGAAAGCGGACATCGCCTTTGTGGCCAGGACTTCCTTCAATCAACGCTCAGATTGATTGAGAAGCTCCAATACCTTCGGCCATTTCTGGTCTTCGCTCCAATCGCGGAGGGTTTTCCCATCTGCTGGTCTAACCGCCCTCAGGTCAGCGCCACGAGAAATAAGCAAGAGTGCCACGTCTTCATCTGAAATGTTGAAGAGGATATGCTCCCCTTCATCGTCTTTGAAGTCAGGGTTGGCTCCAGCGTCCAAAAGGAGCCTTGCGACGCCAGCATCACTGACCTGCCACAAGACGCTATCGCAATAACCGTTTTGGCAATGTGTGATGTTTGCTCCTGCCGCCAATAGTTGTTCGACAACTGCCCTGCGGTCGCTGGCTGGATGGTTTTCGTCATTGCTAAGCAAACCGTTGGCCGCCTCAAAGAGCGGTGGATCGCTTGGAAAGCGGCTACTTTCTCCGTTTGGGTTCGCCCCCAAATCGAGCATTTCGGATACGATTTGGGGGTCAGCGTTCGAAGCAGCACTCGACAGAAGTTTGGTAGCAAAGGAACTATCAATTGGTCGCAAATTGGATGGTAGACGCAACTCTTCAAATGCAGCGTGGTTATCGGATGCAACGGCTGTGTCCAGCGCTCTCTTCCACTGATCTTCGTTCGCGATGCCTCCATTGGCAATTAGCCATTTCATCGCATCTCTATGCCCTTGGTAGATCGCTGTTCTCAGCGGGCTAGGCCCTTTTGTCTGAAATAAGGGAGCACCCAATTCCTTTAAGGTCCGCATTGTTCTCACGTCATCGCGCTCCGCTGCGGCATCCATGAGTTCGAGTCCCAAAATGCCAGCGAAATCGGCGCCCTTTTTTTGGAGTAACGGCACTACAGGAGGCGTTCCCTCGATCCAGCGATCAGTTCCAGCTGCCGCATCAATTGCATCTTGAAGTGCTTTTACCGCCTCAGGCATACCAGCTTCCCGACCGACATAGTCGACGACTGATTTCTTCCCATTGCCCGTGTCAATCGTGACCACATAGGTTGGATTGTCGGTTATTTCCGCTCGATATTCATCACGTAGGGAGAAAAACCGAGTTGCCTCAAACTGCGCCACAAGTTGGTCGATCACCTGTGGCTCTATGGTCGTCTCGTGAGTGCCTGGGACTCGCACGCCACTTTGTGTCGAGAACGCGCGATGCACATTCGCTACATCATCGGGCTCAAGATGTGGTGTGCTCTGGAATAGAACACGGCCACTTCCATAAATTGTGACTTTGTAATCCGGACAGGACCCAAAGCAGGCAGTCCTTTGGAGACTGATTACAAGCTTATCTTTATCCACGGGTGGAAAGGGAGCGCTTAGGATATGACATGCGCTTAGGAGAAAACTGCAAATTCCAATGAAAATGGCTCGCAATTTTACCTCTTCCATTTCATTTACCCATGCTTGGTTATCAAATAAGTGGCAAACATTCAAAATTGGGTCGCAAGCCGAAGGTCCCCACTGCCAAGCGCGCATGAAGCTATACCAGTCAAAAGCAATCAGAGTTGAACATCAGGGGGCGTCATAAGCCGGGTTCTGTCTCCCCATAAGGGGCGGCAGCCATTCATCTGGGCGGCCTGTTGCCAAGCGCGCTCTAGCAGCCAACCCGGGTCTTCAAAGGGCGAAACACCCTCGCCTGTGTGAACAAGCACGAGACCCCTATTTGGCCTTGCTCCGGGTGGGGTTTGCCATGACGGTGCCTGTTACCAGACCCCCGGTGCGCTTTTACCACACCCTTTCACCCTTGCCTGTGGTCCGAAGACCCATCGGCGGTTTGCTCTCTGTGGCACTTTCCCTGAATGCTGACGCGGGCGCCAACACCCGGCGGGCGTTACCCGCCACCCTTGTTTCGTGGAGCCCGGACTTTCCTCGCATACATAAGTACACGCGGCTGCCTCAGCCCCCTGATGGAAAGCCCATTATACCACTTGCGCTCGGCAGGAAAGCCTAGCGCGCGTTAACGCGCAAGCCCCTGATCGCGCTCAAGCAAAAGCTGCCACAGGATCGCGCCCAATTGCGCATCGGGCTTGCCTTCGATCCTCTCAGGCCGCCAGCGGCGCTCGAACGCCTCGATCGCCTTAATCCCCTCGGTGATGTCGTAACCAAACCTCTCCAAAGCGAGGAGGAACGCGCCGTCATTGTCGAACGGATCGGCCTGATCGAATTTCGCTGGCGTTGGCAGGCAAAGGCCATATTCAGACAGCCGCTCCCACGGGAAGAGCTCGCCGGGGTCAACTTTGCGCATAGGGGCAACATCCGAATGTCCCACCACATTGGCGCGCGCGATGTCATAATCTTTGACGATGCGGGCAACGAGCGGGACGAGCGCTTCAAACTGCGCTTCTTCAAAGCCGCGATAGCCGCCATTGGCCGGGTCGTGACCGGGGTGGTCTAACTCAATCCCGATACTGGCCGAGTTCACATCCTTGACCCCGCGCCAATAGGATGCGCCCGCGTGCCATGCGCGTTTTTCTTCGCTGACCAGTTGGATCACTTCACCGTCTTCAGTGATGAGATAATGCGCGCTAACCCCGGCGTCGGCGTCAGTCAGGCGATCAAGCGCCGTCTCGACCGGCTTCATCTCGGTGTAGTGGATGACGACCATGCTGATCGGCAATTGGCGATCATTATAATTGGGCGATGGCACGACGCGGTGGACGAGTTCGCCCACCTCCATATCGCGCCAATCGGGTGCGGGCGAACCGCTCACCCAATCATGCCCTCTGGCTCGGGCAGAACCGCGCCAAGGACCAATGCGCCATCACTGAGCGCCCATTGCAGTCCCCCACCCGCTTCGGCTGCGAGGAGAGAGATCATATGCGCAGCTGCCGTCCGGCTCGAAATTTCGGACGCTGGCAAATCGCCTTGAAGCGCCTGTCCAATGGTTTCGTCGAAGGCGAGCTTTTCCGCGGTTGCCCGCGCAACAATTTCGACATTGCCGCCGGTGCGCTCTGCCCCGATGTCGAGAGTGCCGCCGCGCACCAGAGCGTCCAGCGCGATTTGCGCAAGGTTTAGCATGACCTTGACCGCTGACTTGGGCAGTTTGGCGTCGGGCACTTGCCAATTAAGCTCCACCCGCTTCGCATCGCCGGCAAGCGAGGCGATCACCTCATGCGCTTCTTCAACCAGTACGTATTCACCAAACCCGCCTGCCGCGCCAAAGGCAAGGCGAAAGAATTTGAGTTTATCGGTGCTGGTCTTGGCGCTTTGTTCAAGCAGTTCGACGCAGCGTTTCTGCATCTCCGGATCGGTTTCATCAGCAAGCAGCTCAATCCCGTTGGAGAGCGCGCCCACTGGCGACAGAAGATCATGGCAAAGACGCGAACACAAAAGCGCAGCGAGATCGGTTTGGGAGGTCATGTATGCCTTAGTCCGTGAAAGTTTGAGACACTTGAGACACTGTCTAAGCGCAAAAGTTCCTTGGGGCCACAGTAAGCGGTCAAAATTCGATCAAATGGGAGGCAAGTTGGGGCATATTTGCGCTGCATTCGATGCGATTTAGCGGTCGTTTGAAGAGTAGGAAACTTGGCGAAAACCCTGTGGCTCATCGCGCCATAAAGTCAGCTCCCCCTCACCCCAGATCGCCCAAAGCATCCCGTCACCGGCGGCGCTTTCCTGATCGGTTTTGGATGGCTTTGCGGGACCGTTGGGGTGCGAGTGAAAATAGCCGAGAATTTGCGCGCCCCCTTCGCGCGCTGCCCGGTGGGCGGCAATCAAGGCTTGCGGATCGATTTCGAAGTGCGTTTCCGGCGAGGGATGAACGTTGCGCGTTTCTTGAAAGTGTGTGACGCTGCTGGCCTCGCCCAGCAAGATACCGCAGGCTTCTTCTGGGAATGCTCGCCGCGCAGCCTCTTCCAGCGCTCCCATCACCTCTCTTGTCACCCGTGTTTCCATCGCGCATGGGTTTAGCCATGTCTGACCCCCAAGTCATCACGGGCAAAATTCCTATCTCCGCAAGGCTCGACAAGGCTTTGGCGGAGGCGATTGAGTTGTCGCGCGCGCGGGTCCAGGCTCTCATTGCCGATGGGCGGGTGGAGATAGACGGTAAACCCGCCACCTCGCCAAGCGCCAAGGTGGCTGAGGGCGCTCAGTTCCGCATAGATGTCCCCGCTGCTGTCGAAGCAGAGGCAAAGCCGCAGGACATTCCGCTCGACGTGGCGTTTGAGGACGAGCACCTGATCGTCGTCAACAAGCCCGCTGGCATGGTGGTGCACCCCGCTGCTGGCAATCCCGATGGTACCTTGGTGAACGCCCTCCTCCACCACTGCGCCAAAAACGGGAGGGGCCAGTTGTCAGGGATCGGCGGCGTCGCGCGCCCCGGCATCGTCCATCGCATCGACAAGGACACATCGGGCCTGCTCGTGGTGGCTAAATCCGATGCCGCGCATGAAGGCCTGGCCGCTCAGTTTGCCGAGCACAGCGTTCATCGCCGTTACCTGGCAGTGTGTGGCGGGCATCCCAGCCCATCTGAGGGGACGATCGACGAGAAATTGGGCCGATCTGATGCGAACCGAAAGAAAATGGCGGTCCTGCCCAAGAATTCCTCACGCGGGAAACACGCGATCACCCATTACAAGGTGCTTGAGCGGCTGGATTCGTCCTCCCTCATCGAATGTCGCCTCGAAACAGGGCGCACCCATCAGGTCCGCGTTCACTGTGCGTCAATCGGTCATTCGCTATTAGGAGATCCACTCTACGGCAGAGCGCCAAAGTCCCTCAAACCGCTGCTTGGTAAGCTCAAATTTACCCGCCAAGCGCTTCATGCGGCCGAATTGGGTTTCCTACACCCGATTCTCAGCCAAGAGGTACGGTTTCGCGCGGATTTACCAGCGGATATGATGGAACTAATCGACGAACTCGGCTGTAGTTATCGATGAAATGCGCTGCAAAACGCACAAAAATCGAATATATGTAACCAAGTGGCCCGTACCTTCGGATGCCCATCAGGGGTTCGACAAGACGGGGTCGACGAAAGAAAGGTTGGAAAAAACGTGAGTAAAGCATCCTCAGTTCCGGCTCTCAGCGGTGAACAAAGCCTCAATCGCTATCTGTCGGAAATCAAGAAATACCCCGTGTTGACGGCTGAGCAGGAATATATGCTCGCCAAACGGTATGAAGAGCACGAAGACCCGGAAGCAGCCGCGCAACTGGTGTCATCGCACCTGCGTCTCGTGGCGAAGATCGCGATGGGTTATCGCGGCTATGGCCTGCCCGTTTCGGACCTGATTTCGGAAGGGAACGTGGGCCTGATGCAGGGCGTCAAGAAATTCGAAGCCGACCGCGGTTTCCGCCTCGCGACTTACGCGATGTGGTGGATCAAGGCGAGTATTCAGGAATACATCCTGCGCTCGTGGAGCCTTGTTAAAATGGGCACAACTGCGGCTCAGAAAAAATTGTTCTTCAACCTTCGCCGGATGAAGAAGCAGCTGGAGGCGTATGACGACACTGACCTGTCGCCCGATGACGTTGCGAAAATCGCGACCGACCTCGGCGTGCCAGAACAGGAAGTCGTCAACATGAACCGCCGGATGATGATGGGCGGCGATGGCTCTTTGAACACCCCGATGCGCAATGGCGAAGAGGGGGCTGGCGAATGGCAGGATTGGCTGACCGATGATCGCCCGCTTCAGGACGAAACGGTTGCTGATGCTGAAGAAGCCAATGTGCGGCACGAAATGCTTACCGAGGCGATGGAATCGCTCAATGAGCGTGAACAGCATATCCTGACCGAGCGCCGCTTGACGGAAAACCCGCAGACATTGGAAGAGCTTTCGCAGGTCTACGACGTAAGCCGTGAGCGGATTCGCCAGATCGAAGTACGCGCCTTTGAAAAGCTGCAAAAGGCGATGCAGCGGATTGCTGGTGAGCGCCTGCTTCCCGGCATGGCATAAATCAAGCCGCTATTAATCTGATTTGAAATACCCTCCGTGCAGGCTTAGAATGGCCACACGGAGGGTTTTTTATGCGTAGAGTTTTTGATCGATTTGGCCTGGCAGTTTGGTTTGCCCTTCTTCTCACCAGCCTTGGCATCGCCTCGCCGGCCAGTGCACGAACCGATGTAGAAAACGCGCCTGACCCTTACGTCCACAAAGCCACCAATGTCGCTTTGCCAGAGAACATTCCCGGGTTTAGGCGCCATCGCGTCGTCGAATTTGATGCCGACGGACGCGACACGGGGATTGTCTACCGCCCGACTGACCGCAGGGGGGAAATCACCCTCTACGTTTACCCCCGCCGCGGCGAAAGCTGCGAGGAAAGTTTTGCCGGAGCAGACGCTGCTGTCATGCGACGCGGTGCCAGCGTCCTTACCAGCGAGGATGTCTTCTCGATGAAGGAATTCACCGGGGCAACGCAAATTTCACGCAGTTATATTGTTGAGCCAAGCGGATATGGCTTCGAGCACGATGAACTTGTCTCATTCCTCTACGTCGCCTGCCCAGCGAGCAGCGCCTATATGGTCAAATACCGGGGTTCTTACCCAAGCGCAGATGCGGCCAAAAATATTGGCATCGAACAAAAGCTGTTCGCCGGGATCGACTGGGGTACGCTGTCGAGCCGCTAGAAGGCTCCGGCGCGCGGCCTTATTCAGCCGGCGCCAAGTCCAGCACCGCTGCAACCATTGCGCGGGTGCCTAGCGTTACGCTCGGGCGCGGCTCGATTTTGAACAAAGGCGAGTGGTGGCTCGGCACCGCAGGGCCGCCGTTCTCAGCCGCGTCGAAGGCTTCCTGCGGGGTGCCGCCCACCGCAAAGTAATAGCCCGGCACGCCCATATCCTCGGCGACAAAATAGCTGAAATCTTCTGCGCCCATCCCTTGCTGGCGGAATTCCAGAAAAGCGTCTTCGCCAAGATCGCGCTTCATCACCGCGTTGAGACGCTTGGCAAGCGCGACATCGTTATAGGTGACAGGCGTGCCCTCACTCACCACCACTTCGACCGGCATATCGTCGGGCAGGCCATGTGCCTTGCCCGTATTCACAGCGATCCGTTCGATGCTCTCAAGCAATTGCGCGCGCACTTTTTCATCATTGGCGCGAACGGTCAGCTGTAATTCGGCAAGGTCAGAGATGATGTTGTGCTTGGAGCCGGAGTGGAACGAGCCGACGGTAATCACCGCTGGTTGAAGCGGCTGGACCTCACGGCTGACGATGGATTGCAGCGCGGTCACGATCTGGCTGGCGATGTAGACCGGATCGCGCCCTGCATGAGGGCTGGCCCCGTGTGCGCCAATGCCGGGCACTTTGATGTCCACGCTGTCGGCACTTGAATACTGGATGCCTTCTGCCGCCGAAACCTTGCCGGTGGGCAGGACCGATGCCACGTGGAAAGCAAGTGCATAGTCAGGCTTTCCAAAACGCTCGTATAGGCCATCCTCCAGCATCGCCTTTGCCCCGCCCACACGCTCTTCGGCGGGCTGGACGATGAACATGACCGTACCTTTCCAATGATCCTTCATCGCAACAAGCTGGCGCGCGGTGCCGACAAGCGATGTTATGTGCACATCATGCCCGCACGCGTGCATCACCGGATATTCTTTGCCGTCCTGACCCACTTGCGTCGCCGTGGAGGCGTAATCGAGCCCAGACTTCTCAGATACCGGAAGACCATCCATGTCAGCGCGCATGAGGATCAGCGGACCATCCCCGTTTTCCAGCATCCCGACAACGCCGGTGCCGCCAACACCTTCGGTTACCTCCACGCCCGCATCGCGCAATTCCTGAGCCATGCGCGCAGCGGTCTGGTTTTCGAGGAAGGAGAGCTCCGGGTTCTTGTGAAAATGCACAAACAGTGGGGCGAGATAGCTGTCATATTCCGCTTCAACCGCCGCTTTGATTGCCGAGTGATCGACGGTGTGATCATCTGCGGAGGCAAGCACCGGAGTGCTGGCAAGCGCCAGAGCGATGGCGGCGGATGCGGTGCGGAAAAGCTTCATAATCTGGTCCCCGAAATATGGTTCGCAATATCAAGCACGCCGCGCAGCCTTGCGCAAGATACGCATTGCAATTGCGCCTTGGCCGTGCGTCTCGTAAACTGGTTCTTATGCAAGCCATCCCCCGCTTTCTGGCCCGAACACTCGCCAAGATCATCCTGTGGTTCGTGGGGCTATCGCTCCTCTTGGTGATCGTGTTCAAATTCGTGCCGGTGCCTATCACTGCAACCATGGTGATGGACGAAAATTCGATCACGAAGGATTGGGAATCGCTTGAAAATATCGACCCCAATCTCGTTTATGCAGTGATCGCAGCGGAAGATGCGAAATTTTGCGAACATTGGGGTTTCGATACCGAAGCCATTGAGCAAGCCGCCCGCGAAAACGCGCAAGGTGGCCGGATAAGAGGCGGCTCCACCATCAGCCAGCAAACCGCCAAGAACGTCTTTTTATGGCAAGGCGGCGGCTATGTGCGCAAAGCGTTCGAGGCCTGGTTCACCTTCTGGATCGAAGCGGTCTGGGGCAAGGAACGCATTATGGAGGTGTACCTCAACGTCGCGGAAACCGGCATTGGCACATATGGCGCTGAAGCGGGTGCACAGCGCTATTTCGGACATTCCGCCGCGCGGCTTTCCCCTGACGAGGCCTCCCGCATGGCGGTTGCCCTGCCTCAGCCAAAGAAACGTTCGGTCAAAAACCCCGGCGGATGGCTGCTGCGCCACGGCAACCGGATTGAACGCGCGATTGGCGATGTCAAGCTCGGCGGTCGCGCATCATGTGTCTATGAATAGGAACTTTTTGCCCTCCCGCTCGTCCCCTTTGCAATAGATGCAAGGATTGACCTTGGATGCGCTCTTGCGCACATCGCAAATCCTTACGAGAGGATGACACATTCCCGTGCAAACGCACACACCCGCCTGCCTGACACTGCATCTCGCACCGCGTGAGCGGTCCGAACGGGTGCAGCTGTTCTGATGGCTGAAGGACTGGACAAGAAGGCAGCGGATCTTGCCCGCGAAAAACTGCGCGCGGCGATGGTGCGCCTTGCCGAAGGCGACAGCGCTGCGCTTGAGGAAATATACGAAGCGACACGGGTGAAGCTTTTCGGAATTTGTCTGCGTATCTTGGGCGACAGGAAAGAAGCAGAAGACGCCTTGCAAGACGTGTACATCAATCTTTGGCAGAAAGCCGACCGGTACGACCCTGAGCGGGCGAGCCCGATTTCGTGGCTCGCCACATTCGCGCGCAACCGTGCGATTGACCGCCTGCGCACAGGGAAAGTGCGCCAAGGCGCGGTGCCCGTGGAAGAGGCCCTGCCCCTGCCCGATGATCGCCCCATGGCCGATGATTTGTTGGTGGACGCTGAAAATACAGCACAAATTCACAAGTGTATCGAAGGCCTTGATGAGCGTACCCGCACCCACATCCGCAGCGCTTTTTTCGATGGCTTCACCTATGCCGAACTGGCCGAGAGGGCTGATGTGCCGCTTGGTACGATGAAAAGCTGGATCCGCCGTGGCCTCAAAAAGCTGCGCGCCTGTCTTGAGGCGAGTGAGGCGGCATGAGCAGCGACAAGACGCCTTTCAACGACGCGCCGTTCGACGATGCTGAACGCGACAACCCAATGCTTGCCGCAGAGCACGCGCTTGGGCTTCTCGAAGGCGAAGAGCTCGCACAATCGCGCGCCAAGCTTTTAAGCGATCCCGAATATCGCTGGCGCAAGGATTGGTGGAACAATTGGTTTGCGCCATGGACCGATGAAATGGCAGGCGCAGAGCCGAGCGATGCGGTTTGGGCACGGATTTCCGAGGCAGTAGCCGCATCGCAAGCAGAGAACGCAACTGACACCGCAATGGGCGCGATGCGAAACGTTGTATCGCTCGAAGCTCGGCTTAAGCGCTGGCAGTGGACCGCCGCGATCACTTCAGCGGCCGCTGCGGTTCTGCTCGCGATTTTGATCTTCGCGCCGGGCAGTGAACCGGGCTCCATCGCTCCATCCGGCAATGAAACTATTGTCGCCTCGAACGATCCGTTGGTGGCCCAAGTGCCCATTGGCGACACGGGCCTTCGCCTTGATGTGACCTATATCCCTGAAAGTGAGCAACTTCTGGTAGGGGCCATCGGGCTTACCGCCGATGGGGTCCACGATCATGAATTGTGGCTGGTGCCCTCTGATGGCAGCGCTCTTCAGTCGCTTGGCGTTGTGAAACCGGGCGAAGTACTGGGCCATGATCTTGAGGCCGAGATCATCGCCAATATCGGCGACGGGGCCGAGCTTGTGCTCACGCGCGAGCCCATAGGCGGCAAACCAGAGGGTCAGGACGCAGGGCCTGTGGTGGCGCAAGGAAGTTTTTCTCAGGTGTAATCCCTGAGCGCACACGAGTACGCGTGCGGGAAATTTCGTCGCAATTCCAAGCAGTTCACAAAATAATTGCAGATATTGGCTCCGCTAATGCATCCGAATTGCAAGGTCGGACGTAATTTCCAATGCAAGACTGGGAGGGCTTGCGCAAACTGGAGATCCCTAATGTCCAACAAGTCCAAGACCTTCCGCGCCGTTGCTCTCGCTGCGATTGCAGCTGCCACTGGCTTTGCCACTGTGACCACAGTGCCGCTTGCTGCACACGGTCACAAAGCCGCATCGCAGGAACAGACCCCCAATATCGTTGAAACCGCGCAAAGCACTGGCGTGCACAACACACTTGTCGCAGCCGTCACCGCAGCAGGTCTTGCAGGCACGCTCTCCAACCCCGGCCCTTTCACCGTGTTCGCGCCAACCGACACCGCCTTTGCCAAATTGCCCGATGGCACAGTTGCAACGCTGCTTCGTCCTGAAAACAAGGGCACGCTTACCAATGTGCTCGTCTATCATGCTGTGTCGGGGTCAGTGACTTCGGACGATCTTGTTCGCCTGATCAACAAGCACGGTGGCGAAGCGACAATCGAGACGCTCGCAGGTCAGAAGCTCACTGCACGCCTTTCGGGTGACACCATTGTCATCACCGATGCCAAAGGCCGCGCGACCGCTGTGACCACGGCCAATGTCGAGACGGCCAACGGCATTATTCACGTGACTGACGGTGTATTTTTGCCTGCGTAAATACGTTTCCTGACCAACCCCGGGCGTCTTCTCCTTCCGTTCCCCCTCCCTCATGGAAAGACGCCTGACCTTGCCCCGCTCAGCTTTTCGTTCGTGAAGCTGGGCGGGGTTTTGAGTCTTGGTGGTTACGCTCGCCCATCCGGGCGAGCATCCTCGCTTGACGCGCAGCGAAGCTGCGCCTGCTGCGGACGGCCAGTCGGCCTTGCGGCTGCTGAGCAGCCGTTTCGGTCATTAACCGAGCGCGAAGTCGACGGCTGCCTTACAATGCAGCGCGGTCGTATCAAACAGCGGCAGCGGGCTGTGGCACTGCTCGATCAAAAGCATGATTTCAGTGCACGCGAGCGCAATCCCTTGCGCGCCCCGCGATTGCAGATCGGCGATCACATCACAGTAGAATGCGCGCGATTTGGGACAGACTTTTCCTGCACATAGCTCGTCAAAAATGATCCGGTGAATCTCTGCGCGGTGGCTTTCATCAGGGACCACCACCTTCAGTCCATGCTGCGCGAGGCGCTCTGCGTAAAATGGCTGTTCCATGGTGAAGCGAGTGGCCATGAGGCCGACCGTATCGTGTCCAGCCGCCTTGAACCCTGCTGCGAGCGGGTCGGCGATATGGAGCAATGGGCATGAAATATGCGCCTCAACCTGCGGCGCGACGAGGTGCATGGTGTTGGTTGCAATCAGGATGCAATCGGCCCCTGCCTTCTCCAGACCCGCCGCCGCTTGCCCAAGGATGTCGCCCAACTGCTCCCACTCATCAGCCCGCTGAAGCGCGGCGATGTGGTCGAAATCGAAGGAGTGCATCACCAGCGGCGCAGAGACGATCCCGCCTTTGCGCGCGCGGACTTCGCGGTTGATCAGCGCGTAATACTGCGCCGAGCTTTCCCAGCTCATTCCGCCGAGGATGCCGATTGTTTTCATGTGTATGATCTAACCCTGCCGCTGTGCCCAGCGGGTATGTAGCCACAGGATCAAAGCCTGCGCCACGAGAAAGGTCGCACAGCACACGATTACCCCACCCAGAGGATCTCCATTGCGCACCTCTTCCGGGATAGCTGACATAGCGACAGTCACCACGACCAACATGATCGAGAAAACACTAGGCAAAAGCCAGGCCATGACGCTTCGGGATGAATAGCGGGTTGGTTCCCCGCGAAAGTCATAATGCGCGGGAAGCTCTTTGAAGCAAGCAAACCTTCGTTCGGTCCATAGCCCTGAGGCTAGCAAGGCAGCGATGGTCGCAATAATAAGCACCAATTCGATGGTGCCCGGCATGGCTTAAGCCGCCTCTTCCTTCGCGTCGCCGCCGTGGACGCGCACAGGGTCTTTCTTACCCGCGACCACGTCCTCGTCGATCACGATCTCAGTCACGCCTTCCATGTCGGGCAAGTCGAACATCGTGTCGAGCAGGATGCCTTCAACGATTGAGCGAAGACCACGAGCGCCCGTTTTGCGCTTGATTGCGCGTTCTGCGATGGCTTTCAATGCCTCATCGGTGAAAGTCAGTTCGACATCTTCGAGTTCGAAGAGCTTCTTATACTGTTTCACCAGAGCGTTCTTCGGCTCCTGAAGGATCGTCACCAGCGCATCGACATCAAGGTCGTGCAGCGTGGCGATCACCGGCAAACGGCCAACAAATTCAGGGATCAAGCCAAACTTGAGGAGATCCTCAGGCTCACTCTTCTCAAGAAGTTCACCAATCCGGCGCTTGTCAGGATCGGCGACGTGTGCGCCAAAGCCGATGGAGCGCTTCTGCAAACGATCAGCGATAATCTTATCAAGGCCAGCAAAAGCACCGCCGCAGATGAACAGGATGTTGGTCGTGTCCACTTGCAGGAATTCCTGCTGCGGGTGCTTACGGCCACCTTGTGGCGGCACGCTAGCGGTGGTGCCTTCCATCAGCTTCAGCAAAGCCTGCTGCACGCCTTCGCCCGACACGTCGCGGGTGATCGAGGGGTTTTCGGCCTTGCGGGTAATCTTGTCGATTTCGTCGATGTATACGATGCCGTGCTGGGCTTTTTCGACATTGTAGTCGGATGCTTGAAGCAGCTTGAGAATGATGTTCTCAACGTCCTCACCCACATAACCTGCCTCGGTCAGTGTGGTTGCATCAGCCATCGTGAAGGGCACATCGAACGTACGCGCGAGGGTTTGGGCGAGCAGCGTCTTACCCGTACCCGTCGGCCCGACGAGCAGGATGTTGGACTTCGCCAGCTCAACCTCGCCCGCTTTGCCCGAGTGCTTCAAGCGCTTGTAGTGGTTGTGGACCGCAACCGAGAGATTGCGCTTAGCGCTTGTCTGGCCGATCACATAATCATTGAGCGTTGCAAAGATTTCAGACGGGGTCGGAACCTCGCCCTCTTTCTTGCCAGCGATGCCAGCCTTGGTTTCTTCGCGAATGATATCATTGCACAGCTCAACGCATTCATCGCAGATGAATACGGTGGGGCCGGCAATAAGCTTGCGCACCTCATGCTGAGACTTGCCGCAGAAGCTGCAATACAAGGTGCTTTTGCTGTCAGTACCGCTCAATTTGGTCATTCCTACTATTCCTCGAATCCGGGCCGGACTTGACGATACAAGGCCGGACGGATTCGGTGAGTGTATCTAGCTGCCCACATGAATCAACACATGACGACAGCATTTTTGGTCCGCAATGCCGATAATAGCGGCCAAAAAGTGCACAGGGCATTAAACGCAATCAGTCATCGTCCCGCAATGGGGCGACAATCTCTGCCATGCTTAAACCTTATTCAGGGGCGCCGCCTGAACCCTTTTCATCGGTCCCAACGCTTCCCTCGCCGGTTTCATCACCAGCCTCAGGACGCGTTTCGAAAACTTTATCGACCAGACCGAACTTCTTGGCCTCTGCTGCCTCAAGGAAGGTGTCGCGGTCCATAGCCGCTTCGATATCGTCGAGCGATTGGCCGGTGTATTTCACATAAAGGTCATTCAAGCGGGTGCGAATGCGCAAGATCTCGCGCGCCTGAATTTCGATGTCCGAGGCCATGCCGCGCGCGCCGCCTGATGGCTGGTGGACCATGATCCGCGCATTGGGAAGAGCAACGCGCATACCGGGTTCGCCAGCTGCCAAAAGGAAGCTGCCCATTGAGGCCGCCTGACCGATGCACACGGTCGACACCTTAGGCTTGATGTATTGCATCGTGTCATGGATCGCCATCCCAGCGGTCACAACACCGCCGGGCGAATTGATGTACATACTGATCGGCTTGGATGGGTTTTCGCTCTCAAGGAAAAGCAGCTGCGCAACGATGAGCGAGGCCATATTGTCCTCAACCTGTCCTGTTACAAAGACGATGCGCTCACGCAGAAGGCGTGAGAAGATGTCAAACGCGCGCTCACCCCGGCTGGATTGTTCGACGACCGTCGGCACCAATGCGCCAGTGATCGGGTCATGCCCAAACTGACCTTGTGCGCCAAAAGTTTCGCCAGAATTGCCAAACAGGTCGATCATCGAATTTAATCCTCATCCAAAATGTTGCCAGAAGGCCAGGCCGCCTATGTCGGACGCGCGGGCGCATTGTTCAAGGGCATTAACTTTCCTCTTGGGAAAAAGAGGCAAAAGTGCAAACAATTGAGCCATGAAATCACGCAGTTCCCTGCTACTCGCTGCAAGCATTGCGGCCATCGCTCTACCGTCGACACCGCTGACCGCGAAATCAGAACCATTACGCAAGCCTGCGCCAACGATAGAGATCACGCCGCAGCGCATTGACTTGCCACCGGGGGTGGAGCCCGCGACCACTATGGCGGAAGGGCGCGCGGTCGGACAAATCTACCGTATTGTCACGCTTGACGGCGGGCCGGACGGTATCAATTCGGTCATCGCGCTGGCACCCGATATCACAAGACAGGTCCGCCAATTGCAGCGGCGCGGATTGCCACTCGATGCACGCACGGTTTTGGTGAAGGACAATATCGAAACGCGCGAATTGCCCACCACCGCCGGCAGCCTTGCGCTAAAGGACAATATGACCGGCCGCGATGCACCTTTGATCGCAAATCTGCGCGCTGCAGGCGGTGTTGTGCTGGGCAAGACGAACCTTAGCGAATGGGCCAACATCCGCTCCGATGATTCCACCAGCGGGTGGAGCGCGATTGGCGGCCTCACTCGCAATCCTCACGCTATCGACCGCAATTCTTGCGGTTCTTCGTCAGGAAGCGGCGCGGCAGTTGCGGCCGGCTTTGCCTGGGCCGCGATTGGGACGGAGACAAATGGCTCAATCACCTGCCCTGCGAGCATAAATGGAGTGGTCGGTTTCAAGCCCAGCGTTGGCATCGTCAGCAGAACCCATGTGGTGCCGATTTCTTCGACGCAGGATACCGCCGGCCCCATGGCCAAGACAGTGCACGACGCTGCCCTTCTGCTAACCGCGATTGCAGGAGAGGACGAGGCCGATGCCGCCACTTTGGAGGCGGTTCGGGTCAGCGACTACACCGCAGGGCTTGCCGATTTTTCGCTTAAAGGCGTGCGGATCGGAGTGATGCGCAGTCAGATCGGCAATGATGCGCGGGTCGCACGCGTGTTTGAAACGGCGCTGGCCGACCTTGAGGCAGCGGGCGCGGAGCTGGTCGATATTGAGTTCGAGATGAACGAGGAAATTTGGGACGCGAGCTTTACCGTGCTGATGTACGAACTGCGCAAAGAGATGGGCAAATACTTGGCCTCCATCCCGGAGATTGACGGGGCAGACACACCACGAAGCCTCGCTGACCTCATCGCCTTTAACAGAAGCAGCGAGGCGGAAATGCGCTGGTTTGATCAAGGCCTGTTCGAGCTTGCTGAAACAACCACCGACCGCAAAGCTTACGAGGAAGCGCGCGCCAAGGCCCTACGAATTGCAGGGGAAGAGACGCTTGATCACTTATTGGCGACGCACAATGTGCAGTTCCTCACCGCTCCTACAAGAGGCCCTGCGTGGATGAGCGACCTCGTGCTGGGCGATCAATTCAACGGCTCAATCGGCTTTGGAACGCCCGCAGCGGTCGCGGGCTATCCGCATTTGACCGTGCCAATGGGTGAGGTTGAGCGTCTGCCAGTCGGGATCAGCTTTTTCGGCGCGAAATGGGCTGATCATGAGGTGTTGAAGGTGGGCGCGGCTTACGAGCGGGCGCGCAGCGCTGAGCTGCCTACCCCAAGCTTCAAGCGTTGGTCAGCCGAAGACTGATAAGAAAAAGCCCCGCCCAAGGAATTCCCGGGCGGGGCTTCTAGCAATTCTATAACTCTAGGCTGAAAGCTTACTTCTTATCAGCGGCTTTCTTAGCAGGAGCCTTTTTAGCCGCTGGCTTTTTGGCCGGTGCCTTCTTTGCGGGTGCTTTCTTAGCAGCTGGCTTCTTGGCGGGGGCTTTCTTCGCCTCTTCCTTCTCGTCAGACTTGGCTGCTGTCTTCTTGGCAGGAGCCTTTTTCGCAGCCGCTTTCTTGGCCGGAGCCTTCTTCTTGGCAGGGGCTTTCTTAGCCTTTTCAGCCTCAGCCTCTTCGTCCGCTTCAATCGCAGCCTGAAGCTCTTCAAGCGTCACTTCGCGCTCGGTCACTTCGGCCTTGTCGAAGAGGAAGTCGACGACCTTGTCTTCATAAAGCGGTGCACGCAGTTGAGCGGCGGCCATTGGGTCTTGCTGAATGTACTGAACGAAACGCTCACGATCTTCCTGGCGATATTGCTGTGCCGCCTGCTGGATCAGCATTTGCATTTCCTGCGCGGTCACTTCGACATTGTTCGCCTGACCGATTTCGGAAAGGAGAAGGCCCAAACGCACGCGGCGCTCTGCGATCGCCTTGTAATCGTCCTTTTCAGCTTCGATCTCTTTGATCGCTGCTTCGGGATCTTCTTCCTTGGCCGCTTCTTGTTGCAGCTGAGCCCAGATTTGTTCGAACTCGGCCTCTACCATCTGGCTTGGCACTTCAAAGTCGTGACCAGCGGCAAGTTGATCGAGCAACTGGCGCTTCATTTGAGTGCGGGTGAGCCCTGCGGTCTGCTGTTCAAGCTGACCCGTCATGATTTCTTTGAGCTTATCGAGGCTGTCGAGGCCGAGGTTCTTGGCGAACTCGTCGTCGATCTTGGTTTCGGTTTCGACCTTCACAGCCTTAACCGTCACGTCAAAAGTCGCCTCTTTACCGGCGAGATGTTCGGCCTGATAATCTTCGGGGAAGGTCACAGTGATGGTTTTCTCATCACCTGTCTTCACGCCAACAAGCTGCTCTTCAAAACCGGGAATGAATGCGCCGGAACCGATCACCAGTGGTGCATCTTCAGCTTTGCCGCCTTCAAACTCTTCACCATCAAGCTTACCGACAAAGTCGATGATCAGCTGGTTGCCTTCAGCCGCCTTTTTGGTCTTGGCGGCATCCTTATAACTCTTGTTCGAGCCCGCAATGTTGGCAATCGCCTCTTCAAGCGCTTCGTCGCTGACTGGAACGGTCAGCTTTTCAAGCTTGAGGCCTTCAGTGCTTGGTGCTTCAACCTCTGGAAGCACTTCAAGCTCAACCGTGATGACGGCATCCTTGCCTTCTTCATAGCCCTCGCCAAGCGAAACCGCTGGCTGCATGGCTGGACGCAGGTTTTCATCAGCAATGAGGCCATCGACCGATTCGCGAATCATATCATTGACCGTTTGGCCGTGGATTTGCTCACCGTGCATTTTCTTGACGAGATTCGCTGGCACTTTGCCGGGGCGGAAGCCTGGCATCTTCACCTGCGGCGCGATCTTTTTGATCTCAGCTTCGATCTTCGCGGCGATTTCAGCGGCGGTGAGCGTGATCTCGTAACCGCGCTTGAGGCCTTCGTTAGTGGTCTGCTTAATTGCCATGAGGTGGTACTTTATGCCTTTGTAAAACAGAAAAATTCATCTCAACGCCGGACCTGCCGAAGGGCGAAGTTGGTGCGGGCGAAGGGACTCGAACCCCCACATCTTGCGATACCAGAACCTAAATCTGGCGCGTCTACCAATTTCGCCACGCCCGCATATCCGAACGAAGCCGCGCGGGAAAACCAAAGGGCCTCCCGCGCGCGTCAGAACAGGCCCCCTAGAGCCCTCCACACAAAAGGGCAAGCGCCTTGGCTGCGACTAAGCACGCTTGTTTCGCGATGAAGAGGCGATTATGGGCTCTGGCCCATGAGTGACCAAACAAATCCAGCGGACGTTCCGCCCGACCATTTGTCGGTAAATCCAAGCAACCCCGCCTTCGACGCCGAGGTGCTTCAACGCGGCGTTGGCATTCGGTTCAAAGACCGCGTGCGCACCGATATTGAGGAATACTCGATCTCAGAAGGCTGGGTTCGGGTACAGGCCGGCAAGACGGTGGACCGTCGTGGCCAACCGCTTACCTTGAAGCTGAACGGCCCGGTCGAAGCATGGTTCGAAGACCTCGGTGACAATCCGCCGGTTGCCAAGAAGGGCTAGCCCCGGCTTTTGCCTTTGCAGCCCTAACGGCTGAACCGGGCAAAGGCATTCACGAACTCACGGCTCGGCTGTACACGGACAGGTCCGCGAACGCGCGGCATGGCGGGCTGTGGCTGGGACATCTCGTCTGCATAGATGAAGCCGTGCAGCGGCCAATGCGTGCGGCCCAACCCTTGGATCGGGTGATACCAGACGCGCACTTCGCTCCAGTCATTGTTGGGCGATACGTCGATTGCCGGAACGCTTCGTTCAATCTGCCCGCGCCGTCCGTTGATCTCTGACCAATTGGCATGGGTGAGCAGCACTTTGCGCGAATCGACGATTTTGCTGACATAGGCGACATGGCCAAGGCGCATATTGCGATGCGGTTTGAACACCATCACAGCGCCCTCCTGAGGGCGGCGACCGCGCGCATATTTGCCATCGGCCTGATCCCACCATGTGCGCGCATCGCCATAGATGTCCACGCCCGAAAGCTCGCGGGCATAAGGCACACATTGCAGATAAGAGGAACTCTGCGCCGCCAATGGGGCGGGGGCCGACACAAGTGAAACACTCGCCAGAGCAATTCCGGCAGCGACAAAAGGTTTAAGGTGGCAATTCATAATTACCCCTAATGACCCGGTAATCTTGATATGTGCCTTTAGAGAAGGGTTAATGCCGGGTTTACGCTGTTTGCGGATTTTACGGATCGTGACAGTTTCGGGCGGTATAGTGACAAACCTTGCCAATTCGCCCGCAAAGGCCCACTTGGCGGCGATACATCCATGCAAGCTGAGCCAATGAAACCCGTCGAAAAACCCACTGTCATCATTATCGGACGCCCCAATGTGGGGAAGAGCACGCTGTTCAATCGGCTAGTGGGCAAGAAACTTGCGCTGGTCGATGACCAACCCGGCGTGACCCGCGACCGGCGGATGGGCGATGCGGAGATTGCGGGCTTGCAGTTTACCGTGGTCGATACCGCCGGATGGGAGGATGAGGACGAGCTTTCGCTGCCCGGCCGGATGCGCAAACAAACCGAGGCGAGCCTTGAGGGTGCAGATGCGGCGATGTTCGTAGTGGACGCGCGCGCAGGCCTGACCCCACTCGACAATGAAATTGCGCGCTACCTTCGCGAACATGACGTGCCGATCGTACTGGTCGCCAATAAGGCCGAAGGCAAATCGGGCGAAGCGGGCGTTTTGGAAAGCTATGAACTCGGCTTTGGCGAGCCTGTCGCCGTCTCAGCTGAACATGGCGAAGGGATTGCCGATCTTTTCGGCGGGCTCTGGCCTATCATTGGCGAGAAGGCCGACGCAGCAGAAGCCGCAGCCAATGCGCCGCGCGATGAAGAATACGAGGACGAAGAAAATGCGCCGCTTGGGCCATTGAAGCTCGCCATCGTAGGTCGCCCCAATGCTGGCAAATCGACACTGATCAACCGCCTACTGGGCGAAGATCGGCTTTTGACAGGGCCAGAAGCCGGGATCACCCGCGATTCCATCGCCATCGATTGGGAATGGACTGACCCGAAAACAGGCGACACGCGCGAAATTCGCCTCATAGACACCGCAGGGATGCGTAAAAAACGCAATGTGACGGAAAAGCTGGAAAAGCTATCTGTCGCAGACGCCCGGCGCGCGGTGGACTTTGCCGAGGTGGTCGTGCTGCTGCTTGATGCGACACAGGGGCTTGAACACCAAGACCTCAAAATCGCGGCGCTTGCTCTGGAAGAGGGCCGCGCGCTTATGGTTGCGATCAACAAATGGGATGTGGCCGAAAACGCCTCATCGCTCTTTAACGGGATCAAAGCCGCGCTGCACGATGGTCTGGCACAGGTTCGCGGCCTTCCGGTGTTCTCAGTGAGCGCCAAGACCGGCAAAGGGCTCGATACGATGCTTGGTGCGGCGTTTACCTTGCGCGATAGCTGGTCGAAGCGCGTGCCCACTGCGGCGCTCAACCGTTGGTTCGACGATGCGCTCGCCGCCAATCCGCCGCCTGCGCCCGGTGGCCGCCGGATCAAACTGCGCTACATCACGCAGGCTGGCACCCGCCCTCCCCGCTTTGTGGTCTTCGGGAGCCGCCTTGATGACCTTCCCAAGAGTTATGAGCGTTATTTGATCAACGGCATCCGCTCTAAGCTGGGCTTTGAAGCCGTACCGGTGCGTGTGACGCTCAAAAGCCCTAAGAACCCCTACAATGCCAATCGCGGTGGAGGCGGAAACTACTCCAGCGGCAATAAGAAATCATGATGTTCGAGCTTCTCACCGCCAGCGTTGCCAGCGAAATCCTCGCCCGGACAGCGGACACACCGCGCGTCCTTCGCGCCGTCGAGCTTAGCTTGGCGCCCGCTTTCCTTCTGGTTGGCATTGGCAGCATTATGAATGTGATGATGGCGCGCATCATCTGGATCGCGGGGCGGATTGAACGCCTTGCCGATAGCGACAAGGACAACGATGACATCGCTCACGCGAGCGAAGTCGAATGGCTGCGCAAACGCCGCCGTCTGGTGCGCGTGGCGATCAAATTCTCGACCGCTGCAGCCGTGGTCATCAGCTTCGTCATCGCGATCCTGTTTGTCTCGGCCTATATCGAGCCCAGGATCGGGACGGTTGTCGCGGTTTTATGGGTAGTGACGGTGGCGCTTTTGATCACAGGGTTGATCTATTTCTTCCGCGAAACGCTGCTTGCAGCAGACGGGCCGAAGATAGACGCGCGACCCTAACGACCCCTGTGGGCGCAAAAAAGGCGGGGACATTGCCGCCCCGCCCTTCTGGTAAACTTGAACGCCTTTAATTCGTCCCGGCTTTTGTTTCGCCCTCTCCCGCGGGGTGGCTTTGCAACTGGACGTAATTCTGGATGCCCATTTTCTCGATCATATCGAATTGGGTTTCCAGAAAATCGACGTGTTCTTCTTCGTTGGCAAGAATGTCTTCGAATATCTGCTCCGAGGTGTAGTCACGCACGCTCTTGGCATATTCCGCCGCGTCGCGAAGGAGCGGGATGGCCTCCATCTCGAGCGCAAGGTCAGCTTCGAGAATTTCCTTCACATCCTCGCCAACCTTCAGATTGTGGATCGCCTGAAAGTTGGGAAGGCCGTTGAGAAACAGGATGCGTTCGGCGAGGCGGTCGGCGTGCTGCATCTCTTCGATGCTCTCGTGCCGTTCATATTCAGCCAGTTTGGTGACGCCCCAATCGGCAAGCACGCGGTAGTGCAGCCAGTATTGATTGATCGCGGTCAGCTCATTGGTGAGCGCCTTGTTCAGGAATTCGATGACTTTGGGATCGCCCTTCATAGGATTGTATCCTCTATTATGCGTTGGCCTACGGGGTTTGAGCCAGATCAATGCCTGACCCTTTATAGGACCATATATAGAGGCTCGCCCTGCCCTCTAGCAAGGGGAAGGGTGAAAAATTGCATTTGGAATCAGTTGCTTGAGAGCGGCTCGCAATTGCGGCTGCGCGCCTTATAATGCGACTTCTTTGCAGCGCTTGGCTTGCGGATCGAGACTGGCGATAAGCGCGCGCTCTTCCTCGATCAATTTTTGAGCCTTCTCAAGGCACTGTCCGCAATTCGGGCGCTTTCCAAGCGTCGCATAGACCGTTTCCGCATCGCCACCCGATTGAACGGCGGCGGCCCGAAGGTCGGTTTCGCGAATGGCGTTGCAGATGCAAGTGTACATAAGGCCCTCTCTGCCGCGCAAGAATCACTCCTGCGAAGCGTTTGCAACACCTAGATATGCGAATTAATCGCAATAGCAAGCTTATTTGTGCGTGGACGGGGGCTTTTTCCAAAGGCGCTCCCGCAATCCCAAGACGAATCACCTTGGTTTATCGCTTGAGCGGGAAAACCTGCCGATAGGTCAGGCATCGCCACAGCCACTCCAGCGGGCCATAACGATAGCGTTCGAGCCAAGGCTTTGACCAGGCGAGCATCACCGCCCAGCAGGCCAGCACGACAAGATAAAGCTCAGGCCTAGAAAGCTCGCCATAAAGACCAAGTGCCCAGCCGTGCATCAGGAATACCATTACCACCGATGTGCCAAGGTAATTGGTAAAAGCCGCGCGCCCCGCTGCCCTTATCCGGACAGCAAGCCAGCCGCTCCATGCTGGTGAATAGGCAACCAAAAGCGCGGCAATGCCAAGCGCCATGATCGCGCGCGGAAATGGTGAGAGGCCAAAGAACGCCGAAATCGTGCTGTAATAGCTAAAGCCTGCGCCTTGCACATATAAAGCGATGGCGAGATTACCCAAGGCGCCAATGAGCAATCCAATCCAGCCCCATTTCTTAAGGTCGCTTGGTGGCACGCCGCCGCTGAAAAATCCCATCCGATACAGCGCCATCCCGATCAGCATCATCGGAATGCACTCAAAGACGATGAGCCACGCATTGATGAAGGGATCAAAGGTGTTTTCAGAAAGCTTGTGCGCGACGATTTCGCCATAGCTTCCCTCAAGCTTGAGCTTGCTTAGCGCTGCATCTTTTTCAAGCGTTTGCGCCTTACCCGTGGCCAGCGCGTCTTGGAACTCCACCATGCCGGCCTCGCCTCTCGCCGGGCTATCCGCCATAAAGCCAAGCGGCGCCATGATCGCGCCCAGAATAAGCGCGCCGACAACATAGGCGGTCACGCCAATGCCCATCATGCGTTTGAGTGACAATTTGAGCAAAGGAAGCACTCCCAGCCCGCACATCCCATAAAGAGCCAGAATATCGCCCTGCCACAGGAAGAAGAAATGAATAAGGCCAATGGCAAGCAGGATAAGCAATCGCCACGCCTGAAGCCAGCGCGTCTGCCCTCGCCCCCAAGCGCGCTCCATAAACAGATAGACGCCCGCACCGAACAAGAGAGTGAAGAGCACGCGCATCTTGCCATCAATGAGAACGAATTGCGCAATCCATAACCAGCCGTCCGGATCACCGGATCCGCCAATCCATGCGCTGGGATAGGTATAGGCGCTAAACGGCTGACCAAAGGCGACGATATTCGCCACAAGAATGCCCATCACGGCAATCCCGCGCACAAAATCGAGCGTTTCGATCCGGTCTTTGGCGGTTACTGGTCCCGCTGATGGCCCTTGCGCCGATGACATAAAATTCCCCTGAGCCTTTAATGCAGCGCGAAACTAGCAGCGCTGCGGCTCAGGGGAAGGGGGAGAGAGGGTGAAAAGGGTTACGGCTGCTTTACGAGGCATCCTTGGCCTTGGCGCTTGAGAGCGTCACAGGCGCGCTGTGCCTCGGCGCGGCTGTAGAAACCCACCGCTTGCAGACGGGTCACATTGCCGCCGGGGACAAGCGCTTTGCTAGTACCGGAAAGCGCCGGGTTCGATTGCAGCTTAGCCCACAGGCGGTCTGCGTTGCTCGATACGCCAAAGGCCCCCAATTGCACGCGCCATTTCCCCGTGCGCGTCGCTGAAGGCGTTGACGATGCGGGTGCAGGAAGCGGAGCGGGAGCCGGAGTGTAGGAGGCTTGAGCAGGCGCAGCGCGTTGAGGGGCTTGCTCAACAAAGACGGGTTGCGGTGTGGGTGCTGGTGCGGATGCTCGTGCGGATGCCACCGCCGGAATGGAAGATGGCGTGGCTGGCGCTGGTTGCCCCAGATCAATCGCTGCCAGTTCCGCGCTGCGACGCTGGGCTGCTTCTTGTTCGAGCTGGCGCGCAAGCGATTGCGCCTGCTGGCGCTGCGCCATGGGCACATATTGGTCCATTTGTTGAAGCGCGGTGGCGGCCTGAGGCAAACCTTTGCCATTCGCCAGAGTCAAAAGCGCATAAGCGCGCACCCAGTCCTTGTCCGCATAGTCTGCGTTGAAATGCGCCAGGCCCAGTACATATTGCGCGCGCGGGTCGCCGCGATCTGATGCGTCCTTGATCAAGGGCATGGCCTTTGCCTGCTCGCCTTGCTGAAACAGCAAAAGGCCGAAATTATCCGCTGCCTTCACATGGCCGCGCTGTGCGGCTTGCTCATACAGGGCACGAGCACGGTTGATGTCGGCAGGAACACCGCGGCCAAGGCGATAGGCCTGCGCAAGGTTAAACAAAGCATCGGCATCACCATTTTCGGCGGGCAATTGCCATTCGCTCACCGCCTGAGTGTAATTGCCAGCCGACCACGCATCGACCCCTTGTTTGACATCGGCAGCAGCAGGCACTGCGATGACAGCAGCTGCAAGAGCGCTCGCGCCTGCAAAAATGCGAAGCCGGGTCGGTCCTGTGTGATTAAAATGAGCCATTGTGCCTTATGCCCTTTGACAGTTTCACCAATTGGTTAGCCGCGCAAATAACTGGTTTCGCGCGCGAGATATGGTGCAATCCCTAGCCTTATAATGGTTAGCATTTCGTTGATATGAGCCGAGTAAACCCCTGCCGCTCGCACCCGGAAAGGCACAGCAGCAGCGCGCGATGGTGAACACCGCCAAAACGAGAGCATAACGCATTAACCCAAAATTAGGGGTAGTCTGCGATTTCCCTCTTTGGAAAGGCCGCAATTGTGCGGCTCACACATGGTCACGAAATTCCAGGGGGACCGGTTTTGCGCGTACTCGCATTGGCATCGCAGAAAGGCGGATCAGGCAAGACAACCTTGTCCGGGCATCTGGCCGTCCAGGCTCAGCGCGCAGGCGCAGGTCCGGTCGTGCTGATCGATATTGACCCACAAGGCTCGCTTGCCGACTGGTGGAATGAACGCGAGGCGGAATATCCCGCCTTTGCCCAAACCACCGTTTCGCGTCTCGCCAACGATCTGGCCATTTTGCGCCAGCAAGGGTTCAAACTCGCGGTCATCGATACACCGCCCGCTATCACCATGGCGATCCAGTCGGTGATCTCTGTCGCAGAACTGATCGTTGTACCTACCCGGCCCAGCCCGCACGATCTGCGCGCTGTGGGCGCGACGGTCGACCTGTGCGAGCGCGCTGGCAAGCCGCTGGTGTTTGTCGTCAATGCCGCAACGCCTAAGGCGAAGATCACATCCGAAGCTGCTGTTGCCCTGTCACAGCACGGCACCGTTGCTCCGATCACCCTTCACCACCGCACCGATTTTGCCGCCTCCATGATTGATGGCCGCACGGTGATGGAAGTCGAGCCTGATGGTCGCAGCTCTGCTGAGATCACTGCGCTTTGGAAATACATTTCGGACCGTCTGGAAAAGAACTTCCGCCGCACGGTCTTTGCCTCACCCGGTGCTGGTCCACAGGTCCAGCCCAATGGCGTCCAACGTCCAGCTGGTGGCTTTGGCCGCCGCGTGGCGCAGTAAAGGCGGCCGCGAGCGCTATGTCCGACGCCAGCTTCGCCTCGCTTGGACCCACTCTGCTCGCTCGCAAGGGCGGGGCAAAGCCTGCCATGCGCCCGCAAGTTGTGCCCTATCCCGGTATGATGTCCGCCAATGAAGACCAGCTTGAAGATCTGGGCTGGAACGACATGGGAGAGGGAAGCGATGCAGATGAGGCGAGCGCGAGCAAGCCGAAGCGCAGCGCCAAGAAAAAATCCAAAGGTCAAAGGAAAGCAGCCGCCAAAGCCAGCAAGCCTGAACGCCGCGCCGCTTTCACCTTGCGCCTTGACCCGGACCGTCACCTCAAACTGCGCCTTGCTGCCACGATGAAGGGCAAAAGCGCGCAAGTGCTGGTGACTGAGGCGCTTGACCAGATGCTCGGCGAAATTGCCGATCTCGATGCCCTTGCCCGGCGCATGAGGCCCAAAGCGGTCAGGAAGGGCTGACCATGACATTCATTCAACCGACGAAGACACTGAAGAAAATCAAACCACTAGGGGAAACGAAAATGGCTCGTCATTCATCACGCACCAGCGGTCCCAAATTGGGGCTGATCATGGGCTCTGCGCTTGCGAGCCTTGCGCTTGCCAGCTGTGCGTCTTCCGCACCGCCTGCGCAGGTTTCGTTCACCAAGGCCGAAAACGCTTTGGCGAAAGGCAATGTGGACAAGGCCGTATCGCACGCAGAAGCCGCCGTGCTCGCCTCCCCACGTGACCCTGAATACCGCGCCATCCTCGGCAGCGCCTATCTTGAAGCTGGTCGCTTTGCATCGGCAGCAACCGCATTTGGCGATGCGATGGAACTTGGCGACAGTCGCGGTCGCACTGTCTTAAGCTATGCGCTTGCCAAAACGGCGATCGGCGACAACGCGGCGGCCGTACGCGAACTTCAAGCGCGCCAGAACAGTGTCCCGCGCGCTGACCTTGGCCTTGCACTTGCGCTTGCAGGTGAAGCCGAGCGAGGCGTTCAAATCCTCATCGAGAGCATTCGCGAAGGCAGCACTTCGCCAAAGTCGCGTCAAAACCTTGCCTATGCCTATGCGCTTGCTGGCAATTGGCGTGCAGCGCGCGTGATGGCCGCAGAAGATGTGCCCGCCGATCAGCTTGATGCGCGCCTTTCCGATTGGGCTGCAAGCGCGCGTCCAGAAGATCATATGCTGCGCGTTTCAACCCTGCTTGGCCTTAAGCCTGTGAACGATGCAGGCCAACCGCAACACCTTGCGCTTGCCAACTTCCCAGCCTTTGCGGACACGGTTGCCGAGGTGGAACAACTCGCCAGCGCTGAGCCTGCACCTGTTGCAGCGCCCAAGGCTGCCGCAAATCCCGCTCCGGTCAAAGCATCCGCCCCGGCACCGCGTGAAAGCGAAGCGATGGCTATGGGCCTTGCAGATTATGACGGTGTAACCGGTGGCGATCGCGCGCCAACTCCGGCGAGGGCTGCGGCTCCTGCTCCCGCCCCGTCGGTTGCAGCGGTCGCACCGAAACCTGCCGCACGCCGGTTTGTGTCAAACGAAGTTGTGCAAGCAACGCCCAAGCCCGCTGCAGCACCCGCACCGCGCGCTGCTGCGCCAAAGCCCGCGCCAACCCGCACGGCGCCAACTCGCACTGCTCAGGCCAGCGCTCCTAAAACGGGCGCTGCCGACACCCACCTCATTCAGCTTGGCGCGTTCAACAGCCGCGAAGTGGCTGAGGCCAAATGGAAAGAATTTCAGCGCCGTTATCCGGCCCTGCGCGGTCATGACGCGGTCTTCACCGAAGCCGAAGTCAATGGACGCACTTTCTTCCGTGTCGCCGCTGCTGGCTTTGGCGCGCGCGATGCCCGTTCAGTTTGCGGCTCGGTCAAACGTTCGGGCGGCGGCTGCTTTGCTTATGCAAAATCCAGCCCACCGGCAGGCGCGGTGAAAAGCGGTGTTCGTGTGGCCGCTCGCTAAGAGACTTTCCCCCGCTTAAGCAATTTACGACGCTTCAGCGAAACTGCCCCCGGATGAGCCCACCGCTCTTCGGGGGCCATTTTTATGCCCGGTCAGTGATAGAAACGCCGCCTTTGACCAGCGCGCGCACCCGGCCCTCGACCCCTTGCATATCAAACGGGGTATTATCGGCGGTCGCGGCCATCTTTGCCCGGTTCACCACCCAGGGCGCATCGGGATCGACAACCGCAATATCGGCCTCCAGCCCGGCTTCAAGCGCCCCCGCAGGCACACCTAGAAGATTTGCTGGATTACCGCTCAAAAGAGCAAATGCGCGCGGCATATCGATGTGTTCATCACGCACCAGCCCCATCACCATGGCGAGCAACGTCTCTGCTCCTGCCATGCCGGGTTCAGCATCCGCAAATGGCAGCCGCTTATCCTCTGGCCCGCGTGGGTCGTGGCCGCTAGCGATCACATCGACGGTTCCGTCCGCAATCGCGGCAAGTGCGGCTTTGCGATCAGCTTCGCTGCGCAAAGGCGGTGAAAGCCTTGTGAAAGTGCGGAAATCAACTGTGGCAAGGTCGGATAGCATGAAATGCGCGGGCGTTATCCCGCAAGTGACGCGAACGCCTTTGGCCTTGGCGCTTCGTACCAGATCAAAGCCCGCAGCCGTCGTGACTTGGCGGAAATGAAGCCGAGCGCCGCTTAGCTCTGCCAGAGCAATGTCGCGCGCGATCGCAAGCGCTTCTGCTTCGGCAGGGGCGCTTGGCAGGCCCAACCGTGTCGCAATCTCTCCTGCCGTGGCGCTCGCATTGCCCACAAGGGCTGCATCCTCGGCGTGGGTGACCACTACAAGGTCAAGCATCGCGGCATATTGGCAAAGCCGCAGCATCACGCCGCTATCGGCTATCCATTGGCGACCGGTTGCGACCCCGCGCGCGCCTGCTTCTCGCATCAAGGCAATCTCGGCAAGCTCGCGCCCCTCAAGCCCGCGTGTCGCCGCTGCGAGTGGGTGAACCCAAAGGTCGGGCTTGCCACTTTTCGCGATGTAATTGACGCGGCTGGGATAATCGAGCGGCGGGGATTGGTCGGGCATCAAAGCCGCGCGCGTAATCCCGCCAAAATGAAACGCAGGCTTATCAATCGCAAAGACACCAAAATCGACGATGCCCGGTGCAATCAGCTTGCCGCGCGCGTCGATAATATCGTCACCTTCTTGCGGCGCGACATCCGAACCGACCGCTTCGATCAAGCCCTCAACGCATCGCACCGCGCCTTTAACAAGGCCTTGCAGCGTAACGATTTGCCCATTGATGATCGTGAGGGGGTTTGTTTGCTTCATGCCGACCCCCCCTCAACGCCGCGCGTTTTCCGGGTCAGCACATCGAGACAGGCCATGCGGATCGCGACGCCCATCTCAACCTGACTGGTGATGATCGAGCGCCCGATCATGTCCGCGACCTCACTATCGATCTCTACGCCCCTGTTCATCGGCCCGGGATGCATCACCAGTGCGTCAGGCGCCGCCCGCTCAAGCCGCGCTTTCGTCAGGCCATAAAGGTGATGATATTCGCGCGCCGAGGGGATGAATTGGCCTGACATACGTTCCGACTGAAGGCGCAGCATCATGACAACATCCACCCCTTCAAGAGCCGCATCGAAGTCATGGAATACTTGCGCGCCCATCATCTCCACCCCTTGCGGCATAAGCGCAGGGGGCGAGCATAAGCGAACGCTGGCACCCATTGCTTGAAGGCACAGGATGTTTGAGCGCGCGACGCGGCTGTGAAGGATGTCACCACAGATCAAAATGGTTCGCCCGGTGAAGTCTTCGCTCCCCTCGCCGCGCTCAGCCAATGCTTTGCGCAACGCCAGCGCATCGAGAAGCGCCTGCGTCGGGTGTTCGTGCTGCCCATCGCCTGCGTTGAGAACCGGGCAATCGACCTTATCCGCAATGAGCTGCGTCGCCCCGCTTGAGCCGTGGCGAATAACAATCGCATCGGCGCGCATCGCGTTAAGGGTGATCGCGGTATCAATCAGCGTCTCGCCTTTTTTAACGCTCGATTGCGCGGCGTGCATATTGACGACATCAGCGCCCAAGCGCTTGCCCGCAATTTCAAAAGACAAAAGCGTGCGGGTCGAGTTTTCGAAGAAGGCATTGATGATGGTGAGCCCGCTCAACAATTCAGAGCGCTTGTTGCTGCCCCGGTTCAATTCCACCCACTCTTCAGCAGATGCCAGGAGATAGAGGATCTCGTGCCGTTCCAACTGGCTTATGCCAGTAAGGCTGGTGTGGGGAAACGCGTTTCGTCCATCGGGAAATCGACCCGAGTTCAAAACGTCGCTCGCGCATTGGTCTTGCGTGTTGTCCATTAAAGCCACGCCTTTAGTCGAGCTCTGAACGACGCTCAACCCAAAGCTTGACCGCTTCCCCTAGAAGTTTGGCGATTGCGTGCTTATGGTTCAAGGAACCATGCCCTTCGTTTGCGCGTTCAGGGTCGAGATTTTCAAGGAATTCAAATGAGCTTTTTGGGCAAAGCGTGGAAGATTATCGTCGGCATCAAGGACGGGCTTGTCCTTGTGTTCATGCTTTTGTTCTTCGTCATGCTGTTCAGCATCCTTTCTGCCACCCCCAACCCCGGTCAGGTGCGCGATGGCGCTTTGTACATCGATATGACCGGCTTTGTCGTGGAAGAGAAAAGCGAAGTCGACCCGCTCGATACGCTGCTCAGCGGTTCTGCCCCTCCGGTTGAAATCCTGGCGCGAGACATGGTGCGCGCGCTTGATCATGCGGCGAGCGATAACCGGGTGAAAGCTGTCGTTCTTGACCTCACCGGATTTATCGGCGGGGGACAGGTTCATATGCAGGAAATCGCCGATGCGATGGACCGCGTGCGCAAAGCCGAAAAGCCGGTTTTGACCTATGCACTGGGCTATGGTGATGACCATATGCACCTTGCCTCTCACGCAAGTGAGGTTTGGGTTGATCCCATGGGCGGCGCAGTGATCGCAGGGCCCGGCGGCGCGCGGCTCTATTACGCTGGCCTCCTCGACAAGCTCAAGGTCAATATGCGCGTCTACCGCGTGGGCACGTTCAAATCGGCGGTTGAGCCCTATATTCTCAGCGCCCCTTCCGAGGCAGCGCTTGAAAATCAGGCCAGCCTTTACGGCGCGCTTTGGGAGGAATGGCAGGCTAATGT
The DNA here is from genome assembly GCF_019904235.1 of Erythrobacter sp. SCSIO 43205. Classification (NCBI taxonomy): domain Bacteria; kingdom Pseudomonadati; phylum Pseudomonadota; class Alphaproteobacteria; order Sphingomonadales; family Erythrobacteraceae; genus Erythrobacter; species Erythrobacter sp. SCSIO 43205. The sequence continues at coordinate 1,051,058 of NZ_CP063202.1, read as the reverse complement.
TAAAAAGGCGCGCCCATCACTGGAGCTCGACCGGGTTATCAGCGATCCCGTCGCTTGGGTGGAAGGCTCATCGGGCGACCTTGCCAAAGCAGCGCTTGATGCAGGGCTCGTCGATAAAATCGGCACGCGGGTCGAATTTGGCGAACACATTGCCACTGTCGCTGGAGAGGATCCTTACGACAAGAAACCGGGTGCTTACGCCAAAAGCGAATTTGCCCCCTACCTTGCCGATATTGGTCCTGGCACTGGCTCATCCAGCAATGAAATCGCGGTTGTCACCATCGCAGGCACCATCGTTGATGGCGAGGCAGGTCCGGGTGCAGCGGGCGGCGAGCGTATCGTAAAGCTGCTCGACGAAGCCTTGATCGACGATAATGTGAAAGGGCTTGTGGTGCGGGTCGATTCCCCCGGCGGCTCTGCCATGGCATCGGAAGACATTCGCCTTGCGGTTGAACGCTTCCGCGCTGAAAAAGACGTGCCGGTTGCGGTGTCCTTTGCCAATGTCGCAGCTAGCGGCGGTTATTGGGTGGCAACCAAAGCTGATCGCATTTTTGCTCAGCCAGAGACGATCACAGGTTCCATCGGCGTCTTTGCTTTTATTCCGACATTTGAAAACACCGCCGCTGAAATCGGCGTCAATGCAGCCGGCTATCGCACAACGCCTCTGTCGGGCCAACCGGACCTGATTGATGGTTTTACACCAGAGATTGACGCCATCCTTCAGGCCTCTGTCGAAAACACCTATTCAGAATTTCTCACTCGCGTTGCCCAAGCGCGCAATATGACCACAGCGCGCGTCGATGAAATCGCACAAGGGCGCGTGTGGGATGGCGGCACTGCGCGCCAGCTTGGCCTTGTCGATCAGTTCGGCGGGCTTGGCGATGCGCTGCAATGGGTCGCGGCGCAAGCCGGGCTTGAAGACGATGACTGGAGCACGCGCTTCCTTGGTAAATCGCCATCGGGTTACGATTCACTCATCCGCCAGCTTCTGACCAATTCAGCAGCTCCGGCGGAACAAACTCGCGGGAGCGATCTATTCGCAATGACCGCGCGCCAACGCGAGGTGCTGTTGAGCCAGATTGCCAGCGATGCACAATTGCTCACCAGCGCGCAGGGCGTGCAGGCTTATTGCCTTGAGTGCCCCAATAATGTGCGCCCTTCCGCCGCCCATAACAGCGATGGTTTTGCAAAACTCATCGCCAGCTGGCTTGCGCGCTAAACCGATCGGTTTTCGCCTGAAAGCCCGCTTGCAATGCAGCCTATCGCGCAGTAGATGCACGGCCCTGTCCTTGAGGGATTTTCAGGCTCCTCAAACGCAAAACGGGCGGGCGCGTAGCTCAGTGGTAGAGCACACCCTTCACACGGGTGGGGTCGCAAGTTCAATCCTTGCCGTGCCCACCATATTTTCAATGACTTAGGTAGACTGGTTGACTGACGTATGAAACCAGTATGAAACAATCGAGGGTGGCCGCACCACGGTTCCGTCAATGGGCCAGAAGCAGCAAGTTTTTCGCAATAGCCTCTGACCATGCTCTGCATGCAAAGGGTGCTCGACTTGAGCAAATCGTAATCTGAGCTCGCAACAGACTACGCTTTCCGGTTCATGGCGATCCCCTGACCGGACCTTCCGATGTTGAACAGCTAGGCAATAGTATTACCGATTTGCTTGTTTGTTGCGGATAAAAGATGCTTCGGATCTGAGGGTACTATGCCTACCAACGCTGTCCCGACGACACCTTTTGCGAATGCGCGATCAATGAAGGAGCCCAGTCGAAGGGTTTTCGGCACTGAGTTAGAGTTTGGCCGGACGGTGGTGCCTTTGGGCCTTCATTGAGATTGCCAACAGGAACTACTCCCAATCCTGATTGCCCCCTTAGAGTGAACGAGTCAAAATCCAATCGGCTATGCTGCGAAAGTGGTAAGTCTACTCAATCGACCAGAGGCCAGGTTCCCAGAGAATGGCTTTCTTCGATCGTCGGAACAGCAGTTGGTCCCAACTTAAAGCGACTGGATCGTCATCGCCCTACTAACGGATATGGGGTGGTCCGAAAGTGGCATCCCGTTTGGGCTGCCTTCAGGGGAAACTGAACTCGAGATAGAGGCTTCCGGACCGCAAATACGGTTAGCAAAGCTAGATAAAGAGTCCAGATTTTTTCCGAAAGCTACAGCGCTCGCGTTCGCCAGTCATCGTTTTGATTGGTCGCAAGACATTATTGCTGCGAAGGCGAGGACCCCAGCTCTTTCAATCTATGGTGAATTGCAGGCTTAGAGCCGAAGGCTCCAACTCACCTGAAGCACGAACTTATTTTTCCTATGCCGCCAATGATTTCCAATCAGTAGCCAAGTAGCAACGCAGAGTTTTCGGCCCTCGGAGAAAGAACCGCAAGCACCTCCAACGCCGCTGAGGCGAGCGGAGCGGTGCGCCCCAAACACAAAACGCCGGGCCTTCCCTGTTGGAAAGGCCCGGCGCTTGATTACAGCCGGGGCTGAAGGTTGGAGCTTAGAAGCGCCAGCTCAGCGAGGCTTGAGCCTGGTCGTTCGAAAGAACGCCGCGGCCCATGTCCGAGGTGACAGACAGCGATGCTGAGAAGTTGTTGCCAAGCAACATTTCCGCGCCAGCGTTGACGCTCACCCACTCTGGATCGAGCGAGTTGGAGATGCTGAACGGCGTATCAGCTGCACCGAAGAAGTGCGCGGATACTACGTCCTCAGTATCGCCAAGCTCACGAGCATAGGCCACCGAACCGAACGCACGAAGCGCGCTCTTCTCGCTGGTCTTGATGTCGAAGCTTGCCATTGCGCCGAGTTTCGCGCCCACCGAGGTGAAGGTGCGATCATCGATGCTGAGGCCAAATGCACCTGCGCCTGTCTCGTCATAGCCGCCAATGCGGTTGTTGAGATAGTCGACGCTTGCCACTGGGCCCATCTCGATGCCGTCAGCAAGGTCGAAGGCATAGCCCATGCGGACCCCGCCAAACACCTGGCTGCTGTCGGATTGGCCAATAGCGTTGTCATAGGCAAGAGCGAACTCACCTTGCGCTTCGCGGTTGGCACCAAGACGAAGGTCAGCGGAACCGGCATAACCATCGGCGAACAGGCCGCCGTCGTTATAGCTGGCGTAGATCGCAACCGACTGAGCAAGATCGCCCTGGGTTTGACCGCCGGTCAGCACGTCCTGGCTGTTGCGGATGTTGGAGACGGCTACACCGAAGCTGAAGCCTTCCGACAAACGCATATCAGCGCCGACAGTGATTTCGCCGGCTTGGGTGAGAGCGGCTTGCTCGAACGCATTCGCGCCGATTGTGCCAGTGCTCACGCCATTGACGCCAAAGGCACCAAAGCCGCCAAAGCCGTTGCCGGTCACACCCTGCTGGATCTGGCCGCCATTGCGGTAGATGCCAGAAGCGGTGCCGAACACGCCGATCTTGCCGATTTCGGCAGGAGCGCCGCCAGCGATAGCGAAGCTAGCATTGCCAGCAGCGCTGAACGCACCCGATGCACGCGAACCATCACGCAGCGTAAGGTTACGCTGAGCGATCTGGCCGGTGAAGCGCTGCGACATGGCATTGGCTGCAAACGTCTGGTTGAAGGCGTTCACCGGAGTGATCGACGACAGTGTCGCACCCAGCGTGTCAATGCTAGCCGCATCGATATAGTCGAACAGACCAGCAAACTCGGCGAAACGCGACTGGCGCAAGACGTCGAGCACGGTGCCCAACTCTTCCAACCGGTGGCCAAAGCCAAGTATTCCGCGCAGACTGCGTGCAACGAACTTAACGACAACTTCGTTGCCCTCGACCCGCGATTCAGCAGTGAGAATGGCCGAACGGCCGATAAACACGGTGTCATCGAACGCGCCATCGATCGCGCCAGCGGTAAGCACAGTGTACTCAGTGCCGAAGCGCGGACGACGACCATCTGCAGCCACAACCAACGTGCCATCCAAGAAGGCAGTGCCGGTGATGTCGTACGTGTCGCTGACAACCGAGCGACGACTACCGCGAGCGTAGTCACTCCACAGTGCGCCGCCCGAAGTTTGAAGATAGTCGCCGTTGATCGTCATCGAACCGATGTGGCCGATACCACCAGCGCTCAGAACACCTTCGATGTTCAAAAGAGCATTGGTGTTGATCGTGCCGCCATCGCCAGCAAGCTCACCGCCGACGAGGTAATAGAACGGGGTGTTGATGACACCATCGTTCACAACCAGCCCGCCAAACTGCTCGATGTCCTGAATAGTGGTGAAGCTATAGGGAGAATCAACGTGCAGTTTTGCGCGAGAGCTGTTCACGACCAGCTTGTCGATCTCAACATCCATGTCGACCGTGGTGCGGCCTTTATTGTTGAGATGGACTTCGAAATACTGTGCTGGATTAGCAAAGGCGACACCGGGCGTTCCGTCGGTGTTCTGTGGCACGAAGCCGGTCGAACCTGGGCCAAGCAGAGCGGAGCTTTCTGGTAGCGTTGTATCGATGCCTTCAAAGCCCGGGGTGATGGTCCCATCGTTACCCGAAATGTCGACGCCAAGCACGGTGCCAAGTTTCGGGCCGCTTTCAAAGATGCCCGGCTCATTGCCAGTTGGAATACCATTCACAATGGCTCCGGTTTCATCTTGAATGAAGAAGCCTGGATCAAGGTCTTGGGTCCAGTGGGTTGGGTCTGACCAGTTTCCATTACCCTTTTTCGCCGAAACATACTTGTATGGCGTATTTTCGGTGATGAACTCGAAGAATGGATAGAGCGGATTGTAAAAGCTCACATCCGAATAGGCAGAGCCCAGACCAAAGAAGTCAAAACCGCCAGACAGAACGCCGATTGCGAGCGGGAAGTCCGCAAGCTGGTCAGCGACCAGTGGCGATCCGGAGTCGCCAGGAGCCGTGCCTGCTTCGCCAGCAAGCGCATCGCCATCGAAATAGTCGATTGCGTACACTGCTTCGAGGCTCTCACACGAAATCGTGTCGCCCGGAAATACGCATCCAGCGCTTGCTTCCGGAGTACGGTTCGGATCGTCGAAATCGGTCCAGTAGTAGGCCTGGCTTTCAAAGCCGAGGGATACCGTCGATGGCGCAAAGTCCGGGAAGATCGGATCGATGTAATCGCCAAGACTCCCGACCATGCCAAGCATATTTTCACCCACACGGCGAAGGAAACGATCGCCCGCATTGGTGCCGCCAGTGAGGCCGGTACCGTTCGTGCCATAACCAACTTGCAGAACGTGCGTGAGCTCGGTCAGCGGGGTCAGCAGGATTGGCAGCGAAGGCACGTCAGTGATGGGCGCATCAAGCGCAATCATTGCAACGTCCGCCCATGGGAATCCAAGACCCGTATTGTCGAGGTTTCCGGTTGGGTGAATGATGACGTCGGTCGAGAGCGCAGCGCCGCCATCAGCATAACCAGCACCGGTTTGGATGGTGTTGATCAAGCGCGGAAAGCTGTCTTGCCCGGTGGAGACGAGCATCGTGGTCGATGCGCCGGATTCGGGCAGACCATATTCCTCAGACGAGAACGTCGCGAGGCCGCCGCTGCTTTGGTTCACACAGTGCGCTGCAAACAGAACGGTGCGTGGGTTGATCACACTGCCCGAGCAGTTGAAGAACACGCCGCCGCTAATATTGTCCTGAATGAAGATGTGCACCGCATAAGGCGCTGTGTCATCCGGATCGCCGAAGTCCACACCAACATCGTCACGTACAATCAGCTGCTGGTCAGGGCCGTTGATGCTGCCGATGTAGTCATCGCTGGTGCGCGAGACACGGAAGTCGTGAACGTCGGTCATAGTGACGCTGAGTGCGCCAGTATCAAGGCCAGAGAAGGTGTTGAGCGGAGCCACGGCGGCGCGCGCGTCATAACCATCTGCGGTTTCGGTGTCTTCGGCCACTGGACCTACGAGATCGGCATCGACCCCGTCATTTGCATACGCGGGAGACGCAGCAAGAGCTCCGGCAAGAGCAATCGAGCCCACACCAGACATTAGAATACGATTTTTCATGATTTCCCCCTGAGTCTTCAAGTTGAATGCGATAGTTAATACACACTGAATGCGCTTTGCAAAGCAGTTTCCTGACAATTCCTGCGTCTCTCGAGCATCCGATGTGTAGATGTTTAGACCGGATAAAGCCCGGAGGATAAAACTCAGACTTCGCAAGCTGGATCTGGATCGACCTATGACTCGGGGGGATTGGCCCATTTGGCCGCGCTGTGAGTTCGGCCAATACATTTCTATTTCCTATGACTGGACGAAATCTCCATCACAACGATCTCGCTCTACTGCTTTTAATAATCAGATCACAAACGCCTTCACCCAACGTTCGAGTGCATTGGATTAAGTTGGGTACAGCTCCGGCTCAGCAAACAATATGAGCCGACGATAGTGACATCTCGTAACTATGCAGGGGATGGCAGCAAAAGCATCAGAGACAAGACTAATTCTCTCGAAATCCTACGGCCCTACAGTCTCGCGTCCCGATTGTGTCCCCGCTAATGAACGGCAGTTTCGTCCTCCAAATCCTGACCTAGGCCCCTCACAAAGTTTCCGACTGCTCCAAATGCATATCGCAAAAAAAGCGCGATGCTGCCCGCTCACGGACCCTACGGGCAAATAAGCCCCGAAGTGCTTCGCAAAAGCTGTTGATGGAGCCCTCCTCAACGCGGGAACGTCAAAATGCAGGATTTAGCACCAAACCAGAGCAAGAAAAAATGGAGAGTGCGACGCGAGACGCGGGCCGTTTGCAAAAAACAGCGCGATAAGGAGGCATCTATGGTTAAGGTGGCTTAGGGATAACCACGAAGACCCTTTTAAAGAAATTTCCATAGTTCTTCAGTGATGTTCAAAGCTCTTGTTCTCCTAGTGACCACTTTAGCCTCTGGAAACCCAGTTGCTGGAGGCCAAGAATTCACTGATGCCGCACACGCGCTGCATAGATCTGGAGAGGATGCAGATCGCAGAAACGAAACAACAGAAGAACGTATCGCGCGTGCTCGCGCTCGACTTGGAAATCGCGTGCGAACTTCACGGGTTCGCCGCGTCGCCCATACAGATGAAGCCTGTCCCAATCTTAATCCAACGGGTCTCAAAACGGACGCTCATGGTCCAAATACCGTGTTGACCGGCTCAAAAACCAGCGACACTGATACATTCGCCAACAGACCGTTTTGCAAGACCTACGGGTCCTAGATAACAGCTGTCCAATGCCGCACCTGATAGGACGGCCGTGAAGATATTGACCTTCAATTGCAGCCTTAAGCCCCAAGGATAAGCAGGGCGATTCCCGATAAGAGGGCCCTGGGGCGATAGCGAATTATATGCAACAACAATGCGGGCTCTTACCAAATTTGCCGCTCTCCAACAGATACCTTGTTGCTCCTACGCCCGAACAGCTGGGTTTATATGACGCCACACGCAATCATAGCGTTTGGAGAGACAACCCCAATCCTCGCAATTACCCATCATAATCTCACGTCCCGCAAAAGCTGATCGGGTCTCTTGCTGGTAGTCGTGTCGAAATAGTGTCCCGCACTTGGCAAAGGTGACATCATTCCTGACACATCGCTTAGCCTGAGCCCACTACGAGAGACTAACCCAAACAGAGGTTCAAGTTTCGACAATCCAATCAATCGAATTTCCCTATTTCAATCCATCTTTGGACAACGCTCCTCACATATCGCGGCGTTTCCCGATTTCTTGGAATTCCGCCTGCACGCGATACCGCGCCGGGCCCCGCATTGTAGGCTGCCAGTGCGAGATGGATTTCACCAAACCGGTCGAGCATCTGCCTTAGATATCGCGCGCCACCGTCGATATTCTGAGCTGGATCGTGCCGATTGGTTACGCCGAGTTCTCGTGCGGTTGCAGGCATGAGTTGCGCAAGACCAGCTGCACCAGCCGGGCTGATCGCCATTGGATTGAACCGGGATTCCTGCCAGACCAATGCCTGGAGCAAGCGAGGCGGCAATCGATACCTTGCTTCAGCTTGGCGGATGAGGGGTTCGTAGAGAGTCTCTTTGAAACTTCGATGAGCCGGGGATGAGGTCTCCCTTTCGGTCCCAATGACCGCCGATGCCGGATCGTAGGTAACTTCTTGGTCTGCCGCTTTTTCGACTTTGCTCAGCCGGTGATCAAAGACCTGGAACTCCTGCGCCTGAGCGATCGCGGGGAATGCAATTGCAAGCCCGCAATATACGTTAGCCACCCATTTTCGTCTCATCACGCTCACTCCTAACTTGCCTGAATGTGCAATAGAACATAAATAGAACATTGGGGTGTAGGAAAGCGCCAAACGCGTCCGGCAAGAGGAAAGGGGGCAGTCTGCAGGGGCAATTGTGCGGCGATGGAGCCAGTATGTCCGTTTCGAACTCAACCCTTTCCCGAGCTTCGCTTGAGGACACCGCTCGCAAGCTCTGCGAGAGCCGCGGCGGGAAGTGGTCTGGCTCCAAGGGCATGGCCCGGTGTCCAGCGCACGATGACCACACGCCTTCACTCGGTGTCACGCTTGGCCGAAAGGCTATTCTCCTGCATTGTTTCGCCGGATGCGATCAGGCGAGCGTGCTCGCTGCCCTCGCTCGAGAAGGGATCGAGACCTCTGCGCTATTCTCAGGCTCCTCCGACGAGTTTCCGATCCAGCCGCGCTATTCCAGCCAGCCATCGGCTGCAGCACTCCGCATCTGGCGCGATGCTCGACCGTTGCACCGAAGTCCTGCCAAGGCCTACCTCGAAGGGCGCGGCATCCTCGCCACGTCCCATGCGCTGAAATTTCATCCGCGCACGCCGCTTGGACCGAAGGGTCGCGCACGCTTCCTGCCAGCGATGATCGCTGCGGTCAGCCTCGACGAGGGGCCGATTGCCGTTCACCGGACTTTCCTGTCGCAATGCGGCAATACGCAGGCATTGTTTGCGAAGCCGAAACGCGCACTGGGGTCTCTCGGCGAGGCGGCGGTACGTCTGTTCGAACCTGCCGAGGGAAGGCTCGGTCTCGCCGAAGGCATTGAAAGCGCGATGTCGGCCTATGCGCTCACTGGTATCCCGACGTGGGCAACGCTGGGCAATGGACGCTTCGGGCTGGTTGCCATTCCGGAGAGCGTGAGCGACCTTCATCTCTTCGTGGATCACGATTCTGGCGGCGACCTTGCAGCCGAGCGCGGGCTAGGTGCCTATCTCCGTGAAGGGCGGCAAATCCAAGTTCGACGGCCTAAGTTGCGCGGTACCGACTGGAACGACGAGCTCCAGTCATGGCTGCGCCGAAAGGCGTGTCGCTAAGAGGAGAGAGAGCTTCTCGAATTCCTGACCCGGCAGAGGGCGCATGTCCCGATGCCTCAACCAGGAGGACGACAAGCCATGTTTCAGTCAGACTTTTTTCCAGACCGCGAGACATCGAGCACAATTCCGCTCGCTTTCGCAATCGGTGAACGAATTTCCCGGCGACTTGCGGATGGATGCCATCTCACCCGACCTGACATTTCCGAGTTTTTCGCCGCTCAAACCGACGTGCAGGACTGGGGCAGTGCGTGGACCATCGACGACTACAACAACGCGGTCGAGATTGGCGCCTTGCTCTGGCTCCGCGAGTTCTCACGCATCGACCTCGATACAGGTTTCCACGAGGCTGCAGCACGTTTCGATTGGCTCGATGCAGCCTTACCGCCTCGCCACGTGCGCAGCCAGAGCCAGGTCGAACTGCAGCAATTCTCCACCCCGCCGATCCTTGCTTGGCTCATGGCCAAGGCCGCGTCGCTTGGCACGCGCGATCACATTCTCGAACCGTCAGCCGGGAATGGCGCTCTTGCGCTCTGGGGTGACGTTCGAGGGTGCTCGCTGAGCCTCAACGAAATCGATCCCGCACGCCGGCATGCGCTGGCACATATCTTCCCTAGAGCCAGACTATCCGCTCATGATGGCGAGTTGATCGCCGAACTCGTCGATGGCTCAAACCCCAGCATCATCATGATGAACCCTCCGTTCGCTCGAAGCCGCGAGCGGGGCGTCGATGGCCGCACGGCAATGCGCCACTTGCGCAGTGCGCTGCGGATTTGCGCTGTGGGAGGTCGCCTAGTTGCAATCCTCCCGGACGGCTTTGATGCTACGGCTTTTGTCGAGGACCAGGAACAGACTTCGCTGCTGCTCAACGTCCGGCTGTCGGGCGCATTTTCACGCAGCGGAACCGGGATCGCTGTCAAAATGGTCGTGATCGAGAAGGCGGATATTCAGGACAATTCCACGATTTCGGGAGAGTTCGCCGATCTCGCCGTACTGAATTCCTGCCTGGCGCATTTGCCCGTTCGCTCGCCGATGCACGCCAATATCCATCGCCTTCCGGTACGCTCGATTGCGACATCGGTGAGCGGGGCCGCCGCGCGCAAGCCCGTCGCTCCTTTCGAGACCAAAGCCGCCCAGACAAGCGCGGCGGTCGCGCTTGACTATCAGGCCCTTGACGAGCCCGCGCCCGTTCCCGCGCAGGCGGGTATCTACCTGCCTTACCGACCGAGCCGCGCCATCATGCATGATGCTGCCGTTCACCCGACACCGCTCGTAGAATCGGTTGCGATGGGCTCGGTCGCGGCACCGGTGCCGAAAGCGCGCCCATTGCTTCCCGCGAACTGGCAAGAGGGCAAACTGCTCTCGGCCGCGCAATGCGAAACACTGGTCTACGCTTGCGAGGCATTCGCGCGCGATCTTCCCGGGCAATTCCAGCCGAGCCAAGAAGGAACGACGGTCGAACTCGCGGAGGACGGCCACTCCTATCGCCAGGGCTTTTTCCTCGGTGACGGTACGGGCGCAGGCAAGGGCCGCCAGATCGCAAGCGTCATGATGGACCGCTGGCTCTCGGGCGAACGCCGTCATATCTGGATCACCAAAAACGAGGCCCTGCTCGAAGATGCGCGCCGCGACTGGGAAGCTCTTGGCGGGCTCCCGCTCGACATCCAGCCTCTCTCCCGATGGACGCTCGGAAGTCCGGTGACGATAGCCGAGGGTATTCTGTTCGTAACTTATCCAACGCTTTGTTCGGGTCGCGCCGAGGATACAAGGCTCGATCAGATCCTCGCCTGGGCCGCCGAAGATTTCGAGGGCGTGATCGCCTTCGACGAAGCGCATGCCATGGCCAATGCGCTCGGCTCTGCCTCCACCCGCGGCAAAGTCAAAGGGTCAGAGCAAGGGATGGCAGGGCTTAGGCTGCAAAACCACCTGCCGCGAGCACGTGTTTTGTATGCCTCCGCTACCGGTGCATCGGACATTGCCAATTTGGGCTACACAGCACGGCTTGGACTGTGGGGGCCGGAAACCGCGTTTCCAACGCATGAGGCATTCATGACCGAGATCCGCGCCGGCGGCGTCGCGGCGATGGAACTCGTCGCCCGCGATCTCAAGGCACAGGGGCTCTACCTTGCCCGTGCGTTGTCCTTTGCCGGGGTCGAATACGAGATCCTCGAACATCAGCTCACGCAGGCGCAGGTGCGGATCTACGATGCCTACGCCGATGCCTGGGCGATCATCCACCGCAATCTCGACCAAGCACTCGAAGCCACAAGGGTGGTCGATGAGGACAGCGGCGATACGCTCAATCGCAACGCCAAGGCAGCGGCGCTCTCGATATTCGAAGGCACCAAGCAGCGCTTCTTTGGGCAGCTTCTGCTCTCGATGAAACTGCCGAGCCTGATCCCGGCAATGGAAGAGGCGCTCGGCGATGATCATTCGGTGGTGGTGCAGCTGGTCTCGACCGCTGAGGCCATGCTTGACCGACGCCTGGCCGATCTCTCGGACGAGGAGCGAGAAGCGCTCGATATCGATCTCTCTCCGCGCGAATATGTCATCGACTATCTCGCGAAGAGCTTCCCGGTGCGCCTGATGCAGGTCTTCACTGACGAGGAAGGCAATTTGCGATCCGAAGCGATGAGCGACGATCACGGCAATCCCGTTCTCTGCTCGCGTGCCATCGCTGCGCGCGACGCGCTGATCGAACAGCTTTGCGCCCTTCCGCCAATCGCCACTGCACTCGATGCCATCATCGAGCACTTCGGGACCGAGGCTGTGGCCGAGGTCACAGGCCGCACGCGCAGGTTGGTCTTGGGACGCGACGGTCAGCAGCGGCTTGAACGTCGAAGCGCAAGCGCCAACGTCGCTGAAGCACAGTGCTTCATGGACGGGACGAAGCGTATTCTGATTTTCTCGGACGCGGGGGGTACGGGCCGATCCTATCACGCCGATCTCGATGCGCAGAACCAGCAGCGCCGCGTCCATTTTCTCCTCGAACCGGGCTGGCGCGCGGACAATGCAATCCAGGGTCTTGGCCGGACAAACCGTACTAACCAGGCTTCTGCGCCGCTGTTCCGCCCGGTCACGACCGATGTGAAGGGCGAACGCCGCTTCATCTCGACAATCGCGCGAAGGCTCGACGCATTGGGCGCTCTCACACGCGGCCAGCGTCAGACAGGGGGACAGAACCTGTTCGACCCTGCCGACAATCTCGAAAGCGATTATGCGAAGGACGCGCTCTCGCGCTGGTTCCACCTGCTTTACGATGGAAAACTCGAGGCGGTTGGTTTCGGGGACTTCGTCGAGCTAACAGGCCTCAAGCTCGAGAACCCCGATGGCGGCCTGAGCGATAACCTTCCCACGATCCAACGCTGGCTCAATCGCATACTTGCGCTCCCGATCGCACTGCAGAACGCCATCTTCGAGGAATATCTCGGACTTGTGGAAGCGCGCATCGAGGCCGCACGCGAGGCTGGCACGCTCGATCTGGGTTTGGAGACGGTCCGCGCCGACAGCTTTACGGTGCTGTCTGATGAAGTTCTCCGCACAGATCCTGTTTCGGGCGCCGAAACCCGCCTGGTTTCGCTCGAAGTGAAACGCCAATTGCGTCCGCTGCGCTTCAAACGTCTCGTGAGGATGCACGAGATCGGATCACCCCAGGCTATTCCCCTGCGCAATGCGCGCTCGGGCAAGGTGGCCCTGTCAGTTCCAGCCCGCCGCCTCGTTGCCGATGATGGCGCGGTGATCGAACGCCGTCGCCTTCTTCGCCCGCTTAAATCCGCCAACTGGACGCTCGATGCGCTCGGTGAAAGCGTGTGGGAAGAGGTCGGCGTGACCGAGTTCTCCAAGCTCTGGGCACAGGAAGAAAGCGCTGCAGCGGCTTCGCCAGTGACCGAACGAGTGCATCTGGCCACAGGACTTCTGCTCCCGGTCTGGAAGCGACTGCCTGGCGACCATGTCCGCGTCACCCGCCTTGCCGCCGAGGACGGGAGCTCGATCATCGGGCGCGAAGTTCTCGATATCGACTTGGCCAAGATTGCCGAGACGTTCGGCCTGAAGGGTGTGTCCGCTCCGGCGCCAGCTGAACTCGGAAGACTGGTCCTGACAAGCGGAACGCCCCAGCCGCTTGCCAGTCAAGACGCACTGACCATCAAGCGCTCTCTGGTCGGCGGCGAGCAACGCCTTGAACTCACCGGGTATGCACATGAGCGCCTCAAGTGGTACAAGACCAAGGGCTGTTTCACCGAGATCATTCGCTACCGTACGCGCCTTTTCGTTCCCGTGTCGAAGGCAAGTACGGTCTTTGAGAGTCTGGCAATCGCACCGGCTCTTTCCTGAAACCTCACAATGGACTATATTAGAACCAAATTCAGTCTCGGAGCGATCTATGAAACTTGATCAGCGAATAAAGCCGATCAGCTATCTCAAGGCCCACAGTGCCGAAATCATCCGTGAGATCGGAGAAGGGGCCGGGCCTTTGGTGATCACCCAGAACGGCGAAGCCAAGGCGGTATTGCAGGATGTTGCCAGCTATGAACAGGCACAGGAAACACTCGCACTCCTCAAACTTCTTGCGCTTGGTCAGGCCGATGTCGACACAGGCCGAACCCGTCCGGTTAAGGGGCTTGCAAGTCGGGTTCGGGGCACGTCCAACTAGATGGCGAAACCGCTTGCAAGGGTGGAACTTACTTTTGGCGCGGAGCGAGATCTGGCCGGTATCTGGCGTCGGCGCCGCGACCAGCGCGGAATCGATAGTGATGATGGTGCGGATGCACTGCTCGACAAATTGATCTCCGATATCGAGTCGCTGGCCGACCATCCCGAAAAGGGCCCGGTTCCGCAGGAACTAGAGGCGCTTGGGATCAACGACTTCCGCCAATTGTCGCGTTCTCCTTTTCTTATCATCTATCGGTATCGAGACAAGCCAACGCCGGGCTGTGCGACCGTATTTGTCGTCGCTGATGCGCGCCGGGATTTTCGTACTCTTCTCGAAGAGCGACTGCTTGGTGACCGGCGGGGATAGGGCTGGCCCGCAGAAAGGCCTCTTTGGCTGACTGAGGCTGGCTGTTGCTTTCGACCGGTCGAGCATCTTAGCCACGTACATTTGCGGGCGGCAAGCAACGCCTCGAACACACAGGCTATACGCCTGAGCGACTCTAGTGGTACACGAACAAGCGCTGTTTCACCGCGATCATCCGCTCCCGGACCCCACTGTTAGTCCCAGTTACGGAAAGAAGCTCGCGGGCTTTCGATTCTCGCGTCAAGCTGACGGTACCGCGTCGATAGCTGTGATGATGACCGAATCATCTGGTCGGGGCGCCAGCCCGTCAAAGCCTGCCAGTGGAACGAACCTCGACTGCTCCAGTACAACATTGCTCAGCCCGGCCACTTTGAATTGGCCCAGCTTTGGACCTTGATCGCGAGTGACCGGTTTTCCGGCATTGAATGCCAGCATAAAGGCATGTTCGCCTCTGAAGAACTAGAGGTGCGGGTCCAACCACAATCGTTCGCGATTATACGTGGTACTGATCCGTCGCCTGTGGGTGATGGCGCGAACGAGATTATTCTCTTCTGGGTCTTCTGCCTGAGACATGCTCCGATGATGCAGCGCAGCATCACGTTTCGCAACCGCAATATTCGTTGCCACCTCAGACAGATGAGAGGGGAGGGAGCCTGTGGCTTGCCGGGCCATGCACCTTCGCGTGGCTCTCCAATCCATCAGGAGACAATCCATGATCCAGTCTATTCCCTTAAAGAAGCTCGTTCCAAGTCCGCGCAATGTGCGCAAGACGAGCGACGTCCTTGCCGACCTGCAACTCCGGGCGGACATCGCCGCGCGCGGTCTCTTGCAGAACCTCGTCGTGCGAAAGGCCAAGCGCGGCAAGTTCGAGGTCGAGGCCGGTGGTCGCCGTCTGGCTCAGCTTCAAGCGCTGGCCGAGGAAGGCACGCTTCCCAAGGGTCACGAGGTCACCTGCCTTGTCATCGAAGGCGAGGAAAGCGAGGTTCGCGAAGCGAGCCTCGCTGAGAACTTCCAGCGCCTCGCCATGAACCCGGCCGACGAGGCGCAGGCTTTCGCCGCCATCATCGAGGCGGGCGCTAGCACCGAAGACGTGGCCCGCCGGTTCGGTCTTACAGTGCGCTTTGTCGAGGGTCGTCTGCGTCTGGCAGGCCTCGCACCTTGTGTCTTCCAAGCGCTTGCCGAAGGCGCAATCACGCTCGATATGGCCAAGGCCTATGGCGCGATTTCAGACATCGACCGTCAGGCGCACGTCTATGCCGAGCTGCAGGATGCCTGGTACCAGGTCACGCCTGACACAATCCGGCGCATGGTGCTTGATGCCACTGTTCGTGGCTCCGATCCGCGCGCGGTTCTCGTCGGGCGCGATGCGTACCTTGCTGCGGGTGGCCGCATCGAACGCGAACTGTTCGACGACGAAGCCAGCGAGAGCTGGATCGATGTCGCGCTACTCGAAGACCTTGCCCAGAAAGCGATGGATGACGCTGCGAAGAAGGTCGCGCAAGAACACGGACTTGCCTGGGTGCGACCAACGCTTGGCAACTATGTCAGCCACGATCTCATCGAGGGCCTCAATCGGCTCCCATGCGAACCGGCTCCGCTAACCGAAGACGAAGCTCGCGAGCTCAGCGACCTTGAAGCCGACTACGACCGCGTCGCCGCCATCCTCGAGGATGAGGACAGCGACGAAAGCGAGATCGCCAAGGCGGAAGAAGAACTGGTCTCGATCAATCGCGCGATGCGCGATCTCAACGACCGACCGCCGGTGTTTGCCGATGAGCTCAAGTCGGAGGCTGGAGCGTTCCTCGTGCTCTCTCGCAATGGCGAACCGGCATTGGTGCCGCAATTCTACACCGAAGTTGAAGTCGTCAACGCTGATGACGGAGCAGTCGAACCGGTTGATACTGGCGCTGATACCAAGCGCAAGAGCGGCGCCCTCTCCCAGCGTCTGCTCGACGAGCTCGCTATCCAGCGCCGAGACATCCTGGCGATACATCTCGCCAACGATCCCGCACTTGCGCTCGACTTCATGGTCTTCACGCTCGCGGATGCCGATGGGCATGACTGGCGCGCGAAGAAGGCATCGACGCTGGTCGGCTCGGTAGCATCGGGGCCGGTTGCCGGCTTCGAGGCGAAGGACGCCCCAGCGAGCGCTGCGCTTGCCGAATTTGCCGCTTCGCTCGACGAAAGCTGGCGCTCCGGTGAGACGGATGTCGAGCGGTTCGAACGCTTCCGCGCATTGAGCGATGAAGCACGTTCAGCCTGGCTCGGCCATGTCGTATCCCGCACGCTGGTCGCTAGCCTTGCGTGTGAAGGCGATCGCTCGGCACCGCTGCACGAGATCCTCGGTTCGCTGCTCGAGATCGAGACGGCGCATTGGTGGCGGCCAACGGCGGCGAATTATTTCGATCGCGTGGCGAAGGCACGCACGCTCGAAGCGCTCGATGCAGCAGGCGGCCCCGAACTCGTCAGCCGCTATGCAGGTTCAAAGAAGGCAGAACTGGCGAGCGCAGCCGAGCGCATCTTCTCCGGCAATTTTATCGGGGAGGCGGATGTGAAAACGCGAGCGGGAGCGTGGGTGCCCGAGATCATGCGCTTCGGTTCACCTGAGGAACCGGTCGAGGATGAAGCTGCGGGCCCGACCGAAGACGAAAACGCGGACGGAATTGCCGAGCAGGCTGCCTGACCCCTCCTGACAGGTCCAGGTCACTCGGCGGGCGGTCCGTCCCTGTCGGGACGGGCCGCCTTAGTGAGTAGGTCCCTATTCCCCATCGACCACCTATGCAGCACGAGCCCATGTTGATGGATGCGATCAGCTGCGTACGGTGTGCTGTCAAGTTCCAATGTGCGGGCACGGTTCCAGTCAATTGAGAGTATCGTTCAATGCATTGAATTTTCGCAACTTTTTATGGAGCGAGAGCCGGTGGGCATTCTGGGGACAAACTGGGAACTTAGGCGAGATCGGCTCTGGGCTACTGACTGGCCTTAGTTTTGAGTGAAACGATGATGAAAATGAAATTCTTCGTAAGCGGAAATTTGGCGAACAGCGAACAGAATTGCGGCCTCTGACCGGCTACGGAAAGCACTGTCGCTATCCCCATAGCTTCGCTTCGGGTAATGTCTCGATCAAGTCAGGCGACTACTTTTGACAAGATCAAATTGCCCTCGACATGAAGCTTCCTTCTGTCCAATCCGGGGGGAGAATGGCCGATCAAACAGCACTTGCCCGGCATCTACTGGGGCTTTGTTCCGCCCGCCGATAGCGCCGATGAAGGGGCTAGTGTGTGGGGCGCCTCGCGCCTAAACCAAGTCTGCTTTGCGCCCCAAACTCAGTCGTTGGTCCTCTCTCGCCGATATCCCAAGAGCGGACATCGAATCGATGAGCGCCGGTCGTCACCAATGATCGACTGACCGGGCAATCTCCTACGGAAGCGGCGAACGCGATTATCTGCCTTTCAGCCTCCGCACACGCTGACAGCGTAGCGCATCGAAAAATTGGATTGCATGTCGGATATTCAGACATTATAGAAATAGAATGTAGCTTAATCATGCGAGGCTTCTATGGCGACCATTGCCCCTCCCACTCCTGCAACGACGGCCTTTCCAAAGGCCGCTGTGATCAAGGCGCTGACCGACGAGCTGCTCTCCGTAGCGCAGATCGAAGCGCAGCTGCGCGGTATCTCCCTGCCCAAGGATCAGGCGGGAACCATGAAGGCTGCGGTGCCGCTCGATTCGCTATCGGTCGTTGATACGCTGTGCGCCGTAGAGACCGTCGTGGGCTTCGAGTTGCGCGACAACATCGTGCGGACCGGGGGATATGATTCGATCGAAGAGGCGCTCGCTCATGTCGTGCCTCGGATCGAGAAGGTCTGGGTCAAAAAGAAGGGAGCCAAGCCATGAGCAATGTGGCTATCAGTCAGGAAGGCGTTGACGCGATGGAACGTCAACGCCTGGGCAATCGTCTGCGCGATGCGCGAAAATATCTCGGCCTCAAGCAGGACGAAGTTGCGAGCTATCTCAAGATTCCGCGCACGGCATTAACCGATATCGAGAGTGGCCAGCGCCGCGTCGAGGCGATCGAGCTAACGCGCCTTGCCAAGCTCTACCGGCAGTCGGTCGCCTATTTCACTGGCGAGGACGAAGCTTCGGCAAGTCTGCCGCCCGACGTTGCGCATCTGGCGCGGCGTGTGGCGGATCTTTCGAGCGAGGACCGCGCGGAGCTTGGCCGCTTCGCCGAGTATCTACGCTCGCGTTCGGCGGGGGAGCAGGCCTGATCCATGGCAAGCGACTATGACAGTGCGGTTCGCGCGGGCGCGATGGCTGCCGGCAGACTGCATCGCCGTCTCGACACGCAGGCGCTGATCGGGAGGCATGGCGGCAACGTCGATGTCTTCGGCGCGATCCATGCGCTCGATCTTCCGCTGCTGTTACGGCCGCTCAAGGGCCTGTTGGGAGCCTATCTCAGTTCGCCGGCCCCGGGCGTGCTCGTTACCACCGAACGGCCGATGAGCATCCAGCGCTTCACCGCCGCGCATGAGCTCGGTCATTTCTTCATGCGGCACGAACCCAGCCTGGATGATGAAAGCATTTTGCGGCGCATGCCGATGAGCCCCGAACCAGGCAATCAGTTCCAAGAAACGGAAGCCGACGCATTCGCCATCGCATTCATGATGCCCAAATGGCTGATCGCGCTTCATTGCGCACGGCAGGGCTGGACGGTCGATGAACTGCGTCGGCCCAACATCGCCTATCAGCTCTCTCTGCGGATTGGGGGCAGCTACGAAGCGACCTGCAGAACGCTCTCCCGCTACAAACTCATTTCGGATGTTGACATGCGCGAGTTGCTCGAGACTAAGCCGCGCAGCCTGAAGGTCGATCTGCTGCATGACTACCGACCTGCCGACTATCGGGGCGATGTCTGGCTGCTGACCGAGCGCGATGAGGGCGCGCGGATCGATGGCAGCCGCAATGACCTCTTCGTCCTACGCCTGAAGGAACATTCTGGCGGCGGATTTCTGTGGGACCTCGACCAGTTGATGGCGAGTGGGTTTGCAGTAGTGCGCGATGAGCGCGAGGCATTCGACACCGAAGCGGTAGGTGGGCCAGTGGTCCGGCGGGTGACCGCAGCGCCAGAAGCCGCTCAACGAGGACGGATGTCGCTCAACGAGAGGCGCCCGTGGCAACCAGCCACGGCCAATGCGAGCCTGACGATAGATTTTGATTTCACCGGGCCGGAACAGGAAGGCCTTTCCAGAGCCGAACGGCGCCATTTGCTCGAGGCCGCCTGACTTCCCATGATCGACATAAAGACCGACCTGCGGCCACTCCTAGGGCCTGTGCGCGATCAAGGTGCGCGACCGACCTGTCTTGCCTTCGCGGCGAGCGACACCCATGCCGGTTTACGCGAGGGATGGACCCCGTTGTCTTGCGAATATGCCTTCTTCCGAGCGCAGCAGCGCAGCGGGCGGCGACATGACCAGGGTGCCACGCTTTCAGCTATGCTGGAGACCCTGCGGCTCGACGGCCAACCTGCGGAAAGCGGATGGCCCTATCTCGATACCGTGCCGGACAATCCCGTCCTCTGGACGCCGCCGTCTGACGTGGGCCCACGTTTCGGCAGGAAGGGAGGGCCCGCCGCAGTCGATCTCGGCCCGATTGTCGAGGCCCTTGATAGCAGGAAGCCGGTGATGCTGCTTTCGACCCTGTCGCAGTCGTTCTTCGCACCGGCCAATGAAGGCGTGGTCGATCCGGCCAATGACGAGAAACCCGATCCAAGCCTGCGCCATGCAATCGTGGCGGTGGGCCACGGCCAGGCCGCCGGCCAGAACGCAATCCTGATCCGCAACAGCTGGGGCGCCGGCTGGGGTGTGGACGGCCATGCCTGGCTGACTGAGAAATTCCTGAAACCGCGCCTGTTCGCGACAGCAATTCTAACGGAGGATATCGATGTATCTACCCGTGCCGCCGCAGCCTGATTGCGTCTCGGCTTGGCGTGAAGCCGTCCGCCTGGTGAATGAAAAACCTGGCCATCACGAGCACAATGTGCTGATCGATGTTGCCGACCCGCTGGCTCGGGCGGATCTGTCCGATCCAGTGGTCGCGCTGGTCGACGCCTTCTTCAAAGAACGCGATACCAAGCGCATCGAGACGGTCGCAAACACGATCTTTCCGGCGGCGCTTTATCGGCGCTATGGTTCTCCGGCGTTCTTTACGCGATTTACGGACAATGTTCTGCCCAAGGTCCGCTCGCCGGGAAAGAAGAGCTGGTCCGGTTATTATTTCGAGCGGATGATGCAAATTCCACAGCCGGAAGGCGATCCGCTAAACCAATTGACCGAGATCATCGGGCGGCTGAAAGACCCGGCTGTGCGGGCCCTCAACAAGTTTGAACTCAGCGTGTTTGATCCGCTGCGCGACGTCGATGGGTCGCCTTATGGCGGACAATGCCTTAGTTTCGCGAGCTTCAAGCTGATTGGCGATGGCGATGACCGTCGGCTGGCACTCACCGCGATGTATCGCAATCACTATTATATCGAAAAGCTGCTCGGCAATCTGATCGGCCTTGGCCGCCTGCAGCAGTTTGTGGCAGAGGAATCAGGCATTGCGATGGGGCCGCTCACGATCCTTTCGACGCATGCCACGATCGATGTGAAGAACGGAAAATGGAATCGCGGAGATATTGCAGATCTGCTCACGGCTTGCGATCAAGCCAAGGCCCTGGCAGTCTCTACGTAGCGAGGTCCGAGTGGCAGTTCTGGTGAATCGACCGGGTCGCCCGCGATCCCGTAGAGGCCGTACATTCCGTTGATGAAATCGCGCTGCCCGCCATAACTTGGATGGCGGATCGCGGTAACTTCCGTCTCCAGCCCAGCGAGCGCCAGATGTGCATCGCGACCGATCGCTACGATGCGCTTGGGCTGCACCATCGATACCAGCGCCTGGAGGAGCGGCCAGGTTTCCTCGCGCTCGGCGCGGCTATGGCAGCGGTTGGACATGGGATCATCCGCATCGTGCGGATGGAAGGGAAAGACGTTCCAAAGCATGACAGGCTGTCCGATCCTGCCAAGCACCTGCCAGACGATTGCTGCGGTGCGTTCGGCAATTTCTGGCCCCTGCGTGGCACGCTCCAACGCGATGCCACCCATCAGCGCCGATGCATGGGTAAGATGTACCTCATCGGTCAACGGGACCCCAGTGCGGCGTCCGCCGCGATAGCCAAGATCGCGGGCAATCCAGATCGTTTCGACATGGGCATCGAGAGCTGCTTCCAGCATGCCCTGGAGGTTGGAGCGGCGCCGCGCCGCGGCATCACGCCGGTCATGGATAGAACAGCGGTCGCGCCAGGGGTTGAACACCGAGGGTAATTTCGCGGCCGCCAATGCCGATACGAAGGTCTTGGGGGTCATTGCGGCAACTCCTTGATACGCAAGCGACGGCGGGCGAAATCGATGGTGATTCGCGCCCGTCGGTTCTTCTGGAGGAAGCGAAAGGCCGCGTATCCCTGGAGAATTGCTTCCTCCCAGAGCCACAGCGGACAGCGATCAGCCTCGTGACCAGCGACGAATTGGCGGACATGTTTGAGCATGTCCAGCGGAAGTCCGCCTCGTTTGACGTCTTCGAAGAAATTGAGCTGCTGCGCCTGGCCGAATAGCCATGACGTGACACCTTCTTCAATCAGGATCGCGCGCGCGCCATCCTCGGCTTCGTCCAGCTTCGGGTCGCTCTTGCGCTTGAGGCGCAGCAAGGCGCGGATCACCGGTGACCAGCCCAGCACCGCGACATAGGCGTAGTGGAATACGTCGTGGAACCGATAGTCGTCGGGTTCGATGGCGTTGTCGGTCAGTCGGTCGCCGACATAGACGCCGCGCGAACGCTGGAAGACATAGTCCTGGCCACGCACCTTGCGCTCGTAAATGTCGATCTGCATCGAGCGGGGCAGCTGCTCTTCGGCGTCTTTGTCGGCATCAAATGCGGGCGGGTAGATGCGTTCACGTGGCCATCGATCGAAAATCTTCTGCAGGTTCTTGATTGCCGCGGCCTCAATGGTGATGCCTGAGTCGGTCGAAGCGCGAATGAGGCAACGCGTAATCGCAACAAGTCTTTCGGCGACATCCGCGCGGTGCCGCGTCGAGTTGCCGCCTTCGATTTCGCGCGCCAGAAGCCCGACTTCGCTGGCCAGGGCAAGCAGGCTGTGTTCGAACTCGGGCATGGGCGCTTTTGCGAGCGGCATATGCGCAGGCTGTAGGGCGTGGAGACTGAGTGCTTCGTTCTTGCCCTCTGCGTAACAAGCATCGGCCTTGAGCGCGGCGGCCGCAATGTCACTCAATGCCAGGCGGTGACGCTGTGCGATAGCTGCCAAATACCACAACACGTCACCGATCTCCTCGGCGACTGCTTCGGCATAGCCGAGATAGGAAGCGGCATCCCGCTGCTTCTTCTTGGCTTCGGCGAGCAGGCTGCCTGTTTCGCCGAAGAGGCCGAGCATCGTGAACCCGACTGTACCGGAACCCTTACGTTGATCGGTCCGAGCTGCTTCGCGGGCATATTGGTCGACCGTCAGCGCCTGAAAGTCGTCCACCATCAGGTGCGCTTCCGCCGGTCTGCAATCGCGCCCTCAGGCACCACCACACCATAAGCAGCCAAGGCTCTCAGCACGACCATTCGGATCGGTTCGCGACTATCGAGCGCACGCTGCCCCAAGTCGCGCTTGGTAGCAGTCGGCACCTGAACCTGGAGATGTTCATCCCCGCAATCATCCGAACTGTCCAGTTTTTTCATGAAAACATAAAACCATATTTTCATGAAAATTGGAAGCGATAATCTTTGGTTGGAAGCTTGGCGATGTCTGTGCGAAGGACGGTTGCTGAGCCTTGCAGATCGAGGGCGCTGCGATGAACTTCCTCAACTTCGAGAATTCAAATCCGGACCAACATATCTATCGGATCATGCCGGAGGACTATGTGCTCGACCTGTTTGCAAGCCGGCGCAACGTCTTAAGCCGGATTCACAACTGGAAGGACAAGTTCGAAAATTTCCAGCTGAAGCTCGGCGGCGTGTTGGATGGTGAAGCGTTCAACTATGCTTTCGCCGAGGATTTTGTGGGTCAATGCTGGACGCGCGATGCCTATTCGGAAGCGATGTGGGGCATCTATGCCAACGACCCCGCCAAGCGTTATCTACGCATCCGCTCGACGCCGAGGAAGCTGCTCTGCGCGCTGGTCAATGCGCATCCCCAAGCGGCCCAAGATCGCTGTTTCATAGGCAGGGTCGAATACCGATCGGAGGCGAAACTCGAAGCATGGCTCCATCGAGATGGGCATCTGCCATTGTTGGGCGTGGAGTTCGCGCGATCGCTGCTGATGAAGCGCCGTGCCTTTCGCCACGAACGCGAAGTTCGCCTGCTCTATTTCGGCGATGTGAAGGAGCAGGACAAGGGCGGACTATATCGTTTTCAGGTTGATCCCCACGCCATGGTTACCCAAATCATGGCTGATCCCAACCGAGATCGCCGCGAATGGACAGCCGACAAGAAGGCTATTGCTGAAGCAACAGGTTTCAGGGGCGCCATTAAGCGATCAAAGATCTATGACCCGCCCGAATGGCAGGCGCCGGTTTATCGATCGCCGCAATCCGAGTTCTGATCTACGCCTTCTCATCTGCCGAAAGCCGCATTCGTAAATCGCGTGAACAAACGGCAGTCGTCAGAGAGGGATCGCCCGAATGTCTGCTTTCCCGAGTCCGGTTCCTTAGACTGGACGGACCGCTACCGGCCCAGTTTCTGCCGCAACCCGATGGACTGCGATCGGCAGATTTCAGCTTCATAGTTTGAAGCGAGGAATGTCCGCTGCTGGGTGCTTGGAAGACACGCCTCGTCAACGTTCGGGGGTTTCGTAACGCTGGTTGCCGACCGTTGTTAGAGAGGTTTCCCCAGTGGCATGAAGAGCGTCTATCACGCAGCCTGTAACCGCCAAGTCATTCGACTTTTTGATAGTCAGCAGACCATCTTCGATGCGGCCCATCCCGGGAGTGCCACCGCATTGCGCTATTATCTCGTCAACCTTTGTTTGCGTGAGGTTGCCTGCTTCCGTTTCAATGGGCGCATTGGGGTCAACGCACCCTGAAAGCGAAAGGATACCACCGAGAAGAGAGAGAACCCGTCCATTCATCAGGCGGAGTTGCAGAAGAATTCGAACGTCTGCAATGGGTCGGAAGCCGAACGTCCGGTTCCGTAGCTGAGGCAACCAAAACCCGACAGACCGGAACCGGCCCAGAATTTGCCGGTCAGCAAAGCCCCCCAATCCAAGTCGTTGCCAACCGAGATCTTAGGTCCTGAAAGCGGACATCAAACCAAGGGAGCGAGCATTAGCGCCCCTGCTAGGCCAGCATTCTGGCCAAGGCCTGGTGAGACGATCTTGTGCTTCGACCCGCCTGGAAAATATCCTGCACCCAATTCCGCTGCTCTTTGGTCTACACGCTCAAGCAAACCCTCTGTCTTCATGACGCCCCCGCCAAAAACAATAATCTCCACTGCCGTCATGGCGATCAGCGAGTGTGCTAGCTGAGCGAGATAATCGGCGATGATTTCATGCGCGATGTGATCTGTCGGTAGCTCGGAAAGTGACGCTCCCCAACGCGCTTTGATGGCTGGGCCGCTCGCCAACCCTTCGAGACAGTCGCTATGGTAAGGGCATATGCCTGCAAACTCGTGATCCTCAACGTGGCGGCGCAGGAAGATGTGACCCAACTCTGGATGCGCGGCTCCATGGACGGCCCGTCCGTCAAGCACGAGACCTCCACCTATCCCGGTGCCCACGGTGACATAGGCAAGCGATGATGCCCCTTTGCCTGCGCCGTATTGATACTCAGCGAGCGCCGCAGCGTTCACGTCGGTATCGAAGCCGATCGGCACTCCGAGGCGATCGGCAAAGTATCCAGCCACATCGCACTTTGCCCAACCCGGCTTGGGCGTGTGCGTGATGTGCCCCCAAAGCGGCGATGACCGATTGAGATCAACAGGGCCGAAGCTCCCAATTCCTAGCGAGTTTATTACTCCTTGAGCGACAAACCAATCGCCTGCCTGAACCAGTGTCGTGACAGGATCGCGGGTAGGGATTTCGTGTCGCGCAATGATCTTGGTAGGAGAGTGTCCGACAGCAAGCACAAATTTCGTGCCGCCCGCCTCGATTGCACCCAGCAAAGGTTCACCAGTCGAACTCATGCCTTGACCATTTCGGCAAGCTCACAGCGGTCTGAATCAATACTAAGTTCGAGGAGAGGTGCGGGAACCCCGCCAAAGAACTGATTGGCCGAGGCGGTATCGCTTGGCAGCGCTTTGCCTTTGAGTCCGTAAAAATCGACGAAACTTGAAACCAGCAGCTCGCTTGACACAAACCAGCTATAGCTTTGCAACGGTTCGCTTTGAGGATTGGCGAGCACAAGACCACTTCCGTTAAGCGGGCGGTATTCTCCAAAAAGACTGTCTGCGACCATTCCGTAAAGGCCGGTGGGCGCTTCGCGAAGGTCAGGGGCGAATGTGTGGCTCTGCGTTACCCAAAAGGCGTAATAACGGCCTTCATAAAAGACTACGTGGGCCCGCTCCAATTCATTGTTCACGCCCTCGGCGGAGACGAGCGGGGGAAGCAAGTCCCAGCGTTTCCCATCGCGCTTGGCGATGCCGATCACGCCGTTAAAGTCGCTGGAACTTCCCGCAAGCGAACCGCTGAAGACGAGATATTCGGCGCCATCGAGGGGATCCTTGAAAAAAGCGGGATCGCGGAATGCCTTGATCTTGCCCGCTTCACCTTCATGCGTATCGGCGGGCATATAGTGTGCGCCATAGTCTTCAACTGAAAGGGCCGGCTTGGACCAATCCATCGGCAGGCCATCCTTGCCGATAGTAGCATATGTCTCAAACAGACGTTGCTGATAGCCGCCGGCCTTATGCGCTACGCCAGCGCCGGTAATATAGAGCGAAAAGTTGTCCCCTTCGAGGACCGCAGAGCCCGACCATTCGCGTTCATAATCGACGTCAAATTCTGGAAGTACCGGGCCAAGATCAACCCAGCGAGTACCTTGGCGCTCCAGCAAATAGATTTTGGCCTCGAAATGCCTGATCGAAGGATCTCCCCGATCAGGGGCCCCGAGTGCCATCCAAAGCTCGCGACCCATGATATCAGCGATATGGCCGGACCGGGTCTGAATGGGCCACATATCCCAATAAATCCGCCCGGGTTGAAGGTATTCGCGATTAACACTCTCAATGACAGGGATTTGCACCGAAATGCTTCGGCGCGCATTGTGCACGTGTTCTGGCTTCCAAAACGAAGTCATTGGCTTACCTAACTTAAACCGGCACAAAAAAGGAAGCTGACCAGATGAGGGGGCCATCCGGCCAGCTTCTTCTACTCGCGACCCGCGAGGCTTAGAAGTCGAAACGAACCGAGGCTGCGACCGTGCGACCAGCGATCGAACGAGCGCGTACAATCCCGTTGCCGGGAATCGAGCCCTCTTCTGCCTCGGTGTAGCCGAAGTTGTTGAAGAGGTTGGTTGCGTTCAGCGCCACCTCAACCCGGTCTACCGGACGCACTGCGAAAAACGCATTGACCTGATTATAGCCGGGCAGTTCGAGCTGGTTGCTATCTTGCGTAAAGCTGTCCGTAGTCCCGATCAGATTGGCACCAGCCTTGAAGAAACCGTCGTCATATTGCGCAGTGGCTTGATAGACGAGGTCTGCTTGACGGCGCGGCGTGTTGCCAATGAGCGCTGCGTTGAGTGAGTCCTTGATCTCGGCATCAGTCCAGGTGGCACCCGCCGAAAGCGAGAAATTGCCAATCGAGTATGACCCTTCAAGTTCGACACCATAGGCTTCGTAATCGGTATCTGTCAGAAGCAGCGGCGCAATCTCAACGTTGGTTTCACTGGTTTCAGCAAAGAAGCCGGTCGCGTAGACTGAGAAGCCACCGCCTTGATATTTCAAGCCAAGCTCAAGCTGATCGACATCGGCAATCACGCCGTCATCTCCGCCGGGGAGCCCGCCGTCGAGGGTGCTGACAGCAGGTGAGAGGAGGCTGCGGTCGGCAGTGTGCCGCCCACCTTGGCTGTAGCGCGCAAAAATGCCCAGATCATCAGTCAACAGGTAGTTTGCGCCGAGTGACCATGAGAAATAGCCAAAGTCGTAATTGACCGGAGCAGGGGTGGTAAGTGGCAGAACGCTGGTTTGCGCTTCTGCCGGGCTGATGTTGCCGTCATTGTTGAAGTCAAAGTCTGTGACCGGGCCATCGCCTGTGACCGTACCATTGGCATCGCCATAGTCGTAGCGCACACTCATATCGATAGTCAGCCGATCGAAATCGAGAGCAAGCGAGGCGAACGGCGCATAAGTGCTGTATGCCACATCATAGTTTCGGCGGCAGCAGTTGCCAAAGAAGTTCGCACCATAGCCGACGACGCCGTTATCGGTAACTGTGTTGCCAGCTGCATCGACAATATCGACGAGCACAGACTGGCCATCGCCCTGAACAGTCTGAACATGGGCGGTCCAAAGCCAGTCGGTGTCTACGTCCTGGCGCGACAGATAGAAGCCCGAAGTGAATGTTGCCGAACCGCCACCGAAGTCGAAGTCCTTGGAGATGCGGAAATCGTTTGTGACGTTGTCGAGGCTGTTCAGACGGACATTGAAATTCACGATATTGGCGAGCAACCCATTGCCGCCAATGTCAGCGGCATTGGCAACGCTGCCTGAGTTAGGGCCAGACGCAAAAACAATGCTTGAGCCAGCGCCCCCGATCCCATCAGCGATATCCTGAGCCGCGCCCGCGCTTGCCGGGAAAGGCGAGACGAAGCTGCCCGAGTTGTTGGCGTAACGGAAGCGGTTGGTCAGCGTCCAGCCTGAACCGACGTCAATTTCGGCCTCGACACCGAACGCCTGAGATTCGACAGAAAGGCCGTCTTGGAAGTTGTAAGTTGTCGGGTTGTTGCCGCCATCAAGGGTGGTGATGGTCGTAATGAACGGGCTGTAAAGCGAGTCTGAACGCGGATCAAACCCAGCAATTGCATTGTAATCCGGATTTCCGTCCGTGCCAGTTACAAAAACAGGCTGGGGCAGGATGGTGGGGGTGCTGTCATCAAGGAACTTGGCGTGGAAACGCACATAGCCAACGTCAAACTCTTTGGTAAGGTTCGCTTTTACCTGGCCACCGTCATAGCCGTTGTAGCCGATATCGCGCGGTCCTTCGCCAGTGCGGTAAAAGCCGCCAACGTGGAAATACAGGTCATCAGCGAGTGGGGCACCATAGTCAAAATCAACGCGGTAGGTTTCAAAATCGACGCCTACAGTACCTTGAATTGCGCCGCCTTCGCGCTGTCCGGTTTTCGAGATGAAGTTGATCACGCCGCCCGGTGCGTTCGACGCGAAAGTAGAGGCCGAACCACCACGAACGGCCTCCACGCGAGCCACATTGCGGTCTGCGCGAAGGAAGTTGTCGGCGTTACCAAAGATGATGTCACCGAATTCGAGAACAGGCAGGCCGTCTTCCTGAAGCTGAATGTAGCGTGCACCGCCAGTAGAAACTGGCAGACCGCGAACGGCGATGTTGGCGTTGCCCTCACCACCAGATGCCTCTGAGCGAATACCTGGAATTTGGCGGATAAGATCGGCAGAAGACGGCGGTGCGAGATCTGCGATCTGCTCAGCGCCAACCGAACTTACTGAAACCGAGCTTTCAAGCCGGTTTTGGCCGCGAGCAACTGCCGTAACGATAATCTCATTGTCATCTTCTGCAGTCTCAGCAGCGTTCTGTGCAAACACAGGGGTGGAAAAGGCACTCAGCGCAACGCCAAAGGCCAAAGCGTGACGAAACTTCATAGAAATTCTCTCCTTTGTGCTCGCACCATTTTGCGCGATTCGCAGTAAGGCATAATTTGATTGCAATCGTTTGCAACAACAAAATTGCAAACGATTGCAATCGTGTCCAATCTATGTCACGAAAATACCACATCGCCGATCGCATAACGGCGAGTGAGAGGGAGTTGACCATGCAAGCTGCCGTAAAACCACGGCTTTCGCTGTTGCGAATCATAGAAATGAACATCGGCTTCTTCGGGTTGCAGTTCAGTTTCGGCCTACAGCAAGCCAATATGGGACCAATCTACGGTTTCCTCGGAGCAGACGAAGCGACGATGCCGCTTCTGTGGCTTGCGGGTCCCATGACTGGTCTGATTATCCAACCCATCGTCGGTGCGATGAGCGACCGAACCAATAGCCGCTTTGGACGCCGCACACCTTACTTCCTGATTGGCGCTATAATATGCACGATCAGTCTTTTTCTGATGCCGTACTCATCAACACTCTGGATGGCAGCATCGCTCCTTTGGATCCTTGATGCTGGCAACAACATTACCATGGAGCCCTATCGCGCCTACGTCGCTGACAGGCTCGTGCCAGACCAGCGGTCAATCGGCTTCCTCACCCAGAGTGCCTTCACAGGTCTGGCCCAAACCCTCTCCTATCTCGCTCCGACACTTCTGACGGCGTTTGTTGCGCAAGATGTGCTCGACGACAATGGCATTCCAGTCATCGTCCGTATCGCTTTTATAATCGGAGCGATCCTTTCGATATCGACCATTGTTTGGTCGATCTGGCGCGTGCCCGAATTGCCTATGACCGAGGATGAGAAGGCCGTTTTGGAGAAGAAACCGCTGACGGTAAGGGACACACTCGCTGAAATCGTCGATGCGATCCGCGATATGCCAAAGCCGATGCGCCAGCTCGCCCTTGCCATGCTATGTCAGTGGTATGCGATGTTTGCTTATTGGCAGTACATCACCTTCGCTGTGGGCCGGGCGATTTACGATACCTCTGACCCCTCAAGCGCGGCGTTTCGGGAAGCGACTTTGACCACGCAACAGGCGGGCGCGCTCTACAATTTCATCGCTTTCGTCGGAGCATTGTTGCTGATCCCTATTGTGGCGCGGCTTGGCGCGCGATTTGTCCATGCGGTGTGCTTGACAGCCTCAGGTATTGCGATGTTGCTCATCCCCGAAGTGGAGACCACGCTGGCCCTCTTTGCTCTCATGCTTGGGATCGGTATTGGTTGGGCTGGGATGATGGGTAACACCTATGTGATGCTCGCGGACTCCATCCCGGCAGAGCGCAACGGAATCTACATGGGCATCTTCAATATGTTCATCGTTATTCCCATGCTGTTTCAGACGCTAACCATGCCGCTGATTTACAATCCGGTTCTGGGGGGCGACCCGCGCAATGTCTTGATGCTAGGCGGCGCACTTATGATTGCGGGGGCGATCGCAACCCTCTTTGTCGATGCGGGCCACCGAGTTCCGCGTGAACAAAAAGCGCTGGCAGGCTAAGGAGCATTGATGGCTGATATAGACGCTCAAGAACATTCAGGACGCTCGGTAAGAGTTCGTACTCTTGCGGACCTCGCCAAGATCGCGGGCGTCTCGCCTGGTACAGTCTCGCGCGCGCTTGCAGGCAACAGTCTCGTCAACACGAAGACACGCGAGAAGATCGAAGCGATTGCACGCGAGCATGGCTTCCGGCCGAACCAGATGGCGAGCAAGCTACGCCGTCAAAAGACGGGAGTCATTGGCGTCGCGATTCCGCTCGGTCATGCTGTGCGCCAGCAGATATCGGACACCTTCTTCATGACCCTGCTCGGCCACCTCGCCGACGAACTGACGGAGAAAGGTTACGACCTCATGCTGAGGCGCGTCATTCCCGCTCAGGATGAGGACTGGCTTGATCGGTTCATCGGATCAGGCATGGTCGATGGCGTGATTGTGATCGGCCAGTCAGACCAGTTCGAGCGGATCGAGGAGGTTGCCGATGGCTATCTACCGATGGTTGTTTGGGGCAATCACCAGGAAGGCCAAAGACACTGTGTGGTCGGCACAGACAACCGCTTGGGCGGAAAGCTTGCTGTCGAGAGACTCATCGCGTCGGGCGCTAAAAAACTCGCATTCTTGGGCGACACTCAACCGATCGAGTTTGCTGCACGCTTCGCTGGCGCTAAGGAAGTTGCCGAAAAGATGGGCGTGACGATCCGCGCCCTCCCAACGCACCTGTCGCCCGAGCGAACAGGACAGGAAATCGCAGAGCATTTGCACAAGATAGAAGGCAAGGTCGACGGCATCTTTGCCGCAACCGATACAATCGCGGTAGCTGCCCTCAAAGAACTTCGGGAGCGCGGCATCGATGTGCCGCGCCAACTAAAGGTAATCGGCTTCGATGATCTTCCAATCTCAAGTCAAACTGCGCCACCTCTCACAACAGTAAAGCAAGATATAGCTGCTGGCGCTAAGGGCCTCGTAGACCTTTTGCTGCGTCGCCTTGCAGGGGATGATACAGAAAGTCTTGTCATGCCCCCTCATCTGATCGTTCGCGAAACCGCTTGAGAAATTCGAGTTCGGCGAAGCGGTTCCCAGCGGGGCCTATCACTCCGGCATTTTAGTCCGAATACTCCTTGCGTAACCCGCAAAGCGGACGTTCAGCTTTCGGCCCAGCTCGAGTCGTCACTTTCTGAGGGGATCTGGGGTGGCTTGCTGAACGGCGCTCTTTGGCGCGAAGCAGCTTCAGATCACCTAGATAATAATGCGATTGATTAGCATTTACATTCATCTCTTACTTAGCTAATGGCAAGGCGTGAGCGACGTGAGGTAAATGATGCACACTCAGTTTTCGGTAGGCGCACCGGCCATTTATGTGGCCGTCGGCGTTTCAGTTCCAGAGAATCCGATCGCGACGACCGCGTGAGGCGTTCCACCATCAAGACATGGGTGTGGGTCCATAAGTGGACGAGCTTGGTGTGCACGGCATTCCTGCTGATGCTGTGCGTCACTGGCCTGCCGCTAATCTTCCATGACGAGATTGACTGGCTGACCGAGGAGCAGCCCGCCTTCGGGATGCCCGGAGTTGGTTCGTCAAGCACTGCCGATGGACTGCTATCGCTTGATACCATGCTCGAAACCGCGCTGGCCAATCGGCCAGGCGAAGTGCCGCTGTATATGGCGTTTGATAACGATCAGCCATCAATGACCATCACCACCGGGCCGCGACCTGACTCGCAGGGGTCTGAAATGACAATTCAGTCATTCGACCGATCGACCGGGGATCTGATCGGAGCGGTGTCTGACGACAGCGTCAGCGGTGTGGGCGCGGTAATGCATTTCCTCCTAGAGCTGCACACTGACATGTTTCTCGGCTTGCCAGGGATGCTGTTTCTGGGAGCAATGGGAGCGACCTTCGTCGTCGCGCTGGTATCCGGCGTGGTCCTTTACGCCCCGTTTATGCGCAAGCTGGATTTTGGCACACTGAGGACCTCGCGCAGCGCGCGCACTAAATGGCTCGATTATCACAACCTCCTTGGCATCGTGGCGCTTGCGTGGATGCTCGTGGTTGGTCTGACCGGTGTCATCAACGCACTTGCTGTGCCGATCGAGGATGCTTGGAAGGCCAACGAACTGGCGGCGATGACGCGAGACTATGCCGGGCGCGAAGCACTCGATCCGGCACGTTATGGATCGCTCGACAAAGCGATGGCTGCCGCGCGCGCTCGACTGCCCGGCAACAACCCGCAATTCATCGCCTTTCCAGGTGGCACCTTCAGTTCCAACCACCACTACGCAGTGTTCTTCCAGGGTAACACGCCGCTGACCGAACGCCTTCTGACCCCGGCGCTGATCGATGCCGAGACCGGGGAATTCACGGCAGCCCGGCCGATGCCTTGGTATTATCAGGCGCTGTCGCTCTCTCGCCCGCTACACTTCGGCGACTATGGCGGGTTGCCTTTGAAGCTGCTTTGGGCGGCGTTGACGCTGTTCACGATCCATGTGCTGGGCACGGGCCTCTATTTGTGGCTGGCCAAGCGTCGCGCGAGCACAACCACTCTCGCCCCTGAGCTCGACCATGATCGTAGTGCAGAGCCAGCCGAATGAAACGCTCCCGCCCAGCCAACGCGATCTTTGTCTGGCCGCTGGCGATCTTCATCCTCGGCGTCATAGGGCTTGTTATCGCACTGACCGGCGATGGCTGGCGCGATGCGGCGGCGTGGGCCGCGCTCAGCGCCCCGATCGCCGCGGTAATCTGGGCGATGCGCAATCGCAAAGCCTGACATTCCAGTATTCTCATCCACAAGGACAAACAATCGTGACCAATCTTGCCATCCGTCATCGCCTACTGCTCGCCACTGCGCTGACCATAACCACTTTTGCTTCCCCGGCCGCTGCGCAGGACGCCGCCGATGATGACAACGGCATCATCGTCACCGCCCAGCGCGAGAACCAGTCCGGCGTGGAGCAGGAAGGCAGCGTCGGCGTGCTGGGCGACAAGGATGCCGCCGACGTGCCGTTCAGCATCCGCAGCTACAATGCCGCGCTGATCCTCAACCAGCAGCCGCAGACGCTGGGGCAGGTGCTGGAGAATGACCCAACGATCCGCACCACAACCGGGTTCGGCATCGCCGGAGAGCTGTTCGTGATCCGCGGCTTCTCGCTTGCGGGCGACGATATTGGCTATGGCGGTCTTTACGGCATCACCCCGCGCCAGTTGGTCGCGCCCGAACTCTACCAATCGGTGCAGGTCCTCAATGGCTCCACCGCCTTCCTCAACGGGGCCGCGCCGGGCGGGACCGGGATCGGCGGCAGCGTCAACCTGATCCCCAAGCGCGCGAGCGACGATCCGATCAACCGCGCCACGCTCGGCTACACCGGGCCGGAGCATATCGGCGGCAGCTTCGATTTCGGGCGCCGGCTGGGCAGCAATGGCGAATGGGGTATCCGCATCAACGGCACGGCGCGCGAAGGCGATGTCGCCATCGATGACGAATTTCGCAGCACCTATGTGCTGGGCGCGGGGATCGATTACGATTCGGGGCCGCTGCGCGCCTCGCTCGATCTGGCTTATCAGCGGGTCAAGGTGTCGCACTTCCGGCCCAAGCTGCGGGTCAACTCGCTGAGCGTCATCCCTGAAGAACCCGATGCGGCTGCCAATTACGGCCAGCCCTGGCAGTTCACCACGCTGCGCGACATCTTCGGACAGGCGCGGGTCGAATATGACATCGCCAAGGACGTGATGGTTTATGCCGCCTTTGGTGCGCGGGACGGGTCGGAAGAGGGCATCTACAGCACGCCCACGCTGGTCGATGCCGCCACCGGGGAGATGACGGTCAGCAGCTCATTCATTCCGCGGACCGACAACAATGAGGCTGCGACAGCTGGTCTTCGCGCAAAATTCAACACCGGCGGGATCACGCACGAGGTCAATGCCGGGGGTTCGATCAATTGGCTGATCAGCCGCAATGCCTTTGAGTTTTTTGCCTTGTCAGCGGAGCCTAACAATCTCTACGCGCCTGTCGAAGTGACACCTTCGACGACGGTGACCTTCGCGGCCGGTGATCTTGATGATCCGATGAAGGCTTCCTCCAGTCGGCTCTCAAGCCTGTTCGTGTCCGATACGCTGGGGTTCTGGGATGACCGTATCCTGCTTACCGCTGGCCTCCGGGTGCAGGAAATCCAGTCCGAGACCTTCAACGTCACCACCGGGGATCAGACCGGCGGGTATGAGGAAAGCGCCACCACCCCGGTGATCGGCCTGGTCATCAAGCCTGCGGAAGGGCTCTCGCTCTATGCCAACCGGATCGAGGCGTTGGCCCCGGGCGCCACAGCCCCGGTCAGCGGCACGGATGCCAATGGCAATGTGGTTCCGGTGACCAATGCAGGCGAAGTTCTGCCGCCGTTCGTGTCGGAGCAATACGAGATCGGCGGCAAGCTGGCGCTGGGCGGGATCGACCTGTCGCTCGCGCTGTTCCAGATTGACCGTGAAACGGCGATCCTGCGGCCCGATCCCGATCAGGCCGGTTCGCTCCAATTCGGCCCCTTCGGCATCCAGCGCAACCGCGGAGTGGAGTTCACCATCGCCGGTGAACTGACCGAGGGGCTGCGGCTGATCGCGGGCGGATCGGTGATCGATGCCAAGCTGCGCCGCACCCAGAATGGCGTAAACGAAGGCAATCAGGCGGTGGGCGTGCCCGAATACCTGCTCAACGCCAATGTCGAATGGGATGTGCCCTTCATCCCGGCGCTGACCTTGACGGGGCGCGTGGTGCATACCGGGGAGCAGGCCGCGAACATCGGCAACACGCTGTTCCTTGAAGACTGGACGCGCTTCGATCTGGGCGCACGCTATGTCGCGGTGGTGGGCGGCGCGCCTCTCACCTTCCGCGTAAATCTCGATAACGTGGCGGACGCGGATTACTGGGCATCTGCCTTCGACAGTTTCCGCCCGGACCTCCAGTTGGGCGCACCGCGCACCTTCAAGGCATCCGTGACTTACGACTTTTAGGATGGCGAGGTATTGGGTGAAGTGAGGTTCGTTTCACCCACTCGATCCGGCCTGCGAGAAGGACGCTCCCGGCTTGCTAAGGACGGCAATGGGGTCGGATGCGGAATGACCGCTTCTCTGAGCTAGCCAGCTGAGAGAGACGTTCAGCAATCGGCCCAGGTTAAGCCATTGCTCAATGACTAAAAGTTGGGGTGAAAGCGGACTTTCCGATCAAGATGCTCGACTTCGGTTGAAACCAGTTCGCGCTCCACAAATAAGTCCCTGCTCGCGCCCGCTTGGCGTGGATGGGCAAAACTCTGGCGGAGTGCGGCAAGAGCCTAGGGCAAATTGAGCCTAGCTCAGTTGAATGACTGCTCTATTCAACACCCAATCACGCTTTCGGCCCCTCATCGATTTCTGCGCGATTGTTGCGCTTGGTTATCTGCTGAAGATTGTTCTCGACCAGTTCATCTGGCGTTACAGCGGACCGGTCTCGCTCGGGATTATGTTGTCAGTTATCCTCTTCTATCTGAGATCGATGGGAGAAAGCTGGGCATGGATTGGCCTTGTCAAGATCAAGTCGAGAAGAGGCTTTGTCCTGCTGCCGTTCCAGACATTACTTGCGCTCTTTGCGATCCTGGCGACCGCCTCCGCTCTTAGCCTCGCTGGTGAAGCGCTTGGATTGGACTTCATGAAGCCCGACAATTCCAGAGCTCAAGATCGCTTTGGTGATGTTGCAGGCAATACGCGGCTCTACATTTTCTGGTTGTCGATAGTTTGGTTCGCCGGTCCCGCTGAAGAATTGTACTTTCGAGGTTTCATGATCGGGAAGCTGCGCGAGGCATTGGGTAACTCGACCTGGGCGAGCGCGCTCAGTGTGCTGATACCCGCCCTGATCTTCGGCCTTGGCCATGTCTACTATTTGGGGCTGCGCGGGCTCGTCACTACCGGCGGCATAGCGGTGACTCTGGGCGTTCTCTATATCCTGTATAAGCGCAATATCTGGCCTCTCATGATTGCTCATGGAGCCGCCAACACTCTTACTTTCACGGTGGTCTACCTTCAGCTGGAAGCCTAACTTGCGGTCACTGGCGCAGTTGGTAGGTTGCCCCCAATCAGTGGGGCATGCAATGAGCGAGATCACATCTCTCTACGTTCACAAGGTTCTCTCCCATGTTGGTGGAGGCGTTGAGACACGAGACCTGCTGGAGAGCATGGGCGTCCCGACCGATGGAACAATAGACCCCAAGCTGATGGTTGCAGCCGATCAGTTCTATGATTTCTTTGCAACCTTGGCGCAGCGCGATCCTGACGGATTGACTTTGCCTCTTCGCATTGGCGCCACGATGAAGAGTGATGAGTACGGTGCTTTTGGCCTTGCATGGAAATCTGCACCGAACTTGCGCGGATCGTTTGTGAGATCGGCGCGCTACGGCCACGTGCTCGGCAACGCAGAAACCTATAGCCTTGAGCAAGGCAAGGATGGCTGGTTCTTCAGCCTGGATAAGGCAGGCAATGCTGGGCCAGGTATGCTTCTTTCAAACGAGGCCAGCATGTCCTCGGTAATGACCATATGCCAAGAAGTTGCTTCTCAGCCCTTTCAGCAGCTCGGTGTCTTCTTCAAGCATGGCGCGCGCGGTGACCCCGCCGTCTATGAGAAGCACTTTAACTGCCCAGTTCATTTTAACTCTGGACGCGACGCATTGCTTGTTAGCGATGAAAGCCTTGTTGTGCCCAACAAGCTTGGTGATGAGACCATTGCCCAGTTCTTTGACCAACATCTCGAAGCAGAGCTTGCAAAGCATGCAGAGCCAGAAAGCCTTGATAAGCGAGTGCGCATGGTGGTCGCTAAAATGCTGAGCGAAGGTGTGCCAACCCTTTCAACCGTCGCAGGATCGCTTGGAATGAGCGCGCGCACCTTGCAACGAAGGCTCTCAGATCAGGAAAAGTCCTTTCAAAGCCTCGTGGATCAGGCGCGCAGAGAGCTCTCCCAACAACTGCTTCGTGAGACAAATTATAGCCTTGCAGAGATAGCCTTTCTCACCGGTTTTGCCGAACAAAGCGGCTTTACTCGAGCTTTCAAGCGTTGGGCGGGCGAAACGCCCCGCTCTTATCGTTTGGCGTCGCCAAAAGACGGCTGACGTCATTTGCACAAACCTTGTCGCCCTTGGGCAAGAGACGCTGAAGCCTCTCACCTACCCAATGCTTGTCTCCAACCAAAAGGAACAAGCACATGGCTACTCAAACCGACAATGCACCGATCACTTTGGTAATTGGTGGGACCGGCAAGACCGGAAAGAGAGTTGCAGACCGCCTGATCAAAAAGGGCCACGAAGTCCGCATTGGCTCTCGTTCTTCCATTACCTCGTTCGACTGGGACAACGAAGCGAGCTGGGATGCAGCGATTGATGGCGTCTCGAACATCTACATCACCTACTCGCCAGACCTGGCCATGCCAGGGGCAAAAGATGCGATCAGCGCTTTGGTCCGGCGCGCCAAGTTGAACGGCGTCAAGCGCCTCGTTCTGTTATCGGGCCGTGGCGAACAGGAAGCTCAGGACTGCGAGCAGATTGTGGCGCAAGGCGGCCTTGAGTGGACCGTTGTCCGCGCGAGCTGGTTCAGCCAGAATTTCTCCGAAGGTGCCTTTATCGACATGGTGCTTGGCGGAGCGATCACTCTTCCGGCTGGCCACACGCCAGAACCATTTGTAGATGTCGATGACATCGCCGATGTCGCGGTCGCTGCGCTCAGCGAAGACGGACACGATGGCGAGATTTACGAAGTCACAGGCCCAAGGCTGATGACCATGGCTGATATAGCAGCAGACCTCTCTGCTGCGACGGGGCGGGAAATTACCTTCGTCGATGTGCCGCATGACGCTTTTGTCGAAGAGCTCACCAAATCTGGCGCCCCCAAAGACGTTATCTGGATGCTCGACTATCTGTTCTCGACGGTCCTCGATGGTCGCAATGCGCACCTGACAGACGGGGTTGAGCGTGCGCTTGGCCGCTCACCCAAAGACTTTGCCGATTACGCCCGCGACGTTGCCGCAACCGGAGTGTGGGCAACAGCGGCCTGATCTGGCTGTTCGGAGGCAACCCGGTCGAACTGCCGGACGAGACCTTCCGAAAAAACCAATGAAAGGACACCCAAACCTTGACCTATGACTGGCCCCTATATTTCACCCTCTTCCTAGCGCTTTGGAGCGCGATTGTCGGAGGCAATTTCTCGGCATTCTCGGAATTCATCATGTCGGCCCTCAAAAAGACTGAGCCAGCTGGCGGCATCGAGGCGATGCAGAATATCAATCGTGACGTGATCAAAACTCAGTTTGTCGCCGGCATCCTCTCGATCGCCGCCTTCTCGGCCATCTTTGCGGTCTACAGTCTGTTTGTGTTCGAAGGTGCGGCGCTCGTGACGCTTATCCTGGCGTCCCTGGTTTTTCTGGCCAGCGTCTTTCTGGTGACGATGTTGGGCAATGTTCCGATGAACGACGCGCTTGCTCGCCTCGATCACGACAGTCTCGATGCCCGAATCTACTGGGAGAAGTACACCCGGACATGGACACTGCTCAATCATGCACGGTCCTTCGGCAGCATTCTGACTTCCGGGCTCTATATCATCGCTGCGATCACCCTGATCACCAGCAGCCAGGTTTGACGCCATCCAAGGCGCTGGAGGACATTATGCAGATCAAGCTCCCCCTTCTTGCCGCTGCCGCGGTTGTGGCATTGGCTTCTCCGCTCGCCGCACAAGACCCATTGGAAGCAGTCATCGACACCAGCGATGCAGACCGGTTTGCGGCCTTGTTTCTCGAGACTGAGGAGCAGCCCAACCGAGAGCAGATCGAAGCCAATTACCTGTCTCAAGCAGGAGAGGGTCTTGCCCTCATGCAGACCACTCGCTCTGGAACAGCTGAGGCTCTCTCCGATGCTATCACAAGGTCTCCGGCCACTTATCGTGACGCCATTCAAAGGTGTCTGCCCATCGCGAAGAGTATGGAGCCTGACTTAAGGGCGACATATCTGGCACTATCGGGACTATTTCCCGATGAAACCTTGCCTCGTGTCGAGGTCGTCATCGGGGCTGGAACTTCTGCCGGAATCGCTTCGCCAAACGTTCAAGTGATCGGGCTTGAAACTTTGTGCGCTGCAAGCCCAACGGAGGCAGAGTTTAGAAGTGCACTCAGATATTTCTTCGCGCATGAACCGGTTCATTCCCTCCAGCCGCCGTTAGACGAGACCACGTTGGGGAACGAACCTCTGCTTATCCTGTCATTGCATGAAGGCGTTGCAGACATGATCGCGGCCTTGGTCTTGGGACGCGTTCCCGATGTCGAACGTGATGCTTGGGCCATGGCTCGTAAGGATGCGCTTTTCCGGCAGTTTCATGCGGACCGGCAAGTGCTTCGTGCAAGCGTCGCGCGCGGCGAAACATTGGCCACTTTCTCTCCCGAAGCGCGCTCAGCCCTTGGCCGCTGGTTCTTCAACCACAACCGGGTCGCAGAGGATTGGCGCAGCGATCTTGGATACTGGATCGGCCGCCA
The DNA here is from genome assembly GCF_019904235.1 of Erythrobacter sp. SCSIO 43205. Classification (NCBI taxonomy): domain Bacteria; kingdom Pseudomonadati; phylum Pseudomonadota; class Alphaproteobacteria; order Sphingomonadales; family Erythrobacteraceae; genus Erythrobacter; species Erythrobacter sp. SCSIO 43205. Next base: position 1,010,914 of record NZ_CP063202.1, on the reverse strand, counting down.
GATGGCCTTGGCATATGTCGATCACGCGCCGGACAAACGAAAGGCCATCGAGGAACTTGTCCAAGGAATTGATCCAATGACTGTTCTGCAAGCCTCCGGCCTATCGGACCCTAACGAATTTGGAGGGCAGTGAGATGCGGACCACTCTAATGCATATTGGCGCAGCCATTGGTTGTTGCACGTTGTGGGGCGCTGCCGTCTTCGCAGGCCTCGATCAAGGCTGGGGAGATTCTGCGCTCGCCGAAAGTGGAGATGCCATCGAATTTGCACGGGCCGCGCAATCCATCGCCGAGGACAAAAACATCGGCAATGTAAGCTTTGTCTTGATTGAGGGTGGCGAGACCGCCTCCAAATTTCACCTGTCCAACGGTGATGCGGTCGACGCTCAGTCAGTCTTCCAGGTAGCCTCGCTCGGCAAATGGCTGACGGCTTGGGGTGTCATGGCCCTGTTCGAAGAGGGACAGCTTGACCTCGATGCGCCGGTCTCGGACTATCTCTCGCGCTGGACACTCCCGGCTTCGGATTTTGATGCATCAGGCGTTACAGTGAGGCGTTTGCTGAGCCACACAGCCGGTCTTAGCGACGGTCTTGGTTATGACGGGTTCGATGCAGCGCAGGATCGCCAATCTCTAGAGGCTTCGCTGACTAAGGCTGTGGATGCATCTCCCGGCAATGATGGGAGAACTCTTCTTGGTAGCGAGCCTGGCTCAGGCTTCGCTTACTCGGGAGGCGGCTACACCTTGCTTCAACTCCTGATCGAAGAGGTCTCTGGTAAGTCGTTCGCTGAATACATGGATGACAAGGTCTTTGTCCCTCTGGGTATGGAGAGAACGACGTTTGATCATGCCAGAGCGCTGGAGCTTGGGCTGGCAGAGAATTTCAGACCCGACGGCACAGCCGAGCCATTCCGTTGGTATACAGCATTGGCCGCCACGTCCTTGTTCACCACATCTGAAGACCTCGGCAAGTTTCTGATGGCGCAGGCTTCGGACGGGGCGAACCCGGTTCTCTCATCCTCGACCATGAACCTCCTGAATCAGCCTCACGCCTCTGAAATGGGTGCAGAAATATGGGGACTTGGCACGATGCTCTACGCGTCCAACAATGCGGGTGGACATATCATTGGCCATGACGGCAGCAACGAACCTGCCATCAACACAGCCGCGCGGCTGGACCCGGCTAGGGGAGATGGAATTGTCGTTCTCTCGACCGGCAATCCGATGCTTGCGACCGAATTGGCTGGCGAATGGGTGTTCTGGAAAACCGGTAACGTAGATAGCCTGACATTCGCGTCGCGGCTGCCGACAGCGCTTGCGGCGTTTGCTGGTGGAGTGCTCATCATCCTGACTGGCGCGGGCTTGAGCCTGTGGCTTCGTAAACGCCGTGTCTCACCGCGCCAAAAGGAAGGGTAGCCCCCGTGTCACAGAGTCAAGAAGGTCCCGATGAAAACGTGTATCGACGGCAGACCAAAGAGCGACTCATCGCCTTTCGCGACTTGGCACTGGTCGTGGCGATGATGGTTGCCGTCAAACAATCATTGCTTCCCATCACCCAACTCTACGCGGGGCCTGCGTCAACGCTCAGCGCCATGATTTTGGCCACAATACTGCTTCGGCGTCGAGGGCGTAGCTGGGGCGATCTTGGCTTTCGCTGGCCCGAAAGCTGGAGCAAGACGCTTGGCCTAACCGTATTGACCATGGCCTTCTTCATAGTCTGCACACAGCTTATGGTCCTGTTGGCTGACCAGTTCTTTGAAGACATCGGAACAAGCGATCGCTTCTCTCACATTAAGGGCGATTTGGTCGCCTACGCTCTGATCATGTTCTTGGTGTGGACGCATGGATCATTCTTCGAAGAGCTTTTGTTTCGAGCTTTTATCATAAGCAACGCAAGTGAAAGTCTGGGTGGCGGTCTGCGTGGGGACATTATCGCCCTGCTTATTTCGTCTGCCTTCTTCGGCTACCGTCACGCCTATTATCAAGGTTGGCATGGCGCACTTGTCACCGGTGCAGGAGGGTTTGCCTTTGGCGTGTTCTATCTGTGGTTTGGAAAGCGTAATATCATGCCGCTGATCTTGGCACATGGCACGTTCAATACCTTGGGCCAGACGTTCAGGTATCTCGGCATAGAGGACTAAACGCGCTGTTCGCTCCGAGAACCCCAAGGGTTCCGCTGCGCTCTTCAAACGCTCAATTGGCGCGAGATGCCAAAAGTCTGGCGGGGTCCGGCAAGCGCCCCGCTCTCGGCGAGCCTACTCTTTAGGCACTAAGTCGAACGGAGAACTGAGAATGCAACGCCAAGCAACAACCGCAATTAAGCCAACTGTCGATCATAACCAGCACGTGCCGGATTCCACTCTCGCCCCAATTGCAGGCAAGCCCCTTTCAATCCGGTCCGGTTTTAAAGCGCTCAGTTTCAAGCACGCCATGTTTGGAGGTCTGATGGACCCGCTGGTGATGGTCGATCACTACACCATGACCGAGCCAACATTCGGCGTGCATCCCCATGCGGGAATGTCAGCGGTCACCGTCCTGTTCGAGGACAGCAAAGGCGCCTTCAATAACCGGGATTCGCTTGGCAACGACATCGATCTCATGCCAGGCGATCTTTACTGGCTTAAGGCTGGCAGCGGAGCCGTCCATGACGAAAAGCCGGTTTCTGGTGCTACCGCTCACGGCCTGCAAATGTTTGTAAATCTACCCACTCGCATGAAGCATGACGCACCGCAGGCACTGCATGTCAAAGCTAGCGATATGCCAGTGATCGAAAGCCAGGGGGCAAAGGTCCGTCTTGTCCTCGGCGAAAGCAAGGGGATCCGAGGTGCCAGCTCCCCGGCGTTGCCGATGACGATCCTCGACGTGAAGATCGATGCGGGCAGTCACATTGAGCACAATGTTGCCCAAGGTCACTCGCAATGGATCTACACAGTGCGTGGACGCTGTGAAACTGTTGTTGAGAATGATCGTGTCACGATCACTGAGGGACATGCTTTGGCGATCAAGGCGTCGCGAAAGGCCGAGGAACTGACTGTCCGAGCGTCTGTCGATAGCCATGTCGTCATCGTGACGGGCGAACCCAACGCGGAAAGCTTCGTTCAGCGCGGGCCATTCGTGATGAGCACTCAGGCCGAGATTGCAGAAGTCGAAGCGGCCTATCGATCTGGGCGTTTGGGGCGGCTGGACGACTAATCGATAGGTTGGCAAAAAATTTTCCGGCGGCCGACACTATGAGAAGTCCGAAATTGGGTCGGAAGCGGAATGTCCGCTTCTCGACTTGAATTGGAATAAGCAGACTTTGCCCTATTGAGCCAACGCTACGCCACTGCATCGAGTCCGTTGCGCTGGATGATCGAAAGGAGTCGCAAGGCTGGACCTCCCGGCTTCTTCGCTCCGCGTTCCCAGTCGGAAACGAGGTTCTTCGACACATTGAGATAGCGCGCGAACACCGGCTGCGAGACATGCTCTGCCTCGCGTATAGCCTTGATCTCATCCGGGGTCAGAACTGGCGCAGGCGCAAGGCAGGCTTCATCGAACTCGCGCATGGTGCGCTTGTCGATGTTCCCCGCGTCGGACAAGCCTTCCATCATTTCGTGGACGGCAGCCATTGCCTCGCTTTTGTAGGTCTTTGCCTTAGCCTCGCTCATCGTCTTTCACCTCGACCAATCGGCCTGCTTCAACTTCCGGTTTGATCTGGTCATCGCCCGGCTCCAGCATGATGCTGGCAGCCTTGCGATAGACCTTCAGTTCCGCCGCACTCAGGTTCGCCCCTTCGACAAGCTCAGGACAGGCTTGTCGTTCTTGGCGAAGGCAAACACGAATATGGCCCGCTCGCCTGAGCGGAAAATCAGGATCGAGCGATAACCGCCCGACCTGCCTCCACCCTGGCGTGCGATGCGCTGCTTGATAAGGCCGTTGCCAAGGTCGGCATCGATCAGGCCGGTTTCGGCCCGATGCACGGCATCAGCAAGCGTGGCATCGCTGCTCTTTTCCTTTGCCGCAAACTTAACCAACCAGCGGTTGGCGTAAATGCGAATGCGCGATTTCTGTCTTGCAGCAACGGCCCACTATCATACTTAGTGTTACCGATAAATGGATATCAGCCACTCATGCTCTGTTCGATAAGATCGCCTACCCGCTGCGCTGCCTCGATGACACGTCCGTCGTCAAGATGAGCATAACGAGGGGTCGTGCGAACATCTGCACGGACAAGCAGCTTACCGTTCATCGGCAGAGTTTCTTTGTTTATCGCCGCGTGGCTTGCGAACGTGTAACGCAAATCGTGTAGTCGCGCATCAGTGAGACCTATTTTCTCGTCGACCGCATTCCAATAAAATGTGACATCGCTCAAGGGCGTTCTGAGATTATAGTTCCAAAACAGCTGGGGTATCTTGTTTGTGCGCGTCAAAGCTGCAATCACAGTCCTTGCTGCCGACACAAGCCAAACTGTTCGGAGACCTGTCTTGCTGTCACGAAGAAGCAGGCGATTACCTTTGACATCGCGCCATTCGAGCAAGAGTATCCCATTCTTGCGGCAAGCAGTTAGGATCCAGACTCATTCATAGCCGAAGACGGAATTGTCGAGTGCTGCTGAGCGTATCTTCAATGGCAGTTTCATTGGTGAGGCAAAAGTGAAAGCGAAAGCTGAATCATGGGTGCCAGAAATCATGCGCTTTCCCAAAAACACTTGCGAGTCTGAGTACGTGAATGAACAGCCTGAAAATAATGGCGGTTTTGAGCAGGTATCCGAGCAGGCTACCTAAAACGCCTGAACATCTTGGAGCTTAATCACCAGGGAGGTCCGTTCCATTGAGAGCGAACCTTCCTGAGTTACGGGTCAACCTGTCATAGTTTTGTGCAACTCGGTTGAAGCGTTGTCCATATCTCATCAATCACCTGTTTTAGTTCAATGAGCGGCAGATCAAGCGAGGCGATAAATGCCTTCCATCGCTGCTTGGCCGCATCATCTTCCGCCATCTCTGCTGAAAGGCCGACCGGACGCTCGATTGGTACTGGAGTGTCTCGGCGCTCAAATGTTGCGGCGATCGCGGCATCAAGCGCTTGCCGCTCTATCTTGAGAGATTTCGGTATGGACCACAAATCGTAAAAGTCTTTCATCCGGCCATTTGCCAAACCCAAAGCGACGATTGCTTGGAACTTCTCTGCGATCACCGTTTCGGGTGGATAGCTCCGGATTTTTGGCTGCTCCATTGCAAGCAGTGAGGGATAATCAATTGTCTGTGTGGCATCGGCGAGTGCATCTCCAAACCCAATATCAAGCGTCACCGGAACGCGAGTGCGTTCTAGATAAGCAGAGGTTTTCAGGCGGATGCCGCCATACTCCATTTCATCGCGGATCGTGCTTGCCACCAGGTTTCGATGTCAAAGACAAGGCCATCACCAGTCTCTGTAGTCATAATTTCTGCAAAGATCGCTTTGATCGCTTCTTCGTCATTAGCGCCAAAGCCGAGAAAGTCGATGTCGCGTGTTTCGCGGTTGCCATGCTCAAGCCATTGGGTCACGAGCATCCCGCCTTTCAGCATGTAGTTTCCGCGATGCGGAGAAACCGACAAACGAAAGAGCAAGCGCTCCAGAGCGTAACGAACCAGAAGCAGGTCGAATGCGCGCCCTTCTTCGCCCGACATTGCGAGAAGTCGAGCTTTGACCGAGGCGGCCATGTTTCTCGGGCCATCAGCCATTGAATGTCAGCGCCTCAAGATATGGTCTCATGATGCGCCAAGCTCCACCCTTGCGTGCAGCTTCTGCAATCGCAGAGGGCGTTGCCTTTCGCTGTTCGACTGCTGCGCGCAGCCCTTCAACCGCGACTGAACGATCAACCAGTTTGCCGTTGCGAAAAAGGTCGGCAAGGGTCTTTGGTACTGAATAGATAGGCACATCTATACCGCAGATAGTGTGATGCTCAATGCCTTGGGTGAGGTATTTGTCAGCGAAGCGCACAATGCGCACCGGCGGAGAGCCTTCTACCGGTTTCCAGTCATTTGTGCCGATTGCTACCCAAGTCTTACGCGGCATCTGATCGGTCAGACCATGCCAAGCGAGCGCTGAAACCATAGCAATCACGCCTTTCGGGATACGCGTAGAGATCTCTGCGATAGTGAGATCACTATCGATATCCGCATCTGGATTTTGATAGAGACCCCGACCGATACGGAGCAGCTCCCCATCGTTGAGCGCGCGCCGGATTGTCGTCCCTGCAATACCTTGCTCGCGGAGATCCTGTGCTCGCAGAATTGTGCCCGCTTTAACGAGAGTTCTTAGCTTTTCTCGTTGGTTGATCGCCTCGACCATTTCGTTCAAAAACCTATAACTAAAATTCATTTAGTTGGAGGTTTTGTAACGAAAGAGTGGTGCAAATGCTAGAGGCAAATTCAAAGCGCAAACATTTCGCTCCCCAGATCTGATCGCAATTCATCCTCTGCATCAAGTCCTCAATCGCACGGCGCAGAGGAGAGAGGACTTTCTCTGATTGAACCGGGACAGTGTCGTCTCGGTCATCAGGAGACCTCCCATGACCAAAGCACGCAAGGCGACATCTGTGTCGCCCGCTCAGCGCATCACCGCTGCAATCATCGAAAAACTCGAAGAAGGTACAAAGCCTTGGGTTCAACCCTGGTACGGCTTGCCTATTTCGCGCCCTTTGCGTTTTTGTGGCACACCATATCGAGGCATGAACACATTTTGGCTTTGGATGGTGGCAGACAGCGCTGGTTTCGCATCGCCCTATTGGATGACCTATCGCCAATGTCAGAAGCTTGGCGGTCAGGTGCGCAAAGGCGAGAAATCGACCATCGCCATCTTCTACAAGAGCTACACCAAGGAGGTCGAAACCGCCGATGGCGAAGAAACATCCGAGAACAGGCGGGTGCTCAAATCCTATTCAATTTTCAATGCCGATCAATGCGACGGACTTCCCGAACTCTATCACCCGCAACCACCTGTCACAGCAGCGGAACCGGAAGGCAGAGAGGAACGCCTTGATCGTTTCTTCGCCGGTGTAGGCGCCAATCTCAGACATCAGGGGGCACAGGCTTACTATGAGCCATCGCTTGATCGCGTGACCATGCCGTCGACCGAGCTCTTTGATGCCTATCATCACTACTACGCGACGCTTGCGCATGAGCTTTCACATTGGACTGGGCATTTCTCGAGACTCGATCGCGATCTCAAGAACCGGTTTGGGAGCCATGCCTATGCCGCTGAAGAACTGATCGCCGAATTGTCTTCCGCCATCCTGGGCGCTGAGCTTGGCTTGCCGGTGACCCACCTTGACCATCACGCGAGCTACATCGCGTCCTGGCTCAAAATCCTCAAGGAAGATGAGCGCGCCATCCTGACAGCAGCCGCCAAAGCCGAAGAAGCAGCCAGTCTCCTGCTCTCGTTGGGCGGCTATGAGGCTGATGCCGAAGCATCCAATGCCGATCTAGCCGACGCGGCCTAAAGGAGGTCATTATGGGACGCTCTGTAAGCCATCCAGCCGGCGCTGTGGTAGCCTTTCGCATGCTCGATCGTGACGGTGAGGATGATCTGCAATGGACCTATGAGTGTTTGGTTGAGGACATTCTTCATTCTGCACGAGATGCCTTTCCCTCACTGGAGCCGTATGACGGATGGCGTGGACGGGAAGATCGCATCCTACTGCGCAATGCCTTCGCCGATTGCGGTATCTCGACCTATTGCGGCCTTGCAGCCATCTGGCTGGCCAGAAGGGATGACAGCCGGTTTTGGGAAGCAGACTGCGACCAGCCGCAAGTCTCGCTGGCTGAACGGTGGATCACACAGGTCGGGCCAAGGTTCGAAAAGCTGTTCGGCGAGCTCAAATTGGTAGGGCGTTTCTCGAATGGAGAAGCGATCTACGAACGCACCTCATCTTGCATTTGACAGGAATTTGTGTATATCTTGCAATTGAAAGGATAAGCTGATGGCGACCAAGCCTCTCCAACTGCAAGCTGACGACGGCAAGGTGCTGACCTCTGCGGTTGCGCGGATTGCCGAGTTTTGGGCGCTTACCAACCCCAAGCTTGGCGCAATCCTTGGTGTTTCGGAATCCACCGCGTCCCGCCTTCGCTCTGGCAAGGCCCAGCTTGATCCTGCGAGTAAGTCTTTTGAAGCTGCTCAGTTCCTTTTGCGTCTGTTCCGCTCGCTTGATGCTCTGCTGGGAAGCGATGATATGTCAGCCCGCGCTTGGCTAAGCACTGCCAATCTCGATCTTGATGCGCGCCCGATCGATATGGTCGACAGCTTCAAAGGTCTCATGACAGTTTGCGACTATGTGGACGCCCACAGAGCTCGCGTCTGAGTTTCGGCGTTATCGTCGCACTGTCTGGCGGGTCGTCGAAGCGCAGCATCGCATATCCACCAATCGCCTGACCTCTGATCTTGCCGAGCAGCAGCGGCTCGAAGAATTGGCCGATGATGTCAAGCCTGACTTGCCTAAGTTAGCACATGGTCTTCACTATCTGCTCGCTTCGCCCTTTCGGTATGGGCACAAAGTCGCCAGTCGGTTCCGCCGCGCCAATGAGCGTCCTGGGATCTTCTATGCCAGCGAAGCGGAAGGCACTGCCATCGCCGAAACTGCCTATTGGCGGCTATGCTTCTTTAGTCGGTCGCCCGGTTTTGTGCCGGGCAATCGAACAAGCGAGCATCTCAGTTTCTCTATCCCCGTTTCTTTGACGCGACTGGCCGACACGACCAGACCACCGCTCGTTCGGGACGCCGAACTCTGGCTCGAACCGAACAATTACTCACACTGTCAGGAGCTTGCTGCCTCTGTCCGTCAGGCAAAAGGTCAGGCTATCCGCGCACGCTCAGCGCGTGATCCGGAAGGCATCAATCTCGCTCTTCTTGACCCGTCCTGCTTTACCAAGGCTGAGCCTGATCACGGCAGAAATTGGCATTTGCGGCATGAAGGTGACCGGCTAACCGCTATTGCTGCCTTTCCTCATGGCGAAGTGCTCAGTTTTACACCTGATCAGTTCGGCCTATCGAGACTGACCTGATCGTCTTGCTGCACGCCTCCTGACCTGTTTGCACCCTCATGCTTCTTCACGCCTAAGGCCTGTTCGCTGGTCCTTCGTGCCCTTGGACCGGTCAGGCATCATCGCAACCTGCGCAAGGCTGCGGCCCGTGTGGCCCGCTCCAGCCTTGCCTTGCGAGGTTTCCCGCTGACGCGGTGCGATGATGCCCTATCCCGGATCCTCCTGGGGCACGGCGAACAGGCCTTTCGCGGAAAAATCTTCTGTGAGGCTTGGCGCCTCATCTCAGGAGAACAATCCCATGTACGACAATCTTGCATCTCAACTGGCCGGACTGGACCCATCAGGTTTCAGCATAGCGCCCGCCCCCTTCAACGATACCGATTTTCCAGCTGAGACTGCTTTGCAGCAGGTCCTCGAAGCCGTTTGGTCCGATCTATTTGCTCTGTTTGCAGATACGGCGCTTGAAGCTGATGCGGAAGATTTGGCCTGGGGCTTTGTGAATTTGTTTCATCGCGCGGCCAGCCGCAAGTCATCACAGCTAGACCGCGCAACTGATGAAATCCGGGCGCTGATTACTTGCGCAGATGGATCGGAGGTTCACTCTTCCAAGCTCGAAGAACAGGTGCTTCGTGCGCAATCGGCTGATGCAAGCATGCAGGCGTTTGAGCAAATGCGTGAAATCGCCGCATGCCTCTACCGCGATGAAACCGGGTCATCATGGAAGCCTGTCGCAGGATCGCGAGCGATGCATTCCAGAACACTTACATCGGCCGTTATTGATGGGCGGGATTTCTTGCGAGCGCGCCGAGAGCGCAGGATGTCAGCGCATTCACCAGAAGGCACGCCTGTGGTGTTTGCAGGTGGACGCAATCGCTTTGCCAGCGACACTGAGGCCAAAACCTATGCAGCCAATATCTGGGCAACCCTCGACAAAGTGAGAAACGTCGTTCCTGACCTTTATCTTGTCCACGGCGGAGATACCAAAGGCGCTGATCGCCTGGCCGCCTCATGGGCCGAGCGCCACGAGGTTCAGCAACTTACCTTCTCGCTCGATCGCCGGTTGGGAGCGCGCGCAGGATTTAAACGCAATGAACAGATGCTTGCGCTTCAGCCTCGTTATGTCGTTGCATTTCCTGGCAATGGTGTAACCGAACGGCTCGTCGTCGAAGCCAGGAGGCAGCGTATCACGATAGTCGACCGCCGCGGCCCCTTGGGCACTTGCCTCAGACGGCAAAGCGAATGATGCTTGCCTATTTTTACTTCACGCACTAAACAACAAGACCAATCAAGCGCTAAACAATGACGCTGAAGTCGAGGAACTCCTTGCAAAACCGCCAGCTTATCTGGGGATACGCCCTGCACTTTGCTTGTGGGCCTTTTGCTCAGACACACGATGCGCTTGTCTTGATATAAAGTGCTTCGCCCTATTCACTGGTCTAAAGACTTGTCTCTATGCTGCTTGATGATCTTCTTGAGCGCTATTTTGCCACTTCGGACATCTCATCAATATCTGCTGATGCTTTGACAGCTGGCATCGAGCATTGTCGTGTCGATTTTGGCCTGACAAAGGATCGCGGCAAACGCTTTGCCCTCTGGGCGCTTCTGCATATGCTGGGTTCAGCGCCTGAGCTTGATGTGGCGTTCGAGGACGAAGAAGATCGGGAAGCAGCGCGCAACTTTATGGTCCTTCTTGCCGCGCCATCTGGCGAAAACAGTGAGTAGCGATCAGTCAGGTCAGACTACCTTTGGTGCGATGGCCAAAACCACAGCGGCTTTCTTGCGCGAACATCCCTTAAATCAGGTCAGCTGAGTACAGCAACCCGTTCCTGCGACGGCCGTGTTGGCGCACCCCCCTTTGCGATTGCTTAACGCAAAACCGGTTCCCGTGTTTGCTGCAATCACTGGGGCACGCCTGCCCGCTCCACCCGTCATGAACAGGTTTCCCTTGGAGCTTCGCTCCTGCGGTGCAGTCCTCCCATGCCCTGCTTCTTTGGTTGGTTCGCAAGCCGCAAGATGGTCTTCGGCTCAAGCAACCCAAAGGAAATTTCATTATGACCAATATCGCAATCCTCACCGGCCGTCTCGCCCGCAATCCTGAGGCTCGTGAAACCAAAGGTGGCACCAATGTCACCGGCATTACTCTCGTCACCGATCGCCCTGCACGCGACAGGGACGGCAAGACCTACAAAGATGAAAATGGCTACACCGCAAAGGAAAGCGAATTCCACCGCGTGACCTGCTTCAACGGACTTGCCAAAACGGTCGAGCAATATTGCTCCAAAGGCCAAATGGTCAGCGTTCAGGGCCGCATCCATTACACCCAATGGGACGATAAAGATGGGGTCACGCGCTACGGCACCGAGATCCTCGCAGACAAGGTTGACTTTCTTTCCGCTGGCAGCGGTTCAAGCGAAAACGACGACAACACGGATGCGCCAGAAATCGACTGACCTCGATTATCAGCCCCATCAGGAGGGCCCTGTCCAAGCTGGACAGGGCCCCTTTTTTGTTCTCTGGTTCTATGGGCGTTGAGGGCTGAGAGATGCGGAGCCTGATTTATCAACCAGGCGCGCTATCGCGTCCTCTTCACCCAGCTTGCCAAGCTCGGTTGCGATTTTGACGAGCCCCTTTTTCGAGAACGTCTCAATCCCTGTCCCAAGGATGGCACGGCCCAGTTCAAGAGACGCTTTTTCTTCAAGTTCTCGCTTGCGTTTGTCCAAAGCAAGCCGCTCGGTTTCGAGCTTCTTCAAAGCAGCAATAGCGTTTCGTTTGGATGGCATTGGAGTTTTTCCTTCACCCCCTCATCTGCACCTCCCATTAGACCTACTGCACTCAGAAGGTGCCTGTAGGAAAGCGCAATCGAGCCGCGAAAAGGGACACTTTGGCTAAAATTGGTAAAGGATGGCTCACGAAACTCTTGAGGGTGATGGGTGCCTCGCTTGCTGCTCAAGGACGGCAGGGACCCACCATTTTGTACTCCCTTCGCTTTCGCTTCGTTCTTACAAAATCGTTACCCCTACCGCCGCCAAGCGGTCGCTCGTCGAGCGATCCTGTGACCCGCAAGCCAAACACCCATCCGCCTTCCTCCTGTCGTTTCACAGACACAACATCAGGAGGTTATCATGACTGGATTTGCATTTGCTCAGACGAACTCGAACAGCTACTTTGAAGCGTTGAAACTCGCCGAGCAGCGCGCGCTTCATAGCTTTTTCGATCAGCATATTATCGCTGATGACGAGCTTGGATATATTGCTTTGGATGAAGGCGACTACAACGCGCTCCCAGATCACGTAATGGCACGCGTGGTGCACACTATTCACGGGGCTATGCTTGATGAGTTTTAGGCCCTGCCTGGGGCAGGAGCCATTATCGGCTCCTGCCCATTCTTATAATCGTATTGCCTGACTTGGCGAGGAAAGAAGAGCGGCTCTCGAGGACGCGCTCGGTCCCGCATCGCTTTTCGCGATGCTCCTGCGGGCGCGGTATCTCCAGCCTGGGCGCCGCAGGCACTTCTGCACGCCAACAGGTCGAAGCGGCGCGAGGCTGCGGAAGCGACAGCCCCCGCTTCCTTGCCTCCCACGCGCTTCTTTGCTGTCAGCTTATCAGAGGTGCGTTTTGGTTCGTGGGATTTGGCGAAAGACAGGCATTCACACTCGCAAGAGATATATGACCTTGCCCTTACCGTCGCTTCCCTGATGGACCTTGCCAGCGCGCTTTGGGATAGAGGCTATCACCCGTATTGAGGGCGTCCGGATCCTTCGCGCTTGGTGGTGCACACACTCGTCAGAACCTTCCTATCGAATGCGTGACAAGAAACAGTCTGGTATGATTTAAGCACATCAGATCATTTGGTTTGTTTATCAGATGTCGGCCTGTTTGGGCGCAAAGAGGCAATGGCCTCTTCTATCGCTTTACGGGCTTCTGGTAAGAGCTCAACATAGCGCATTCGATTGTCTGTTTCATGAGGTATCCGGGCAAGTGCACCGCAATTCTCAAGGAGATCTATATATCTCAATGTCGTTGTCGGAGGAATGCCATCAATGAGACCGAGCATCGAAACAGTGAGCCGTTTTCCCATTTTTTCGGCTTCGAACAATTCAAGCAAAAGCGAAACTTCCGGTTTGAGCGAGCCAGGCATTTCGAGAGCGAATGCAATGGCACCGGCAGACTGTCTGAACGTGCGAAGATCGTCGACAACCGGATCGTTTCGAAAACGCGTTTCGGCAGTTTGCGAATGTTTGAACTGGCGCATTAAGTTACTCCTAACGGTCCTTAGGAGGTATTACTTAAAGCGCGGCAGCTATGTCATGTCCCGCGACTGCGTGACCAGTGGAACTACCTAGCCACGCGCACGTTCATCATTGGTTGGGCATCATCCATTGATTGCTATCAGAAGGAACTCACTTTGCCGAAGGCAAGTAAAAGTCATTTGTCTGATCCTTCTGCGGCGCGTTCACAGCCAAAACGGAAAGAAGGAGCAATCTCACTCACGCGCAGGCTTCTGACCGAAGCGCGATCAAACGGCGCTGTTTCCATCATCTACTATTATGCGCATAGGTTCTCGGATTTTGGTTCCACCCTTCCCTATCTTCATTTCGAAACCGGCAAAGTGACAGCGCGTCAGGAAGTCCCTGCGCACCACGCAGAAGTCATGGCCCGTTGTCATGACTACATAATCGATATGGGAAAGCCGATAATTCTCTCAGAAGTCTTGCCCATTTTTGCCAGAGCCGAGCCAGAGCTCACAGACGAAATAATGACCAAGGCCAATAAGCTGGGTGTCTATGACCAGTATATGATCCCAGTCTTTGGTCCATACGATATCGACGGGGTCATCGCTTTCGGGTTCGAGAAAAAGTTCTCTCGCGAAAATAGAGACACAATGAGGGCTCTCGAGGCCGCCGCGGCAGCATACCATAACCGTATCGTGCGCCATTTTGGCAAACACGAAGCTGATGTCGAATTATCTGCGCGGGAAAACGAAGTTCTAACCTGGATTGCGAGGGGCAAAACCAAAAGCGAGATATCCACCATCCTCAGTATCAGCGCAGCGTCGGTCGATACTTATGCGCGTCGCATTTATGAAAAGATGGGGGTCAACGACCGAGTCACCGCTGCTGTAGCGGGAGTGACACGAGGTCTCGTGAAGCCCACATAAAGGCAGCTACTGTCCCAAAAATAGCATAAGCAAAGCGGGCTGATGAACATCGCCACACGATCAGGACCGAGCCGAAGCTGGGTCCGCAAGGAGCGCGACCACAGCCTTAAATATCAGGCGGTCGCAAACCCTCTATCCCTGCTTGCAATCAGTCAGGAATGGCTATCGCAACTCTCTCGACGACGGCCCGGTCTTCTTCGCTAAGAAGTTCGTCAAAGATGATGTCGAGCTCGCTTTCACTCATCTCTTCCAGGCTGGTCTTTGCGCTAAGGAATACGAGCAAAGCGATGCGAGCGAGCTCATCAAGATCAGTCTCGCCTATCTTTGTTTGCTCCGGTCCAAGAGCGCGTAGCTCTTCGGCCCTGATGAGAACGGTACGTCGAGAAGCTGTCGTCATGAGGTTATTGTACATAGGAGATGCTCGATAGCTACGTTTTAAATCGCAGCCGGAGGATTTGCTTTTGGCACATCTGTGTAACGCGACTGAAGCAGCATAAATCACAGCCCGGCATCCTTGCGTTGTTGGCGTGATCTGTGCCTCTCAATCACACTCGAAAGCGCAGATCGGTTATCCGAAACCGAAGGGGTACAATCATCACAACGAATGCCTCCGAAAGAGCGAGCTTCAAGCTTTGTTTTGCAGCTCAGAAAGTCGCGATATGTTGTTGAGCGCCCGCTCCCTTTGTTGCCGCTTGAATGTAAGCCCGGAACGAAACTGATGTCTGGCCAGGTGCGAGGACGCATCGTTTGACATCGCACAACATCGGTTGAATTCCTCTGCGCGTTCTGTCCTCTTTGGAGCAGCGATTGCACACTTATCCAGAGCCTTTTCGCTCGGCAGCAAGCCCCTTGGCAGCGACAAGCAAACTGGTACTAATCGCGAGTTTACCTGCAGGTTTGGTTGTTGCTCGCGCTCAGAAAGTTGGCTCTCCAATTCGATGCCTTGAACATTACTCTTTGATGTCTGGAACCTGACCCGCAACTGGAAACTGATCGGCACACCGTACGCAGCGGGTGCTGCATGAAAAGATCTTGAAAGCATCGAAATTGCAGTGGGTTATGCTCTCAATCCTCAAAGCGGAACTTTTGAGTGAGGAGCAACTCGGTCGAAGGTTTTGGTGAGTTGATTCGTGTTGAATTTCGATAGATAGCTGAAAAGCTTCGGAAAAATTGCGCTTTCCTACACCCTTGGTCCCGACTTAGAGTGGCTCTCGCCTTCCGCAGGGTGAACCAGGTCCTTTTGAAAAAAGGAACTTGGATTCATGCATAGAGACATTCGTCTTCAAACCTACGTTACACCTCTCATCGCCGAGTGGATTAGGTCGCAGGCTGAGAAACGTCGGGTCAGTACAAGCATCGTCATTGGCGATTGCATCTTCGATGCGTGGCAGCGCGATACCGAGACTGATCTAAAGACCCCGGCGAGTGATCCGGTGCGCCAGAATATCTTCATTACCGTCGCGTTGGATGCGCTGCTCACGCACCATGCTGTGCCCGATTTACGTGAGCAGACGGTCGCCGCCTACCAGCGTCGCTTGGAGCGTTTGGGGCTCGTTGCGCCGCGCCCGCAAAGGGGGCAGCGATGAAGCATAATCTCGTCAACTTCACTCGCGGAAGCCAGCTGCTTGGGCACTTCGGCTTTATGTTTGCAGCCGGGCTCAAAGGCCCGCTCATCATCACCGTGCTGGTCATTCTAGGGCTGGTCTATTGGGAGGTAACAAGCAGCCTTACCGAACATCAAACCTACCTCGTTTGGATGCATGTCTACTCCTCCTTCTATGCCTTTATGGAGTTCGATCCCGGCAAACTTGTGAACCTTACTTTGGCCGATGGAAGCCTGGTCGCGTTCCCGATGGGCGTCGTCACACACTACCCGCCGATGAAGGAGGCGATGACTGCTTTTGAGGGAGCTGTGAAGGCTGCGTTTTTCACATCCTCTTGGGTGCTAGTTCCCGCCTTCATCGCCTTCTGGTGGGTGGCTGAGCACTTCGGTTGGCGCTCGAAACAAAGGAAGCATGTGCGCGGCGCATCGCTTGCCAGTCTGGCGGAACTGGAAAGCGAAATCGACGATTACAATCGGAGCGAGCGCGCACGCGAATACGGTTATAACATTGGTTGGAAATGGCGGCTTGCAGGTAGCAGCGCGCTCGCTTCGGCAGGATTTTACACTCCTGCGCATCTCGCAGGCGTAAGCTGGCCCTGGCGCAAAGAGCAAAGCCACACCATGCTGGTGGGCACCACGGGTACAGGTAAGACCGTGGCCCTCTTCGAGCTTCTCTCCGAGGTCAGGCAAAGGGGTGAACGCGCCGTCATTTTTGATCTGACCGGTGCGTTTATCGAGAGCTTCTTTGATCCTGAACGCGATATCATTTTGAATCCATTGGACGCGCGCTGCCCCAGCTGGAGCGTCTTTGACGATTGCACATCGCGCGCGGAGTTTCATGCAGCTGCAGAGTCGCTTGTGCCCCATGATGGCGGCGGCTCAGAACAGTTCTGGGTTCTCGCCGCTCGCACGCTCTTTGTCGAAACTTGTATTAAGCTAAAGGAAGCCGGGCGCGGCACCAACACCGCGCTTGCCGATGAATTGATGAACGCAGATTTGTCCGATCTGCACCGCTTGGTTGAAGATACAATGGCCGGACCGATCAGCACGCCGGCTGCCGCTCGTATGGCGGAATCGGTGCGCGCGGTCTTCAATGTGAATGCCAAAGCGATGCAAATGTTGCCGCAGTCAGGCGACGCCTTTTCGGTTCGACAATGGGTCAAGGGCGATAGTGAACCAGGCTCCTTTTTGTTCTTGTCAGCGCGCTATGTGGATATGAGCGTGCTCTCGCAATTGCTGACGCTTTGGCTCGACACAGCAATCAACACGCTGATGACGGGACGCCGTACGCGCGATCTCAAACTCTGGTTCTTGATCGACGAGCTAGGCGCGCTTCATCGTCTGCCTTCGCTTGAGAAGGGTCTTCAGACCGCGCGAAACTTCGGCGGCGCAATCGTCACGGGTGTTCATACTTTCGCCAAACTCAAAGAGGTTTATGGAGAGAACATGGCGATGACCTTGTCCTCGCTTGCCAGGACCAAGCTGATCCTTGCCACCGCTGATCGCGAGACCGCGACATGGTGTTCAGACATCATCGGTCACCGTGAGGTTCGCGAGATGGAAGAAGGCTATAGCTATGGCTACAACAATGCTCGCGATGCGGTCAGCCTGACCCCGCGTCGACAGGTTGTCCCGCTGCTCTTGCCTGACGAGTTTATGGGCCTTCCCAGCCTTGAGGGCTTTATCAAGTTTCCGGATGGATTTCCGGCTGCACCTGTTTCTTTGCAGCCTCAAGATTGGCCGCGCCTGGTCGAAGGATTCATTCCGCGCGAGGACGCTGAAGGATCAAAAGCAAAGCCCAAGACGGCCCCTTCGAACCGCGATGAAGAGACTTCTGAAGGAAGCGCTGCAGACCGCAGTGATGAGGGCGATCCGCGCAAGATGAAGGAAGCTAAAGATCAGAAGAATGAACCAGCCAAGCAGCGCAAAGCCAAGCTTCGAGTGCGCGGTAAGAGAGCAAAGAATGGCAAGGGAAAGCGCTCTACGTCTCGCAACAAAGCAAAGCTGAAAGAAGCCGCCGAGGCTCCGCTGCAGAGCAAGGAAGCAGCCGCTCAAGGAAGACCGCAAGGCGAGCTCCCCTTGCAAGATCAAGAGGACGAGAAGCGTGAGGCAGACGCTTTCAAAGAGGCCTCCCCTCGCAGCGATCGGCCTGATCCTGACGCTGCGCAGCGCGAAGGCGATGAACGAGCTAAAACAGACAAGGCGCTTCAAGAAGAGCAGCAGCGCGCGCTTCTAGGGGGCGCTGCGCGTGAAGAATTCGATCACGATCTCGGCGATTTCGACGCAGAGATGTGAAACGCGGCATTTGGGGAGGATTGAGGGGCTCCAATTGAGTGAGGTTTATCCATGCTCTCTGTTGCCAATGTTCGTTCTTCGTCAGCGGCGGCCAACTACTTCGCGTCCGACAATTACTACGCCAAAGCCGATGCGGATCGCTCGGGCGAATGGCTTGGTGAAGGCGCGAAGCGACTGGGTCTCGATGGCAAGGTGGAAGCCAAGGCCTTTGACGCCCTGCTGCGCGGTGAGCTTCCGGATGGAACACAAGTTGGCAACCAAGGCCAGACCCATAGGCCCGGTACCGATCTGACCTTTTCCGTCCCCAAGAGCTGGTCGCTTCTTGCGCTCGTTGGCAAGGATGAGCGCATCATCGCAGCCTATCGTGAGGCGGTCCTTGAAGCGCTTCAATGGGCCGAGAAAAACGTCTCTGAAACCCGCATCATGGCCAAGGGCAAGGTGCAGACCCAAAAGACAGGCAACCTGACGATTGGGCTTTTCCAGCACGACACCAATCGAAACCAGGAACCCAATCTGCATTTTCACGCGGTCATTGCCAATGTGACGCAAGGCAAGGATGGCAAATGGCGAACGCTGAAGAACGACCAGCTTTGGCAGCTTAACACCACGCTCAATTCCATCGCGATGGCGCGCTTTCGCGTGGAGGTTGAAAAGCTAGGCTATGAAACCGGCCCAACCCTCAAACATGGCAATTTTGAAGCGCGCGGGATTTCGCGCGAAGATGTCATGGCCTTCTCTTCGAGACGCAAAGAAGTGCTCGCAGCGAGGCAAGGCCCAGGGCTTGAAGCCGGGCGGATCGCTGCGCTCGACACCCGTTCAGCGAAAGCGCCGATCGAGGATCGCGATACGCTTGGCGGCATGTGGCAAGAGACAGCGCAGTCTATTGGACTCGATCTAGCACCTATGGTCGAGCGCGCGCGATTGCGCTCTTTGATGCCTGAGAAGCCACACTCAGGATTTACCACTCTGGTGGAACGGGGCCGCGCCTGGCTTGCCAAATTTGCGAGCCATGTTCGAGGAGAAATAGAAGATCCCTTGGTGCCCGCTTCGGTGCTTAAACAGGACAAGCAGACAATTGCCGCCGCGCAAGCCGTTGCCTCAGCCGTGCGTCATTTGTCGCAGCGCGAAGCCGCATTTGAACGCGAAGCGCTCTACAAGGCGGCTCTCGATTTTGGCCTGCCAACAACGATCGGAGCAATCGAGACGCGAACCCGCGCGCTCATCAATTCCGGGCATCTTCTAGTCGGACGCGGCGAGCATCAGGGCTGGCTCGCTTCACGCGAAGCGATTGAAACCGAGCAGCGGATCATCGCTTCGGTTGGAACAGGAAAAGGAGAAGTTAAGCCCGATCTGGGCGGTGAGGAGGCTGAGACCCGCGTGCAGGCTTCAGCCGAGATTGGGCACGGGTTTAGACTGAATGCAGGACAGCTCTCCGCGGCTCGCCTTATCCTGACATCTTCGGATCGAACGATCGCAGTCCAAGGGGGCGCAGGCGCTGGCAAGAGCAGTGTTCTGGGGCCGGTTGCCAAAGTGCTTGGTGAAGAAGGACGGCCCGTCATCGGCCTCGCGATCCAGAACACGCTCGTGCAGATGCTGGAGCGTGATACGGGGATTAAGTCGCAAACGCTTGCCCGGTTCCTCGGAGGCTGGAAGCCTCTGCTTGATGAACCCACCAGTCACACTCTCAAGGCTGAGGCCAGGCAGGCGCTCGCAGGCAGCGTTCTGATCCTCGACGAGGCTTCCATGGTTGCGAACAGTGACAAGGAGAAACTCGTAAAGCTCGCCAATCTGGCGGGTGTCCATCGGCTAGTGCTAATGGGAGACCGCAAACAGCTAGGGGCCGTTGATGCCGGCAAACCGTTCGCGCTCCTGCAAAAGGCCGGTATCGCACAGGCCAATATGACCACCAATTTACGTGCGCGCGATCCCGTTGTTCGCGAGGCCCAGGCCGCTGCGCAAAAAGGCGATGTGAAAGCAGCGCTTGCTAGGCTTGAGGGCCATACGATTGAGGCGAAGGGCGATGGCGCGATTGTGGCGGCCGAGCTGTGGCTTTCGCTAAGGCCAGAGGACCGGGAGCGCACATCAATCTATGCTTCGGGACGTCGCCTTCGTTCCGCCGTCAATGACGCGGTGCAGACAGGTCTTCTTGAAAGCGGCCAGATCGGCCCGGAGAATGCTCAGTTGACGGTGCTCGACCGCGTAAACGCCACTCATGAAGAGCTGCGCCATCTTAGCGCCTATCAGAAGGGGCGCATTGTTGAGGTTTCCAGAAGACAAAAGGCGCTCGGCCTTATGCCCGGACATTATCGCGTCTTAGGCAGCGATCCGAAGCACAAGAAGGTCACGCTCCAAAATGCGCGCGGAAAGACATTCAGCTTTGATCCTGCGCGGCTAAGAGCAAACAAGTTCAATCACAGCCTGGCCCTTTTCAAAGACCGAAAACTCCAACTCCACACGGGCGATAGGATCCGCTGGACGCGCAATGACCACAAGCGTGGGCTGTTCAACGCTGACCGGGCAAAAGTCATCGCGATCGATAAAGGCAAGGTGACTGTTGAGACCTCTAGGGGTGACGAGGTTAGGCTTGGCAAAGATGATCCTATGCTCAAGCGCCTTGATCTCGCCTATGCGCTCAATGCTCATATGGCGCAGGGCCTCACCTCGGATCGCGGGATTGCCGTGATGGATAGCAAAGAGCGCAATCTTGCGAACCAGAAAACCTTCTTGGTCACTGTGACACGGCTTCGCGACCATCTGACCTTGGTGTTGGACAATAAGCAGAGGCTGACAGCAGCTGTTGCATCCAACAAAGGCGAAAAGGCGTCTGCGCTTGAGGTGACGTCCCGCCTCAGAACCGCAGTAAAGACAGGCGCTCGGCTCCCAGGGAACGAACAAAACGCCGGGCTACAAAATCAAGACAGAAAGGCAGAAAAAATTCGCTCGATAGACATCGGTCTTTGACAAACCTGATCCAGCCTTCGCCCGTTTTCAAAGGCAGTTTCCAAAAACAGGGCCAAGCGTGCTTGCGGTAAATTGTACACGCAAGAGCATCCCGGCAAAGTGAATTGGAGGAAGTGTGGTGAGCCATTCAAGACCAATGACCGGCTCACCACGCAATCGAGAGGTCCACTCTCAAGGCGTTGAATAGCTGCGAGAAGTTAAGCACAAATGAATCAATCGATGACAATCACGGGTTGGTGTGAAAAATCCGGGATCGAGAAGCCTTGGGACATCTGCATCTTCCTTCACCAAGATCAGCGCGCTGCATCTCGCGCCAGTGCATGGGTTTCCAGCGCCAGACAGAGCAAAAGCCAGACCATTGTGACCTGATAGATCGCGGTGCGAAGAGGATAGTCCACGATGGATGCGAGACCCACGATTGCAAAGACGCCGAGCCAGAAAAAGATCGCAGCTCTATCGTTCTTTCCATGTTGCCAAAGAAGAGCGATCCTCTTTGCGATCCAAACGAGAAGCGCGAGCAAAAGTGCGATGCCGCCTACGCCTGCCTCCAGGACAAATTGCGCCCAATCATTGTGCGCCTGATTAACAAAGGCTGGCATCAGCAAAGCTGTGGGCTCATAAATATGGTAAAACTCGGCAAATGCGCCGACACCAATTCCCAAAAGCCAGTTTTCCTTGATCATCTCCCAGAGAATTGGTCCGAGCTCCCAGCGCAGGTCCTCAAAGCTGTCTTGCGATAGGATGCCATCAAAACTGGGGCTGCGATCCAACCAGATAAACAGACCAACCGTGACCAATACCGAGACCAAAGCAATTGCCGCTGCCGCTCTTGCTTGAAGTTGGCTGGCGACCACCTCCCGCTTCGTGCTGCGGCCACTACGCTTGAGGTTTGCAGTTGGATCGAGGAAAAAATGACTGACGAACATGGCGCTCACAATGAGCGTCGCAAGCAAGCTGCTGGCAAGAGCAGCGCGCGAACCTCCAATAATCGCACTCACCAGAAATATGAAAAAGCAAGCGGCAAAGAAAATGGCCCGGGAACGGTCTTTGTGTTTTCCCATCAACTGGGAACTTCGATAGCCACATATGAGCATGGCCAAAGACGAAAAGACACCCGAGTGGTTCTCATTTCCGAAAATTCCATCAGCCCTCCCCGAACTAACGGAGTAGAGATAAAATTCTGATTGATAGCCAGACAACACCTGCACGATCGTCAGAGCAACATCGGCGAGCGCCACAAAAATGATGACATTGAAAAGCCTTTTTGCCGATATCTTGAGCGAGAGAGCCAGTAACAAGGCTGTAGCCGGAACGATGAGGCTAAACAGAGCATCAAGCGTGCGTGACGGCACCCACGATATAGGGCGCCACACGCCCTGAAGCCCGACTGCATTCTCAAGTTCGATAAGGTCCGCACGGCCCGGCAAGGCTTGCCACAAACCTGAAGGTAAAGGAACCGCCTGCACAGCCAGCAAAAGCGCTAACCCTGCGAGGAGCAACAACAAAGTGCGTCCAGGCACGAAGGCCTCTCTCGATCCGAGATAGAATACTGGTCCTAGGAACAGAGCCGCCATTGGCCACATTATGGTCGTTTGAACCATCGCGATCTGGGAGCTGCCACCAAGGAGGATAAGCGGAAAGCAAAAAGCAGCAAGCCATGCATAGGCAGCGATAGGCACAGGAGTCACTTTCTTTCGCTGCCTCAATTCTTGCGGTTTGGATGACATTTATTGACCTATAACGTGAGGAAAAATTTGGCGTATGGCACAGCCAGTGGGCGCAAGTTTTGCACCCAAACCTATTCACTATCTGCTGCGCGACGTCGCTATGGAGAAGTCGGAAAGGGTAAGGCGCAAGTCAGGTTCTCCGCGAAATGCCCTTGCGCGAAACACTATTGTAGGATCTGAACAATCGATAAGCTGAGGTTCAATCGCCAGCTGGTTCAACCCTTCTTCCAAGTCTTGAGAAAGAACCGGAGCCTGTGTTCCCGGACAGGTGAGATTAAGAACCAGATTGCCAGCTCTGAGCGAGCGTGACGATCGTACGCTCACGCGGCCAGAATTGGACAAGTCTCTTCGATCAAGCGTCTTTCGCGCTACATCGCCTCCGTGGCCTGAGCGCACATAAACATCAACGCTATTGAAAGACGAGGATGGCTCGGCGCGCATGTCTGAAGATGATGCCAGATACCAGTCAAAGGGCGGAAATGTATCCGTCCAACTCATAGCGCTGCCCGCGGTCGAGACACGCTCCTCCTTTGCTGAAACTCTTTGATAGATCTCTCGCGCGGCGGTCAGCTCCCCTTGCCCTGCTAGCCCCCCGATAAGCCGGCGATTGAAATCAACATTATCAAATCCCAGCCTTTTATGCATGAGTGCCAGTGTCGGGCGAGCTTCAGCATTGCCTGCGGCAAGCAGCAGGAAACGCTCCTGCCATGGCGCGGTCAAATCCAGGATCTG
Source organism: Erythrobacter sp. SCSIO 43205 (assembly GCF_019904235.1). Taxonomy (NCBI): domain Bacteria; kingdom Pseudomonadati; phylum Pseudomonadota; class Alphaproteobacteria; order Sphingomonadales; family Erythrobacteraceae; genus Erythrobacter; species Erythrobacter sp. SCSIO 43205. The sequence continues at coordinate 987,446 of NZ_CP063202.1, read as the reverse complement.
AAGGAATTCGCCTGCTGCCTCAGGCTGTGCCATCGCTTGAAGCAAAAGAGGAAAAAGTTCCTGAGATCGCTGCGGCCTGACGCGCAAAATCGCATCAATTGCCGATGCAGCGCCCGACAAACTCTCGTCTTCGATCGCTTGAGAAAGCGCTGCTGTCTGAAGGCTCATCTCCCGCTGATTGAGCTTTAGAGCAGGTTCGAGAACAGCATTGCGTTCTCTGCCTTCATCAGCCGAAAGCGCAAGAATAGCCCATGACTTGGGCACGAGCGGCTCGCTGCGAAAGGATGATAACGCCAGCTCACGCACTGATTGGGCAGCGCCCTGCGTTTCAGCTGGATCCTGAATGTTTTCGCGCAACTGAGCATAGGCAACCCGCTCCATGGCATGTCCTTTACGGACGCTCGCATTGACAACATTTTCTGGTTGGACGCGCAAAAGGATTGCAGTAAAAGATTGATATCCAAGGATCGTTGCTATCGCCAAGCAAAGGATGCAAGAGACAGCCAAGCGGGGCAGGTTCCACGAGTGTGTTGTTGTTTGTGCCATGACCCAGCGCAATAAGACGTACTCACCGCTGATACCAGCGCAGCATGCCCGCTATTCGTCATGTTTTCACTAGCCGCGAAAAATAGTATGCGTCATTTCTGTCTCTGATAGACAAAGGCAGTCCGGCAGCCGGACAATTCAGGAAGTCGAAAGGCCCCTTACAAATGATCAAAAGGGCTCGCAGCTGGCTTGCTAGCCGCCTTGGTCTTCGCAAAGAAGAAGCCAAGGATGGCAGTTGGTGGGAAATCGACTTTATTCTGGTGCTCTTGGCTGGAAGCGTGGTCTGGGGGTTGTATGGTCTTCTAGCCTGAGATCCAACTCACTCTATTCGAGGCGCAGGCTTAAAAAGGCTCTAGCCTGGAAAACCTGACTTATTGTTTTTGGCACTGAGGTAGTCGGCAAGCCCAGAGCCCGACTATTCAGTTTGGTGGTCCCGAACCGGATCAGGGTATTGCCGGGAGCCGCTTATCAAACGAGGGCTGGGTCGAGCAAGGCTGCGCAAGCCGCGAGCACACGTTCCGCGTCTTTGTCGTTGTAAGCGATCACCCAAGGACAACCCAAGGGGTCCGTCAACTTACGGCCTGCGGCATCGCGTAAGCAGACTATTTGGCACCCAGACGAAGGAGGATAACCTTTACAGTCTCAAGGGCCACGAAGATGTCGAGCCAGAACGAATAATTCTTGATGTAATAGAAGTCGTATTGGAGCTTCTTATAGACCTCTGCAGGCGAGGCAACGTGGCCCTGCCGGACCTGAGCCCAGCCCGTGATGCCGGGAAGAATGACATGGCGGTAGGGATAAAAATCGAGTTGCTCTTCGTACCACTTTGAGAGGGCCTCGGTCTCCGGACGTGGGCCGATAAAGCTCATTTCTCCGCGAATAATATTGATGAGCTGGGGCAACTCATCGATCCGGCTGCCTCTCAAAAAGCTCCCGATACGTGTTATGCGCGGATCATTCTCTTGAGTGACATCGCTCTGTCTGCTGGCAGGGCCTTCAGCCGTGCGCATGGTGCGCAATTTTAAAATTGTGAAGGGCTTCCCGCGATAACCAACGCGCGTTTGTCGGAACAGGGCTGGGCCTGGCGAGTCCAGTTTGATAGCCAGGCACGCGGCCGCCAATATGGGTAATGTCACAATGAGGAGTATGGCAGCGATCACACGCTCTGCGACAGATTTCACAAACGCGTAGGACTCATTAGGAGCAAGTGTGCCAAGGGCATTCTCGCTGAGGTGATCAATCTGGACGCGCCCCGTCAAAGATTCGATGATCTGCTTGATATGGAAGACACGCCGCCCATCAAGCGTTGCTTGAACAAGCGCTTTTTCAATGTCAGGGGAGATGTCAGCTCGTAAGTCCGCTATGATTGGTCCTCGTCCATTCAGCAATTGGTCTGCATCGTGGCAAACCTTGTATCCGAAGGGACCAAGTTCTTTGAGGGTAGAGCTGACAGCAGCACTTGGGACGACCAAAAATGGATCGCTTGCTGGACGCCTGATCAACACACTGAATGCAAGGGTGAGGGCATACGCAGAAACGGCCCCGACCCCAAGAATGAGTGCACTATATGGCAAGCGGAAAAAGGTAATTGCAGCAAAAACAAGGCCCCACCCAATAACAAAGCTGGGAGCCAGGCTCGCCGCATTCGCGTTTCCGGGATAATGCCGCATCCTGCGGAAAATGAGCAGGCACGCCGTGTTAGCCAGAAGAGCAAGCAAGATCGATGCATAGTCGCCTGGAGCCAGACTTTGACGAACAGCATAGGCCATGCAAACCTGCAAGCCGGCAGCGGAGAGCAAGATAAGCGGAGCTTGGGTTCGATATCTCTGAAGCGTTGTTGTTGAAGTCAGATTCATCGCTTTTGAGGCATCAAATGTGCTGAAACTACCATGCATTGCGCCTAACCCCGATCATGCTGCACCGCAATAAGAGCTATCAGTATTGTCCCTTAATGCAAGGGTGATTTACGCAGCCGGCCATGGATACAATGTGCATCTTTGCACCATTACATAGCGAGTTTACAAAAAGCGAAACACCACTAAGTCCATTCAAATTGGACTATCATGCCGCCTAATGCTTAAGGGAGCCGAGCTCTCATTATCAGGCCAACCGCCGTCAATTTCCTGATTTTTCGCGCCCTTCGCCGTAGCCATATCCATAGCCATAACCATAGCCGTATCCATAGCCATATTCTGCTGCGCGTTGATCGAGTTTGGTCAGGATAGCCCCGAATACTGTCGCTTGAGAGCCGAGCAGTCTGTCGATCGAGGCCTTAACAGCCTTAGCCTTGATCCGGTCATATTCTATCACATAGAGAACGCCATCAGCAGCTCTGCTTGTTTCGATCGCGTCGGCGAGCGCTAGAACAGGAGCGCTGTCTATAACGATCTGATCATAGATTTCGCCTGCTTCCCTGACGATTTCTGAAAGCCTGCCGCTGGCAAGCAGATCAACAGGATTTGGGATCTTCCGGCCAATCGGCAGAAGGTCAAAGCCAAACTCAGATACCTCCACAATGCCGTCTTTAGTCGCGCGGCCGGGAGAAGTAAGCAATCCAGCAAGTCCATCGCCGACATTTGTCCCAAGCGACAAGGTTTGAGTGACCTTTGAATTGCGTAAATCGGCATCGATCAGCAGGGTCTTTTTCCCAAACTTGGCAAAACTGCCTGCAAGCGCGATAGCAGAAATTGATTTGCCTTCTGCTGGCGCGGTCGAGGTTACCATAAGAACTTTGGGCGCGCCATCAGTTGTAAGGAAGGCAAGGTTTGAGCGAAGCGAGCGATATGCTTCGCTGACTTCTGAACTTTCCTGTCCGAGCTCCTCCAGAACTTCTTCATTGCTCGCCGATGGAATTGATCCGAGCAAAGGAAGACCAATCCGGCTTTGCACATCCTCAGGTGAACGAAGCGTTTGGCTAAGCAATACGCGCAGATAGACTAATGCGGCAGCCAGGACTGCCGCCAGCACTATGCCAATCGCTATATTTTGAACGAGCGATGGGGAAACCGGACGATTGTCTGGGCTGGCGGCATCAATAAGTTTGATATTGTTCTGGCCAGCACCTGATGCTTCCAACTCCTTGAAACGCTGAAGCAGCGCATCATAAAGCGCCCTGTTGGTCTCAACTTCTCGTGAGAGGATCCCATATTGAATACCCTGGGTCTGTTGCCCGAGAAACTGGGATTTTGACCTTTGAAGTTCTGCCCTGAGCTCACGCTCCCTCAAGCTTGCAGAACGCAGCGCGGCTTGTGCCTCACCCCGCAGCGAAGAGGTCTCGCTATCAAGAGCTGCCTGTAAGGCAGCGATTTCTGCCTTCTTTTCCCGGATGGCAGAGAACTCGTCGCCGAAAGTCTCTTGGAGATTGGAAAGTTCAGATTTGGCCTTCGCCAACTCGGCGGTAATCTGAAGGTTCTTCTGCTTTTGAGATAGATCGCCTGCGGCAACGATCGCCTGTGCCTCAATCCGGTCGGTAACCGCTTGTGCCAAAGCTGCATTGAGAGCTTCAAGATCAGTGGCAGCAAGCGATTGGGTAGCGGGCTGACCGTCATCGCCCCCGCGCGGCTCGATAATCAAGATCTCATTGGCATTGGCATATTCGACAAGCTCCGCCTCCGAGCGAGCAAGAACTTCGCGCAGCTCTTCTATTTGGTCGCTCAAAAATTCGCGCGCTTCAATATTTGCCCCAAAACGCTTTTCGTAGTTCGCCGCAATGAATTCATCGGCCCAGAGATTTGCAAGGCGCGCAGAGAGATTAGCGGACGGAGTGGTGAATTGAATATCTACGAGACTAGACTGCGTGATCCCCTCGATAGTGAGGCTATCCTGCAAGATCTGCTCTACGTCGCCCTCATCAAACTCCTCGCCTTCACCAATATCAAAAGCCGAGCGAAACTCGTCATCGCGCGCAAGGTTTCCTGCACTGGTGACGCGCTCGGCCATAAAGCGCGATTCAAGCAGCTCATATTGTGTGTTGAGATATTGCAATTCGGACACATTGCCGACCGCTTCAAGCGGGTCGATATCTGTAATATTTGCTGAAATCTGAGACACCTCAATCCTTGAGCTCGCCGCATACTGAGGGGTCGCAAGCAGCGTTGCGACCACAGCCCCAAGAAGGCAGAGGACAAAAATCCCCAGAAGCCAAAACTTTAAAACGCGAACTTCGAGCCAGTAGCGCTCCAGGTCCAACGCGAAGAAGGCATCATCTTCTTGAATATAACCCGCATCATCGCGCTCAATGCGATCACGAGAAACCAATTCGGATGCCAACTGCCCGCTTCTTCCTGCACTTGGAATATTCATTGCCCGACCCGATCCAGCAGAATTACGGCCGAGGTCACAAGCGGAATGAAGGGCAAAATTCCATCAATGCGGCGCCTTCCAGGCGAATCCCCCACCATCACAATGTCTCCAGGATAAAGCCTTGGATCATCGTAATTGCCACGCTGTATTGCGCCGACATTGTAAAGACCAATGTAGCTCTGCCCATTGACACTACGCATGATGAGAACATCATCCAATTTGGCGTATTGGTCGAGACCTTCAGCCTGGTTGATGACGGTAAGAAGAGTTGGTTTACCTATGGCTGGGTATGAGCCCGGCCTCTTCACCTCACCGCCGACGGAAATCGCCAATGGAGGTAGCTCTGCAGGAAGCACACGCACCTGCGGATCAAGCACGACACGTCCCCGTAGCCCATCAGCGATAATCTGAGCTGCCTCGCTTGGCGACTTTCCGCCAATCGGCACATTTCCAAGGTAGGGGTACTGTATATCTCCCACACCATCTGTGAGAAATTCACCGCCCAGCTCCTCAGCTCCAACCACGGTGATTTCAAGTTTTTCCTGCGGGCCTATAACATATGAAATATCTGCTTGCGGAGCAGGTAGAGTCTCGAGCTGCGTCACCTCTATTTGAGGTGCCGCACCATAGGTGCGATCCACGGCGCAAGCGGAAAGTCCCAATACGATACCACAAGCAAGAATACCCAGCTTGAACCTAGCAACAAATGCGTCCCTCATGCCCAACGCATTAGCGGGTTTGGGAGCTATGCCAAGACCATTTGTCTCAGGAACTTCAGTTCATGTTGCTTCAAGCGCACAAAAGACACACTTAGCGAACAAGCTTGACGAGAAGAGAAAGCCCCTTTTCGAGAGGGAACGCCAAGCCCTTGCCATTCATGGGGAAACGCTTAGTTCGCGAATAGATCACAACTGCCTTGCTTGTGAGAAATAGTGTGAACGGCTCCATCGGATATCGATTATGAGAACACTCATTCGTAAAAATCCCAAGCCCAGTGTACTTGTAACTGGTGGTGCAGGTTATATTGGCAGTCACGCAGTCTTGGCTTTGAAAGATTCTGGCTGGCCAGTCGCGGTGCTTGACAATCTTTCCGCCGGGTTTCGCTCTGCAGTCGCTGACGATGTTCCGTTCTACAATGGCAATGTGGGCGATAAGGATCTGCTCTTGCGCATCTTCGAGGAGCAAATGATTGGCGCAATCATGCATTTTGCAGGCTCGGTCGTTGTGCCTCACAGTGTAGCAAACCCGCTGGCGTATTATCACAATAACACCGTGAATGCCCACATCTTGATAGAAACAGCTGCACGAGCGGGGATACCGCATTTCATCTTCTCTTCTACCGCAGCGGTTTATGGCTCACCACTCGTTGACAGGGTTAGTGAAGAAACGCCCTGTGCGCCAATAAACCCATACGGCTGGTCAAAGCTTATGACCGAACAGATGCTCAAAGATGTATCTTTCGCCGGGGAGATGAACCACTGCGCCCTTCGATATTTTAACGTCGCTGGTGCGGATCCAGATGGCCGCGCAGGTCAGTCTACCGTTGGAGCAACTCACCTTATCAAGGTCGCGATCGAAGCAGCCCTTGGCAAGCGCGATAGTGTGGCAATATTCGGTACTGATTACGACACTTCTGATGGATCAGGGGTGCGCGACTATATTCACGTGACTGATTTGGCAGTCGCTCATGTATTGGCGCTCGAAGCGCTAATTGAACAGCCCGAACAATCGCTCACAATGAACTGCGGCTATGGACGCGGCTTTTCGGTTCTGGAAGTTTTGGATGCGGTCGATCGGGTAACCAACAACAAGCTCGTCAGGATAGCTGATGACCGGCGGGCCGGCGATCCTGCGACCCTTATCGCTGATCCTACAAAGATACGCGAAACTCTCAATTGGAGACCCCAGTTTGATAACTTGGAGACAATTGTGAGGCACGCGCTCAGGTGGGAGCGGAAGCTTTGCGAGAATTGTTAGGATTGCGCGTTATCGGGCATTTGACGTTACTCACCTAGCTGCCCCGATTCAAAGAACTCATCCCATAAGAAGCCAAGGTGGGGGGGGGTATACAACACGAAATTGCGAAACAACCTTTGGCACGGTAGCATTTCTAAATGTTTCCCATTGGAAAAACGCCGGAGGGCTATTGCACGTGCGGGCTAAGCTATGCCCACTCTCCAACATGAGCACGAAGAAAACCAAGCGATCCCACAAGGAAGCCGAGAAGCAGAAGGCGACGCCAGTTCACGAGATGGTGTCGGACTAGCAGGCACGCGAGAAGCTTGAGGTCAATAATGCCGCCATTGTCAGTGCGCGGGCAAATGAGTTGGCCAAGTTCCTTTGGCACCACGAGGGCATAAGCGACGAATCCCTCCATGTTCGGATTGTTCGTGCGAGAGAGCACTCCAACAGCTTGAAGCCTGCGGATGGCATGGAGGGGATGTTGGTGCAGTAAAGGGGCGGCACCCATTTTGCCGCAATCGATTGTCTGCGGCGCGCAGCCTTGCCTAGCTAGGCATTCGAGGCGCGCAATCTTTACCACAAGCATGCGCATAAGATGATGACGCTCTATGCGCGCCAGCTTGGGACCCTCAACAAGCACCGTGGCAAGGGACAGCAGAAGGTCACTGTCGAGCATGTCAAAGTCGAGAAGGGTAGTCAGGCAATCGTCGGCAATGTCGAGACCAGCGGCGGGCGCGAGGCCGATACCGCCAAGCCACTCGAACTCGAGCACAAACCGGACGAGACGGCGCCGTTGGAGAGTCCCCAAAAGGCAAAGACCCGGTCTAGGAATCGCAAGTGACCGGAACCCATCCGCGCAATTTGGGCCCTATGCGGGAAAGCCCGCGCTGCAACGTCAAGACTCGCGAGGGCACGCCATGCCGATCTCCAGCAGTTAGCGGTAAGAAGTGTTGCCGTATGCATGGCGGCGCCAAGGGATCGGGCGCGCCCCTCGGCAATCAGAATGTGCTAAAGCATTGCGAATTTACTCGCGAAGCGAAGGCATTCCGCAAGCGTGTTCTAGGACTGCTCTAGAGCGGCAAGGAAATGCTCGACGATTTCTGAAAGCTTGTACCAGTGACATAGGGGGCCGGCGGCTTGCCAATACGGATGCCAGGTCGATCATCGGGCGAGCCGATGAATTCGATACCGGCGGCTTCAATCGCTGTCCAAATCTTACTAGGTTGGCTCGGGGAACAGCGTTCGCTAGTTCATACCTTGAGATCGTAGCTGTTCCTACGCCGGTTCTATCGGCCAAATCTTGCACCGACCATCCAAGTGCTCCGCGAGCAGCCTTTATCTGCTGCGCGGTCAATCCCGGCTCTTGCATTATCATTTATTTTCCATCAGAAGGGTTGCGTAAAACTTCAACATATCAACTGTGATTGGCGCTCCGAATTCCAGCGCCTCAAGTGGCCTATGCGTTAGCAACAAAGCGCAGTTACTATGCGGATGTCGAGGCTTTCGAGCACTGGTGCGTGGAGAACCGGATAGAGAAGCCCTTCCCAGCCCAAGTTGAAACTGTCTGCCAATTTCTCGAAGACAAGGGTCAGGCCAAAGCTCCATCAACCGTACAGCGGCGACTTTACGCGATCCGCAAGGTGCACCGCCTGCTGCGGCTGCCCAACCCAACCTATGACGAGGATATCAATCTCGCCATGCGCAAGGGCGGATCGCGCTCACGTCGCAGCGCACGGCCGACCTGCTGAGGGAATGGCTCGACTTTCGAGGTCCCGTAATCGAGTGGCTGTTCTGCCCGATCTACCACGGCATGGTGATCGATCGCCGCCTTGAAACAAAAACAGTGAGGCGCGTGATCAAGGAGGCAGCACAGCGCTACGGTCTGCGCGCAGATCAGGTCGCGTCGTTCAGCGGCCACTCAATGCGAGTAGGTGCTGTGCAGGACCTCTTGAAGCGGGTGTTTGATACAGCCGCGATCATGCGCACGGGCAGCTGGAAGTCAGTCAATGTACGAGCCCGCTATCTTGAGAAGGCCGAGCATAGCGTCTGGGTCTGGCCTCAAGCCAAAGACGAGCAATCCGATCTAGAGGCGTGCCGTCTCGACGTTCTCAAGAAACCAGCGATAGGTCTCATCAACGCCCTGCTCGAGACCGATCGCGGGCGCCCAGCCCATGTCCTTCAGCCGACTGACATCCATCAACTTACGCATTGTACCGTCAGGTCTTGATGGATCGGTCACAACCTTGCCTTCGAACCCAGTGACCCGCGCAACGAGCTGCGCCAGTTCGAGGATTGAAATGTCTTCACCGCATCCGACATTAATATGGCTAAGCATAGGCTGCGTCTTTGCCTCGTACTGCTCGCGCGGAAGATCGAGGACGAACAGCGAGGCTGCCGCCATGTCATCAACATGGAGGAACTCGCGTCTTGGTGTTCCGGTGCCCCAGATGACCACTTCATCGCTCCCTTCCTGCGCGGCTTCATGGAACCGACGGATCAGGGCGGGAAGCACATGGCTATTTTCAGGATGGAAATTGTCGCCGGGGCCATAAAGATTGGTCGGCATGACCGAGCGGTAATCGGTGCCGTGCTGGCGGTTATAGCTCTCGCACAGCTTGATTCCGGCAATCTTGGCGATGGCGTAGGGTTCGTTGGTGGATTCAAGGCCGCCCGTCAGCAGCGCATCCTCCGCCATCGGCTGCGGCGCCTCTTTCGGATAAATGCACGATGAGCCGAGGAACAGCAGTCTGGTGATCCCGGCGGCAAAGGCCTGATGGATCACATTCGCTTGGATCATCAAGTTGTCGTAAATGAAGTCCGCCGGATATGTGTTGTTGGCGTGAATACCGCCCACCTTCGCCGCCGCAAGCACAACGGCATCCAACTTTTCGCCGGCAAAGAAGTCCCGCACCGCGCTCTGGTCGGTCAGGTCGAGTTCGGCATGGGTACATGTGACAATTTCGACCGGCTCACCCGATTTCTCGAGTTGGCGCACAATAGCACCGCCCACCATGCCGCGATGGCCTGCGACGTAAACTCTCATAGCGCGGCCCTTAGTTCTCGATGCTGACGGGCAGCTCGAGCCCGTGCTCTTTCATAAGCGCATGACGCTGCGCCTGTTTGAGATCGGCCGCGACCATTTCAGCGCACATCTCTTGTGTGGTGATTTCGGGCTCCCAGCCCAGCTTCTCCTTCGCCTTGGCCGGATCGCCAAGCAGCGTTTCGACCTCTGCGGGGCGGAAATAGCGCGGGTCAATTCGCACGATCACATCGCCAACATCCAGCGCGGGAGCCTTGTCACCCTCGATTGCGGCAATCGTGCCGATTTCTTCGACACCCTCGCCGTTGAATTCCAGAGTGATGCCCAATTCTGCCGCCGACCAGGTGATGAATTCGCGGACGGAGTACTGGACGCCGGTGGCGATCACGAAATCGTCGGGCACATCCTGCTGCAGCATCATCCACTGCATCCGGACATAATCATGCGCATGGCCCCAATCGCGTAGCGCATCTATGTTGCCCATGTAGAGGCAGCTTTCGAGGCCCTGTGCGATGTTTGCGAGGCCGCGCGTGATCTTGCGCGTCACAAATGTCTCACCCCGGCGCGGACTCTCGTGATTAAACAGGATACCGTTGCAGGCATACATGCCATAGGCTTCGCGGTAATTGACCGTGATCCAGTAGGAATAGAGTTTGGCTACCGCATAGGGCGAGCGCGGATAGAACGGCGTCGTCTCGCGTTGCGGAATTTCCTGCACCAAGCCGTACAATTCCGAGGTTGATGCCTGATAGAAGCGGGTTTTCTTCTCGAGCCCGAGAAAGCGGATCGATTCAAGCAGCCGAAGCGTGCCCAGCGCGTCAACATCGGCGGTGTATTCCGGCGATTCAAAGCTGACCGCCACGTGGCTTTGCGCAGCGAGGTTATAGACCTCGTCAGGTTCGACATCCTTGATAATGCGCGTCAGGTTCGACGTGTCGCTCAAGTCACCGTAATGCAGCGTCAACTTGGGATCGGGGTGATGCGGATCCTGGTAAATGTGGTCAATGCGCTGGGTATTGAAGCTCGACGCGCGGCGCTTGATGCCGTGAACCTCGTATCCTTTCGCGAGCAGGAATTCCGCGAGATAGGAACCGTCTTGTCCGGTGACGCCAGTTATAAGGGCACGCTTGGTCATTACGCTGCTATGTCCTTTACACAGAATTGATTGATCTTGCTGAGATTTTTTGCGGCAAGTGTGCCGATACCGCCGACCTTGTTCTTGCGAATGGCGCGGTAGTCCTCGCGGCTTTTCTTGATAATCCGCTCGAGCGAGCGGTTGCTCTCTCCACCTACGCGCATCTTCACCAGCACTTGCGGAACATAGGCGAGCTTGATTTTGCCGATGGCGAGATACCGCAGCATCGCATCGTAATCTGCAGCGATGCTGAAAGAGGTGTCGTAAACACCATGCGCCTGGAACACTTCGCGCTTCAGATACAGTGTCGGATGCGGCGGCATCCAGCCTTGTTTGAGCTTTGCAGGCGTAAATTCTCCCGAACGCCAATGGCGCACGACTTTGGCCGGATTGTCAGCGGCGACATATTGGAGATCGCCATAGGCGCCTTGGACCGATGGATCGGCGAAAGCGTCTGCCACCTTGGCAAGCGCATCTGGCGAGGCGAAGAAATCGTCCGAATGCATCAAGCCGATCACGTCGCCGGTCGCATGGCCGATGCCCCGATTGATGGCATCATAAATTCCGTGATCGGGCTCGCTGACCAGCTTGGTCGAGCCATTGGCGGCCTTGCGCACGACATCGAGGGTGCCGTCATTCGATCCGCCATCCTGCACGACATGCTCCACATCGCCATAGGTCTGCGCCTGTACGCTCTCGATCGCCGCGCCGATCGTCTCGGCGCGGTTAAAGACAGCGGTGACGACAGAGATTTTCATGGCGCGGCTGTTCTTACACCCGCCCCAAGGACGAGTACTGGAACCCTTTGTCGCGCATGTCTTGCGGGTTGTAGATATTGTGCAGGTCGACGAGGACTGGGGCGTTGGCGAGGGCCAATGCTCTCGACCAGCGCATCCAGCCCCGGCTCGTAGATCGGCATGGCGTTCTCGTGCAGACGGTCAATCTTCGACTGATCCTTGTCAATGCACACAACCTCGCACCCAAAATCCGCAAAATACGCTCCAGACACCAGACCAACATAGCCCGAACCAACCATCGCGATCCTCAAGGGCTCAATTCCTGTTCTTGGGTCGCTTGGATCAGCGACCAGTGATTTCCGACAAACGCTTTTCGAAATAGGCAATCGTCTTGGCGAGCCCTTCTTCAAGCTGGACTTTCGGCTCCCAATCGAGCCCTTCCTGCGCCTTGCTGATGTCCGGCTTGCGCTGCTTGGGATCGTCCGAAGGCAGATCGAGGAAAGTCAGTTTCGACGTCGATCCGGTCATCTCGATGACTTTCTCGGCTAGTTCCTTGATCGTAAACTCGCCCGGATTGCCGAGGTTGATTGGACCGGTCACATCCGCGCCGGTCTCCATCAGCCGCAGGAAGCCTTCGACCAGATCGTCGCAATAGCAGAACGAGCGGCTCTGCGAGCCGTCGCCATAGACGGTGATGTCCTCACCCTGTAGAGCCTGCACGATAAAGTTCGACACCACGCGGCCATCAGCATGGTGCATGCGCGGGCCGTAGGTGTTGAAGATGCGCGCGACCTTGATCTCGAGACCGTGCTGGCGGTGATAATCGAAGAACAACGTCTCGGCGCAACGCTTACCCTCGTCATAACAGGACCGCTCGCCAATCGGGTTGACGTTGCCCCAGTAATCCTCGGTCTGGGGATGGACGTGCGGATCACCATAAACCTCGCTGGTCGAGGCTTGGAAAATCTTGCACTTCAACCGCTTCGCAAGGCCGAGCATGTTGATCGCGCCGTGCACGCTCGTCTTGGTCGTTGCGACCGGATCGTGCTGGTAATGGATTGGCGAGGCTGGGCAGGCGAGGTTGTAGATCTCGTCGACCTCGACATAGAGCGGCAGCGTCACGTCATGGCGCATGAATTCGAAGCGCGGCTCGTCATGCAGGTGATCGATATTGCGCTTCGTGCCGGTGAACAGGTTGTCGATGCACAGCACTTCGTGGCCTTGCGCGATCAAGCGGTCGATCAGGTGCGAGCCGAGAAAACCCGCCCCGCCCGTCACCAATATCCGTTTCCGGGATTCATAAATTCGAGCCAAGGAACGCTCCTGTTTGTCATTTTCTGTCGGGCGACGCTGCCTGTTCGCGGATCATCAGCCGGATCGTCTGGAAGTACCATAACTTGTAACTGGCATAATGAAAGCCAGCGGATCCATCTAGGATGCCGAGCTTCGCGAAATAGGTCAGCGCGAAATAGAACCACGCGAACCACCATTTGGTGATGTAGCGGTATTTGAACTGCTGGCGTGAGGTTAGACTGGCCCATGCCTCACTGGCATCCTTGAGCTTGGCGTAACGCGCCGCTTCCCACAGCGCATAATCGCGGTGCTTCTGGATGAAATGGCCGAGCGCCTTGTAATCGCGGTGGTCGATCGGCGCGGCAATCTCGCCGATTTCGCCCTCGACGATCGGGTGCTCATGGATTTCCATGTCGAGCTGGCTCCAGCCGTTCTCGTCTATCCGCTCGTAGAGCGCCTTGCCCACCCGGAACAGCGCCAACTTGCGCTGGGCAAGGCCGTGGCGCAGCGGCTTGTCGAGGAAGTAATTGTTGTAGGCGAGCCAGTAGGCGTCCTTGTCATCCTTGGCGATGGCTTCGGCGACTTCATCGCAGAATACATCGTCGAGGAATTCGTCAGCATCGAGAAACAGCACCCAGCCCTGTTTGGGTGAATCGTTCATCAGGAACCAGTTGCGTTTCTTGGGATATTTACCATCCCATTTGAAGTCGACGACGCGCGCGCCGTGTTCGACGGCGATTTCGCAAGTGCGGTCGGTGGAGCTGCTATCGATCACAACGATTTCCGCGAAACGGCCTAATCTCTCAAGGCATCGAGCAAGATTCGCCTCTTCGTTCTTCACCGGAACCGCTACAGTCACCGGTAGAGTGGATTTGCTGCGCTGCACCATGACGCCAGCCCTCTTAAAGGAAGTCTTTACAATTGCCCACCCCCAAAACTCGCTAACGGCTATGCCAGCAATCCTAAACTGGGCTCTTTATCGATGGCTCGTACAACCACGGTGTCCGGTTTTCGCCAAACAGCTCTAGTTCTAAGTCGGTGTAAGACAGTGCTGTATTCCAACAAAGAGTGAAGCAGGTCACCCTCGAGTGTGTGCGGATCAGATGGTCGCATCGGGCCAGAAGAAGCGCGTCGATCATAACTTCAAGGCCCTTCAAGTATGGGCTTCCTTCTACACCGGTGTCGTAGTGACCGTGAATGGAAGTCCCATCTGTTGAGCGCAAACAATCTTGAAAGATCACACGGTCTGAGTAATGCTCCTGAAATAACGCAATCGCCCGCTGATCATCTGTAGCCAAGAAAATTTGGCCATCGGCATTGGTCTTAAGCCAGCGACCAACCGCTTCGAAGACGTCTCGCAGTCCTACCGATTTACGATTTTCTTGTCCAGCAGCTGCATCGGTGAGTCGAACATGCACGCCTAGGACTTTCCCCTTCCTGAACTTTGATTCTACGATTTCGTCGACAGCTGCCAAGATCTCGCCCTTCGGCTGGCACCAACGCGCAATGGCAACGCGAAGCGATTCTCTGATATTGAGGCGTCGTAGGGAGCGAATTCATGCGCTCCCGGCTTGAATGGAATGAAGAGCCGAACTTCGCGGCCAGTGCCGGAAAAATCGAAGGTACTTTTGGCGAAATAGTTTGCCCACACATTATCGTTGCTAACCCGATCAAAATACGGAGATAATTCACCCCAACATATCCTTGCTGGCAGGCCCGCCTTCTCTGCCGCGCGCAAGCCGTTGAGAGACGTGAAAAGCTCACCGAAGAAACCGGCCCTTACCACATGTGATTGTCAGACCGGCATCGATTGGCAAACGCCTTGCCGCCCCGATAGTGAGCTGCCGTATCGCATTTTTCAGCATATCGGTCGATTTCCAATCTTCTTCGCGGGGTTCCCAGCAGAAACAACATTGGCTGCGACGTCTCGTACCGCAACCGCTCTCGCACCCACGATAGCCCCGTTGCCAATGGTTACACCGGGGCCGACAAACGCATCGGCGCACACCCAGGCATCGGCGCCCACGACAATTTGCGCCTTGATCAGCGGCATCAAAGGATCCCGCCAATCATGCGTTCCCGCACACAGATGCGCGTATTGCGAGACGGTGGCCCGCGGCCCAATACGAATTGGGCCCAGCGCATAGAGAATTGCATGATCGCCAATGGCGCAGCCATCCGCGATATCGAGGTTCCACGGGATCGTGATCCGCACTGTGGGGTAGATGTGGGCATCCGCACCGACCTTGGCCCCGAATGCGCGCAGCAACATACGTCGCCATCCCCAAAACGGGCGCGGGCTGAGCCGGAAGAGCGGGTTGCACATTGCCCAGAGCAGCCGGCCGATCTTGGCCTCGGTGCTCCATTTGGTGGCTGCGCGATTTGAAGCGACGTCAGTCATGTCTCACATTCTGTCTGATAGGTCACGAACACCGAATGACCATTTAGCCCAAGTGCACGAAGTCAGGCTTTTGCCCATCCTTCAGGAGCCATTGGTAAACCTGTTCCATCTTTGCCGCGATCCCGGCCCAGCCGAATTCGCGGTTCATCCATTCTCTGCCTTTGGCCCCCATGGCTTGGCGCTGGTCATTAGACAAGGCCATTGCCTTTCGCAAAGCGCTGGCCATCGGCTCAATCCCGTGATCAGTCCACCAGCCGCAGCCATGTGACTCAAGCCCGGACCAAGGTGCCCCTTTGGTTGAGATTACCGGCGTTTCGACTGCCAGGCTTTCCGCAACCGTCATCGCGAAATTTTCATGGAGCGTGGACAAGGCGAATATCTCAGCTTGTTGCATCAGGGCGATTTTGGCTGCGCCAAAGACGGGCTTCTCAATGGACACGCGGTCAGACAGGCCAAGCTCTTTCGCCTGTGCCTCAAGCCTTTGGGCGTAGCCGCCTTCGCTCGGCCCGATGATCCGCAAACGCCAGTGTGCGAATTCGTCAGCGACACTGGCGAAAGCCGAGATCAGTCGATCCAGAGCCTTCTTCGGGTGCACGCGACCGAGCGAGAGAATGTACGGGAGCTGGCCATCCGGCTTCGCCGGTCGGTTATCGAGCGTCGGCAGATCAATGCCGTTGGGCACGATGGCAACCGGCTGTTTCAGCCCGAAGGCGCGGATATCCTCCAGCTCGCTTTGCGCCGTCGCATGGAAGCAGGACACAGCCTGCAAAGCGCGGTTCTGATAAAGCAAACCGAACAGGTTCTTGACCGGTTTCGAGAATTTCAGCGCATCGCGCCCCAACATTCCCCGCGGAGCGAGCACCAGCGGCGTTTCCGAACCCGCCACCTTTCTGGCAGGATAGATGTTCGACATCATCCAAAGCCCGTGGGCGTGGAATATATCGGCATCAGAGGCCTTGATGTATCGATCCATCTGGCGCGACCGGCCCAGCCGCTTGAGCACCGATGGGAAGACCTCATCAGCCTCGAACGATTGCACCGGCGCGCCCAATGCGAATGTCAGTTCTTTGCTTGATACCGTCACCACCTCGGCATCATGCCCGCGGCGGTTGAGCGCGGCGACAAGACTTGGGACCGAGTAATACGGGCCCGAGGCCTCTTCATCGATATTGGCAACAGTGTGAGCGATCTTCATCGCGATCCAGCCGGCTGCCAGTTAGGACAATGCGTCAACAAGGTGCTGACCGCTCGATCGGCAGCTTCCTCGGGCAAAATGGCCGTGTGATTTTCGGCCAGGTTCTGGTTGATCCTGCGATACATGGTTCCGTCGGCTGCCAGTTCGCGGATTCGCCATGCGAGGTCATATGCGTCGTCCGAGCGGAAACTGAGTCCGTAGCCGTAATCGTTTGCAAGCTTGACCGCACCCATGCCCGTGCTGATCAAAAGGGGTGCACCGCAGAGCAAGGCGTCATTCACCCGCATACCCCACGGCTCTGCGCGTCCCAGGGCGGCGAAAACCGAACATGACTGATACAGCTCGATGAGCTCTGGCATCGACACGAATCCCGGAAAATCGCAGGCGAGATCGTGCTTTTTGGCGATGGCCTGCAATCCCTCGGCAAGAGGACCTTTCGACGTAAAGGTCGCGCGCACCGGCACGCCCCAACGCTTCAGAAGCACCAACGCATCCATCAGAACGTCCTGACCGCGGTGCCAGGTCATGTTGCCCGAACAAAGGATATGAAAATCCTTGTGATGCTTTTCATCGCGCGGCGTGAATGTCGATCCCTGCAGGGGCGGAGGGAAATATCCGAACGGGATAATCTTGTCTGAATCCCAGCCCAGTTGGCGCAGCGGCTCGGCCCCATCGCCCGACCAGTTCAGAATAAAATCGGCATATTTGACCACATGCGCAACACGTTGTCTTGCGAGCGTCGGGGTATAGAGAGCTTTCGCAATCCGCTTGCCCCCCGGCTCGAACAGGTTGCACGGTGCCTCGGAACCGATGCCGACGATGCACTCCTCCTTGATCGCTTGCGCCAACGCAGCCTGAACATGCGGGACATCCTGATAAGTCCCAAAGAACTGATGCCATTCCTTACGTTCATCCAGCGCGTTCAGTGCGACTTCGGATGAACCATCAAGTTCCACCAATTCGAGCCGGGCGAATTCATCGGGATCAAACCCGATTTCCTCACGCAAGCCTAGGCCGGAACGACCAAGACAAATCCTGTAAGGCACGCCAAATCGTTTGCCCAGCTCATCGTACAGCGCAAGCGTCGACCGGCAGAAGCTGTGCGCCCAGAATTGCACGCCTTTCATTAAACTTCCCTTCGCTGGCATTCGCATTGGCGCGTCGGTTGAAACCAAAGCTGGCCACAAGGCTTTGGGTTGACGGCATGAGTGAGGTAGACCAAGCCGAGGAGACGAGCCATGGTACTAACTAAGTGAGGTGCTTCCGAAAACGCTAACTACTGTTTTCCCCCTCCAACGACGGGCCTCCACTAAACTTCGCCAAAACCCTGCAGAAAGCACTCGCTGAGCTTTCGATGCAGTCCAGCGTCCAGTGTCGCCAATACCGATTTGGGCACAAGCGATAAGCCTCTTGATGTGCATAGCCTCGTTGGCTTGAGCGCGCGCAGCCGCAATTGCCTTTGGATCATTTCGATCCAAGAACAGGCTGCCCGACACTTTCGCGCCGGCATGAAGGCGTAGCGCCCAAGTGTAGTGTTGAAGCCTGCCGAAGGGCAGCCCAGCCAAAATAAACCTCCACCACAATTCGGTGTCCATCTTGTAATGAAGCGATTTGTTTATTCCGCCAACCGCGTCGTAAGCAGCTTTGGAGAAAAACGCCGAAGGTCCCGCAGCAGTCAGTAGTCCAGTGCGTGGGCCAATGCTCCGATAAGGCTCCCCTCTTCGTGCATCGAGGATGCGATCATCGACATCGACCCACAAAGAATTTCCCAGAAACCACTGACAATCGGGATTCAGTGTAGAGCATTGTGCAAGGTCGGACAGAGCGCCGGGCAGCAAAAGATCGTCTGTATTCAGCCAGGTGAGAAAATCACCGGTAGCAAGAGCAAAGCCTTTGCCAAGTGCGTCACTCTGTCCCTCGTCAGGCTCCGAAATTATGCGAGCGAGTTGACCACGATACTGCTCAACTTTGGTCATCGTATCGTCTGTGCTGCCGCCATCGACGAAGATGATTTCAGCATCGACACCTTCTTGTGCAAGCACCGATTCAATAGCTCGTTCAACGAACTCGCCCTGATTGAACGAAGGCATAATGACTGAAACCTTCAATTGGTTGCTCCTAGTTTCTTAAAGATCACGTACTTCCGTCCCACTTTTCCACGCATAAGCTGGCGCGTACTTGCGGTGGCTACGATTAGAAGTCCCAAGGCAAACGGAAAGGTTATGCGGACGTGCTGAGGCGGGCTGAAAAGAAAATGGAACAACAGCATAAATCCGAAAAAGCTGACTATTGGTAGGTAGGCAGGCCGGACGGAAGGAGCATAGTACATCAGCCTGAAAATTATCCTGACCAACATCAAAGCAGCCACAAGCCCCACTATTCCTGACCACACAAGCGCAGTCCCAACAAGAGAGTGGACCGGTATGTACCCCTGATCCCATCGATTGTAAGAAAAGATGCCTTGGCCTTGGTCTGTCATGAGGGCGCGCAAAGCTTGGAAACGCCCATCGACATCGATTGCCCAAGAGCCCCAACCGAATATCGGTTTTTCGGCAAATGCCACCGGCCAAACCAGCCACTCTGAACGCGCCTGCAATAGCAAGGCAAACGGATTATGCGGATTATCCAACCGTTGTAGCTGCTTGCCGTTATGGCCGTTCGGATTGAACTCCATGGTATATTCGACGTAGCCGACATACGCAGCATACAGCAGCGGTAGAGACAGAGCCACGGCTACGATGACTTGCCGCATGTTCGGACGGTAGCCCACTCCGGCAGCCGCAATAAGCAACGATGTCAAAGCCAATATCAGCGCCGAAGAGCGTGCGTCCAAGGCAAAGTAAAAGATTGAACAAAAAGCAAGAAAGGCAGCCGAGCGAAGCTTCCCGAACCTTATCAAAAAACAGGATACCAAGAGTAAGGCCGGAGTGAGAAACGGATCAATCCGGACCTTGAAAATATTCGTATCTTGCTGAATTGTTTCGAAACTGACTGCCACATCTGCAAATGTGTCGCCATATGCAGCGTCTCCGAAGATGGCTTTTGCCAGCACGGTGCCAATCAAGAATGCAAAGGCAGCAGCCGGTTTCTTTGTGAGTGATGCGACAACGAAAACGAGGGATATTCCCCCGATTATCGGTGTAGCCGCATTCCGCGCAAAATCTATGAATGGGATATCGTTGACGTAATCTGACAGGATGATCGCCATCACCCAGATTGCATAAGCCGCGAGCACGCTGCGCAAGATTTTGTGTTCGCGCCATGCGGCACTCAGATTGAGGATCACCAATCCAAGCAGAGCCACCAATTCGGCGACATAGACACGAACACCTAAGTCAAATGAGAGCGACCACCCTACGCCATAGAGAAACATAAGCGCCATGGGTGCGCTTATCATTGCAGCAGGCCGACCCTTAGGTCGGCTTCGCACGGGTGCACCGATATGGGTTGCCGCCGAGCTCGCCATCACAAAGACTCCTTCGGGAAGTGACGCGCAGCGCAAAGTTGCTTGTGGCGGTACAGATAAGGAATAAACAAGACCACAGCGTATCCGATGATCGTTCCCCAGATGGCGCCAGCATACCCGATTGTCTGAACCAGCGCCAAGCTGCAAACGATGTTTACGACAGCCATCATGATCATATGTTTCGCAAGAAAGCCAGTCTCGTCGCGGGCGCGGAAGCTGATGTCATAAAGCGTCACAATGATGGCCAAAGGAATCCAAATCGCTTGTCCGACGATCAACATTGTGTCCGTATTCAGATCGCGGCCCAGCCACAGCAGCAGAATATTCGGATAAGCAAGAGCAATCGCCAGCGCAATTACGAACCCGAATGCAGCCAAAGCTTTTAAGGTAGACCGTAGGATGCGGTCAAAACTTGCATAATCGCCCGCAGCATCCGCTTTCGCCAGCGCCGGCCACTGAGCATTTGTCACTGCGAGAGCAAACATGATTGGAAGCGAAAAAACCCTTTGGGCCACCCCATAGATCGCACTCGCTTGAGCGCCGGCTAGCGCGCCGATTAGAAAGATATCTGTTTGAGAGGAAACTGAATAGGCCGCGTGATAGCCGACCATCTTGTAGCTGTCTTCACCAAGGGAACGAAAGACATCGCGCTGGAACCTGCTCGGCACGAAATAGCGAATTCTCTGGTGCCGCAAATATGCGATGCCACCCAAAATCCCCATCACTGCAGCGGGTCCCATAAAGACAACCGCCAAGGCCCAGAGGGGGAAATCTTGGAGCAAGCAGACTATAAGTGCGATAGCCCCCGTTACCAATGCAACGATATCGATTGCATGCGAAACAAAGCCGTGCAGGCGCCCTAACATGATCTGTTTGGGAACAGCCGCGACAAACCCCAAAGCCATGATAGCGGTCAAAGCTACCAACAACTCTTTGACTTCCCGGCCTTGCGCTGCACTTTCCAGCGCCAGAAGCGTCGTCCAGTCGATCAAAAGAACCGGCGGCAAACACACCGTTAACAATACAGCAGCCGTAATTAATGCGATGATGGTCGCGGTAACAGACAAGCTTTCTGTTGCCTCGACAGAAGTGTCATCATTTGCCCGACTTGCCCGAGTGACCAGTGTGATCGACAGGCCGCTATTCAACGTTGACATCAATCCCATCAGGGACAGTGCGATCATCCACACACCCAGGCCGGCCGAACCAAGCTTATCCAAAAGGAACGGGATCGTAAGCAGCGAAGCGAGTGGGCGGGTCATTTGCAAGACCATTCCCGTCACCGCCGTCAGCGCGACTAGGTCGCCCCCTTTGCGAATGCGTCTGACTAGAAGCGACCAGGACTGGATGACCTTTCCTATTTCGGGACGCATAGGGCACCTTGTTTCTTGGCAACGGAGAACGACCTCATCGGCCTAGCAAGGGACACCAGTAACTACAGTCCGAGATGCCACATCCGCTGTAACTACGGCACCTGCCCCTATGATGCGCCCTTCTCCCAAGCGGACGCCGGGTAGGATTTTTGCGCCAGCCCTAATCCAGACATTATCTCCGATAACGATCGTGCGCCCAATAGAAGTGCTTGCTAAATCATCTGCATCAGCATCATGGGTCAACAAGGTGAGCGCTACGTGGCTAGCGATGAACACCCTGTTGCCTATGGTCACACCACCGCCGCCCCACATGTGCACAAACTCACCGATAGAGCACTCATCTCCAACTGCTATCAGGTCCGGATGATGCATGATGACGGGTAACCCAATACGGGTTCTTGGACCTAACGATTTAAGCCTCGACGTCCAGAAGGCCCGCCTGAAGCTAACTGCGATCCAAATCCGCGCGCGTGCACTCAGCATGCCTCGCTCGAAACACCAAAATGCGACAAGAGTGGCATAGATGAATTGCTTCATTGCCAGCTTTCCGGAAGTACCAACGGCGGCAACGAAGGGACGTTGTCCCGGTCTAACGGGTGAGGGAAGACACCACCGTTCGGTTGAGGCGCCTTTCCACGATCCTTTCGGACGAGAGAAAATTCCATGACTGGCGGGATCGCAACATCATCCCTTACGGTTGGCGGGCAAACGTTGTTGGGGTGTAGGTGGACTATATTGAAGTGGCGTAATAATTTTTGAAAAGTTGCGGTGATGATTTGCGAGTTCTGGCGTCCAAAGAGGCAAGTCAGGTTATGGCACTCTAGTAGGATAATTCGACATCTCTGCAGAGCTTCATCGCTTGCATCGAGGAGCACGGCATATTCGGCACCCTCAATATCCATCTGCAGCAAGAGATCGCCAGCGGTGTGTTTAGACGCTTCGGTGACAAGGCTATCAAAGCGCATGTTGCGCTCATCTTCATGAACGGCAAGGAACTTCTGAAAGAAGTGAAATCGTTCATGGGACACAGGGGGGCCGCTCACTGATGCATCAGCCATCACCACGTGAAGGCCCGCCTCAGCCATTACAAGGTCAAAACCCACTTCAGTCGAAACGCCCGGAGAGAGACATGCCTCGATCCCATCAAGATCATCGGGCACCAAGTAACCGCCGTCTGTGTCAGAACCGATCCGGATAAGGTCGATGCCGATGTCGACAGGTGTCAGCGATCTTACAAATCCACGAACCATATCCAGGTCGGAAGAAGGCTCGAGCCAGAACTTGTTACCTAAAGTCGCTTCAAAAAACGACTTCAGCTTGTGTGTTCGCATCTAATTGGGCCTCGCATATCTTGGATCTTGGCTTGCATGGGTTTACATCCGATCTCGGATGAACCAAGCCAGCCAGTAGTTGTCGCCGTCATCAGCTACCAAACGGCAACTCCAAAAGGGCACGTACTCGGGGCTAATCGTCGATGCAAGCACAGTCAAAGGGCCTGAATTATGGAAACCTCGAACCCATAAAATTCATACCCCCCACGAACATCCATCGGCTTTGACCGAATCGTGGACGTACCATGCATCGACGGCCGAAACATGGGGCAGCACTTTGCGGAAGCCCTGAGGCATCAGGACCAAGTCAAGATCAGCCTGTGTTGCTGCGTCCAGATTGTGCTCGACCGCGATCACTCCGACGGTGTACTTGTTCATGTCGAGCCCTCGCAGGATGTCAGCCTCGCCACCCTCGGTATCGAGCGACATGAAGTCGACCACTTCCGGAACGCCCTTCTCGACAAACAGGTCTGTCAGAGAAATCGTCTCAACGTCGTATGTGCGTTTCTCTACCTCGTTCAGCTCGTGCCCGACACCGGCACCGACAACACGGGAATGGACGCCATGCCCGACATATTCTTCGAAAGTCACGACATTGCCCGAAGTCTTCGCGGCAGCTCTTAGATCAAGTTGTGCGGAACGCTGCTGCCGGATCGTCTCGTGCGAAGCGCGATTGGGCTCGACCAACAATCCGTCCCAGTCGAAATGCTTTTCGAGCATGTAAGTGTTTGAAATATCGCGCCCCGATCCCACGCCCACTTCAACGAAATAGCCGTTGCGCTTTCCACCATGGGTTAGCGCGGCAAATACGTCTTGCAGGAATTGGGATTCGGATATCGTCAGCAGGTGGCGAAGCTCGGCCATGCGGTCATCTTCAATCTCTGCTGCGATCAGTGGAGCGCGACGAAAATCCCGCACGAAACGTCTTTTCTCCGGAGACTTTAACGAGAACTCCAGAGCCTGTAGGTTGTTAGGATCCAGATTGAAAGCTTTAGAAGCCAGCTCCTGTTTCGAAAAAAATCGACCCGAGAGAAACAGCCACGAGGAGGAAAGCGATGCCCACGCTTCTCGAAAATGTCTCAGTTTCATCAAGTGCTCCTGCTTGGTGAGAGTTAGGCGCAGGGATTTTCCAGCAAATGGCGACCCCCGCTTGCGCCGCCAGGTAAACAATCACATCAAGCCCAAGCTCACGGTTAGCCTACGCCAGACGATCGCAATCCTCAAATCTGCATTGCGTCGCTGCGATCAAAACTCGCTTCATTGAACTTTAGATATCTCTCTCTCGTCGCGCGCCTCGCGTCCCAAACCCCCGATAACGCAAACTCCGAGAGGTTTGCGCAACCGCTAACCCTCAGCTGAGTTGCCTGCTTCAATTTCACTGGCCAGCTGCTCAATCTCTTTGCGCAGAGCATCATATTCCTCACGCTTTCGCGCAAGAAAGCGACCAGCAATGGCAGCTTTATTTGCCAATCCACTTGGCGTAAGAACATAGGCGTAAGCAAGCTTATTTCTCGAGGAACCAAATCGCTCGAGTTTAACAAAGCCTCGCTCAATGAGAGCCTCGAGAACGTAGTGCGTTTTGCCAAGACTGATGCCCGCCGCCCGCGCCAATTCTCGCTGCGTCGAATTCGGATTTTGCTCAATCAAGCGCAGCAACCGAAAAGACGCCTCATCCCTCGGAGAAAGGCGACTGGGCTCGAGTTCGGGAATTGTGCCCGCCATGGCTACCGCACTCCTCGAAAAGCGAACGAGAAGGTGGATAGAGGCGAACTTGAAAACAACCTGAAGATCATGTTCAACATTGAACGCTAGATGATTTGCGGATAAATGCAACCATTCTGGAGCGATCATCGGGCATTTTGATGCCGCAGTTTCAGATTGGTGCAAAGCGTTCGTAATGTGGAGCGCGTTAGGGGAATAATGTCAAACTGGCTCGTAGCGCAGACAAAGCCGCATGCAACGATGTTGGCTGTCAATAATCTGCACAGGCAAGGCTTTACAACCTTCCTGCCTCTCGAACGCAGGATGCAGAGACGACAAAATAGGTTGCAAGAGATGACGAAGCCCTATTTTGGCAATTATCTCTTTGTTTCTCTGCGAAACAGCGAGGCACCAGTTTCGCAAATACGATCAACTTGTGGGGTTTCCCGATTGGTCGAATTTGGCGGCAGCATAGCGAAAATATCTGAGCGATTAATTGATGAACTCAAAAGTAGGTGCGACGAGAATGGCTTTCTGCAGCTTCAATCTAATACGCAGGTTGGTGATAAGGTTCGTGTTGCCGGAGGGCCATTTTATGACCATCTTGGGAAGGTCGAGCAATTGGCATCTAACGACCGCGTATGGGTGTTGCTCGACATCCTAGGTCATAGAAACCGCACACTGGTTGCTAAAAGTGACTTGGTAGAAGCCTAGTGCCAAGAATGAATCATCCTCAATTTGACAACTTTCAAGTGTGAGCAAGCCATGGGCATGATCGGTTTAATGGAAGCGATTACACGTGCAAAGCGGACTGAAGATTTCAAAACCATGTAGTTCCTTGGCTTTGATCACTACGCGCCGCATCGATCGTTTCAACCTCAACTTCTCTGCGTTATCTAAAGGACAAGTTCCCGCGCTGTCGAGAGGGACAGCCCAAGCTTGACGAGCCCTTAGCCACAAGCTCATCGCCAGAAATCAAAGCGGTTAAGGCAGCAACACAACACATGCATTGACGCAGTATAGAGGTCCTAGCTTCTCATCCAATTGGCTTATGATTGAGGGGCAACCCTAACCTGTGTTATGGCATGATGGCAGCTCTCAGCACAAAAGCTGTCAACTCAATCTGAGAGGTTGCTTGGCTAGTTGAACCTGATAGATCGCTCGATGTAGATTTGCTAAAAATCTACGGTGTCGGCTCGAAACGTGGTCGCGTCAGATAGCGGACTTCCCATCTTAGATGCTCACCAAATTGTTTCAAATCGCCTTTTGGTTTGCGCTTGCGCTCGCTTTTCTAGCAGCGAGCTTGCCTAACCCAGCACCGTTAAGCGACGCTCTGAATGACAAACAATTACATGCTCTAGCCTTTGTCGTGCTCGCGACTCTTGCAGCTTTAGCATTTCCTCAACTTAGTCTGACAAGAGTATTTGTTGGCCTTGCCGTTTTCGGGGGGCTCATTGAGCTCGTGCAATCAATCCCAAGCCTGGGGCGGAAACCAAGCTTTATGGACTGGCTCGCGGACATCATTGGCGCAGGCAGCACTCTCATGTTGTTTGGACTGTATCGCAGTTTCAGAGCGCGAAGTGCGGCATAGAACCCCGTTGCCAATTGACGATATTGGTTATGATCAAGATGCACGAAGGCGCCTCGCAAAAAGAGCGTAACGTATCGTATCCTGATGCAAATCATATTATTGTATCAGGGAATTGCAAAGAGCAGAAGTTGCCCGCTTACCCCTACTCCGAGACCTAAAGAGCGATCCTCGCATTGAGACATCAAGCCCGGCCTTAAAAGATGGGTCTCGACGTCAAGCGATGCGCAAACCGATGAATAGCGGCGTCTTGGATTCCGTCTCCTCTTACGCGCTTTAACCTGCAACAGTTTCTTTGAAACCGGCTCCCGCGCGCACAGCTCGTCCCAATATTCACTTCGCCTGAAGCCGTAGCCACTGACGACTAAAATTTTCGTCTGATGGAATTCTCGAGTTTTAGATCATTTTTCTCAGCCCGTGCTCTTCGAGAAACTGAAACTTCTCGGCAATCTCGCTGTAGCTCAATGCCACGCTAGTTTCCTTCCCATCCTGAGCATCTGCCGAATCAACGGGAGAAATGATCACGCCTTCGTCAGGCGAGGCCGTTTTCCAATTCTCAAGATACAATCGACCTAGCGCGGACTTAAGTTGCTCCAAGTCAAATGGAGTGCCCCCCTCATTCAGCGGGACCAGCACATCTTTTCCAGAAACGGGATCTACGCTTACCTTGTGAACAATAAATCGCATGACAATGACCCAATAGATGATTGCTATGGGTCATGATCTCGATGCTACGAGGAGTTACAACTTTCCAATTTCAGTAGAGAACAAAAGGCGATTTATAGGCCTATAAAAATTGTCAATACAAAAATGAAATCATAGGCTTATAGAATTGTCGCTACAGAAATGGGTAAGCGCCTTTGATTGAAGCTCGAAGTGTCAAAGTTCTTGAAGGTCGCGCGCTATTCTCCTGAACTTTGCGTATTCTGTATACGGCACCCAGTCAGGATCTTCGCCTTTCGCTCTCAATCGCCATTGGTGGGCGAGCGCGGCGATGGCGACGATGATAACTATCGACATTGTCGGATAGCTCTTGAAGGTCACATATGTGTAAGCGACCATTTCAGAGATACTCTGCAGAAAATGGCCTAGGACAGCCAAGAGTTGGAGAGCAAAGGCAGCGATCGGCCAGAGACGGCGAGCATTACATAGGATAACAGTGAAGCCAGCTAGGCCGACCACATCTGCGGTCAAGGAAGCGGGATCAATATCCGAGAAATAAATCCCGCCCGTGAAAAAGGACACTATCATTCCTTGGGCGATAAGCATGAATATCAAGACACAAATGCCCCATCGTTCAGGCTTACCGCCAAGGGTAAATGACATGCCGAGCAGGCCCAGCGCAATTGCAAAAACGGGCCAGATCCTAGCGTCCAGTAAGTCTGCCTCACTCATGCGTCAGCGGACACTTTCGGCTCGGGCATCGCGTCGATCTTAGCGCGTGCGTCGTCTGGACATCCCATTGGCCAGTCCATTGTTTCTGCGAGCTTGTGCAGCATATCGTGCGTGCGAATGTGCTTCTCGCGCGCCTCGATGCCTGACGCGATCTGCTGTTCCAGGCGTTTGAGCATGAGCTGACTTTGTGCGCCTTTAAGGCCGGTTGCCACTCTGATAGTGAGCGCCGATTTCATCAGCTCAAGGTCGGCAAGGATCGAGCGATCATGATCGTCAAGACGCTCGTGCAGGGCGCTGCTGAAATCCGCTATCATTGCGGTTGAAGGATTTGTCATTGCTTTGATCTCCATAGGTTGCAGGAGGCTCAACAGCGTAAGCTAAGTCCATCTGGTTTTTTGCCATAAACCCGATCGCAACTGTTGCCGCAATCAGAATAGCAAGGACAACACCTGCCAGTATCATCCACCATGGGCCAAACCTTGCACTGAGAGCCCACGGCCCCCTCGAATCCAAATCTTTCAGCCATTGCTTGAACTCTGGCTTCTGGAAGGTCGTAAAAACCTTTTGGACTGAGTGGTCCGCAACCGTTCTATCGATCAGAAACGCAGCATCCTGAAGGTAGTGGTTTTTATAGACCGGCATTTCGCACAAGGAACGTGCGATTATGAAGATGGTAATTGCATCTTTTGGCTTTGGGACCTTCATCTTGTTTTTGACCGAAGTCAGATATTGACCAATGCGCGAAGGCCCCACCCCCATTTCTCGAGCCACCTCCTTGTGGGAACGAAAATGCGCAAGAGCGACCATCGCTTCGGTCTCGCGGACAGTTAGGCGATCGAGAAGCTCTTGCGCTTTTGAACGGGTAAGGTCGCGCTTGAGCGCTTCGAGCGCTTCTTTGGGTGATGAGTGAGTTTGTGATCTAGCGTCTGGCATGGCGTCAAGAATGCCACAAACCGCTCTTAGGCAAAACTACATATTGGCTTTAAGAGCGTCATGCTCGCGCGCCTATTGCACCCCATAGAGATAAGTTTTTTCGTTCACATTTTGGGATTGAACCGCTCCATACGCATACTTGAGAATTGCTTGTTCAACTGCTTGTTCAGCTCCAAGGGAGGCTTTCATCACTGAACACGAGAGGCAATGTGAGGCAGTCTGATTCCTCGCGGCGAGGCCATTGACTTTGATGGTTTAGCTTGGGACGTACCCACAGGGGGCATTGAGTAGTCGCCATACGAGCCAAGCCTCATTGGCCTCGCCAAGCCATCATCACCTGGATTGCGGGTCTACGGGTAAAGTGATACTCGTCGTACAAGGACGCAGTTTCATGAAGTTATGGCCCAGTAAGAAAGACGAAACGGACGATGGCATTATTGTCGAATTCTCGTTTTGGGCATTGATCCTTTATATATTGCCTCTCATTGCCATTCTGATGTTCATCATTTCCTGGTTGTCTGCATGACTGGGATGAACCGACAAAAGGAAATTTGGGCGATGGCCTTAGGGGTGGAAAAGAATTTCGGTCATGAGGGTTGGTTTTACATAGCCCAGAGGCAGGACCAGTTGCTTGCGCAAGGCGAAGATCAAGGGGCGAAACTCTGGGCTCAAGTCGGCGAGAAATTTGATCAGATTACAAATGAGCGCATCGGCTCGTCGAAGGTGAATTAACCCCATGTCCTTTCTCCTATTGCTTGCAGCCAGCGTCATCCCGGCGGGTCAAACTTTCAACTGTACGCCGGTAGCAGTTTGGGATGGCGATGGACCAATCTGGTGCGAGGAGGGCCCAAGGGTGCGCCTGTCCGGCATTGCCGCCCGAGAAATGGACGGAACCTGCAGCGATGGTCATCCATGTCCCGCAGCATCTGCCCTTGACGCTCGCGATGCTCTCGTACGGCTGATCGGCTCGCCCACTGGCGTGGGCCCGCATGGCCACATTACAGTCTCCGGCCCCGCAATGCGGTGCCTTTCTGATGGATCAGCGGGCGGCAATAGGACAGCGGCGTGGTGTACGTCACCCAAAGGCGGAGACATCAATTGTGCCATGGTGGCTGGTGGCTGGGCGCTTCGATGGGAAAAGTATTGGACCGATCACCGATGCTGATACCGCGCCGGGTTTGGTTGTCTCCAGTCATTGTGTTTGCGGTGACGAGCATCTGCTTTGTGCCCGATGGCAGCTCCAGCCCGGCGCAAGCCCATCCCGGAGGGCTTGCCGCAGACGGATGCCACAATGATCGAAAAAACGGTGGTCGTCATTGTCACCGAGGGTCACATCCAAGTCGAGCAGTAAGCCAGACCCCTAGCGGAAACGTATACTATCCCAATTGTGCTGCAGCGCGCCAGGCAGGCCGCACTCCTCTATTGCGCGGCCAGCCGGGATACGGCTCTCACCTTGATCGCGACGGTGATGGCAGAGCTTGTGAATAGGACAAGGGACGAGGAGGTGGCTTAATAACCAAGGCGCTCGACACCGCTTTCTCATTGCTTTGCGCCTGCGATACTAATCTTGTTGGCGCTACCAATCAGCTTGGCATCGGTTCGCATTGACATGGTGAAGCCAAACTTTCTCTAGCCCCCAATATTAAGCGCGACAGAACACTCCTTTGCTCCTGGAGATGGTAGCCAAGATCATCATTGCGCACCCGTTTTTCTCCCCCTAAGCGCCAAAATCTGCATCCTGGCGGCACCAAAGGCCTTATTGAAACATTGAGCATACCATGCGGCGCATATGGTAGATTATGCTTCAGGCAGTCTTGACCAATCCAGTTTAATCGCCGCACCTCCAAAAACGCATGCTCATACAAGCCCTTGTGATCTGTCGATCCTTGGCAAAGGGTTTTTATTCATGATAACCGGCAACCTTTGCCAAGTCTGGCAATCTTCAACTCAGTGCGGACAATATGGACATCCAAAACCTCAATCGATTGAAAGAGACACTCACGATCCGAAAAATGGAGATGATCGTCACTCTTGCCGAATTGAAGTCCCTCACTCAAACAGCAGAAGCGTTCGGACGAACTGTCCCATCTGTAAGCCTAACCATCACCAGGCTCGAAGATCTTAGCGGTATCAAAATATTCTCGAAGCGAGGTCAGTCTTTTGTGCTTTCAGAAGATGGTGTCGCCCTTGTTACCTTGCTGAAAGAAATGCTGCGTGTGTTCTACGAGGTTGCGCCCAAAGCCTCTTCCGATGTCTAAGCTGGTATTTCTCTATCTGAAGTTTGCAATAGCGCAGGGGTCACAAGGCCTTGGCCTTCGCTCAGTCGAAGGTTCAAAACTGCACTTGGGCCTGGCCTGGTTCAAATAGACACTTTCTTATCGTGCGCTTTTTGTGGTTGGCTGACGCCAATGAATTCTTTCAGCGGCAAGGGTGATGTGCGCAGTTTTCGCAAAAATGTCTCATGTTGATGACGCGCACTTACTGATGTACTCTTCCATGAAGCTATCACGCTTAGAGCCGGGCGACTGTTGGCGCACCGCCCGGCTCGTTTCGCTTTGAAATTCGATGACTCATTTTACGGCGAATACTTCGAGGCATTCACCAGCTTGCAAAGATCAAGATGATGCCAGCCTGATTCTTGTCGTAACTTCATCCATGTAAACTACAAATCTCTGGAAGCACGAGGCGATGCATCCGCCCACAAACCTCGCAAGGCTTTCCAAAAGATCATTGTGATCAAGAATTGACTTGCAGTCGCGAGTAGTTGGATAGCCCAAAGCTATCTGCCCCTTTGGATCCCCTGGTTCTACAACGCCCGTCCAAACCAGATCACTCGGCCAATCACATCGACCTCGCCCCGATCCACATCGTTCCAACTCGGATAGGCAGGATTGTCGCTTGAAATCGTGATCTGTCTTGCCCCTGGTTTGAGGGCAATCCGCTTCACGACGAGCGCATCATCAGAGCGCAGCACATAGATGCCGTCCCGTAGCCTTGCGCCATGATCAGAAGCATCCACGAGCACCTCATCTCCATCGCTAAGCGTGGGTTCCATTGAGTCTCCCAATACACTCACGATTGAGAGGCTTGCGCTCTTGGCTCCAGTCAATCGTCGAAGCCATTTTTCGTCAAATCCAAAGCGAGTGTAGCTTGTCTCATTGGAAGCAAGCGCACCAAAGCCAGCTGACGCATCAATATTCAGGACAGGAACTTCTATCATTCCGTCCATTGGCGTTTGAGCAGGGCCGCCCAGCCTTTGCTCATCGACACCAAAGAAGCTGGCAAGGGTCTTGCGATCTTTCTCATCAAGATTGCGAGGCGACCCGCGTTTGATGAACTGCTGAATGTAACTTGGATTTCGCCCCAGCAGCCTTGATATCGCTGCATAGCCGTAACCACCACGGGTGATCAGCCGCTCGAGTTCCTCTCTGACATGTTCCATTTCTTTAGCCCTTCGAAATTGATCGTAGGATTTATCCTAGACCAATAGGCATGACCCTAGTAGGAACAAACAAAGAACACAAGTGATTTGCGAGTCGGAGCGAGGACAGATGAAGCTGCTGGACAGGATCGAAAAACACCTGAAAGACAATCATATCTCAGCCACCCGATTTGGCAGGCGTGCAGTGGGCGATCCCCGGTTCGTACTCGACTTGAGAATGGGGCGCAGACCACGCCGCCGCACCATTGAGCGGCTCAACGCTTACTTGAATATGTCGGATAGCAAGCAGCCTTCGATTGGCCACAAACATTGCGAAGAAAATCCGGGGTATCCGCATGATCAATCTGACCGCAGTTGACCCTCGGTCAAATTTTGAGCTTTGCACAACTTCGTCTATGTTCTTCATTGAGAGCAGAGGAGGCTTTGGCTTCTGGCGAAAGGACACTGACCGATGAGCAATTCCGACAAAACTCCGCCAGAGAGTAATAGCGATTGGGAAGGCTTTCGTGAAATTGATCGCGCTATCGCTGAGAACCGCCTGACATCTTACACTTGGAAGAAAACTTGGGCTGATCCTTGGGGAAAGGCGGGAATGGTCCTTTTCGGTCTTCTATTCACTGCGTTTGTCGTTTTCGTGATCATCTATGACGGGTTGATCTAGCTACCATTCCTTCACGTCGTCGGCTGCCTCAGCGGACGCGCCTTTTGCGTCCCGTGTAGTGCGATCGAGCCTGCCCCTCCTTTGCTCCATGTTTCGAGAGCCCTCACTCTGTCTACGGCTGACATCATCCGCGATCTCATCTCTAGCATCTAACGGATTTTCGAGCGAGCTCGGCACGCTGCCAAGACGAACTGAACCGCGAACGCCGCTAGCGCTTCCGACATTGGGCCGAGCTACCGGTGTTGCATCAGGCAAAACCAGGTCGCTCGCGATTTCGTCATTGAGACCATCAGCGTAGCTTTCAACAAAGCGAGCTTGGAGCTGCTGTCCCCTTACGCTCATCTGGAAGCCGATGTCATCAAAGCGCGCCTGGCCATAATAGTCGCGGTTGGCATCGATCTCGGCCATGCCCCATTCGCGGTAGGATTGGCTGAGGTTTAGAGTTCCAGCAGCATTTGCGCTTTCATACCAGCTGGCCTGATTTTCGAGCCGATTGGCGATCTCTTCTGCACGCCGGGCTTCCACTGTGTAGCTTTGCGCTTCAGTTAGCGAACTGGTGACGCCAGCAGCGCTGCTAGAGACCAGTGCTTCCGAGCTTGAACTGGTCTCACGGAAGAATCCCTCTTTTGAGCTGGACCAATTTTGACTTTCGGAGATCTGACTAAGCGCACTTTCAATGCGCGAACGATCCTCTGAGGCGATCCCGATATCGCTGTCTGTCCAAGTTTGGTTCCTTCCACCCTTGAGACCTAGGCTCCCAGCGACTGAACCGCGCTCTCCTCTGACGCCCAAACCGCCATCTCCATTCAAAAACCATGAGACGGTGATGTCATCCGATGCCCGACGCGACAGGCCAAACTGCTGCTGGAGTGTGTTGGAGGCACTGTCGAGTTCGCTGAAGGTCCGGCCAATGCTATCATTGGTTGATGTTCCGCTGACGGTCTCGTTCGAGCGGGACCGGGTATAGGCATCGCGCAGCTCGCTGAAACGAGTGACCGCCGAGCTGGTCGATTGCTGTGCGAGATTGGAGAAGGTCTCGCTTTGGCTGCGACTTTCGCTCGCCATGGTCGACAGTCGGCTTGAGAAATCCTGCCCGAGCGTTGGTGTAAAAGGATAGCTCGACGTCGGGACATTGGCGAACTCGGCCTGCGGGAAGCTGGTGGTCTGCGTGCCGCTTTCGCCAAGACCGCGGGTTTGTGCCGCCCCATAGGCAATATTCGGCGCAAGGCTGCCTTGCGCAAACTGCCTCGAGAAGACGCTCGAATTGTCGAGATTGGTGTTGCCGAGCGAGACATTGCCCGTGCTCGCTTCGCGCGCCGCTTCCTCGGCCGCATTTTGGCTCGGATTGAGGTAGCTGGTCGCCTGGCCCGAAATTGCCATCGCGCCTCTGGCGACGCCTCCTGCAAGGAACGGGATCGAGGCGGCAAGGTAGCCGGCCAGGATCCCGATATCGTTGTTGACGTCGGTCATGCCTGAGAAGGTTGCAAGGCTTAGCCCGGTCGTGCCGGCCGCGGCGGCGACATCGCCTGCTCCTTTAAACATAAGGATCATATGGAGGATAACGAAGAGCGGCCCCCAGGCGGCGAGATAGAAAAAGCCAGTGGCATAGCCCCTAAGCGCGATCGGACCGGTCCTTGGCATGAGGAACAGAGGAAAGAGCACTGGGAAAAGCGCGTAGAAAACGACTGTCAGAACCACGTTGAGGATAGGCACCCATTTCATCGCATTGTGGGCGATCGAGGAATAAGTCCGCTCAGTCTGGATGTCGGCACGGGTCTGCGCAAATACATCGACGCTCGACGCGCCGCTTGCTCCCGCAAAGCCGTGCATCGCCTGGTTCATCGCGTTGATAGTCAGTACCTGGCGAAAGATGCTGCTCGCATCCTTCGAAATGCCTGTGAGATATTGATAGGCGACTGGCAGGTCAGCAATCAGCTTGGCCTTGGCGAGCGCTTCGGTTTGTCTTGGATAGAGCTGGCGTCCGGCGATCAACGTCATTTCGTCGATCATCCCCGCCCATTGGCCGGACAGGCTTGTGTAGGCTTCGCGACAGGTTACGATGGATGCAGTTACACTGTCATCGGCTTCGCGAATGAGGAACTTCTGCGCGCGAGCCGGGCTGCCGGGCGCAATCGTTGTCCAGATGTCGTCGCTTTCTGAAAGCTGCTTCATCGAATAGCGACCGAGCAGCAGGTCGTAGAACACACATTGTCGTACATGCTCATCGAAATTGGCAGCGAATTCAGGGTCAGCGATCCTTAGGGACCGCGTCGCTTCCAATAGGCGCGCGCCGTAGATCATGCCGTTCTTCGAGTAATTGAGATCATCGGGAAGCCCGAACGCGGTCTCCGCTGAGCGCGTGAGGTAGTCTCCCGCCTGGCTGGTGAAACTCGCCATCAGTGCAAGGCCAAGCGGGACATTGGCAACGGTCGCCGGAGCAAGGCTCGGATTGACGCGGTCGGTGACCTGAACGTCCATCCGCGGTACCATCAGGCACATGTAGATAAGCGTCGCGCCCAAGAACCAATTGAGCCAAGCGCGCCAGTTCTGATTGAAGGCGACGACGATCACCGCGAGCGCAAACCCCATCACCAGCGCGACCTGAATGAGGCTCTTATAGCCGCCTGCCCCGGTCCATGCGGCTACAGCGTTCAAGACATTGACGATGTACTCGCCGCCGCCAGTGGTGAAGATCTCGACCATTATCTTTGCCTCAAGGGACGATCGAGCGCGATTGCAGACCGCGCGACCAGTCGAGCGCGGCGGACATGGACGGTGACATCGAAGCGGCGAGCGCGTTCTCGATCATCGCGGTCTTCTCGATGATTTGCATGATCGCAGAGACCTTGGCTTGGCCTGTGGCTTGCCGTTGAATGAGACTGCTGCGCACTTCGGCCACTTGGCCTCGCCAGATCGCGAGCTTGGCTTCGTCAGCGGCGATGAAGCTCGCCATTGAGCGCCCGGCTTCCGACACGATCCGGTCAAGGATCGCATAGAGCAGATCAACACTTGCAATCTCGGCAAGCGTATCGCGATCATCGGTCGGCATGCCGCGCCCGTAAGCGGCCTGGACGGTGAGGATTTTGTACAAGGGGACCGAGGCGACCTGCAGCAACTCCTTCTCGGCATTGCCGATCGCTGTGTCAGTCCTAATCGCATCAACCATATTGCTGATGAGCCCGGCAACACGTGGCCGGATCGCTTTGGCGTTGGACAGACTCATCTGCTGGAAATTCGGATTGAGACAGAGATCGGTCTCGTCGCAGCGGAACACGCGCACGGTCTGGCCCTGTGTCCCGTCGAGCAGCGCGCTCACCAGAGTTGAAGACGCATCGCCCGCAAAAGGCACAAACTTGCCTGCCTCATTGTCCTTGGGCGGGACATAAATCACCGTGCCAATGAGCGTCATGGCGTATTCGGCAAGCTCGCGGTCGAAGGTTCCACCGGGGTTGAAGAAGGCGCTCTTCTTCAAGATATGCCAGGTGTAGTTTCGCGGGATGCCAGGATTGACGTCGGCATAGACAGTGCCAGCGTTTTCATTGGTTGAAGCGCGCTGGCCGCGCGTGCCGCAGCCGTGTTTGGCTGCGGCATAATCGGTGAAGATGCCTTCAGAATTGCCGATCGCTTCGCAGATTGCTTTGTCGGCGAGATCGCCTTTGGGCCATAGACCGCCGACCAACCCTTGCGCCATTTCGCAGGAATTGATCGAGAGATTGTTCATGAGCTGAGCCTTCTGGCTAAACTCCTGCATGATCTTGTTGCATTCAGGGCAGACGGTGTCGATCGCCAGGCTGAAAGCGAAGCCAACTGCGTTGTTGGCAACCGCCTTCATCAGCGCGACCATCTCGCTTGCATTGATGAAGGAAAAGGAGCCAGCAAAGATGTCGATCCCGCCGCATCCGGCGCGCGCTCTTGGCAATTGCAAATTGGCGATATTGGTCGTCTTTTGCGGAAAACGCGTCCAGACATTGCCGAGACTGTAATAGCCCGCCGACTGGCCTTCAAAGGCCGTCGGGCCGGTGACGTTTGCTGCCGCGCCCATATCATCCATAAAGCGGTCCATGCTATCGCCGACATTTGCGGCAACAGGCGCTGCGACCATGCTGGCTGCAGCAATGGTGAGCGCTGCATTGCGGATGCTAGTAATCATGTCCGGCTTCCTTCGAGGTGAGGAGGTATATGCGGTTCTGAAGTTCGTCGGCGGACAGCACGCCGTAACCGATCGGAATGGGTCGCTTGGTCACGCTGTCCCACAGCACGAGCGCCGGCGTGGCCTTACCTTCAAGACCGAGCCTGGCGCGCTGATTGGTCTCGATCTTAAAGTCCGGGAAATGGTGCGAAGGCCCGCCGTCAGTTGAAATCGCGCGCACGGTAATGCCCCAGCGGCCCGCCACGCCTTTGACAATCGGGCTCATGACTTCGCAGGGGCCGCATGTCGCGCTGAAGAAATAGAACAGCCCATAGCGCTGAGAGAGGCGCGCCATCACGCTGTCGCGCTCAGCTGCCCGTACATCCTGCCATTGCTTCTTGGCGAGTGCACCAACCGGGCGCTGCAGCGTGTAATCAAGGTCCGGATCCTGCCAGATCGCGCGCTGCCAGACATCAGAAAAGAGCGAGGCGCGATCGAGCTGCGCGCGCTGGAAACGAACATAGGCAGCGACATTGCTTTTTGTCGGATAGAGAATTGCGCGCGCCTTCAACTCGCGCAGCTCGCTCGTTATCGCTTCCAGTTCCCGGGTCGCAGGGAGGCTCTCAGGCTCTCCGGCGGCTCCTTGGCGTGCCTCATTTTTGGAAGCCGGCCTGGAACAATAGAACCAATAGCCGAGCTTGCGCTCCTCACAGTAGAGCGTTTCTGCAGCCGTCTTTTTCTCGGTGCTCTCAACTCGCTGCGCGCTTGCTGGCGCCGCGCCGAGGACTGCTGATACAAGGATTAGAGCGAGCCCGGATTTTCTGCACATCATTGGGCGCCCCTTGCATAATAGTCTTCGATCTTTTGCTGGATGAGCAGGCTCGTTTCAAGCTCATCGGGGAGGCGCGCCGCTTGGGTAAACTCGGCATAGACTTCGCTGAAATCCATCTGGCTCAAATCAAGCAGCGCGAACTCGTCCAAGGTGAAGCCTTCGCACTTCTCCCTGCTTGGGCTCATCCCAGGGTTTGGGGAGCTGTTTACGCCCCTGTTCCTGCAAGATGCGCGAGAGCTTGCTTTCAAAACAGCAATAGGCCTTGCGCTTTGTAACGCACACGCCAAGCACCTTCTTTGAGCAATAGGTCCCGACATAAGCGCAAAGCCCCTGTGCATCGGCGTTCATGGAGCAGAACTTCTTCGCGGTCACAGCCGAGCGCAACCAGCAGGCTGATGCCCGGAATAAGCGGAAAGCCTTTACCCTTGCAGCATTTCAGCACGCCGAAGACTTTGGATGAGCAGGTGTTTCTGGTGCCGCGAAAAAGCGTCAGCGTATCGGGATCAAATTGCCCTCGCGCTTCATCCATCGCGTTAAGCGCTGTGACTGCATCCTTGAACTCATCATTGGGTGTACGCTCAATCGTCTCGCAGCTCCCGTCGATGCAATAGACATCGCCATCACAGACATACTGCGTGGTGTTCTCTGTATCGGGCAGCGGGCATTCGTATATCCGCTCCCACGTTGCGCAGGGAAACTCTTCGGTAAGGCATTCTTCGCGCTGGAAATGGCAGGTACCCTGGCTCTCAATGTCCGAGCAATCGCTTGTCTCTTCGCGCGAAGTGCAGCTGTACTGGCGCTCCCATTCCCAGCAACTCTGCGTGACAGCGACCCCGTCGATAATACGGGTTTGCGGACTGTCATCTGTGCAGACTTCCGCGTCGAGCGTGCAATCATAATCTTTGGCAAAGGGGCGGCATTGGCTTTCGTCGATTGCCGTCTCTACCGAATTGTGAGTGGTGATTGAAAAAGGCGAATACCGCAAGTCAGGCGCATCGCAGGATATCTCGGCAATCGGCTCGCCCGGTTCGGTGCAAAAGCGCCCATATCCCGTCCCGCTCCATTGCAGGCAGGGTCCGGGACGATAGCCGGTCACCCGGCACTTCGTCTGATCAAAATCGGCACAAAGAGGCAGGCTGGGAACAAACCCCGTCTGATTGCACAAATAGTGCCATTGCTGATGCTGGATTACGCTGGCGATAAGTGGGACAGAGCATTGCCCTTGAGACTGCTCGATCCGCGTGCCGGTGTTGCAGGTCGCGGTGTAGGTGCCAGCGGACCCAGAGCCAGGCGGCAGCGGGATACATTCCCCCTGACTTCCGGAGATCGACATCCCGCTGGTGTAATCAAGCGGAGCTTGATTGATCACCAGGCTGCGGGCGACAATCGCTTCAATATCATCACTCTCAAAACGTGCACGATTGGCCATGCTGTCGCGCACCAGGCGATGGCCCTGGTGATTGCGCGCTGCAGCTCTGGCAGCACCTTCAATCCGCTTGGGAACCCCCGCGAGCCGTTCAAGAGATCGCACAGCTTGGCGATCAAAATTGGGCAAGTTGGAGTCGCTGGGCTCCGCTTGGCTTGCTGCTTGTGCTTCACCGCGCAGGCTCTCGCCAAAGGCTTTGCCATCGCTTCTTGCATCCTGCTGCTGGGCCGAGGCAGGCGCAGCCAGTAAACACAGTGCAAAGAGCACATCCTTGATATATGGTTGGCGGATCACATGCGCTCTCCTTGCAAGCGGTGAAGATGAAGCTGCGCGAGGCGAGCGCCGGGACCGCCTCCTCTGGCAAAGATATCAAGCGCTTCTGCAACAGTGATATTGCCAGCAACGCGGTCATGAGGTGGCAGTGTGTCAGTGCAATCAAAGCCATCGCAGGGCGCAAAATCGCTTGCGACCATCACGAAACTGGGCGCAGCCTTGATCTGGAATGCGCGGAAAAGGCGCGGATCGATTCCGAGCGCGCCCGCTTCATCACCATCGCTCCAAATCGCGGCTAGGCGCCGCTTAAAGGCCCTGCTGTCGCCTTGCGGAAAGCCGCGCAGCACCGTGACTCCGCCAGCCTTTGTGACGTCGCGCACCAAGGCCTTTAACGACGCTTCGGGCATGCCGAACGAGGCAAAGGCGATGAACTTAGGTGTCTCGGTGAGGCTCGCCGCCTCCGCATCGGCTTGCGCGCGGATCATGCGATCGAAGTCGAGCGGGCCTTCGTCCATCGCTGCCTGCGTGGTGGCTGCATAGCCTGCGCGATTGTCCATCGCCTCCTGCTGCGTTTTCTTGGCATTGTGCGCCAAAGCATCGGCTTTTGTCCTTACCGAATTGGCGAGCGCTTCGGCGTCTTGTGAATGCTCATTTGCGCGTGCCCGGATTTCGGCAAGATCAAGCTGTGGCGAGGCATCTTGGGCTGAAGCGACAGCGACGCTCGCCGCGATTGCAAGGCTGGTGATGGCAAAAAGGGGAAAGGCGTTTCTCATAGCGCGCAGCAATTCCTTTTGCGCCAGACGAGATATCCCATGTCTTCGCCGATGGCGGGGATCATCTGTCCGGGAGATTGAAAGGTGGTCGAGGCCCCGATAGGCGGGCAGGCGTAGCGGCCCTTGGTCGCCGGATTGGGGTTGGTGGACTGAAAGCGGTATTGCTGCTTGCGCATCACCGGCATCAGATATTTGCCGCAAAGCCCCTTGGAGCCCATCGTGCCCCAAGAGACGAGCTCGCGGTGAAGCTTATAGGCAAAGCGCGAGAGCACGAGCCGCGACGCCTGAACATGGCCGATCGAAGCCGAGACATTACCGTTCATCGGATACATCGAGCCCTGACAGCCCGCGCACCAGAACATCTCATCGAGCGGTAAATTGGCGCTCGATGCCGCGCAATCCGCAGCGCAAGCAGCGAGCGCCAACGGATTGGCAAAGAGCACCGCTTCAGGATTAATGATCGCGGTGAGTTCACTGTCCTGCCACAGCGGATCGATCTCGGAGATGTAGAGAATATCAATTGAACCGGGCTCAAGGCAGAGAAAATCTGCGACGATCTCCATCCAATAGATCAGCGGATAGGCGTACCAATGGACATGCCAGCTTGAGTAATACTGGCTGGCGCCGCCAATTGCCGAGGGTCCCGAGATCGAGCGGAAACCGATATCGAAGCCGGGATCGAGTTTCATCCCGCCGAGGTTGACGAAGCACCAAGGCTTCATACTGACATCGGCGAGCCGGACCGGCTCCCAGAACCCCATCGCGATGCCGGGCCGAAGCCCGCACAGGCACACCGGTAGGTCCGGATTGTCGGGATCGGGCCGGTTGCTCGGCCAGATTTCGAGCCCTCCGACAGAGATCGGGAACAGGCACGACCAGCAGATGTCGGTGATCGGGTTGACGAACTGCCCGGTGCATTTGCCCGGCCCGGCATCGGCTGATGCCGGGGAAGCGAGAGCGAGCGAGAGTGTCGCTGTGACGAGGATGAGGAAGGCACGGATGCTGCTCATGGCCGGGCCTTTCGGAGCGGCAGCGCGATCTCGCTTACTTCGAGGACGCGCCCGTTCTGGCGCACCCGCGCGGGCGTTGCCCGAATTCCGAACTGATGCGTGAGCTTGCCGCCCTGGTCGAAAAAGAAGCGGCGCTGACGGGCCTTCATCAGCTCGAGAGGGGCGCCTTTCACGAGGATCAGCTTGGCCTGCGGGTCCTGTCTCAGCGCCCAGGCGATCTGCGAGGGATCGTCGCCGTCGATAAACAGGAGGTCGCCGCGCAGCTTGACGCTGTCGAGCGGATTGACCCGCGTTCCGGCGGCATGGATCAGTTCACCTTTGGCGCCGCGGATATCCGCAGCAAGCGTAATGGTCGGATCGAATGCCCAGCTGCGGTTTTCGTGCGCGCGGACAAGGCCGGAAACCGGATCGGGCCGGTTGACCCGTGCGACTGTGCGGCGTTTCAATTCCTGATTGAGGCGCGTGGTCTCACCAGACTTTTCCATATGGATAAGCCGCGAATGGATCTGTTCGAGGAGGTCTCGCTCGACAATCGGAAAGAGCGCGCCGCGTTGGCCATAGTCGCGCGCCAGCGCCTGTGCGGGCAGGAGGGCAAGGGAAAGCGCGATGAGTGGGAGTGCGGCGCGCGTCACAGGATCGCCCTCCCGCTGCCCATAATCTGCGTGGAGCAGACAAAGCCTATCTCGGCATACCGACTATCGAGCCCGCGCGGATGATCGGTTCCGGCGTAGAAACACCCTTCCGGGACGACGCCTTGCGGCCCTTGGGAGAGCGCAATGCCCAGGCGTGTTTTCTTCAGCCTCGATGCGACCAGCTTGTCGTTGATGAAGACTTGATTGCCCTCATGGCGCACCACATCACCGGGCATGCCGAGCACGCGCTTGCCGAAGATTTGCGGTTCTTTGCCAAAGTGGCTTTCGACGAGCTCGCTCTTCGGCGGCTCGAAGAAGATCAGGTTGCCGCGCTTAATCGGTGTCTTTTTGTCGAGCCAGAAGGCCCAATTGGGAAGACTGGGGCTCGCATTGATGAAAAAGGCGTGGCTCTTGCCAAAAGCATCGAGCGGTGCCCAGGCAAGCGGCAAGAGGATGAGGCCGGTCAGTAGCAGCGGGCGCTTGAAGCGAAGAGACAGGCTCATGGCTGCTCTCCCGTTTGGAGTTTTTCTGCGATGCGCGCTTCAAGTTCGGGCGTCGCGTCTTCAGCCGCGCCTGCGAGCACGGCTTCGGCAACCAGAATGACGCGGCCATCGCGGCCCATATCTTCAACCGCGCTTTCAGCGGCCTTGAGATAGGCAAGGCTTGCCGCTTGGACTGCGGCGGGCTCTGCATCGGCGTGCGCAGCCTCTTCGACAAAGCTCCCGATTGTCTCCGCAAGCCGGACCGTGACAATGCGCTGGCTCGGCGGGGCCTGTGCGACCTCGCGTGTGATCCATGCGCCCCATAGCAAAGCGCCGATCAAAACCGTCACTACGAGCGCCTTGAAAAGCAGCGCGCGCGTAGGGTTCGCCTCAACCATGGGACACCTCGCTTTTCTTGAGGCCGCGTTCGAGGCGATGCAGGAAAGTTGGCATCC
The DNA here is from genome assembly GCF_019904235.1 of Erythrobacter sp. SCSIO 43205. Taxonomy (NCBI): domain Bacteria; kingdom Pseudomonadati; phylum Pseudomonadota; class Alphaproteobacteria; order Sphingomonadales; family Erythrobacteraceae; genus Erythrobacter; species Erythrobacter sp. SCSIO 43205. The sequence goes on along the minus strand of NZ_CP063202.1, from coordinate 944,933 downwards.
GGATGAAAGCGAGCGTGCCCACGCAGATGAGGAAGGCCATCTGCAAATCCGATGCAAAGAGATACCGCGCTATCGGCTCAGCGGTTCGGTAATGGTCCGCCAGATTGCCGAGCTGCGCAAACAGCGCGGTCAGATCCCAGCCCGCAAGAAGCAGAAAAAGGAAGAGCGGCAGTCCGAGCACTAGCAGCAAGGTGCTGGCCGCGAAGATCATGCATTCAATGAGGACAAAGCAACCGCCTTGAAAAAGCGCTTGCCAGTGGAACGATCGGCGAATGCGCCCTGCCCGCTTCATCAAGACTGAAGGTGAGCGATCGACGAGCATCTGGGTCTCGATGGTCATTGGCTTTTTCCTTCCAAGCCTGCGACCAGCGCCACTGCGCGTTCAAGCGGCATGCCGCTTTCGACATGGGCCTGGATCGCAGCATATGTGTCGGGATCAGAGGAGAAGATGGTCGCTGAAAGCGGGTCGAGCACCAATCTTCCGACAGCCTCGGTCTCCGGGCCCTTCACATAGATCTCGCTATATTCGGTCCCCGAGCGCTTGAGGCTTCGGATCAGTGTCTCGGTGCGATCATCCATGTCGAGCCGGGCTTCCTTGCGGAAATCCGCAATGGTCTCCGGCTTCTGTTGGAGAACCAGCATCCAGTCGCTGTTTTCAAGCGCGGCGCGCGCGCCATCGGACTTGTAATAGTCGTTCAAGGACTGGGTTGCGGTGGCGAGCGCGCCGCCATATTTGCGCGCCGTGCGCGCATAGGTCTCAACAAACTCGCCCATCGAGCCGCCTTTGAGCATGGCCCAGGCTTCATCGATGAGAAGCAACTTCTTTGTCGCCCTTGAGCTGCGCGTCATCGCCTGACCGGTCATGAACATAATGGCTGAGAGAACGACGCTTCTCAGCTCCTCTCGGCTAGCCAAATCGCTCATTTCGAAGACGGTGAAATCATCTTCCAGCGCAAAGCTCGCTTTGCCTGAAAAGAACCCGGCATAGCTGCCACCGCGGCAGAAGGGAGCGATCGCGGTAGCGAGTTCCTTGCCCGCCTCGTTTTCACTTGAATAAAGCGCATGCGCGATATCGTCGACCGCGCCGCCGCTGCCAAGCGCTTCCCAGACCTGCGTCACCGCGCGGTCGATGAGGCCGCGCTCGGTATCCGAAGGGGCTGCGCTCGGCCGCGCCATTTGGCCAATGATCGCTTTGATCATCGCAAAGCAATCAAGCCTGTAATCCTCGTCGATCTCGGCGCGGGCATCATCGACCATCGAGAAAGGATTGAGCGAGAAACCCGAAGCCAGCGTGAACTCGACAAAGCGCCCACCTTGAAGCTTCACCGAATGCTCAAAGCTGCGACCATCATCGATTACCACAACCTTGGCACCCGCGCCGCGTAAGGCGGTGCACAGCTCTTGAAGGAGCACTGATTTGCCTGACCCCGATTTGCCGCAAATCGCGATATTGTGATTGCCTGCACTGTTCTCGAAAGGCGACCAGAAGAAGGGTTGCCCACGCCGTCCAAGCAGCAGCAGATGCGGGATTGCGCCTCCTAAATATTCGCCTTGCATCGGTGCGATGTTCGCAGCCGTCGTCGACAGCATAGTGCGAAAACGCTTGAGGCGCGCCATGTCGTGCACGAGGCCATCAGCAAGACTCAGCGGGAACGCCGCGACCAATCCTTGCAATTGCAGGAAGCGTTCATCGGCCAAATCCCATCCGGCGGCTTTGTAGATCGCCTTGATCGTGCGCTCATGCGCATCGCCTTCGCCAAGCGGCGAGATCGTGGTCACGCCGTAAAAGAGTTTGACCAGTTTCTTGCCCGCTTGAAGCTCGGCCTGGACATGTTTCCATTCGGCAGATTGCTGTGAAAGATTGGGAAGAAAGCGCGCGCTTTTGGTTTCCGAAAGGCTGGTCGTGCGCATGAACTTGTAGCCTGCGCGGGCGCTAGCAGCTTCCTGATCGGGATAATGCAGGCACATCATGGTCGCGGCAGGACAGGGAAAGCGCAGCTTATCGGTAAACATATCACCGATAAGGCGCGCGCATTCCCAAGGCGCCCAGCGTTCCGGCATCGAGCGCACACCATAATGGCGCACATCAAAGCGGTCGGGATAGCATTCACCCATCTGCGGCACGCCATCGCGATTGCGCCCCGTCTCGCGGAAGCGTTCGGTACGAAGGATCAGCCGGTCGTCTTCGACTTCCAGTTCGATGTCGCGCCGTATGGCTTGCGCATCGAGCGTGTCTTCGCGGTTCCAATGCGTGCCCTCTGGCTCGCGCGCTGTCGTGGGTGAGGTCAGCTCATCAATCAGCGCCAGAAGACCTGCGGGCTCTAACGGGTTGGAAGAAAGGCCCAGAGAATTGAGCATCCCCATAAGGCCCTTGCGGCATTCGCTCAGCTCCGCATCGCTTACATTGCTGGGGACCGGCACACCAAGCGAGATAACCAAGCGCGTATGCCGGGCATGGAAAGGTGCATGCTCAGAGCCCGATTGCCAGACAAGATCGTAGAGCCGGTTCGTGCGCGCTCTGGCGATCGCTTCATAGATCCCGCCTTGCTCATAGCGCGGAGCAAACCAGGGCGCGACAATTGACCCAATACGCGGGCTCGCAAAGTTCAGAACTTGCAGGCAGGCGCCTTGAGGAAGGCTTTCGGAGAAGAACTGTCCCAGGATCTCGCCTGTGCGTTCATCCGCACCAATGAGCGGCGTTACTTCAAGCACAAAGCCTTTGGAATGGGCGTTGCGATAGAGCCCCGCGCTTTCATCAAATACGCGGTAGGGTAGCCAGTCCGAGAGCATATCGAGCGAGAAATGGGCTGCCTTGTGATCGGCCTGTTTGGCATCGCCGAACAGGCCCGAGAGCAGCGCATCGCGCGCTGAAACCAGTGAGAAGGTCATCGCATCTCTCCATCATCTGTGGTTGATTGGGACACCCGGCCTGGGGGGGGGGAAAGGCCGGGTGTCCCTGCGGCCGACGCTTTCGCGCCGGACAGCACCGGAGAGTTCTGGGAGGGGATAACCAGAAGGTCCGGTAGCTGCTGCGGGGTGAAATTGGAAGAGGGAGCGACAGGCTCCTCTAGCGGTTGGTTTTGGCTGGCATGGCCAAGCGCACGAAGCACTTGCCCCGTCGACAGAGGCGCCCGCCATTCAGAATACGATGGCTCGGGCAGTGGCACGAAGACAATGCGCGCTTCATGCTCGCGTCCGCTGGCATCGCGCCGTGCAGCAATCACAATGCGAAGCTTGCGCTCACTCCTTTGTGCTTTGATGACTGTGGCAGGTTCTTGAGGCAGGCTTGCCTTTGTTGCTGCATCATCAATCGCCGAGGTAGGAGCGCAGCTTCCGCTTGGCGCGCGGCAGGCAAAATCGCCGCTCACATTGCTACCCAAGGTTGCGCAGCCGCTTACTGCGAGACCCAGGATGGCTAACGGTGCTAGTTTTTTGATCCGCGCCTTCATTGGTCTGCTCCGCCATTGGCAAAGCGGATCAGCGTCTGCGCATCGCGGTAGCCATGGATCACCGCGCCATCCCTGGCGCGCACGATCACCGGCGTTCCGGAAAAGCCATTGGCTTTGGCAAAGGCCTCGTTGGCATCAAGCGCATCGCTGACATTGCAAGTCGATGGGACAGGGCTCGTCTCGCCAGCATAGGCTGCATGCATCGCCTTGACCGGATCTTGCGCGCAGAGCACGCTTTGCGCCATGCGGCGGCTTGAAGCGCCGAAGATCGAGATCGGGCGCTCTTCGATGGCGAGGCCAGTGCCTTCAAGCGCTTGGGTCAGCTGGCGGCAATAGCCGCATTGAAAGTCGGAAAAGACGATCAGCTTTTCGCCTTTGGGATTGCCCCAATGAATGGCGCCCTCTTTGGGGAGGCTGGATGTATCGACCTTGGCTTTGGCGGTTTTCGCAGAGCGGTTTGGCGCTGCACTTTCAGCGCGCCCAGCAGCGCGCGCCGCTCCTGCCGCCAGCAGATCAGGATTGAGTTCGATCAGCCGTGTGGCCGTCACATCGCGGCGTTCTTCCAGATCATAGAGCCGCCCGACAAAGAGATAGCGCGCGGCCTCGTCGATATAAAACAGCGTGTCACCCGAAACGACTTCGCACCAGGGCGCAAAGCTCCTGCAATCGAGCGCATCGATCGGTGTCTTGGGCAAGCGCAGCTTGAGCGCCTGGCTGACATCGCGCGCAATCGCGGCATGAGCCGGGATGGCAGTCATCATCGCAACACCGCTGGTGAGCACGGCGGCAGCGCTTGCTGCTGCAATCGAGATATGGATGGCCCGTGTCATCCAACGGGCACGAAAATCATGAAAATTCATTGAGAGGGGCTCCTGACATGGACGCCGTCGAGAAAGACGATTTCGACTTCGATACCGGTCGGCATCTCGACGACGGGTTGATATTGTTCGGCGCGTTCGATGAGATATTGGCTGACAGTGTCGGCGGCATCGCCAGCGCCTTGGCCCAATCCACCTGCCAGAATGTCGGTGGGCGAAAGCGCGCTGCGCCGGCTATCCTCGCCGACACGGCCTGCAAAAATGCCATTGGCGTTTGCAGAAAAGCCTCTTCCAAACCCGCCGACGATGCCAGCGACCAGCGCTTGGCTGACAAGACTGCCTTCGCGGCTGACAACGCGGCCACGCACGCCTGATTTACCCGCAAAGGCGATGAAGCCTTTCACTTCGCTCACAGCATAGCGACCGCCAGGCTGTGCGCAGGTCATGCGCACCAATTTGACGTAGACTTTCTCAGCCGAGAGATCGCCGCGCGCCGCGCCATTGACGAGGCAGCCGGTCAAATCGGTGGTGAGCAGGCGATCACCTTTGAGGACCGAGCGCGCCGGACCCGTGATACGCAGCACAACAGGAAGCGGATCGCTTTGGCTGGTGACTCCGGTTGAAGCATCGACGCCGACGATAACTGTTGCAGGCGCATAGCTATTGGGCGGTAGATAATCGCGGCTTGCTTCCAAAAGCAGGGGTGGAGACCCATCGCCAGCATTGGTGGGAGCTTTGTGGGCAGCCTCGCTTTCAAAGCTCAGCAGGCTGGGTTTGGGCTCGGTGAGCGGTGCGGGTTCCAAGGCGCTTGAACCATTTATGGGTTGAGCCGGTGTGATCGGTTGAACGGGCACAATCGGTGGATTGGCTGTTGCGCTTTCGAGTTCAGAACGCAGCACAGCGTTCTCAGCCGAGATCGCATCGATCGCGGCCTGGCCATCGCTGAGCATACGCGCGTTTTCGCTGCGCAGTGTCTCAAGTTCCTGCTCAATCGAGCTTTTGGGAAGCTGGCTTTCTTGCAGATCCTTGATCGCGCGGCCCTGCGCATCGAGCCGATTGCCATAGGTCGCCACAAACTCACGCTGGGAGAGATTGCGATTAACCAGCCCGCCCGTATCGATCGTGGTTGCGCCGCCTTTCGCACCATCACCGGCATCATCACCGCTAAAGATGAACATCGATCCGCCGATCAGCGCCGCCGCTCCGATCCCTGCAAGGAGCAGTTTTTGCCGTTTGGCGATCGCAGAGTTGAGGCCTGATCTTTTGCTGTCAGGCGATTTGGCTTTGCTCTGTGCCATCACTTGAGCCCTCCCTTGGCAAAGACGAGGAAGGCCTGTGTGCTTTCGCCGGGAGCAAGCGTTTCGCTAGCATAGGCAAAGGCGAGCGCGCCTGCAGGCGCGTCGCGCTCGCTGGTAAGGTCAAGTGTCTCAGGTCCAAGATTGCGCAGAGTGAAGGCCTGACCGGTTAGCTCCGCGCCTTCATATTCCGCGACCTGCTGCACTTCGAGACCGCCTGTGCGGCGCGGACGGGAGAGCGCCGTGCGCGCCTGGAAACCGGGCAGCACCGCATCGCTTGCCATCGCTTCGATCAGGCGGATCGCGGCTTCGCCTTCGGATGAAGGCGGGTTTGGGCCTTCGCTAGTATCGGGGTTCGCCAGCGCTGGATTGGTCACGAAAAGCTGGCTTGCCTCATCGCCGTCGACTGTGCAGGCAAACTTGTAGACATGGCCTTTGGAACTGGTCGCAAAGAAGCTGACTTTGGCGCTCGCATATTGCAGCGGGACCGAGACATAGATGTCACCGCGCACCGGCTCATGGGTCACTTCAAAATCATTATAGGGATATCCGCTCGCCATCTTGGAGACATTGGCAAAGCCGTCTTGGATAAGCGCAATCCGCGTGAGCGCGCCGCGTGCAAGCACACAGTCAATGCTTGCGCCATCAGCGGCTTCGACAATTTGGTCAGCATGAGCAGGTGAGGCTGGGATGAGTGACGCGGTGGCGAGCAGCACGCTCGTAAGCCCTGTTGGCAGGGATCGGGTGGCAAAGCTCATTGGCTTTCCTCCTCTTTGCTTGGAAGTTGGCGGAAGCCTGAAAGGCCAAGGCTGAGGCCGCGACGCTGCCAGATGAATTCAAAGCTCCGGGTCTGGCTGGCGATCACTTGCGCGCCGACAAAGGTCTTGAGCGTGCCACTGACCGTTGAGGTGAGCGCGTCCGGATCGACATGGATCTGCGCAATCACAAAGGCCTGGCTGATGTCAGAACCGCGTTGCTCATCGACGATCTTGATTAGCTCAGCCTTAAGGTGTCCGCGCGATGAAGGATCAGCGAGTTTGAGTATGCTTTCCATCCAATAGTCGAGGCTTTCCGGCGCGCGATTGAGCAGCATCAGCGCGGTGTCGCGGGTGACAAGCTCGAGATAAGGCGCATCGATCCCGCCGCTCGAGAGCTCGACCCGTTCCGTTGTGATCGGCACGAGGACTATGGCTTCATCGCGGGTGGCTGCCGCGCCGACCGCGAGCATGGTGGTGATACCCAGGACGCCAGCGAGCGCAGCAAAGCGGTTGCGCTGCTTCAAATGGCGCTGCGCTTCCTCATAGGCGAATTCGGATTTCATAGGGTTCCTCCCTCAGCCGGCCAGCAGGCGACAATGGGAGGGCGGCGTGGCTTTCAAACCGAGGAAACTCCCCGGCAAATACCAATAGGCAGCGTGCACCAGTTTCGAGCTTGCACCGGACCGTTTCGCCTTCCGCAAGGCGAACCAGGTCAAGGCCGATAGGCCAGTCCCGATGAGAATGTGCTGCGCTAGAATGCCCCAGGCGAACGGGATCAAAAGTCCCGCAAACTCATCAATCGTCCAAAAGCCAATCAGCTCCGGATCATCGAGCCGCTGAGGCACGAGGTATTTGTCGGCCATGCCGCCCTCCTGTCGTCGAGTCCGCGATCAGATGGTCGCGGTGACGACTGAGGTGACGATCGGTACGCCCGTGCCGACGCCAATGCCAACGCCCACAGGCACAGCCACTTGACCAAGCGCGAAGCGGCCCGAAGCCAGAGCGATCAACCCGCCAGCAAGGCTCAAGACAGTGATGATCTTGCCGCCCGAACCTTCAAGAAAATCAGTGAACTTCTGAAGCGCAGGATCGAAAGTGGTGTCAGCACCCGCATAGGCAGCGCCGGCGCAAGCCAGAGCGACAGCCGCAGGCACGATATAATCGCGGGCCCGAATGTTGCTTTTGGCGGTTTGGGCAAGAGTGAGGGTCTTGGTCATCGAGGATCTCCATTGGAAATACAAAGCAGCGATGCGTTCGCTGTGTGTTCTTTCCTCGAATGAAAGGATAGGTGTAGGAAAAGCGAAACTGTAATCGGCCAGCCCGAACCAAGGGAAAACGGCACTATCGCTGTAAAAAGCTGGAAAGTGCGCTGGCTCATGCCCTCGATGAGCAATGTTTACCGGATCGCGCGCTTTCCATCCCGTGTAGCGCGCGCTGACGCTCAAATTTGCGTTAGTTCAAGGAGCGATCGTGATTCGCAGCATCCTATGTGTTCTGTTTTTGTTCTTTTTTGTTTCCTACACCCTTCCTACGCTTGTAGCCCCGTCCTTGAATTTAAAGCCCAAGGAGAAAGGAAGCGGCTATGCCCCATGCAGTGTCCCTGTCAGAACAAGAAAGTCGTGCTGATTTGGCGCGATTGTTGAACGCGGCTGTTGAAGCGAGCGGACGTCTGCGCTGCGACATCGCGCGCGATGCTCACATTCATAAAGACGCCTTGCGCAGAATTCTTACTGGCAAGCGATCAACATCCCTAGGTGAAGCATCGCGGATTCTTTCCGCCAGCGGTGTGCGGGCAAAGCAAACACTCTCCCTGTTTATCCTCACTGACGCCAGCCTTGCCGCTGAATGGCAGGATACGAAAGTCGGAAGGTTCCTTGAGGACTTCCTGACCGAGCTTCCCGCAGCTTTGTCAAGCGAGCTTGCAGATCGGCTAGAGGACGTTCGACCACGCTGGGCAAAAGGGACCGCTCACCGCGTGGCACGGCTGCTAGCCGATCACATCGACGAACTTGAACGCAGGGACGTGCTGCTCGATGATCTCTATGCAACTGCCGCTGGAGGTCATCATGGCTGAGCAAACAGACAGAAAATGCGACAATCCACGTCGGATACGCCGTCTCATTCGCTTGCCAGAAGTGATGAGGCAAGTAGGGCTTGGACGCTCAACGATCTACCGCTGGATGCACGAAGGCCAGTTTCCCAAGCCTGTGCAATTGGGGGGACGCACAGTCGCCTGGTCACAAGAAACAATCGACCAGTGGATCGATGAGAGGATCAATTCCAATGCGAATTGATAGCTGCCCCTTTCCCCAAAGCTGTGGGTTCACTTGAGCAATCCGATCTGGCAAAAACACCGCAATCAAAGGGGCGACCCGGAATTGCGGAACCAGACCACTCTCTGGCCCCCGGGAAGAGATAGAGCCCGGTGTGCGCTGTTTGATCGTCAAGCGAGTGTTGGACACACGAGCTTCGTCCAACATTTGCGCACCATGGCTGTGCGCAGCCTCAAGCATTCGCCTGTGCCACCAGATCACTTAAAGCTTTTTCTGGTCCTTTTATCACTGCTGGTTTAACTTTCGTGCGATAAGCCTTGAATTTCGGGATTGCATCATGTCACAAAAACGCAGCAGGACTCACAGGCTTAATCACCCCAGCAAAAGACAAAAGACGTCCTAAATGGCATCAACGATCCCGATTACCCAAGTGCCCGGCCACCAGAGGCAAGCCTTATGGAAGGTAATCATAGTTACTCGCGACGACGAGACATCAAAAAGTATCGCCGCACTCCTGCCGGAAGAATTGTTTGAGTGCTATTTTGATAGCAACCTTATCTCTTTGCCCGAGCAGCCTCACCGGCCTGATCTCGTACTGGTGGAAGATGTCGGCAGCCTACTTGCGACAGCATTCAAAACGAGATTGAATAAAGATCTGCAAGCGGCCATTTGCGGCTTTTCTTCCAAAGCGAGTTTGAAGAAAATCGTAACCGCAACCAAAAGAGGCGCGTCAGATTATTTCATTCTTCCTTGCGATGACACTTTCGTGACGAGAGTTGTTGTCGCGTGCACGCGCGGCAAGGAAGAGTACGCAAACTGGGTGAAAGACCACAAGATACGGGTCGGATTGACCAATCTGTCCAGGCGTCAAAGGGCCGTTGCACGCAGAATTGCTGATGGCCAAACCTACAAAGAGATCGCACAAGACCTTGAGCTCTCGCCCCGCACCGTCGAAGTTCATGCCAGTAGCATTTACCAGTCGATGGGAGGCATTCGCCGATATGACCTGGTGGGCATGAGTCACTGCTTTGAATAGTTGACCGGGCCTTTTGTTTGGCCCGGCTGGCACCGGATTCGTTTATCAACCAAGCGCTAGATTTTGAGCATTCCACTCAAAGCGTGCTCGCAGAGCATTTCCTGCCTTGCCGTCCACGGCAGGCCAGTTTGAAATCAAAAACTCGAAAGCTTCTCTTGGCCGGCCGCGGAAATTGTATCGCAACTGCATCTCGGCAAGATACAACCACGCATTCCCTGCCCCGATCTGTCCGTAAAGACGCAATGATCGCCTGAAAACAGCCCAGCAGGTGTCGATCTCGACCGTGGAGACACCGTTGCGGTAAAAGGTGCCTTCGCTGTGATTGACCCAGCTATGTCGAAATCCGAGCGCACGAAGATTCGCATAACCTACCCACTGATCAGTCATGACCCTGGAACCAGGATGTACGAAATGTGACACCGCGCGCTCCAATTCGCTTTGTGTCCGGTTCTCAATAAATCCGCATTGGACTTGCCCGCAGTGAGCGAGGCCTAGAAGGATTTTGGGCTGAAGCGCATCAAACTTGTTGTCTCTGAAATATCGCAGATAGACTTCATCGATCGCAACTGGATCGCTTGGGTTACCAAGCTTCCTGAGGGGCTGAAGCGAGGCCATATGCATACGGATGAGATTGCCCAGCCGATGCGCTGTCTTTGTTCCCAGTCCCAGATGTTTGCGCAACAAAGAGGAATGCACACCATGCGATGAGTTCACAAAGAGTAGGATCGCATAAAAAACAGCATGCAGGGAAATATTTGAGCGATAAAATGGCGTACCGGCCAATGTGGAAATCTGTTTGCGGCAGGTATGCCGGAATTTCTTGGTGCCTCGAATGTACGTCCAGCGCCCAAATTGACCACAGCGAGGGCACGGCGTGTGAGAACCGTATTTCGTTTGCTGAATATGATGCAGGCAAGCCAATTCATCAGGAAACCGGGCAAAGAACTCTGCAGCGCTGACAGCTTTTTCCGCCACAGCCTCAAAACCCAGTGTCTGCTGGAATGAACGCCTGGTTTTTGACCTTGGTGGTGCTGGAATGAGACAGGGTCGGCCAAGTGCACACTAGGTCCCAGAAGCGCATTTTCGAGTTTACGCGCCGGTTGTAACGGAACTCGAACTCTTTGAGATAGAGCCAAAGATTATTCACAAAAACATTGCGAAACTGGTCTCTCAAAGCCTCATAGACCGGTCTTAAAAAACCATGAATTGCCTGCTTGCCGAGAAGACCGTCGCCTTCATCGAGCAAGTCCCATGTAAGATCGGTGGTGCAGACACCATAATTTGTCGCGACATTCATCGTGAAGTGGCAGTCAGTCACCATAGATGACCCTGCCGCTATGTGCAGATCAAGGGCCTTGTTGATTGTCGAGCGGTCGGCATAGGGCATGACGACTGTCCTGACTTTTCTCCCGTCACTAAGAAGCAAAACAGCGCAGCGGTTACGGGTTCCTTTTTTCGGATTTGTCACCCTTCGCAGCATATGCAACCGCACAACCACTACATTTCCAATCGATCCAAGCCTGGGCTCACAGCCTTGGATCATCGCCATATGAAGCCGGATTTTGTTCGCCATTCTAAGAGCCGTGGGTATACTCACTCCCATGTGATTGGATATGAAGCTGAGATTGAGGCCTCGCGAGGTATTGGAAAAATAAAGCATCAAATAAAACCAGACATGGACGCTGATTTTTGATCGCTCGAAGATTGTTCCGACCAGCGGCGAATAAATCCCGCCGCATGAATGGAAATAGTGCTTTTGCAAGTCATGCTTGCGCCAGTTCGTTGTTGGCATCGAACATCTAGAGCAAATATGCCGCCCACCCGTCCGAAACAAAAAAAGATGCCTCAGACAGGCAATTTCGTCTGGAAAGGTCGAACTGAACAATTGAAGACTGGTGCCCGCAAAACCGGGAATATGGTGGCCATAGGAAGTGGCCGGATAGTCGAGATATCCATGGGTCACAGTCTGCGGATCAGTGGCTCACACATTGACACAGACACTTTCCTATCAAAAATGCGCAAGTCTGAAGAGTCAGGCATTCTTCGCGGCGCAAACGGAGCCTCGTTCTGCTTGCAAAGGATGAGTTTGGGAAAGACCGCATACAGCCTGAGCTGGAACCGGTTGCGCCAGGCCGGGCGATGCAAATCTTTGAAGACCGTGCTTTCTTATGAACGGACTTTTGCCGGCTCTAACATCCAAATCGGACGCATTACTCATTCGCAGCATGGGTGATTACTTGATTCATGCTTTTAAGTGCGTATGTTTTTATTGGGTATCTAGTACTGCCCCGCGCTCGGACTGTGCACCCAGTTCGGGCGCGTTTTTTGTATCGGGAAGAACTCACGTGGCAAAAAGACTAGATAGAGTTCCTGTTTCGTTGAAGAAGTCGTTGGCGCTTTACCAAGTCAATCAAAGCGCATCCTGAATTGGTGCCGGAAAAACTGATTGCGCTCGACCAGCCTGGTACCAGACACAAAAAAATCGCCCCGGAACCGAGGCGACCTTTTTGAACTCAACGAAAGGTAAACGGCTTAGCCGCTTACAGGCAAATCGCTGTCGTCGTCATCTTCATCAGCAGCGATGATGACGCCACCGATCACAGCAACACCTGCGAGAACGGCGATGAGCAGCGTGGGCGCACCAGCTGCATTTTCACCTTCTACCGGTGCAACGGCGCGATCAAGTGCGCTGGCTTCTACAGCCGACGCTGCCACAGGAGCGAAAGCAAGTGATGCGGCGCCCAATCCGAGAATCAATTTTTTCATGGCAAATCCTTTCAAGAGGTGGGTTAGAAAAACGATGCGACTTTGTCAACCATAGATACTTTAAGAGTGATCTATAGTCCCTCTTAGTGACGCGCTGATGACCATTCGCAAATCTCGCTGCTTGCTATGCACGAAGCGATCCGCCGCGCAATATGAAGCAAACCAGAACCAACAATAGGCGGTTTTGGTCTGTGAACGAGTAGTGGCATCGTTTTGCTGAAGACGTCGTGCCACCGCGAAAACCATTGCTTTTGCTGGAATAACCATTAAAATGTTGTGGGATTTTCGGTTCCAGTCTGCGAAAAAAGCATCTTTTGCCGCAATGGTGCAGAGCGACGCTCACCTGTTACCCATTGCCCGAAACCTGTTTTGGCTCTGATCCGCCTCTGTTCAAGGCTAACCCTGCTGCTCGAACCGCTTTGCATAACATCGCCCTCTTGTTATGACTGATCGAAAGAACAGTTCACTACGCTTGGATCAGACCTCAAAGGACCGGTTCATCTGAATGCACAACCCAGATACTTCCAACGGCTTCGAACGCTTGCGTGTTTGCGTCTTCGATGAAAAGGAAAAGCGCGCTAACCAACTGATTTCGCAGATGAACAAGTCCTGCTTCTCACCTTTCGCATCAGCTCACTTAGCCGACTTTACCGATAGAATTGCCGACATCGCTCTCGTTCTGGTGTACGACAATATCGCAACCCCTGAAAGACTGATGGGGATAGCCCGTGAACGAAGATCGCGAGCGGTTTTTTGCGCCTATGCCGAAAAATTTGACGTGCGCAGGGTGGTAAAGTGCATCCGCTCGGGACTGGTCGATTATTATTCCTTGCCGTTAGACAAGAATTTCAACGAAAGTCTTCTGCTAGCAGCAAGCGAGAAACCAGCGTTGCCGAGCGCCATGCTGTCGAACCGTACGCCTGAGGGTGAGATTATCAAATTACAGAACCTCAGCAGCCGGGAACTTGAAGTCGCAAACTGGTTGGCGTCAGGATTGAAATCCAACGAAATCAGCCTGAAACTTGGCATATCAGGCAGGACCGTGGAGACACATACACGCAGCATTTTTCGAAAATTGGGCTTCACCAAGCGCGAAGATGTAATCAAACTCAAGCACTACTTTTAGCAAATCCTCAAACGAACTCTAATCGCAGCTTGCGCATATACGCATCGGTATCAAATGTTGGACCACCGAAAAAGCTTTGACAATTGCGGCTATTCGAGGCCGAGAGCTTCAAGGTTCATGACTGCAGTGTCGTAATTTGTCGCCGATAGTCGCCCGTTCAGCTCTGCCCTGATCTGACTGATTTGCGCCGATGCCGCAGTTTCCTCTCTCACATTGACGAGGAAGAAATCGCCAGCTCCCAGAGATAAACGCCGACGCTCAGCGGTCACCATCTGGCGTGCCTGTGCAAGCTCAGCTTCAGCCAGGTTCGAAAGCTCCAAAGCCGCTTCGAGATTGGTCACGATGTTCTCAAGCTCAACTGTGAGCTCATCGCTGACACGCTGTCGATCGAGTTCAAGTGCGCGCAGTTCTGCTTCTGCCCGGTCCAGCCGCCCCTGCGCGCTTCGCCGCTGCAGTGGTACAGAGAATGTGACGCCCACGACCGTATCAGTCGAATCGAAAGAAGACCCGCCTGCGCCTATTGGCCCGAAATCGCGGCTGATTTCTGCGCTCGCATCAAGCCTTGGCAAAAGTTCGTTTCGGCGCAAAGCAATCTTCGCTTGAGCGCGCTCGATAGAAAGCGCGAGATCCGCCAGCTCCGGTCGATTTGCCACCGCTTGAGAAAGTTCAGCTTCAACCAGCTTTTCGACGGGAGATAAGCCTTCAAGGTCTTCGACATCTGGCAAATGCGCACGATCAGGGACGATCATTTCGCCGCTGCCTGTTCGCAGGTAAAAGCCAAGAGAATTGGAGGCCGTTGCAAATTTTCGCTGTGCTTCTGCAAGAAGCGTTTTTCGTCTCAAGACATTTTGCTCATTTTCAACCAAAGCGATCCGCGGCGCTGCGCCCTCTTGAAACTCCCGGTTGAGGCCAATCGCGCGCGCCTGCGCAATTTCGAGCAACTCTTCATACACGCCGACTTCGCGACCTGCCGCAACCCAGCGCCAGTATGCACCAAGGGCCTCCGCCTGCACTTTAAGCTTTACCAACAGCACGTCGAGTTGCGCTTGCGAGGCGGCAAGTTCAGCATCGCGCCTGGCAAAGCGGCGGCTGTCGATATTTGTATCTCGAAGCAGGGGCAGAACGCCGCCGATTTTGATCTCACCAAACTCATTGGTGTTGAAGTAATTTTCGTAAGTTGGAAAACTTCCGTTCGACAAGCGATAAGAGGCAAAAATCTCAGCGCCCATTTGCTCCAAGGGCTGTGTTGCTTTCGTGTCGAGGTAGATCGTTGAGTAAAACCCGGTGATGCGGGAATAGGCTTTGGCATCGAGCATCAAATCGAAGGCGCCTTCAGCTGCCAATTGATCTGAACGTACAGCAGCCTCTTTTTCGAACGCTGCAAGGATTGACGGGAACGTGCGCGCTGAAGACCGCAAGAGTGCTTCAGGTAAAAGCGCTCCATCCTCCAAGACTTCCGAGATCGGCGGTACGACAGGCTCTATATTCTGCGCAGTCAGAGGGCCTGCAATGCCAAGGCAGGCTGCACCAAGAACCAAGAAAGCCCGCGCCTTCATTTATTGCCCCTGTCCGGAACCTGAAGTTTGCTGTGGCAGCTCAGGCGGAAATGTGTTGAGCTGGCGCCAGATTTCGTACCCTACTGGCACCGTTTCCAGCAAAATCCATGCGCGCACATTGGTGCCAAATCTGGCAAAGCGTTCGCCTGGCCATGGAGTGTCAGAGCTCGCATCTTCTCTTATGAGAACCCGGAAACGACCATCAGGTTGAGCGACTTGATCGACGGTGGTCACCTCACCGGCAAAGGTGCCGATAGCGACCGAAGGCCAGCCACTAAACTGGACCGCGGGCCAGCCTTCAAACTCAATTCTCGCTTTGGCTCCTGGCTGGACAAGCGCAACGTCACGGCCGGACACAAAAACCTCGATTACGCGCTCTTGTTGTTCGGGAACGAAGGTGGCGAGAACTTGCCCGGCACTGACCAAAGTGGCTGCATCACCTGCGTTGATCGATTGAATGAAGCCATCGCGCGGCGCTGTGACAACCTGCTCGGATTGCCGAGCGATGCGTGTTTCGGCTTGTGTGAGGTTTGCTTGCGCCCCGGCTACATCACCGCGCAATTGCTCAACTCTGATTTGAGCCTGTTCATAATCGCGGCGCGCCGCAAGGCCAGCCTCGAACAGTTCGCGCGTTCGGTCAAGGTCAAGCCGCGCTGTAGCAAGTGCGTTTTGCGCTGCGCTCAGTTGAATGCCGATTTGGGTGCGTTCAGCCTCCAGCCTGCTGATCAGCATCGGATCCAGGTCAACGATACGCGCAATTGGATCGCCTTCCTCAACCCGGCTTCCGTCACCGACATACCACTCGTCGATCCGGCCAGAGACAAGCGCATTAATCTCCTGCTGGCGCTCATTCGGGTTGATGGTCGTCACCACCCCGCGCCCGCCCGTTGTCTGCACCCAGGGTACAAAAACGAGAAACCCGACCGCAATTGATATTGCGACAAGAACGACCACTCTTACAGTTCGAAAAACGCGCGGCGTATTGACCCCATGGTAGGCCGTAAACTCCTTGATGTCGTCAGGGCTCTTCTGCATCAACTTGCTCCCCCATTTGCCGGAGGCGAAGGCGCTGGTGTCCCATTGGCAAGGGTCGCACGTTGAAAGTCGGCAAATTCGGTGAAAATGCGTTGTCTGTCAGCTTCAAGATAGAGAAAGTTGCTAAAACCCAGATCGCTTCTGCGCGAGGAGAAATAGATGACAGTCGTATACGCTTGCTCGCGCAGTTCAGCAATTGCCCGCATAAGATGATCTTCATCGATAAGATCAAACAGCGCGCTCAGGACCAGAACGCGCGGTTGTTCGAGGAGCGCATTGGCCAATTTAAGCTGTTGCAACTCGACGGCTGACAAAGGCCAACCTGTGTAAGCGATTTGCGTGTCGAGGCCGTTTTCGAAACTTGCGATAGTGCGATCCAGACCCACCGTTTCGAGTGCTTTTACCATGCGGTTGCTGGCAGTTTCGGGGCATGACAAGGTTAGATATTCACGGATTGTCATGCCAACGAAAGTGGGCCGTGCAAGCACATGGACATCCTTGCGAAGGTTATAGGCCTCGATATCCTGAAAATCGGCGCCCCCCAAAGTTAAAATGCCTGCCTTTGGGCGTTCGTGCATTTTCAGAAGGTCTGTAAAAAGGCGCTGCACACCGTGGTGGCTGGCCTGCGCCATCATGATCGCGCCGGTCGGGATAGTTAAATCAAAGCGTGCTTTCTCATGACGCGCCTGACCCTCTACACCTTGAAAAACAATGGTATGGTCAGGCCCTTCCAACTTCCTGCCTGACCCGCTGGTTTCTTGCTCAACCTGATGAAAGAGCGAGATTTCCTCCACCGCTGCACATAGGTCGTAAAAGTAGGTGAGATAAGTCCCAAGCTGCGCGACGCCGAAGAAGGCGACGGACAAAACGAGCTCTGCGGCGACCAATTGACCAAGAGTCAGTTGCCCCTGGATCACCAGCCATCCGCCCAGCCCCAACAAGGCAGCGCTCGCAGCGGCATAGAGTAAGAGAAATGCGATGGTTTGGGAGAAATGCCTGCGGAAATGGCGCTTGCGCTGAGTCAGATACTCATGTGTCATCTCATCCGTGCGCTTGATCGCAAAATCGATCCGGCGCTGCGACTTAAAGAAACCGTTGGAACCGCCTACAGTCTCAAGCCAATTTGCTGTGTTATGCTTTGCATGGCTGAGATCGATACCAGTGCGGATCGCACTTGCACCCCATACCAGCCAGATGACCCAGATAAGGGCCGACATGACCAATGTGAAAACAAGAAAAAGAGGGTGATAAAGCGAGACGAGAACGAAACCGACGGCCACTTGCAAGACCACGCTAAACCCGCCGACAAATAGCACGGGCAGGGCTTTTTGCACGTTTATGACATCGAAGTAGCGATTGAAGAGCGCTGACGATTTGCGGTCTGCAAAGAATGGATCTTGCGCATAGACCGAAATGAGCGAGATCTCAGCCACCATGCGGGCATAAAACCGCCTGGCGAAGATCTCCATCAGATGGATGCGCAGGGCATAGAGCAGGCCGAAGAGCACCAAAAGGCCAAACAGGCTCAGCGACAAGACAACAAGGGGCGCAGCAAGCGCGGTGTTGGCAACTGTATTGACCAGCATTTGAACCGAGATCGGCGTCGCCAACGAAAGCAGGCTTATGCCGATACCATACACAATGGCCAGCCAGTAAAAATTGGCTTCCGGCTTCAGTATGTCCAGGAATTGCCGGAAGAAGGAAACCAATGATATTTTGGCTCCATAGCTCGGCTGACTGAGGGGCATTCTCGCTGTCCTTAATTAGCAAAGCGCCAAGGATTGTGCGCCATCACTACTTCAAAGCTCCGGGTCCCTCACACACCCTCAGCGGTAAAGAGGCTTGGCCTTTTGCGCAAGAAGGTTGTGGCGAAAAGGGTGTCATTGATCCTACTAACGAAAAGTAATCGCGCCCTGTCCATTAATGCTTTCAGGCCCGAAGCCAGCCCGATTGTGAACGGTTCAGCTCCACACAAGAGTGCCGACAATAGCGCTCCTTTCGTTTGGCAAGGATTTGCAACTTCTAGCCTACAACTTTTCTGATCAGAAAAAGGTTCCGCACCAAAAAAGTGTCCGCGACCTCACAAGAGCATGGAGCAGGAAGACTGTGCTCCCACACGCGCTGCCTTCTTTCCAAACCTGCATTTCCATCCAAGGAGCAGTAACGCAGGCTGCAAACGCAAAGATTTTTTGGATTAACAAGCTTTAACGCGACTTGGAAAGAGTTGGCAGCTCTATTCCAAAGCCCGCCTTTAACGGAGCTCTTCCGAATAACAGAGCGCAACACAGCAGTGGGGGAACTGTTGATCAAAGCAAGATTGACTTGCGTTCGGACAGGAGGTCCCTGAGTGAACCCTATTTTTCAACTAGCCTTGCAGAAGGCAGATAGTCCGCCTGAGGAGACCAGTTTTTCTGGAGACAGTAGCTTGGTTTCAACCGCGGCACTCGCTGATCAGCTGGAGCAAATATCGAAACAGCTGGTGTCTCTAGATGCAGATATTGGCGAACAACGCGGTCAGGAGGATCTAGCGCAAAAGGCAGCGGCTTTGTACACGGCTCGGCGAAAATGCGACAACCTGTCCGATTATGCACCGATGCCCAATACTCCAGGCTTCGACATCATGCTTGACCTGTATTACCAGTCGCAAATGCAGCGAAGCGTGTCTGTCTCGAGCGCTGTGATTGCATCGAGTTGCCCCGCCACCACAGGCCTTCGCTGGGTTCACGTCATTTGCGATTCAGGTTTGGCACAAATAGTGCCGGACCCCTCAGACAAACGAAGACGCTTCGTAGAGCTGACCAGTGAGGGCCAAAATTTCATCGTAGCTTGCCTGAAGGCATTTCCGAAGTTCGCGCACAACTATTGAGAAACGAGATTCTTGCCCGCCCCGCACCGTTCAATTTTTCCAGAATGCACAACTGGCAATAATGGCGAAACACGAAGTTTTTTTGTCGTGCGATATCGTCTGTTCTGAAATCCGGATCTTCAGAGCGTCTTGAAAAGCTTACCGTGTGACTTAACAAACATTGGTAGCAAAGCGCCATGGCCCACGGTCAATTTCTCCTATCAGCTGGCCCTTAAGCAGCAGACGGTCTTAAGCGCACATAGGATGTGTCAACGAGACGCCCGGATTTCCCGTTCGGGAAATTAGTGATTGTGTGGTTAAGTTAAATATTGAAATGTCCCGATCGGGTAAATTTTCTTGCAATTGATCAGCAACCAGTCTACTTTTTCCGCTCGGGAAAGGCAGGGCATATGCTTGATGTTGCCGCAATCGGCCAGATCATTCGCGAAGAACGCAAGGAGCTTGGTCTGCGCCAAGACGAACTGGCGGCAGCAAGCGGAGTGGGCCTGCGCTTCCTTGTCGAGCTGGAGCGAGGAAAACCCACTGTCCAGATGGGCAAGGTGCTCGACGTTCTTGCGGCCCTTGGATGCCAAATACAGATCAAGCGGCCCGGCGCAATGGCGATCGCGGGTCAAGTGGATAAACCCAAGAAGGACAAAGCAGAGTGACGCTGCCAATCCCGGATACGCTGGCTGTCTGGTGGGGCGAGCGTCAGGCGGGCGAGCTCTCCATCGACAAAGGTGGCGCGATGCATTTCGCTTATTCGTCAGGCTGGCTGGTTGACGAAAAGGCCCCCGCGCTTTCCCAAGCAATGCCAAAGCGGGAAGAGCCATTCGGCGACCAGACCTGCAAAGCTGTTTTTGGCGGTCTGCTGCCTGAGGAAAGCCAGCGTACGGCGATCGCTCGTGCCCTTGGAATTTCACCCGACAATCCATTTCGTCTGTTAGAGGCCTTGGGTGGAGATGTTGCCGGTGCTCTTTCATTACTGGCGCAAGGAGAAAAACCGCTCCAAGCCTACTCCAAAACTGCTCCACAATCGCTCCAGGAGGGCGAATTAGCGGAACTGCTTAGTCGATTGCCTTCTGTGCCCATGCTGGCAGGCGAGGGCGGCGCGAGGCTCAGTCTTGCAGGGGCTCAGAGCAAACTGCCCGTCGTGCTTACCGTCGAAGGAGGCATCGCGATCCCTCGTCCCGGCGAACCATCCACCCATCTTATCAAGCCCGAACCGGATCGCTTTGTTGGATTGGCGGCAAATGAGGCCTTTTGCCTCGCCTTGGCCCGCAAGGTAGGCATTGATGCCGCCTATGCAGAGTGGCGCGAGGTGGCCGGCAAGCCGTTGCTTCTGGTCGAACGCTATGACCGGATCATGCTCGACGGAAAGACGCACCGCCTGCATCAGGAAGACTTCGCTCAGGCACTTGGCGTCCCCTCAAACCGCAAATACGCGGCGGAGGGCGGGCCGACTTTTCATGATAGCTTCGCGCTTCTACGCAGCGCGGCCACTCGCCCCGCGCGTGAAGTGCTGAAGCTAGCTGATGCTGCGATCTTCAATCTCATCATCGGCAATGCCGATGCACACGCCAAGAACTACAGCCTGCTTAGCCTTGAGAACAGTGAGGTGATCCTTGCACCGCTCTACGATCTTGTCGCTACGCACATGTGGAAGGAACTCTCGCCAAAGCTCGCAATGCGATTTGGCCGTGCGGCAAATTTGGAGGACTTCAACGAGGGGAATGTGGCGCGTTTCGCGCAAGAGGCGGGACTGGGTATGCCCTACATTCGACGAAGGATTGCAGAGCTGGCTCAAACCATCATTCACGAGACTGAAAAAGGGGTGGCAGTCCCAGGATGTACACACAAAGACAGCTTAGATAAGATCGCTAAATGTACAGTCGAGCGTGCGAAAGTGGTAGAGTGCAGGCTATCGCTAGGATAGAACCAATTGAATGTGCACCGTAGGTCGATACTTCTCCAGGCCTGCGAACCCAACCTGAGCCAAGGCTGAGCCAGAGAGGACCAGTTTAGTCACACGGCATTGTTCACGCTGCGACTTCGCGGACGACACCTGTTCACCAGGCATGTCATTTCAATTGAGGTGACAGCTGAATGATAGTTTCGCACCCAAGTCCGGGACAAGGCTAGTCTTGCTGCACTCAGGATCTTGTCCAGAGCAAAGGAAGCTGCTCAGCGGCCCTTTCCGCCGCCTTCCTAGCCCATTAGTCTAGCGCAAAGTCTGAGATAATGTGCTTTCGGCAGATCTTGTCATGGGCGAGATGGATCGCGGATTTCAACCGAGCGAGGCTCCAGAACTCGGGGCGCGCGAAGCTCATGCTCATTATCATCCATCAATCGGTTTCGCCGCTGATTGCCCGGCCACCGTGCTTTATCGCTCCAGGGCAAAGCGATTTATCCCACATTTTCCGATTATCCGCATTCGCGGGATAAAGCCGACCAGATTGGCCTAAATGTCAATCACCAAGTTATGTAAGCTTTCCCGCTTAAGATGCGGTACTGGGCATCGTTCGAACTCCATGAAACGCTCTCACGATGATAAACCGAACGCACTAGCACGGAGCACGAGATTAAATTTCGGGTTCTCAAAAAGGCACCAAGCCAACAGCCTGTCTGGAAAAGCTTAGCAGTCTCTCTCAACAGCATTTTCCAGCCTGAGCTCGGCAAAAGTTGCGCAAGCCAGAATACAGGTTCTTTGAGCAGTGGGCTCGCACAGCCGCGCAAATGCCAGCACCTGGCGCTTGGTGCTTTTCGCTCGATGTCAAAAGGGCAACGCTTCGAGAAATTGTTGGAGGCTCCTCATGAATATCGAAGCTGTCGCGCCGCTCAAGCGATGCGCAATCTACACGCGCAAAAGCACTAACCAGCGCCTCGAACACGACGTCAATTCCTTAACTACACAGCGCGAAATCAGCAGCGCCTACGTGACCAGCCAACAATATAAAGGCTGGATCGAGCTACCGAACCGTTATGACGACGGCGGTCACTCAGGAAGCGGCATGGATCGACCTGCCCTCTCGAAGCTCATGAGGGATATTGAAGCTGGAGAGATAGACGTTGTTGTCGTTTACAAAATTGATCGACTGACACGCAGCCTTGCTGATTTCGTGCGAATGATTGAGGTCTTTGATCGACGTAACATCGCGCTGGTCTCGATCTCACAGGCGTTCGACACATCCGACAGCATGGGCCGAATGATCCTCAACATATTGCTGACTTTTTCCCAGTTCGAGCGCGAGCTTATCGCTGAAAGGGTGCGCGACAGCATCCACACACGCAAGCGGCACGGCAAGATGCACGGTGGACTGCCACCATTCGGCTACGTTGCAACACCAGACGGCCTCGCGATCGACAAACCCGAAGCCAGGATCGTCCAATTTATTTTTGACGAGTTTTTGAAGACACGGCGGTATTCGAAGGTCATGGCTGCGGTTCGCGATCGAGGTTATTGCAGCTCGGTCAAACACTCACCGCGCGGTGTCCCGCGCGGAGGCAAACCAATCAGCCCGAGCACAGTTTACGCTATCGTCCAGAACCCGATGTATATCGGAGAAATCCGCGGTCATGGCTCCAACTATGTCGGCGAACACGAGGCTCTAGTGAGCAAAGAGGTGTGGAACGAGGCGCAAAGAATTTGCGAGGAGCGCAAGAAGCGCAAGCCACATAATCGGGACACCGACCATTTCCTGGCGGGCCTGCTTTGGGACGATTTGGGTCGCCATATGCGGCTCGATCTGAAATGGCAGCATGGAAAATATTACAAGACCTATATCTCGAGCAATGCAATCTGGTCGCAAAAGGTGTTCCTTCGCCAGTATCGTTCAAGCGCTGACCAGCTCGATGAGGTTGTCTTAGCGGCAGTTGCAGCATTTTTGTGCGATCGTGCAAAGCTTCGAACAGCCATAAAAAGCCTTGGCCTATTCGGCCCAAATTTGGAAACTTTGGCCGCCAAGGGGCCCGCTGCATCCGATCGTCTGATGGCGACAAGCAAGCGGCACCTGCATGAACTCTTCAACGCAATCGTGCACCGGATCGAGCTTGGCGAAAATCAGATTTCGATCGGGTTTCGTATGTTAGAAATACGCCGTTATCTCGAATGGACCAGCGAGATGCAGTTTCGTGGGCGCCCATCGATCTGGTCATGCAGCGATGCCCGCTACGAGCATGTCGTTGCGGTGCGAGCCGTAACAGCTGAGCGTTGGCCGTCGCTTCATATCAATCCACGAAACAGCTCATGTAAAGGCAAGCCCGACAAGAAGCTTGTCGATCTCCTCCGAAGCGCACGCAAGGCGCAGCGGCTTGTGGAGGAAAACCGCGAGCTTGATCTCGATGCCTTAGCCAGGCTCCAAGGTTGCCGTACAGCCCAATTCGCCCGTTTGATCCGGCTGAACTATTTGGCTCCCGACATTGTAACGGCGGTTTTCGATGGGACACAGCCTCCCGGCCTCAACAGGAAAGTCTTGCTCAATTCCAATGTTCCAACCGATTGGGCAGTCCAGCGAAAGCTCTATGGTTTTCCAGCGCCTGAGCGAGCCATCGATCCAAGAAAACTATACGGTCGGGGAATGTGGCCAAGCGCAACCAGCTAAAATTGGCCAACACGCCGATGGTCGCCCCATATGCAAGCGAGTTGGCATCGCCGCCGGCCAATCCTCACGATGATTGCCTACGCTTTTTCCTTTGCATCCAAACCGCTTCGACATGCACTCACTATGCGATCGATTTGCCCGAAGCAGGATTTGGCGTGACTACCATGAATACGCTCTAGGCAAGTCGCCTTGATCTTCGCTTGAATACCGATCCCTCAGACGACTCTGGTGACTATCGAGCGATTGTTCAACTCCACCGATATAAACCCGCGTGGGGACAGAGCCGACTTCGAGGGGGTCACCGTCCCAAATAACCACATCACCTACGGCGCCAGCTTTGAGAATGCCCGCCTTCCCGCCAAACCCACTAATATCCGCTGGCACTGAGCTGATGGCTGCAAAGGCTTCGCCCCACGTAAGACCTGTCGCACCAGGCACTCTCGTAAGCGCCACCAGATTGCCCGCAGCCTGTGGCAACCGCCCCGCATGATTTAGGCCCGATGCACTGATTGCAACCTTCACACCGGCCCGCTTCATGCGACCCACATTGCTTTGCGTTGCAGCCAATTGCTCAAAATCACTGGGCAAGTCATCCAGTGCGTCCGCGATAACGGGAACGCCAGCAGCTGCGATTTCCTCCGCCACAAGCCAGCCCTCGCTTGCGCCAACGAGCACCAGATCAAGCTTCGCAAATTCATCCTTCAACGCTAACGCCTGCCGAATGTCCGAAGCGCGTTCGACATGAACGTAGAGTGGCTGCGTGCCGTTCACGACGTGACGTAAAGCATCAACGTCATAGGGGCCGAGAAGCACACCGTTTTCAGCTTCGATTTCGTGCTCGCGCGGTGTGCTGCTGCGCGCGATCGATGCCTCTTGCAGGGCGGCGCGCAAAAGCATGTGCGAGGCCGCACGGCTACCACCGGCGATACTCGCTCCGCGCTCACCCATCGCCACCATCTGAAACGCATTCTCCTGCATCACTGGGAATGCATCGCCGTCCAGATCGATAATCGCACCCTGGCCTGAAAAGATCGAGGCCGACGGCAGCGTCGAGATTGCCGCACGGGTGATCCCGGCGGCGCGGTGCACAAGGATATGCTGCGAATTTGGATTGATCACAGGCGCAGCTTTGAGCGCAGCGCTAAATGGAGCCCTGCTAGCTCGCTGATCGTTCGATTGGCTTACCGCGCCAACATCCCAGAGCCCCAACGTCGTGACCGTGGCAAAGAGGCCCGGCGTGACCCATTTCCCTTCAGCATCAAGAGAAGGCACATCAACGGGTTCCATCACATTCGTGCCGGCGGCGACAACAAGGCCACCGCGCACCACCACAGTTCCATTTTCAACCGGATCACTCCCATCACCTACGACGACAGTCGCGTTTGTGATCACAATATCTTGAGCAGCCGCCGGGCTGAAGGCCAGAGCAAGGATCGAGCTAGCCAGAGCAAGAGAGCGCTTCATTTCACGTCCCCTTCACCAGGCTGGCCAAGCTCGAAATCGCTTACTGGCCGGAGCTTTCGATCCATCATGTCATACATCAAAGCGCCATCAATCCAGACTTTCTCAGGCCGGGAATAAACGCTGAGTGGATCGCCATTCCAGAGCACCACATCCGCCATCTTACCACTTTCGAGACTGCCGGTCATTGTGTCGATACCCATGGCCTTGGCCGCATTGAGCGTAATCCAGCTAATGGCTGTTGCATCCGTTATTTCTATACCCAAACGGTGGCCTGCAGCTTGCGCTTTGGCTGCCTCCTGATTGAGGCGCTGGATGTCATTTTCGTCGTCGGAGTGGATCACGACGCAGGCGCCCGCCTTGTGCAGAAGTGCCGCGTTTTCGAGGATCGCGTCATAGGCTTCCATTTTGAACCCGTACCAATCGGCCCAAATTGCACTGCAAACATCGTTTTCGCGAAGCAAATCGCCGATTTTGTAGCTTTCGACCGCATGGTGAAAGGCACTCACCTGGTATCCAGCCTCCTTCGCCATATCCATGACGATCGCCATCTCGTCGGCCCGATAACAATGATTGTGGACCAAAATATCTCCCCGCAGCACGCCTACCAGCGTTTCCATCGCCAGGTCGCGCTTGGCTTTCGGATCGTTGGCATAATTGATCGCGTCCAACCATGTCTGGCGATTAATTGCGAGGTTGCCCATGCGGGTCGAAGGCTTGCGGTTGCGGCTGCCATAAACCCGCTTTGGATTTTCGCCGCAAGCCATTTTAAACCCGTAAGGCGCACCTGGAAATTTCATGCCCTGCACTGTTCGCGCGGGTACATTTTTAAGTGTGGCTGTTCGTCCGCCCATCAAATTGGCCGAGCCGGGCAGGATTTGAAGACTGGTGACGCCGCCATTGACCATGGCGCGCGAAAACCCGGGATCCTGAGGCCAGACGGAATGTTCGGCCCAGACATCGGCTGTGGTTGGAGCCGTCGCTTCGTTGACATCGCTATGCGCCGCAACCGACGGCGATGCCCCATCGCCAAGGTGAGAGTGGATATCGATGATGCCAGGCGTCACGAATTTGCCCGTGCCATCCATGACCACATAGCCATCGGTGGAAAGCGAAGAATCCCCCACGGCGACGATCTTGGTGTCCCTGAAAAGGACTGTGCCGTTGTCGATCCGGTTGCCCGCGCCATCAAAAACGGTAGCGCCCACCAAAGCTGTCGGGACACCCGGATATGGCTTGTAAGTCGAAGGATACGGGCCTTCCGCTTCGGTCATGGCAACGAACTCGGCTGCCCTGTTATCCCGTTTCTTGTCATCGGCGATAGCCGGTCCACTGGCGGCCAAGGCGGCGAGTGCAAAGACGCTTGCCACGCCCCGTGAAATTGAACCCAACCGGCTCCGTCCCCAGCGCGTCGCGAACACCAGAATACCAATATCGTCCATAGAATGGGCCCTTCGCATTTTAAACTTTTGCGGTAGAATGGCGAGGAGCATAGAGAATGTCCACTGCGCTGGACTGCTTTTGCTTTGGTTATAATCGGCACTTGTTGCGGCCGGCCAATAAGACGCAATAGTCTGAAGGCGTCAGGATAGAGTCTCACCAAACGCACGCAGCGACGAGATGATACGCCTGGCGCGGCCGAGACCCACACCCTTATCCTCTAAATTTGCCAATCCCAATCATCAAATCAGTTCATGGAACAGGGGAAGTCAGTTCAACTATTCGATGTATAAACCTGATAAACATTGAAGAGCCTGCTAATGCGCAAAAGGCATTGCTTGCTTACCGACCTTCACCCACCAGCGTGAATGGCGCCCACACCGCAGGGTGTGCAGCATCGAGTTTTGGATCCTCGCGGATTTGCCGCATGGCAGCTTGCAGGGCTTCTGCACGCCCCTGACCAGCTTGGGAGCGCTTGAGCGTCTCTACTGTGAGGAGCGGAGCAATGTCGTCAAACACCGGCCAGTGACTAACAAGAAGGCTTTGCGCCCCGGCATAGAAAAACGATTGCGCGAGCCCAGAGAGCCCAGTCTCGCCGGGCTTTCCCGAAGGCGATGCGGTATTGCAGGCTGACATGACTATCCACCGAGCACTGCTGAGGTCGAGTTCGATCACTTCAGACGCGGCGAGATAGCCATCATCAAAAGCAGTTGCCTCGTCTGGCGGCGTAAATACAAGTCCAGGTTCGGCTGTCTCGCCACTTTCCTCGCTGGTAAATCCATGTGTCGCAAAATGCAGGATGCGCGTTGTTGAAAGATCGAGCTTGCGAATGGCGGTTTCCGTCATGCGATCGCCCAAAAACAACGTATTCTCGGGTTCTCCGAGAGCTTCTCTGACCCGTTCGAGCTCGGTCTTTGTACCCGGTAATGAAGCAAGGGACTTGAGCGCTTCGGGGTTCATCAAAGGCACACCGGTTTCACCGCGCAGTTCGCTCACCAGCCTCGCTGCGTCGATCGCCTCGATCGTGGCGGAGCGCGCGCCGCGCACCCGCGCGCTGCCCCGAAGTTCGGGATCCCCAAATCCTGTAAAGCCAGCTCCTGCTCTATCGTCACCGGTGATCCCGAAAGAACGGATGTAAAAAAGGGACTGCACCGATGGAAGTTGCACGAGCGCATAGCTGTCCGCAAGCCAGCTGGCGTTGCGCAACGTTTCGGGATCGAACGGATCGAGATCAGGCGCGACGGGTTCCGTCAGCAGTGTGCCGAGGGGAAGCCGCGAGAGAGCGCCGCCAGCGACCACATAAACCCGCGTCTTGCCTTGCAGCGCCTGTTTCACGGGTTCGACAAGATCAGCGTATAACGCGTGAGCAAGTTCAACATCGAAAGCTGGCAGAAAATCACTGCCCGCCTGAACTTCGAGGCCCAAGCGAAACTCCGCGACTGTATCATTTATTTCCGTCTCGGACCGGTCCGAGCGCCACCATCCGAAACGATCGCGCGCTACAACCATCGAGTGCGTACCGCGCCGGGTTGGGGTCAGCAGAAGGATCGCCTCGTCAGGCCCGAGGATCTCGCGCATCTCGGAGAGACTTTTGCGATCTTCATCAATGATCGAAAAATATTGCGGCGCTTCGTTTTTGAGCCGCTCATCGAGCCGGCTCACCCGCCGTTCAACTGCCTCAATACGATCATCGAGCGCCTTGCGGCCCGAAAGAGAAGCGCCTGTTCCGCTGATGCTCGATGCCATTGCACCAGTCAGCTGCGCCCACTCCTCGATCAAAGCCTGGCGCTCTTCAACCAACTCTTGCAGGCCAGCTGTGGCTGCGAAGCGCGAGGCGGCCGCGCGCGCCAGCGCCTTCGACGCCGAGCCCGTGTTCGCGGCCTGAAGCGCAGCGAAAGTCAGGCGCATGCCGGCCGCGCTCATTTCGTTAGAAGAAAGACCTAAAGTGCCGGGGCGCTCTGTTATTTTAGTAGCCCAGAAACTGTCAGCATAAGCTTTCTCGGCGTCCTGGAGAGTTCCTTTTTCTGCTTCTTTCTGACCTGCTTGCGACAGAGCGCTGCCAAATTGAAGCGCGAGACGGCTTCGATAGGCCTGCACCGTCCCTATCGCGGCCCGCTGTGTTGCCAAAGCCTGATCCAGCGTCGAGTTGTCCATTTCGAGCAGCAATTCGGTATATTCGAGGTGCCTCGCGAGCGTTTCGGGATGCTTGCCGCCGAGCGCGGAGAGCGTCGCTTCGCGCGCTTTATACAGAAGGTCTTTAGCCTCTTCCAAGCGACCTAGCCTGAAAAGGACAGAGCCATAATCGCCTTGGACCTGCCGGGTTAGCTCGTTCTCTTCGCCCTTGGCCTCTTGAAGATACGGATAGAGAGCGTCGAAGATTATCGCGCTCTCTTCATAGCGTTTCAGGTCGGCAAGGATGCTGCCTTTGTCCGAAAGGCTCCGGAGCGTGTCGGAATGGTAATTGCCAAGCTTGCCAGCCTGCACGCTCAGGGCTTCTTCGATCAATGCGAGCGCTCCCTCATATCGGCCCAGCGCACGTAGGTCAGCGGCGAGATGGGTAAGGCTTTCAAGGGTCTCTTCGGCGTCCGAGCCCAGTATCTCGCGGCGCGCGTCAAGAACCTGTTGGTCAACCTCTGCCGCCGCCGCGAAGCGCCGCAATCCGCGCAGCGAATGGGCGTAATGGCTGAGACTGCGTAGCGTGTCGGGATGGCGATCGCCCAGCATGGCCTGCCGCTGGCGAAGAACTTCCTGTGTGATCTCCATCGCTTCCTCGGCCCGTCCAAGACGGCTCAGCGTGAAAGCATATTCCGCGCGTGCGGCCAGCGTTTCAGGATGCTTCTCGCCGCGCACTTCCACATTCAGCCGGTGGGCCTCGCGAAACAGGCGCCTGGCTTCGCGAAGGCCTCCGCTCTCGGCTATATTGGCGGCTCGTTTGTAGAGGAAGTCAATTGCATCGACATGGCGTCGCCCCGGATAGTCTTGCTCCAGCCGTTCCATCTGATCAATCAACGGGCGGATTTCGCTCTCGTTCAAGAATGCACCGTATTCTACCCTTTCGAGCAGTTCGCGCGCTTCTTCTTCGAGGCTCTGGTAATAATTGGCAGCAATCACATGGACGATAGCACTGTCAGCACCAAAGGCGTTTTGCGCGCCCGAAAGCGCGTAGCCGAACACCTCGAGACCATCACTTGTCGCGCCGATTTCTAGCAATTCGATGGCGCGGGCATTGAGTTTCATGAGCCGCTGGATCGCGACCCTTGAAGGGTTTGAAGTATCTTCATTCTGCGTACGGTCGACCGTGGACTGGCCGGAAGTTTCAGTCTGCGCACTCGCTTGGATTTCAAGGCTCGCGGAAAGGCCGATAGCAGCGCAAACAATAACGCATTTACGAAGGATCATCGTCTAAGTTTCAACCCCAGTCTGCTATAATTAAACGGAAGAAATGCCTGCGTCATCCCTTAAACGCAACCTTAGCACTTGCGCGGCCTTGTGCGTCGTCCCGCATAGTTTCACCCATAAACCGATGGCTCTGCTTGGGCCGACAACGGAATGTCAGGTTCCGGAAACCGAGTGCAATAAGCCAGCGTTCTTATGGAGGACCGACTGGGCTGCTCGCTTGCCAAATTCAAGCTACTTTATAGTGAACGGTGGCACGTAGCCCGTTCCTAGTATTCTCTATTTTGAGTGCCAGCCCCATGGTTTCAGCAAGATCACGGGCAATGGCAAGTCCTAGTCCTGTGCCACTCTTCTCTGGATCGAAACGCGCACCGATTTCGAAGGCTTTTCCCAAGTCCTGTTCCGGCATGCCGGGGCCATCATCAATTACACTCGCTGTGACAGATCCGTCGGCATCGCTGACAAACTCAAGCCTTACTTCAGCGTTGGCCCACTTTCCCGCGTTATCGAGCAAAATTGACAGCAGTTCAGCATAGTCGACCGCATCAAGTGGCAACTCCCTGACCTTGCAGCGAGCGGTATCCAGCAAGAACGTCTTGCCTAGATGGAGGCGCTTCATCGCGCGCAAGATCGGTTCTACAAAGTCCGGCAGGATCACCCAACGCGCAATGTATGGTTGCCCGATTGATGAGCGGGCGCGGGCAAGCTGATACTCGATCTGCTGTTCGATTGTCTGCGCCTGATCCAGCAGGACCATTGACGACCTAGTACCCGCAGCCGTTTCGCCCATCCGTTCAGCTTCGTCGGTGATGATGGCCAGCGGAGTGCGCAGCGAATGGGCAAGGTTGCCCGCCTGCACGCGGGCCTTGGCAACCATCTCTGCATTTTGGTGAATATAGGCATTGAATTCAGCCACCAGCGGCGTGATCTCTGCCGGATAATAGCCCTGCAAACGCTGCGCTTCGCCACGCCGCAGCCTTCCGATCGCCTGTGACAATCGGTCCAGCGGGTGCAGGCCGAAGCTGATGATGGCAAGGCCGGTGGCGAGCAGCAAAGCGCCCAACCCGGCCAACCACAATGTCAGGTCGCGGGTAAAGCTGCCGATCAGCCTGTCGAGCTCGCTTTGGTCTGTGGCGATGACGAAATGGATGTCCTCTCCCGCTGGTCCCTTGCGGGTAAAGCCATAGGTAATTGCCGGCCCGGTCGGGCCACTCTCCAGCGTGTGCAGGATTTCTGGTGAGTGGGCGATATGCTCGTCCAGCGTGCCGCGAGTCATCGATTTCGAGCGCAAGGGGGCGCGACCATCCGCTGTGATCTGCCAGTAAAACCCCGACAAAGGCTCTTCATAGCGCGGGTCTGACAAGGGGCGGCTCAGCAGCAATTCGCCGGTATCGCCGATTTCTGTCAAACGGCCAAGCTCGCGGACATGAACTTCCAGTTCTTCATGATAAGACGCTTCGACATGGCGGCTGAAAATGCCCGCAGCGGAGAACCAGATCGCCCCTACACAAAGCAGGACCCAGACGGTGATCGCCAGCAGGAAACGAAGTCTGAGGCTGCCGGGAACAGGAAGTTTGCTCATTTCTCGAACCGATAACCCATGCCGCGCAGGGTGACGATGCGCTCGCGCCCGATCTTCCGACGCAAACGCCCCACCAGCACCTCCACCGTATTGCGCTCACGCTCGGCATCCAGTTCATAGAGGTCATCAAGGATATCGCCCTGTGACATAACCTGCCCAGCACGGCGCATAAACAAGTGAAGCAAGCGAAACTCCTGCTTGCTGACCGAAAGCGGCACACCATCGTGCGCAACCGTGCGGGCCAAGGGATCGAGAGCCAGGTCACCCGCTTCCAGCAGTGTGCTGCGCGAGCCCTGCTGGCGGCGAAACAGCGCGTTGAGACGTGCCTGCAATTCTTCGAAGCGGACGGGCTTGACCACGAAATCATCGGCCCCGGCATTGAGGCCTTCGACCTTGTCCTGCCAGCTGCCGCGCGCAGTCAGGATCAGGATCGGCGTATCGACCCGTGCATTGCGCCAGTGCCGCAACAGGTCCAGCCCGTCGCCATCGGGCAGGCCAAGATCGAGGATGATTGCCGCCATTTTTTCGACATCCGGCCAATCCTCTGCTTCGCTGCGACTGGTTGCCAGTTCAACGGCAAAATCGGTCCCGCGCAAGCGATCACTCAGCCGGCGGCCAAGTTCGGGATCGTCTTCAACAAGTAGCAGGCGCATAGCCGGGGGCACTCCTCAACGGTAAAGGTCAGTATGGAGCGCGAAACTGACAACAAGCTGCCAAACTGACAAGTTATTGTCAGCTTCGCGGAGCATTGAAGCGGCATGACTCACCGCGCCATTGCCCCGCTTGCCCTGATCGCTGCGCTTGTAGCGCTCCCGGCTTGTTCCGACACCGCCGAGCCTGAGGCTGAGAGTCCTGCTGCCGCTGATCCGCTGGAGGGACTCGCCATCAAGGCGGTGAAAGCGGGCGAAGTTGCCAATGTGCCGCTCGGTACTGTGCCCGGCACCATAACTCTGCCGCCCGAAGCGCGGGTTGCGGTGACGGCCCCTTTCCCCGGCGCGGCAGTTCGGGTCTATGTCATCGAAGGCCAGGCAGTGCGGCGCGGCCAGCCGCTGGCGCTGGTGCGCTCGGCCGAGCCGGTGCAGATCCGCGGTGATCTCTCTCGCGCCCGAACCGAAGTCGGACTAGCTGAAGCCCGCGCCAGACGTCTTACCCAACTTGCTGATGAAGGTATCATCGCGCAGGCGCGTGCCGACGAAGCCAGCGCCGCACTGGAGCAAGCCCGCGCCAGCGTTGCTGAACAGCGACGGCTGGCTTCGCTCGGCGGCGTTGGGCCCGATGGCATGATGACGCTGAGCGCGCCCATCGGTGGCCGTGTCGCGCATGTCGGCACGGAAACCGGCGGCCCGGTCGACGGTATGGAAGCCCCCTTCGTGATCGAGGCTGAAGGCTCCTACCAGATCGAACTGCAACTGCCTGAACGGCTGGCCAAGCAAGTTCGTCCCGGCATGCCGGTCGAGATAATGCTGGCGAGCGAAGCAGGCGAGGCGATCCCGGTCGGCGGACAGATACTTGCTGTTTCGCCATCTATCGATCCGACTACGCGCTCTGTTCTCGCCCGCGCGAGCGTCAGCGCTGCCCCAGGGATCGTTGCCGGTCGTAATGTCAGCGTCACGATCAAGGGCAGCGCAGCGCAAGGCGGCATTGCCATTCCTGCCAATGCGGTGACCAAGATCGGCGGCGAGGACCATGTCTTCGTGCGCAAGGGCAAGAGCTATGAACCGCGCAAGGTCACGGTGGTCGCCACCACCAGCGATCAGGCGGTGATTTCCGCGGGGTTGAAAGCTGGCGAAGTGGTCGCCGCCAACAGCATCGCGGAACTCAAGGCCATGAACGCGGAGTAGGCTCGGATGCTGCGCAACCTCGTCGAGAAGGCGCTCAACCTGCGCCTCGCCGTTATTGCCCTCGCGCTGGTGCTCGCAGGTATTGGCGCTTGGTCCTTTGCCAAGCTCCCCATCGATGCCTTTCCTGACATCAGCACCACGCAGGTGAAGATCATCCTCAAGGCACCCGGCATGACCCCGGAGGAGGTAGAGAGCCGAGTCGTCACCCCGATCGAGATGGAGATGCTCGGGATCCCTGAGCAGACCGTGCTGCGCTCGGTCGCCAAATATGCCATCGCAGATATCACCATCGATTTCCAGGACCGCACCGACATCTACTGGGCGCGCCAGCAGGTGGCCGAGCGGCTCAATGCGGTCATGGGCGATATGCCCGCGACCGTTGAAGGCGGGCTCGCGCCGATTTCGACTCCGCTCTCCGAAATGTTCATGTTCACGCTCGAAGGCCCGCAATCGCTGGCGGAAAAGCGCACAGTCCTCGACTGGACCATTCGCCCGGCTTTGCGCACTGTGCCGGGCGTGGCCGATGTCAATGCGCTGGGCGGCTATGTCGAGACTTTTGAAGTCACGCCCAATGCCTTGGCGCTGGCAGCGGCGGGCCTGTCCACCGCTGACCTCGCCGATGCCATCGAGATGAGCAATCGCAACGATGGTGCCGGGCGTCTGACCAGTGGCGAGGAATCGCTGATTGTCCGATCCACCGGGGCGATCAAAACGCTTGAAGACCTCGCCGCAGTGGTTGTCAAATCCGGCAATGGGGCAGTGGTGCGCGTGGGCGATGTCGCCGATGTGCGCAGCGGAAGCCTCACCCGCTATGGCGCAGTGAGCAAGAACGGCACCGGCGAAGCCGTGCAAGGCCTCGTTATTGGGCTGCGCGGCGCGGATGCCAGCCAGGTGGTCGCCGGT
Source organism: Erythrobacter sp. SCSIO 43205 (assembly GCF_019904235.1). Classification (NCBI taxonomy): domain Bacteria; kingdom Pseudomonadati; phylum Pseudomonadota; class Alphaproteobacteria; order Sphingomonadales; family Erythrobacteraceae; genus Erythrobacter; species Erythrobacter sp. SCSIO 43205. The sequence continues at coordinate 910,752 of NZ_CP063202.1, read as the reverse complement.
GTGAAGCAGCGGCTGGAAGATATCCAACCGAGTCTGCCGGAAGGCATGAGCGTCGATGTGTTCTACGACCGTTCGGACCTCATCACCCGTGCGGTCGGCACAGTGGAATCCGCGCTGCTGGAAGCGACTGTGCTGGTGGTGATCCTGCTACTGCTGTTCCTCGGTGACATTCGCGCTTCGATCATTGTCGCGCTGGCCCTGCCGATGGCGGCGCTGCTCACATTCATCTTCATGCGCTCGATCGGCCTCAGCGCAAATCTCATGAGCCTTGGCGGGCTCGCCATCGCCGTGGGCATATTGGTCGATGGCGCGGTGGTGGTGGTGGAGAATGTCGTCGAGCGCCTGTCCGACCCCGGACATGCCAAGAGTAGCAAGCTGCACAATGTTTTCATCGCTGCCGCCGAAGTTGCCAAGCCCGTTGCCTCGGGCCTCGCCATTATCGCGCTGGTGTTCCTGCCGCTGCTCACGCTCGAAGGGCTGGAAGGCAAGCTGTTTTCGCCCGTGGCATTGACCATCGTCCTCGCGCTCGCATCGGCGCTGGTGCTGTCGCTGACATTGATCCCGGTGCTGGCGTTCTACCTGCTCAAGGTCAAACACGGCCACCACGAGCCGTGGCTGATGCGCAAGATCGCCCCGCGCTATTCTTCGCTGCTTGCGGGAGCTTTCGCGCACAAGAAGCGCGTGTTCACCGTAGCGGGGATCGGCCTGGCGCTCACCGTCGGTGCTTACAGCATCACTGGCAAGACGTTCCTGCCGGTCATGGATGAAGGCTCGATCATCGTTCAGTTGACCAAGCTGCCGTCGATCTCGCTCGACCACAGCGTCGAAGGCGACATGAAGGTGCAGCGCGCTATCCTTGAGCAAGTGCCTGAAGTCGAGGCCGTCATCGCCCGCGTCGGTTCTGACGAGCTCGGACTCGACCCGATGAGCCCCAATGAGACCGACAGTTTCCTCAAGCTCAAGCCGCGTGAAGAATGGCGGGTGCAGGACAAGGAATGGCTGCTGGACGAGCTCCGCAAGGTGATGGAGCAGTTCCCCGGCATCGAGCCGACCTTCACGCAACCGATCGACATGCGCACCTCCGAAATGCTCACCGGCGCACGCGGTGATCTGGCGATCAAACTGTTCGGCCCCGACCTCGACGAACTCTCGCGGCTGGCAGGGGAAATCCAGGACCGGCTGGAGACCATCGAGGGCACGAGCGAAGCGATGACTGTTGCCAATGATCAGGTTGATTACCTGCTGATCGATATTGACCGCGTCGCGGCCGGACGGGTGGGCATGCCGGTGTCCGACTTGCAGGACATGATGCGGGCACAGGTTGAAGGCGTGCACAGCGGCATTGTCGCCGAAGGGGTGCGACGGGTGCCCATCGTGCTTCGCGGCGAAGGTTCGCAGGAGCTAACGGCGCAGGGGTTTGCAGACCTGGTCTATCGCGCGCCCTCGGGCCAGCTGGTCCGCGCTAGCGATGTTGCGCAGGTCAGCCAGGTCGAAGGGCCGGTCAAGCTCGAGCATGAGAACGGCTCGCGCTATGCCATGGTTCAGGCCTTCGTCTCAGGCCGCGACCTTGTCGGCTACGTCGAAGACGCCAAGGCCGATATCGCGGCCAATGTCGCTTTGCCGCAAGGGTATCGGCTCGAATGGGGTGGCCAATTTGAAAACCAGCAGCGCGCCTCGGCAAGGTTGATGGTCGTCCTGCCGGTTTCGATCCTGCTAATTTTTGCGATTCTGTATTTCACCCTCGGCTCGGTACGCGCCTCCTTATTGATCCTCACCAATATTCCATTCGCGGTGGTTGGCGGGATGGTCGCGCTGGCGATTTCGGGCGAGTATCTCTCGGTCCCCGCCTCTGTTGGCTTCATTGCGTTACTTGGCATCGCCGTCCTGAACGGCCTCGTCATGGTGACCTATTTCCGCCAATTGCGCGAGGAAGGCATGCCGCTGCCCGAAGCAGTCAGACGGGGAGCCGAACGCAGGCTGCGCCCTGTTTTGATGACCGCGAGCATCGCTGCCTTTGGCCTTGTCCCTCTGTTGTTTGCGACAGGTCCCGGCTCTGAGATACAGAAGCCGCTGGCCATCGTTGTTATTGGCGGACTTGTCTCTGCAACGCTGCTCACGCTCATCCTTCTACCGATCCTTTACGAACGGTTCGGCGAAAGCACGACCGAGCGCGAGGCCGGCGACATGCTGCACCCGGTGGAGAACTGATATGCGGCTTTTCACAATCCTGCTGCCCCTGTTGGGTCTTGCAAGCCCCCTCGCCGCTGAACAGGGTCTGCCTGAAGAAGCGTTGGTTTTGAAGGCTCTTGACGACCATCCCAGCGTCGTAGCCGCGTATGCCCGGCTCGAAGCGGCGCGGGCGCAGGCGGAGGGGCTGAAAAAGGGGCCATATGAATTCAGTGTGCAAGGCACTTACCAACGCCGCAGCGTCGGTGGCGGTGAAGAGTTTGACGAATATGATGCGCAACTGAGCCGCGCGTTTCGCTTGCCGGGTAAAGCGCGGCTCGACCGGCAGATCGGCAGACATGGCATCGACGTTGCGGAAAATCTGGCGGAAGACGCCCGGCACGAAGTCACGCTTTTGCTGGCCTCGCACTGGTTTGACTGGCTGTCCGCCGGAGCACAGGAAAAGGCCGATCGCGCTGCGGTCAAAAATTATGAAAAGGCGCTGGCCGCTGTTGAACGCCGCCGCGACTTGCGCGATGCCTCGCAGCTGGAAGTCGACCAAGCGCAGGCCGCCCTTTCCGAAGCGCGGCGTATGCTCGAACAGTCACAGGGCCTTGCCAAGCTCGCTCGCTCACGGCTCGAAGTGCAGTTTGCCGGGCTTCTACTGCCAAACAAAGTTCCGGAAGTTCCGCTGCCGGATATCGCGGATGCGCGCTTGTCCCAGCTCGGAGACCTTGTCGTGGTCAATAGCCATTTGATCGATGCTGCCGAAGCGCAAAGCGCACGCATGGCAGCCTCAGCTGACAGGGCCGCTGCTGACCGGATTGCCGATCCGACCGTCGGCCTCAGGCTTTTCTCCGAATTTGGCGGTCTCGAGCGCGGAGCCGGTGTGGTGGTTTCTATCCCGCTTGGCGGTGGCCATCGCAAAGCCTTGGCCAATGAGGCAAGCGCGAGTGCATCAGCGGCACGCGCCGAGGAACAGCTTGCGCGCTTCAATGTTCAGGAAACGGCAAGCGCGGATGTGGCCGAGGCACGGTATCGCATCGCTGCATGGAAACGCTCGCGCGAGACGGTGGAAGCGCAGATGACCGCTCTCGCCAAGCTTCGCCGGGGCCACCAACTAGGGGCAATCGATCTGGCAGACCTTCTGCTGGGCGAACGCATGGTCCACGATGCCTTTCGCATTGAGGCCGAAGCCCGCGCCGAAGCCATGCGCGCCATCACGAAGCTGCGCATCGACAGCCATGAACTGTGGCTGGCGGACTAAAAGAGTCAGTACGAACTACCCGATCAGATGTCAGCTTTCGGGATACTGGCTGTGACCCTCCGATGACCGAGATTAGAGCGCAAAGCAGATGGACTGCAAATGGGCCGAGAGCGGAACGTCGGCTCGTAGTCAGTAGGTACTCGAAAGCTGCCATTCAGCTCACGCCCCAATTGCGGACATAAACGCTGCTGTCCGATTTGCGCGCCAATGTCAGACGTCTTGGCCACTACAGAAGCTCGCGAAAAGCTGGGGGGCACGTCAATATGAGCCGGAATGAACGGAAAACGCTCTAAGAGAGGGCGTGATAGCGCTAAAGTCGGTAGTCAGCTATATCTCAAAGACCAAGGTCTCTAAATATAGTGACCACGATACGCCCACCTTCTCTTCGTGGTGGTAAATCGAAACCTTCCTCGGCAAGGTTGTTCCGTAAGTATTCTTGGTATTGAGCGCGAACGCTCGCAAATAAGGACTTACGTACGCTCAGTTCGACTCCGTCGGCGAACTCTCGAACGTAAAACGTATCCATGTCCGACTTTGCGCCGATGAAGGGGGCCGTGACTGACATCGCGCTCTCGCCGCAGAGCTCCGAAAAAAGCCCCTTTAGCCTTTGAAATTCGGATTCTAGGGCATCGACGTCTTCGCTCTCAAACGCGCTCAATTGAACGTTCGGGGGGAGTATTCCGTTCAAGTTGATAACGTCCCACTCTGACTGTCGAACCCCATCGCGAAGGGCGATGGACCGCCCCAAATAGGGGTTGTCGCGGACGCGCGTGCCAGCAAGGGGGCGGAAATTCTCGTTTGCCGTCTTAGCAGCTAGGGTGATCCGATTGAAGAGCGCCCGGTCGGATCTGCGGGGCGGTCTCTGCTGCCTGGTGATGCAATGTCTTTGATCAGTTCGAATCCCGATTGGTTGTGACGATGGAGCCAAATCTGCGTACCTCGAAGTCACAAGGTTGCCAGTCCCCAAAAAGGCGAACGGATACTCAGTCCCAAAATATCGTCGCCGATAGTCTGCCTCGTCACCTTCCTCGAGCGTTCGATCATGTGGAATATAGAGACTTCGCGTTGCCTGAGCGCCTCCACCAACAGTGATCTGATCGATAACGGCATGATACGCTGTAGCAATCCGACTAGGTCCATCAGGCTCTATAAAACCAACGCGTGGGGTTCCGCTGATAGTTCTTCGTCCTCGTTGAGCGATATTCACGGTACCAAGCGCTAGAGTGCCTACTGAAATCGGGCGATTAGATTGGTTCTCAATCTCGACAAGGATTTCGAAGCCACCATCGACGGATTTTGTCCTAGATCGCGTCCATATCTGTCCTAAGGAGCCATCGGATGCTTCTGTGATCCGAAGACATATCTGACTTAAGACTTCGATTTCATTTGGTACTTGTTCGGACAGATTGCCGCTCAAAGAGAGCGCTTGACCAGACCTTGCCTGGGACCATCCCAGCCCGAAAACGGATCTGCGTCTATTTTGAGGTGGATAATGCCTGAGTTCGTCATTCTGTGGCTGGTTGACCGCAATGAAAGCTTCAATAGCCAGTTTTGCAGCTTCCAGTTCTGATCGGTTCATGTCAACAGACTTAAGCGCTCGGTAAGAAGCGAACCCCCCCATAAAGTCAGCCTCGCACTCAAGCATGCGAGCTTCTTGCAGCTGCGAAATTTGATTAGGCGTGTAGCCTTGGCTTTGCACCCAATGCCAAGCCTCATGAGATAGAACAAAAGCGATAATGGCATCGCGTCCCACCAACTCATTGATCTCGTCGAGTTTCAATTGGCCAAGAGATACAGTCCCATCCTTGAATTCGATTCTGTCGCCGGATGTGATGCGCAATTCTGGCATGCTGACCCATTCATCCAAAAAGGTCGAACGGATCTCTGTTACCTTGTCGTAGTCCAACAGTGAATCAGTGCTACTATTTTGAGCCCAGAGGTGGCCGGGGACTAGAAGGGCCAATGCAACGACGACCGTTAAAGCGCTAAAGAAACTGGGAGGTCTCCTCCAATGTATGAAGGTTGCAATCATTTCTTTTGCCCGTCTTGTATCATGCCTTCGCCAGCTCTTTTCGCTGCGCAAATGACAACGAGAGCCAATGAAAACCACGCTGCAGAATAAAGACCAAACAAGGATAAAAATCTGACGAACAGCTCCTGTTCCACCCAAACCAATGCCGCATCGCCTCCAAATGGAGCGAGTTGATCAATGCATGGCCTGCTAACCAAGTCACGCGTCTCGAATATGGCTGCGGCATTCGGTCGCAGTTCTGAGCCGATGATATAGTTTGCTGAATCTAGATAGGTGCAGGTCCATTCATCTTTGATCACTCCGTAGATCACAAATAAGGCTGCTGAGATGGCTAGGATTAATCCCAAGAGCCAGTTCGAAGAACGCTGCGCCCAACGCCAAGTAAAGATGAATAGCACTGTCGCCATAATCTGGAAGTAGGCTCGATATTGCGTACCAGCATCACTCTTGATCGAAAGCTCGACATCGAAAGCAATTGCGGGGGTCAGTATACCGATTAGCCACGCGATCAGACCAGCCGCGATTGACCATCCGGAGCGAACTGAGCGAAGCTCGTTCTCCATATTCGTCATTCCACAATGACCATATCAATTCGTTCGGAGCTACCAGTACGTCCAATAAGCACCTCACGGCTGCTAACCGTTTTACCGCCCTTCCGGAGGCGTATCAGGTAAAGGCCGGGGACCACGGCGCCTGACGCGGGGCTGGTGGTATTTGGTAAGGGATTGAATGATCTTTCGCCAGACACACAACACGCAAGGTCCAGCCAGACATAATAGCCATTAGCAGCGGCCTCGCCCTCGAGAGCGTTTACCTCGACTTCAACGAGCTTGCTGCCATCATCAAAGATGCCCGGCGAATTCTGAATTGTAGTGAGTTCGTTTATTGACCTTGCGATTGCTGCCGCCTCATTCACATCTTTGTTCGACTGCAAGTTCACAGTCGCAAAACGTAGGTTTTCTATTACGGGAATAAAACCAGCCTGCGTCTTTGGGTCAGCTGAGCGAATAGCGTCAACCAATGCACTAGAAGCAGTCCATAACTGCTCGGCGACTAACTTATGCTCGTCACTTTGCGGCTTCAGCGCCTCTCGAGAGTTAAGTGCTTCGATGAGAAAGCTGGTCACCTCTTCTTCAATGATTGCCTCTGCCTCAGCAGGGTCGCCGATGAGGCGTGTCGGAGCCCCGCTTTCTGCCTGGATCACAGAACCGGCAGCTCCGAACTCTTCTTCGACACTGCCCTGGGTAAAGATGAGGTTATGGCCTGGTTGGCCTGCGATAAAGACTGCAACTAAAAACTCGCTCAAAAACATGTCGCCTCAAATCCCCCATTGCAGTGGCCAAGTTAGCGTCATTCACTCCATGTTATAATCATTTTCGTCAAGGTTGTTCAGCTGACCTGCCCCCCGGAAAGTGGTGTGTATTTAGAGTTTGGATTTCGGCTATTTACGGCCCAAGACTGGGTCTTTCAGGTACGAGTCTTGAATGTCCGCTTCCACACCCAGAAGCGGCCTGAAAGCGACATCAGGCGCGGTCCTGAGAACGGACTGACAACCCTATGCGGGGGCACCGGAATCAGCTGGACAGCTTGCGACCCAATTTGCAGCAAAATTCGAAAACGACGGCCATGGAAATTGTTGAGGAATTTGTATGCTCAAATCCCCAATATGGCATTTGCGTTTCTTCCTACCGAGTGATTTAGTGTCAGTGGAGATCAAAAATACGCGGCTTGTGGCCACCCGATGCGCCCATTTTTGTCTCCTAGTTCTTTCCAATTGAGAAGATAACGAGGGGCCTTCATGTGGGCCTTTTGTTAAGTTCGCATACCTTTCACACGTTGCTAAGCGTGCTGCGATCACGATGGATTAACGAGACCACTTCAGCTTTTTTGCGATTTTATTGATGGTAGCCAACGCCAAGCATTGCCCTCTGATTCCATTGACCTGCCCGATTGTCGGGAGCAGCACTTATGGGTCCAATTAGGTGTGCCATCACCGCTTCTCACAAAAGCTCTCTTAGCCCTGCTTCAAAGACTGCGATGCGGCTTCTGATTGCGCGGTCGACGCTTTCGTGAACGCTTATATCGAAATCATCTGGCATGCGCTCGAGCGCGCGAGCTGGAGCGGTTTCAATGTTCTCGAATATCCTTTCGAAACATTGATGAATAATCGTTGGCCCCATTCCAGCTTTCTGGGCTGTTTGAACAAAGTGCCGGCCAGCGACCTCTGAGACCACATAATGCGGCTTCTTGCCCGCTGACATTGCGAGCTTGAATTTGTTCTTTGGGATTTGCCTTTGCTCAAAAGCGGGCTGCGCTGTGAGCACATCATAGATTGGGGTTAGGCCGTACCGATCGAAAGGGCGAAGGAAGATCGAGAAGTTCTTTCCGTGGCCGTCAGTCGCACCGATCAGCCAAAACAGGATGAGAGCGGAAAGGAACGATTGTTGGTCTGCTAGCGGGCTATCTGCGCGTTGGAGCAGTTTGAGGATTTGGTCGGCGCTTGGCCCGCCATTACTTTGATATTTGAGACTGGGTGGTATTCCGAGTGCTTGGCACGTGTCTTCCTGTGGCAGTCGAAGGATGTCGGTTAGGCCTCGTTGAAGCCGGTCGAAGCGCTCAACCACGAGTACTCGGCGTTTGCCAAAGGTCTCAATCCAGGTCTTGGCAACTTTGATCCCGAATTCTTCGAGTAACGTTAGGCAGTAGTGTTCATTGTCGACGCTTGAGCTCATGTCGATAATGCCTGAGGGTGTCGGCATTTGTCCAAGTTGTGGTTTGAGTAGGTGAGTGGTTGGGATAATGCCTCTGGGCTTCAGCCATTTACCATCTTGGAGAAGAAGAGCCGTCTTTTCTTGCGCACCTGCTACGGAAATCCTGAACCCTTCTTCTCTGTCCATGCCGAGGGGTTTTTGAGCGAGGCTTGCAAGAGTTTGCTCGATGTCCTCTTCAGACTGCTCCTCGCCCTCCAGCCTTGCCGTCAATTCATGATCTTCATCAGGATGAAGAAACTGCATAGCGCCAACACAATCACGACCAATTTCTGCCAAGAGGCTGTAGGGATCCGCGCCAGCTGCTCCGGTCCGCTCGGCGATCCGCCTTCTGATATCGAGATTGTCGGGTAGCAAGTTGTCGAAGACTGCGGCAACCTCCTGCCCCTTATAGGGTGTCTCGCGTTTGGGTAGCGAGAGTGAGACGGCAAACGCAGGCTCCCAATCCAGCCATGACTGATCGTATTGGAATGCCGTCGCCCCATTACTGGCTTTCGACAGTTGGCCCACAAGCCTCCCGTTGATCAAGACGTCCAGTGGGTCATGGCTCTTACGCCGACCCATCAAAAGACATCCTCAATACTTGGAGCTTGGTCAGGGTTGCGCTGTTCCACGACCAGCTCGAGTTCCAAAGCGGCGAAGATCGCATAGATTGTTGCGAGTTTGGTCCCCTCTTGCCCTGCTTCGATCTTCGAGATGAACTCTTGCCTTAGGCCAGTGAGCGACGCCAAATGTGATTGCGTCCACGAACGTTGGCGACGCTCGCGCCTAATGAGTGTTCCCAGCTGTTTGGGCGATCTGACAATTTGATGCATAGTAGAGCTCCTCAAGGGATATGTCAGAAATCACATAAAATGGCAATATGCTATTTTCCGCATAAAGCAAACTTATGCTGAAAAGCACATAAAACTTCTTTATGTTAGAAATCGCATAAACTGACTCAAAAAATCGCAATTTCACTAACCAAGGAGCATTGAAATCATTGAAGAATTTATATGTTCGAGTCCCTAAAAAGTACTCGAACCAACACCTTATTTCGAATCTGGGGGCCTTTTGGGGGCTTTTCATGAAAACCCGATTTTTTAAGCTACTGATTAATAATCGGAAAAATCGATTAATCGAGTCCTCTTCTGGGCACCATTTCTCTGTTTCCAATCTCCACTGGTCTTTTTCATCTCTGCCGTCAGAGTCGCGATGGGGCGGTTTCGCATCTTGGGGATGTGTGATTTCAATCCACCTCAAGATGCTTAGCGGAATACTCAAAGCAATTGATGCGATTTTGCCGTGGCTTGCACGATTTGATCGGGCTTGTCGCGACGGTCACAGTACTGGCTTGCTGTTTGGGTTTCACGCTCTGTCCAGCAATACCGAAACCGTTTTCCAACGTTCAGACTTTCAAAATTTTGGAACGATCTCCTCTGCCGATTTCTAAGTTGAGTATCGACAACACAGGAGATGTATCATGCTAGGCTGGGCAATCACCTTCGCTATTTTGGCACTCATGGCAGGCGTTCTGGGCTTTAGTGGCCTCGCAGGTGCGGCAGCCAACATCGCATACATCTGCCTCGCGGTGTTTCTTATCCTCGCAGTCGTCAGCTTCCTGCGACGCCCCGCTTAATCATGCTGCCACCTGCGCACAATCAAGGGCATCAAGCGGTCGCATTTAACCGCGACATCTCCCCATCATCGAAAGGAAAATAATATGGCAATCGCCACATTGAAAGACGTATATATCGACCAACTCCAAGACCTGTACAGCGCCTGTTCGCAAAGCAAAAGCATGACAGAAAAGCTCGCAGGGGCAGCGACTAATGCGGATTTGAAAGACGCGCTCAAGGCAGGCGCGAATGGCATTGTGTCGGGCATGGGCGTGGCGACAGACCTCGTGCGCTCGCACGATGCCGACCCGACGGACGAATTCTGCAAAGGGATGGAAGGGCTCGTCAAAGAAGCTCAGGCCCATGCGCTTGACGCCCAGTTTGAAGAGAATGACGCGCGCGATGCCATGATCATCACTCAATATCAGCGCATGACGCACTATGCGATTGCGGGCTGGGGCTGTCTGGTTGCTTTTGCAAGCCGTCTTGGCCTCGATGAAGAGGCAAAGCGTCTGCAGGAATGTCTTGATGAAACCTATGAAGGCGATCTTCGCATGACGCAAATTGCCAAAGGCGCAGTCAACCAAGCAGCCGCCGCGTAATCGTGGCACCCTCTTTGTCGCATCGCACAGTCAAGTCCGGGCGATGCGGCGAAAATCCCTCACAACTTCAATTATTCGAGGCTCTTATGACCAATGCTCCCATTACCAGCAGCAAGCCTGACCCATGGACTCTGCCGCGCCCACACACGGATGCCTCATTGCGCTTTCGGAAATATGGGCGGATTAGACCCATGGAAGAGCCAAGTCTGCTCGAACGTCTATTTGCGCTTTAGCATCCGCGCTTATGATGGGGCGTTCGTTGCTCCTCGAAGAAAAGCCCTGTGCCGCCTCGCTGGTGCCGGGCTTTTTCTCTTCTTCACCCATGTGTCTGAACGTAACCTCAATGGACACAAACTGGCCAGATCAAGGCGATCACCCGAAAGATTGAGCGGCAGCCCACCAAGATTAACATTTGTGTGGTTCGGAACAAACGCTGCTCTCAAACGCTTAAGCTTGCAGTTCTCTCAACATTCAAACAGCGAGCTTTTAATGACGCCCAGCCCCAAACCAAACTCAGAAGCCGTTTCATCGCAAATCGGCTCTGTCGCCGCTCCTACTGCTGGCGCATTGGGTGTCGAAGGCACCGAAGCTAGTGCCAATCAGCGGCATCCATGGCCAGAGAAAGCCCCCAAAACAAAGCGGCGTAAGTCAGTATCCAGCCGCTCGTTCAAACGCCAATTTGTCGCCTCTCAGGAACCTTTGAGAAAGTTTGCCTTACGCCTGTGCGGCCGCGAAGACATGGCGGACGACCTTGTGCAAGAAACACTGCTCAAAGCATGGAACGCACGGGCTCAGTTCAAACCGGGCAGCAACTTTCTAAGCTGGGCCTTCACCATCATGCGCAACACCTGGATCAACCATTTGCGCAGACGCAAAAAGTTCGCATCTGACTATGATGAACGCGCAGCGGAGAACATTCTCTCCGCGCCGCCGTCGCAAACAACCACCTTCAATCTTGCTGACTTGCAACGAGCAATGTCCGAGTTGCCCAATGATCAGTTGGAGGCCGTTTTGCTGGTTGGCCCCGGTGACCTTACCTATGATGACGCAGCACAAATCCTTGGCTGCGCGCCCGGCACTGTGAAAAGCCGTGTTTCCAGGGCCCGATCGGCGCTTGGCGATATTGTCGAGGGTGGCCGCGTCAAAATGCCGATCGACCAAACCGAAGACGCGACGGAAATCGCCGAAACTTTCGTGGCTGCTGTCAAAGAGGTCGAACAGGGCGGAAACATTGAGGACGTTCTCAATCTCGAACAGGGCTCACCCTCTTCTCATAATCGCGCCGCGTAAGAGCATAAGCGCGAGACATTCTGTTAGCTCAGACTTGCACTCAACAATTGACCCTTGGGTCAATCAACAGATTGAGCAGTCGGTTTCGGCTGCCTTTCTCATGGCGGTGTTGCCCACTTGTGTCGCGCGGCACAAGGCAATGGACTTATTCCGCGTCATGTGACACGTTTTACAGGCAATGGTAGCTCAAGAGCCGGCTCGGGGGGGGCTGTATTATGGGTGCAAATTTGTCGACTGAAAACGCGCTCGCGTGTCCTCATGCGCGCGTTAGCCACCAGAACCCTTCCCAATTCGATCTGTCTCTAGCTCGGCTGTTCCAGCCGCACGCCGCCTGCCATGCGGCTGGCGCTTCAAGACACACGCGAATAGGAAAGGGCACACTTGATGTCAGATCTTCAAGGCATTCTCTCTAAGGCAGAAAAAATCGTTGATCTCACTCAGCTTCGCGACGCGCTGGAGCAGTTTGAGGCGATGAAGGCGCGTTGGGCTGACATCAGGGATGAGCTTGAGCAGCTTCAGCAGCCCATGACTTACGAAGAGTGGGCGCGCAAAGTCTTTGAAGGGGTGGAATCATCTCAAGTCGCGGACGTGCTTGGCAACGTCGGCCTTGAGGATGTTCATTCAAAGCTCTCCGGCTGGCTTGGCCAGGTCGAACAGGAGGAACGCGATACGCTCTACCTGCTTCTTCGCCCGATCAACGGCGAATTTCCAGACGGCAACGACACACTCCAACTGCCGCTGTTCGCTCTTGACGAGAGTGTCAGCAACGGCCCGGATTCCCCATGGTCCTTGTCGCTCAAAGCGAATTCAAGCCTTGAAGTCGAAGCGGTCAGTAATTGGCCCTATGAGAGCGAAGAGATCGATCAAGACCTTCTCACCCTTCGCCTGTCCCTTGACGGCAGCGCCGATGCCAAAGCGAAACTTCCAGCGCAATTTGCCAGCATTTCGGCAGGCGCCAGCACTGAGCAAAGCTTCAAACTGGCTTGTTATTACGATTACTCGTCCTTCCATTTGCCTTTTGTGGCAGCTACCGCGGGCGCGCTCGACGACCTGATCAATCCGTTCGAATTCAATTCAGTGTGGAGTCACCTAAGTTCGGCAAACAGCAGAGCCTTCGGTGCAACGTTTGATTATGAAGGCAGCGTCCAGATTGGGATTGAACTTGCGATTGCGACCGTTTTCGAGGACGCAGCGCTGGATGCAGCTCCAACTTTAAAGTTAGAGGCCAGCGTAAAGCGTCCGGTGAGCGCGTCCCTGTCGCTGAGGCGTGGGCGACCGATTGCTGATGGACATTCGGTTTTGTTTACGCTCAGCCGCAAGAAATCGACCGTTCGTCGCTTTGCTGCCACGGGCGGACTGACGATTGATCTCAGCAAGTCGGCAAGCAAACTCCACGCGGTCCTGACCCAGCGCCTCGATAAATGGGAAAAGGGTTTTGAGGAGATCAAACCCTATCTCTCACCCGGCACATTCTTGCGAGATCAGCTGAGCGACGAGGTCAAAAACGTGATCGGCGAGCTGGTTGGGGATCAATCTCTTGCCAAGGCGCTGGAGAGCGATGCGAGCATTGCGCTGGGCTTGAAGGCGGGCGAAAAAAGCGAAGTCTCCAAATGGCTTGGCACCCTTCTCACCGACAAAATTGACAGCTTTGCTGGCGACTATCTTTCAGGCCGTGAAGAGGCGGTGTCTAACATCCTCGATCAGGTTTTGAATGAACTGCCGGTCGTCAGCATTTTAGGAGAGGACGCAAACGCCAAGCTTGAAGATGCAGTCAAAGGTCTGCTCGACAAGGTGCTCAACAAACTGCGCGGCAAAGTCAGAAGTATTTATAACGATGCCAAGGATGACGCGCAGGCTCTGGTTGAGCTTGGTGATGAACTTGGCCGCATTGGGGCGAGCACCAATGATGCGGTGGCAAGCCTCGACAATCTCACCAAGGGTGTGAGCGAAGTCATCGAAAGCCACTTCAAACGCTTTCGTGCGCTTGTCGCAAAGCTCGAGGATGCGACGAAGACCACCCTCACCGCTGAGATCGATATTGAGGATGTGCTCGAAAGCGGTGTCAATTTCGAGTTCGCAGGCGAATTTACCAAACGCACAGCCGAGGCAGCGGCGCTTTACCACTCGCTTATGGCGGGCGGTTATCAGGAGGTGGAGCGCCAGATATTTGCTGGCGCACGTGTTGATGGCTTTTCGCTTGATGGTGCCAGAACGAAGCTTGGCCGCTTTACCCGGCGCGAGCGTGAGTGGGGCTTCAAGGTCAGCTTTGCTGGCGTATCAATCGGCGGGCGCGAGACACTCAAAGCTTCTGTCGAAACTGTCACATTTGCTGATGGGAGGCTGGAACTTGACGCACAAGGGCTTGCATCTCGCACGCTCACAAAAAGGGGCGACAAACGCAGTTTCAACTTCTTAAGCGATGTCTCACTGTTGCACGCAAGAAAGACCGCTCAGCGCGATGCACAAAGGCTGTTTGAGGAAATGCTCAGCTTTCAAATGATCTATGACGAAGATCATTTGGAGCGCGATGAGGTGACCGCTTTCTTGCACGATCTTTCACGAACGCCATTCCTTCCAACCGATGATGCGTCGATCCCCACGCTGCTTGATCCGCAAGCGCAGGTTCTTGCCCTGGCCCGCGTCGACGACTGGATCGCCAATCCGGGCGGTCGAGCGAAACTTTCAGGCGAAATGGAGCTTCGCTTGATGTTTGGCACCGATGCAATTGTGAAACAGCTTTCCCAAAAGCAGCACGAGGATGTTGACCTGTTCGACATGATGATGCGCCAGTTTGAGCGCAACGGCGCCTTCACCGCCAGTGAGTGGGCGGAATTTCTTGATGATGCGGGCCGCGATTTCAATCGTGAGGAAAAGGATCAACTGGCAAGCCCTGCACAAACGCGCGACTATAAAATCCTCTTTGAGAAGAAGATCACGCGTCGCCACGGTGTAAAACGACCCGGCCCGCGCAGAAACAGCCGTCCCGCAGTTCGCGCCTTTGCTCACGAGAGGGTTCGTCAAATGGTCCGGCGCGCAAAGGCCCTGCCTGAATTTCTGGATGCCTCGCGCAAGATCTTCAACGCACCTGTTGGTGCCAACGGCGAATTCGACCGCAACGCTGTTCGCCGCCACGTCATGGCAAAGGATGAGGCGATAATGAAGATTATCCGTCTTGGCGGCGGAAGGGCTGACAGCCTCGCCGACATCGACAATATCACTCGCTTCACAGACGGGATAGCGGGGCGAACGCTCACTTTCTTGCAGATGCTCAATTTCATCTTTGAGGCCGATGCACCCAGACTTGTGGTAGTCTTCAAATCCACTCAAGGCGACAAGGTGATTGACCAGTTCGTGGTTGCGTGAACGGGTGAAAATTATGGTCTAACGCTCAACCTGCGACAACTTCGTCTCTTCACCCATTCGCGACATCTGCGCCTGAAACAACTCAGCTGCCGCTATTGCATCAGTCAACGCGTCGTGTGCGGTGTAATCTGGCAATCCATACCGCCCGCGCGCATTGGCGAGCCTGTAGGCCTCTCGCGCAGGAGAGTTCGGGTTTAATCGCTGTTCCAAATGCAGGGTGCAGATCGAGCGGATGGGCAAATCCACGTCGAACACCGCACGCGCAGCTCTTTTGATGGCGCTCACTTCGATGCGTGCTGCGTGAGCGACCAGCACCCGTCCTGCAAGCACCTCAATCAGATCGGCAAGAACCACAGAAATCTTCTCGCCTCTGGCTGCGCGCTGTTCGCCGATTCCGTGGATCACAACCGCGCCATCATCGAGCACGGCGTCGCTGCGGATATCGATGCTGCGCGCTTCGCAAAGGGTGACCGCGCGTCCCGCAAATGGCACCCATCCCGCTTGCAACAAATGTGCATCCTTTGAGAGTCCATCAAGCTCAAAATCAAGCGCCAGCAAGGGCGCATCGTAAACTGGTGTATCGCGCGTCGGCCAGCTTTTGCGCGCGTAGTCCCGGATCACCGAATGTTCGCTGTGCGAGAGCGCGCTTAACGCCCGATCGAACCGCCACGAGGCAAACACGCTAGGCAATCCCGCCTGCAAAATTGCGCCTGAGCGCATCAAGCGCCTGTCGCACGACCGCAAAAGCGTCTTTCAAGTAATCCCTCTCAAGAGAGGAGAGGTCGCTTGCCGCGATCAGATTGTCGGGCGCCCTACCCGCCTGCACCTGGCGGGCCTGATGCTGAATTCGCATTTCGTTGACAAGGATCAACGCATCTTCAAGACTTTGCGCATCGCCATGGTGCATTTTGCCAGCCTTGGCGAGCGCGTGCAGCCGCTCAATTGTGCCAACCTCGCCCACCCCTGCTGCAAGCGCATGAGTGCGCGCAATATCAACGATGGGGATAATCGCCTGCCGCTTGGCGTCGAAAACTTTCTCACCGTCTTGCGTGGTTTCAAGTACGAGATTTCGGAAAAAACCCAAGGGCACCTGAGTTCGCAAAGCGTCACGCGCAAGATAGCTTACAAACAGCGGGCTATCCTTGAACTGTGCCAGAGTGTAATCGTGAAGCGTCCTTGTGAGATCTGCATCGCCATAAACATGGCGCATATCGAAAAAGATCGTGGCCCTCAAAATGCGGTCTTCATTGGGACGGGCGATCCAGTCTTCATAGCGCTGACGCCATTGGGACAAAGTGCGGCGTTGCTCTGCATTTTTCACCATGATTCCGCCTTTGCAGTAAACGAAACCGCACTCGTTGAGGGTATCACTCGCAAGAGCGCCAAGTGCCTCGAAATAGGCAAAATCCGCCTCACTCGCCTCATCGGAAATAATGAAGCCATTGTCCTGATCAGAGCCCACAAGCTGTTCTTCGCGCGCGAGCGAACCAAAAACAACGAAAGCGTAAGGGCAAGGAGCCGGGCCCAATTCCTCTTCTGCGAGCTCAATTGCGCGCCTGTGTGTCGCTTCGCCCAGCGCCGAGGTAAAGCGCATCGCCTGCGCTGCATGGAGCCCTGAGGCAACCATGGCGGCAAAGCTTTCGACGATATGCGATGCGGCTTCGACCAGTTCGGCGCGGCTGCGCGACTTGGCGATCATCATGCCTGTATCAATCGCATTATTGCCAATTGCCGAAAGGATGTCGGTCGCACTCAAAATGGCGGTCAATGCGCCCGCTTGATCAACCAGAGGGATGTGTCTGAAACCTCCCCCCGCCATCATCGCCATCGCTTCGGCAGCGCTTGCATGAACCGACAGCGTCTTTGGCCCCTCAGTCATTACCGAGGCAATTGGCTGGTCAAGCGACTGCCCTTTTGCAACGACACGATTGCGAAGGTCTTTGTCAGTGAAAATTCCGCGCAAGGCTGAACCATCACAAATCGCAAGCGTGCTGACATCATGGCTGTGCATGAGTTGCACAGCCTCGGCGATAGTCACAGTGGTTTCGCAAGTGACGGGAGTTGCCCCTCCTACGAGCGCACCGACTTCTTTGGCGTCGAGTTGGAACCCGGACGTGTCCCGCCGCTGCTTCAAGGCGTAGCGAAGGCGCTGCGTTTCATCCTCAGCAAAAAACTGCTTGAAGGCTTGGTTCACTTCTCTGAGCGCATGAAACCGGCTGGCCGGGATGGCATAGAGCAGCGTGTCTTCGAGCGCGCTTGTCGTGTTATGCACCTCTCCCCCGCGCAAAAGAGAGGGGTAAGCAAAGGCGGAGCCCGGGCCGAGCCGCGCGGTCAATTCCTCGCCTGCCAGCCGCAATTCCACCGCGCCCGAACGCACCATAAAAAGGTATTGGTTATGTTTGCCTGCCTGCAAGATAGTCTCGCCAGCGCGAACGTATCGGATCGTAATTTCACGCGAAGTCTGCGCGCGTTCGTCATCAGTAAGCATCTGAAAGGCCGTTGTGCCTTTGAGAAACTTCGCAATTTCGGTGATTTCGATACTCATGGTGTCGCCCGCCGCGTCAATGCGCAGCAGGTGGCACCGCTGCCCGGTAAAGATGCCATGTCGCATGGCCTAGCACGGGCAAAATCACGAGCAAGCCCAAGAACGCTGGGACCATCGCCACAAACAGCAAAGCGCCGATCACAAAAGCCCACAACAGCAGGACGGCCAAATTGTCCCTGACCACGGCAAGGCTTGTGAAAATGGCGGTCAAAACATCCACGTCCCGCTCTACCAGCATCGGAAGGCTAAAGACGGTTGTCGCAAAGAACACGAAAGCGATCACCGCACCAAATGCGCTTCCCACAGCCAGCATGGTCAAACCTGAGGGGGTAAGCAGAAACGCCAGCGATTCAGAACCGGCGCCCGCTTCGACCAGAAAAATCGAAAAGATGAGGTGGGCGATGATGACCCAGAAGCCAAACCCTACGAAGATGAGCACGCCCATGCTCAGGATCTGATCGTCATTGCGGGTTCGGATCGCAGTCAGGACCGCTGTCCATCCAATTGGCAGGCCAAGCTCGCTTCGGCGGCTGACTTCATAAAGGCCAACAGCGGTAAAAGGGGCAAGCAGCGGAAAGCCTGCTGCTGCCGGGATAAGCCAGGAAACCTCTCCGCGCGCTAGCAGGAGGTAGGTGAGAGCCAGGCCAGAGGCCGCAAACAGGCTGCCGAAGAACAGCCCATATTGCGGCTTTGCCAGAAAGTCAGCCAACCCAAGACGAAGCGCCGCCCATAAATGCGCCACGGTCAAATCGGTACTGGCTTGGCCAGGTTTCCGATCATGCACGCGTTTGAGCGATGTATCGTCCGGTTGACTAACCCCTGTCATCTGCAGCTCTCCCCTTATCCAAGCTGCAAGACTATCATTTCATAGTCTTACGTCAAAAGCGGTATGAAACCCCTGCGCTGACCACCCATGGGTCAAGTTTGTGATCGGTTTCAAGAACCACGGTGTTGCCCGCACTCACCTGAAGAGTGGTGTCGATGAAATAGCGCTTGGCATCGAAGGTGACGCCAAAACCGCTTTCGCCGACGGGTACGTCAACACCAGCTTGAAGCACGAAGCCGAACTCGTTTGAGAGGTCCGCATCGGTTGCACCCAGCGGTACGACACCTGCGCCGGGTTTATCGCGAAGCCAGATGAAGTAAGCACCGCCTGCGCCAACATATGGTTTCACGCCGCCAAGATCGAAGTGCGCTTTTGCGGTGAAGGTGGCAGGCAGAAGCAGAGCGTCAGAGACAACTTCGGTGCCAGCGGGCAAACCAGAGACGGCATCAACGTCGTGCTGTGTGGTGCCAGCGATGGTTTCAATCGAGAAGTTTTCGGAAACGAAATACTCAATCGCAACAGTAGGCACGAAATTGTCATTAGAGGCAGTATCAGTGCCAGCTGGCAGACCCACAGCATCGCTTACAACAGTTTCAATCTCGCCATCAGGCGCAACCAGCGTCCCGACAACTTTGACCTGAATGTCACCGGCCTCTTGTGCCAGAGCAGGTGTGCTCACGAACGCCATTGCAGCAGTTGCGGCGCAAAACAGTGTCTTTTTCATTACTTCAAATCCCTGATTAAGCTTCGATTTTCCGAAAGGCTTGGCGGATCAGACTACGGTAATTGATACGCTCGTCGTCAGCCGGTTGGAGAGCCGATTGGCTTAGGCCGGCGCCCTACCCATTCATCTCTTCGTCGCTTCGTTCGTCCAAACAGCAGTGGCCACCCGATGCGGCCCAGGACTTTGCTGTTGAAAGGGCAGATAACCGCGAGGAAACGAGTAAACATTGATTCAGATCAATGTAATTCCACCTATTTTGCACCAGTCAGGTCAAGCTTTTCTGGCGGTACTCGCCCAGACTAAATCTATACGAAGGCATCTTGGCATGACTTTTCCGGAATTGTTTGAACGCTTTGCCACCAAGGCTTTACCCTTGAATGTGAGCGATGCGACGCACCTCAAGTTTCAAGCGGTCGCCCGTTATGCAAGCGCGCGCGAAGGTGATGCACCATTCAAAGGAAATGGCTCAGATCAAATCATCTTTATCGCACGCGGCAGCACCAAGCTGGTGGCACAAGCGTCACAAGGGCGCGAACAAATCGTTGCCTTCAACTTTGAAGGCGACATGGTTTCAGTGCCGGCTAAAGCCGCGCACGTTTATTCGCTAATTGCGCTCGAAGACTGCGAGCTCATTTATTTTCCTGCACAAGAGTTTTTTCGACTGGCCCAAGAAGAGGCAGTTATGATCTCCGATATGCTGGACCGGGCGCTCAAAGCGCTCGCCCGGTGTCGGGAAAAAACGATTGCGCTTGGCCGCAAAACAGCAGGGGAGCGCATCGCAAGCTTTCTTATCAGCATGGCCGAGCGAATCGGCGATGGTGCGCCCGATGGCATAACAATGGAACTGCCCATGTCCCGGCGCGATATCGCCGACAGCCTTGGCCTTACCATTGAAACTGTAAGCCGCCAGCTAACCGACCTTAGAAGTGCCGGGATCATTCAGACGCCGGGCCGATCACGGGTCGTTCTGACAGACATGGAAGCCTTGAAGGCCAGAGCAGGACACTTGCTGGAAGCGGCCTGATAAAATTTCGCAAATTTGATGCAGATCAATGCACTCGATTGAGCGGCATGGCAAGGTGTGTCAACTTATCTGGACAGTATTGCGCCGTATGGACGGGAATTTGAGGCGCTGTATGACCGATTTGTCTGAGGGAAATGACAGTTTGACCTTGGGCCGATTGGGAGAAAGTGACGCAAATTTCGCGGCACTTTGATTTGAGTCAAATACGGGATCGATCTGGTTCTCCAACAGGGCATCAGATCAAAAAGGGATCGACATTATGGAAGCTGTACTCGGTCGGCTGGGGTTCTATGCCCTCGCCTTACTCGCTGTCATTGCGGCTATCGCTGGTGCACAGGACACCGGATTTGCCGTTCACATGGGAATTATCGGCCTCGTGCTTGTCATCATGATGGTGGCAACATTGGGCACGTTTAATCCGCTCGCTAAGGCATCGAGCATCTTCAAGATGCCGTCAGGCCCAGCGAAATACGACGATGATGTCGTGCGCTGGGGCGTGATCGCAACGATGTTCTGGGGGCTTGCGGGTTTGCTGGCAGGTGTGTTCATCGCAGCGCAGCTGGCGTTCCCCTGGTTGAATTTTGAGCCTTATCTCAACTTTGGCCGCGTTCGCCCGCTTCACACTTCAGCGGTGATTTTTGCCTTTGGTGGCAACGCGCTTCTGGCAACCAGCTTCTATGTCGTTCAGCGCACTTGCCGCACAACGCTTGCCCTGCCGGGCCTCGCGCGGTTTGTGTTCTGGGGCTACCAGCTTTTCATCGTTTTGGCGGCGACCGGATACCTTTTGGGCGTTACGCAGTCCAAAGAGTATGCCGAGCCTGAATGGTATGTTGATCTGTGGCTGACCGTGGTTTGGGTTGCCTATCTTGCCGTCTTCGTCGGCACGCTTCTGAAGCGCCGCGAACCGCATATCTATGTCGCCAACTGGTTTTACCTCGCATTCATCGTGACCATCGCGATGCTGCACGTGGTCAACAATCTGGCAATGCCAGTAAGCCTTTTGGGATCGCGCAGCTACTCGGCTTTTGCAGGCGTTCAGGATGCTTTGACGCAGTGGTGGTATGGCCACAATGCGGTGGGTTTCTTCCTGACCGCAGGGTTCCTCGCGATGATGTATTACTTCGTCCCCAAGCAAGCGAACCGTCCGGTTTATTCGTACCGTCTGTCGATCATCCACTTTTGGTCGCTGATCTTCCTCTACATCTGGGCAGGTCCACACCACCTTCACTACACAGCGCTTCCCGACTGGGCACAGACGCTGGGCATGGTGTTCTCGATCATGCTGTGGATGCCAAGCTGGGGCGGTATGATCAACGGTCTGATGACGCTCAATGGCGCATGGGACAAGATCCGCACCGACCCGATCATCCGCATGATGGTCATGGCGCTCGCATTCTATGGAATGAGCACCTTTGAAGGGCCGATGCTCTCGATCAAAGCGGTGAACTCGCTTTCGCACTACACCGACTGGACGATTGGCCACGTGCACTCTGGCGCGCTTGGATGGAACGGCATGATCACCTTTGCCTGTGTCTATTTCCTCGTGCCCAAACTTTGGAAGAAAGAGCGTCTCTATTCGCTTCGCATGATCAACTGGCACTTCTGGCTCGCAACGCTCGGCATCGTTCTTTACGCGGCCAGTATGTGGGTTGCCGGGATTACCCAAGGCCTGATGTGGCGTGAATATGGCGCTGACGGATACCTCGTGAACAGCTTCGTCGACAGTGTTGCAGCGCTTCACCCGATGTATCTGATGCGCGCAGCTGGTGGCCTTCTCTACCTCTCTGGCGCGGTCATCATGGCCTATAACATCTGGATGACGATTGCTGGACACCAGCGCCAAGAGGCCCCGATGAGCGACATGGAATTTGACGAGGACGCGGACCGTCCGCTGCCCGCACCTTCCGCCGCCCAACCCCAAGCTGAACCAGCAGAATAAGGAGCTTTACCAATGAGCACGACCTCTCAAAATAACGCTCCCGATCAGGGCGCCTTCGAAGGCCATAAAAGGCTGGAGAAAAACGTCACCCTGCTGGCAGCTGCCACACTCGTGACCGTCGCAATTGGCGGACTTGTCGAAATCGCGCCGCTGTTCTGGATCGACAATACGATCGAGGAAGTCGAAGGGATGCGGCCTTACACCCCGCTCGAGCAAGCAGGCCGGGACATCTACATTCGTGAAGGGTGCTACACCTGTCACAGCCAGATGATCCGTCCGTTTCGCGACGAGGTGGAACGTTATGGCCACTATTCGCTGGCGGCTGAAAGTATGTACGACCACCCCTTCCAATGGGGATCAAAACGCACCGGGCCTGACCTTGCACGCGTTGGCGGTCGCTATTCGGATGAGTGGCACGTTCAGCACTTGAAAAACCCGCAAAGCGTGGTCCCGCAGAGTATCATGCCAAGCTACAGCTTCCTTGCGGACACTAAGCTGCACATCGCTGACATCTCTGCCAATCTAACCGCATTGCAGCGCGTCGGCGTGCCTTACAGCGCGATTGATATCGAGATGGCGGAAAATGACCTGTACGCACAGGCCAATCCTGAATTGGACGCTGGCGATCTTCAGGAACGCTATCCCAAGTCGCAAATCCGCGATTACGACGGCGATCCCACCCGCGTGACAGAGATGGATGCTCTGATAGCTTACCTTCAGATGCTCGGCACGCTGGTCGATGTCGACAGCGCCGCAGCCCAAGCGGAACTTGCACAGGAGACGGGTCGATGAGCTTTTACGAAACCCTTCGTCACCTCGCCGACAGCTACGGCCTTGTGATGATATTCGCACTTTATGTTTTGCTGTGCGGGTGGAGCTTCCTCCCCCATTCAAAGGCCCGCGTTGAAGAGGCCAAAAACTCGATCTTCGAGGAGGACGAAAATGTCTGATAAGTCCCGGATTGATGAAGCCACAGGCACCGAATTTGTCGGCCATGAGTGGGACGGCATCGAAGAACTGAACACCCCGCTGCCGCGCTGGTGGCTTTGGACCTTCTATGCAACGATTGCCTGGGCGCTCGTTTACGTCGTGCTTTATCCGGCATGGCCGATGGTTGAAAAAGCGACGGATGGTGTGCTCGGATGGTCCTCGCGCGGCGAATTGGCCAAGGAAATGAGTGCTGCCGATTTGGCACGCCAAACCACCTTTGAGAGGATAGCGGCTACCGACATCACTAAGCTGTCGGCTGACCCTGAACTTTTAGGGCAAGCGATCTCTGGCGGTGCATCAGCGTTTAAGCAACACTGCGTCCAATGCCACGGCGCGGGCGCTGCGGGGTATGAGCAGTATGGCTATCCCAACCTTAATGACGATGACTGGATTTGGGGCGGCGATCTTGAAGCCATTCAATACACGCTCACCCACGGCATCCGCTGGGAAGGGTCAGATCAAACGCGCTTCTCACTGATGCCAGCCTTTGGCGACATCTTCGATCAAAGTCAGATTAGTGCACTGGTTGCGCACGTAAAGTCGCTGAGCGGCGACGGGCCGGGAAGCGCGGCGGGCGCTGAATTGTTCGAAACCAATTGCGCCGCGTGCCACAACTCAAGCGGATCGGGCGACCGTATTCAGGGCGCGCCTGCATTGAATGATGCGATCTGGCTTTATGGCGGTAGCGAGGCGAGCATTCGCCAGCAAATCTCCAACCCTCGTCACGGTGTGATGCCGGGATGGAGCGACAAGCTGGACCCTGTCACCATCAAGATGCTTGCAGCCTATGTCCACTCACGCGGTGGCGGTGAAGAAACCAAGGCGGAGCCCGCCACAGACGCAGCCGAAGATGAGGCTCAAGTGGCGATGGCTGAAGGAGCAGAAGGCAATGGCCAACTCTGACCAACTCGAAACTCCACTGGCTGATCCCAAAAAAGGGGCCAGCCGGTGGAGCACTGCGCTCGATAAAACAGGCGCCGCCTCGCGTCCCCCATCGCCCCCGGTACCCGGCGGATCTCCTTCGCTTTATGCCAAGCGTGAAAACGTCCATAACAAGCGGATCGATGGCCCGTTTCGCCGCTTCAAATGGCTCATCATGCTCGTCACCCTGACGATCTACTATGTGACCCCATGGATCCGTTGGGATCGTGGGCCATATGCGCCCGATCAAGCGGTGTTGATCGATCTTGCCAATCGCCGTTTCTATATGTTCGACATCGAGATTTGGCCGCACGAATTTTACTTTGTCGCAGGCCTTCTCATCATGGCAGGGATTGGCCTGTTCCTTGTCACCAGTGCGGTGGGCCGGGCGTGGTGCGGATATGCCTGTCCGCAAACGGTCTGGACCGACCTGTTTCAGCACGTCGACCGCTTCTTTGATGGCGACCGCAATGCCCGGATGAAATTGGACAAGGCACCTTGGACCGCATCGAAAATCGCGCGGCGCACCAGCAAGTGGGCGGTTTACCTGCTCATTGCGATGGTGACTGGCGGGGCATGGATTCTCTACTTCGCCGATGCGCCGACGCTAGCGCGCGATTTCTTCACGCTGAATGCCGATCCGGTTGCTTACATGACTGTAGCGGTTCTGACCGGCACCACTTTCTGGCTTGGCGGTTTTATGCGCGAACAAGTGTGCATTTATATGTGCCCGTGGCCGCGTATTCAGGGCGCGATGCTCGACGAGAAATCGCTCATTGTTACTTACAAAGACTGGCGCGGCGAACAGCGCGGAAGCCTTAAAAAAGCGAAGAAAGAGCCGGAAAAATACGGCGATTGCATTGATTGCCGCGAATGTGTTGCGGTGTGCCCCACGGGCATTGATATTCGCGAAGGCCAGCAGATCGGCTGTATCACCTGCGGATTGTGCATTGATGCGTGTGATCGCATTATGAAAGGGATCGACCGCCCGCGCGGCCTTATCGATTATGCCACCCTTGACCAGTGCGAAGCGGAGGCGGCAGGCGCTCCCGCTCAACCTGCTTACAAGGCTCTGCTGCGTCCGCGCACCTTTATCTATTTCGGCGTATGGGCGGCGATTGGCGCAGCTCTGCTCTTCTCGCTTGGCACCCGCACACACACCGATTTGACCGTATCGCCGGAACGCAATCCGCCATTCATGCTGATGAAAGATGGCTCTGTGCGTAACGCCTTCACGCTTCGCCTGCGCAATATGGAAGCGCGCCCGCGTGAAATGGAAGTTGCGCTTAAAGGCCTGCCCGAAGGCTCAGTCATGTGGACTGACCGGATCGGGCGCGATGCTGCCGCTCCCACTCAGACCATCACCGTTCCTGCTGACCAAACGCGGATCGTGCGCACCTACGTAAGCGTGCCTCAAGGGACCACGACCGACACCTTTTCTTTTGAACTGACTTCTCTCGATGAACAACGCGAACGCGACGTCGAAGAAACAGTGTTCACCCTGCCAGGAGGCGAATAGTGGCAAGCACTTCAAACAAGCAACGACTGACAGGGCGCCGCGTCGCGCTGATCTTTGTCGCAGGCTTTGGCATTGTCGCGGCGGTCAACTTCACCATGGCGAGCCTTGCTGTGGGCGGATTTCACGGGGTGGTTGTGAACAACTCCTATGTCGCGAGCCAGAACTTCAATCGCTGGCTGGAAGCGGCCGAAGCATCCAAGGCGCTTGGGTGGAAGGCGTCGGCCGAGCGCGGTGAGAGCGGCCACGTCACCATCACCACGCAATATGTGCCCGAAGGAGCAGTCGTTAGCGCCGAACTTCGCCGCCCGATTGGAGAGCACGCTTTTGCCAGCCTTGATTTTGCCCCCAAAGGTGGCGGCACTTTCGCTTCCACCCAGCCGGTTGACGCAGGCCGCTGGACCATGCGCCTTACCATCACCTCTGGCGATGATGTCTGGATAAGCGAGAGCGAACTTTAAGTGAACGCTCCCGTCCCTCTTCCCCAGCAAACCGCAGCAGAGCTGACCGCGACACGCTTCACTGTCCCGGGTATCAAATGCGCTGGCTGTATCGCAAAGATTGAACGCGAGCTTGTGAAAGTGGACGGGATTGCCAGCGCGCGCGTCAATTTCTCTGCCAAGCGTGTTGCCATCGAACACGAACCAAACATGGACGAAGCGTCCCTGACCCGCGCGCTTGAACAGCTCGGCTTTGAGGCGCAGGCGGTCGAAGAAAACCCCCTTGGCGCCGATGATAAGGAGCGCACGCAGCTGGTCCGCGCGCTGGGTGTTGCGGGTTTTGGCATGATGAACATCATGCTCCTTTCGGTCAGCATCTGGTCGGGGGCTGAAGGAGCTACGCGCGAGCTTTTCCATTGGCTTTCCGCCCTGATCGCTCTTCCCGTGATCGCATATTCCGGGCGGCCGTTTTTCGCCTCAGCGCTTATGGCTTTGAAGCACGGGCGCACCAATATGGACGTTCCCATCTCCATCGGCGTTATTCTGGCAACCGCGCTGAGCCTGTATGAAACGGCAACCGGCGGGGAGCACGCCTATTTCGAAAGCGCGGTGATGCTTTTGTTCTTCCTGCTCGCAGGGCGCGCGCTTGATGCGGTGATGCGCGACAAGACGCGGGCCGGGATCGGCGCGCTGCTTGGCCGAATGGGAAAATCGGCGCAAATCGTGGACGAGGATGGTTCAACCCGCAGCGTTGCCGCTGCTGACCTTGAGCCCGGCATGATTGCTCTTGTCGCCGCTGGTGAAGCACTGGCCGCAGATGGCGAGGTTATCGAAGGCGCCAGCGCCATCGACAATTCCATGCTGACCGGAGAAAGTCGGCCTGAGCCCGTCGCCACTGGAAGCGCAGTGCTGGCCGGCGCGATCAATCTTAGCGCGCCCATTCGCGTGCGTTTGACCGCCACGGCTCAAGACACAGCTATTGCCGACATCGCGCGGTTGATGGACGAAGCGGGTCAATCGCGCAGCTCATATGTGCGCATCGCTGACCGTGCCAGCCGCGCTTATGCGCCTGCCGTGCACAGCCTTGCAGCGCTTGCCTTTGTTGGCTGGATGGTGGCGGGCGCTGGATGGTACCAATCGCTCGTTATCGCGATTGCGGTTCTGATAATCACTTGCCCTTGCGCCATGGGATTAGCCGTGCCGACCGCGCAGGTGGTAGCCTCTGGCGCGCTTCTAAAACGTGGACTTTTGGTCAAGGATGGCAGTGCTTTAGAACGGCTCGCCGAGTGCGACAGCGCCCTGATGGACAAAACCGGCACTTTGACCGTCGGCGAACCTGTTCCCCAAATTGATGATCTTAGCAAAGCTCAGAAATCCGTGGCCTTAGCCCTCGCACAGTCTAGTTCGCACCCCTTGAGCAAGGGACTGGCAAAGACATTGCGAGCCGCAGGCGTGGAGCCAGCCATACTCATCGATGTGACAGAAGTTTCCGGCGAAGGGATGCGCGGTATCTGGCGTGGACAGAACGCGACCCTAGGGCGGCCCAAAAACAGCACAGACGAGCTTCAGCCCGCTGGCCTTTCAACACAGCTGACTATTGGAGAATTTGGGCAAACCATCGCCTTTAACGATCCTTTGCGCTGCGATGCAGCCGCAACGCTGGACGCGATGCGCGCACTTGGCATGGAGGCCGCCATCGTCTCAGGCGATCGCAGCGCAGCGGTCGATGCGGTTGCAAACACCCTTGGCATCAAAGGCTTTGGAGATGCGAGCCCCAAGGAAAAGCTGGAGATGCTCGACCAGTTGAAAGGCGCTGGCCACAAACCTTTGATGGTGGGTGATGGCCTGAACGACGGCCCTGCCCTTGCCGCAGCCCACGCCTCTATCGCGCCGGGCACCGCAAGCGATGCGAGCAAACAAGCGGCAGATGCGGTGTTCCTTGGCGAAAAGCTGATGCCAGTGGCCCTCGCGGTCAAAGCGGCGCGCGCCACCATGCGCATCGTGCGGCAAAACTTCGGCTTTTCGATTCTCTACAACGCGCTCGCCGTGCCGCTTGCGCTGTTTGGGTATGTTACCCCGCTGATCGCTGCCATCGCCATGTCGGTGAGCAGCCTTGTGGTGGTCGCCAATTCTTTGCGCCTCAACGGAGCTGCCAAATGAGCATCCTCATGTTTCTCATCCCGATTGCTCTTGGCATGGGCGCGCTTGGCCTTCTCGCTTTCTTTTGGGCGATGAAGACCGGACAATATGAAGACATGGACGGCGCCGCCACACGCATCCTTATCGACGATGAGGGAGACGATCAGTGATCAAAGCGTGTCTCGCCTTCGCAGCACTCGTGCCCATAATGACAGGCCCGCTGCCAAACGATGAGAAATCGCTGCTGATTGAATTATGCAGCGGGGGGCAGATCAGCATCCCGCTTGGTAATGAAACACCGGCAGACGATCACCCATGCGACCCGCAAGCCTGTCATGCAGGCACGTGCCGCGAGAAGCCCAAAAAGGGCAATTTGATCTAGCGCAAAGACGCTCCAGTTCCGTTTCTCCATAGCAGCACTCCGGCATCCGCGCTGCCCCCCCCTGCGTCGGATGCCGGACCCTAATACTATGGAGCGAGCATAAACAAATGTGGCCTTATTACCCTGAACTGCTCGAAACTCCTGTTCCGCGCTACACCAGCTATCCAACAGCTGCCGATTTTGGCGAGTTGTCGCCGCGCGCGCTTGAAACACAGATCGAGCAAACGACAGGCGACATCTCGCTTTATGTGCACATCCCGTTTTGTGAGAAGATTTGCTTTTACTGCGGCTGTAACACCGCCGCGAGCGGCAGGCGGCAACGGGTTGAAAGCTATCTGAGCGCTCTCCACGCTCAGATAGAGACGGTTGCAAAGCTGTTGCCACGCGAAGCTGGCGTGCGCCGGATTGCCTTTGGCGGGGGAAGTCCGAATGCGATCCTACCCTCAGAATTTCTTGACCTTGTCGACGCCCTCAATCGGCATTTCTGGCTGCATGACACGCAATGGTCGATCGAAATTGACCCGCGCACAATGTCAGGCGACTGGTCCGAGGTCATTGGCGAGGCGGGCATCACAAGGGCAAGCCTTGGCGTGCAGACTTTCGCCGCACACTGCCAGAAAGCCATCGGGCGCGAGCAAGGCGACGGCCTGATTTGTCAAACCGTGCAATGGCTGCGCGATGCGGGCGTTACTTCGCTCAATTTCGATCTGATGTATGGCCTGCCTCATCAGACACTTGAAGATGTGGAAGAGAGCCTTGATTGCGCGCAGCTCTTGGGCGCGGACCGGATTGCACTGTTCGGCTATGCCCATGTGCCGCATATTATCCCGCGCCAAAGGGTGATTGATGCAAGCGCCCTTCCGGGCAAGGACACCCGTTTCGCAATGGCACGCCAAGGCTTCGGCTATCTCACGTCCCATGGGTATGAGCCGGTTGGCTTTGACCACTTCGCGAAGAGCTCCGATCCTTTGGCTGTGGCGGCGCGGCGGGGCACGTTGAATCGCAATTTTCAGGGGTTTACCGATGACACCGCGCCAGTTCTCATTGGTCTTGGCTCGTCAGCGATCAACGTCTTTCCCGACCTGATCGTACAAAATGAAAAGAACTCAGGCCGCTATCGGATGCTGTCCTCGCAAGGGCTTTTATGCGGCGCTGATGGTATCGTGCGCAGCGCCAAGGACCAGATGATAGGCGACGTCATTAAAGGCCTTCTGTGCCAGAATGTCGCTCAATTGACCCCGTGTCTACTGGCTGATCAGCGTGAAGCACTCAGCGTGTTTCTGGAACGCGAACTCGCCCGGCTTGATGGCTTGACCCTGACAATTACGCCAGAGGGATTGCCTTACGCTAGGACAATCGCGAGCCTGTTTGACCCATATCGCAAAGCAACAACGCGCCAGTTCAGCTCTGCGATTTAGGCAAGCGCAACCCGCTACAATTCGTCTTTGACCTGCGCCCAGGCGAGAAGCGCAAACAGCGCTGTTCCGCCGATGACATTGCCAATCAGCGTCGGCAAAATGTTGTTCACCATCATCGGCGCAATCGCACGTTCGCCTTCCCATGCGAGCAGGAAAATCTCGCACGATCCCACGATAACGTGGGTGAAGTCGCCAAGGGCAATGACATAGATAATGAGGAAAACCAGCCCCAGAAAACTGTTGCCTGAACTTGGCCGCATCCACACCAATGCCGCAATCAACAGCCCCGATGGCATCCCCTTCACCAACGATTCCAGAAAACCCAGCTCTGCGACTTTCGTGCTGATCGACATCATGGCATCAAAGGTCGCCTCAGAGACAATAGGGGTGAAAACAAACAGCGCGGCCATAATCGCAGTGCCGATGAAATTGCCGACAAGGCTGATCCCCCAAACCCGGCTTGTATTCCAGCAGTTTTTAGGAGTCGGTTTTGCGATGGTGGGCAAGACTGGCGTGATCGTGTTTTCGGTAAACAGCTGCAAACGGCAGAAAATCACAAGGATAAAGCCGATGGTATACCCAAGGCTGTCAATCGCGTGTCCAAAGGAAAGCCCGCTCGTCTCAGCATAAAGCGCAGCTTTTACGATGAGCGAGAAGCTGACCAGTAGTCCCGCTGCGATAGCCGACCAGAACAGCGAAGCCGAAGGCCGCTCCATTTCCTCGATGCCCTCTTGAGAGATTTCGATGTAAATCTCTGGAGAGGTGGGCGCATCGCCAGCGTGATCCGCACCGGGCTCGGATGCCTGCTGGTCTGGCTTTTTATCAGACATATTGCAATCTCATCTTATAGGGGCTGCGCTAAGGCACCGAACGCATACTTACGAACCGGATCGCCAGTTGGGTATAGCGCAATTCAAACTCATCATTGGCTAGCTTTGAACCTCGTCCAGGCCCAGCGCAGGCCAAATAGCCAGAGCGCACATCACCGCAAGGATCGTCAGCGTGACTTCGAGCCCTGCAAAGTTCGCAATCAGGCTGAAAACTCCACCTGCCAAAAGCACGATACCAATGGCGGTGTTCGAAAGCGCGGTGAATGCCGCTCTCGTTTCGCTTGTTGCCATATCAACCAGATGGGTTGAGCGCCCCAGCCGCACCCCCTGATAGCTGACCATAAGGACAAAGAGCAGCACAGGAAGGACAAAATCGCCCTGCATCCATCCGAGGGCCGATGCAGCAACCGTCGCCGCCAAGGCCGAGGCGCCGATAATTGATGCGATGATCAGCACTTTGCGGCTCGATCGGTCGGACAAAGTGCCCCAGATAAAACTGCTCAAGAGCGCGGACAGGGCCGACGAGAAAACAAGCAGTCCCAAGCTGCTTGAACCCTCTTGGCCTTGCGTTCCCAACGCGACCATGAACGGGGGAGCAAAGGCAGTCGCAGTGAGCAAGCCGCGTGTCATGATGAAGGTGCGAAGCTGCGGTTCGGTTTTGAAATACTGAAGGTTTTCCATCGCCGACTTGAATGCGTTTGCCCCGCCTTCGGTCGCGCCTTTCTCCTCGGAAAGCGAGGTGAAGACAAGGCTTCCGGCGATCCACGCAACACCTGCTACAAAAAGCGCTACGACTACGACGGTAAAGCGTTCGAAATTGCCGAAATACAACACGAGAGCAAAGATGATCGCGGCGATTGCAGACAGGCTGCTGGCAAGGCCGGTGGCGCGGCCCCGGCGCGATTTATCGACCGTTTTTCCAAGCACATCCTTATAGCAAACCGAGCACACGCTCCGCGCAAGGGATAACACGGTGAGCGCTGCCAGAATGGCGATCCCGGCTTGCAGTCCGGTTAGAAACAGCGCCGCAAAGGCGATGGCCAAAGCGGCTAGCCCTTGAACCGATGCGCCTGCCGACCATGCCCATTTGCGCTGAGGCAATTCACGCAGTTTTTCGGCCGTGAACATCTGAGGCAACAAAGCGCCCGCTTCGCGGATGGGCACCAACAGACCAACGAGCGCAGAAGGGGCTCCCAGCGATGTCATCAGCCAGCTAAGGACAAGCTTGGGGTCGACCAGCGCATCCCCGCTCTTGGAGAGGGTGAGAGCCGAAACATGGGCAAAGAAATTTCCGGCTTCATCTTTGCAAGCGCTCTCCGGAATGTCGGCACACGCGCGTCCATCATCGTCAATGGCGATGGCTTCAAAAGCAGGTTCGAGCCAGTCTTTTGAGTTCGTCATAGGGTGATCTTACCTTTGATTTCGCCAGGAACGCACTGCCTCGGCGCGCGGCGTTTGGTAAGATAAATGACTGGCAGCACAATGCGTTCCTGCGCCAAGCCATGTCCCGCGCATTTGAGATTAAGGGTCAGTCGCCATTGCTTTCCGGGTCCATCAGATTGGATTCGCCAATGGCACGCTGCATTGGTCCGTGGTCGGGAAAGTCATAAGGGCGCAATGTCCGTTTTCCCGCATCGCGGGCAGCTTTCGAAAAATGCTCGACAACTTCAATCAATGAGCCAGTGGCCTCAAGCCGCTGGGCAACGGCCTCAACCGGTTGCGACAAATGCTCAGCCAACAGATCAGCGCGCACGTGAGCGATACGGTCTTGCACCTCGCTCTTGCCTTCAGAGCACAGAGCAAGGTCGCACTCGCTGTCGAACCCCATTGAACGGTTGTTGAGATTGGCAGACCCGATCCTGAGCACATCATTGTCGGCGATCATGATCTTGGCGTGGCAGTAAATCTCTTTGTTCGTCGCCGTCACCGGGTGATAAACGCGCAGGCGGTCTGCATTAGGGTGTTCCATCAAGCCTTCAAGCAAGACCGCGCGCTGCGGCTGCATGATCGCGCTTTCGATGGGGCCGTCTGCTGTGACGGGGTTCAGCAGGATAATTTCCGGACAATCATCACTCGACAAACGCGCTTCGATTGCCTCGGCAATCGCGGTGGAGGCAAAGTATTGGCTTTCGGCATAAATCCATCGCTTTGCCTTTGCGATCATGTCGAGGAATAAGCGCTCACCTTCGCGCACCTCCTCTTGGTCTTCCATCTCCGGTTCAGTGCGCACAATCGCAACTTCGACATCGCGAAATTGCGGCTCAAGATATTCCGGCCAGCAGTGCGCGGTGGGGTGGGCTGGTGCCATTGGGCGGCCTCCGGCGCTTGCCCATCGGCTTTGCGTATAAACGGCCAGCTCACGCGCGGCAGGCCCTTGAACGATCATTGAGGCATCATGCCAGGGTCCATCATCAGTCCCTCCGGGCGAGGCGCGAAGAGGATTGTGCTCAAGGTGTTCGCGCGTGTCCCACCGGCTCTCGGTGACATCAATTCCGCCGCAAAAGGCAGTGCATTCATCGATGCTGATGATCTTGCGATGGACTGATGCCAAAGGCGGGTGATGCCGGTCGAGCAGGAGGTGGATGCGCGGATGAAAAATCCAGCGCAGCAGCGTCCACAAAGTCAACCCGCGAGCCAGAGTTTTCAGCGAACCAATATCCCAGCGCAAGATGTAAATCTGCAATTCGGGATTGCGCTTGACCAGCCATTCGATGAACGGTCCCAGAGCAAGTGGCCCCTCCACGGGCCCTTGCGTGTCGTACATTTCCACCCGCGTATCAATGTCCCAGCTAAGCATCACAATACGCGAGCGCGCTTTCATCATCGCACTGCGCACGGCACGGAAATAATCCTCGCCATCGACCAGAAGGGTGGCTCTTTCAGCGCGGGTTGCTTTCCAACAATTCTCGCCGGAGCGAAGGAAATTTTCAGGATCCACGAAGCATCGTTCCTTTGCATCGCACCTGCGCGCGGTAATGAAATTGTCGCGAACCTAAAGCCGGAAGCTGAAGTCGCCTTAGCCATTGGGATAGCGCTCAAACACTTCTAAACCAAGCGGCTTCTCTGGCTGCGGCGCAATGGTCGCAAATAAAGCGTGCACTGCACCCGCTCACAACCAAGCCGAACGGCGATCAACTGACCTTTGAAACCCAGCAGCAAAAGAGCGCATTCTTGCCCGAAGCAAAAAGCGTCGCCCATCCGCGCTGCGCGTGAAGATGAGTTTCGAAGAGCCGACTTTCGCGTTCCAGAGCTTGGCAAACATTTCGGCGATTTCCTTGCGTGCGCCAAGGCTTGCCGGGACAGCGTGGTAATCCTCGCGTCCGATTGAGCCCAGCCATGACTTGCGCGACAGTAGATAGCGCGGATTTTGGACCGGGCCCAAGACTTCGGCGAATGCCTGCAAGATCTGCCGTTCGGCGGCACGGCTGACGCCCTTGACGATTACGTCCTTGCGCCCATCCATGGTCGACCGGATTTCAAATTCAGCGCCTTTCAGGTCTTCGGCGCTTATGAGGCCGAAGGTGGACAGACATTCAAGGATGGCGCGCCCGACTTGTTCGAGGCTCCCTTCGAGCGAACCATTGCGCCACAAGAGCCTTGCCGCTTTGAACACGCTGGGAAAGCTTGCAGCTGTAGCCACCCCGGCAGCGCCAAGTGCCAAAAGTCCAAGCCCTGTAAACGAGGTCGCACTGCGTATCCCTTCGGCAAAGGCCATGCCAGCAGTGCCACTGGTGGTCCATGCAAGCGCGTGCAGCGTATCTTTCCATGCGAGTGTGCGTGGCGCATAATTCGGAGCCGCAGTCTCGCGAACTTGTGAACGCGCCTCACCCGCCCCTAGCGACCTTACCCATTTCGCAGCAATTCCAGGCCGGTCACTGGCGTTTTCAAAAGTTACCGCGTTTTGGCCCTCGACGCCGAGCCTTGCGTCCAGTCCCAATCTGCCAAGGCCGCTTTCAATGAGGTCCGAGGGACCATTGGAAATACATTCGAACGCGCGAAAGCGCCGCGCAATGGTGGCAATATCACTGGGGCCTGCGGCACCGTCATCGTTAAGTGCGCCCCAATTGAGCGAAGCGGCGATGGCTTCGTGAAGGCCTTCCATGCGAGGTTCAATTGTCGCGAGGTGCCAGATGTTGGACACCTTGTCGGGGTTGTGTGGGTCGATACGAATGGCTCGACCGCGCATCTGGTTGGAGAGCACGAAAGAAGCGGTGTTGCTTGCAAGGACAAGCGAATTGAGCGCCGGCGCATCCCACCCTTGGCCCAGCAGTGATTGCGTGCCCACAAGAATGCGGATGTCGCCGCGTTGGAACAGTGCAGTCACAAGGCGTGTTGCATCCGCTGAATGTGCGCAAGTGAGTTCAAGGTGCGCCGGGCAAGCTGGCATCGGTTTGGTGCGGACGGTATCGAGTTCGAGCCCAAGCTGTTCACAGACGGGTGCCAATGCCGCCTGTACAGGGGCGGGAACGATTACAAGGCTGCCAGTCAGGACCGCCAGATGATCGACACAAATCCCTTTGCGCCGCAGTGTTTCAAAGATCGGGATCACGCCCAGCTTTGCTGGTTCAAAAGGGTCGCTTGCGCGGCGTGGCAATTCGCTTGCACGAATATGATCGGACAAAACGACCATACGCAGTTCTTTGCCAAGACAAGCCTCTTCGCGCGACGCGATTTCGCAAATGCTTTCCATCTTGCCGAGCGATGAAGCAAGCAAGCGGAAGATCGATCGTGTGTGCGACAAGCGCACGCGCTTGCCCTCAATTAAACCTTCCCGATGGAGCCGCCTTTCGAGCGATTTGTATCGCTCCGCTGATAACGGGAAAGCCTCGCGGTGGATGAACACTAAACCGTCGAGCAACTGTTCCAGCCAGAATTGTGACGGACGCGGCAGTTGAGCGGCTTTTACGCCCAAAAGCTTCAATGGCAGGGGCGGGAGTGCGTGTCCCGCAGATCCGAGCAAGACCAGCACCGATGAAAGCATTTCTGGAGCTTCAAGCACCTGCTCGACATGACTTTCCGGGTCCGTTAGCCATGGGTGGCTTTCAAGCCATTGAAGAAGCTCAGTATCTTCCCGCAAGTCGCGTTGCAGGGCATAAATGGCCTTTGCTCGCCGATTGAGAAGCTCAAGCGCATCGGCCGTTGGCCGAGAAAGCGTCAAATGATCCTGATGTGGACACAGATCGCCAGCGCGCACCAATTCGGGGATACCGATTTCGAGGTCGATAGGCCCGCAAAGGCGTTCATACCGGTTCCATTCGGCAAAGCTCGCATCATAGGGCGGGGTCGCCGTGAGCGCGACGATCTTCAGGTCTTCAAGTTCATTCGCAAGACGGTTGAGGCAATCCCACCAAGCTTTGCGCAAGTGATGCGCTTCATCCAAAACGAGGGTAAAAGGTCCGGAGGCGTTGAGCCCTTCAATCAGCGCAGAAAGTTGATCGCTTCGCCGAAAACTGTCGAGGGATTGATAGGTGGACAAGGTGAGCACCTTTGCCTCTCTCAAATCGCAAGATATTTCCTCCGACCCCGGCAAATCGTTCATAAACAGCGGGCTCAGCCGCTCGCGCCACTGATCGCGGATGGCAAGACTTGGGGCAAAGACCAGTGCGGGCCGGGCGAGCCTGCGCACGATCTCCAGGCCAAGGACCGTCTTCCCTGCCCCGGGCGCTGCGACCACATGGAGGCGGTCATCACCGAGATGGTCTTCCATCTGCGCAAGTACGCGGGCCTGATAATCGCGCCAAACACCTGAGAACTGCATCCGCTCCAACATGGTATTGGGATAAAGCTTGGAAAGGCTGACGCATAGCCTCGGAATAGGAGTTGCGAACGACCGCCACGCGCTCGCTTGTGATTGAATAGATCAATTTGTGCTGATCGTGTTTGTGCAAAGTCAAACGACAAAAGGCCTCAGCTGCGAACAGCGAGGCCCTTTTTTTAGTGGGTTTTCAATTTGATGCTGGTTGCGGGAGTTGGATTTGAACCAACGACCTTCAGGTTATGAGCCTGACGAGCTACCGGACTGCTCCATCCCGCGATAGCATACCGAGCGCCCTCAGACGCCGGGCGCCGACATCCGTCGGCTTGGCTTTCGCGCTCACCGCGCGGCGGCCAGTCGGCCTTGCGAAACCTGCGGTTTCGTTTGGCCATCCCCAAGGATCATAACTCCCTTGGGCGGCGTCGAAAGGACAAAGCCCTCAGAGACGCCAAAAGGGCTATCCTGTGAAGGAGAGCCCTTTGACAAGTGAATGGGTTATTTCCTGCACTTCCACAAGCTGCAATGCCTGGCGGCGACCTACTCTTCCGTGCCTTAGGACACAGTACCATCGGCGCTAACTGGTTTCACGGCCGAGTTCGAGATGGGATCGGGTGGGTCACAGTCGCTAGGACCACCAAGCAATGAAGCCTGTGGATGTGCGGGTTATAAATCGATGATCAAGTCTTGGCTAAATGTGAACGTCTGGCTGGAGATTTTCTCCACCGCAAGACGGACGCTGCCGAATGGCAGGCCTGTCATTGACAGTGCGAATTCTCAAGCACGAATAAATCATTAGTACCAGTTAGCTCCACACATTACTGCGCTTCCACACCTGGCCTATCAACGTCATGGTCTCTGACGGATCTAAAATACCTAATCTTAAGGGAGGCTTCCCGCTTAGATGCTTTCAGCGGTTATCCCGTCCATACATAGCTACTCTGCGGCACTCCTGGCGGAATGACAGATACACCAGAGGTATGTTCACCCCGGTCCTCTCGTACTAGGGGCAACTCCTTTCAAGTATCGACGCCCACGGCAGATAGGGACCAAACTGTCTCGCGACGTTCTGAACCCAGCTCACGTACCACTTTAATTGGCGAACAGCCAAACCCTTGGGACCTGCTCCAGCCCCAGGATGTGATGAGCCGACATCGAGGTGCCAAACACTGCCGTCGATATGAGCTCTTGGGCAGTATCAGCCTGTTATCCCCGGCGTACCTTTTATCCGTTGAGCGATGGCCCTTCCACGAGGGACCACCGGATCACTATGACCGACTTTCGTCTCTGCTCGACCTGTCGGTCTCGCAGTCAGGCAGGCTTATGCCATTGCACTCTCGCAGCCGGTTTCCAACCGGCCTGAGCCTACCATCGCGCGCCTCCGTTACTCTTTAGGAGGCGACCGCCCCAGTCAAACTACCCGCCACAGAGGGTCCCTGAACCGGATAACGGTTCTAGGTTAGACATCAGAAAACAACAGGGTGGTATTTCACCTATGGCTCCACTCGGACTGGCGCCCAAGTTTCAAAGCCTCCCACCTATGCTACACAGTTCTTTCCTAATGCCACTCTGAAGCTGCAGTAAAGGTGCACGGGGTCTTTCCGTCTAACCGCGGGTACTCCGCATCTTCACGGAGAATTCAATTTCGCTGAGCATATCCTGGAGACAGTGGGGAAGTCGTTACGCCATTCGTGCAGGTCGGAACTTACCCGACAAGGAATTTCGCTACCTTAGGACCGTTATAGTTACGGCCGCCGTTTACTTGGGCTTCAATTCGGAGCTCGCACTCCTCCTCTTAACCTTCAAGCACCGGGCAGGCGTCAGACCCTATACGTCGTCTTGAAGCCGACTTAGCAGAGTCCTGTGTTTTTGCTAAACAGTCGCTACCCCCTGGCCTGTGCCCCCTGAAAAGAGTTGCCTCGATTCAGGGCCTCCTTCTTCCGAAGGTACGGAGGCAATTTGCCGAGTTCCTTCAGGATACTTCTCTCAAGCGCCTTGGTATACTCTACCTGACCACCTGTGTCGGTTTCGGGTACGGTTTATACGGAGGGGCTATTTCCTGGATCTACTTGGCAGCCCAACCAATCCAATAAGGTTGAACTACTTCCGCAAACCGTCACACACCTCCAAGCCCACGAATATTTACGTGGTTCCCATCGACTACCCCCTTCGGGCTCGTCTTAGGGGCCGGCTAACCCTGCTCCGATTAGCGTTGAGCAGGAACCCTTGGTCTTTCGGCGAGAGGGCATCTCACCCTCTTTATCGCTACTCATGTCAGCATTCGCACTTCTGATATCTCCACGGTCGGTTACCCTTCCGCTTCATCAACTTACAGAACGCTCCGCTACCGCTGCAGTAAACTGCAACCCTAAGCTTCGGTGAATACCTTTAGTCCCGTTACATCTTCGCCGCAGGAACCCTTATTTAGACCAGTGAGCTGTTACGCTTTCTTTAAAGGATGGCTGCTTCTAAGCCAACCTCCTGGTTGTTTTGGGATTCCCACATGCTTTCGCACTTAGGTATTACTTGGGGACCTTAGCTGTAGGTTAGGGCTGTTTCCCTTTTGACGACGGACCTTAGCACCCGCCGTCTGTCTGCCAGACTAGACTCATTGGTATTCGGAGTTTGGTTAGAATTGGTACCGCTCGCGCAGCCCGCGTCCATCCAGTGCTCTACCCCCAATGGCAAAAATCTGACGCTCTACCTCAATAGATTTCGCGGAGAACCAGCTATTTCCCGGCTTGATTGGCCTTTCACCCCTAAACACAAGTCATCCGAGCATTTTTCAACATGCAACGGTTCGGTCCTCCAGTGCGTGTTACCGCACCTTCAACCTGCTCATGCCTAGATCGCCGGGGTTCGGGTCTAATCCAACATACTCAGTCGCCCTATTCAGACTCGCTTTCGCTTCGCCTACACCTAACGGCTTAAGCTTGCATGCTAGATTAAGTCACTGACCCATTATGCAAGAGGTACGCTGTCACCCCCTATGGGGCTCCAACTGCTTGTAAGCATCCGGTTTCAGGTACTGTTTCACTCCCCTAATCGGGGTGCTTTTCACCTTTCCCTCACGGTACTGTGTTCGCTATCGGTCATGTACGAGTATTTAGGCTTGGAGGGTGGTCCCCCCATGTTCAGACAGGATTTCACGTGTCCCGCCCTACTCAAGTCCTTTTCTAATCTTTTCGCATACGGGACTGTCACCCACTATGGTCTCACTTTCCAGAGAGTTCTGCTAATAATAGAAAAGGCACTGGCCTGGTCCCGGTTCGCTCGCCACTACTACGGGAATCTCGGTTGATGTCTTTTCCTCCGGGTACTGAGATGTTTCAGTTCCCCGGGTTTGCTTCACCAAAGCTATATATTCACTAAGGTGATACCTTATCCACCTCTCTCAATCTCCGCGAACGAAGAATGAAAGAAATGGTGAAGGTGGGTTTCCCCATTCGGAAATCGCCGGATCAAAGTTTGCTCACAACTCCCCGACGCTTATCGCAGCGTGCCACGTCCTTCATCGCCTGTACATGCCAAGGCATCCACCAAATGCTCTTACCTCACGCTTGAGAATCCACACTATCAACGACAAGCCTGCATAAAAGCTTGTTCGCTCGCTGCACCGACCGAAGTCAGCGCGATAATGCGGAGAAATTATCTCAGCCAGATAATCAATTTGATTGATATGTGGTGCATAGATGTTTGCTAAACAGGCCGGCTAGACCCTTCGCGTTCAACAATCCATGCTCCACGGCATCGATTTAAAAACCCATTCACAATGTCAAATGCTCGGCGCCAATGCGCCTATCTGCTCGAAAGCAGAATCTCTTTCGTTTCATCTATCGGAAAATTACCTGGTGGAGCCTATCGGGATCGAACCGATGACCCCCTGCTTGCAAAGCAGGTGCTCTCCCAGCTGAGCTAAGGCCCCTTAGGTAAAATGGTGGGCCTGAGAAGATTTGAACTTCTGACCTCACCCTTATCAGGGGTGCGCTCTAACCAACTGAGCTACAGGCCCACACCTGTCCTTCACTGACCCAAAGGCCGCGAGGGGCGTGTAAAGCCAGCTCAGGATAACAACACCCTGAAAGTGCTGTTTCCGATTGATGAAAGGACATGAGGACGACGGCAATGTTCTTTGGAACTCGCGAAGCTCTTCCGAAGTCTAGCCTCGGCGCTTTCGCTTGTATCCTTAGAAAGGAGGTGATCCAGCCGCAGGTTCCCCTACGGCTACCTTGTTACGACTTCACCCCAGTCGCTGAACCCACCGTGGTTGGCTGCCTCCTAAAAGGTTAGCGCACCACCTTCGGGTGAATCCAACTCCCATGGTGTGACGGGCGGTGTGTACAAGGCCTGGGAACGTATTCACCGCGGCATGCTGATCCGCGATTACTAGCGATTCCGCCTTCATGCTCTCGAGTTGCAGAGAACAATCCGAACTGAGACATCTTTTGGAGATTAGCTAACCCTCGCGGGATCGCTGCTCACTGTAGATGCCATTGTAGCACGTGTGTAGCCCAGCCTGTAAGGGCCATGAGGACTTGACGTCATCCCCACCTTCCTCCGGCTTATCACCGGCAGTTTCCTTAAAGTGCCCAACTAAATGATGGCAACTAAGGACGAGGGTTGCGCTCGTTGCGGGACTTAACCCAACATCTCACGACACGAGCTGACGACAGCCATGCAGCACCTGTCACTAGGTCCCCGAAGGGAAGGAGTCTGTCTCCAGAAACCGTCCTAGGATGTCAAAGGCTGGTAAGGTTCTGCGCG
Organism: Erythrobacter sp. SCSIO 43205; assembly: GCF_019904235.1. Lineage (NCBI taxonomy): Bacteria > Pseudomonadati > Pseudomonadota > Alphaproteobacteria > Sphingomonadales > Erythrobacteraceae > Erythrobacter > Erythrobacter sp. SCSIO 43205. The sequence continues at coordinate 869,456 of NZ_CP063202.1, read as the reverse complement.
TTGCTTCGAATTAAACCACATGCTCCACCGCTTGTGCAGGCCCCCGTCAATTCCTTTGAGTTTTAATCTTGCGACCGTACTCCCCAGGCGGATAACTTAATGCGTTAGCTGCGCCACCCAAGCTCTATGAGCCCGGACAGCTAGTTATCATCGTTTACGGCGTGGACTACCAGGGTATCTAATCCTGTTTGCTCCCCACGCTTTCGCACCTCAGCGTCAATAATTGTCCAGTAAGTCGCCTTCGCCACTGGTGTTCTTCCGAATATCTACGAATTTCACCTCTACACTCGGAATTCCACTTACCTCTCCAATATTCTAGCAATCTAGTTTCAAGGGCAGTTCCGGGGTTGAGCCCCGGGATTTCACCCCTGACTTGGATCGCCGCCTACGCGCGCTTTACGCCCAGTAATTCCGAACAACGCTAGCTCCCTCCGTATTACCGCGGCTGCTGGCACGGAGTTAGCCGGAGCTTATTCTCCAGGTACTGTCATTATCATCCCTGGTAAAAGAGCTTTACAACCCTAAGGCCTTCATCACTCACGCGGCATTGCTGGATCAGGCTTTCGCCCATTGTCCAATATTCCCCACTGCTGCCTCCCGTAGGAGTCTGGGCCGTGTCTCAGTCCCAGTGTGGCTGATCATCCTCTCAGACCAGCTATAGATCGTCGACTTGGTAGGCCATTACCCCACCAACTATCTAATCTAACGCGGGCCCATCTAAAGGCGATAAATCTTTGGTCCGAAGACATTATCCGGTATTAGCTCAAATTTCTCTGAGTTATTCCGAACCTAAAGGCAGGTTCCCACGCGTTACGCACCCGTGCGCCACTAACCCCGAAGGGTTCGTTCGACTTGCATGTGTTAGGCATGCCGCCAGCGTTCGTTCTGAGCCAGGATCAAACTCTCAAGTTTGTGAGACTAACCAACCAGACACGGGAAAACCCGCAAATCTGACTAGCCAGAATATCAAGGAGCCGATACCTGCACTGTCAAACGTAATGGATACGAATGAACATGTATCATCACAAACCGCCTGTGGAGGCGATCAGGATGTGGCACCGGCTTGACTGTACTGGTTACTGCGACCTTGAAGCTCGCAGACCAGGCGCCGTCGCCCACATGTCCCTTCATCAAAAACCAACAATGTCAAAGAGCCGCCGAGACAGTAATAGCGGACAGCGATTGGTTCCCCGATTTACACCGGGGGAGCCGGCTGTCCGTTTATCTTGGCGACCGATCGTGGCGGGCGGTGGAAGCCGTCAGCGCCGCGTCGGTGGAGCCCATCTATGCGTGGTTCGGGATTCGGGCAAGGGCTTTTTGCGGTTTTGTTTCAAAAAATTTGCAAGCCACTGAAAAAACGAGATTATTTGTCGGCTTCAAAATCGCTCCCCGGATGCTCAAAAACCGGCTCAGGGGCAAAATCGGCTGAATCACCCCTAAAAACGCTAGAATCGGAGCACCTGAATCGGTGAATCGGACCGATCTGTCGCGTCAGACAGGCGAATCTTTACCGCTCAGGCGAATCAAATAACGAGCAAGCGTAAGAATCGGTCGCGCCGCAGTCGCATTAGATCGTTGTGACAGCGCAGATGTTATTCTGGCCGGCTTTCCCGCCATCTTTGTTCGGCGTGAGGGATGTGGACCCTTTTTTCACCTTTGCCCTCTAAGGCTCCCATATATGACTGCCCGCACCCCCGCAGATGGTATGCCTCATACAGGCGATACGCATGACGCTGGCTTTGCCGCGCGCGTGCGCAGCGCCTTTGTATGGCGTTGGGGTGCACAGGTTGCGGCGCAGATCATCACCTGGACATCAACCTTTCTGGTGGTGCGTCTCCTAGATCCGGCAGACTATGGCCTTTTCGCCATGAGCCAGGTGGTGGTGACCACCCTCGCCTTCCTCAATGGGCAAAGCTTCGCGACGTCAATCGTCCAGACAGACCGCATTGATGACAGGCGTGTGGGGCAAGTGTTCGGGATGCTTATTATAGCGAATGTGCTTCTTGCAGCGATCCAGTTCGTTTTCGCCCCATATGCAGCCGCCTATTTTAAAGAACCCGTGGTTGCCGACCTTTTGCGCGTGCAGGCGGCTATCTTCCTCACCATTCCTTTTATAGCGATGCCGTCTGAATGGCTCGCGCGGGGCCTTGAGTTCAGGAAACAGGCCAAGGCCAATATGGGAAGCGCTCTGGTCGGCGCTTTCACCGCGCTTATACTTGCATGGGCAGGATGGGGCGTGTGGGCCCTTATATATGCAGGCCTGTCGATTTTCGTGAGCCGCGCCTGCTTCCTGATGATTGCCGCTCGGTTCTGGATAACGCCTGTTTTCACCCCTAAAGGCGCATGGGATCTGTTCAGCTATGGCGGCGTGCTCACCTTGTGCCAATTGTTCTGGATCATCCAGTCGCAATCCGATGTGGTGATCGCAGGGCGCTTGCTCGAAACATATGATCTTGGGCTTTATACTCAGGCGCTCTTCCTGGCGCTGGTAGTCACAGGCCGATTTATTCCCCCCATTAATGAGGTGGCGCTTGCCGCCTATTCCGAGCTTCACCGGGCAAAGAAGCCTCTTGGTCCTTACTTCCTGAAGACTGCCCGCCTCGTGATGATGGTGTGCGCGCCTATATATATAGGCCTTGCGCTTACAGCCGAGCAGGTGATCCCTGTCTTGATGGGGGAAAAGTGGCTCAGCCTCATTCCAATCTTCGCAGGGCTCACCGTCGCAATGCCAGCATTTGCGCTGCACCTTATATGTTCGCCAGTGACCAATGCGATGGGGCGCCCTAAAGTCTACCTCTTCACCTCGATCGCTGGCGCGGTAATCTTTCCGGCAATGTTCCTTTGGCAGATCGGGGGCGAGGGTTCACACGGTGCAATGGGTCTTGTCGATGCGTGGGGATATGCTGCGCCTCTGCTTTGCCTGATCACACTGACCGTCACTTTGCCGCGCATCGGGGTGACACCTTTTGAACTGGGCCGCGCGCTTACTCCGATCATAATCGCTTGCGGCGCGATGACGGTTGCCGTTCTTGGGGTGGAGCGGTTCGTGCCGATTGATAGCCCGTTCTTCGCTTTGGTTCGCAGCAGCCTTATCGGTGCAGGTGTATATGCAGCCACGTTCTGGTTTGGATACCGCAGCATCGTGCGCGAGACATGGGCCCTGATCCGTAATCGCGGACCGCACGAGAGTCAGACCACCCTCATCTGAATCTCTGAATGTTGCAAAGGTCGCATTTGGGCCGAACGTCTTTGTCTGGTAATCTCGCTCTATAAAGAGCCGAGCTCGCGCCCCCCATGAGCTCAAGGCTGCTGTTGAGAGGATAAAGAGATGAGCCTGCTTAGCGCATTACCCGCAATCGCCGCGAGCCTGATCGCATCGAGCCCCGCCGCTGTGGCGGTTGAACCGCCAAACGACACACAAGGCCTGGAAACAGGAGCTATCGCGCCAGACCTGGCCGATCCGAACACCGAAATTCTCGACCTCAATCAAGATCGCGCGCGTCGATACACTGTGCCTGTGATGATCGAGGGTCAGGGCCCTTTCAATTTCATGATAGACACAGGCAGCCAGGCGACTGCTGTCACCAGCCAGATCAATCGCCAACTTGGTCTGAAGCCATCGGGAACCGCGACATTGGTGGGCATGGCCAGCCGTCGCCCGGTAGAGCTTGTGGAAGTGGACGAGATGAGTTTTGGCCAGCAGACGGTCTATGACCTCATATCTCCCGTGCTTGATGCCAATAATGTTGGCGCGCATGGCATTCTGGGCCTTGATAGTTTGCAGGATTACCGCGTGCTTCTCGATTTTCGAGAGGAGACAATCGCGGTGCAAGATGTCTCTTCGCAGAGCAATTATCGCAAAGGCTTTGAGATTATCGTGCGCGCCAATCCGCAGTTTGGACAATTGCTGATAACTGATGCCGTGGTCGAAGGGGTGCGCGCCACGGTAATTATCGACACCGGCGCTCAGGCGAGCATCGGCAGCACGGCCTTGCGCGAAAAGATCCGTCGTAAACGCGCGCAAGAGGTTGTCACTACCGACGTTAACGGCGTGAGCATGACCGGCCAGATGCAGGCTTTGCGCTCACTCAAGATCGGCGGGCTTGAACTTGCCAATGTCGCTTTGACCTTTGCCGATACACCAGCATTCGAAGCACTCGGCCTTGGCGACAAACCTGTGCTTGCCCTTGGGATGCAGCATTTGCGCTTCTTTGACCGGGTGGCGATTGATTTTAGCGAAAAGCGGGTGCTCTTCGATGTGCCGCGCGACGTTGCTCGCGCCATCAGGCGCAACCGGCGGGGAACCAAAAGCTTCGGCTTTTGAGGCCCGAGCGCTTGCAGTAAGGTGATGCGCGCGCCACATGGGGCCGCATATGCCGCCCGATACCGCATCCTCTGATCGCCCGTCCAAACTTGCCGATGCCGAAGGTTGGGCAACGCTAAAACGTTTCCTGCCTTATCTCTGGCCCAAGGATAATCCCGGCCTGCGCTGGCGGATTGTGATCGCCATGGCTTTCGTGCTTATGGCAAAAGCGGTAATTCTGGCGATGCCCTTTGCTTATAAGGGCGCGGTCGATGCGATGGAGACATCGGGCACGCTCACCGACTTATCAGACGCAGCGCAGGTCGCGATGGCGTTGGTCGCGGCCTATGTGCTTGGCCGGTTTTCTTCGCTTCTGTTCGACAATTTGCGCAATGTCTCTTTTGAGCGCGTGGGACAGATGGCGACGTTGAGCCTTGCCGAAGATGTGTTTCACCGCCTCCACCGTCTGTCCTTGCGCTTTCACCTGACGCGGCGCACGGGCGAAGTCACCAAGATTATCGAGCGCGGGACAAAAAGCATCGACATGATGCTTTATTTCCTGCTCTTCAATATTGCCCCCACGGCTGTCGAACTGATCGCGGTGGGCGTTATCTTCTATCTCAATTTCGGGTGGGAGCTGGTTGCAGCCACCGCTCTGGCCGTTGTCGCTTACATTGTTGCGACACGCATGATCACCGAATGGCGCACCAAACTCAGACGCGAGATGAATGATCTTGATGGACAGGCATTGCACCGCGCGGTGGATTCGCTTCTGAACTTTGAGACGGTCAAATATTTCGGCGCAGAAGCGCGTGAGGAAGCGCGCTATTCACAAGCCGCCAGAGCTTATGCGGCAGCAGCAACAAAGTCGGAAAACTCGCTTGCGCTTTTGAACGTCGTCCAATCGGGCATCACCAATGCCCTTATGGCTGGCGCGATGATTTACACGGTGTGGGGTTGGTCCAAGGGCGATCTTACCGTGGGCGATCTTGTCTTCGTGAACACTTATTTGATGCAGCTTTTCCGCCCGCTTGATCTGCTTGGCTGGGTCTATCGCACAATTCGACAGGGCCTTGTCGATATGGCGCAAATGTTCAGCCTGATTGATACAGAGGTTGAGGTCGAAGATAAGCCGGGTGCCCCTGCCCTCCATGTGTCACAGCCCAGCGTCACTTTCGACAATGTAACCTTTGGATATGAGGATGAGCGCACAATCCTCCACGGCCTGTCTTTCGAAGTGCCAGCAGGCTCCACCCTTGCGGTCGTTGGTCCTTCAGGCGCAGGCAAAAGCACCATCGGGCGGCTGCTGTTCCGGTTTTACGACCCGCAAGGCGGACGCATCCTTATCGACGGGCAAGACATTGCTGAGGTCACGCAAGACAGCGTGCGCGCGGCGATTGGCATTGTCCCGCAGGACAGCGTGCTCTTCAACGACACGCTTCGCTATAATATCGCATATGGCGCAGAAGATGCAGACGAAGCAATGGTCGAGCAGGCGGCCAGAGACGCAAGCCTGATGCCGCTGATCGACCGGCTCGGCGACCGGTTTGAAACGATGGTGGGCGAGCGGGGCCTGAAACTTTCAGGTGGCGAGAAACAGCGCGTTGCGATTGCGCGAACATTGGTCAAAAATCCGCCGATCCTGCTGCTGGATGAAGCAACCAGCGCATTGGACACCCGCACCGAGCAGGAGATCTTGGGGACGCTCAGGCGACTTGCTCAAGGGCGCACCACGATTGCCATTGCGCACCGTCTTTCAACGATTGCAGATGCCGACAGGATCATCGTTCTCGATCACGGCACCTTGCATGAAAGCGGGACGCATAAGGAATTGCTCGCGAAAGGCGGGCTTTATGCCGAAATGTGGGCGCAGCAAGCGCAAGAGAAACGCGAAAGTGAAACGGTCGATTAGAGCGAAGTGGCAACCGGGGCCTGATCTGCTTCACGCAAGGTCGATGAGGACAAATCCAGAGCTTCAACCGGGATCACCTCGACTTCACCGCGAAGGGCGCGCACTTGGTCCAGGAACACATCCGCGTCTCCCACAAGAACGAGGGTCGTTTTCTCGGCGCTAAGGTATTCGCGCGCGGCCTCGTTCACGCGGGCACTGTTTTCGCGGGCAAGCTTTTGCGGGAAAAGCGCTGCGTGTGATGCCGGAAGTCCATGCAGAAGAAGGCCCGCTACCACTGCGTTAAAACCGGAGCTTCGCTCGATCACACGAGCGTAAGTGCCCTCGAGATACGCACGCCTCCGCGCGAGGCTGTCCTCATCCAATCCGGCTGCACTAAGCTGTTCGATCTGCTCAAGCATAATCCGCGCGGTTTCGCCTGCGGTTTCATTGCGGGTCTGCGACTGAGCCATCAAAATCGAGCCATCTTTGCGCGCATCAATGCGTGAATAGGCGCCATAGGAAAGCGAGCGTTTGGTTCGCACTTCCTGAAACAGTCGCCCGCTCGACCCGCCACCAAGCGCCGCATTGACGAGCTGAAGCGCGTCGAAATCTGCCGCGCCGCGCGCAGGTGCAGGCAGAGCAACAACAACGCTCGCCTGATCTGCGCCCGCAATATCAATCACTATTGTACGAGCCATAGCAGGCTCCCCTGCTGCATCCTCAACAATCGCCCCGCGCCCCAATTCAACGCGCCAATCGCCAAAGGCGGCCTCAAGGATTGGCATGGCTTCAGAGATGTCGATCCCGCCGGACACAACCAATTGCATCCGACGAGGATGGAAGAAGCGCTGACGGTGGAGGAGCAAGTCGTTGCGGTTGATGGCACTCAGGCTATCCAGAGTTCCGACACGACCACTGCCATATGGGGCAAGGCCGTAGATCGCGCGCACAGCGGCATCCTGTGCAAGCTGTGAAGGATTGCTATCGCGCACCGCTAAACGTTGGGACCGGCGCGCGCGTTCACGGTCAAGCTCTTCGCTGGGGTAAATTGCGCCCTTTATGATGCGCGCAGCAAGGTTACTGGCCTCGTTAAGGTACGCTGTGGGCACTTTCAAAGTAAAAGTTGTACCATCGGCATCGGCGCTTCCATCAAAGCGCGCGCCAAGGCTTTCAAAGCGGGCCGCAATCGCGGCTGCATCCATGTCATATATCCCGCTGGAGGCGAGTGCCGCTGCTAAATCAGCCACGCCCTCACGCCCCGCCGGATCGGTCTTTGATCCTCCCGGCATCACCATGGAAAGCGTCACCAAAGGCACATCGCCTGTTTTGGCGGCGACTACGCGAATGCCGTTCGAAAGCTGAGCCTCGACCATTTGCGGCATCGTTGTTGTGGAGCGGTTGAGCGGCTCAGGCGGTGTTTCGCGGGTCGTCTCTGGTTTAACTGTGCGCAGCGCGAGTTGCGGTTCTGGTAGTTCACCGAAATCGGGCGTCTTTGCGGGGTTTGCGTAAAGTGCTGGGTCATCAGGCCCAATCGAATAGGTAAAGCCTATCTGCCGCCTCGGATCAAAATATCGGCGCGCCGCCCGGCGCACATCGCGCGCACTCACTTTGGCAATTTCGGCCAACAAACGGTCAGCAAAGGCCGGATCACCGCTCGCGGCCAATCCCTCGCCAATCTCAAAGGCGCGACCCCGCGATGTCTCGCGCCGCTCTAAAGCTTCAGCGACAATCTCGGCCTTTGCTTCGCGCAGTTCGTTATCGCTCACCAAAGTTTCACGAAGCCGCGCAATTGCCGATGCCAGCTCTTCGCCAGTGGCAGCCAGCAATTGAGGGCGCGCGAGGGCGTAAATGGCAACATAGCCGCCCTCGCGGTATAGCGGCGCGGTTGCTGTCACGTCAGTTGCGAGCCCGGTGCGCAGCAATGCGCTCGCCAACCGATTGTTCTCGCCGCCACCAAGTATAGCCATCGCAACGCGGATCGCGGGCGCATCTTTGTGCGTTGCAAGGGGCGCTTTCCAAAGCGCGCCGATGGCCGGAACCGGAACATTGGGCGCGCGGGCGTGAAAAACGCGCGGAGCCATTAGCTCAGGCTCGGAAGCCGGGATCGATATGGGCGCAGGGTTCACGCGCGGCAAAAGCGGCGCAAAATGTTCATCCACCAGGGTGCGCAATGTCGCGATTTCAAAATTTCCAGCGACAATCAGGGTCGCGGTATCGGGTCCATAATAGGCTTCATAAAAACTGCGCACATCATCAAGGCTCACCAGATGAAGACCGTTGAGCGTGCCGATCCCAGGCCTGCGATGAGGCAAAACGTCGAACGCGTTTTCGGGCAGGATGTTGCGCTGCAAACGGGCGTAAGGCGGTCCAAGCACACGCTGTCGGATCTCTTCCTTGACGACATTGCGCTCAGTTTCAAAAACCTGTTCGTCAAGAACCAGCCGTCCCATGCGCTCGGCTTGGGTCCATAGCATTGTCTCCAGATATTCGGCTGGCACCTGCTCCCAGTAATTGGTGCGATCAACCCAACTCGACGCATTGCGCGCGCCCCCTACGTCTGCGGTGAGGCCGTAGATTGCGTTATAGGTCATGTTTTCGGTTTTGCGGCTGGCGATGTGTTCGACCAAATGCGAAAGCCCAGCGCGCCCGTCAGGGTCGTGTTTCGATCCCACTTCGTACCAGATCGAAGTGGTCACCGTACTGCTCTTTTCATCCGGCAGTGCCACGACGCGAAGCCCATTGTCGAGCTGCCACTGCGTGTATTCAATGGGAGGCACATTCAAGGGTGCGGGCGAATTTTCTGCACGTACGCCTGTACCCATCATCAATACGAAGACGAAGGCGGTGAAAACAAATTGAGCGAAACACGCGCGGATGAAGCAGTTTTTAGTCATGACTTGCGCTCAACCTTAGAGCCTGACGCTTAACGGGTTGCAACCCGCTTAATCCCTCGCCTCCCGGCTCAATTTCTGAAGCACATGGAGCGCCTCTTTGCGCCTTTTCCATGGCACGAAAAGGTGGTCGTGATGGAAGGCGGCGATGACGTTGCAGGCGATCCCCGCCTTAGCAAGAGCGGTGGATACCGCAGCGGTTAAGCCAATACCTTCAAGGTCTGAGTGGACCTGCAAAGTGATGCGGGCAAACTCACCTTCCTCACCCTTGCTCTGAGCGGGTAAGACAAGAGTTTTTCCCTCTTCTTCTTGAATAAGCGCAAAGGCGTTTGCCGGAAGACCTTCTGGCGTCTCACTGGCACACACAAAAATAAAGGACCGATCATCAAGCTCAGGTTGCATCCCGGCCAGCATATCGCCAAGCGCCGAGATCGGTCCTGCACTCACAGGATATACTTCGACAAATCGCTGTTACCTGCCAGCTCGCTGAGGCGTTCTTGAACATAGGCCGCATCAATCGTGACGGTCTCGCCTTCGTGCTCTTCGGCCTCAAAGCTGATCTCTTCGAGCAGCTTTTCCATCACCGTTTGCAGGCGCCTTGCCCCGATATTTTCGACGCTTTCATTCACTTGCGCTGCGATAGTCGCAACTGCTTGGACCGCGTCCTCAGTGATATCAAGTTCGACCTTTTCGGTGCCCAGAAGTGCCGAATATTGCTCCACAAGGTTTGCGCGGGTTTCGGAAAGGATGCGAACAAAGTCCTCTTGTGTGAGCGCGCGCAAATTGACCCGGATCGGCAGGCGCCCCTGAAGCTCTGGCAGCATATCGGATGGCTTGGCCACATGGAAAGCTCCTGACGCGATGAAGAGGACGTGGTCGGTCTTCATCGGCCCGTATTTGGTCGCCACGGTCGTCCCTTCGATCAGCGGCAACAGGTCGCGCTGGACACCCTCGCGGCTGACCGAACCACCACGCACATCGGAAACAGCGATCTTGTCAATTTCATCGAGGAACACGATGCCATTGGTTTCTGCATTCTGTAGCGCGGCTCGGCTGACATCTTCATCGTCGAGGCGCTTATCCGCTTCCTCGTCAACGAGCTTGTCCCAAGCTTCCGGCACACGCATTTTCTGTTTTTTGGTCTTCCCCCGACCGAATGCCTTACCCATCATGTCTGACAGGTCGATCATCTGCATATTGCCGCCCATATTGCCCATATCGAAAGGCATACCGTTACCAGTATCGGCAATGTCGATTTCAACCTCTACATCGTTCATAGCGTTTTGAACGATACGCTCGCGGAAACTTTCGCGGGTTGCTTCGGAAGCGCTGTCACCGACAAGGGCGTTCAAAAGCCGCTCCATCGCAGCCTCGCTCGCAGCTTCGCGCACGCTTTCGCGGCGGCGTTCTTTTTCAAGGCGGATTGATTCCTCTACGAGGTCACGCGCGATTTGCTCAACGTCGCGCCCGACATAACCAACTTCGGTGAACTTGGTTGCCTCGACCTTCACAAATGGAGCTTCAGCAAGTTTCGCCAAACGGCGGCTGATTTCGGTCTTGCCGCAGCCCGTCGGCCCTATCATCAGGATGTTCTTGGGCGTCACTTCATTCTTGAGCTCAGGGCCAAGCCGTTGCCGTCGCCAGCGATTGCGCAGCGCCACAGCGACCGCCCGCTTGGCCTCTTTCTGGCCAATAATGTGTTCGTCCAAAGCGGCGACAATCGCCTTTGGGGTGAGATTATCCATTTGGAAGAGTTCCTTAACCGTTGAGCCTAAACCGTTTCGACGGTCAAATTGCCATTGGTAAAGACACAGATGTCTGCGGCGACAGCCATGGCCTTGCGCGCGATTTGCTCTGCATCTTGTTCATAATCTGAAAGGGCGCGGGCAGCAGCGAGTGCGTAATTCCCGCCAGACCCAATCGCCGCGATACCGCCTTCAGGTTCGAGCACATCGCCATTTCCGGTAAGCACCAGCAGGCTTTCTTCATCGGCGACGATCATAAGTGCTTCGAGATTGCGCAGATATTTGTCGGTGCGCCAGTCTTTCGCAAGCTCAACAGCGGCGCGCAAAAGTTGCCCTGAGTATTGCTCAAGTTTCTTCTCAAGCCGTTCAAACAGGGTGAAGGCATCGGCGGTTGCGCCCGCAAAGCCAGCGATGACCTTACCGCCCTCCCCAATCCGGCGCACTTTGCGCGCATTGGGCTTCATCACTGTATTGCCCATCGAAACCTGACCATCGCCCGCGATGACCACTTGGTTGCCGCGCTTTACGCCGATAATCGTAGTGCCGTGCCATTGTGTGAGGCCGTGTTGTGATGATTTATCGTTCATGCCCCGGATATGGGGGCACAGGCCAAAGCATCAAGTATCGAGGGCGTTAAATACCGCCAGCGGGACCGGATGGGCCCACGCCCCCAACCTGTCCGATATTACCGAACAAATCTTCAAGGAAGCCGCGTTCACGGCCCAGAGTCGGCGTTTTGTCGCCGTCGGGTTGGAGATAGACGACCTCTTCGATCCCGCGCGATTCGACCGTTTCCACATTGCCATCGTCATCAAAGCGCACCACCAAAACCGCATGGGTGTTGATGCGCGGACGCACAAACGGCTTACGCGCAGTCACGCTGGAGATGTAGTACCAGGTGTTCTCGCCATATTGGCTTTCATAAGTCGGACGACCCAAAGTCGCCTCAACCGAACGGCGATTGTCGATCTTAGGCTGAACCGTGCTGACCAGAATTGGGTCGTTCACAAAACCGCGCGACTCGCGGATCGAAGAACAGCCCGCCAACGCGAGCACAGCGCCGCCCAACAGTGCCGCCTTGAAAAGACCTTTTGATGAGATCACGTCCCGCATAAATCCTGTTCAATCCCGTCCGTTTCTCTGGCTCGCCGCGCCACTTGTAGCCGCGTCACCTTGTCGTCCCAGACAAGCCGCCTATATCCTTCGTCATGCCTTAAGCACTGTCGCACTCGCTGGCAATGCGCGTGTGTTAAACTGTGCGCTAAAGCGCTGGGGAGGCCCTGTGGCAAGCGGGGTGAATTGCGGCTGAACCCGGCCATAATTCGTAGTTTGCAGAACAGTTCATACCGGTTTGAAAGGTAATCATGTCGTTTCTCTCCCGCCTGCTTGGCACTGGTCCTGACCCACGCGAGGCCGTGCGCCCATTGTGGCACAAGGTCGTCGAATTGGCCCGAAAGCCTGAATATTACGCTGATCACATGGTCGCAGACACCGTCGCGGGCCGCTTTGATATGATCACCGCAATCCTGTCCGCAGTGATGGTTCGGGTGGAAGCCAGCGATATGCGCGCCGAAAGCGCGCTTTTGGCTGAACTATTTGTCGAGGACATGGACGGGCAATTGCGCCAGTTTGGCGTGAACGACGTTGTCATTGGCAAGCGGGTGGGCCGATTGATGAGCGTGCTTGGCGGACGGCTTGGCGCCTATCGCTCTGCCTTCGTCAATAAGGATGAGCCAAAGCTCGCCCAAGCGATTGCCCGCAACACAACCTTTAGCGAAGGCGTTGATGAGCAGGCGTGCAGCAAAGCCATCGCAGCCGACCTGCTTGAATTGTCAGAGCGTCTGAGCAAGCTTGATGACAAGGCAATCCTTCATGCGGATGCAATCAGATGAGAGAAGACGCAGCGAGCGAATTAACGCGCCTGATCAAGGTCAAGGGTCTGCCGGCTGAACCCGTAGTGGTTGAGGCCAATGAGCACGAACGCGCGGCCCTCGCGACCCGCTTTGGCCTCAGCCAGATCGATTACTTGCGCGCAGTGGTAGAGCTGGAACAACGCCCCGGCGCAATTCGCGCGAGCGGAACGATGAAAGCGTCCTTCCTCCAACCTTGCGCCGTTTCTGGCGAGGACTTCAGCGTAGAGGTCGAAGAGCCATTGTACCTGCGCTTTGTTGAGGCGGAAGCTGGCAACCGCCTGACCGCCGAAGATACGGAGATCGAACTCACGTCTGAAGATTGTGATGAAATCGACTATTCAGGCGATGCTTTCGACCTCGGCGAAGCGGTGGCGCAAACACTTGGCCTTGTGATTGACCCTTACGCCGAAGGACCAAACGCAGACGAAGCCCGCGCGAAAGCCGGGATCGTCAAAGAAGGGGAACAAGAAGGCCCGCTTGCCGATATGTTGAGAAATTTGACGAAGGATTGAAACGCACACCCTGCTAAGCACCCGTCGAACGTTCGCGACCGAACCTAGAACGGGATGTCGTCGTCGAGGTCGTCGTAGCCGCCGCCCGAGCTGCCGCCAGCAGAACCGCCGCTCTGGCCGCCGCCACCTTGGTTCCAGCCGCCACCACCTCCTTGGCCGCCGCCACCGTAGCCACCGCCCTGACCGCCGCCACCTTGGCCACCGCCATAGCCACCGCCATCAAGCATAGTGAGCGTGCCGCCCATGCCTTGGATGACGACCTCGGTTGAGTAGCGATCATTGCCGTTTTGGTCCTGCCATTTGCGGGTTTGCAGCTTACCCTCGACAAAGACTTTCGAGCCTTTTTTCAGGTAACGCTCAACCACATTGACAAGCCCGTCGGAGAAAATGGCAACCGTGTGCCATTCGGTTTTCTCGCGGCGCTCGCCAGTGTTTTTGTCTTTCCAGTTTTCGGAGGTTGCAATGCGCAGGTTCGCAACGCGCCCGCCGTTCTGGAACGACCGAATTTCCGGGTCTGCCCCCAGATTGCCGATCAGCATTACTTTGTTGAGCGAGCCTGCCATGGCGCGTGTCCTTCCCTATAAGTGTGCGTGTGGCGCAAAGGAGCGCCCGCGAATCTGTTGCACCATTAATAGGGAAGCAGCGCGCGCTAGGCTATTGAACGGGCGCGTTATCCCAATGAGAATTGTAGGCTGGCAATCACTTGCGCGTCAATTCTAACGGCTGGGGTAACGCAGACGGCCCAAAAAGCGCGTCAGGCTCGGCAATTCGCGGTCCCCGTCCAGGAACTGCGCCTTCACCTTTTCAAATTTCATTACCCCGTCGATGCGGCGATCAAGAAACTCGTGAGTTTTGGCCTTGCCTTCACTGTCATCGTTGACGAAGACCGCGAGCGTTGCCGAGTAAATCCCGGCAAGGATCGCGCGCTTGGTGTAGTGGTTGTAATCAGTCGCAGTATCGCCCGCGAGCCGCCACATAATGTCCGCTGAACGCCAGCCCAGCTTCATTGCGCGCGGCGCATTTTGCGGCATGGCCATGACCGACATCGCGCGGCGCACCGCCTCGTCGATATGCTCGACCGCCTCAAGTCGGAAGGCCACTAGCGTGCGGATGCGCTCACGGATTTTGAGCTCAGCCAAACGCTCGGCCGGCCACTCTTCCTCCATCGCGGCATCGACGTGTGCAATCCAGGCATCGATCATGTCCATCGCTTGCGCAGGACCAGTTGGGAAAGCAAGCTTTGCCACATCGACATCAGCCCCCGCCATTTCAGCCGCCGCCACAAGCGCTGTTTCATTCCAGCCATCAAAGACCGCCGAGGCCGCGATTTCAGGCGCGAGCGCCAGTCGCAGCTCGTCCAGTGTCATATCGGCGTAATCGAGAGAGGCAGTCATCAAAATTTCCTCAAGGGTGATTTTTAGAAAGACGGTCCATATTGCACCGGCGCGGGGTTCTCTTCGCGCTTTTTGTCCGCTTCTTCAAATTCGCGCAGCAGCAGCGTGTTGGAATTCATCCGCTCCATATGATCGCGCGCAGAGCGGCCGGTGTTATCGTTGATATCCGGGTCCGCGCCCTCGGCAAGAAGGGTGCGAACCAGTTCAACATTGCGTTGATGCACGGCGGTCATCAGCGGCGTCTCGCCCGCGCTATCTGAGATATCGACCTGAGCGCCGCCTTTGATCAACGCCTCCACTCCTTCAATATGGCCCAGCCTCACAGCGATTTGAAGCGGAGTTGTGCCATTGCGATCGCGCACATTGGGATTAGCGCCGCGTTGCAGCAAAAAGCGCATCCACAGCGTATCGCGGCGCTGGGCGACAATATGCAGCCCGTTTTCACCGGTCGTAATGTCGCGCGTATTCACAATTTGCGTGCCCGGTTCGTCCAGCATCTTGGTCGCCGTATCGCCGTCGCGCTCTTTGACAGCTTTCAGGAATTGATAGCCGTCAGACCCGCCGATTTGAGCCGCAGCCGGTTGAAGCGCAGCGAGCGCAAAAACGCCTGCAAGAGCCGCAAGAGCCACTCGCCATTTCGAACCGATGTTGCGCAAAACTGGTGAACCCACGCTTTTAAACCTTTCGCTTTTGCTGTGAGGATTGAGATATAGGGCCCGCGAGCCCATAATACAAAGCCTCGTCCCTTCAATCGCGTTCCGGTAATTAGCAGACCATGAATATTCACGCCAATCTCTCCCGCTTTCTCGCTGGCCTGATCGCCGCCGCAGCTCTGGCAACGAGCGCGTGCAGCGGTGGGCCTGCTCCTATTGAGCCCCCACTGGCAGGCGCAGATATTGGCGGCGACTTTACGCTCATCAACAAAGACGGCGAGAGCGTTTCGTGGAGCGATTTCGCGGGCCAATATCGTATCGTCTATTTCGGCTTTGCCTATTGCCCCGATATTTGCCCCACCGATATGCAGCGGACCATTCAGGGGCTTGAGGCCTTCACCGAAGCTGAGCCAGAACTAGGCGCAAAAATTGCAGCGATGTTCATCACCATCGACCCGGAACGTGATACGCCCAAGGTGGTGGGTGAGTTCGCAAATGCTTTTTCCGAAGACCTTATCGGGCTCACCGGAACGCCGGAACAGATTGCCGATGCTGCCTCCAAATTCCGCGTCTTCTATGCCAAGGGCGCAGAGAGCGCGGGCGGTGGATACCTGATGGATCACAGCCGCATCGTTTATCTCTTTGGGCCCGATGGTGAGCCTTTAGCGACGCTTCCCGCTGACGAAGGGGCGGAGGCGGTCGCGCGGGAACTGGCAAAATGGGTGAAGTAGCGTCTCTGAAAGCGCCACCTGCCGATCTGAGAGAGCGATTTTGGGAGCTTCCCCTCGCCGATCTTTCTCGTGCTGAATGGGAGGCGTTATGTGACGGCTGCGGAAAGTGCTGCCTGCATAAGATCGAGGACGCGGACACCGGCGAGATTGAAGACACCAATGTCGCGTGCAAGCTACTGGATTGCACAACCGCGCAATGCGCCGATTATCGCAACCGGCGCGCCTTTGTGCCCGATTGCCTGCGGCTGACGCTCAAGATCGTCGAGGACGTCCCCTGGCTCCCGTCAACTTGCGCCTATCGCATCAGAGCCGAGAACCGCCCCCTTCCCGGCTGGCATTATCTGATCAGCGGTGATCGCGAAGATGTCATTCGGGCCGGCGTTTCGGTGGCAGGACGCGTGATCAGCGAGGTCGACGCAGGGCCTCTCGAACATCATATCGTTGAATGGTCCGCACCCGATACGGATTGGGAAGAGGCATGATCGACTGGCTCAAGCGCTCGCATATTGAGCCCGAAATTGAGTTGAACGGGATAAGCGTGCCGATCGTGTTGAAGCGGCACGCCACCGCCAAGCGATTGACAATGCGACTGGCGCCGGATGGAAGCGAGGTGCGCATCACCATGCCGCGCTGGGCACGAGGGCAGGAGGCCATCGCCTTTGCCAAAGGGCGCGCCGATTGGCTGGCAGAGCAACTCGCCAAAACACCAGAACGCCAAGCTCCAAGACCGGGCGGCACATTTCGTTATCGCGGGCGCACGCTACAAATCGCATGGGATGACAAGGCCCCGCGAAAGCCAGTGCTTGATGGTGACACGCTTACCTTGGGCGGCCCCAGAGAAGGTGTGGAGCAGCGGCTCCAACGCTGGCTTGAGGCGCAAGCGCTCTCGCTGTTTGAAGGTGACATTGCCGATTACACAGCCGCCGCGAGCCTCGACCCGGTTCCGGTTGGGTTGTCGCGCGCGCAAAGGCGTTGGGGAAGTTGTTCAGCGGGCGGTGCGTTGGGTTCCAAGCGCATCCGCATCAATTGGCGTCTGGTCCAGGCGCCTGACCCCATTAGACGCTCAGTCGTCGCGCATGAAGTCGCGCATCTTGTCCATTTCGACCACAGCCCCGCTTTCCACGCGCTCTTGGCCCGTATTTATGAAGGTGACATCAAGGAAGCGGACCATTGGCTTAAGGCGAATGGCCGCCGATTATACGCAAACTTTGGGTGAGCCTCGCAGGGGCTCCGAAAAATTTTACATTTCGGCATTTGCGTAGGTTTTCATTAACCTTGCCTGGTTACATATGGGTCATGTTTCAGGCATTCGCCTCGAAGTTTCCGCCGTTTGGTACCTGGCCTTTTCGCGCTTGGCGCACAGGTCTTTGGTTAGGCGCAGGTGTGTTTGTACTGGCATTCGCACCTGCGCCCATCCCCGCCTCGTGGCTTTCCCCCCCCGCATTTGCACAAGGCAATTGCCCCAATTGCGACCTGCCACCCGGTTGCCGTGGCAATGGCAACAATAAGGACAAAGGCAACAACGGCAACGGACGCGGTCGGCCTGATTGCGAGCGGCTTGAACTTATCATTGAGAGCGATCTGGATTTTGGCCGCCTTGTGCTGCTTGGTGATGGCGAAAGCCGGGTGGTTCTGGACCTGACATCAGGCGCGAAGACCATCATTGGTGATGCTGACGATCTTGGCGGGATGCCGTTCACGGGCCGAGCAGTCGTTACTGGCGCGCCCTATCAGCAAGTATCCATTTTTTTGCCCGCTCAGGTTGATATGCGCGACCCCAATGGCGGCAATGCGATAATCCAGGACTTCGTAATGGATACAGACCCCTTCTCGACCCTCGACAGCGATGGGCGGCTTGAATTCAATTTTTCGGCCACCCTCGTGCTGGGGAGCGAACAGACGGGCGCAGGCAAATTGCGCGGGCGTATCCCGATCAGCGTTGAATATCCTTAGCGGGCTGAAATTCGCATCCTCTCTGGCATAGCGCCTGCCCTACGCCTATATCGAGCGCATCATGCGTAGCAGGCTTGCCAAATCCCGATTCAACCCAGTGCCAGGTGTCGCCGATTTCTGGAACGAATTTCGCAAACCCAATCCCTTTCGAATTCCAATTCTGCTGGTGTCGATGGGACCGTTTGCGCTTATTTTCTGGTGGCTGTCGGGTGAGACGGCTTATAAGGATCCAGAGCGTCCTTCGATCACTTATATAACGACCTTTGATCCCGCCCGCTCGGATGCAGAGATCATTGCCTCGAATGAGGCGAACCAAGAGGTGAAAGACCTTCGCGAGGAAGCGATTGAGGAAGTGGAAGAGCGCAAGCGCGAGCTTTACAAGGCGCTTGGCGCGGCAGCGGGCATGGATGTTGAAGAGATCGACCAGCGCGCTCGTGAGGCGCGGGCCGCCGAAGAAGCCGAGCGTCAAGCGCGGCTCGACGAATTGATGGGGCGCACGGGCGGTGAGGCTGGTGAGGCTGGTGAGGCTGGTGAGGCTAACGTGGGCGAAGGGGAAACACAGCCCAACCTCCAAGAGAGCAAAACGCCATAACGCAAACGGCCATCAGCGATGCCGAATGGATGGCAGCGACCGCGCGTCTGGCATCACGCGCCTATCCATTGTGCCGGCCCAACCCCGGTGTTGGCGCAATCCTTGTCAAAAACGGCCGTGTGATCTCTCGCGGGATTACGCAAGTTGGCGGGCGCCCGCACGCCGAAGCCATCGCGCTTCAAACGCTTGGGAACGCCTCGGCTGAGGGCATGACGATGTACGTCACGCTTGAACCGTGTGCGCACGCATCGCCACGCGGGCCAGCGTGCAGCGATCTTCTCGTCGCAGCAAAGCCTGATAGGATCGTCATCGGACAGCTCGATCCCGATCCGCGCACCAATGGCGCTGGGGCCCAGCGTTTGCGCAAGGCGGGAATCGAAGTCCTTGTGCTCGACGATGAAGCATCGCGGGCAAGCCTTGCTGGTTTTTTGACCCGGCACAGGCTTGGTCGGCCTTTTGTCACGCTCAAACTCGCAACCAGTATGGATGGCCAGATCGCGATGACCGACGGGACGAGCCAATGGATCACAGGCGAGAAAGCGCGCGCTCATGTCCACGCTCATCGCGCACGCCACGACTGTATCCTTGTCGGCGGCGCCACCTGGCGCGAAGATAAGCCACGGCTCGATGTGCGCCTGCCTGGACTTGAAGATCGCTCACCTGAGCGGGTGCTTTTGACACGAGGGATTGCACCAGACGGAGTGCGGATCATCAATAAGCCTTCGCAGATCAGCAGCCTGGAGGGCGCACAAACCCTCTATGTTGAAGGCGGCGCAGCGGCGGCCGCAAGCTTTCTGGCCGAGGATCTCATTGATGAAATCCACCTCTACCGTGCGCCAATCATCATTGGCGAAGGGCGCAGCGCGCTCGGCGACATCGGGCTTGAGGCCCTCAGCGAGGCGCATGGCCGCTGGAAGCTGACCGAGACACGCCAGCTTGGCAGCGACAGCTTCACCTCTTATGTGCGTATCCGCAGCTAGGAGAACCCATGTTTACAGGTATCGTCACCGCCATCGGCACTGTGTCGCAAGTTGATCAGAGAGGCGATTTGCGCTTGCGGATCACCGCGCCTTTCGATCCCGCGCGCATCGATATAGGTGCATCGATTGCGTGTTCTGGCGTGTGTCTGACTGTGGTGGCGAAAGGCGGCGAGCCGGGCGATGCGTGGTTTGATGTCGATGTCTCTGGCGAAACGGTCAGCCGTACTTTCAAAGGAATGTGGGAAGAAGGGGCGAAGCTCAATCTCGAACCCTCTCTTCGCCTCGGTGATGAACTTGGCGGGCATATCGTCACAGGCCACGTTGATTGCGTGGGCGAAGTCGTCTCAGGGGAAACAATCGGCGACAGCTGGAAGCTCATCATCCGCGCGCCGCAGGAAATGGCACCCTATATCGCGGGCAAGGGTTCAATCACGGTCAACGGCGTATCGCTTACCGTCAATGAAGTGCATGATCAGGCCGATGGCGCGTGTGATTTCATGCTTAATATTATTCCTCACACCGCCGAGGTTACCACACTAGGCGATCTCAAAGCAGGCGATCAGGTAAACTTAGAGATTGATGTGCTCGCACGCTATCTCAAGCGGATGCAAGGGCTCGCCGCTCAAAACTGAGCAACCATGAAACATACAAAAGGGGCGGGAGAGCGATTGGCTCCCCCGCCCTTTTATGCATTCATAATCGGCGCTTACTGGGTAACTGTGATCGTGTTCCCAGTACCCGCCATGGTAACGCCAGACACGTTGCCATCGCTGGCCTGCGTCACAGTTGCGGAGTTGTTCGAGCCGCTTTGCGTGATGGTGCTGGCGTTGAGATCGCCCGTCTGGAAAAGCTCAGCGAATTGCGAACCGCCACTTTGTGTCACTGTTGACGTGCCGTCATTGCCTTCCTGATTGATGTCGACCTCATTGCCAAGGCCACCGGCAGCCATCGTCACAGTGGAAGTGTTGCCTTCACCAATCTGATCGATGAATGCGACGCCGCTTGTACCAAATTGGTTGACGGTTGAGCTGTGGTTATCGCCATCTTGCAGGAGCGTCGTAGTGTTGCTCACATCGCCCTGCGTAATGGTTGAGCTGTTTCCAAGGCCAGCCTGCGTGAAGATGAACCCGTTACCGGTGCCCGTTTGCGCCACGCTTGACGTGTTCGCATCGCCCACTTGGGTAGAGCCCGTAAACAGGCCGGTGCCGTTTTGCGTGATGGTGCTTTCATTGGTGAAGGCTGCCGGATCGCCAAGGTCAAAACCTTCCTGGCTGAGGAGAATCGTGCTGCCGCTTCCGTTCTGGGTGATGGTCGAATTGTTGAAGCCATCAGGGCCAAGCTGATTGACCTGCGAGAAGTCGTTCGTACCAAATTGGGTTACACGCGATTCATTACCAGCAGCTGCCTGATCGACATCCGCATTGTTGCTGTTGCCGAACTGCGCAACTTCGGAGAAGCTTTCATCTGACAATTGCGCAACTGTCGCATTGCCGTTCGAGCCTGCCTGAATGACGAGGGAGGTATTGTCGTCACCATCCTGATCGACATCGACAAAACCACTCGCTCCGGTCTGTGTGACGTTCGAGCTGTTGCCCACACCGCCAGTGGTCACAAACGTGGTGTAACCTGATCCCGACTGCGAGACGATTGAGGCGTTTTCGTCACCGATCTGATCAACATCGGCAAAGCTGCTGCCCGGTTGGGAAATCGTGCTGGTGTTGGTGGTGCCAGAACCGTCGAGGTCGAAACCTTCCTGAGTCACAAAGGCCACCGAACCAGTACCACCTTGAGTAACAATGGAACTGGAGCTCTCGCCGGTTTGGTCGACGTCGGCAAAAGTGCTGCTTGCGGTCTGAGTTACGAATGATGTGTTCGTTGACCCACTCTGAAGGATATTCGCAGAGCCGCTATCCAGCTGAGTGACATTTGAAAGGTTGCCGTCGCCTGTCTGATCAATGTCGGCAAAATCGCTCGGACCCTGCTGCGAAACGATCGATGTGTTGTTGTCGCCTGACTGAAGGACAGGTGCAAAGGCGTTGGCATTGGTCTGCACAATGGTCGAATTGTTGTTCTCGCCCGTCTGATCAAGATCAGCCAGATTGTCATTGCCCGTTTGCGTGATGAAGGAGGTGCTATCCGCACCGCTTTGCAGCACATTTGCGGTGTTGCTGTCGTTGCTTTGCGTCACTTCGCTGAGGTTATTAAGCCCCGTTTGCAGAACAATCGCCTGTTGGTCAGTGCCGCTTTGCGCGACAATTGAGGTATCTTCGTCGCCGTTTTGCGTGACGGTCACGTCACTGAGGCTGTCTGCTTGAGTGACAGTCGATGAGTTCGCATCGCCGTCTTGCGAGACGGTTGCGGTCACATCGGTGCCCGACTGAGTGATACCCGACGAGTTACCCACGCCGCCGGTCGTGACTGATGCGATGCTAAGCGAGCCGGATTGGGCGACGAACGAGCCGTTATTGTCGCCCACTTGGTTGACGGTCGCCTGATTATCCGCACCAGATTGCAGAACAGTGCTGCTGTTCGCGAGCAAGCTACCGTCGAGATCAAAGCCTTCTTGGATGACAGTAGCGGTATTGGGACCGTCTTCTTGGGTAACAGTCAAGCTGTCGAATTCGCCAAGCTGAGTGGTCGTCGACACGTTGTCAAAACCAGGCTGATTGACGCTGGCAAAGCTGTCAAAACCGCTTTGCGTGATCGTTGCCGTGTTGTTCTGGTTAGACGTGCTCGCTGTGCCATCGCCCTGATCTTCGATCCGCGCTTCATTGCGGTCGCCCGATTGAACGATGTTTGCCGTATTCAGCTCACTCGACTGGCGAATGAAAGCAATGTTGTCATCGCCCGACTGGTTCACATCAACCACGTTGTCATTGTCGAGAACGCTGCCGCCGTCGATGCCTTGTTGAACATCAGAGGAGTTGCCGTCGCCGCTTTGTACGATCGTTGCAGTTTGGGCGTCGGATGCATCGCCCTGAAGCAGGATTGAGCTATTGAAATCACCGGATTGCGTCACATTGGCGATGCCATCGGAGGCGCGCTGGGTGATGGTTGAGCTGTTGTCGCTGCCAGTCTGGAGCAGCACAGCATCATTGTCGATGCGGCTTTCCTGCGTGATTGCGCTGGTGTTGCGATCCCCCAATTGGTCAACATCAACCGTGCCGTCTTCATCCGACTGGATAATGTTCGAAATGTTGTCATCGCCATCTTGAAGAACATCGGCGAAGTTATCGGTGTCGGACTGGTCGATGGTCGAGGAGTTGTTGATCCCGCCCTGGACCAGCAGAACTTCCATCTCGACACCGCTCTGTGTGACAGAAGAAACATTGTCATCACCGATCTGTGTGGATTGCACATCCTGCGTATCACCGGCTTGTATCACAATGCTGGTGTTAGTGAGGCCATCCGCCACACCAATGTCGAAACCCTCTTGGCTTACCGTCACGTTGGAATTGTCAGCGCTCTGATCAACGGTCGAATCATTGCCACCATCGGGGCCTGTTTGCGTCACACCAACGGTGCTGTTCGTTCCAGTTTGCGTGATTGTGCTTTGGTTTTGCGCCACAGCGGGAACGGCAGCCGACAAGGCAAGGATGCTCACACCGAGCAACGCGGATTTCTTCATCTGGAAAATTCCCCCTAACACTTCAGCGCTTGATCCGGCGCTCTCTGGGTCGGGGGATTAACACAAGATCAACCATACGCAATACTACTTATCTGCGCGTGGAAAGATTCACGTGTTTAGCGAAAAACGAGCGGGCGGCCCGCAAAACTGCGAGCCGCCCCACATTCAATCAGCCAATCATTCAAACCTTAGCGGCGCGCTGTACGCCCAGTGCTATCGCCAAAGCCATCCACGCTTTTGGAGACGAGCACATTGACCTCAACCCGGCGGTTCTGCGCTTTGCCGCGTGCGGTTGAATTGTCGGCGACCGGATTGGATTCGGAAAAGCCCGTGGGCGTCAACATCCTGTAAGGTGCCCATCCGCATTGCTGCTGGAGATAGTTCACAACCGCGCCCGCGCGCTTTTCAGATAGGCGCTGGTTTACCTCCTGGCTCCCCGTGGAATCGGTGTAGCCAACCACCAGAAGAAGCGCGTTGTCGATCTGGTTTGCTTCAGCCGCCGCCTCGCATAAAACGCCGCGGGCCTGTGCATCGAGGCTGGAGCGGCCTGAGCCGAAATAAACGCTGGTAGTGGATTTCACATTGTACTGGTCAATATCGCCAAAGCGTCCACGCAAAGCCTCCGTTGCGCGCGCGTTCGCTTCGATTTCTTCAGCGTTCTGACCAATCATCGCCTCGTTGCGAACAAAGCGCTGGTTCGTACCTTGAGCGATCATCTGAGCAGTTTCGAAATCGCTGCCGGAAAAGCGTACGCGTTCAGCCACCAGTCCGCCCGTCCACTCGCGCGTATCGACTTTCACAGGAAGGCCATTGAGCAGCGATTCAAAGCCAAGCTTTTTAGAACCAAGGCCCAAAAATCCGCCGCGCGCCTGAACGCTGGTTTGAGGTGTCAGCACAAGGTTCACCACTTGACCAGTTTCCATGGTCACTTCGATCCGGTCGCCTCGACGATGAGAGATAAAGCCTTCGACATCGGGGCCAACGGCCATCTCTTCAAACGCGCCCGGAGAAGGCGCGGTCACTGTCGTGAGCACTTCTGCCTGACCGTTCGATTGAGGCACAGGGCGCACTTCTTGCGCCGATGCAGCGCCCGCAAAAGATGCAGCCGTAAGGGACAGGGCGGCCGCTGTAGCGACTATGAAAGAGTGGTGTGTCGGTGGGATGATCCGGTTCAATGTCATACTGAGTAGTCCTTCAATCACGGGCAATACGCCATGCAACAATGCCCAATTCCCGGCACGCACAAGGTCTGTCATCAGCCTTCCACGCCCCGTTCCTTTGCAAAGGCAAGACTGCCCTCCCCCCATTCAAGAAATGGTTAATTCGCTATGACCAAAGCCCGAAACGAAGCACGGCGCAACATAGCGAGGGCCCTCTCGTGCTGCGCCAAGCCTTGCTCGTAGATGAACCGCTCCCCGTTTGCGGTGCAAAGCCCGGTTATCCAGTGGCGCTTATGCGATGAGGCGTCCTATCGCGTTGATGCCATCGCGCGCTGCAACCGGCCGCGCACGCGAAAAGGGGCGTAAGGCGGACCACTTCCTCCTTACGCCCCTAGCGCTGCTATCCGGATACCCTACCGCCCTTAGGCGGTTACATCTGGGTCATATCGACTGTCATGCCGCTGCCCTCCTGATTGATGATGAGGTCAAACCCGTCACCAATCTGGCGGATGATGGCGCTGTTGCCTGAACCGCTGGTCGTCACGTTTTGAGTGATCTCAAGCGTGTTGTTGTTCCCGTTCTGGATGCCTTCCGCATAGTTTCCATCACCGCCAACCCCAGTGCCGTTGTTAAACCCCTGGTCAATAAACAGCTGGTTGTTGTTACCCGTTTGAGTGCCAACAGCGACATTGCCGGTGCTGTTCTGTCCGATTGCGGTGAGATTGCCTGAGCCAATTTGCGTGATAGTCGCCTGGTTCATACCAACGCCAGCGATGTCGCCCTGAACAACAAATGCGGTATTGGTCGAGCCTTCCTGGTCGATCGTCACCTCGTTATTGTTGCTATCCTGAAAGATATCGACATCATTGCCGCTGCCCAGCACATCAAAGTTCTGGCGCACGGTGATAATATTGTCGTCGCCGTTCTGGCGCGCGAGGATATTGTTGCCAACACCATCTGCGCCTGTGCCATCGACAAAGCCTTGGTTGGTGGTGAGCGTGTTGCCCGAACCATCTTGCGTTGCCAGCATAATGTTGGTTGACGAATTCTGCGTGATCGAGCCATTGTTGTTCGAGCCGGTCTGACGCAGCTCAATGGCGTTTTGACCGATGCCGCCGACTTCCCCCTGACTAGTGACAGCGGTGTTGCTGCCGCCCGGTGCGGTCTGGCGAATTTGTGCACTCTGTTCATTTTGCGCTTGGGTAACCGTGATCGAATTCAGAACATCTTCGACCTGACCAATTGAAACACTGTGATCAAGGCCAGTCTGGTTGATCGTTACATCAGCTTGAGCAAGGACAGAGGCGGGGGTGATAAGAGCCGTGAGCGAGACAGCAGCCAAGGTGATACGCTTCATGAGAAAGGAGCCTTTCGTTGAGTTCCTTTCCGAAAATGGCACCAGTTCGGTTAATTCGCCTCAGGTGTCTCCCTCAGTATTTACCACATTACCTCCATTATGAAGGTAACTTTGCGCTTGCGCAGCGGCTTGATATCTTTGGCGGTTTCAATCGAGCGGTTGCGGCCTGATAGCAAACGACGCGCCGCTCGCCTTCGAGCGGTGCAACGCGCAATCGTTTCGAGCTTTGTCAGCCCGTCACATCAGCCACGGCAGCGATGAATTTGTCGATATTGTCCATCGTCAGACCGGCGATATTGATGCGGCCTGAGCCCGCCATGTAAACGCCGTGATCTTCGCGCAACTGGACCACCTGCTCTTTGCTCACGGGAAGCATGGAGAAAAGCCCGTTCTGCGTCGCCAAGGGCGCCATATCGACCGAGCCCGCCATGCCAGCATTGCCCAGATATTCGCGCACCTGGCGCATTCGCGCGCGCATCTGAGCCACCTCGTCGAGCCACTCTTGCGTAAGCTGCGGGTCGCGCAGGATTACTCGGACCGCTGCAGCACCATGGTCAGGCGGCATCGACCAGCTGGCCCGGGCCAGAGCATTGGCGTTGGAAAAGGCCTTGGCAAGCGTCTGCGCGCCATCCACCCCCTTGTCCGCCATGATGTAGAATGCGCCCACGCGGTCGCGATACATCCCAAAGTTCTTGTCGCAAGAATAGCAAATGAACGCCTCGGGCACCTTGGCAAGCACGCTGCGCATCCCGCTCGCGTCTTCTTCCATGCCCTCACCCAGTCCTTGGTAGGCGGTGTCAATGATCGGGAAAGTGCCTGAAGCTGCGAGCGCGTCGCCAATCGCCTCCCACTGTTCAGCTGTATAGTCGATCCCGGTTGGATTGTGACAACAACCATGGAGCAGAACCGCTTCACCCTCGCCTGCGCCGTTGATCGCGGCGAGCACCGCATCGAGATTGGCGGTGCCGTCGGGATTAGCGTGGTCAAACGCTTGCCAGTCAAGATCGACATCTTTGATGATCTGTGCGTGATTGGGCCAGCTGGGCGTGCCCATGTGCAGTTTGGTGATCCCCATCTGCTTGGCCAATGCAATCGCAAGCCGCACCGCGCCCGTTCCGCCCGGCGTCTGCATCCCTTCAAGCCGCCCGCCCATAGTGGCATCTGACCCAAAAATATAAGGCATCAGCGCATGGACAAAGCCCATATCGCCTTCTGGCCCAAGGTAAGACTTGCTGTCCTGATTTTCGACCAGCCACTTTTCAGCGCCTTTGATCGCGCCAAATACAGGTGTTGCCCCCTGACCGGTGCGATAAACGCCGACACCCAGATCAATCTTATCGGGACGCGTATCAGCAGCGTAGAGTTTGATCAGTGCAAGAAGCGCGTCAGGGGCTTGTTCGTCGAGTCTTTTAAGCATGGGCAAACCTCTTACCCATGCAAGCGCGCGCTGCAACTAGGATTAGCTATGCGCAGGCAAATTCACGCTTCAAAACGGCAGCCAGCGTTGCTTTTTGGAAAAGCGCATATAGCCCGCATTCACCCCAAGCCTGAGCCCTGCCCCCATGCGAATGGGGATCAGCACAACATCACCGCGGCGCATATAACTCGCGTGCAGACCACCGATGAGATAGGCCTGCCCCTCGCCGGCGGGATAGCGGCGGAAGAGCTCTTCGCTGTCATAAAGGTTGTAGACAAGGACAAAGGTGTTGCCTGCGTTGGCGCCTGCATCAAGGCCAACTGATGGGCCTGTCCAATAAACTTTGCGCTGCCCCTCGACCTTGTGATGGAGCGTCCCTGAACCATAGCGTGCCCCGACGACGAATGCGCCGCCAGCCTCCCGCCCCACGATGTAACCATTGGGTTCACCCTGATCACGAAGCAGGTTCTCGATCATTTTGGCCAGACCTTGGGCACCTTTGCCAAAGACCCCTTCAGCAGCGCCAATCAGATCGTCTTCCCCGTAGGTTGTATTGTCTTGTACTGCTGCCGTCTGAGAAGGCGCAGACCCGGTCGCAGCGGTGCCGTCATAAGTTGAATAGCCATTTTCAAATTCGGAAACAGTCCCCTCGGCAACGCTTGGGCTGTCGTCGGGCGCGGTTTGGCCTGTCACAGGATCAAGCGAAGGCGCTATGCGATAGCCGGGCTGACGAATGATTGTCTCGGCCCCGCCCGTTTCCGGTGCCATCGCCGGAGCCGCTTCCACTGGCGAAACGGGCGGCGTACCGAACGCGCCAAAATCAGGGTCCATCTGAGAGGCGCTTTGCGATGCGTCGCCTTGAGCCACATCAGGTGCGGCATCGTGCGATTGTGATGGACCAAAAGCGTCATCAGGGTCAAAGGTTTCGACCTCTTGCGCCTGAGCCGGCAAAGCGAGCCCTACAAGGATCATGGCGAAAGCGGCGAGCAGGCCTCTAAGATCAGGCAACTTATGCTTGAAGCTCTGGTTGGCAGCAGATTTAAGCATTTGAAATACCTCTTGCATGATGCGAACACCGGTTTGTGCCAGCGTCCCGCTTATGCGGACCTAAGCCCGTCCCTTAACCCCCCCGAAGATAAGCCACCGCCGAGCAGAGTCGCATTTACTCGCCGCAGCAATCGAGCGTCGGTCAAGCGAATCGAAAACGCGACGAAGCGAGGCAGGGGGGCACCTCAAAATCGGCGGTCGGGGGTCAGCGATGGCAAAGAGAGCATGAACGCGCGCTGAGCCCTCTCTTGAATTCAGTGCAAATTCTCATGCAAACGCCTCTTGCCGCCCATGGATGCGTTGACTAT
This sequence comes from Erythrobacter sp. SCSIO 43205, assembly GCF_019904235.1. Lineage (NCBI taxonomy): Bacteria > Pseudomonadati > Pseudomonadota > Alphaproteobacteria > Sphingomonadales > Erythrobacteraceae > Erythrobacter > Erythrobacter sp. SCSIO 43205. The sequence goes on along the minus strand of NZ_CP063202.1, from coordinate 840,981 downwards.
AGCCCCTCGCTCACAGCCAGAACGCAAAAACAATGCGTCGTGCGGAGACGTGGGTGAGTGGCTGAAACCAGTTCCCTGCTAAGGAACCATACCCATATCGGGTATCGAGGGTTCGAATCCCTCCGTCTCCGCCATTTTACTTTTCCATCGCCAGCAAGATTGAGACACTCTTGGCCTTTGACTTGGCAAGTGCTTGTCGGTTGATGCTTTTTTGGTCTAATGATGGCTACGGCGCTAGCAAAGCAGGGGCCAGCGGCCGAGACCTTGCTGTGGCCCTCGTGACAGCGCCGATGTTTGTGGTTTTCGACGAGCGCTCTGATCTGGCGTTCCACATCGCATAGAGGAAGACAATCTACGAGGGCGACAAGTTTCTTGAGCGGCTGGAGCGGACACTTGACGCTGCATCTTACATCAAACGCCCGCTTGCCGACCTTTCTCAATCCGGTTTTGCCTTGATAGCGCGCATGGCGACCGATGCGCGCCAATAAGCGAATATCGCAAGCGGCGTTGCCGAGGCGATCACCAGAAGTGAATATCTAAGGCTTTCATCACCATATTGCTGGGCGAACAGATCCGAGATTACGCCGACCAGCGTGGGGCCTAACCCCAAGCCGATAAGGTTGATGATGAGCAGCGTGACCGCCGCCCAAACGGCTCGCATCCGCAGAGGCGCGAGGGTTTGTATAAGCGAAAAGGTCGGGCCAAGATAGCAGGACTGGAAAAGCACCGCGATGAAATAGGCACCAACCGCCCAAACTGCATCTTGCTCAAGATAAAACCAAATGAGGAACGGGAGCGCGAGAGTCTTAAGGCCTGCTATCATCAAAGGCTGAGCAGAAAGGCCAAAACGATCCGACAAACGGTTGGCAAGCCAGCCGCTGCCAAGGCCACTTGCGACGCCTGCAATCGCCAGCAGAGGAGCAACGATGTTGCCGACCTGGAGTGTGTTAAGGTTGAATGAGCGGATCAGATAGGCAGGCGTCCAACCGGTGAGCGCATAACCGATCATCGATGTGAGCGTTACGCCAGCAATAAGCCAGATCGCCGCACGGTTCGCAAATATGGTGCGAAAGCCTTCTTTGATTGAAGGGGTTTGCGCATCCTCAACCGCGCCCGGTTCAGCCTTGCGCATAGGCTCTGTCGCGAAAACCTTGACTACGATGGCAAGCGCAACTCCGGGAAGGCCTATTGCGATAAAGGCAACGCGCCAGTCGAAGTAATAGGTAAGGTTGCCGCCAAACATCTGGCCTGCTGCCGCGCCTAATGTCACGCCAAGCGAGTAGATGGAAAGCGCAAGCGCACGTTTGTTCGCAGGGTAAAGGTCAGCGATGATCGAATGGCTAGGAGGGCTGGAGCCTGCCTCGCCAATGCCAACGCCAATTCGCGCAAGCAGAAGGTGCGTGAAATTTTGGGCAAGGCCACACACAGCGGTCATCCCGCTCCATAAGGCAAGGGCGATGGAGATGATATTGACCCGGTTCATCCGATCAGCGAGCGCGGCCACCGGAATACCGAGCGTCGCGTAAAACAGCGCGAAGGCAAAGCCCGAAAGCAATCCCAATTGCGTGTCATTCAGCAGCAGGTCGGCTTTGATATCCTCAAGCAGGATCGCGAGGATTTGCCGGTCCATATAGCTGAAGAAATAAGTGATGGTCAGCAAGGCCAGCGTCACATTGCGCGCGCGCGCGGAAACGGCCTTGCCATCATGTGTGAGGGCTGCAGCGTCAGTGGTCATATGAACTTTTCGATGGGGGTGAAAAGGGATGGGCCGGAGCTTTCGCCCCGGCCCAGTGGAGTGTTTGGTTTAATTAAAAACCTGCCTTGAGGCCCACTCGGAAGACGCGGCCAAGCGGGTTGCCCACGAATGGGTCGTAGCCCAGCACAAGGCGCGCTGCAGGTGGATCTTCGTCGAAGATGTTTTCGACCGAACCTTGCAGTTGGACGTCAGCAAAATCGAACGGCAGATCATACAGCACGGTAAAGTCATGCTGTGTGAAGGCCGGGATTTCCTCGCCGAAGCGCGTCGCTGCACCAAAGTTCGGATTGGTATCATACCGATCATCATCAAGCCCGCTGGCATAGCGGAAGGTGTAGCGTGCGTTGAGATTGCCGTAATTGGCGTTCAAATACGTATTCGCCTTGATTTCCGACAGTGAGTTCTGAGCACGGTCGGCGTTGAGGAAGCCAACTGCGTCAAATGCATCGATTACCGTCACGCCGTTGACCACAAACGGATCAACATCAAAGTTCATAATGTAAGTGAACGCTGTCCCGAGCGTGAGGGCAAGATCGCCTGCATCAAAGGTGTAGCTTGCCTCTACGTCGAACCCGTTGGTCTTTGTATCAGGACCGTTGACGAACTGCGTGGTGACACGTGCAAGGTTGGTTGATGCGGTGAGCGTCGGATCACAGGTGACCGAATTGTATCCGATCAAGCCAGCAAGCGGACTGTCGCAATCTGCGGTTCCACCTGGCCCGCTAAAGACTGCGCTTGCAATCGGGTTCTCTGGCGTAGTCGTAAGCGGCCCATCGAAGTCGTAGTTGAAGTAATCGACTTGAAGGTTGAAATCGCCCGTATTGACGACGAAGCCCAAATTATAGGTGAGCGCACTTTCCGGCCCAAGCTGAGGATTGCCGAGACGATCAACCGGGAAGAAGAACCCGCCGGCTGCGTTGATGCCGGTGAGGTTAGTGAACTGCGTGCCCGGCACAACCTGCCCGGCAAGCGGTGCACGGAAGGTGGTCCCGATTGACCCGCGCAGGACCAGCCAGTCATTCGCCTCGAAACGGAACGATGCCTTGGGATCGATGGTCGAGCCGATGGGGTTGCCGTAATCTTCATAACGAAGCGCAAGGTTCACTTCGAGTTGGTCGGTGACAGGCACCTGAACCTCGGTGAAGAGTGCAACGACATCCTGTGTGTTGTCAGCCGGATTGAGCTGCCCTTGGAAGATGAACGGCCCAAGCGGGAACGGACAATCTGTCGTGTTAAGCTGCTGACATGGGAAATCGACCGAACTGCTGAAGAATGTCGGGCGCAGTTCAAATTCGGAACGGCGATATTGCGCGCCGAAACCAACACCAACAGGGCCAGCACCAAAGTCCAGACTGTCTAGCGTCCCACTGAGCAGGAAGTCGACGACAACCTGCCGTTCTTTCTGCTTGTTGGAGGCAGCAGGTTCAGTGAAGTAGTCGATCACCGATGCGGGGTTGTTATTGACCTGCGGATTGCCAGCGTCAGGACCAACATAGAATGGGTTGACCTGACCTGTTACAGGGTTGCCGCCAATCGCATTCGAGAACGGGTTGAAATAAAGGCAACCGCCCTGCCCCGGAGTACCGTTTGCGACATCGCAATCAGGACCGCCAAGCCCATCAAGGGCGTTTTGAAGCCGGACGCCGATTGTGTCTTGGACAATCGCCGTGCTGTTGGAGTCGATATAAGTTCCTTGCAGGCTTGCGGTGAAGTTTTCACCCAGATCCTTTTCAAAGCCAGCCGAAATCCGGAAGCTTTCATTTTCGTTCAACGCCTGGTTGCCAAACGGATATTCGTCACTGAGCGGGAAGCCGCCAAGCGCGAACGGACGGTAAAGAACGATGGCTGCACCATTTTGAAGACCAAAAGCGTCTGTCGGGAACGGTGTACCAGCGGCCGCCGCCTGATCGACAAAGGTTTGATAGCCGGGGTTCGTTTCAGGAACGAAGAAGTTAAACGTCAGGCCCGGACCTTGTGGACCTTGCGTTGCTGGATAGGATGGCGAAAGGCGCGTGAAAAGTTCACCGAACGAATAAAGCACATCGACGTTGAACCGGGTTGTGTCATCAAGGTCCGCATTCAAAGCAGCATATGCTTGATAATAATTCTGCTTTTCAACCAGGTTGTTGTAATCGGTGTACTGGTAAAGGCAGCGACCATTTGCCGCCTGAATGAAGCCACCGAGCTCTGTACAACCAACGTCCTGAACGCCGCCGCCAAGCAAGGTTGAATTCGGCTTGGTTCCAGGATCGCCGTCACGGATTGGACCAGTTGCCCGGAATGCCGGGAAATATTGCGCCGGGTTTACGATGCCGGAATAAGGCGATGGGTTGATGTCTGGTGTGAGGTTCGAAAAATCGCGGTCAAAAGCGGCAAGCGGCGAACGGTGGCGATAGCCAAAGCCAGCCATGATGTTCACATCCGAACCCAGATTGATCCCGCCAAGGATGCTGGCGGTGTAGTCGCCGTCGCTATCATCGATGAAGCGGTAATCGCCCTGAATTTCGACGCCTTCGAAGTTCTTGCGAGTGATAAAGTTGGCAACACCGGCAACCGCATCGGAGCCGTAAGTCACAGCCGCGCCGTCTTTGAGAAGTTCGACACGCTCAAGCGCGAAAATCGGCATTGCATTGGTATCGACCAGACCATCGCCTGGCGAAACAATCGTGCGGCGGCCGTTCAGAAGCACCAGTGTGCGCTGCGGACCAAGACCGCGAAGGTTGATGGTACCTACTGGCCCAAGACCTTGAACCTGAAACTGGTTGGAATCGCCGACAACGCCGCCAACAGCCGGAATATCTTTAATGAAGTCAAGCGGCGAGGTCACACCTTCTGCGGCAAGATCTTCATTGGTGAAAATATCGACCGGAAGCGCGGAATCTTCTGGCGTTCCCCGGATCAGGGTGCCGGTAACCACAATGGTGCGGCCCTCATCAGAATCCGCCTGCTCTTCGGCATCCACGCCATCCTGAGCAATGGCTGTGACAGGCGCACACAAAAGAGCAGCAGCCAGAGCGCTGCGCCCAATGGTGGTATTAAATCGATATTTCATATTCCCTCCCAGAAATCTTCTCTCTCGTCGGGGAGGGGGCGATGATCCACACACGTTTATTGAACGCGCAGTGCGATTTAATTCTCTCTTGGCCTCTCCCTGACCACTGGCCATACTGCGCTTATGAAAAAAGGATTGCAAGTCGTCTTTGTGCCAATACCGGCATCATTATTGAGAAGTGAGGATTCCATGCATCAATAAGCCAGCATATGCCTCGTCATCTTCGACTGTAATTTCATCACGATAAACGCGCGAAAGGTCGTAAACGGCATTAATCGCCACTCCGAACACCTGTGCGGCAATATATGGGTCGCGGCTTTGCATCGTCCCTTCGGCGATGCCGGCAGAAATTTCCGAGGAAAACCAGCGAAAATTGCGCTTTGATTGAGCAATAATCTTCGCTCGTGCATCTTCAGAAAGAGCGGGGAGCGCGGAGTTGCGCAGCAAGGGAAAACCACCTCCAAGCTGAATCCCGATGACACTTTTGACCACCGCAGCGATGCGCTCGTCAGAGCGAAAACCACGTTCGCTCGCGCGTTTCTGAATTTCGCTAAGCCGGCCCTGACTATGGGCAAAGCACGCCTCTATCAGCTCGGCCTTTTGCGTGATGTGGTGGTAAAAACTGCCCTTTGTCACACCTAGCTCTGAAGAGATCCTGTCAATCGCCGCGCCGCGAAATCCCCTGTCGCTGATAAGGCGCGTTGCTGCTTGTAAATAGTCATTCTGATCGATCGTCTCGCGCTCCAATCGCGCGCCCTCAGCGATCCGGTGGTCCCCGGGCGATACTCCGGGAATCATGACGCCGCTTACCAGCGTGTCGAGCAAAGCAGCCCGAACGCGCGCGAAATACCAGGGTTCGTATTCATCAATCCAGGCAGGCAGCCAGAAGAGCGTTTCCATCACGATATGCGCAGGGCCCAGTTGCTCGATTAATCTGGGCCGTTGCGCCTCGCGCCCAAGCATTGCCGAAACCCGCTCAAGCAGTTGGTGGTAGCGTTGACCAAGCTTGCGCCGCCTTTCCCATGAAAGGGCCCTGATTTCGCCAAGTTGGGGCCTGCGGATGGCGCGACCTACCCTCTCCTCAGCATGATGGGCAAGTTCCAACTCAAGCAGCGTATCGAGCCGTTCGAGCGGTGTTTCACGCTTTTCGGCCTGCGCAATCCGCTCCTCCAGCTGCGACAAAGCCCGCTCGTACAAAGCCTCGGCGAGTTCTTCGACATTGGCAAAGTAATAAACGATGCTGGGCCGTTTGAGCCCGATCTCGGAGGCCACATCGGCGAGGCGAAAGCCGGAAAGCCCTGTGCGGTTGAGCACGCGCGCGCCGGACGCAAGAATCGCCTCCCGCTTCTCCTCCCAACGCGCGGTTCTTGGTTTCAACATCGCTAGATTGTGCGACCGATTGAGGCGGGTTGCAACACCCTCGCTATTCTTCACGGTGATCTTTGCAATTACCCTGACGCTTTACCTCCCCCTCCAACCCGTGCCATACCAAGATTATGAAACGGAGGGGGACCCATGAACTTTAGTCGATCTGCTCTGCCATTTCTGGCAGCATTTCTGCCACTTGCTCCAATCGCCGCTCAGGAGGTTACTCCCGTCGTCCAGACAGACAAGGGCAAAGTGCAGGGCCTTGAAGAAGGCGGCGTCGATGCCTTTTTGGGCCTACGCTATGCCTCGCCGCCTGTGGGTGACCTGCGCTTTCGCCCACCCATGGCGGAGCAGGCATGGCAGGGGATCGCCGATGCAACTGGGTATGGCGCGCCGTGTATGCAGCTTTACACGCCAAGCGGTCCGCGCACGAGCGACCTCACCCGGCAGATGCAGGCGATTTTCCCAACCTCCACCGAGAGCAAGACCGACAATGAGGATTGTCTCTTCCTCAACGTGTGGACACCAGATGCAACGAGCGGCAAGCGGCCGGTTATGGTCTGGTTCCACGGTGGCGGCTACGCCTATGGCTCAGGCGGCTGGCCTGCCTACAACGGTCGCAATCTGGCGGAAAAAGGCGATGTGGTTGTTGTAACCGTCAACCACAGGCTCAACGCCTTTGGCTATCTCAATCTCGCGCAAAAGTTTGGTGGGGATTATGCTGAAAGCGGTAATCTGGGCAATCTTGATCTTGTGAGATCGCTCGAATGGGTCAGGGACAATATCGCGAAATTTGGCGGTGATCCGGACAATGTGACGATCATGGGCGAATCCGGTGGCGGATCGAAGGTAAGCCACCTCATGGCCATGCCAAGTGCGCAAGGCCTGTTTCATAAGGCGATCGTCCAATCCGGCCCTGGTGTTACCAGCGGTAATCCGGACGAGGCGGCTCAATTCGCAGATGCGATCCTTGAAAAAGCTGGCGTTGAGACAACCGAACAATTGCGCACCATTGCCGCTGAAGACCTTATCGCTGCTGTACGCGCAGCTACTCCTAAGGGCAGCGGGTTTGGCTCAGGGCCAAGGCTTGGCCCGATTGCGGATGGAACGGTCCTACCGCGCGACCCGTTCTTGCCCACCGCGCCAGAGCAATCGTCAAACATCCCGCTGCTGATCGGTTATAACAAGGACGAAATGACGCTCTTTCTTGCAGCTCAGCCGTGGTTTGGGATGATCAATGATGCCGCGCTTGATGCCATGGTTGCTTCGATGGGCGAAGACGCGGTTGCGACAGTTGCAGCCTATCGCGAGATGTTCCCGGACTATTCGCCAACCCACATCGCCAGCGCTGCGATGGGCGCGCGATTTGTGAAGGGCACATATCTTCTCGCAGACCAACAATCGCGCACGGCCACGGCTCCGGTTTTTGTTTACCGACTGACGTGGGAGACACCGGTCGCCGATGGCATCCTCAAATCACCGCACACGCTCGACATCCCATTGATGTTCAACAATGCTCAAATGTCATCCGCTCTGGTAGGAGAAGATGAAGATGCGCACTACATGGCCGAAATGATGAGTGATGCGTGGATCACTTTTGCCAAGACAGGCGTCCCATCCAGCGCGCTTTTGCCAAAGTGGGAGCCTTATGATGTATCAATGCGCAAGGTCATGGAGCTCAATATCAACGCACAGCTCGTCTCCGACCCGGAAAAAGCGATCCGCGAAATCGGAAATGAGGACTAGGCGCGGCTGTCCTCAAGAGCTGCGTAGATAAGGGTGCGAAGCTGGCGGCGGATGGGATAGGTGCTCGACGGGTAAACCTGCGTCATGAAGGTGCAGGTCACCCCTTCCACCGGATCGACGAAGAAGGCGGTGGAGTAAGCCCCGCCCCAGTAAAATTCGCCAAGGCTCGAAGGCACCAGCGTTTTGGCTGGATCAATCACCATCGCAAAGCCAAGGCCAAAGCCAACTCCTGCATTGTTGCTTTCTGAGAACAGGCTGCTCGATAGCTCAGTCAGATCAGCGCCGCCCGGCAGGTGATTGGTGCGCATCATGCGCAAGGTCTTGGGGCTGACAATGCGGTTGCCATCCAATTCACCGCCGCGCAGCAACATGGTCGTGAATTTGTGATAATCGGCAATGGTGCTGCACAAACCACCACCGCCACTGTCAAAACGGCCCGGCTGCGCCAGCTTGCTTAAGAGTCCTGCATCAATCATTTTGGCAGGGCGGCCGGGCACATATTGATAGGCATCAACCAGGCGATCATTCGCGTCAGGGGCAATGCCAAAGCCGGTATCGTTCATGCCCAATGGTTGAAAGATGTATTGCGCAAAGTAATCGCCCAGACGCATCCCGCTGATCCGTTCAACGCATACACCCAGCACGTCGGTCGCCACCGAGTAATTCCACCCCTGTCCCGGCGCGAATTCGAGCGGGAGATCGGCCAGAATACGGATGAATTCATCGGAGTTATGGCGGGCTCTTGCAAAATCGAGATTATGCTCGCGGTACACTGCATCAATGTTAGTGCGATTTTGCAGGCCGTAAGTCAGGCCCGACATATGAGTAATAAGGTCGATAAAGCGCATCGGGGGTGCAGGCGTACCGGGCGCAAAAGGGATGCCTCCCCCGCCTCCGTTATACACTTTCAGCTCAGCGAATTCGGGCAATATTTTTGTAACCGGCTCTTCGAGGGCGACCTTGCACTGTTCCACCAATTGCATGAAGGCAATCGAAGTCACAGGTTTGGTCATCGAAGCGATGCGGAAGACCGCATCGTCGCGCAAATTGTCGCGCCCCTCGCCCATCGTGCCGCGCGCATCGTAATAAATCGGCACACCGTCTCTTGCGACGACAACTTGCGTCATCGGCAATCGCTGAGGTTCGACATAGTTTTCCTGAAGGAAAGGGCCAATCGCCTCCAATCGCTGAGCGTTAAAACCATGCGACGCAGGATTTTCGCATTGAAATGGGCGTGTCATAGAGCTTTTCCCCGATTGTGGCGCTTGTGAGCGGATAGCGACTTATCTAGCGTTGCGCTTACAAAAGAACACAGGGAATTGAGAGGGTGCCCAATTGAGCAACACCAATAAGACGGCAAGCACTGCGTTTTGGAAGAAACCACAAGGCTGGCCCGCGATGTCGCTGGAAGAGATCGAGGCCAAGCTGTGCAAACCCGGTGAGCGGTTTGAAATCGAAACCACCCAAATCAGAGGCGTGCCGACCAAGGTTTGGAAAAATGCGCCCTCTTCGCTGAGGGCTCTTGCGGATCACGCGCGCAGCCATGGGGACCGCCTCATCACCATCTATAATGACGAGCGCGTGAGTTACAGCGATTGGTATCGCGCGGTCGCACGGCTCGCTCGCGAATTGCAGTCAAAAGGCGTTAGAAAAGGTGACCGGGTCGCGCTTGCCATGCGCAATCTGCCTGAATGGCCCGTGGCTTTCTTTGCAGCGACAACAATCGGCGCGATTTGCGTGCCGCTCAATGCGTGGTGGACGGGGGCTGAGCTTTGCTTTGGCCTTGCCAATTCAGGCGCCAAAGTTCTGATCTGCGATGCGGAACGCTGGGAACGGATCGGCCCACAGCGCCAAGAATTGCCTGACCTTGAAACCGTTCTGGTATCGCGGGCCGAGGGCAGGGTTGCAGATGCCGAGCGGCTTGATAACATCATCGGCCTGCCTGGCGAATGGGGTGCGCTTGCCGATGAAATGATCGTTGATGTGGCTATCGATCCCGACGATCCTGCAACGATTTTCTACACCAGCGGCACGACGGGCGAACCCAAGGGGGCGCTTGGCAGTCACCGCAATCTGACCACAAATATATTCTCCAGCGCCTATGCCGCCGCGCGCTCGGTTCTGCGCCGGGGTGAGGCTATCCCTGCACCCCAACCCAAGGTTGGCCTGACGGTTATTCCGCTGTTTCATGTGACCGCGTGTTCAGCAGGCCTGATGGGACAGCTTTTTGCAGGACATACCATCATTTATATGCATCGCTGGGAACCAGTGAAAGCGTTTGAGATTATTGAGCGCGAGAAGGTCAATATCGCCGGGGGCGTGCCCACTATCGCGTGGCAGATGATCGAGCATCCGGAGCGCGAAAACTACGATCTCTCCAGCATAGAATCGATAGCTTACGGCGGCGCACCTGCAGCGCCGGAACTTGTCCGCGCGATCTATGATACGTTCGGAGCGATGCCGGGCAATGGTTATGGCATGACCGAAACCATGGCCACAGTGACCAGCCACGCTGGCGAGGATTACCTCAACCGGCCTGAAAGCTGCGGCCCGGCCGTGCCAGTCAGTGACCTGAAAGTGACCGATGAAGAAGGCCGCGAACTGGCAACAGGCGAAGTTGGTGAATTGTGGGCAAGAGGTCCGCAAATCGTGATCGGATATTGGGATCGGCCAGAGGCCACCGCAGAGACTTTCGTCAACGGTTGGGTGCGCACAGGTGATCTTGCGCGGCTCGATGATGAAGGGTTCTGCTATATCGTGGACCGTGCAAAAGACATCATCATCAGAGGCGGGGAAAACATCTATTCGTCCGAGATTGAAAACGTCCTCTACGATCACCCGGCTGTGACCGATGCAGCTCTTATCGGCCTTCCGCACCGGACTCTGGGCGAAGAACCTGCTGCGGTTGTGCATCTTGCGCCCGGCCACAGCGCGTCAGAACACGAATTGCGCGATTGGGTCGCTGCACGGCTGGCGAAATTCAAGGTGCCGACGCGCATTGTGTTCCTTGGTGAAACCCTGCCGCGCAATGCGAATGGCAAAATCTTGAAGCGGAATTTGAAGGAACTGTTCGATCACTAGTCCCCTTCAAGATGCCATAAAGGCGGCAACGAAGTGAGCCTTGCGGAAATCTTGCCTTTGTGACCCGCGCTCTATGTAGTCATGCTGAGGGCGCGTTTGCCAGTTAATACTGAAAAAGCCGATAGTTGTCCGGTATGCGTGCCGAGCGACCATCCGACCCGCTAAGCGGTTTGGCCACTTTGCGGAGAATGTTTGTCATAGACACCTCCGATCGTGAGCTCATGCGCGCGCAGTTTCGGTCGTTCAGCAAGCATATCCCGCTTCTTTACATCATCCTCGTCATCAATACCGCAGCGATTGTTATAACTTCCTTTCGGTTGGAGCATTATGAGAAGACACTGATCGTTCCGGCCATAATATCGTCATTTGCGCTTGCGCGGGCGGTGTGGTGGTCGCGCCAGAAGAACGCCGACCACCTGAGCGATGAACAAATATCAGCCTATCTGCGGCGCACCTGCGTTCTGGCGGCGGTCCAGTCGTTGACGTTCACGCTTTGGGCGATCTGGGTTTATCAAGGTCTGGATGCGTTCGGACGCAGCAATGTGACCTTCTTTCTGGCGCTGAGCCAGGTCAGCACCGTGTTCTGCCTGATGACCTTGCGTGTCGCGGCCAATCTCGTCGCCTTAGTCAGCACGGTTTCCTTTGCGCTGTATTTTTCATGGATTGACGATGCCCAGTTGCTCCCACAAGCTATCGTCTTGTGCTGTGTATGCCTTGGCATGACCGTGATCATTCAAGGCTATAACCACTCATTCACAGAGCTTGTGAGCTCACGCCGGTCTTTGCATCAGCGGCAGATCGAAACGGAAAAGCTGAGCCATGAAAACCGTCGGATCGCTTTCACCGACGCGTTGACGGGCTTGCCCAATCGGCGCGAATTGCTTGAACGCCTCGACCTTCTTGAACACAAGCAGGATGTGGCCGACGACAGCCTCGCCGTGGTCTTTATCGACCTTGATGGGTTTAAAGAAATCAATGATGAGCACGGCCACCAGTCAGGCGACCAGCTGATCTCAAGCGTCGCGCAAAGGCTTCGCCAGCAATGCCCAAAAGGCGCCCGGATTGCGCGCGTTGGCGGAGACGAGCTTGCGGTTCTGATCGAAGTGGATGATCCGGGCAAGAGCGCTAATGCGCAGGCCATCACGCTTGCCTCGGTGCTCCTTAAAGAAGCCTCTTTGCCCATTACAATTGATCGCCACGTCCTACAGGTGGGCGCATCGATTGGGGTGGCAGCAAACAACAGCGATGCCATCGCCCCGCGCGAATTGCTGCGCCGGGCCGACATGGCCATGTATCATGCGAAAACGTCAGGAAAAGGCCAGGTTGCACTCTACAGCGAAGGCTTGGACGAGGGCCGCCTTCACCGCCTGGAGATCGAAGCGCAGATTGTAAACGGCCTTGCCCGGGAAGAATTTGAAATCGAATATCAACCCATCGTAGGGGCGACCAGCAGGCACATAACCGGGGTCGAGGCGTTGCTGAGGTGGCCGCAGCGGCCAGAGGGCCCCCTTCCCCCTGACCAATTCATCGAAATTGCTGAGAGCACAGGTCAAATCCACCCGATAGGTCTTTATGTGCTGACTAAAGCGTGCTGCGACCTTAAAGGCATTGAAGGCGTTACTCTCAGCGTCAATGTCTCGCCTGCACAGTTCCGCCATCCGAATTTCGAGCAGCAGGTTCTCAAGATCCTTGAGCAAACCGGATTTCCGCCTGAACGTTTGCAGCTTGAAATCACCGAGAGTTATCTCCTTTCAAACCCCGAACGTGCGTTTCAGGCGGTCGCGGCTTTGAAAGCGCAAGGCATTGCTCTTGCCCTTGATGACTTTGGCACTGGCTTCACCAGCATCCATTACCTGCAATCCTATGGCTTCAATCACATCAAGATCGACAAGTCGCTTACAAGTGATCTGGCGCAGCAGCACAAGGCGAGAAGGCTGGTCGAGGGGGCCATCATAATGGCATCTGCGCTTGATATTGATGTGACGGCAGAAGGGGTCGAGAACGCGCAGCAGGCCGACATTCTTGAACACGTCGGCTGTCAGTGCTTGCAAGGGTATTATTTCGGAAGGCCCATGGCGCTCACGAAACTGCATCATGTCATCAGACAGCAGGACCGCTCTTTGCGCCCTGCCGGAAAACGCGCGGCGGGCTAAGTTTCTGCAGCAGTCGTGGGCGCGCCGACGGCGACAAACAACCCGACATAAGCCTGCGCCAGATCAGAACGCGCATCGAGCACAGCTTCGCGGCTGGAGATAAGCTGGCGCTGCACGTCGAGAACATCGAACAAGGTCGCCAGCCCCTCGCGGTAAAGCGCGTTGGACTGTTCGAAGGCAGCCTCGCTTTGCGTCACCGCCTTGTTGAGTTCGACCAGCCGGTCTTGCGCTGCCTCAATCGCAACAAAGGCGCTTTCAGCCTCGGACAGTGATTGCAGCAAAACCTGTCGGTAATCCGCGACAGAGGCGTCAAGTTCGCGTTCTGCGGCTTCAACTTCGGCCCTGCGCCGCCCGCCATCGATAATCGGCAGGTCCAAGATCCCGCCAAGGGTCGCAAGCGCGCTGGACAAGAGCCTCGATACGCCGCCATCGCCTGCGGTGATCGCGCCCTGAAGCACGAAAGAAGGCGCCATATCTGCACGCTCAATGCCGACATTTGCAGCAGCGCGCATGACATCGGCCTCGGCGATCAAGAGGTCGGGGCGTCGACGTACCAGATCGGCGGGAACGCCGGTGTCGGGACCGCGCGCGAAAGTCGGTACCGATGCCTCACCGATAGCGCTACCAAGAGGCGCAGGCGGCTCGCCTGCAAGCACCGACAGCGCATTGGCGGCCCGTGTCCGCGCAAGGATAAGCGGCCCGCGCTGCGCCTGTGTCCGCGCAAGGTCAGCAGCCGCGCGCCGCACGTCGAGGTTGGAGGACAGCCCTGCCTCAAAGCGCAAAGTCACAATATCAAGGGTCTGGCGCTGAAGCTCAGCTGACTGATCGAGCAGCACAAGCCGTGCGCTGGTGCGTTTAAGCTCGACATATTGGCTGACGACGCCAGCGGCGATCACCCGCCTCTGATCGGCGACGAAATAGGAAGCGGCATCCAGACCTGCCACGGCTGCCGCGCGTTCAGCCGACAGGCGCCCGTTCAGGTCCAACTGCCATATACCGAAAAGTCCGGCGCTTGCGGCATCGGATGTGGTTCCTGCATCATCGATACTGCCATCAAGGCTCGCCGACGCGCTTACGTCGGGAAGGAAATCGGACCTTTGTGCAGCGACAATCGCGCGCGCTGCAAGAAGGCGTTGCCTTGCCGCTTCGAGCGACTGATTGCGTTCCAGCGCCTGATCGACGAGCGCATCGAGCTCCTCGCTTTGGAAGCCGCGCCACCAAACATCGTCCAGACCGCTGGGAGGCCTTGATTGAGCAAAATATTCGGGCGCAAGCGGCACTGAGGCGGCAGGTGCCACCTCCGGGATCGACGGGGCTACACAGCCGGTGAGCGCAGCCGCGCCTATTGCGGCAATGACCATTCTCATGCTGGCGCTCCGCCCAAAGTCCCGCCGCTTTCCTCATATTCGTCAAGCTCGCGCGTCAGGCGCGCAAGATCGACACTGCGTGGTTTCCCGAAAGGCGCAATCAGCGTGTAGAGTGCAGGCACAAGGAACAGCGTAAAGATCGCGGCAATACCCAGCCCGCCAAAGATCACCCAGCCAATCGCCTCGCGCGCTTCGGCCCCGGCACCGCTTGCAATGACAAGTGGCACCGCGCCCAGAATGGTCGAAATAAGCGTCATCGCAATCGGGCGCAGGCGAATGGAGGCAGCATCAATGATCGCGTCTTTGACCTCAGCGCCTTCCTCCCGGCGCTGGTCAGCAAATTCGACCATCAAAATGCCGTTCTTCGCCATCAAACCGATCAACATGACGAGCCCGATCTGGGAATAAATGTTGAGCGAGGTGCCTGACAGGAACAGCGCGAAAAGGGCCGCTGCAAGCGCAAAAGGGATCGAACACAGGATCACGAACGGGCTTGCAAGGCTTTCAAACTGGGCAACCAGCACCAGGAAGACAATCAGAAGCGCAAAGCCATAGGTGAGAAGCAATTCATTGCCGCTTTCATCAAGCTGCTCTGCCTCTCCGCGAAGCAGCATATCAATATCATCAGCCAGCGCCTGATCGGCCAGACGCTCCATCTCAGCCACAGCATCAGCCAGCGGCACGCCCGGTGCGATGGCGGCCTCCACCTCAATAGCGCGGCGTTGTTCGGTGCGGTCAAGCTCGGCTGCAACGCCCTCTTCGCGAAAGGTAGTAAGAGAGGAAATCGGCACCAGAGTGCCGCTATCGCTGCGCACGAAGAGATTGCCAAGATCGCTCGGGCGATTGATTGCAACCGCCTGTGCGGTGAGAAAGATCGGGATCGCCTGATCATCGACATTGAGGTCAACCACCTCGGTCCCGTTCACCATTGCGCGCAAGGTAAGCGCAAGGTCGCCGTAATCCACGCCAAGGTCAGAAGCGCGGCTGCGGTCAATTGCGATGGAAAGCTGGGGCTGCGTTGGTTGATATGAGATTTCCGGATCGGACAAAATATCGGACCCGGTCGCAATCGCATCGGAAAGCGCCTTTGCCGAGGCGTATATCCCTTCGTAATCATTGCCAAGCAGCGCAACTTCAATCCCGCCGCCGCGCCCGCCCGAACAGCCGCTCAACGTGCCTCTGCCAAAGGCGCGCATCCGCGAGCCGGGCAATTCATCAAGCGGTTCGCTGACCTCATCGACGATCTCGGTCTGGCTGCGTTCGCGCTCATCCCAATCAGCTAGAGTAGCGGTAACGAAAATGCGATTGGGGTCATAGCGCCCGACAATGAACAAGGTTGATTGCACCTCGCCGCTGTCCAAGAGCGGTTCGAGTACTTCCTCGACCTCGTCCATTTCGCGGTCCATAAAATTAAGCCCCACACCGTCCGGCCCGCTTGCCCAGACATAAAAAGTCGAGCGGTCTTCATCAGGCGTCAGCTCCTGCGGAATTTGCGTATACGCCATTCCGGCAAGCGCCAAGGCGACCAGCGATGCGCCAAGCGCGAGGAATGGCCTTGCAACAACGCGCGCGACCCAATGGCGATAGCTCTCAGCTACCCGTTTTGCCCATCCGGCAAGCCGCGCATTGGGCTGTGCATTGTCACCTGCCAGATCGATCTTGGCAGCAAGCGCAGGCACGAGCGAAACTGCCACGAATGTCGA
Organism: Erythrobacter sp. SCSIO 43205; assembly: GCF_019904235.1. Classification (NCBI taxonomy): domain Bacteria; kingdom Pseudomonadati; phylum Pseudomonadota; class Alphaproteobacteria; order Sphingomonadales; family Erythrobacteraceae; genus Erythrobacter; species Erythrobacter sp. SCSIO 43205. The sequence continues at coordinate 824,755 of NZ_CP063202.1, read as the reverse complement.
GAGAATAACCGCAATCGCCAGTACAAATCCGAACTCGCGGAACAATCGCCCGGTTTCCGACGGCAGAAAGCTGATAGGCACGAAGACTGAAACCAGCACAGCGGTGGTCGCGATGACTGCAAAATAGACCTGCCTTGTGCCAAGCACGGCAGAAGATTTTTTACCCAGTCCCTCTTCTTTCTGAAGCCGCTGCGCGTTTTCGAGAACCACAATGGCATCATCGACTACCAATCCGGTGGCCAGCACAAGGGCGAGCAGCGTTAACAAGTTGATCGAGAAGCCCAGCATCCAGATCCCGGCGACAACGCCAATCAGCGCGATAGGGATGCTGGCGCTCGGAATGAGGGTCGGCCTTAAATGGCCGAAGAACAGATAAATCGTCGCCATCACGACTGCGACCGTAATCAGCAGCGTGGTCAGCACTTCGCGCACCGAGACACGAATAAAGGCCGCATCATCGGAAATAACCCGGATGTCGATATCGTCAAACCGCGCATTGAGGCGCTCGACCGCTGCGCGGGTCGCATCTGAAATCGCAATCGTGTTTGAGTTCGCCTGACGGATGACGCCAAGGCCGATCACAGGTTCGCCATCAAGGCGCACATAACTTGTCGCATCAGCCGGCGCGAAATAGGCCTCGGCGACATCGCCAATGCGGACCTCGTCGCGGATTACTACGGCAGAGACAAGTTCAGGGGTGGCGGCATTGGCTTCTGCGCGCACAATCAGATTTTGCGCCGATGATTGGAGCGAGCCCACAGGCGTATCGAAAGGCGCTTGCTCAAGGGCTGAGGCAACATCGCTGATCGTAAGGCCAAAGCGGGCAAGGCGACTGGGATCGACTGCGATGCGCAATTGCCTCTCGCGAGTTCCAAACGGGTCAATGCTGGCAACACCGTCGGCAGCGAGAAGTTCAGGAATAATGTCGTTTTCAACGATGCGGGTGAGTTCCGTTATGTCATAGTCGCGGCTGAGAACGGCGATGGTCATGATCGACTGAGCGTCTTCATCCGCTTTGACCACGCGCACTTGTTCCACCCTGTCAGGCAGCTCGCGCGTGACCCGGCTTACCGCCTCGCGTATGTCGGATGCGGCTGCATCAAGGTCTGTACCGGGTTCAAACTGCACCCGGATGCGGGTATTGTTTTCTTCGCTCGAAGAACGGATCTGGCGCACTCCGTTCACTCGCGCGGCGGCGTTTTCGAGCACTGATGTGACTTCTGCGTCCATCGTTTCGGGCGCTGCGCCGGGCAGGTTTGCGCTGACAGTGACGACGGGGCGGTCAACATTGGGAAGCTCGCGCACTTCCGTGCCCAGAAACGCGGCGATCCCTGCAATCACAATCAGCAGGTTGAACACGAAAATCATCAGCGGCCGTTTGACCGCGAGCATGGGAAAATCGGTCATCGGGCGGTCACTGTTTTCTCTTTATCGGCAACCTGCACCTTGGCCGGATCGCGCTGTGGTGCATCGACAATTGCCACCTCCTGGCCGGTGCGCACTTTCTGCACGCCTTCGGTGATGACCAGCGTTTGCTCGTCAATCGCCGCATCAAGCAGCACCATGCCTTCGCGCCGCGATGAAATTGTCACAGGTGTGCGCTCGGCCTTGCCATCCTGCACAGTGAAAATCGCAGAGCCATCGCCATCCCAAACCACCGCCGCTTCCGGCACGGACGGACGCTTTTGTCCGCTATCTACGAAGCGCACTGAAAAGCTCATACCGGGGCGGAAACGATCACCGGAATTATCGATAACGGTGCGCACCTGATAGCTGCGCTGTTCCTGTTCGATCGCGCTGTCGACCGCATCGACGCGCGCTGAAATGATTGTATCAGGGTCTGAAAACGCAGAGACATCGACAGTCCTGCCTGTGCCAAGCCGATTGAACACCGCCTCTGGCGCTGCGAAATCGACGAACAGCCGCCCGCGCTGATCGAGTTGCGCGATCAGGGTTTGCGGGGTCACCGTATCGCCCGGGTCAATTTCCGAAAAGCTGATATGGCCCGAAAAAGGCGCTCTGATCCGCCGTTGAGCCAGAGCCACTGCGGCCTGATCACGCTCGATTTTTGCGGCAGACAGGGCCGTCTCGCCCGCTTCGATCTGGCTATCGGAGAGAGCGCCAGTGTCTTCAATCCGGCGATAGCGCGCGAGCAATTGCTCCGCTTCTCTCACCCGCACCTGTGCCAATTGAAGAGCAAGGCGCTCCTGACGATTGTCGAGTTGGACGAGCACCTGACCTTGGCGCACATATTGCCCCGGCTTGAAACGCACCGCTGTCACTCGCCCTGAGACTTCGGAAAAAAGCTGCGCAGAGCGGGCTGCGCGCGCAGTGCCGATGGCCTCGACCACCTGTTCTTCTTCGAGAAATTCGACAGGCTCAGCGACCACCGTGACCGGGCTGTTTGTCCGCCCGCCCTCTTCAGATGCGCAAGCTGAAACTGCCAGAAGAATGATGGCGCAAAAAAACGATCGCATGAAAAAGAGGGATCCTGACGCTAAATTACCTGTGCGCAGCCCTTGGGGGGTAAAGACCACACTGTGCGTTTAACGAGCATATCGGCGCACAGTTCCAATCACAAAATTCAATATCGGTGATCGGGAATTGCAATTTTGCTTGATCGTCAACTGCGATTACCACCCTTGCCACTTATCGATTTCCTGTCGCCGAACGGAGCGCATTTGACCTGCGTATTGAACGCCAATTCGCGAGGTACAGGAAGTCTAAGGGATAGGAGATTGCTCGTCTCAACCATGAGCGGGCAAGCAACGATAAAGGGCAAAAATATGTTCAAGCTTCCATTGAAAAGCGCGCTTTTCCTTTCAGCAAGTGCACTTCTAGCAACCTCGGTTAGCGCAACGCCTCCGGGCTTTAATCAGCCGGGCATGGGTCAGATGCCTGTGCGCGAAGCAGGCGACATGAAAGCGCGCACGGTGCAGGATTGGTGGCCTCAGGTGGTTGACCTCTCGCGTCTTCGCCAAAATGAAATGGACGCGGACCCGATGGGCGAAGATTTCGATTACGCCGCTGAATTTGCAAAACTCGACCTTAATGAAGTCAAAGCTGATGTGGCGGCAACCCTCACCGATTCGAAGGATTGGTGGCCAGCTGACTATGGCAGCTACACCGGGCTTTTCATCCGCCTCGCATGGCACAGCGCTGGCACATATCGCTCAGGCGATGGCCGTGGTGGGTCTGATGGCGGGCAAATCCGTTTTGAGCCGCTCAACAGCTGGCCTGACAACGGCAACCTCGACAAAGCACGCCGCTTGCTGTGGCCGGTAAAGCAGAAATATGGCCGCGCGCTTTCGTGGTCGGACCTTATCATCCTCTCAGGCAACGTCGCGCTGGAACAAGCGGGTTTTGAAACCTTCGGCTTTGCGGGCGGTCGCACCGACGATTGGCAGCCTGAGCTTGTCTACTGGGGCCCGGAAAGCAAATTTCTCACCGCCTCGCGTTTCAGCCACGGTGGCGAACGTCCGGGCAGCGAAGCGGAAGGCACACCGCAAGAGCTTGAGGACACTCTTGGCGCATCGGAAATGGGTCTGATCTACGTCAACCCCGAAGGCCCTGAGGGCAACATGAACATCCTCGAAAGCGCTGAGCGTATTCGCACGACCTTTGGCCGGATGGGCATGAACGATGAAGAGACAGCTGCGCTTATCATCGGCGGTCACACTCTGGGCAAAAACCACGGTGCAAGCCCCAAGGACTGCATCGGGAAAGAACCGGCCGCTGAAAGCGTGGCTGCACAAGGATTTGGCTGGAAAAACTCGTGCGGTACGGGCGCTGGCCCTGATGCGACGACCAGCGGACTTGAAGGCGCGTGGACGGCAACGCCGATCACGTGGAGCAACAATTACCTTGAAAACCTTTACAGCTTCGAATGGCGCGAAACCCGCAGCCCTGCAGGCGCCGGCCAGTGGATTCCGGTGAATGCGGATCAGCTCGAATTCGTGCCCGATGCATTCGACCCTGAAAAATTCCATCCGCCGGTCATGCTCACCACTGACTTGGCAATGCGCTATGACCCCAAATACGGGGCCATCACTAAGCGCTGGGCCGAAAATCCGGAAGAAATGGATGCAGCCTTTGCCAAGGCCTGGTTCAAGCTGACCCACCGCGACATGGGCCCGGGAGCGCGCTATGTCGGCAGCGAAGTGCCAAATGAGCAGTTCACTTGGCAAGACCCACTCCCCGAAGTGAGCGGCAGCACAATCAACCAGGCCGACATAGCCATGCTTGAGGACAAAATCCGGGCAAGCGGTTTGTCGACCTCGGAGCTTGTTCGCACCGCTTGGGCAGCTGCCGTAACCTATCGCGACACCGATATGCGCGGCGGTGCCAATGGTTCGCGTATCCGCCTTGCCCCGCAAAAAGACTGGGCGGTGAATGATCCTGAAGTGGTGGCCAAAGTCGTCAGTGCGATGGAAGGTATCCAGGGGGACTTCAACGCGCGTGGCACAGGCCGCAAGGTGTCGATTGCCGACTTGATCGTCCTTGGCGGCAGCGTCGCGATTGAAGATGCGGCCAAAGATGCGGGTTATTCGGTCGATGTGCCGTTCACTCCGGGCCGCGTCGATGCGACCCAGGAGATGACCGATGTCGAAGGCTTTGAATATTTGCGCCCGGCAGCCGATGGCTTCCGCAACTTCTATTCAGAGCGTGCCCGCCTCTCTCCAACAGAAATGCTGGTCGACCGTGCAGACCTTCTGACGCTGAGCGTGCCGGAAATGACTGTTCTTGTCGCCGGGATGCGCGCGCTTGATGCCAACACCGATGGCGCAAAGCACGGCGTTTTCACCGATACGCCGGGTACGCTTACCAATGACTTCTTCGTCAACCTTCTCGACATGGGGACCCAATGGGCTCCGGTTGAAGGCGAGGAATATGTCTATGAGGGCCGCGACCGTGAAAGCGGTGAGGTGAAGTGGACCGCAACCGAGGTTGACCTCGTGTTCGGCTCCAACTCCGAACTGCGCGCAGTGGCCGAAGTGTACGCCTATTCCGACGGGGAAGAGCGTTTCGTCAACGACTTTGCGAAAGCATGGTCGAAGGTGATGATGCTCGACCGCTTCGACGTAAAGTAAGCCGATCACAAAAAGGGGGCGCAAGGTGTGCGCAGGGTTAGCCTGCCGCCTTGCGCCCTTCTTTTTCTCTCAAAAGGAGCCCTTCATGTTCGACCGCCGCACAGCCATTCTTTGCGCAGGTGCCACCGCTCTTCTGCTAAGCTCAGGTGTGGCCGCAAAACCGCGTACGCACGTGGTGGAGATGATGACGCAGGACCCCAAGACGGGTAAGCGCATGGTGTTCACCCCCCGCATCTTGCGCGTGGCATCGGGCGACACGGTGACTTTCAAGCCGTCACAGCCAACGCACAATTCCATGTCCACTCCCGGCATGATCCCTGAAGGCGCTAGTGGCTGGCGTGGGCAAATCGGGAAAAGCGTGTCGGTCACTTTCACCAAGCCGGGATATTACGGCTATCACTGCCTTCCCCACAAAAGCATGGGCATGGTCGGCCTTGTGATTGTTGAGGGCGAAGGGCGCGATGCAAACCTTGAAGCTGCAAAGAGCGTGCGCCAGATCGGCAAAGCCAAAGAGGCGTGGGACGAAATCTGGGCGCAAGTCGCCTGAATGTGAGCGGACCAGCCTATCAGCGCTATTGCTCTAACAGGCTGGCCCAATCACTTTTAAGTCAGAACCGGGCTGTCATCCGAACCCAACCGCCACGGCCAGCGCCAGGCAGACGCTCACCAACCGGCACATCGGATGCGCCCGCGCGGTTTCGCCCTGCAAGATGCGGCTGATATTGCGTGTCGAACAGGTTCTCGACCCCCGCCTCAATCGCAAGAGCATCTGTCAGCGCGTAGCGCCCGAACAATCCGACGATTGCATATCCATCACTGGGCGATTCGCCGTTCGAAATCGAGACGCGGGTTTGATCCGCCGCCGCGACAAGCTCTGCGCCTGCTGAAAACCGATCGCCAAGGTAAGCGGCTGACAATCGAAGGTTTGCAGGCGCGACGCGGTAGAGATCATCGTCAATGTCTCGCCGCTTGCCTCGCACATAGCTTGCCGTGCCGGACACTTCGATCCGTGCCATCGGGCGAAGGCTGAAGTCGAGGTCCGCGCCGTAAAGCTCGGCATCGACATTGCCAAAGCGCAATGGCGTGGTGTCGCCATTCATCGCGGCGATCATCTCCACCGGGCTATCGACAATGCCAATGGTGGCATCAAAGGGCACGCCTTGGATGAAATCATCGACCCGGCGATAGAATAGCGTCGGGCGCAGCGAAAACACATCGCTTTCAAGGTCGAAACCGATTTCCGCAATCCAGGCCGTCTCCGGGTCAAGATCAAGATTGCCAACATAGATGTTGCCATCAGCAAGGCCAAAGCTCGCCTCCGTCGGGAGCCAGCCAAAACGTTCAAGCAAGCTTGGTACTCGCTCTTTTCGTGCCAGTGTTACGCGAGGGGTAAAATCACCTCGCGGTAGCCATGCGCGCAACACTGTGTCCACTGTCGTTTCCGCATGGTCACGGTCAGCCGCGGTAAAAGCGGCGGCAAGCCCGCGTGGCCCCATCGGCACGGCTGCTCCCAATTGCGGGATGCCCGCTGACTGATCGGTGCGATCAATCCGCGCGCCCAGTTCAAATTGAACTGCGTCAAGCGCGCCTCGCCACTGGGCAAAGGCTCCGACCCTTTCGGATTGCACGTTGGGCTGTGCATCGATGAAGAAGCCTGAATTGAACGGATTGGTGATCTGCACAAATTTGTCGGTCAGTTCAGCATCCGCGCCCACTTCGAAATAGGCGTTGCTGGTCCCGAACCGCAGCGATCCTTCGACCGTGCTCGTATCAGCATCGGCGAAAGTCGCCCTTGCCCGCATGGGAGGAGCAGCGGGCTGGCGCGTGGTCTGATTGTCCATCAGGTGCCGGACGGCGACATGGCCGGCTTTCAGGTTCAGAAAGACATCGGGTGCAATCTCTCCGCGAAAGCCGCCTTGGATAAAGTCCGTGTTGAAATAGACGATGTCGAGCGCGAAGGGCGGATTGCCGGTCGGATCGGTTTCGCTGCGGCGATATTCGACGAATATCTCGCCCGGTCCTGCGTGAAAGCCGGCATGGACGCCGTACAGATTGCGCTCAAACGATGTGCCAACGGCTGTGCCGCCGGGAAAGTCATAATCGCTGCCCTCCTCGCGGCTGGCGATTACGCCAAAACGCATGGTTTCGTTGGCGAGCCCTGCAAACCCGCCAACGGCATAGCTGTCATCGACACTGCGATACTGGCTGGTGAAGCGAAGTTGCGGCGTGAGAGTCGATGTCTCGGTGAATTGGGTTTCAACCAATTGCGCATTGACCGCTCCGGCAAGCGAGGGCCCCTGCGACACCGGAGCCACTCCGCGCGCGATGTCGATGCGCTCGACAAGGATGGAAGGCGCGTAATGCAGTGGTGGGTCCATCGCATTGGGACCGCCAGAGGCGAACCGCTGTCCATTGACGCGGCCCAGCACACGCTGTCCGGCGAGCCCGCGATAGGATAATTGCCCCGAAAGCGCGCCATTGCCGACAAGCGCGCCACCCGGTGTGCGCGCGGCAATCCCGGCAGCATCGGCAGGAAGCGCGATTTGTTCAGGCGGCGCAATGCCATCGCGCGAAATGGTGTGGGTGCGCGTCGCGGTCACGACGATCGTATCGGTCAGCACCGCTTCGGTATCGGCCTCAGGATTGGGGTGATCTGCCAAGGCGGGATGCGCCATGCACAGAGGGCAGGACGCCAAAAGGGCGGCCCTGCGAAGAGCTTTGGAGTTCATGTGTTTTCTCGTAATTTCAGTGGGTACACAGCCAAAGGCGCTGGCCTTGGCGGCGCGCCTATTGGTCCGGATTATCTCAGCATCAGCTATGTACTGGCGGCCCGCGCAACGGGGGACGCAAATGGCGGCTGGGGGCAACCGCAAAGGCTTTGAGCGGTATTAAGGCCGCTTCAGCGCGTTCAAGAGGGGCCGCAGAAGTTTCGGGCTGAGCAGGAATATCGCCAGCAAAGGCGAGCGCCGAAAACGCGCAATCAGTGCCCGTTGCAGCCGTCGCCGGTTCGCCATCATGCGCGGGCGCTGTATCATGGCCCATCGCCGCATGGTGTGCGTGTGACGCCGCATCGTCTGGTTGTGCATAGCCCTCAGCCACCGCCACAGCACGAGCGAGGGGATGCGTTTCAGGGCACAGCGTTACCGCGATGCCCTGCGACGCGGTCGGCGCGACCATATAGCCGGCGGGAACAAGTGCATTCACGCCAAGCGCCATCAACACAAGCGTCAAGAGCGCGCGTGTCCGGGACAATAAGGAGTGGCGCGGGGCAATCATGTCGCGCTCGCCTATAGGCAGATTAGCAGTCGGTGCAACGCAGATTATCGTATCGGGGAGGTCCAGCAATAGCGGACTATCCCTGAATATTCGAACCTTTCATGCTCAGGACAAGCGCGCAAAATTGGCAACGCCGGGCGCAGGGGTTCGGACTGGCGCAGTTTTAGGAGCAGCGCCTGCATCAAGCCCGCCAATCAGCGCGCCCACTTCGCGCAGGCGATCCTCGTTGAGGGTGTAAAACACAAGCTTTGCCTCCTTGCGCGTCGCAACCAGCTCCGCCTTTCTCAAAACGCCAAGTTGCTGTGACAAGGCAGGCTGACCAATGCCAGAGGCTTGCTCGATCTCGCCCACATTCATCTCACCACCGCGCAGCAATTGCACGATCTGAAAGCGCAACGGGTGGGCGATAGCTTTCAATTCCTCAATCGGGGCATCCACACTCATTTGCGGCTCCCTTTGCCAGCTTCGCGAAGGAACCATGCGGTTTGATCGCCCGCGCTGAACACTTCATCAAGGTCTTGCGTAGGCGATTTGAGCAAAGGCATTCCGGGCTCCCAATTGGCAGGGGCAAGCGCGTCTTTCGCATCAATCGCCTGAAGCGCGTCGAGCATACGCAGCATTTCGGGGATCGAACGGCCCATATTGGCGGGATAACACGTCATGGCGCGGATCACGCCCGTCGGGTCGATAAAGAAGGTGGTGCGCACCGTCGCGCTGTCATTGTCCTTTGGCGCGACCATTCCAAAAGCCCGGCCAATCACCAATGTCGGGTCTTCGACAATGGGAAAGCGCACTTCAATATCAAAGCGGTCGCGGATCATTCGCAGCCAGGCGAAATGCGAAAACAGGCTGTCAACCGAGAGCGCCATGAGATTGCACTCACGTTTCTCAAATTCGTCCGCCTGCCGCGCAAGTTCGACAAATTCGGTGGTGCACACGGGGGTAAAATCCGCCGGGTGCGAAAAAAGGATGAGCCAACGCTCTCTGAACGCTGAAAGCTTCACCGGGCCAATTGTGCTGCGCGCCTCAAAGTCGGGTGCCAGATCGCCAATGCGAAGCACGCGTGTGCCGCGGCTTTCGTTTTCCTGAGTATCCATGACCATCCTCTTAGCACTTGACTCCCATAAAGCAACACATATACATACTTTATGTAATCAAAGGAGTTTGGGATGTCTAAATCAGATTCAGCCCTTCAGGCGGCAACCGACCAGATCAACCGGGCAATCGATCAAAAAACGCTGCGCCCTTCAATTGCGGGCTTTTTCGACGAGGCGACATATACTGTAAGTTATGTCGTCCACGACCCTGAAACCTGCGAGGCGGCGATCATTGATTCGGTCCTCGACTATGAAGCGGCCGCGGGGCGCACCTCGCAGGCTTCCGCAGATCGCATAATCGAATATGTCAATTCGAATAATTTGAAAGTGACATGGCTGATCGAAACCCACGCCCATGCCGATCACATTTCAGCCGCGCCTTATTTGCAGGAAAAGCTCGGCGGGAAGCTTGCCATCGGCAAGGAAATCATCCGCGTGCAGGATGTGTTCGGCAAGCTTTTCAACGCTGGCACTGATTTTGAGCGCGACGGTTCGCAATTCGACCATCTGTTTACCGATGGCGAGACATTCAACCTCGGCAAGATCGAAGGTATCGCACTGCACGTACCCGGTCACACTCCCGCAGATATGGCTTTCATCATCGGCGATGCTGCCTTTGTCGGCGATACGATCTTCATGCCTGACTTTGGCACAGCGCGGGCCGACTTCCCCGGAGGCGATGCGCGCCAGTTGTTCCAGTCGATCCGCCGTCTGCTTTCGCTGCCAGATGAAACGCGCCTGTTCCTGTGTCACGATTACAAGGCACCGGGCCGCGATGAATACGCTTGGGAAACAACCGTGGGTCAGCAGCGGCGCGAGAACGTCCATGTGAAGGACGGCGTGAGCGAAGATGATTTCGTCCAAATGCGCACCACGCGCGATGCGACACTGGCTATGCCCAATCTCATCATGCCTTCGGTGCAGGTGAACATTCGCGGCGGACGTCTGCCCGAGCCCGAAGAAAATGGCGTTAGCTACATCAAGATTCCGGTGAACGCGGTATGATGCTCCCCGTATTTCCAGAGGCCGCACCAATGACAGGGCTTGCTGGCGGTGTTCTCATCGGGCTTGCGGCTGCGTTGATGCTGCTTGGCATTGGGCGCATTGCGGGCATTTCGGGCATCACCGCTCGCGCGGCGGGAATTTCCGATAGCGGCCTGCCGCGTGTGTCGGCCTGGGCTTTTGTCATCGGCCTGCCACTGGGTGCTTTCATCGTGATGCTTGCGCAAGGGGGGCTTCCCGCCAACTTCGCCTCGCCTGTATATCTGGTGATTGCGGGCCTGGTCGTTGGCGTTGGCACCCGCCTTGGTAGCGGCTGTACCAGCGGGCACGGCGTTTGCGGGATGAGCCGCTTCTCACAGCGTTCCATCGTCGCAACCGTCACTTTTATGATCACCGGCTTTGCCACTGTTGCCGCAATGAATGCGCTCGGACTGGAGGTGCTGCCATGATGCGCCGCCTCGTTATTCCAGCCCTTTCAGGTTCCATCTTCGGTGCTGGCCTTGCGCTTGGCGGGATGACTGATCCTGCACGGGTTCGCGGCTTTCTCGACATTCTGGGCGACTGGGATCCCACGCTTGCTTTCGTCATGGGCGGAGCGGTTCTGGTGATGGTCATCGCATGGCAAATTCAGCCCAAGTTGATCCGCCCCGTGTTCGGCGGCGACTTCGCTCTTCCCGGCACGCAGGATCTGACGCCGCGATTGATCGGCGGCTCGGCTTTGTTCGGCATTGGATGGGGCATCGCTGGCCTGTGCCCCGGTCCCGGTATTGCAGCGCTGGTAATTGAGCCTGTTTCCGCTGCGATTTTTGTGGTCGCCATGCTTGCCGGAATGGTTCTGGTGCGCCTTTTTGAAGGGAAAGCGTGATGGATATTCGCCAAGTCACCCCCGAATTTGCCGTCGCGCCGCAGATCCAGCCGACGGACTTCTCTGCCATCGCTGCGCAAGGCTTTGTTGCCGTCATGTGCAACAGGCCTGATGGTGAAGAAGACGGCCAACCGAGCGTCGAGGAAATGCGCGACGCTGCTGAGGCCAATGGCATTGCGTTTCATCACATCCCCGTAGCGGGCGGGCAATTTCCCGATGCCGCCATCGCTGCCTTCCGCGCGGTTCGTCGCGGCACGGATGGCCCGGTGCTCGCCTATTGCCGCACCGGCACGCGTTCGATCACGCTCGATACTCTCGCCAACCCTGACGACATTGCCCCTGCAGAGCGCCTCCAACGCGCGAGCGATGCGGGGTACGACCTCACAAATCTAAGCAACAAGCTCGCATAAAAAGCCTCCGGGAGAATAATCATGTCTGCATCACATACGGTGGTGATCGTTGGTGGCGGTGCCGCTGGCCTTGCCACGGCCTCCTCGCTGCTCAAACGCCGCAAGAACCTCGACATTGCGGTCATCGATCCTGCCGATACCCATGCCTATCAACCCGGATGGACCATGGTCGGCGGCGGCGTGTTTGAACCGGAAGTGACCCGCCGATCCATGGCAAGCGTTATGCCCAAGGGTGTCACCTGGATCAAACAGGCGGCCAAATCCTTTCAGCCTGATAATAACGAGGTAACGCTCGCGGACGGATCAACCGTCCGGTACGAAGCGCTTGTCGTTGCCCCCGGCATCCGCCTTGCATGGGAAAAGATCGAGGGGCTTGAAGAGACGCTCGGCAAAAATGGCGTCACGTCAAACTACCGCTACGACCTTGCGCCCTACACATGGGAAATGGTCCAAAAGCTCAAAAAAGGCCGCGCCATTTTCACGCAGCCGCCCATGCCGATCAAATGCGCAGGCGCGCCGCAAAAGGCGATGTATCTGTCGTGCGATCACTGGCTGCGCGCCGGCGTTCTCGACAACATTGATGTCGAGTTCTGCAATGCTGGCGGCGCGCTCTTTGGTGTGGCCGATTATGTCCCGGCGCTGATGAGCTATATCGAGAAATACGACGTTCAGCTCGATCTTGGGCACACGCTCGTCTCTGTCGATGGCCCCGCGCAAAAAGCGGTGTTCAAAACAGAAAAAGGCGAGGTCACGCGCGAGTTCGATATGCTTCATGTCGTGCCGCCGCAGGTCGCGCCGCAATTCCTTGCGGACAGCCCGCTCGCCGCAGAAAGCGGATTTACCGATGTCGATCAGCACACCTTGCGCCATGTTCGTTATGACAATGTCTTCGGCCTTGGTGATGCAGGCGCTATGCCCAATGCAAAAACCGCAGCAGCAGCGCGCAAACAAGCGCCGGTTGTCGCCGTCAATGTGCTGCAACAGCTGTGCGGTCATGGTCCAAAGGCAGGCTATGACGGCTATGGCTCGTGCCCCCTTACGGTAGAACGCGGCAAGATTGTGCTCGCGGAATTCGGCTATGGCGGTAAGCTCATGCCAAGCTTTCCAGAATGGATTGTCGACGGCACGAAGCCTGCGCGTCTTTCATGGATGCTGAAGGCGGATGCCTTGCCGTGGATTTACTGGAACGGAATGCTCAAGGGGCGTGAATGGCTGGCAGGTCCAGGCGGATTGATCGCGCAATAAAGCGCCGGGACGAAGGGCCTTTTAACCATGCTTTCGCGCTATCTTCCGATCCTTGAATGGGGTCGGACTTACAATCGGAACATTTTGACCGATGATCTGATGGCGGCGGTGATCGTCACCATCATGCTTATCCCGCAAAGCCTCGCCTATGCGTTGCTCGCGGGACTGCCTCCGGTCGTGGGCCTCTACGCCTCGATCCTTCCGCTTGTGCTTTATGCCATTTTCGGGACCAGCCGCACTTTGGCGGTGGGCCCTGTGGCGGTTGTCTCCTTGATGACAGCTTCGGCAGCTGGCGCGGTCGCGGCGCAGGGGACAGCTGAATATCTCGAAGCGGCAATCACGCTCGCCATGCTGTCGGGCGTGATGCTCGCCATACTTGGTTTCCTGCGCGCTGGCTTTCTTGCAAACCTCCTCTCCCACCCGGTGATCAGCGGCTTTATCACCGCATCGGGCATTCTTATCGCGACCAGCCAGTTGAAACATATACTCGGCATTACAGCAGGCGGCGATAACTGGCCCGATATGCTTGGTTCGCTCGCCGCCTCGATTGGCGAGACGAATGTCTGGACGCTGGCGATCGGCATTCCCGCAACGCTCTTCCTGTTCTGGGTGCGTAAGGGAGCAAAGCCCGCGCTTCAGCGCGTCGGCCTTGCCCCCCGCGCTGCCGATATGACCGCGAAGGCAGGGCCAGTGGTGGCCGTGGCGCTGACCATTCTTGCCGTCATTGCGTTCGATCTTGGCGAAAGGAACGTCAATCTGGTCGGAGCGATACCGCAAGGCCTCCCGCCCTTTGCCCTGCCGAGCACCGACCTGTCCCTGATTGAAAAATTATGGGTGCCTGCCCTTCTTATCTCCATCATCGGATTTGTTGAAAGCGTCTCGGTTGCGCAGACCCTCGCCGCCAAGCGCCGCCAGCGCATTGCGCCTGATCAGGAGCTTATCGGCCTTGGTGCGGCCAATATCGCGAGCGCGTTTTCGGGCGGCTATCCGGTGACAGGCGGCTTTGCCCGTTCGGCGGTGAATTTTGATGCTGGCGCACAAACTCCTGCCGCTGGTGCCTATACTGCCGTCGGAATTGCGCTTGCGACGCTGTTCCTGACCCCGCTTTTGTTCAGCCTGCCCATCGCGACATTGGCCGCCACAATTATTGTTGCTGTGCTTAGCCTCGTGGACCTCAAAACGCCGTCGCGGCTGTGGCATTATTCAAAGGCCGATTTCGCAGCGCATATCGCGACAATCGCGATCACTCTGCTCGCAGGGGTAGAGATGGGCGTGATCGCAGGGGTTGGCGTGGGCCTGCTCCTTTACCTGTGGCGCGCCAGCCGCCCGCACGCCGCCATCGTTGGCCGCGTTCCAGAGACGGAGCACTTTCGCAATGTTGATCGGCACAAGGTGTTCACCGTGCCCCACATCCTTTCCATCCGCATCGACGAGGCGCTAACTTACCTCAATGCGCGCTGGCTTGAGGAATATGTGCTCGAAGAAGTGGCAGACCGTCCGGCTGTGCGCCACGTCATTTTGATGTGCAGTGCGGTTAATGAGATCGACGCATCTGGTTTAGAGAGCCTTGAGGCGATCAATCACCGACTTGGCGATGGCAAGATCGGCCTGCATCTGTCCGAGGTTAAAGGACCGGTGATGGACCGGCTTAAACGCTCTCACTTCATCGAAGAACTGAACGGAGAAGTTTTCCTCTCGCAGTCCAGAGCTTTCGACAAACTCATAAACGATGATGGCGCGCCGCCGGAACCTGTCGATCACTATGAAGCGCGGGGCCTTATCTGATGCCAGCGATTGCCGACAAAGACGCCAAATGTCGTCAAATCCTCGCCCTCATCGAAGAAGGTCGCGGCGTGTGCGAAAGTTGCCGCGAGGTCGGTGTTTCGGAAAAAACCTTTTACCGCTGGCGCAAGGCGCAGTCGGTGAGTTAAGCTCCCCCAACCGAGGCTAAACACGCATCGAAGAAAAGGATTTGGCTATGGAAATCAACATCGGAATTGATGATGCAGGACGCGAGAAATCTTCAACAGCGCTGAAGAAACTGCTTGCAGACACTTACACGCTGTACCTCAAAACCCATGGCTATCACTGGAACGTCGAAGGGCCGCATTTTCAGCAATTGCACCTGCAATTCATGGAGCAATACACCGAAATGTGGACCGCGGTTGATGAGCTTGCAGAGCGCATCCGTGCCCTTGGCCACTATGCGCCATCATCCTATTCCGAGATGAGTGGTCTTTCCTCGATCAAGGAAGAGACGGGCAATCCGGATTGGCACGAGATGGTGACCAACCTTGCCAAAGGCCACGAACAGGTAGCCAAAACCGCGCGCGAGGTTTTGCGGGTGGCCGAAGAAATCGGCGATGAGGCGACGCTGGACGTGGTTGCCCCAAGGCTCACCTTGCACGAGAAAACCGCGTGGATGCTGCGGGCAACCGCGAACTAGGCCGAAAGACACGATCAAAAGGCGCGGCGTGCGGCTTGCCAGGATCAGGCCTGCGCCGCGCCTTTGCTATTTTAATTACAGATTTTTCTATATTGAATCGCCGGAAATGGGCTAAATTCGGGCACATTCCTCCTCTTCATGGCCCATTCCGTCCCAATTATGAATTTCGATTACATTAAGTGATAAATTGTAATTGCAGACTCGCGCAAGGGCTGTTAGACCATCCTGCATGAAAGGAGGTCGCAATGGCTGGCCAAAAAACTCTTCTTGCATTGGGTGCACTCCTGCTCGGCGGTGGATGCGTAAACGCGATTGCGGCGGATCAGCCAACGACTGATGGTGACGCATTGTTGATGGCGCTGGACGATGAATACCGCGCAGAGGCGACATATGCCGCGATCCTCAATGCCTTTGGTGATGTGCGTCCCTTCGTGAACATCATCGAGGCCGAGCGTCGTCATGCCACCCTTGCCAGATCCGAGTTGGATCGCCTCGGCATCGCTTACCCGGACACCAACCCCTATCTCGGATCAATCACTGCCCCTGCCAGCTTGCTGGAGGCGTGCGAACAAGGCATCACCGCCGAGATTGAAAACATTGAGCTTTACGACCGGATTATTCCAACGGTTGAAGATGAGCAGCTGCGCGAAACCCTTGGCCGGTTGCAATGGGCCTCGCGCGAGCGACACCTCCCTGCCTTCGAACGATGCGTCGCACGAGGCGGCGAGATGGGTCGCGGTAGAGGTCACGGTCAAGGGCGTGGCCAGGGCCGCGGTAAAGGCCACGGCAATGGACAAGGGCACGGGCCCCACAATTAATCCCTCCCCTCACATCTTGAAAAAAGGAAATTCTCCATGTCCCTCCACATCGGCGACACCGCCCCAAACTTCACGATTGCCACCACTAAGGGTGAGATCACCCTCCATGATTGGTCCGGCGACAACTGGGTCTTTTTCTTCAGCCACCCGGCTGACTTCACCCCCGTGTGCACCACAGAAATGGGCATGACGGCCAAGCTCGCTGCGCAGTTTGAGGCGCGCGGGGTCAAGCCGCTTGGCCTTTCAACCGATACAGTCGAAGAGCACCTTGAGTGGGTCAAGGACGTTGACGAAACGCAAGGCGTGACCCTCGATTTTCCCATCGTCGCCGATCCCGATCTTGAGATCGCGAAACTCTATGACATGATCCACCCCGATCAGAGCGAGACGGCGGCGGTGCGTTCGGTGTTTATCATTGATCCATCGAACAAAATCCGCCTTACCATGACCTATCCGATGAGTGTCGGGCGCAATTTTGACGAGATCTTGCGGGTGATCGACAGCCTGCAACTCTCTGACCGCTGCACCATTGCAACGCCTGCTGATTGGCGGCCCGGGGATGAGGTGATCATCCCGCCTTCGATCGACGATGAAAAGGCAAGCGCGATGTTCCCGCAAGGATTTACCACCATCAAACCATATCTGAGGACGACAAAGGTCGACTGAGGGTCGCAAGGGGGCGCGTTCGCAGATAGAACTGCGGGCGCGCCTTTTCGCATCACAAGTTTCGCAAAGTGAGGAATCACGGTTTCCACCATGTTTGATCAGTTCGACGCTCTTTTGCTGGCGCGTATCCAGTTCGCTTTCACGGTCAGCTTCCATTTCTTCTTTCCCGCCTTTTCCATCGGGCTGGCAAGCTATCTCGCCGTGCTCGAAGGGCTGTGGTTGAAGACAGGCAAACAGGTCTATCTCGACCTGTTCAAATACTGGCTCAAGATATTTGCCGTCGCCTTTGCGATGGGCGTCGTCTCTGGCATTGTGATGAGCTATCAGTTTGGCACCAACTGGTCGGTGTTTTCCGACGTCGCCGGCCCGGTGATCGGCCCGCTTATGGCTTATGAGGTTCTGACTGCATTCTTTCTTGAGGCAGGTTTTCTTGGCGTCATGCTGTTCGGCATGAACAAGGTGGGCAAGAAACTGCACTTTACCGCAACGCTTATGGTCGCGCTCGGTACCTTTGTGTCTGCTTTCTGGATCCTTTCGGTCAACAGCTGGATGCAAACGCCGGTGGGTCATATCTTAGGTGAGAACGGTCAATTCCTCCCCGGTGACAGCTGGTGGGACATCGTTTTCAACCCAAGCTTTCCCTATCGCCTCGTGCACACGGTTATGGCGGCCTATCTCACGACTGCGTTTGTGGTCGGGGGTGTGGGCGCATGGCACCTTTTGAAAGAGCGTAAGACGGGCTCTACCAACCCGCACGCGCGCAAGATGTTTTCAATGGCAATGTGGATGGCAGCGATCGTCACGCCTGCACAAATCTTTGCCGGCGACCTTCACGGCCTCAACACGCTTGAGCATCAACCGGCCAAAGTGATGGCAATGGAGGGGCATTTTGACAGCCATCCGGAAGGCGCGCCTCTGATCCTTTTCGGTATCCCTGATAGCGAGGAGAAGACCGTCAAATACGCGATTGAAATCCCAAAGGCCTCCTCACTTATTCTCAAACACGAATGGGACGCGCCGATGGACGGGCTCGACACGATCCCGGACGATGAAGAGCCCCCTGTTGGCATGGTTTTCTGGTCGTTCCGCGTGATGGTGGGGATCGGTTTCGCGATGTTGGGCATCGGTTTGTGGAGCCTGTATGGCCGCGCGCGAAAGCAGCTGTACGATATGCCCTGGCTCCACCGTGCTGCGGTCCTGATGGCGCCCAGCGGCTTTGCAGCGGTGCTGGCAGGCTGGATCACGACAGAAGTGGGCCGCCAGCCTTACGTAATCTATGGCCTCTTGCGCACAGCCGATGCGGCAAGCCCGCTTGACGCGCCTGCGGTCGCCGCTTCGCTGCTTGCCTTCATCATCGTCTATTTCACCGTCTTCGGCGTCGGCGTTTGGTATATCCTGCGCCTGATGAGCAAGACACCGCATACAGGTGAAGTTGATGCGATGGAGGGCGATACCGGACCGATCCGCACAGCGGGCATTACGCCTGGACCCACGCAAAATCCGGGGCATGACGACCCCCTTCCCGCGCACAAGGAGGACGTGTGATGGACCTCACTGTCATCTGGGCGTTTATCATCGCCTTCGCTGTCTTTGCCTATGTCGTCATGGACGGGTTTGATCTTGGCATCGGCATCTTATTCCCCACCGTTCGCGTCGGACAGGGCCGCGATAGGGCGATGAATTCCATCGCGCCTGTATGGGACGGGAATGAGACGTGGCTGGTCCTGGGCGGAGGCGGTCTGTTTGCTGCTTTCCCGCTCGCTTATGCAGTCATCTTGCCAGCCACCTATCCGCTTATCATCGCCATGCTTTTGGGTCTGGTGTTTCGCGGGGTGGCATTCGAATACCGCTGGCGCGACCCCAATCACCGCGCCTTTTGGGACGCCGCTTTCTTCGGCGGCTCGCTTGTCGCGGCCATGGCGCAAGGGATGACATTGGGCGCGCTGTTGCAAGGCATCGAGGTGGTTGATCGCAGCTATGCCGGAAGCTGGTTTGACTGGCTCACACCCTACACCTTGCTGTGCGGCCTTGGGGTTGTGGCTGGCTATGCGCTTTTGGGCAGCACGTGGCTCATCTGGAAGCTGGACGGCGGGGCGCAAAAACACGCGCGCTACCTCGCGCTTCGCGCAGCGATTGCGACCATTGTGCTCATGGGCGCGGTCAGCCTTTATAACATCTTCCTCAACGCCGAATATGCCGAGCGCTGGCTTACCGCGCCTGAAATCTATTTCGCAGCGCCCGTGCCAATCATCACTGGCATCATCGCGCTCTCAATGATTCAGGCGATCAGGAAAGAACGCAACAGCAAACCCTTCTGGCTTGCGATTGCACTGTTCTTCGCTGGCACGGTGGGACTTGGCGTGACCATGTGGCCCTTTGTCGTCCCCCCTGGCATCACGATCTGGGATGCGGCCGCGCCTGAAAAGAGCCAGATTTTCATGCTGGTCGGCGTTGCGCTCACCATGCCGCTGATCATCGGCTACACCGCCTGGGCCTATTGGGTGTTTCGCGGCAAAGTCGGCGATGAGGGGTATCATTAATGCTCGCGCCACCAGACAATGAGCCGCCGCTTTGGAAGCGCCTTGCGTGGATGGCAGGGATTTGGCTGGCAAGTGTGACAGCGCTGGGCGTGGTGGCAATGATCATCCGCCTCTGGCTCAAGGCGTGAAACAAGGGAGGCGATGATGACCCAGAATGGATACCCCCGGGCTGTGATGCTCGCGGCAATCGCAGGAAGCCTTTCTCTTGGCGGATGTTCGACGAACGCTCCCGGTGAGCCAAGCGAGGAACAAAGGGCCGAATTTCTGAGCCAGTCACAAGCCGTGACTGAGCGGTTTCAATCCGAACTGCAAACCACGCTTGCTACCGCAATTGGCGAAGTGGGCGCGGTGGGAGCAATCGGCGTGTGCCAATCGGCAGCGCCCGCCATTGCGCAAGCCCTCTCTGAAGAAAGCGGCCTTGCCGTCAGCCGCATCGCGCGGCGCAATCGCAATGCAAACGGTGGCCTTCCATCCGAGCTTGAGCCGCTTTACGCTCAGCTTGAAGCGGCGCCGATGGACAATGGC
The DNA here is from genome assembly GCF_019904235.1 of Erythrobacter sp. SCSIO 43205. Classification (NCBI taxonomy): domain Bacteria; kingdom Pseudomonadati; phylum Pseudomonadota; class Alphaproteobacteria; order Sphingomonadales; family Erythrobacteraceae; genus Erythrobacter; species Erythrobacter sp. SCSIO 43205. Next base: position 804,775 of record NZ_CP063202.1, on the reverse strand, counting down.
GCCCCGCGCAAGGTTCACGGATCGGTGGAGGACCGCATGGTCTATCTGCAAGCGATCCCGATGAAGGAACAGCCGTGTTCTGCCTGCCATGGTACCAACATCGCCCCAGCGATCAGCGATGCCATCACCGAAGCCTATCCCGCTGACCTTGCCACCGGATTTGCGCCGGGCGAACTTCGCGGCGCTTTTCTGGTGCAGGAGCGGACACAGCCCTGAACACTAAGGGCCTGTGCCCAGATGGAACGCGCCAGTGCCCTTAGGTGTTCGACAATAAAGACAATTTTGAAAGGAGAACCGCCATGTTGCTCGAAAAGATCAAGACGCCCGGCCTCTCGCACCTGTCCTATCTCATCGGTTCTGGCGGCAAAGCAGCGGTGATTGATCCGCGCCGGGATTGCGAGATTTACCTCGAAAAAGCGCGCGCTGAGGGGTTGGAGATCACCCATATCTTCGAAACGCACCGCAACGAAGACCTTATCACAGGCTCGCCCATTCTCGCTGAAATGACAGGGGCAAAGGTGCTGCACGGCCCCAATGCAGCAGGCGAAATTGCTTTTGCGCAAACAGCGCGCGAAGGTGACACGTTCGAAATCGGGCAGCTTACCATCGAAGTGCTTGAAACGCCGGGACACACCGACGATCACCTCGCCTTTGTCATCCATGACCGCGAATATGCCGATGGTCCGGTGGGCGTTTTCACGGGCGATGCGCTGTTTGTGGGCGATGTCGGACGCACCGACTTTTACCCTGACCGCAAGCGCGAAGTCGCAGGGCTGCTTTACGATTCTCTGCAAAAGCTGCTCGCGCTCGGCGATCAGGCGATCCTCTACCCTGCGCACGGGGCAGGTTCGGTGTGCGGCTCTGGCATGGCCGAGCGTGAGTTTTCGACCATTGGCCACGAACGCCGCAACAATCCGCGTTTGCAGCTTGGCGAGCGCGAGGCGTTTATCGAGGCCAAGATCGCAGAAAACCATTACCAGCCGCCCTATTTCCGCCTGATGGAGCGCTTGAACATCGAAGGTGCTGAGGCGGCTCCTCGCGTTCTTCGCCCCAAGCGGTTGACTCTGCCGGAAATGCGCCAAGCCCAGGCGGATCATGTGATCGACCTGCGCGAACCGCTTGCCTATGCGTCCGGTCATTTCCCCGGCTCCATGTGTCTTCCCGTCGGCATGATTTCCGCCTTTGCCGGATGGTTTGTCCGCGAAGGCGAGACAATGCTTCTGGTCGGGTCGGACGAGGAACAGCTTTCCAGCGCCATGTCGCACCTCACCCGCATTGGGCTCGACAATGTCATGGGCGGCTACAACGGCGTTGTTCCAGCGGCGGCCAATGGCGCGACGATGAACGCGATCCCCATGGTCGACACCGATACGGTCAAATCGCGGCTTGATGGTGCGGACGGCGACTGGACCCTGCTCGACGTGCGCGATGCGGACGAGCGTGAAGCTGCTGCAATCGAGGGTTCTGAGCACATTTATGTGGGCGAACTCAATGAACGCTGGAGCGAGCTCGACAAGGACAAATCCTACACCCTCATGTGCGCAAGCGGTATGCGAGCGACCGTTGCGGCGGGATGGCTTGCAAGTCGCGGATTTCGCAATATTGATGTCTATCTTGGATCAATGGGCGCATGGAAGGCAGCGAATGGCTGATGCGATTGATGGGCAAGCGTTTTGGGACGAACGTTTTGCAAGCGACGAGTATGTCTTTGGCACTCAGCCCAATGCCTTTCTCACAAGAGAAGCCCACCGTCTAAAAGAAGGCTCTCGCGTACTCGCGATTGCCGATGGAGAGGGGCGCAACAGCGTCTTTCTTGCGCGGCACGGGCACAAGGTGACAGCAACCGACATTTCGCCGCGCGCGATTGAAAAGGCCGAAAAGCTGGCTGCCAAGAGCGGCGTTGAGGTGCATTTTATTCAGGCGGATCTGGCAAGCTGGGACTGGCCCGAAAATGCCTTTGACGCTGTGGTCGGCATTTTCATCCAATTCGCCGCCCCGCCTTTACGCGATCAATTGTTTGAGCAGATGGCAAAAGCTTTGAAGCCCGGTGGCCTGCTGCTGCTCGAAGGGTATCGCCCTGAACAGCTGGACTATGGCACTGGCGGTCCACCGACAGCGGAAAATATGTACACCGAAGCTGTTTTGCGCGAAGCATTCGATGCGCTCGAAATCGAGCATCTGGAAAGCTATGATGCCGAAATCAGCGAAGGGAATGGGCATGAAGGGATGTCAGCGCTGATCGATCTGATTGCGCGCCGTCCGGGGTAAGTCAATCGCTAGGTAGGGGTCCGAGATGAAACTGCTGATACCACCCCCAATTGTCGCTGCGCTTTGCGGCCTTGCAATGTGGGGGCTTGCGCATTTTCTCCCTGAAACGAAGCTTGCCTTTGCCTTCCAGCGCTTTCTTGCCGGCGTCTTTATTGCGGTCGGGCTTGCCATCGACCTTGTTTCAGTCGGGGCCTTTCGCAAAGCAAAGACGACCGTTACGCCCCTTGCCCCTGAAAAAGCGTCGAGCCTCGTTGTAACAGGCCTGTATCGCTACACCCGCAATCCGATGTATCTGGGGATGCTGTTCATCCTTATAGGAATTGCAATCTGGTTGGGCTCACCTGTGAATGTGATCATGCTGATCGCCTTTGTGGCCTATATCACCGGGTTTCAGATTGTGCCGGAAGAAGCGCGATTGGCGCAAGTGTTTGGCGCTGATTATGAGAGCTATAAATCGCGCGTAAGGCGCTGGTTGTAAAAGCGCCCAATCAACGCCCGTTGGAATGTTGAGCGAGCGTGGCTCCTGACGTATCCGATGAAAAGGCTATCGACCCGCATCAACCTTCTGAAACCGACTTTTGCCCGTTAAAGAAGTCGATATTCGTCCATTGCGCAACACCACCCTTCGCAAAGCAGTCTATCATGGCTTATCCAAGCACCCTCCTTTCAGGATGTTTGCTATGAACAAATCCACTTCCCTCACCGCCCCTCCCCACGGAGCCAATGCCGATTGGTCCGTGCCTCAGAACTGGGAGCAATTTTCCGCCTCAGATCACCAGCGTTGGAGCGACTTTGCCGCCAAGCAGACCAAAGCATTGGAAGGGTTGGCCTGCGACACTTTTCTTGATGGGGTGCGCGCGCTTGAGCTTGATCGCATGGGCGTGCCGCAGTTTGACGTTTGGAACGAGAAACTGCGAGCGCTTACCGGATGGGAAGTGGTCGCTGTGCCGGGTGTCATTCCCAATGCGCCCTTTTTTGAAATGCTGGCCAAACGCCAATTTCCCGTAGCCAATTTCCTGCGCCAAGGCCCATCCTTCGATTACAGCGACGAGCCCGATATGTTTCACGATGTCTTTGGACATATGCCGATGTTCATCGATCCAACCTTTGGCGAATTCATGTCTGCATACGGCCGTGCAGGCATTCGCGCCGAGAAGCTTGGAATGTCCGATTATCTGGGCCGCCTTTACCTTCACACGGTCGAGTTTGGTCTTATCAAGGAAGGCGGACAGCTTCGCGCCTATGGCGCTGGCCTGATGTCGAGCTATGCCGAGGCGGTCCATGCGCTTACCAGTGATGTCCCGCGCCGCCTGCGGTTCGATCTGCCGCGCCTGATGCGGACCGATTGGCCGTTTGATACATTTCAGCCTACGTACTTCGTGATCGAAAGCTTTGAGGCGTTGCTTGAAGAGATGGAAACCACCAGCCTCGCCCATGTGTATGACGAGGTTCGCGATTTGCCGCTTATCCCGATTGGCGAGGCGGAACCAAGCGATGTGACATACGAAGCGGCGAGCCCTTCTGGAGAAGCCGGATGAGCATCAAGACAACCATAGAAGACGGAGTAGAAACCTTCGAGGCCGAGATTGATGGCGAGACAATCCAATGGGATCGCGGCCTCTCATACGCGCGCCACATCCAGACTGATGCCCTCTTGAAAAGCCAAGTGCCCGTGTCGGACAAACCCGACGAAATGCTTTTCATCATCATGCATCAGTCGATGGAGCTTTGGATCAAGCTGGCGATCCACGAAGCGGGCATAGCGATGGAGCATTTGCGCAAGGATGAGCTTGGCAAGGCGGAGAAAACCCTTGACCGGATAGCGACGGTGCTGCGCCATATGATCCATTCGTGGGAAGTGCTGGCAACGCTTAGCCCCCATGATTTCCTCACCTTCCGCGGGTTCTTGAGAAAAGCCTCCGGCTTCCAATCGCACCAATATCGCACGCTGGAATTCTGCCTTGGCCTGAAACGCGCGGACCTTGTGCTTGTTCACAACGACGATGAGGAACGCCGCGCGGCATTGGAGGAAGTGCTCCACGCACCATCTCTTTATGATGAGCTTTTGAGGCTTCTCGCCCGGCGAGGGTTTGAGATTCCTGCCGGCAAGCTTGAGCGCGATTTCTCAAGAGCTTACGAGCCATCAGAGGCCGTTGAGGACGCATGGCTTCAGATTTACACCAATCCGGGCGACCACTGGGACCTTTACACGCTCGCTGAAAAGGTGACAGCGGTGGAGTACTATTTTCAGGAATGGCGCTTCAAGCACATGAAGACCGTCGCGCGTGTCATCGGCCAGAAGGTCGGCACGGGCGGTTCTTCGGGAGTGGATTATCTGGTCAAGGCTCTGGACCTTCCCTTCTTCCCAGAACTCTGGGCGATGCGCACGCGAATGACGGCTCCCAAAGAGGGCGGAAACTACGCGGACGATGGAGGCGAGTGCCCCTATGGCCACTAAGATTTGGGACATCACGCAGCCACTCGGCACCAAGACACCGCTCTGGCCGGGAGAACCCGACCTTGTGGTCAAGCGCAATGTCGAAATAGGGCCAGATTGTCCGGTTAATATCGGCGAGGTTTCAATGCCCTTGCACGCGGGCACCCATGCCGATGCGCCAGTGCATTATTCGAACGAAGGGGTGGATAGCGCGGGCTCTTCACTCACCCCATATATTGGTCCCTGCGTGGTTGCCGACGTGCGCCATGCAGGCACCCGTGTCGAGGTAAGTGACTGTGATTGGGAGGTTCTCGAAGGGGCAGAGCGTGTGCTTTTTCGCACTTACAATGCCTTCCCACACGATGTCTGGGACGAACATTTCAAAGCAATCTCGCCCGGCGTAATTGCCCGGTTAAAAGAAGGCGGAACAAATTTGATTGGGGTCGATACCCCTTCACTTGACCCGCAGACCAGTAAAACCATGGATGCCCATCACGAAGTGCTTAAAGGCGATATGCGCATCCTTGAAGGGCTGGTTCTCGACGATGTTCCGCCCGGAGAATATGAGCTGATTGCCCTGCCCTTGCCGCTTGAAGGGGCTGATGCGAGCCCGGTTCGCGCGGTGCTGAGAGAGCTTCCCAAATGACGATAACTGCTGCTGATATTGCCGCGATGGATGCCGCCGATCCCCTGGCGAAATTTCGCGACGAATTCGTAATCCGCGATGGCCTCATCTACCTCGACGGTAATTCGCTCGGCGTGCTGCCAAAGCGGACAATTGCCCGCATGAACACAACCATCAATGAGGAGTGGGCCCAAGGCCTGATCACCTCTTGGGTCGGCGCCGACTGGGTGAACGCTCCGACGCGCATTGGCGACAAGATTGCACGGCTGCTGGGCGCGGAACCGGGCGAGATTATCGCTGGCGAAAGCACGTCGATCAATATCTTCAAGGCGCTCACCGCTGCGCTATCCTTGCAGGAAGGTCGCAAGGTTCTGCTCACCGAGACGGGTAATTTCCCCACCGACAATTACATGATGCAAGGCCTTGCGCGCTTCTCTGGCGGCTCGCTCGAATGCCGGGAGGTTGCGCCAGAGGATGTGCTAGACGCGCTTGATGAGGATGTCGCGGTGCTGCTCCTCACTCAAGTACATTACAAGACATCGCGCATCCGCGATATGGCTGAGGTCACCGCAAAGGCCCACGCAAAAGGCGTGCTCACCGTCTGGGATCTTAGCCATTCAAGCGGCGCGATTGAGGTCGATCTCAATGGCGCGGAAGCAGACTTCGCTGTGGGTTGCGGATATAAGTTCCTGAACGGTGGCCCCGGAGCCCCTGGCTTCCTTTTTGCGGCAAAGCGCCACCATGACGCACAGCCCGTCCTTTCAGGATGGTTCGGACACGCAGCGCCTTTCGATTTTGATGGAGAGTTCAAACCTGCCAGCGGCATCGACCGCTTTCAATGCGGCACGCCTCCGGTGCTCGGCCTTGCAGCGTTGGAAGAGGGTGTCGACATCATGCTTGAAGCTGACATGGCAAAGGTGCGCGCCAAATCAGTTCAATTGACTGAGCTGTTCGTCACTTTGATGGAAGAGCGATGCGGCGAGTTCGGCTTTGAGTTCATCTGCCCGCGCGATCCAGCACAGCGCGGCAGTCAGGTCGCTTTCGCCCACCCACACGCATATGAAATGATGCAGGCACTAAAAGCACGAGATGTAGTCGGCGATTTCCGCGCGCCAAACATCATGCGCTTTGGTGTAACCCCGCTTTATCTCGCTTTCGCCGATATTGCTGAGGCAGTGGAGCGTTTACGCGCCATTTGTGTGAACGCCGAATGGGACCGCGAGGAATATCGGACCAAAGCAGCGGTCACCTGATCCTGCGCTATTGCGCGAGGAATTGCTCATGCGTTGGCAAAGGATCAGTTGCACGCTCAATCAGTCTACGCACATTGCCAAGGAACTCAGCAAGTTCGGCATCGCTTAGCTGGTTTGCCATTGGATCATAGCTTTGCGGCATTATGCCCTGCCCCAGCATCACCTGCACCCAACTCGCAACGCGGAAAAGGTCATCGGCATCGCGTCCCACCCGCCCGCTTGAGCCAAATAGCTCCATCTTGTTTGTGACGCTGTCAGGCACGTTCATATTCTTACAATAGCACCAGAACTCCGAATCTTCTCGCGTCGTGCAGTGGTAATGCAGGATGAGAAAATCGCGGATTTGCTCGAACTCCGCAGCACAGCGGCGATTGTATTCGTTACGTTCGGCCCTCGCATTATTGTTGCCGGGGAACAATTGGATCAAGCGGCTCACATGAGATTGGATAAGGTGAATGCTGGTCGATTCCAATGGTTCGAGAAAACCGCTCGCAAGCCCGATGGCGGCACAATTGTGCGACCAGAACGCCTCGCGCCGCCCGGTGGTAAAGCGGATAGGGCGGGGTTCAGTAAGCGGCTTTGTATCGAGCCCTTCGAGCAGGACTTGGCCCGCTTCATCGTCCGAGATGAAATTGCTTGAATAGACATGACCATTGCCGGTGCGGTGCTGCAATGGAATGCGCCATTGCCATCCTGCGCTCTTGGCGGTCGCGCGGGTATAGGGGACAACCGTCTTGAGCCGTTCACTTGGCACGGCTTGCGCGCTGTTGCACGGCAGCCAATGCGACCAGTCCTTATAGCCAACGCCAAGTTCTTTGCCGAGAAGAAGCGCCCGGAAGCCCGTGCAATCGATGAAAAAGTCGCCCGCCACTTTGCGCCCGTCACCTAAGGTGATCGAGGTGATGTCACCGCTTTCGGCATCGCGCGCAACTTCGCTAACAATGCCTTCAGTGCGGGTGACCCCGCGTTGTTTTGAGTAGGCGCGCAGATAGTCGGCGTAGAGGCTTGCATCGAAGTGATAGGCATAGGCGAGCCCGGTCATGGCCGTGTCGCCCACCCGGTCTAGCTTCCCAAATTTGGCTGTGTCGGCGGCGTATTGGTGCAGAGAATAATGCCACAGGTCGTGTTCGTGCCCTTCGGCTGCGGCCCTAGACCAATATTGGTGGAACGGCACGCCCGCCAAGCTGAGGCCGGGATCTCCGAAAGTGTGCAGATATTTGGAGCCAACCTTGCCCCAATCGACAAACTCAATACCCAGCTTAAAGGTTCCATTGGTCGCCTTCACAAACTCACGTTCATCAAGACCAAGGATCGTGTTGAGCCGAATGATCTGAGGGATTGTCGCCTCGCCCACGCCTACCGTGCCGATTGCATCCGATTCAACCAGCTCAATCGAAAGGGCTTTCCCCATCAGGCGAGCAAAAGCGGCTGCACAAATCCATCCGGCGGTCCCTCCACCCACAATGACCAGCTTTTGTACGCTCTTATCACTCATTCGAATTTCTCATCTTGTGTCAGTCGGACGGAAAAAAGCATTGATCGTCAAACGCCCTTCACGCGGGCCAGGTGGCAGTGGTTCATTGTTATCAATCATGCCGGAGTGAAGCACATTTCCCCTGTAGAGAATGGCCTGATTGAACGCGCCATCAGTTTCATGGATTTTTTCAAAATACGGCGCACCATCGGTCACATATGCACGATTGGGCAAGCCAGATTGCTCAACATCTCGTTTTAGTGCCTCGCGATATTTCGGAAAAGTTTCCTCCGTAAGAGCTGAAAGCCCAGTGGAGCGATGTCTGAAAAAGCTCGTTCCACCATGCGCAGTGTGATGAAGATACAGCATCATCGCGATCTGATCAGGATCAGTTCCATCCACGTGGGGCAGGCATTGCATCGGAACCAAATCGTCCGGGCGGGCTGTAACCAGAGAATACCAGGCTTGTAGCTCCCAACCCCGCTCACTCTTTCCAAAGTGGGTATCGAGCAAAGGGGATAAAGCCGCGAGCAACTCCATCGCAAAGGCGCTTGGGATTGCTGCACGCACGCCAGGATATGCCGGAGTGATGTTTGCAAATTTTTGCAAACAGGCATCCTCAACTGCTTCTTGAGGGCTTTGCAAAAAGTTCGAAATGGACACAAATTCATGATTCCCCTCAGAGAAACTCTTCATCTCCCACTCCTCAAGGGACATCTTCCAATTTCGCATGACTGGCACCCCCTTCTCCATGCAATTACGCAGCGATACACCGTATCAGCCACGTCACTGATTGCCAATCGAGTGCAACAATGCACTGTATAAAAAAGGTAATTTGAATCGGCGGACGAACTCAGCCAGATAGCAGACGGAAAGAAACTCAGCGCGATGAAAAAGCGACCGCCAAAGTGTGGCCCGCTCGCCACACAAAAGTATCAACTTGTACCTTACAAGGTGAGAATTGGTCCAAATTTCCCTTAAATATCTGAATATAGGATAAAAAAATAGAAATGAGTTGGGACGACACGTCACCTCGATTCCTGATTTGCCTTCCGACAACTCTGCGCTATGAAAAAAAGTGCAAATCACGTGGGAAGCCGTGATGCATATGGAGAGGACATGATTATGGGACTGAAGCGTTTGAACGTTAGTGCCCGCTTGCTGTCAGGGGCAGCAACTGGGCTTGCGCTTATGGCGACCGCAACACCTGCCTTTGCGCAGGAAGTTGAAAGTGCCGATAACGAAATTCTGGTGACGGGGATCCGCAGCGCAATCGAGAGCTCGCTCGAAACAAAGCGCGATGCGACCTCAATTGTTGAAGTGATTTCTGCGGAAGATCTGGGTCAGCTTCCTGACCTGTCGATCGCGGACTCGCTTGCACGTCTCCCCGGCGTTACCGCGCAGCGTGTTCGCGGCCGTTCGCAACAGATCTCGATCCGCGGCCTTGGCCCGGACTTCTCGCTCGCGCTTTTGAACGGACGCGAAGTCGTATCGGCTGGCAACAACCGCGGCATTGAGTTTGACCAGTTCCCGTCAGAACTGATCTCGCAAGGTGTTGTTTACAAGACAGCAGATGCAAGTCTTGCTGCCATCGGCATCGCCGGTGCAGTTGATCTTCGCACCGTTCGTCCGCTTGACTATACCGACCGCCAATTGACTGTGTCGGGTACATTCGTCCACAATGACAGCGGCTCACGCAACCCTGACTTCTCCGATAATGGCTATCGCTTCTTTGGTTCGTATATCGACCAGAATGATGCAGGTACCCTTGGCTGGTCGTTAGGTGTGACAGTCCAATCGAACCCGACGCATTTCATCTCGCGCGAGTTGAAAACCAACCAATTCCAAACTTCGACTGATGCCAATGGCGTTATCTATCCTTCGGACAATCCGCGCCAAGGGGCGGTGAGCCGCGAGTTTGAGCGCACATCGATTGCTGGCTCGCTTCAGTTCGAGCCTAGCGACAGCGTCGCCATCATGATCGACAGTTTCTATACCGACACCAAGGACTCTGGTATATTCCGCGGTACAGAAACTCCGATTGCCTCATGGAGCGGTGCATCGTTCGATAGTGCAACAGGCCAGAGCGGCGAATTTGCCGACAGCGCGACCTATTCGGCTGTTGTGCCTATTCTGCGCACCGATACCGAAGGCAATGAGGCACAGATCTTTGCGATCGGTGCCAATGCCGATTTCGGCATCACCGATAGCCTGAGCTTCATGGTCGACTATGGTTATTCCAAGCTTGACCGCGACGACATCGATTATGAGAGCTATGCTGGCACGGGCGCTGGCCGTTCGGGTGCGCAAGACATTCTGAACTTCACCTTCCCTGAGAATGGTGAGTATTCAATCGACGGCCTGCTCGACTACACCGATCCTTCGAACGTCCTGCTCACCGATCCGGGAGGCTGGGGCCAGGTCGGCTTTATCAAGCGCCCGATCATCAATGACGAACTGCACCAGTTGCGCACCCAAGCGACTTGGGAATCTGGTGGCGGCCTGATCGAGAGCATCAACTTTGGCTGGCTGTACACCGACCGTGAGAAAGACTTCGATTCCAACGAAGCATTCCTGCGCGCGTCTCCCGCCTTTGTTGGCGGTTCTCTGGCAGTGCCGCAAAGCTCAATCATCGGGTCAACTGATACCGGCAATCTGGGGCAGAACATCCTGGCTTATGACCCATCAAGCTTCCTGACTGACGGCACTTATGACGTTGAGCCCGGAACCTTCGACACCGAGTGGGTGGTGAATGAGGAAGTTCACAACTTCTATGTTCAAGCCAACATCAATGGCGATCTGGGTTCCATCCCGGTACGCGGTAACATCGGCCTGCGCTATGCAGATACAAAGCAAAGCTCGACTGGCACCATCGGAGGTGGCCTGACGAACACCGTCAGCGAAAGCTACGATGACTGGCTTCCCAGTTTGAACCTGAGCTTTGAAGTTGGAACCGATACATTTGTTCGCCTCGCAGCGGCAAAGACCGTGACCCGTGCACGCCTTGACCAGATGGCAGCAAATCAGAATATCAATTTCAACCCGCTCAGTTGTACTGACACAGACGGTGATCAATTCCCTGACACGGTAATTGGGTTTAACCCGCCGTCGTTGGTTTGCTTCAACCTTGGTGGTGGCAACCCGTTCCTGCAGCCTTATGAATCGAAGTCATTCGACCTTTCAGTCGAGAAGTACTTCTCGCCAGGTTCTGCAATCATTGTCGCTGCCTTTCATAAGGACCTTTCCGACTGGATCATCGACTTCAACGAGGTGATCGACCTTACGCAACCGATCAACAACGCCGGGTTTGGCGATATTCTTGCAGCCGAGCCTCAGTTGGCAACTGGTTCGTTCAGCGGTCCGGTCAACTTTGCCGATGGCTCTATCACGGGCATCGAGGGTACGGTGCGGATCGACTTCGGCGATCTGACACCTGCGCTCGACGGCTTTGGCGGCTTCTTCAGCTACACCTATGCCGACGCTGAGATCGAAGATGAAACGATGACCCCGCTCGACATTCCTGGTTACTCAGAGACGACGTGGTCAGGCGACATCTTTTACGAGAAAGATGGTTTCCGGGCAAAACTGGCGGCTCGTTACCGCAGTGGTTTCTTGTCTGAAGTGCAGAATTTCGACGGTTCTCTCAGTGGTGCAGATGCACAAAACGAGACGATCATCGATGCGCAGATCGGCTACACATTCCAGGAAGAAAGCGGTGCGTTGAAAGGTCTGGGCGTTCTGTTTGAAGTGTTCAACCTTACCAACGAGCCGTTCGTGACACAGAACGACCTGTTCTCGAACGGCACCGCGACGGGGGGGGCCTTCCCAAGCCGTCACGAGATCTACGGACGCACGTTCAACGTCACACTTCGGAAGAACTTCTAAAAACAAACGCGATCCGGGTCGCACTTCCACTGAGAGAGGGCTCGCTGGCAACAGCGGGCCCTTTTGCATTTACCATGCAGGTGATTTGGTTGTGCCTATCGGCGGGGCTTGTGTCAGGCCGCGATGGGTGAGGGGCAGAATTTCGCGAGGAAGTCTGCGTGGGCCGGCATTTCGGCGACGGCGCTGTCCATTGCGCTTGCAACCATCTGCATCCGCTCAGCCACTGGTACGCCTTCGCGCATCTGCGTGATGGCGGGGGCTTTAGCGGGCACGATGTCCTGCCCCAGATAAACCGCGATCCAGCTTGGGTTGGCGAATAGCTCGCGCTCATCAGACACCAGCATCCCGTACTCGCGGAAATGATCCATCTTGTATTGCAGTGTCTCTGGCACTTCCATGGCGCTGCAATAACGCCAAAGCTCTGCGTCATCGCGGGATGTCGCTTTGTAATGCAGGATCAGGAAATCGCGGATGCGCTCGTATTCCCCTGTGGTCTGCCTATTGTACTCGCGCGCCAAAAGCGGCGACATCGAACGGTCGGGCAAGAGCGCAATGAGCCGCAGGATACCGTATTGGATAAGGTGGAGGCTGGTCGATTCGAGCGGCTCCATGAACCCAGCGGACAGCCCAATCGCAACGCAGTTTTTATCCCAGAACTTGCGGCGCTTGCCAGTCACAAATCGTAGTGTTCGCGGATCGGCCTGCGCCTCTCCATCGAGCGAGGACATCAGGGTTTCGGTTGCCTCATCTTCGCTGATAAACTCGCTGCAATGGACATAGCCATTGCCGGTGCGGTGCTGCAGAGGGATGCGCCATTGCCAGCCTGCGGTCTTGGCGGTCGAGCGGGTGTAGGGCGTGATCTCGGCTTGCTTGGCGCAAGGTACAGCGACCGCCCGGTCGCACGGAAGCCAGCGCTGCCAATTCTCATAGCCCGCTTCGAGTGTGCCCTCGATCAGGAGCCCGCGAAAGCCGCTGCAGTCGATAAAGAGCTCGCCTGCTACCGTCTGGCCATTGTCGAGCGTAACGCTCTCGATAAAGCCATCTTCGGCGCGCTGGGCTACGTCAGTGACACGGCCCTCGATCCGGGTGACCCCTCGCGCTTCGGAAAGGCGTCTCAGGAATGCAGCATAGAGCCCTGCATCGAAGTGATAGGCATAATCGAATGTCGACTGGATCTTGCGCCGGTCTGCCTCGGGATGCGCGAACTTGCCCGCCTTTGCCATTGCCCAGCACATGGAAAAGTCATCAATTGGGCCATCAATCCGCCCCGCAAGGCTCTCGCGCATCCAATAGTGGTAGAACGGGACCTTATCGAATTCTGCGCCATATTGGCCGAAGGGGTGGAAGTAGGCGTGCCCCAGCCGCGACCAATCAACGAACTGGATACCCAGCTTGTAGGAGCCTGCGGTCTCCTTGACGAAAGTGGCTTCGTCAATCCCGATGCGGCTGTTGAAATTGCGGATGGGCGGGATTGTTGCCTCGCCCACACCCACCGTGCCGATTGCTTCGGATTCGATTAGGGTAATGTCGCAGAACGTGTCCAGGGCATCGGAAAGGGCGGCGGCCGTCATCCAGCCGGCGCTCCCACCGCCGACTATGACGATTTTGCGCAAGGGTCCGCCTGCGTCACTCATCGCTAAGCTCCGCAGCTCTCACGAATAAGAAGGCTTGTCTCCAGCCTTTCCGAAATAGCCTGTCCGCCTTGTGTATCGATCAGTTTAGATACGAGCATCCGCCCTGCAAGGTTGGTGTCTTGATCAATTGTTGTGAGGCGCGGGGTGACGAGGCGCGCGGCCGGAATATTGTCATAGCCGACCACGGCGACATCGCCGGGGACACAGCGACCCGTGAGGGCAAGCGCGCGGATTGCGCCAATGGCGATAAGATCACTCGCCGCAAAGACGGCGTCGAATTTGAGGCCGCTTTCGATAGCCGAGCGCACTGAGGATTCTCCGGATTGCACATCGAAATGCGCTGGCAGAACCAGACTGTCGTCAACGTCGCGTCCGGCCTGCTCCAATGCGTTGCGATACCCGCGATAGCGCTGTTCGGCCTCCGGTGCCTCGGTGTCCCCTAGGAACAATATCCGTTCTCTCCCGAGCCTCAAGAGGTGCGACGTAGCACGCCGCCCGCCCGCCATATTGTCAGAGCCAACCGTACAATAACGCGCATCGGGAAAGTCCGCGCCCCAGACAACAAAGCTGTGATCACGCTTGGCAAGTTCATTGAAACCGTTGTGAAGCGAACTTTGCCCGATGAAGATCATGCCTTTCGCGCGGCTCGTCGTCATCGCAAACTCAAGGTCTTCGACAGAGCGCGGGAACATATGGCTGATCACAAGATCAACCTTACGATCACGCGCCGCCTCAGCGATACCGGCCAGAAGCTCTAGGAAGAAGGGGTCGGCCACCCGCGTTTCGCGGGCTTGCGGAGCGGGAACGATCACCGCGATGGTCGCGTCCGCTCCGACGGGACCGCTCGGCATTGTGCTGCGAAAATCATAATCATGCTCGCGCGCAATGCGCCAGACTTCTTGTTTGGTGCGCCGGTTAACTGCCGGACTGTCGTTGAGCGCACGGCTGACGGTCGAGATCGAAACCCCTGCCTGGCGGGCAATATCCTCCAGCCTTGCATTTTTTCCCGCCTTACCCCCGGCTGAAGCCATCGTGTTATGCGCCCTTCTTCACCGCCCAATACCCGCTGTGAGGGGGCATTAGCTCAGTAAGCTTCGCGCTACCATCCCCGACGGCCTCGCTCACCACGATGTTGCTGTGCGCAAACTCAGCAGGCGGTGTCCACTGGTACGCAGCCGAGCCAAGGTTGTAGGCACACAACACTGCTTGATTTTCGGTACGGCGGATAAAGGCGATGATGTCGCACGGCGTCTTCAGGAGCTCACTGGACCCACTAATCAGAGGCGGCAAAGACCGACGCAGCGCGAGAAGACGGCGGGTGTGGTTCAGCGCTGAACCATCATCGTCGGTCTGCTGATCCACGGCCCGCTCGGCCTGAACCGGGTCAACCTTGAGCCACGTCTGATTTGCATCAGAGAAACCTGCTTGCGGTGCATTCTTGACCCACGGGAGCGGCGTTCGCGATCCATCGCGTCCCAGAGTGTGCGGCCAGTTGGCAATTGCTTCCGGGTCTTGCAAGTCTTCAAACGCCACCTCTCCTTGTGGCAGCGCCAGTTCCTCGCCCTGATAGATGATCGGATTGCCGCGCAGCGACAGGAGCACCATCATCGCAAGCCGCGCCATCTGACCATAGTCCGCATCGCCCATCCAGCGCGTGGTCGAACGCGGCGCGTCGTGGTTCGAGAAGGCCCACGAAGGCCACCCCTCGCCCGGTGTGCCATCCCAATTGCCAAGCGATGCCTTGATCCGCTCAGCGGTAAAGTCGGGCGCATACAGAAAATCGAAATTGTAGGCAGAATCGAGGCGTTTGCCGTCTGCGGTGAAGGCCTTCATTTCCTCAAGCGGCTCAGGCCCACCAACCTCTGCAACGGTAAAGCGGTCGGGGTATTCATCGATAGTCTCGCGAATGCGCTCAATGAATGCCGGGATATCAGCGTGGCTCTGATTGAAGATTTTGATCTGCATATCGAACGGCCGCGTGACCTGCTCCATCGACGCGCCCGAGGGCGGATTGTCGCGAAACTCTGGGTCGTGCATTGAGAAATTCAAAGCATCAAGCCTGAACCCGTCCACTCCCCGATCGAGCCAGAAACGAGCAACGTCCAGCAGCGCGTCTTGCACGTCGCGGTTGTGCACGTTGAGGTCGGGCTGTTCTTCGAGGAAATTGTGCAGATAATACTGCTTGCGCGGCCCATCCCACGCCCATGCCGAGCCGCCAAAGACCGACTGCCAATTGGACGGTGGCGAGCCATCGGGCTTGGGGTCGGCCCAGACATACCAATCCGCTTTGGGGTTGGTGCGATCCTGGCGGCTTTCCTGAAACCACGCGTGCTCATCCGAGGTGTGCGAATAGACCTGATCGATAATCACCTTAAGCCCAAGCGCATGGGCCCGCTCGATCAGCTGGTCAAAATCGTCGAAGGTGCCAAAACTTGGATCAATGCCGCAATAATCCGCCACGTCATAGCCAAAGTCCTTCATCGGCGAGGTGAAGAAAGGCGAAATCCAGATGCCATCCACGCCAAGCGAGGCGACATAATCTAGGTTGTCAGCGATGCCTTTAAGGTCGCCAATCCCGTCGCCATTGCTGTCGCGGAAGCTGCGCGGGTATATCTGATAGATCACCGCGCCGCGCCACCATTCTTTGGCCTGTGGATCGAGCGAGGCTGCAAGTATTTCGGTTTGTCGGTTCACTTAATTGGATCTCGCTTTGGCTATGCACCACCCAAAGGCAGGAAGGCTGAGACGGACAGAGCCAGGGGCCACAACCGTCGCAGGGCAATTACCACTGAGGGTTTTGAGGGCATTTGTCTTGTACCCGATGGCCGAATTGACTTCGATGGCTGTATCGCTCGTATTAAAGGCCAGAAGATATTCCGCGCCGGTTTCAGGATCGAAGCGCGAGAAGCTGACAAGGCCGGGCGCTTCATCATTATAGCTGCGCACCGCTTGCGTGCCGCGACGAAGCGCGGGATGCTTGGCGCGGATAGCTGCAAGCTCACTAATCAGAACGTACAATGGATGAGAACGGTCAAAGTTATCTTGCGCCGTGGTCGCATCAGTCCCGATAAGGTCATTGTCATTGTAGCTTTCGGTCAGGCTCGGAAACATATCTTCGCGCGCCGCCTGGTCCCAGCCATCACCGACAAACCCTTGCTCGTCGCCGTAATAGATCACCGGATTGCCACGCAGCGACATCAACATAGCATGGCCAAGCTTGACGCGGGCCAGAAGCTCGTCCCGCGAAATACCTGGATTGTCCGCTTTCACCAGCGTTGAAAAACGCCCCATATCGTGATTGCCAAGGAAGGTTGGCATTTTTCGCGCAGCAGCCTCGCCGCCTTCATAGTTCACATCGCCATCGAACATATCGACGATGACGCTTGGCGGTGCGTTTTTGCCGAGGCTCGCGCGGATGGCGGATTGGAAGGCGAAATCGAGAACCGCTGGAAAACCATCGCGGCGTGTGAACTGCGCTAGAAAACCGCTGTTAGGACTGTCGGAATAGACCTCGCCAAAGATGAGGAAGTTGGGAATCCCCTTCGCTTCGGCCGTCTCTTGCATCGCAGGCACAAAAGCCTGCCAGAATTCAGAGTTCACGTGCTTGGCGGTGTCGATGCGAAAGCCGTCGATACCAAACCTCGTGATCCAACTGGCGTAGATGTCGATCATGCCTTCGACGACGCGCGGGTGCTCTGTGTAAAGGTCATCGAGCCCGGCAAAATCGCCATAGCGGCTGCTTTCGCCGCTAAAGGTCGTGCTGCCCCGATTGTGGTAGTAGATCGGGTCGTTGAGCCAGGCGGGGACTTTCACGCCCGTTTCGCCTTGGGGAATATAGGGCGTGTAAGCGAAATCGGGCGAGGTCAGCTTAGCGAAGTTTTCAACCGACTGGTCGCTGTCGCCTGCAAAGCCCTCGTTAATAAGCTCACCTTCAGAGCCGCCACGGCGCGAATAGGGGAAGTCTGCAAGGCTGCGATAATCGTAGCCCTCTTCATACTGGATCACGTCGGCGGTGTGGTTGGTGATTATGTCCATATAGACCTTCATCCCGCGCGCGTGCGCCGCATCGACGAAAGCCTTGAACTCTTCATTGGTGCCAAAATGCGGGTCGATGCTGGTAAAGTCAGTGACCCAATAGCCGTGATAGCCCGCGCTCTCATCGCCCTCTGGCCCTTGAACGGGCTTGTTTTCAAAGATCGGCGCGAACCAGATCGCGGTCACGCCCATCCCTTCCAGGTAATCTAGCTTCCCCGTCAGCCCTGCAAGGTCGCCGCCGTGGTAAAAGCCCTTGTGAGCGGGGTCGAACCCGTGATCCAGCCGGCCACCCTCAATGCCACCTGTGTCATTGGACGCATCGCCATTGCTGAAGCGGTCCGGTAGCACAAAGTAGACAACTTCATCCTCAGCGGGGCGCTCTCTGAAAGAAGGCGCCTGCGCCGGAGCTTCATTCATCGCAAAAGCGGCGCCACCAACGACTCCGAGCCCCAGAAGGCAAGCTAAAAAGATTCGTTTCATCCCATCCTCTCCTGATGCCTGATTGGCATTAGTTGAGAATATTTGCAAATCCTTGATGGTCCGCACGAGAGGACGACAGCACGAGTCTATGCCTCTGAATTTCAGAAATATATTCGTTATAATGCCGCACGCACATGGCCCAGGAAACTGAAATTCTTCACAATAACTTGCAAAAATTTGCAATCTCGGCAAATTGCGCGATGAGAACAAGCTGTGTTTCACGCCCTAGTCGCGCGTGACAAAACGCGAAAGGGATGGGGGTGCGTGCGCTAAGGGCGCGTCAAGCCCCGAACGGGAGAGCAATCATGGCGATAGCCAGAAGCGCTGGCGGTGTTACCAGCACGAGGCAAAAGCCACAACTGGGCTGGATGAGCCTTGCCAATATGAGCTTCGGCTTTTTCGGCATCCAGATCGGCTTTGTGTTGCAAAACGGCAATATGAGCCGCATCTTTCAGACGCTCGGCGCGAGCATGGACGACCTTCCCGCCCTTTGGGTGGCAGCGCCGCTGACCGGGCTTATTGTGCAGCCGATTATCGGGCACCTCTCGGACAAGACCTGGAACCGCTTCGGACGCCGCCGGCCTTACTTTATGACGGGCGCCTTATTCTCGGCGATCTCGCTTTTCCTGATGCCTATCGCGCCAGCCTTTGCTGCCCCGCTCTTGTTTGCCGCTATGCTGCTCTGGATCCTCGATGCGAGCCTCAATATCGCGATGGAGCCCTTTCGCGCCTTTGTCGGCGATATGCTCAGCAAGTCGCAGCACGCAACCGGCTATGCCGTGCAGACCGCGTTCATCGGAGCAGGCGCAGTGGTGGCGGCGATCTTCCCCTGGCTGCTCGCACAGTTCGGGGTTAGCAACACGGCCGCCGACGGCCAGATCCCCGATACTGTCAGATGGAGCTTCTGGGCAGGCAGCTTTGCTTTGTTCAGCGCGATCGCGTGGACCGTGATAACGGTCAAAGAATACTCGCCCGAAGAAATGGCCGCCTTCGAAGAGGAGCGCGATGTCGAAGACAGCGCAGGGATCGAAGGATTGGCAGCGAAAGGCTTTATCAGCCCTGCCCTGTGGCTTGCAGCAGGTGCCCTTGTCACATTGTCGGTCGCCCCGCTCGGCCTTGAGAAGGAAATCTTTCTCCTTGGCGGCCTCCTTGCGACCTATGGCGTGCTCTCTGCCATCGGCATTTCAATGGCCAAGCAAGGGAAGGCCGCCAATATGCTCTCCAGCATCGTTGGCGATTTTTCCGGAATGCCTGAAACGATGAAGCGCCTTGCTCTGGTGCAGTTTTTCAGCTGGTCAGCGCTTTTCATCATGTGGATATATTCAGGGCCGATTGTCTCGCAATATTTCTACGGCAGCACCGACCCAACAAGCGAGGCGTATAACGCAGGCGCGAATTGGTGGAACGTCATCTACACCGTCCAGAACGGTGTCGCCGCTATCGCAGCTCTACTCGTGCTGCCGTGGCTTTCGGGAAAAATTGGCAAGGCGAAAACGCATATGACGTGCCTCTTACTGGGGGCGCTCGGTTTCTTCGGCTATTTCGTGCTGCGCGATCCGAACCTTCTGATTATCTGCGAGGTGCTCAAAGGCATCGCCTGGGCCTCGATCCTCGCCATGCCCTACGCCATTCTTGCAAGCAGCCTGCCACAGAGAAAGCTCGGCATTTACATGGGCCTTTTCAACGTCTTCATTGTGGTACCGCAATTGCTCGTGGCGACGGTGATGGGCAGCGTCATGCTCGCGTTCTTCCCGGGCGAACCCATCTGGACCATGCTTTTTGCCGCCGCCAGTTGGACGATTGCTGCCCTTGCGATGCTGCGCGTGCAAGTGCCGGGCGAAACCACCGGGGGAACAACCTATGCGTAATCTGCTTTTAACCGCTGCCGCTGCTCTGGCTTTGGCGAGCTGCGACACCGCTTCAACTTCCTCCTATGAACCGAGTGACTTGGCGCAGGTGCAGTCGCCTGACTGGGTCGCCGATGCCGTCATCTACCAGATGAACACGCGCCAGTTTACAAGCGAGGGAACGTTCAAGGCCGCGCAAGCGCAATTGCCGCGCCTTGCCGAAATGGGCGTCGATATCATCTGGCTGATGCCGATCCATCCGATTGGCGAGGAGAAGCGCAAAGGCACATTGGGCAGCCCCTATGCGGTGAAAGACTACCGCGCGGTGAACCCCGATTTGGGCACAGAGGATGAGTTCCGCGCCTTTGTGGATGAGGCGCATCGACTAGGCCTCAAGGTCATTCTCGATTGGGTGGCAAACCATTCGGCGTGGGATAACGCGCTCGTTACAAAGCATCCAGAGTGGTACACAAAGACACCAGAAGGCGAGATGATGCCGCCTGAGGGCACCGATTGGTCCGATGTTGCCGACTTCGATTTTTCCAACCCGGATTTGCGCGAATATATGACCGGCAGCCTCACCTACTGGGTGCGCGAGTTCGACATTGACGGTTACCGCGCGGATGTGGCTGGCTATGTACCGCTCGATTTTTGGCAGAACGCGCGCGCTGAGCTTGATGCGATCAAACCTGTATTCATGCTCGCTGAATGGGACAGCCGCGATATGCACTATGGCGCGTTTGAAGCGACTTATGCGTGGAGCTGGAAAGATGTCATGCAAGAGATTGCGCGCGGTGATGCCAATGCCAATGCCATGCGCAATTACTTTACCACGCAAAAGGTTTCCTGGCCCGATGGTGCGATGCGCATGATGTACACAGACAATCATGACCAAAATTCCTGGGACGGTGTGGCAAGCGAAATTTACGGCCCTGCCTATGAAGGTGCGATTGCGCTGAGCTTTGTGGCTCCAGGCATCCCGCTCATCTACAACGGTCAAGAAGCGGATTTGGACCGCCAGCTCGCATTCTTCGAGAAGGATGAGATTGAGTGGAAAGAGGGTGAGTACGCGCCCCTGTTCAAGCGACTGATTGCTTTAAAGACCGCTGAGACGGCACTGCACAATGGTCCGCATGGCGCACCGCTTGTCGAGGTGCCTAATTCCGCTTCATCCAACGTGCTGAGCTTTGTGCGCGGCGAGGGCGAGGCACGCGTTTTCGCAGTCTTCAACCTATCGCCACGCGGTCAGGACGTGACTTTTGAGCTTGCACGTCACCACGGCGCGTTTGCGGACGCGATGAGCGGCGAGGATGTGACATTTGTGGGAATGACAAGCCTTGCAATGGAGCCGTGGGGCTACCGGATATTCACAGCGAAATGATGACACGAAATTGGGAGAGAGAGATGCCAGCCTACTGGATCAAATGCGTTGTTTTTGTAGCGCTTGGCATCATGGCCACGCTGCCGCTAAAGGCTGCCGAGCTTGCGATCACCTCGCCTGATGGCGCGATTGTCCTTACGGTCAAGGATGATGGCGGGCACGCGACCTACGAAATCTCCCACGATGGGAACGAAGCGATCCGGCCATCACGCCTCGGCATCTTGTTCAGGGACCACCATGGCTTTGAAGGCGACCTCGCGATCAGCGACCACGCCACCGCAAGCCACGATGCGACATGGGAGCAGCCTTGGGGTGAGCGCCGCTTGGTACGCGATCATCACAATGAGCTCGCCGTCACCTTCGCCGCGCAAAAGGGGCCAGCGCGCGAGATCACTGTGCGCTTTCGCGTCTTCGATACGGGTGTTGGTTTGCGCTACGAGCTTGAAGAACAAGAGGCTTTCCAAGGCCACATCGCCATCACCGACGAGTTGACCCAATTCGCAATCGCCAATGACGCTGACGCATGGTGGACGCCAAGCCGCCAGTTCAACCGCTACGAATACATCTATCGCAAGGGCCAAGCTGGCACAGTCGATGATGCGCACACGCCCGTTACCTTCCGCCGGCAAAACGGCGTGCACATTTCCATCCACGAAGCGGCGCTGGTGGATTACTCAGCGATGTCGCTCCTCGCGCTTCGTCCCGGCGATTTCGAGGCACAGCTGCGCGCGGGCTCTGATGGCATCAAGGTGCACACCTCCGCTCCTTTCAAGAGCCCTTGGCGCACGATCCAGATCGCCCCCGATGCGGTCGGACTCATCAATTCCGACATCATCCTCAACCTCAACGAGCCCAACAAGCTTGGCGATGTCTCATGGGTGGAGCCGGGCAAATATGTGGGTGTCTGGTGGGAGATGCACATCCGCGACCGCACTTGGGGCAATGACGGCATCCACGGCGCGAACAATGCCGATGTGATCCGCCACATCGACTTTGCGGCCAAGCATGGCTTCAACGGCGTCCTCGTCGAGGGCTGGAACACCGGATGGGACGGCGATTGGTTCAACAATGGCGAGCTTTTCAGCTTCACCGAAACCTATCCCGATTTCGACCTGCCGATGCTGAGCCAATATGCCGCCGACAAGGGCGTGCGCCTCATCGGCCATCACGAGACGAGCGGCAATGTCGCCAATTACGAAGCGCAGATGGAGGAAGCCTTCGACCTCTATCAAAGCCATGGCATCCGCGAGGTCAAAACCGGCTATGTCGCCGATGCGGGCGATATCGTTCGCTATGACGAGAACGGCATAAAGCAATACGAATGGCATGACAGTCAATTCATGGTCGGCCATCACCTGCGCGTTCTGGAAGAGGCGGCCAAACGCCGCATTTCGATCAATGCTCACGAGCCCGTGAAGGACACAGGGCTGAGGCGGACCTATCCCAACTGGATGACCAGAGAGGGCGCGCGCGGGATGGAATTCAACGCCTGGGGCACGCCGCCCAATCCAACCGATCACATCTCGATCCTCGCTTACACGCGTATGCTGTCAGGGCCGATGGACTTCACACCCGGCATCTTCGACCTTCGCCCCAATGAAAAGCCGCCGCTTCGCGAAGATATGCAGCGCGGCGATCCCTCGAACCGTCCGCAAACGACGCTCGCCAAGCAATTGGCGCTCTATGTGGTGCTCTATTCTCCGCTCCAGATGGCAGCGGACCTTCCAGAGAATTACGAAGCGCGCATGGACGCCTTCCAGTTTATCAAGGACGTCGAAGCCGATTGGGAAGAGAGCGTCGCGATTGCCGGCGAGGTTGGCGAATATGTCGCGATTGCGCGTAAGGGCCGCGCTGGTGGCGAGTGGTTCCTTGGCGCAGTGACCGACGAGGAAAGCCGCGCGCTCGACCTGCCGCTCACCTTCCTTGAAGATGGCAAGACCTACACAGCGCAAGTCTACCGTGATGGCGATGACGCGCATTGGGACACCAACCCTTACGACTATGTGATCGAAGAGATTGAGGTGATGAGTGGCGGCACTCTGCCCGTGAAACTTGCGTCTTCGGGCGGGGTGGCTGTTCGCTTTATCGAGAAGTGAGCTAGGCCAGCAGCCAGCCAAGAACTTCGGGAAGACGCTGATCCCAAACGTTTTCCTACAGCCCACCTGCTTGGTAAATCCGGCGGCGATGCTGCGCTGTGTTCCAACGTCCTTTCAATCGATTTTTTCGATCAAATCACCTCTTATTGATCAATCCGTTTTCTGCTCTTGGACAGTGTCTCAAGTGTCTCACTTTTCCAACATTGGGGAAGTATACGCGCAGCGACACGAGCTAAAACCCGCGCGCCGGGAAATCATCAGGCCGCTGGATCCAGTTTTGCGGCGAATAGTCCGCCGCACCGTCGCACACGTGAAGCGTGAAGGCATGGCGCGCCTTGTCCGAGCGGTTAGGCGGGCTGTAATGCGGCAGGAGGCCGTGCAGCATCACCAGCGTACCCGCTTCAACTTCCAGCGGTTTTGCGGCGTCCTGAGTGGGCCAGGGCGCATCGGACAGAGTGTCCATCTCAACCGCGCCATCGCGCAGACAAAAGCGCTGTCGCAGGGGCGTATCGATCCCCTCATCGCTCACCCACAGGCAGCCGTT
This sequence comes from Erythrobacter sp. SCSIO 43205, assembly GCF_019904235.1. Lineage (NCBI taxonomy): Bacteria > Pseudomonadati > Pseudomonadota > Alphaproteobacteria > Sphingomonadales > Erythrobacteraceae > Erythrobacter > Erythrobacter sp. SCSIO 43205. Next base: position 780,816 of record NZ_CP063202.1, on the reverse strand, counting down.
GTCAATCGTCGCATCATCAATCGCAAACCAGAAGGTCAGAACCGAAATGGGTGCGGTGTAAAAGAAGGTCGCATCCTGATGCCAATTGACCTCGCCCCCAATGCGCGGCTGCTTGAATATGTACATCGACTGGTAAATGCGCGGATCTTGCTGGCCCAAGCCTTTGGCTACAGCCTCGCAATTGGGATCGCGCGCAAAACGCTCGAACACCGGGTCAAGGTCGTGCATCGCGTGCCCGATCTTGTTGATCGACAGCGCCTTTTCTTGGCGCAGCTTGCCGCTTTCATCGAAGGCTTCTTCTTCAAAGAAACACCGGATCGTATTGGCCGAACTCAAGAAATACTCGTCACGCGTTTTGGCGTGATCCTTGGTGGTGAAAATCGCCCGCTCGCCCTCGGCGTCGAAATTCATGACGATGCGCGCAGCCGCTTCGCGAAGCTCCTCCAACTCGCTGGCCTGCTTGAACCCTTCAAGCGCGCAATATCCTTGGGCGGCGAACTTGTCCTTATGGGCCTTGGTCAGCACTTATTCCGTCCTAAGCGCTTCAATCGGAGACAATCGCGAGGCGCGTACGGCCGGATAACCGCCAAACACAAGGCCGATGACGGCGGAAAATATGAGCGAGCCAATCGCAACGCCAAGACCGATGGGTACGGGGAAATCAGCATATGCGGTAAGCGCGGTCCCTGCGAGCCATGCCAGCGCCAAGCCAACTGCTCCGCCGAGCACGCACAACACGGCCGCTTCGACCAGAAATTGATTGCGAATGTCAGAACGCTTGGCGCCCAATGCCATGCGAAGGCCAATCTCGCGGGTGCGTTCAGTCACGGAAACGAGCATGATGTTCATGATGCCGATCCCGCCAACAAGCAGAGAAATAGAAGCAATCGCGACCAGAACGGCTTGGAGGATGCCGGTGATGAACTGGCTTTCCTCCATAAATTCCTGCGTGGTGCGAACGCGGAATGGGTTTATGTCCCCGTCGCGCACGCGGTAGCGGTCTTTCAGAACATTGGTGATGTCGATTTTGCCCTGGACCAGTGATGCGCCTTCCTCGAACCCAACAAAAGCAAGTTGCAGATCATCGGGCCCCGGCAGAGTGTCCCCGACAAAGCGCTGGCGCATGGTCGAAATTGGCATGACCACAGTGTCGTCGTTATCCGTTCCAAAGGTGGAGCCCTTCTCTTCAAGAAGGCCAATCACCTGAAACGGGACTCCATCGACCCGAACGGTTTCGCCCACGGGATCAAATTCGCCGAACAATGTCTCCGCCGTGGTGCGACCAAGCACCAGCACCCTTGCCGCAGAGCGCACGTCGGCCTCAGTGATGTATCGCCCCTGATCGGCGGGGTGATTGGTGATCGAACCAAAGCCTGGCGTGCTGCCGGTCGCACTGGTCGAAGCGTTTGCGCCCGATGTGACCAGATCGAGCGTGGAGCGAAGTTGCGGGGCGGTCGCGATGACACCGGGCACCTCGCGTTCAATCGCGCGCAGATCGCGGCTCGTCAGACGGCCACGGTCGAATGAACGCCGCCCGCCCTCGTTGTCTGGCTCGGGCACGATGATCGCCATGTTTGAGCCAAAACTGTTGATCGACTGCATCACGGAAACTTGCGCGCCATTGCCCACAGCGACCGCAAGAGTGACGGCAAAGACGCCAATCAAAACGCCCAACATGGTAAGGATCGAACGCATCAGATTGGTGCGCAGCGCTGTGAAGGCGATGGCGATATTGACGCTCCAGCTGGCGATCCATTTGTCCATCACGCGCTCTCCGCCTGAGTTGTCGCGCGAGCAATTGTGCGACCCTCAACCGCACGGTCTTCGACCACCTTGCCATCGCGAAACTCGATCCGGCGTTTGGCGTGGTCTGCGATTTCGTCCTCGTGGGTAACGATGATCACAGTGATGCCATCTGCGTTAAGCGTCTCGAAGATTTCCATGATCTCTTCGCTTGTGCGGGTGTCGAGTGCGCCAGTCGGCTCATCCGCGAGCAGTACCAAAGGCTCTGTGACAAGCGCTCTTGCGATGGCGACGCGTTGTTGCTGACCACCGGAAAGCTTGGCAGGTGTGTTAAGGAGGCGTTCCCCCAACCCCATGTCGATGAGCTTGGCCGTCGCCCTTTCGCGGCGCTCTGCCTTGTCCACACCCGCATAGATGAGCGGAACGGCGACATTGTCGATGGAAGAGGTGCGAGCGAGCAGGTTGAACTGCTGAAACACAAAACCGATCTTCTCATTGCGCAAGGTCGCAAGGTCATCGCTCGACATGGATGCGGTCGGGGTTCCATCGATCAACACCTGACCCGACGTCGGGACATCAAGGCACCCGATCATATTCATAAAAGTCGATTTGCCAGAGCCACTCGTCCCCATGATCGCGACATATTCGCCTTTGGCGATGGACAGCGAAACACCGTTCACCGCATGGATCGTCTCACCGCCCAGATTGTAGCTTTTCACGAGGCTACGGGTCTGAATAAGCGGCTGATCGGTGCCAGTAAAAGGCGTCGTATTAAGAGGCATTGCAGGAATAGCCATAGCCGTCTCTCAAGAGCCCTCGCCCGAACCATCACCGCGCAGGGATCTGGAGCGCACAAGAACATTTTGCCCCGGCTCAAGGCCTCCAGTGATCTCGATATAATCCTCGCCCTCAAGGCCCGTTTCAACGGCAATCCGCCTTGGCGTGTAAGGATCGTCACCCGGCACCCAAACATAAGTCTGCTTGCCTTCACCCGGCTTCTCCTCGGCCTCATCCTCAGGCTGCTCGCCGCGATCTTCTTCGCGCGGCAAGAAGCGGGTCGCGGCGACTGGCACGCGAAGGACGTTTGCCTTCGTCCCGGTTATGATCTCAACGTTGGCGGTCATGCCGGTGAGCAAACGCCCGTCGGAATTGTCGACATCAAGGATAACGAGATAGCTCACCGCATTGCCGCTTTGCGTCGCGGACTGGCGGATTTGTTGGACCGATGCTTCGAAATCTGCGTCGGGATAGCTGTCCACGGTGAAGCGCACGGTTTGTCCTTCGCGCACCTGGCCAATGTCGGCTTCGTCAACCGATGCTTCTACCTGCATCCGGCTTGTGTCGGCAGCGATGGTGAAAAGGTTGGGTGTCTGGAAATTGGCAGCAACCGTGGTTCCCGGCTCCACCAGCTTATCAATCACCACCCCGCTGGTAGGCGCGATGATGCGGGTGCGCGAGAGATCAAGGCGCGCGGATTCCAATTCCGCCATGCTTTGCGCAATCTGTGCCCGTGCGCTTTGTGCCTGAGCTTGCGCGCTGCTCAAATTGGCTTTGGCCGCAACTAGTGCATTTTCCGCCTGATCAAGCCCGGCAGTCGATACAAAGCCTTTCTGAGCCAGGTCCTTGCGCCGTTCAAATTCGCGAGTCTGCACATCGACATCGGTTCGAGAGCGAGCGATCGAGGCCTGTGCCTGTGCGAGACTTGCGCGGGCGAGATCGACCTGAGCGCGCGCCTGTGTCACGCGGGCACGCGGACGGGTTGCATCAATTTCGGCAAGCAATTGGCCGGCGGTCACAGGCGAATTGAAATCGACGTATACTTGCGTGATCTGTCCGGAAACTTCTGCGCCGACGTTGATTGTATTGAGCGCGCGCAAAGTGCCGCTGGCAGAGACTACACGCGATACTTCGCCAAGGCTCGCCTCTTCCTCAACATATTCATAGTCGCGCTCGCCCGACGAAAAGATCGCGACAAAGATCGCCAGAACGATGAGCGCGAGCACCCCCGTGATGATCGGATGTCTTTTAACCCAAGCCAATACTCGCTTCACTTGAATGCCCCGTGCAACTTTCCCTTCCACAAGCCATACACTGTCTCATCGCGCAATCGAGCGTCAATTACGACGTTTGCAGTGTATTCACGTTCGGTCGCAGAAAATTCGCCTCGCGTGCGTTCAAGAAAGCGATTTTGCAACGGCGTCAAAAGGCATCAGATTTTCCAGCAAAGTGCGCATCTTCGCCAAGGGAACCATGTTTGGCCCATCGCTTGGCGCATGATCCGGATCCTGATGCGTTTCAATAAAAACAGCTGCTACTCCGACTGCCAAAGCAGCGCGTGCAAGGGGCGCGACAAATTCGCGCTGACCACCCGAGGACGTGCCTTGGCCTCCGGGTTGTTGGACCGAATGGGTCGCATCGAACACCACCGGATAGCCGGTTTCGGCCATGATCGGCAGGCTGCGCATATCGTTGACGAGTGTATTGTATCCGAAACTGGTCCCCCGCTCACAAAGGAGGATATTCTCATTTCCCGTACTGGCGATTTTGGCGGCAACATTGGTCATATCCCATGGCGCCAAAAACTGCCCCTTTTTGACATTGATGGTACGCCCGGTTTTGCCTGCTGCGAGAAGAAGGTCGGTTTGACGGCAAAGAAATGCGGGAATTTGCAAAACATCGACCACTTCCGCCACGGCTTTGCATTGAGTTGGTTCATGCACGTCGGTTATCACCGGGCAGCCAAACGTCTCGCGCACCTCTGCAAACACTTCCAGAGCCTTAGCAAGGCCAATGCCGCGCGGCGCATTGACATCTGTTCGATTGCCTTTGTCGAAGGACGATTTGTAGATCAAACCAAGGCCAAGCACCTCACATATTTCGTGAAGACCCGAAGCCATTTCGAGCGCGTGAGCGCGGCTCTCCATCGCGCACGGTCCAGCGATCAGGGTAAACGGCAAATCATTGCCAATGGTGAGATTGTCGATGCAGACGTGCTTCATCGAGCCTTCCTAAAAAGCGCCATGAGTGGAAAGGATGCGCTGCACATCATCGCCGCGCGCCGCGCTTAGACGGATGCGGGCCTCTGTTTCGAGCACTTGCCAAGCTCGTTCTTCAACTTCGCTCCAACGCCCTTGCGGGACGACCACCACCCCGTCTTCATCGGCAAAGACCACGTCTCCGTTGGCGATAGAAACATCGCCGATTTGAATGGGCGTGTTCATCGACTTCAGCGTGCCTTCAAACTTGATATCGTTGCAATGGCTTGCGCGCGCATAGACCGGCAGGCCGAGGCGGCGCACGTCCTCGGTATCGCGGGTGACGCCATCGATTACGGCCCCCGCCGCGCCGGACCTGATCGCAAGCGATGCATTGAGATCACCGAAATACGCGCGTGTTGGCACTTCATTGGCGACCATGATCACATCGCCCTGACGAACAAAATCATAGGACTGGAGCGCGTCGTAAATACCCTTCCACGCATCCTTTGGCGCATCAGGGGCGACCTCGCCCAGTTGCAAGGTTTTGGCGCGCCCCATCATCCTACCGCCGGTCGTTGGACGAATATGAGCAGGCAGCACCGCCGCTATGCCCAATTCCTTTGTGATATCGGCAAGAACGCTCGAAGAGAGCACACCCATCATCGACCGAAAGCGCGCAACTTCGCCCGCGCGCTGTCCAGCGGCGATGGTTTCAGCAAAAGCGAAATCGGCAGGAGTGTCGATGTCGACCTGCTCGATTCTATCAAGCTCAAAAAGAATGGGCGAGGTGCCAAACCGCTTGGTCGGCGGCGCGCTATTCTTGCCCCTGCGCACCATATAAAGGCTCATCGCCTCCGTCTGCGTATCGGGCAGATCGATACTGTTCGGGACGCGGCCCTCGGCATCGAGATACTGAGGCTTTCCACCCGCCCAGCAATATTGTTTGTCGCGTGCAATTCCCACAAGGCTGTCGGCGTCAGGGTTTTCGATCAGAGCCGTGAGAGCGCGGCTAATGGTGTCAGCGGTTACAAAAGGCGCGGTGCACAGCAATTGGACGTAAATGTCGGCGTCAGGCCTCTGGCGGCACTCCCATGCAAACATCGCGTGTCCATCGGTTGCATTGCTTGCCAGCTCTACGGGGCGTTTCAGCCATGTCACAGGCAAATCATCGGCCAAAGAAGCGAGCGTTTCATCCTCGCTATCAAGACACACTTCAGAGATGAGCGGGCAGTCCAGAGCCTGTCGCAGCTTGCGTTTGAAGAGATGCTCACCGTCCAAAATCGCGCGGTTTTTCCCCGGCACGCGGGTGCTCTCACCTTTGGCAGGGATAAAGGCAACGATTTTCATGTCTTAGTCCAAAATATCCTGCGCATGGATCATGCCGTTGAGCCGTCCGGCATTGTCGATCACAGGCAGGACCAGCCACGCGCGCTTCGCCTGGGCACGCGCGGAAAGAACGTCGCCCAAAAGCGCTCCATCGCACACCGTTTGCGGATCGGTCTGCATGATGTCGCCAGCCGTCACCCTCGACAGGTCCATGCTCCATTGGAGGTGCCTTCGCACATCGCCATCAACCACCAGACCCAGAAGATGACCGTCTTCTCCAACTACGCAGGCTGCCCCCATGCGCTTGGCTGACATAACGGTGAGAAGATCGATCAACTTGGTCTTGGTCTGCACCGTCGGCAGATCGTCTCCTTGCCGCATAAGATTGGCGACGGGGATCATCTGCCTTCCCAAAAGACCTGCGGGGTGGTGGCGCAGAAAGTCATCACGGGTGAACCCGCGCAACTGGCTCGCGGCAACCGCTAATGCATCACCGATTGCAAGGTGTAGCGTCGTGCTGGATGTTGGCGCCATACCGATATGGTCTGCCTCGTTCTCCACTTCGGCAAGGATGAGATGTTCAGCCGCACGGGCTATCGGAGAGCCCTTGCGCCCGACAATCGCAACGAGAACACAACCGCGTGCGCGGAACATGGGAACAAGGCGTGTGATTTCTTGAGTGGTGCCACTATTTGAAAGCATGATGACCACGCTTCCCTCTTGCACAGCGCCCAGATCGCCATGCGCTGCCTCAGCGGCATTGAGAAACAATGCTGGAGTGCCCAGACTGGACATGGTGGCAGCGATTTTCGCGGCGATGTGCCCGGACTTGCCAATGCCCGTCACGATCACTGGCTTGGTTTGCGCTGCCAACAGCGCAATGACACGTTGAATTGACGCTTGCGGTGGAGCTTGCAAAAAGGTCTGCAGGGCCGCTTTCTCACTGGCAATCGCTGCGTAAAAAGCATCGCAAATCGAAGCGTTCTGCCCCTTTATCGCGGTAAGAGCGTTCATACAGCCACCTTTTCGCCGCGCTCCCAACCAACTGCGAAAACGCCAAGGTTCCGCTCCCAGCGGTCAGGCTCAAAAGGATTGGAAAGGCGCTCTAAAATCCCGTTTCCGGAAAGGCAGGGATCCTTGGGCCAGACAAGATTGTTGGCCGCGTGGTAGGCGAACCAAGTGCGCGCTTTGGCGAGATTGGGCGGCTGCGCACTCCCCTTGATCATCGCATCGGTGAACTCGTCCAGATTATCGCTCGCGCAAAGCCAGCCACCGGTTGCAAAGCGTGACTGGCGCAGGATCGGTGTGCCGCTGAAGGCTGCTAGAGAAAACGCTTTGGAATCGCCAAGCAAAACACCATCGGCCGCGCGCATCAGCGATGGCGATGTGCGCGCGCCATCGGGCATTTCTCCGGGCAAGAGCGTGAGCCTTTCGGGATAAGTCGCCGCCAGGATCTCTACCGCGCTATTATCGACGTAAAGTTCATTCAATGGGTGGTTCGTAAGAGCAACAAAAACCCGCGGATCGAGCCGCTCAAGCAGCTCTTCGACAAGGTGTGCATTGGGAACCGGGCCATTGCGATGAATGGTATAGAAGTTTTCGTCGTGCTCATATTCAAGCGGCACAAAGAGAACGGGGCGGTCGCACGCAAGCTTCGCCCATTCGCGAAAGCTGTTTTGCGCCGCCACCTTCGCATACGGCGCATCGACCAACGGCTGCCAGTATGGTTCAATCAGAGCATCAAGCTGCGCGATATGCTCATCGCTCAAATCGGGCAAAAGCCCGTGCGCAAACGGCTCTTGGGCAAAGTGCACTGCGCCCACCGGGAGCAAGAGGGGCTCTGCACCGCCTTCGGTGATATGCCTCACAATGCCGGGAAATTGCCGTACGGTGTCAAAGTCCGCTGAACGGCACAGGACGAAATCGGGATTTAAGCTTTGCACAAAGTCGATGATTGCGTCGGCCTGTTTGGCCTTCGTGCGCATTGATGGGTGGTCCTGATCGGTGACAACGTGCCAGCATATCTGCGGCATATGCTGACACAGGTCATATTGGGACTGCCCAACGCCGGTCCCTTTCCAAAAAACAGGCGCAAGGATGTGAACTTCATGATCGACCACCAGCTTTTCCAGAAGCGGTACGATGATGTGCTCAAACCACCACGGGGTTACTCCCGGTAAATAGAAAAGAACCCGCATCATCGCCCCCGCGTGCTTCGTGAAAAGCCTGCAGGATTGCTGGCCTTTGTGCTTCACAAAGGTGCTAGGTCACGATGGTGACGATTGGTTAACCTTAATCCCTCGGAACAATCGCTAGGGGAAAACCCTCAAGATCAGCGCACACGCGATGGTGCGACCAAAACCGCGTTTGCGATCAGAAGATCGAGCCCGTCAAGGAAAGCCCTGGTCGAGGGGTCGTGCGCAAAACCGATGGTCATGCCCCGGCCCGTACCTTGCGCCATCATATAGGGTTTGAAAGCCAACTGACGACGGTTCTCGTCCCACACGTAACCACTTTCCACCAGCGCATCTGCGGCTGCAAAACGCATGACATTGCTACCATTGGAGCGATCAAGCGGGGTGAAAATTTGCGACCCGCTGGCAAGCACGACTGCCCCGCCATCGTAGCCAGCCGACAGGAAGTGCTCTGTGTCGGCTACGGTGTTGAGCAGTGCACCGGGCAGCGTATCGGGCAATGCCTGCTGATCCGCGATAAGCTCACGATATTCTTCCTCGCTTTTGATCTCTTCCGCCTTAGTGAGCGAGCCTGCTTCTGCGCTTTCATCTTTGGCCGACCGTCCCAGAGCTGCCTCGCGCTCGACCGAGAGAAGCGCGTCCTCACCTGAGGCAAAGGTGCGAAGAGAATTGCCGACCGCCACCAGCACGCCGCCGCCAGCGACGAAGCTTCGCAAATTACTGATACCGCCCGAACCCATCGCGCCGCGCGGGGATCCATCGGGGACGATTACGACATCGTAGTCGGATAGATCAGCGCGGCCAAAGCGATTGGTGCGGATCGGGACAACAGGCAAGCCAAGGCGTTGCTCAATCACATAGCGCAAGGCCCCGGCGCTCAATTGAGACACGCCCTCATCCCACGCGATAGCGATCTTGGGCACTGCCAGGCGTTTGAACGCTGAGCTGCCAAGGTTAGGGCCATCTTCCACCCAGCTATCGCCGAGTGCAACCGTCTCTGCGCCGATTTCGGCGGCAAGTTCACGCAAACGGGCCATCTTTTCTGGAGTGTTCCTAGCGACCGGGAACAACACGGTTCCACGAGGGAAGGTGCGTCCGTTCTTTGTGAAAGCCTCATCGGTTGAGCTTGCCTCGATCCCTTCGCGCAGCGCCAAAGCGACAAGACGCGCCTGACCGCTATCCGTCCACGGAACGGCTACAGCATAGGCCGCCGATGCGTCACCAACTGAAGCAATAGGCTCCGCGCCGGTAAGAGGAGTGCCCCCAAGGGCGCCATTGCAAACGTCGATTTTCACGCCCGACATCGCCCCCACCGACCATGCTGTCACATCATAGAGTTCGTGGTCCAAATCAACCGACCGACGCTTTTCCTGTTCGACAACAAACTCACGCGGAAGCTGCGTGTTTTTATCAAGCAGGCTGCGTACCAGTTTTCCCGAAGGTTGGGCTTGCGGGACCGCGATATAGCCTTGCGGATAGGATCGCCCACACACGCTCGCTGGACCGGATTGACGCAAAACCTCAACGCCTTGCAAAGCCAGTCTTCGGCCCAAATGCTCTGCGTTCCAACGGCGCTGCGACAAGTCGATGACATAGGCACCACTTCCCGTTGAGCCGTTTGCATTGGCGCGGCGATATTGGGCGTAATCGCTAAGGAAACGCTCGGCATTCATCGCGACCGCTTCTGCTGTCGACAGGCTCGCGACGAAGTGGTTGCGCACACCGGCTGCATAGGGAAGCACAGTCCCGTCCCGCCGTTCCCAAACGAGGCCGCGCGACGAGCCTTGTTCATAGGTCATCCCAATCGCCCCCTGGTGCGCGTTCCAGGTGTCACCATAGCCGGGGTAGAAGAGGTCGAAGACTTCGCGGGTGAAGTAAGGTTCGCCGATTTGATCAAAATTGCGCGCATTGTTGCGGCCAATCAGCTCGTATAGGCTAAGTTGTGCAGACGTAATATTGGGGTTCACCGGATCTGCCGCTGGCGCAAAAAAGTACGTCTCATCGCCGCCCATTTCGTGCACATCAGCGACCACGACTGGGTTCCACTCAAGCATCGCTTTCACTTTGCCGCGCGTCTCTGGCTGGCTGAGCGTGAACCAGTCGCGGTTGAGGTCGAACATATAATGATTGACCCGCCCGCTGGGCCAGGTTTCGTCATGTTCAGCCGCCTGACGGTCGCCGATAGGCTCAAGGCCAAGTGCATTGCGGAAATGACTGACAAAGCGCGCGCGCCCGTCGGGGTTTTGGACAGGATCAAGCACGACGATGGTCTTGGACATGATTTCCTGCACACGCGGATCATTGGTCGCCGCCAGCAGGTGATAGGCCATCATGATCGCTGCATCGGTCGAGGCGATTTCGTTGCCATGCACCGAATAGGCAAGCCATGTCACCGGAAGAGCATCACCATTGCTTGGACGACCTGCCGCAATATTGGCCATATCTGCCCTGATCGCATCAATGCGAGCCATGTTTTCAGGGGCCGTCAGAACCACATAGTGCAGCGGCCTGCCCTGCCAACTTGTTGCATATTCCATCATGCGGGCGCGGTCAGGAGCGGCAGCAACGAGAGCCTCAAGATAACGCACCGTCTCTTCAGGACTGGTTATCCGCTCACCAGGCTGGTGGCCGATAAGCTGGGTCAAAGTCGGTATCGAGGGATCAAATTCGGCCTCGACAAAAGACTGCGCGAGCGCGGCTCCTGCAAGAGAAATCGAAGCAAATCCAAAGGCGACAAATGCGGCGATCCGCCGAACCAGATGATGTTTCATGACGCTGGTCTTAGCCAGAACATCGCCGAGCGCAAGAGAGCCCGCAAAAGAGGCACATGGCGGCTGCTTAATTGTTGTGACCTGTCGACTGCATGAGCAATATGTGCCTTTGCTGCAACAATACTGCAAATTATGACGGAAATTGGTCGGTTTCATCTGGTGCATTCTTGACACAAGCGGCCTGAGCATTGTCCAACTTTGCCCACAACAACAAGGGACCCGCTATGAAACCTCTCAAAATATCCTCCCAGGCCCTGCTGCTCGCAGCGGCAAGCGCGATGCCTTTCGCTGCTTCTGCTCAGGAAGTGACAGGCAATTCCGGTGAGGAAAATACCGACAACCAAATCGTCGTAACCGGCTCGCGTATTGCTACCGATTCAACCACCGCTCTTGCCAGCCCGGTTCAGGTTGTGACCGCTGAAGAATTCCGGGATTCCGGTCAAATCGATATAACCGAAACACTTCGCGACATTCCTGCACTGCAGGGCGCATTGCCAGCAACGCTCGACAGCGCTGATGGTGGTGATGTTACCGGCGCAAGTACGCTTAACCTTCGCCAACTGGGCACGGCCCGGACGCTGGTGCTACAGGATGGCCGTCGTCATGTTCCAGGTTTCGCAGGCACGGCTACAGTCGACGTAGCCACGATCCCACAAGCCTTGATCGGCAGCGTTGAAGTGCTGACCGGCGGTGCATCGGCGGTTTACGGTGCAGACGCTGTTTCGGGCGTTGTGAACTTCATCACGCGCGACGGTCGCGATTTTGATGGCATCGAATATCGCGCTCAAACAGGGATTAGCGATGAAGGCGATGCTGAGGAATACTTCCTGTCAGTCGCAGGCGGCGGTGAATTTGCCGAAGGTCGCGGCAGCGCAGTCTTTGCGCTTGAATATTCCCACTCAACCGCAGTCCTTAACAGTGATCGCCCTGATATTGCGGGACCTGGCTTTTCTTCGTTCAACGGCTCTAGCGAATTTGCCAACGAAATCCTTGGCCTCGCTCCTGGCACGCGAAATGCGTTCTTCCCGAACCGCACGCTTCCGGTTTCGAGCCCCGGCTCTACCATTGCTCTTGACCCGACACCGTTTGCGTTTCCCTTCGGTGCTCTGCTTTCGTTCGTGACCGATTTTGACGGGCGCACTGGCACGATCCCAACAATTGACGGTACCGACATTCCAGTGCTCCAAGTCATCGACCCGGTGACGGGTGAATTGCGTGCGTTCAATCCTGGCATTTCGACCGGCGCATTTAACGCTATTGGCGGCGATGGCATCCCGATTGGTGAGACGGCTTTGGGCCAAACGCTGATTCCAGAGATCACCCGTGTGGTCGCTGCTGCTGGTGTTGACTATGAGATCACTGAAGGAATCGAATTCTTCGCAGATGCGAAATTCGCCTACACCGAATCGAACAGCATCAACGGCATTCCATTCTCGGACGATATTCCAATCGCTCTCGACAACCCGTTCCTGCCGCAGGCGCTGGTCGATCAGATCGCGATTGTGGATGCCCTCGATCCCAACTCCACGCCTAGTATTTTTGTTGCGCGCGATAACCTTGGTTCGGAAACCGGTTCTGGTTCTGCAGTTGAGCGGTCAACCATCCGGGCCACCGGTGGCTTCCGCGGCGACATCACCGATAATGTCAAGTTCGAGGTGTCCTATGCGTGGGGCCGCACGGAAGTTGACAGCATCGATGTTGGCGCGCGTATCAATGACCGGTATTTCACCGCTATCGACGCTGTTGCCCTGACGCAGGCTGATATCGACGCTGGTGTCCCTAACCTCAATGCAATCCGCAACGGTCAGGACATTCAGATCACTGGCAGCTCTGCACAAGTGGGCGACATCGTCTGCCGCGCCGAGCTTACCGGTGAGCGTTCACCGGCGGCCCTGTTCGTTGGTGGCCCGCCCCTCGATGAAAACGATCTGACCCGTCCGGTGACCTTCCAAATCGGCGATGGTCGCTGTGCGCCTATCAACATCCTTGGTTCGCAAGCGATCCAGGGCGCAGGCCGCGACTTTGCGTTCGTTGACCTCACGGACCGCACGGTGATCGAGCAGCAGCAATTCCTGGCCGTCGTATCAGGCGACACGGGCAATCTCTTTGAGTTGCCAGGTGGTCCAATTGGTTTTGCAACCGGTTTTGAATATCGCCGCGACACTTCGAACTTCGTGCCTGATTCCTTCAAGCGCATCGAAGGCAATGTGGTGGGTAACACATCGGCGATTATCAACATCTCGCCCACCGACGGGCAAGGCATCTCTGTCAAAGAAGGGTTTGGCGAGCTTCGCTTCCCGCTCCTCGAAGGACTTCCCGGCATTGAGTATCTCGAGGTAACGGCGTCTGGCCGCTATTCCGATTACAATACCATCGGCACGACAAAGACCTATTCTTTCGGCGGCACGTACAAGCCGGTGGACTGGTTTACACTTCGCGGCACATATTCGCGTGCTATCCGGGCGCCAAACATTGGTGAACTGTTCGCACCGCAAGGCCCAGCCTTCATCGGCGTGGACGCTGACCCTTGTGATAACAACGCACTGGCCGGCAATGAAGGGTCGAACAACCGCCTTCAAAACTGCGCAGAATTCGTTGCTGTTGACGCAAACAATCCTATCGACGGGTTCGATTCATCCGACTTCCTGACAGCTTTTGTGACAGGGACGACAGGTGGTAACCCCAACCTGATCGAGGAAACCTCCGACAGTTTCACTATCGGTGGTATCTTCGAGCCTCGGGGCATCCTCGGCGGCGCTCTCGATAACTTGGTCGTCATTGCCGACTATTACGACATCGAGATCACAGACGCTGTGGGCACACTTACTGGTGCGCAAATCGCAGCTGCGTGTGTTGACCTTCCTTCAACGGACAACCAGTTCTGTGACAACATTCAACGTGATCCGAACAACGGCGGTGCGATTTCCGGGTTTACGTCCGGCAATATCAACCTCGCCGTTCTGCGCGCGCGCGGTGTCGACTTTGAAGCACGTTACACCTTCGACGCTCCGTTCGGGAACGGCGATTGGGGGACCTTCCGCTTGAGCGCCACGGGGACGTACTTCCTTGAGCGTTCTACTGAAAGCGATCCTGTCATTGGGGAGATCATCGCCGGAATTGAGGATCCATTAGAGCAAGAGCTGCAAATTGCAGACCAAGCGCTCGTTAGCGACCTTCTCAATGTGATCGGTGTTCCAGATGTTATCATCAATTTTGGCATCAATTGGGACCTCGACCGCCTGAACATCGGTTGGACCGGGCGTTACGTTGACTCGTCCTTCCAACGGCCGAACTCGGCAAGCTTTGTCGCTTCTATCGAGAATGGCGCTGTGGTTGTGAACCAGAACGAGGGCCTCCTTGACGCATCTCAGTTCAAGACGGGCAGCGCGTTGGAGCACAACATCAACGTGAGCTACGATGTCACTGACGACATTCAGGTTTTCGGCGGCGTGAACAACCTTACAGATCGCAAGCCATTCCTTGGCAGTCTGATCCGTCCGGTTGGTCCGCGTGGTCGCTTCTTCTTCGTGGGTGTCTCGGGCTCGTTCTAAGTCCCACTCAGAACACACAAAAAAGGGGCGCGCAGGTTTGACCTTCGCGCCCCTTTTTCCTTGTCTTGGTGATGCCCGCTTTAGGCGTTGCCGTGTTCCTTGCGCGCGATCTCGTGTAGCCAGTCGGCATGGCGCGGGGCGGTTTTCGTCTTGCTCCATTCTTCGAGCATGACCGGCGCCACCCGCTTCAATTCTGCGTATTGCTCCTCGGTGCCAATATCGGCGGCAAGTTCCACGCGGTGCCCGTTGGGGTCGAAGAAATAGATCGACTTGAAGATACCGTGGTGGGTCGGGCCAAGCACATCCACGCCCTCGCCTTCGATATGGGCTTTGGCAGCGAGCAATTCCTCTTCCGAGCCCACTTTGAACGCAAAATGCTGGACCCATGCCGGCGTGTTTTCATCGCGGCCCATGTCGGGCTGATTAGGCAGCTCGAAGAAGGCGAGGATGTTGCCGTTCCCTGCATCGAGGAAGACGTGCATATAAGGGTCATACTCA
This sequence comes from Erythrobacter sp. SCSIO 43205, assembly GCF_019904235.1. Lineage (NCBI taxonomy): Bacteria > Pseudomonadati > Pseudomonadota > Alphaproteobacteria > Sphingomonadales > Erythrobacteraceae > Erythrobacter > Erythrobacter sp. SCSIO 43205. The sequence goes on along the minus strand of NZ_CP063202.1, from coordinate 765,754 downwards.
CCGGTTGAGGGCACATGATCCTCGGCGAACGCAGTGGTGTACTCCATGCCGAGCACGCGGGCGTACCACTCGACGGTTTCCTTGGCATCCTTGCAGCGCAATGCCGTGTGGTGAACCCCGCCCAGTTTCACAGGATGGCTCGCTCCGTGCGTCATTGGGCAGGCTCCTCAGCGTTCAGCACGCCGCGCGCAATCTGGTCGCGCTCGATGCTTTCAAACAACGCCTTGAAATTGCCTTCGCCAAAGCCATCCTTGTAATCGCCCACGCGCTGAATGAATTCGAAGAACACAGGGCCAATGCGCGGCTCTGCGAAGATCTGGAGGAGGAGGCGCGGGCTTCCACCTTCGGTCGTGCCGTCGAGCAGAATGCCGCGTGATTTGAGCGCGCTCTCGTCCTGACCGTGGCCGGGAAGACGCGCGGACAGCATCTCGTAATATGTCTCTGGCGGCGCGGTCATGAAGGGCACGCCGTGCTCCTTGAGCTTGTCCCATGCGGCCACAATATCGTCACAGATCAGCGCGATGTGCTGGATGCCTTCGCCATTGTATTCGCGCAGGTACTCCTCGATCTGGCCCTTGCCATTTTCGCCCTCTTCATTGAGCGGGATGCGGATCTTGCCATCGGGCGCGGTCAACGCTTTGGAAGTGAGGCCGGTGTACTCGCCCTTGATGTCGAAATAGCGGATTTCCTGGAAGTTGAAGAGCTTTTCGTAGAAGTCGGCCCAATAGGCCATGCGTCCGCCATAGACGTTGTGAGTGAGGTGATCGATCAACTTGAAGCCGCAGCCTTCCGGGTGCTTGTCGACGCCGGGGAGATATTCAAAATCGATGTCGTAGATCGACAGGCCCTCGCCCGCCTCATCCGCATAGCGATCAACGAAGTAGAGGATCGAGCCGCCGATGCCGCGGATTGCGGGGATGCTGAGTTCCATCGGGCCAGGCGCATTAGCGACCGGCTCTGCGCCTTGTTCAAGCACATGGGTATAGGCTTTGGCTGCATTGCGCACGCGGAAGGCCATGCCACACGCGCCCGGGCCGTGTTCGCGTGCGAAGTACCATGCGGCGGACTTTGGCTCATAATTCACGATCAAGTTGATCCCGCCCTGACGCCACAATGCCACGTCTTTCGAACGGTGGTTGGCGATGTGGGTAAAGCCCATGCTCTCAAACACAGGCTCCAGCATACCTTTCTCAGGCGCGGAGAATTCGACGAATTCAAAGCCGTCGAGGCCAGCGGGGTTTGCGAACAAGTCACCGGGGTGGAGGGGCTCTTGAAGGGTCATGTGCCAATACCTTTAGTTGATGAAACACTGCCGTAGCGCAGGAATCAACGAAATTTAGTTTCGTTTGAAACTATCTAGCGACAGAGGCACGATTTGTCAAAGGGCAGCGCCCCTCGCCCGCTCGTTGGAACGGTTCAAGATCACAACAGGCCCCCGGCTGGGAAAGTGGCTGGTTTAGGCGAGCCGCCCGATATTGCGGCCCTGCCCATCGCGGGTCACGGTCAGGCGCTCGCCAAAAGGCTCCCCGCCTTCAAACAGCGCGCGCGTTGGCTCATCGCTCAGATCGGCATTGCCCGCCACCCGCTCGCCTTCGGGTGTGCGCCCGATAAAGACCGCCACATCACCGCCCTTGTTGCGGTTGATGGTGTAGGTTTCGACCAATGCCTCGCTGAAATCGCCCTTGCACACCGGCACGCCGTTGCTCGCTTTGGCAAGCGCCCTCACGCGCGTGGCTGGATCGGACCAGTCGGCAGGCGTGGTGGAATAGATGCCGGTCGAATATTTGCTCATCCAACCGCCATTCGCGCCCACCAGGGCCGTCTTGCCCGGATTGGCCCGCACCCGCGCCACCGCTTCGCAAATGGCATGGGCCGAGTAATTGTTGCCCGCCCCGCCAAAGAACGGCAGCCCGCCGGTGAGCGTGAGCCCGCGCGGATCGTCAATCGCAAGGCCAAAGTGGTCGCACTGATTGAACACCGGGATCGCAAAGCACGAATAGAAATCGAGAAAGTCGATCTCGCCAAGGCCCGTGTGCGCCATTTCAAGCGCCGCTTCGACGCTGGCGATAGAGGCCGGATTGGCTTCGAGCGCGGGGCGTTCGATCAGCTTGAGCTCGCTTGCAGAGGTGACCGAATGGATGTGCACCCACTGGCTTTCCGGCACACCCAGCGCGCGCGCTTTGCTGGCACTGGCGATGATGATGGCGGCGGCCTGGTTCACCTGATCGCGCGCCACGGTCATGCGGGTGTAGGGTTCTGCGACAATGCGGTTACGCGCGGTGATCGTAGCAAGTTCCTCGGCGCTGCGCTCTTGCGGAGCGGCAGCGTGAGGGTTTTCTGCCGCCACGCGCGTGAAGGGCTCGAACAATTCGCCGATCCTAAGGCGATATTCCTCAAGGCTGAGCCCAAGCTTTGCCCGCCGCGCGTTTTCGGCAAGCGCATAAAGCGGGATCGCGCCGGTTGCGCCATGCGCAAACAGCTCCATCTCCATCAGGCCTTCCACCCCAAGCCCCCGGTCTTCGCATTCGCCCCCGCGCTGCTCGGACCAGTCGGGTGCCTCACCCTTGGCGCTTAAGGCAAGGACTGTCGAAATCGCCTCTGCCCCGACAATCGCGGCACATTCGATCCTTCCCTCGGCAATATCGGCGGCAAATTCGCCCAGCATCTGCTGGTTGGTCTGCCCGCCGGTGGGCGAGAGGATGAGGCGCTCAGGGTTTGCTGCCACGCGCGCTGCAAAGGCGGCAGGGACGTTGTCAGGCGCGCCAAAAGGGGGTTTGCGATCAGCACGCGACATTTCGAAGGCGCGGATCACAGCGAGCGCGTTGATCGCGTCTGCGACCGCCTGAGTGCCGCCTGAAGCCGAGGTGTCAGAAATCGCCTCGGCCAAAGCCCGGCCGCCCAGATCCGCATAGGAAAGGGGCGTATAGTCCGGGTCAGTGACCTTGTGCGAAAACTGGCCAACCCCGATGATGACGGGGGTGTCGTCAGCAATCATCGAACCGCGCCCTTAGTCGACGAAATCGTCGACGCGCTCGATGATGATCGCAGGGGCCATGCCGCCGGCTGCACACATGGTGACAAGGCCGCGTTTCTTGCCCTGACGCTCAAGCTCATCGACCATGGTGCCGATGAGGATCGAGCCGGTTGCGCCGATGGGGTGGCCAAGAGCAATCGAGCCGCCGTTGACGTTGACCTTGTCCCAATCAAGCTCGAGGTCTTTGACAAACTTGGCCGCGACCACTGCGAAGGCTTCGTTGATTTCCCAAAGGTCGATATCGTCCTTGGTAAGCCCTGCCTTCTCAAGCACTTTCTTCGCCGCTGGCACAGGCGCGTTGAGCATCAGCGTGGGATCATCGCCCATGTTGGCGGTCTGCACGATGCGCGCGCGCGGTTTGAGGCCATGCTTTTGCGCATAGTCCTTAGACGCGATGAGCACAGCAGCCGCGCCATCGACAACGCCCGAAGAGTTGCCCGCGTGGTGGAAGTGCTGGATTTCGACGTCCGGATACTTCTGGTTGATGAGGCCACGGAACGTCGTGCCTTTTGCATCGAGCGGAACATCGGCGATCTTGGTGAAAGCAGGCTGGAGCTCTGCCAGCGATTCCTTGGTTGTGCCGGGGCGCGGATATTCTTCACGATCGAGGATGACATTGCCATCATCATCGAGGACCGGAACGACGGATTTGTCAAAGCGCCCTTCGGCAATCGCGACCGCTGCGCGTTCCTGAGAGCGCACGCCCACCTCGTCCAACTCCTCGCGGGTGAAGCCCTCGATGGTCGCAATCGCATCGCCGCAAATGCCCTGATGGCTTTGCGGATGCTTGGCCTGAAGGCGCTCGTTATAGCTGCCCATCATCGGCGGTTTGAGCCCTGCTTTCATCTTTTCCTGGCTCATGGCCGAGGTAAGGCTCATCATCTCTGTGCCGCCGGCAACCACGCAATCTTCCATCCCGCTCATCACCTGCGCGGCTGCAAGGCTGACCGAGGTGATACCGCCGCCGCAGAAACGGTCGAGCGTGGTGCCGGACGAGGTGATGTCATAGCCCGCATCAAGTGCAGCCATCCGGCCAAGGTCGCCTGCCTGCATTCCGTCCTGGGTCGACACCGACCAGATCACATCATCGACTGTCGAGGTGTCTAGGCTGTTTCGCTCGGCGATGGCTTTCAGAACCGTTGCCGCCAGATGCTGCGGGTGGGATGCAGCAAGCGCGCCTTTGCCCTGTTTGCCGATCCCGCGCGGTGTGCGCACTGCGTCGATGATATATGCCTGTGCCATTCTCTCTCTTCCCTTGGTTTTGTCTTTTGCAAAAAATGCGGTTGACGGGTGCGTAAAGCGTCTGCACTCCTTACACAAGAATTGAGTTTCAATTTGAAATGCCAATTATGGCACCACGAGGTGTCCAAAGGGAGAGAGTACCTGTGAGCGAAGAAGTTCTTACCGAAGTCGACAATGGCGTGCTGATCGTCACGATCAACCGTCCCGAAGCCAAAAACGCCATGACCAAGGCCGCCTCCGAAGCGATTGCGGCGGCGATGGATCGCCTTGACGCAGAAGATGATCTGCGCGTCGGCATTCTGACAGGGGCCGGCGGCACATTCTGCTCAGGCATGGATTTGAAAGGCTTCCTTCGCGGCGAAAGTCCCAGCGTTGAGGGACGCGGCTTTGGCGGCGTTGTGCAAGCCCCTCCTGCAAAGCCTTTGATCGCAGCGGTCGAGGGATACGCGCTTGCTGGCGGTCTTGAGCTGATGATCGCGTGCGACCTTGTGGTGGCCAATGCGGGCGCGAAATTCGGCATCCCTGAGGCAAAGCGCGGCCTTGTGGCGGCGGCTGGCGGGGTGATGATGCTGCCTGACCAGATCCCTGAGCGGATCGCGATGGAGCTTGCTTTGACCGGTGATTTCATCGACGCTGCCCGCGCCTATGAGCTCGGCCTTATCAACACGGTGACCGAAGGCTCCGCGCTTGAGGGCGCGAAGGAACTCGCTGCCAAGATCGTGGCCAACGGCCCGCTTGCGGTTCGCGTATCCAAGCAGATCATCAAGGAATCGCGCGGCTGGCCCATGGATGAGCGTTACGACCGTCAGGGCAAGCTGATTGCACCTGTGTTCGTCTCCGAAGACGCGCGCGAGGGCGCAGCCGCCTTTGCAGAAAAACGCGCGCCCAATTGGAAGGGCAAGTGATCTTGGGGAGCGCGTCTTTCGCACGCGCTCCTTCGTAACTTAGCGGGATTTTAGGAGAGAGAGATATGCCCGTCATTGACGTGCCACAGCCCGAATTCATGGAAGACGAAGAGATCGCAATCTTCGCTGATGCCGTGGGCAAATTCTATCAGCAACACGCCCCCCAAAAACGCGTCCAGAAATGGCGCGATGAGGGTCAGGTGGAGCGCGAGTTTTGGAACGAAGCAGGCCAGGCGGGCCTTCTTGGCGTTTCGGTCCCGGTCGAATATGGCGGCCACGGCGGCGATTTTCGCCACGATATGGTCGTCATCGACCAGCAATCGAAGCACGATGTCGATGGCTTTGCAGCGAGCTTGCACAACACCATCATCCTGCCCTACCTCGTGCGTCACGGTACCGAGGAGCAAAAGCAGAAATATCTTCCCAAGCTCGTCACCGGCGAACTCGTCAGCGCGATTGCCATGACTGAGCCGGGCGTCGGCTCCGACCTTCAGTCGATCACCACGACCGCGCTTAAAGACGGCAATGGCTACCGCATCAACGGGGCCAAGACCTATATTTCAAACGGCCAAACGGCTGACTTCATCGTCGTCGTCGCCAAGACCGACCCGAATGAGCGCGCCAAGGGCATCTCCTTGATGCTGCTCGAAACCGAAGGCGCTGAAGGGTTTGAGCGCGGCAAGAAACTCGACAAGATCGGGCTTGATGCAGCCGACACATCGGAGCTTTTCTTCGACAATGTCTTTGTGCCAGCCGAAAACGTGCTTGGCGGCGTTGAAGGCAAAGGCTTTTACCAGCTGATGGGTGAGCTTCCTCAGGAGCGCCTCGTCATTGCCATGGGCGCGTGCACGGGGATCGAGAAAGCGCTTGATACCACGGTCGATTATGTGAAGAGCCGCAAGGCTTTCGGTCAGACCATCTGGGACTTCCAGAACACCCAATTCGTGCTCGCCGATCTCAAAGCGCGCGGCACAGCGGCGCGGGTGTTCGTCAATGATTGCATTGCAAAGCTTCTCAAAGGCGAGCTTGATGTCGCAACCGCGAGCATGGCGAAATACTGGTGCACTGAGCTGCAAGGCGAAGTCGTCGACAAATGCCTCCAGTTGCATGGCGGCGCTGGCTACATCAATGAATACCCCATCGCCAAAATGTACCGCGACAGCCGCATCACGCGGATCTTTGGCGGTTCGAATGAGGTGATGAAGATGCTGATCGCAAGGTCGATGTGAGATCGCACTCAATTCCAAACTTAAGAAAGGCGTCGCATTGATTTGCGGCGCCTTTTTCTTTGCGCTCGAACGCTGCCAAGGACTTCTCAGACTGGGCGTTGCGTAACAAAAAAGGCCGCCCGGTTTGTCCGGGCGGCCCTTTTTTGTTTGCTTGTAATCGCGCTTAGAACTTGGCGCGAACCACCACACCATAGGTGCGCGGCTGAAGCGAGAAGGCTGAACGAGCATTCGTTGCGCCAGTGTTGCGAAGGGTGGTGTTAAACGTGACCCCGCGGACCACCTCGTCAGTGAGGTTGTTGACGAAGCCCTCAATCGAATAGGCGCCGTCTGCAAACCGCAGACCAGCACGCAGGTTCACGAAGGCTTTGCCGTCCTGAACGTCACCGATGATGAGTGGCTGCGCTGCGACGGCCGCATCTGCACCCACCGCAGCAATCTGTGCCGCGCTGGGTGGCACGATTGCCTGTGTCGAGGTGCGCTGGTCACCTTCCATGCGAATTTGACCCGAAAGGAAAAACTCGGTCGTATCATTGATCGGTTTTTCCCAAAGCCCGCCCATGATCGCAACGAATTGCGGTGCGTTGGTCAGGTCATAGCCGCACAGCGACACAACCTGCGGCGCCGTTTGGGTGCCGGCACAATCATCAGGATAGCTCGCTTTGAGCACGGTGCCCGACAGGTTGAAAGTCAACTCAGGGTGAGGCTTGATTAGCGACTCAAGCTCGACGCCGCGAGATTCAGCTTTCGGCACATTGAAGGTCTGGAACGCCGTTCCCGTGAATTCGAGAACCTGGAAGTTTGAAAACTCCTCATAGAAGGCAGCGATGTTAAGGGTTACCGCATTGTCGATCAGGCGGCTCTTCAAGCCCACTTCATAGGCATCGACTTCTTCCGAAAGGAAGCTGGGGTCAGCCCCACCAACAGCAGCGGTCGTATCAAGGTTGATCCCGCCCGATTTATAACCATGCGTAAAGCTTGCATACACATTCACCGGAGCAGCGAATTCGTAGCCCAGATTGACAGTGTAGATGAGCTCTTCATCGTTAAAGTCAGTCTGGAAAGTGCGAACCAGCGGCAAAACGGCTGATGCCGGAAGGTCTGCTGGTGCTGTAAAACCAAAGCAGCCGAGCCCGAAGAACGCATTGCTTGTTGCCGTGATCGTTTCAGCCGGAGTGCCCGCCGGGAAAAGAGCAGGCAATGTGCCCAGCGACGCAAGTGTCGCTGGACAAATGTCGTTATTCACAGCCGTTTGCGTGAAGCCACCCGACTTATCCTCCCACGAATACCGCGCGCCAAGTGTCAGGTTGAGCCCGTCGGTGATTTCAAAGGTGTTATTTGTGAATAGCGAATAGCTTTTCGCGTCCTGCTGGAACCGGTTGGTGTTGGACGTGCCGGCAGGGCTGACCGGGCCGACACCTGGCGTAGCGCCAGTGAGGAGCTGGAACGGGGTCGGGCCAAAGGCACCGCCAAGGAAAGCGGCAGCGAAGTTCGCTTCGTAATCGTCACCCAGCGAAAAGCTCGATGATTGGTCGATGGTTTCATCGGAATAATAGGCACCGAAAATGTAATTCAGTTTCCCATCAAACGCCTCGCCCTGCAGCCGCAGTTCCGCAGTCCAGGTTTCAAGATCGAGTTCAAGCGCATCAACATTGAAGATATCAAGCGCGGTAAAATCGGTATCGTAATTCTCGAAGCTTTCATATTTACGATAGGAACCGATGAAGATCAGGTCGGCATTGTCCGAGATCGGAAATTCAATCTCGCCAGTGAAGCCATAGTTATCGATATCGGCGACCGGCGCGAAATTGGCAGCCGCGATACGGTTGTCGAGAGCATCTTCAAACTCGCTCTGACCAAACGGATTGGTTGAAGTAACAGGCTGGCCGTTCCCGCCTGCCGGATCGCGACCAATTGCAGCGAATGCGCCGCCGGTTACGATCGGCGCCTCATACAGTTGGATCGGGCTACAGCAGCTCGACTGGCTGTTGGAAAAGTCACCGATCAATCGCCCACGCAGTCCGCTTTCGGTTTCGAAGCCGAGCTGGGCACGGACCATATATTGGTCAACGTCGTTGGAATCGTCGAACGCAACACCATCGCCATCGACCAGCGTGATAAAGCCATCACGTTCGCGATAAGCACCTGTGACCCGCAGCGCGAGCGTATCCTCAACGAGAGGCACGTTGATCGCGCCTTGAAGGCTGATCTCGTCAAAATTGCCATAGCCTGCGTTGACGAAGCCACCGAAGGTATCGAGCTCAGGACGCTTGGTTACGATGTTAAGCGCACCAGCAGAGGTGTTGCGGCCAAACAGAGTGCCTTGGGGACCGCGCAGAACTTCGACCCGTTCAATATCAACAAATTCGCTCAATGCGACGCCGGGACGCGATTGATATGCGCCGTCGATGAAGATCCCGACCGCGCTTTCAAAACCGATGTTGTTGGAGGTTGTACCAACACCGCGAACACGCAGCACGACAGAACCCGATGCAAGCTGCGCCTGCGATGAGGTGAAGCTCGGCGCCAGCGAAGTCACTTCCTGAATGTTGTCAACGCCCTGGTTGTCGAGCGCTTGTGGCGAGATCGCCGTCACAGCGATAGGAATGTCCTGAACGTCTTGCGCCCGCCGTGTCGCGGTCACGATGATGACGCCATCATCCGCCTCTGGCGCGGCGAGCGGCTCATTGTCTTGAGCAAATGCTGGAACTGTAAATGAACTGCAGGCCATCAGGCCGGCGGCATAAGCCGCAAGCTTACGTGTCATATTCTCTCTCTCCACTTCCGCCTGACTTTTTTGTCAGTACGGTTCCCTGAGGATGGAGACTATCAGCGCTTTTTCCCCTGCCAAGAGACTTGAGCAAGTTAACGTAAGTGTGATGCAAATATGCCACATTTTACGCTGCAACGCAGCATTAATGCGGTTTTGCGCAAAAAGGCCTAATTTTGTTTCAGACGGCCTTGCCGGGCCAAGATGGTGCTAAAGGTCCAGCCGCACCCCCAGCCACATGGTTCTCGGCACACCAAGATCAATCGCGCCGCCTGAATTACGGGTGACGATCGTTTCATCAAACAGGTTTTCGGCCCGCGCGACGAGCGAGATTTCATCCGTCACGCGCGCTTGCACAAACAGGTTGAGCGTGGTGGCAGCGGGCAGGACGTCTGTCTCCTGATCATCCTCGAACTGCGCACTCACATGGCGCAGCGTGCCAGACAGGCGCACGCCTTCCGCAGGTTCCCAGCCAAGCGTTGCCGAGGCTGAGAATTTGGGCGTTTGCGGCGGTCGATTGCCATCAAGCGCAATCGAGGCCCCTTCCCCGTCGATTGTTGCATCGGTGTAGGCAAGCGAGGCATCAAAGCTGACACTGCCGAACTTGGCGGCGAGCCCTGCCTCAATCCCTTTCGCATCAATCGCTGGCAGGTTCTGCCGCTGGCGCAGGTTTGGCTCCAGCGTCACATTGGCAATTGCGTTTTTCACCCGGTTGTCAAACGCGGTCAGCGAAACGAATACATCGCGCGACAGGCTCCAATCGAAGCCCAGCTCAAAGCCCTCCAGCCGCTCGTTTTCAAGCGCGGCATTGGCCTGTGTCACAACGGGGAAGACCACGAAGGGGCGGTAAAGCTCGTTCAGTGTCGGCAGGCGCATCCCGGTGTAGGCCGCCGCTCTTACATCGAGCCCGCGCGCTGCTGCAATCGAACCGCCAAAGCGCCAGCTCACCGCCCAATCGCTGCGATCAGGAGCAAGGCTCTCGCTCACCACAGCGCCCGCAGGATTGAAAGCACGGAAAAAACCATCCTCGATTTGCGTGTAGTCTGCGCGAAGACCGCCATTGAGCACCAGCGGGCCAATCGACCAATCGTCCTCGACAAACAGGCCTAGGTTGGTGTTCACTCCGCCTGCGCGCCGGCTCTCGCGCAAACTTCCGGTAAAGGCGCTGAACGCATCTTCCTGAAGCTCGCCGTCCGCGCGGCGGTAATCGGCCCCGATCCTGAGCTCATGCCCCTCTGCAACCGGCGGGCGCAGCTCGAACTTTGCGCCAAGCCCGGTTGAGGGTGTGTCGCGCTGATCGAGCACAGGCACAAAGCGGGTCGAGCTGATGATGATATTGTTGAAATTGCGCGCCTGAACATAGGCGAGCGCGTCAAACGCCCAATCGCCCCGGCCAACGACCCTCAGGCTCGCATCCTGCCCCTGATGGTTCGAATCCGCGCCTTCAAAACGAAGCGTGCGGTCATCGCTAAAGGCGCTCGCCCGGGCGTGCAGTTCGATATCGGGTGTAATCGGTGCGACTGCGCGAAGCCCGACTTGCCAGCTGTCGAAAGCGGCGCGCGCGCTTGCGGGCACGCGCTGCTCTTGCGGAGCGGTAAAGAACCCCTGCCCCCGGTCCCATCGTCCGCTTACCACCGCAAAGCCTGCGCCAAGGTCTTGCGTTATGGCTGCGCTTGCCTCTGTCTCCTCGCGGTCATTGATCAAAAGGCTCGCCGCCGCGCGCCCAAGCACCTGTGGCCCTGCGCTCTCAAGCTCGATCGTGCCCGCCAAAGCGCCCGCGCCAAACGGACCCGAACCGCCCCCGCGCGTGACCCGAATGCTCGACAGCGTCTCAGGCGCAATCGCTGACAGGGGGATATAGCCAAAGAACGGATCGGCAATCGGCACTCCGTCCAAAAGCACGAGCGCCCGGCTCGTCGCATTGCCGCCCAGCGCGCGCAGCGTTACCCCTTGCGCGGTCGGATTGGACGAACGGCTGTCCGAACGGCGGAATTGCTGGAACCCTGCGACATTGGACAAAACGTCTTCCAACCGCCCCGATCCGGTCGAGACAATCGCCTCGCGCTCAATGGTGGTCGAGGAATAGACAATCGTTGAAAGAGCAGGCTGCAGCCCTTCGCCTGTGACGATGATCTCGCCACTTTTTTCATCCTCCTGCGCCAAAGCGGTGGCGGGGAGTGACAGAGCAAGGATGGAACAGGCGCTGAGCCGTAACAGGGTTTTCATGAGCCCAGCGCCTAGCGCTTTCGCCAGACTGCACGCAACCCAAAGTCAGTTGCTTTTTGCAATGATGACTCGCTTTTGATTATGGTGTGTGGTTAGATTGCGCCAACTGGAGAGAGAGAAAACCTATGCTAGCAACACCAGCTGACTTTGACGTCCTTATCGTTGGCGCGGGCATTTCCGGCATCGGCATGGCTGCGCATATGCAAATGAAGTCGCCCAATCATAGCTATGCCATCGTGGAGCGACGCGAAAATCTGGGCGGGACGTGGGATTTGTTCCGCTATCCCGGCATCCGTTCTGACAGCGATATGCACACACTTGGCTTTGAGTTTGAGCCTTGGCGGCATGAAAAAAGCATCGCTGATGCACCTGCCATTCTCGAATATCTCAACAAAATTGTCGATGATCGCGATATTCGCAAGCACATCCGCTTTGGCCACAAGGTCATCAGCGCCAATTTCCGCGAAGACGAAGCGCGCTGGCACGTCGAGATGGAATTGGATGACGGTTCGCGCAAGCATATGACCGCCAACTTCCTCTATCTGGGTTCGGGCTATTACGACTACGACAATCCGCATGATGCAGGTTTTGAGTTGGGCGCATTCGAAGGCGAAGTTGTCCACCCGCAATTTTGGCCGGACGACCTCGATTACACCGGCAAAAAGGTGGTCGTGATCGGCTCTGGTGCAACCGCTGTAACGATCGTTCCATCCATGGCGGACAAGGCAGCAAAGGTCACCATGCTTCAGCGCACGCCCACTTGGATGTTTGCGCGTTCGGCCAAGGATGGCATCGCCAACTTCCTGCGCAAGATCCTGCCTGACCGCGTCGCCTATGCGATCACGCGGTTCAAGAACATCAAGCTGCAGGATCTTTCCTTCAAAGCCGCCCGCAACAAGCCTGAGAGAGTTAAAAAGGCGCTTTACAAAGGTATCGAGAAGGCGCTTGGCCCGGGCTATGACAAAGCGACCTTTACCCCGCCTTACAACCCGTGGGAGCAGCGCCTTTGCCTCGTGCCGGACGACGATCTGTTCAAAGCGATGAAATCGGGCAAAGCCGACATCGTGACCGATCACATTGAGGCGTTCGAAAAGAACGGGATCCGCTTGAAATCGGGCAAGTTCCTTGAAGCAGACATCATTGTGACCGCCACCGGCCTCAAGCTCGCCATCGCGGGTAAGATCGCGGTCAGCGTCAATGACGAACCTGTCGATTTCTCGAAGCGCTATTACTACAAAGGCTGTATGTATTCCGACCTTCCCAACCTTGCTGTCGTGTTCGGTTACATCAACGCCAGCTGGACGCTGCGGGCCGACATCAATTCCGATTATGTGTGCCGCGTTCTCAACGAAATGCGCCGCCGCGGGGCCGATGTGGTCAACCCGGTCATGACCCCAGAGATAAAGGCCAATATCGTCGATGAAGACATATTCGGCGATTATTCCAGCGGCTATCTTGAGCGGGCCAAGGACATCAATCCCAAGAATGCGACCGAGTACCCCTGGCGACTGAATCAGGAATATGTGGTCGACAAGAAACGCATGATGAATGATCCGGTCGATGACGGGATTCTGGTGTTTTCGAAAGCTGGTGCCAACGCAAGGCAGGCGGACGAGCAACTTGAGGCAGCAGAGTGACGAAAGAGGCTTTGCGTTAGGGACAGTTTCGCTTACCTCACGCCTATGACTTCTGCTGAAAAAATCTGGACCGCAGGGCTCGTCATTATCGGTGACGAGATCCTGTCGGGCCGCACCCATGACAAGAACATCGGGCAAATCGCGACCTGGCTTCAGGTGCAGGGCATTCGCTTGGCCGAAGTGCGCGTGGTGGCCGATGACGAGGAAAGAATCGTCGCGGCCGTGAACGCTCTTCGCGCAGAAAACGATTACCTGTTCACCACCGGCGGCATTGGCCCAACCCATGATGACATCACAGTCGATGCCATTGCCAAAGCCTTGGGCGTGGAGGTGGTGATCCACCCGGAGGCGCGCTCTATCCTCGAAGGATATTATTCGGGCCGCGGAGGACTGAATGAAGGCCGCCTTCGCATGGCGCGTGTGCCTGATGGGGCTGAGCTTATCCGCAATGAGAAATCAGGCGCACCCGGTATTCGTCACGGCAATATTTTCGTTATGGCTGGCGTCCCGCACATCGCAGCAGGGATGCTCGATGCGCTCACCGGCCAGCTTGAAGGCGGCGCGCCGCTGATCTCGGAAACAGTGGGTTGCTGGACGGCTGAAAGCGAGGTCGCAGCCCTGCTTCGCGAAGTCGAAGAGGCGCATGAGAATTGCCAGATTGGTTCTTATCCGTTCTTCCGCGAAGGCCGAGTGGGCGCGAATTTCGTGATCCGTTCAACCGATGCGGAAACGGTGAAGAGCGCGGTCGATAGCCTCACCGATGGCCTCGCAACCAATGGCTTGGATTTTACGCCCGGCGGTATTTAAGCGAGGGACTAACAACCTCGTCGCATCCCTAAAGATTATTCGTATTTCTCGCCCCATTCGTGCATCGCGGCGAGTATTTTGCCCATGGCTGCTCCCTTTTCGGTCAGCACATATTCTGCCCGAGGCGGGTTGTTCTCATAGAACTCACGTTCGAGAATAGCAGATTGTTCCAGAAGCTTGAGCCTGTGCGATAGCGTATTGGGCGCGATCCCAACCAGCGCATCTTGCAAGTCCTGAAAGCGCCTGCGCTTATGGCGAAGCATTTCGCGCATAATCTGTGCAGTCCACTTGGAACCCAAGAAGACCGCCGTACGCGAAATCGGACAAAGTGGGATGTCATGTCTGTCCATAGAGGCTCCATAATCGTTCGTTCGCAAATTGACTACTAACTACATTTTCTGTAGTTACTTCATCTGATTTCGAGGGAGGTATCTATGTCGATAGAAATGTGGTCGATCGCAGTGTTGTCGTTCATTCTGCTGGCCATCACAATGGTTCAAGGCGGCTTGGTCCCCGCGACTCAAGGATTGCGGTGGGGGTTGGGCAGTCGCGATGAACCGCTTGAGAAAAGCGTCATGCAAGGCCGTTTTGCCCGGACCGTTCAAAACCATGCCGAAGCCATGCTGATCTATGTCCCGCTGATGGGGCTGGTTATTGCCTTGGATAAGACGAACTCGTTCACACAGATTGCCGCTTGGCTGATGATCGCAGGACGGTTGGTCTTCACGTTGTTCTATCTTACTGGAACTTTCGGCTTGCGTTCGGCGGGATACGCTATGGGCCTTGCCGCAATTTTCATTACCGCCTGGCACTTGGTAACCTAGGGACTGCCCTTTCCCTTTCTTCAATCCTAGCGGATGTTTCGATGCATCAACGGATGAAATGCAGGCCTGCTTGTTCGCCAAGTTGGCTGTGGTAAACCCTCCTTCAGTTGGAGGGACAATATGACAGCATTCAATAACTTGCCGAGCATTCTGCTTAACTACCGCATTTGGGTTGGGCTCCTCGCGATCCTCATTTGTGCAGGCACATGGACCGTGGATTTGCTCGATCTCGTTTATAATTGCCCCTATTGCCGGGCGCAGCGTTCGGTGATCGGCCTACTTGGCCTGCTTCTCCTCGCCCCGAATTTGCGGCACTGGCTGGTGCGCTATCTCTCGGCCGTGTTCGCCGTATTTGGGCTTGGCGTTGCAACCACTCAGCACTTTGGAGGCTATGCCCGGATGAACAAGGGCGAATTTGAGTGGGGCGAGATGTGGTTCATCAATCCGTGGCTGCTATCAGGCGCTGCGATTTTCATTATCACAGGGCTGGTTCTCTTGATCTGGACAGAGCGCTCCGGCGGTTAGGACCAAGCGGGAAGATTATGAAAAAGGGGCCGAAAGCAATCTGCTTCCGGCCCCTTTTCAAATTGTGTCGAAGTAGGAAAGCGGTGTCTTTAGTTGCGATACCGCTTCCGCACCTTGAGCGCCTTACGCTCCTTCAACCTCGCTCAGGTCAACCTTAAGGCCCGGGCCCATGGTCGAAGTCAGCGAAACCTTGCGCACATATTTGCCTTTGGCACCCGATGGCTTGGCTTTCACAACAGCGTCGGTCAGCGCTTTGAAGTTTGCTTTGAGCGCAGCGTCGTCAAACGAGAGCTTTCCGATGCCAGAGTGGATGATGCCCTGCTTCTCAACACGGAACTCAACCTGGCCGCCCTTGGCGTCCTTGACGGCTTGCTCAACGTTCGGGGTAACCGTGCCAAGCTTGGGGTTTGGCATAAGGCCTTTTGGACCAAGCACTTTACCCAAACGGCCCACAACACCCATCATGTCAGGGGTTGCGATCACGCGGTCATAGTCGAGGTTGCCGTTCTGCATATCTTCCATGAGATCTTCAGCGCCTACCTTGTCAGCACCGGCGGCAGTCGCTTTTTCAGCGTTTTCGCCGCGTGCGAATACAGCAACCTTCACGTCTTTACCCGTGCCCGATGGCAGCGAGACCATGCCGCGAACCATCTGGTCAGCGTGACGTGGGTCAACGCCGAGGTTCATTGCAAGCTCAACGGTTTCGTCGAATTTCGCTTTGTGCTCACGCAGCGTCGCGATGGCTTCGTCCACGGTGTAGAGCTTCTCAGAGTCCATCTCTGCACGGACTTTTTGCTTTTTCGTCAGTTTCGCCATGGGTTTAGCCCTCCACCACTTCGAGGCCCATCGCGCGTGCGGAGCCTTCGATGATTTTGACAGCAGCGTCGATGTCGTTCGCGTTGAGATCTTTCATTTTCGTCTCAGCGATTTCAGCGAGCTGTGCGCGGGTGATTTTGCCAACCTTGTTCTTGTTCGGCTCACCTGAACCCGATTTGATCTTCGCCGCTTTCTTAAGCAGGTAAGATGCAGGTGGGGTTTTGGTGGTGAAGGTGAACGAGCGGTCTGCGTAAACCGTGATCGTGGTGGGGATCGGCGCGTTCTTCTCAAGGTCCTGTGTGGCAGCGTTAAACGCCTTACAGAATTCCATGATGTTCACACCGCGTTGACCCAGAGCAGGGCCGATTGGCGGTGACGGGTTTGCGGTGCCAGCAGGCACCTGGAGCTTGATGTAGCCCTCAATCTTCTTGGCCATGAAAAGGCCTCCTTTTCTCACTATTCTCCGGTTCGTGTCGATCCGAAGTCATGTTAAGCGGTCAAACGGCTGACTTGTCGCCAACCTCCCGCACGGGAATCGCGCCATAAAACGCGAAGGCGTGCACATAGCGTTTTGTGTGCGCGATGCAAGGCAAAACACCTCGTGCGCTCCATGCGTTTGAGACACTTGAGACACTGTTCAGGGGCGGAAAATCTGCTCCCTCCTGCAAGGCGGCCCCAAATGGCAGCGATAAAGAGGAAATTCGCGTTTCATTTGCCCCATTTAGGCGGCCTGAAACCAGTAGGAAAATGTGGCTATCGGGGCGTCTGCTTGGCGCCTTTCTTAGCCTTTTTCCGACGTTCAACCTCAAAACTCGGTAGCCGCATCCCCTTGGTCCGCGAGGTGAGGTGGTATTGGTGGCACAGCTCGCACTTGTATGCGCGCAAAGGGTCATTAGCGCGCTCCGCCACATCCTCGGCCGCTTCGCGCGTGGCAAAACGCTTCTTGCGATTGCAGATTCGGGGACTTGTTTTCACTGGCGCTCCTTTCGCGCAATTGCCTTGCGTGATATGAAGTCAAACGCAAGCAAGGGGGGCTTCATGTCAGAAAACACCGGTAACTCTGCAGGCAGCGCAAATGAAAGCTCGTTTGGCGGCGCGCTCAAAGCGATCCTGACGACAATAATCGGGCTTGGCCTATTGTTGTTTGGTCTGGTTGCCGTGATCCCGGATGAGGCAGGCACAAACAGTTCGATGCTTGCCATCGGCGCATTGCTTGCAGCCCTTGGCGCAGGTCTTGTCGCCTCTGTGCTTCTGCCGCACACAATCGAAGTGAACGGTGAAAAAATCCAGCCGCTTGGCGTGGATGTCAAAGCAAGCGGCGGCGCTGCTGTTTTCCTGATCGCTTTGGGCTTTATCTATCTCAGCAATGGGCAATCCATCGAGGCGGCCAAAAATGCCTCAAACGGCGGCGAGACTGTCGCTGCAGAGCAGACCGAGACGAGTGTCGGTTCAGAAGATGGAGCGCTTGCCGCAGAAATCAGCGATGCCGACGAACCATTTGAAGAGGAAGAGTTTACCGAAGACTGGAGCGAGCCGGAGGCTGCGATACCGCTTGATACAGCGCCGCCTGCCGCTGCCACCTATGTTCCCGGGCCCGGCTATCTCAACAATCCGTATAACGACACCTATTCGATGGCCCCGGGCCTTGTCAGGGCACGCACCTATTGCAGCACGTGCTGTCCAATGGGGCCGCAGATGTGCGCGCAGGCAGGTGGCGCTGCCTCATATGACATTATGGAAGCGGGCCAGGCAGCCATCGCGCTGTGTATCCAGCGCGCAGGAAACCCGGCGACCTGCACCGCGAATGTGGAGCAGTTTTAGATTAAGCGTCGCCTAAGCGAAGACCTTACTTGACCAGTTCGACCTGTTCAAAGTCGAGTTCAACCGGCGTTGCACGGCCAAAGATCGAAACCGAAACTTTGACCTTCGCCTTGTCGAAGTCGAGCTCTTCGACCACGCCGTTGAAGCTGGCAAACGGTCCATCGAGCACTTTGACGCTGTCGCCGATTTCATAGTCGACGCTGATGTCTTGCTTGGGTGCAGCTTTCGCTTCCTCCACGCCGCCAAAGTAACGCGCAGCTTCGCGCTCGGAAATCGGCTGTGGCTTGTTGTTGTTGCCAAGGAAGCCCGTCACCTTGGGCGTGTTCTTCACAAGGTGATAAATGTCATCGTTCATGCGCAGTTTGGCCAGAACATATCCCGGCATAAATTTACGCTCGACCTGAACCTTTTTGCCGCGCTTTACTTCGGTCACGGTTTCGGTGGGCACTTCGATTTCTTCGACGCCTTCAGACAGGCCAAGGCGCTCCGCTTCGGCGATGATCGCTTCTTTGACCTTGTTTTCAAAACCGGAATAGGCGTGGATGATGTACCAACGAGACATGGAAATTTGTCCTTGAAATATCGCGCTTATGCGTTTGGCTTAGGCAAGCGTCAGAAGGAAGTTCACAACAGCGTTGAACAGGCTGTCGACACCGAAGAAGAACAGCGCGAGCACGACCATGAAGATGAAGACGAAGATCGCGGTGCGAACCGTCTCTTCGCGCGTCGGCCATACGACCTTGCTGGTTTCGGTGCGGACCTGATTCACAAATTCAGGAATCGAGGTCTTGCGCTTTTTGTCGTGAGCCTTGGGCGTTTGGGCCATGTGCCTGATCTTTCCGCTACACTTGGGTGTCGTTCGTTTTTTCCGGCTTTCAGGTAGGGCTCATCGCCGCCAGGAACAAGGTCTTGGGCTGGCTCTAAGTACTACCAATGTCGGAATTGAGTCGCGAATTACGGCGAAAAGCCGCACTTGGCAAGTCACTTGGCCTGCAAATGCAACCAAAGTGTCATTTACGCTGGCATAAGCTCCCCCGCCGCTCTAGCGTGCTCGCTTTCCAATACGGGTTGATGGAAGCAATCCGTCTTCAGGGACGCAAATTTAAGGGGATAGCCACACATGGCTGCAGACGTATCAGGCGCGGAAGCTTGGATCGCGCCAATTACCAATGTTTCGGATTTCATCTGGGGCGGCACATGGAACGGGGACACGATCATCCCGTTCCCGCCTATGACAATCATCCTGCTCGGCATCGGGCTGTGGATCATGGTTGGCCTCAAATTCTATCCGCTGAGAAACCTTGGCGCAGCGTTCAAAGGCTTGCTGACGAGCCGCAAGGGCGAAGGTGATGGCGAGATTTCGCCATTCGCAGCGCTCTCAACCGCGCTTTCTGGACAAGTTGGCACAGGTAACCTGGCCGGTGTCGCAACGGCAATTGCGCTTGGTGGTCCAGGTGCAATTTTCTGGATGTGGATCACCGCCCTTGTCGGAATGGCATTGGCTTTTGCTGAAGGCTCTTTGTCGATCCGATATCGCGAGACGACCAGCGATGGCGTGAAGCGTGGTGGTCCAATGACCTATATTACCATGGGCCTTGGCACGAAGTGGACATGGCTGGCGGTGGTTTTCTGCCTTGGTACGCTGTTCTCTGCACTCGTGACCGGCAATTCTATTCAAGCGAACGCAGTGGCAGATGGTTTGCAGGAGCTTTTCGGAATTGAAGAGTGGCTCGGCGGAGCGATTGTCGCCGGGCTGGTATTTGTCGTTATCATCGGCGGCATCAAATCGATCGGCAGCGTGGCCGAAAAGGTCATTCCTTTCATGATGGTTGCCTACATCATCATGGCGATCATCGCTCTGATCATTAACATCGCCGATATTCCAGAGACGTTTTACCTGATCTTCTACAGCGCCTTCAATCCATCGGCTGCCGTAGGCGGGTTCGCGGGCGCGGCGATGATCATGGCGCTGCGGGCTGGTGTGGCGCGCGGACTGTTCTCGAATGAGGCGGGTCAGGGTTCAACCGCGATTGCACACGCGGTCGCGCAAACCAACGATCCCGAGCAACAAGGCCGCATGGCGATGCTCGGCACGTTCATCGACACCATCGTGATCTGCACCATGACAGCGCTGGTCATCCTTACTGTTCGCGGCGACTTTACCGCGGGCGGCGAAGCGGTGGCCCATGCGTGGCAATCCGACCGGGTTGGTTTCGAAATGACCAGCGGCGCTTTTGCCGCAGCTTTCCCGTTCGAGATCGCAGGGATAGCTATTGGCACACTGGTCGCATCGACCGCGCTGATCCTCTTCGTCTTCACCACGCTCCTGACCTGGAGCTATTACGGCGAGCGCGCGATCACCTATCTTTATGATCGCATCCCCGGGTCAAGTCGTGGTGGCGAGAAAATCCTGCACATCGGTTGGCGCGTATTGTGGTGCGTGGTGATCTTCCTTGCCGCCGCCCAACCATCAGAGCTTGTCTGGCGTCTCGGCGATATTTCCAACGCAGCGATGGCGCTGCCGAACCTGCTCGCCCTGCTGCTGCTTTCAGGCGTGGTGTTCAAGCTTGCTCAGGGCGACAAGACCGCCGGTGAAAACCACCATGTGGAAACACCCGAAGAGCCGGAAGAATATTGATCGGTTGATAGATGAAAGGGGAATGGAGGCGCTTTACTCGCAGAAAAGCGCCTCCTGCCCCCAATGTTTAAGCAGCCTTCAAGCGGTTGCGGACCCTGCCATATCCATTGCACCTATGACCGGGCCGCACGCTGAACCACTGACCGGACTTGACGCCAAGCCGAAGGCAGCGAGCCAGCGGATCAAGACAATGGGGTGAAAGTTCTTACCCCCCAGTTCGAAGCTTTCATCACGGGGTCAAGCGAGAGAGTGTCTCGGCCCTTGCCTCAGTTGAAGCCCCCATTGCCTCGAATCGCTAGGCTCATGCGGCATAATGACGAGGTGGAGCGAGCGGCTCTGTGCAAATTGGCACATCCGGAAAATTACCTGCGTTAGCGTCAGGCGCGCAGGGCACGGCAAAACGGGCTCAAGACCTAGGGGTCTTAAACCTCAAAATATCGCCGTTGAAAGGAAATGGCAGGGGTGACAGGATTCGAACCCGTGGCCCTCGGTTTTGGAGACCGATGCTCTACCAACTGAGCTACACCCCTACGTGGAAGAAGGGCCTTTAGAGCGAGGAGCCGCGTTAGGCAAGCGCTGCATTTACCCGTTTGGTCGAATCTTGGCTGACGCAGATCACTCTCGCTGGTAAGCGCCCCCTCGTCATGCACTCGCCCCACCACCCGGACCAGAAGGCTCCCATCCCGGTTGAAACCTTGCTGCTGGCCTATCGCAGCGGCATTTTCCCGATGGCCGACAACCGCGAGGACGATGAGATTTTCTGGGTCGAACCGCGCGAGCGGGCGATTATTCCTCTGGAAGGGCTGCACGTTTCGAAATCCTTGCGCAAAGTTCTGCGCTCAGATCGCTATCATGTGACGATGGACCGCGATTTTGAAGGCGTGATGCACGCCTGTGCGGCTCCGCGTCCGGGCCATCCTGAAAGCTGGATCAGCGGGCGCATTGTCGACAGCTACACCGGGCTTCACCGGGCAGGCTATGCCCATTCGATCGAATGTTGGGATACACAGGACGATGCCCCCCCGCGCCTTGTCGGCGGGCTTTATGGCGTATCCTTTAATCGGGTGTTCTGCGGGGAAAGTATGTTCAGCCGCGCAGATAATGCGAGCAAGGTCGCGCTGTGCTGGCTCGTCGCTTGCCTCAACCGGGCTGGTTACAAGGTACTCGATTGCCAGTTTATGACCGATCATCTGGCGAGCATGGGTGCGGTCGAGATGCCGCAAAAGGCCTATCTCAAACTGGTTGATGGCGCGCAAGGGATGCCGCAGGCTACGTTAGCTCAAGCGTTTGAAAGCTTTGTCAATCCGGCTAGTGCTGGCGTCGACTATTCTTCGCCAGCCTCTTCATCAGAGGGCACAGAAGGAGCTTCGAGCGGCGGCTCACCGGGAAAGCGCATCGCGCAATCCTTGACCCAGACATCGTAGACCGGGTGTTCAACCACGTTGAGGCTGGGGTTTTCCTTAAACAGCCAGCCTGAAAATACGCGGCTGTGCTCATCCTGACCGCGCTCAAGAACGTCGAGTTGAACAAAGGCACCGGTTTCTTCGGGAAATTCGTAAGGCGCGGTGCGCTCGCACGCTTCAAGCCGCACGATCACCTGTCCTTCTTCCACCGTCTCGCCCGGCCGCATGAGCAAGTCTTTGCTAACATTATTGCGTTTGTTGAGAAGGCCGATGGTTGCGATGCGCTCTGCCATCGGGGTGACACCATCGGCATCCTCGGCCACCAAGAGAGGGTCCGAAGCTGTCTCAGCTGAGCTGGGCGCGGTCTCCTGCTGTTTCTGAGACTGCTCTTGCTCCTCGGTGCTATCGAAGAGCGAACTCACATCCTCGCATCCGCTAAGCGCGAGCGCTGCGAGAGGTGCGATGAAAAAGGCGCGGGAAAGGCTCACCAATGATGCCTTGAGCTTAGCCTTCCGGCGCCCACGCTTCATAATCGCCATCAGCCTTGGCGCGTTTGCCGCCGCGCTCAATCATGCCTTGCGGCAGGTAAGCGTTCGGTGTGCCGGTCGCGTTGGGCGTGTAATCGGCTTCCCACACCTTAGCAGGGGGCAGGTGGCTTTCAGGCACATCGTCAAACGCCCCGTGGAGCCAGCCGTGCCATTCGGACGGCACGCGGCTTGCGTCATTGGGGCCATCATAGATTACCCAACGGCGCTCTTTTTGCGTGTAAGAGCCAGTGTTGGGCCCATCCTTGCCTTTGGAACGGTAATATTTGTTCCCTTGCGCATCAGTGCCAACGTGTTCGCCGCCAACGCGCGAGGACCACAGATGCGTACCCAAGGTCGCACCGTCCCACCAGGTGAAAATTTTGCCTAAGATTCCCATGAGCAAGGCCGTTAGCGGATTAGAGTGGTGAGGCCAAGATAAAGGTGAGCCCAAAACGGTTTCGACCGAAACCGCAAGGGCGACCGCCCGCCCGCAGCGGCGGCAGCTTGCCTGCCCGTCAAGCGAGGACGAAGCCGCGGATGCGGCTTCGCAAATCAAAGAGTCGCATCTTCCGGTAATTCGAATTCGACAATGTCACCCGGCGCAATGCCGAGCTCTTCGGACAGACCCCCGCGAATTTCAAACACAGCAATCGACATCCCGCGCGAGGTCACGCTTTCCAGCGAATAGGGGACGCCCGCTTCGATATTGGTGATGCGCTTGTTGGGGCCGATAAAGATGATGTCTAGCGGCAGCGGCGTGTTCTTCATCCAGAAACTGCGAAACTGAGGCGAGTAGGAGGGGAACAGCATCCCCTCATCATCACCCATTTCGTTGCGGAACATCATACCCCTGGCTTGCTCTTGCTGGCTCGCGGCAAGCTCGGTTTTGAAGGTGTGGCGCGTATCGCCGCTGACAATGGTCACCTCCATCAGGCGCAGACCCGCCTCGGAATAGCCGGAGTTTTCTGCGACAGGTGCAGGAGCAGGCGTGCTTTCCTGCGCCGAAGTGCCGCCCGGCGAGCAGGCCACCAAAGCCATAGCCGCCAATGCTGTTGCCAGTCTTACCATTCGCCCGGTCCTTCACCTTCTTCGTCTTCGGCTTCGATCAGCCATTCGTCGACAATTTCTTCGTTTGCCGCATCGAGTATGAACGCTGCGTGTTCATAGCTGTGGCCTGCGCGAAGCATGGCGGCAACCTGTTTCTCGCGCCGTTTGTGGACGATTTCCGAAGGCTCCTCTTCATCAGCTTCGATGCCGAATGGGCCAAAGCGCCGTTTCTTTGCCAGAAGGATTGCCGCACGCCTTAGCGTCGCTTGTGATGGCGCTGTGTCCTGCTGCGTCATTTCATCCACACCTGCGGCCCATAGCGCCTGAGACACCCGCCGCGCCCCGTACCCGCGCGCAGTAAGGTCGCGCGTTTTGGAGCGGGCATAAGCTTCATCATCAACATATCCCAGCTCAACAAGACGCGCGACAAGCGCGCTCACGTCAAGCGTCTGAATGCGGCCATCGCCATCCTCAGCAACCCCTCTTTCCCGAATTTTTCTAAGGAGATAGCCTTCGAGCTTCGCCCCCGTGGTGGCAAAGCGCGCGGCATAGGAAAGCGCCAGATCGCGCAATGACGTATCGTCCAGCGGCTTTGCTTTCTTGCGTTTCCTTGCGCCGGTACGCCCGCGCCGCTCACGCGCGATGCCGGGTGTTTCTTCGCCCGGAACCGACGCATTTTCGCGACAGTTTGATGACGTTTTGCTTCCCTCTGCGCTCATTTCGCCTTATTCGTGCCACAGTCCTTTAGAAATGGAAAAGAGAAATGGCTCATTGCCTGCGCATTTGTGCGTAGGGGCCGCAGGATTAAATCACGCGCGCTTGGACACGCGCTACAGATGGACGGATTTGCAAGCACTATGATTGAGGCTGACACCGGGGCTGCTCTGACACCGACGCCGAATGACTGTGAATTGCCGCGAATCCGCGCCCAGTTCGCGACCTTCAACGAGGCGATCGACTACGCCGCGAAAAGCGAAAAGGGCCTGAATTTTCACGATATGCGCGGGAAGCTGGAACGGGTTTATCCTTTTGCCGAGATGCGCGAGGATGCGCTGCAAATGGCCTATCGTCTGATCGCCTCTGGCATCAGGCGTGAGGATCGCGTCGCCTTGATCGCAGAGACTGGTCCTGATTTTGCCGCGCTGTTTTGTGCCTGCGTTTATGTCGGTGCATGGCCTGTGCCCCTGCCCCTGCCCACCACTTTTGGCGGCAAGGAAAGCTATATCGACCAACTCGCGGTGCAATTACAAAGCTCTGATCCGGTTGTTTTGATTTACCCTGAGGAAATCAGCGAGATGGCAGGCGCCGCAGCTGAGCGGCAGGGATGCAAAGGCACCAGCTGGCAGGATTTTGCAAAGCTTGATGCGCCTGAGGCAGAGCTGCCTACAGCATCGCCAGACGACATTTGCTATCTGCAATATTCGTCGGGCTCGACGCGTTTTCCAACGGGCGTTGCGGTGACGCACGAGGCGCTGCTGCATAACCTTTATGGTCACTCGACCAGCATGAATTTGGGCGAGAACGATCGCTGTGTCAGCTGGCTTCCGTGGTATCACGATATGGGGCTGGTCGGCTGTTTCCTGTCACTCATCGCCAACCAGGTGTCAGGCGATTATCTCAAACCCGATGCCTTTGCGCGCCGTCCGCTCGCATGGCTCGACATGATCAGCGCGAATAAAGGCAACACGCTCTCCTATTCGCCGACCTTTGGCTATGACATTTGCGCGCGCCGCATTTCCAGCCAGTCCAATGTAGAGGAACGTTTCGATCTCTCGCGCTGGCGTGTGGCGGGTAATGGCGCGGACATGATCCGCCCGGACGTCATGCAAAGCTTTGTGAACGCCTTTGCATCCGCAGGGTTCAAGGCGAGTGCCTTCACCCCGTCCTATGGCCTTGCCGAGGCGGTTCTGGCGGTCACCGTCATGCCTCCGGGTGAAGGGATCAAGGTTGAGCTGGTCGAGGAAGAGCGTCTTTCAGGAACGCCCCGCGACATCTCGCGCCCTGCCCGATACCGCGCGATTGTGAATTGCGGCAAGCCATTGCCCGATATGGAAGTGCGCATCACCGGCGAGAGCGGAAAGTCGCGCGAAGACCACCAGATCGGCAAGGTTTGGTGCCGCGGCCCGTCGGTCATGCACTCCTATTTCCGCAACAAGGAGGCGACCGATGATTGCCTCGTCGATGGCTGGCTCGACACAGGCGACATGGGCTACACCGCGGATGGATACCTCTTCATCGTTGGCCGCGCCAAGGACATGATCATCATCAATGGCAAGAACCATTGGCCACAGGATATTGAATGGGCGGTGGAACAGCTGCCCGGCTTCAACCATGGCGACATCGCTGCCTTCTCGCTTGAACAGGAGAATGGCGAGGAAGCGCCCGCCGTACTCGTCCACTGCCGTGTCTCTGATCCGGTTGAGCGCGTCAAACTGCGCGAGGAAATCGCTGACAAGGTGCGCTCTGTCACTGGCATGAGCTGCGTCGTGGAACTTGTCCCCCCGCGCACATTGCCCCGCACCAGCTCAGGCAAATTGAGCCGCGCAAAGGCGAAGAAGCTCTATCTCGCAGGCGAAATCGTACCGATTGATCTGGCGGCTTAAAGGTTAACAGTTTGTAAAACTTCTTGCACCCCTATGCGAACAATCTACTTCTGATTTCGCAAAAAGGGGGGTATGATGAAATATACAAAGGTTTTTTATGCCGCATCACTGGCTTTTTTAGTTACCAGCTGCGGACCCGCATTTTATGGGCCACCTCGGCCTGTACGGCTTGCCCACATTGACGGCTCTGTAAATGCGAATGAGTTCATTTGTGATGAAATAGGCAATTTCAAGCCTACAAGAAACTCAAGTGCGACCGTTGAACGAAACAACCAGGGATACAGTTTTTCTTCTTCCGTTTGTCGATCTCTAAGAGCCAAAGAATCCGATCTTATCGATGAAAAAGTTGCCGCCAAAGATATGGTTGATAGCGGGATCACTTTGGTGAAGACGCGTTGCTCCGATTTTTTTGCAGCTAAACGTGGCAATCAGACAAAGGCTCGACTTACTCGTAGTCTTCTCCAGCCACTCACTGTGGCAGTTACGAGTACGTTTGCTGTGATCAATTTCGGCGGTGAAAATGGTGAGCAAAAGCAGAGCGACGCTCTTGCGCTGCTTGCAGCAGGCAACGCCTTAGCAACAGCAGGATTGGATATTTATGAAGATCAATTCCTTTTTGGGGCTGAGAACGTGACATCTGTCGAGCAGATGACGATGCGTGCGTTGGCTGCTCATGAACAGGCAATCCTTTCCTCGGAAATACCTTCTTTCAATGTCGGTGTAAGACGGTTGATAGACCATCAGTCGATCTGTTTGCCTGGGAATATTCTGGACCTTGTCAGGCAATCTATTGATGATGGAGATTTCCGTGCTCGTAAAGTTACTCCAGAAGGCGCTCCAGTTAATGTTGAATTGGAAGGTGATCAGGAGATTGAGCTCAATCAGCCCCCTGTCGATTAATAAACGGCTTAACGCGCGGCCCAATCGGCTTTCAGCGGGCCAAAGCGCGGGGTCACACTGACCTCGACACCGTTTTCGCGGAGCGCCTCTGCGGCTTGCGTTGCTTCGACCTCGCGGCCCTCCAGCACCACGGGGAGCCCGGTGCGCTTAGCCGCCCATTCGACGATAGCGAGCGCCTCTTGCCCGGCTTCGTCGGGGCCTTCTTCGCCAAAGGAGATGGTGCCAGGCAAATCGCCGACCGGTGGCAACACCTCGATCACCCAGTCAGGTTCGGTTGCGGCAATGCGCATTTCAAGCGCGCGGTAGGAGGCAAGGCTTGCCCCTTCCAATTCCTGCGCGCGCACCGTGGCCCGCTTGCGGCCCGTGTCGATTGTAACCTCGTTTTCAGGCACGCCAGCGACCAGCGCCAAGCGGCCCGCCAAAGCGTTCGCACGAGCAGAGGCGGCGGCTTGCTCTTCCTGTGCGCGGGCAGCGGCAAGCGCGGCCTGATCGGTATCGCGCGCGCTCGAACCTGTTTCCACCTGTGCCAGCGTAAGATTGACCTCGCGCCCAAGCCGCGCTTCGAGCGCTTTGGTGATGTCAGATTGCGCATCTTCGCGAAATTCCGGGCTGAACATGGTGCCCGTGACCCCGATCAATTCTTCACTAAATGTGATGTCAAGCTCTGCAAGACGGCCAGATCCCTGAAATTCCTCGGTGATCTCTTCACGCACAATCCGCTGGGCATTCGCTTCCCAGGCAATCGTTCGAAGCGAGAGGCCGAGCGGGATGGCAAGTCCCAAAAAGACGACGATGATCATGGTGTTCTGGAACTGTGACTGGCGCTGGCTCAAACTGCCGCGAAAACCGTAGAGTTTTGACAGGCCCCAGGCGGTGAGCGCAATCGTCACAAGGTTAGTGACAAACAGCAAGAGCGCGCCGGAAAAAACTGTCCAGTTCATCGTCGCAAAGCCGAAACCGACCACGGCCAGTGGCGGCATCAAAGCGGTCGCAATCGCCACGCCGACAATCGCGTTCGCGCGCCCTCTGATCATTGCATATGCGCCCGCGAGCCCAGAGAAGAGCGCGACGAGCAGGTCAAACAAATTGGGCTGTGTGCGCGCGGCGATCTCCGGCGTGATCGTGGTGATGGGCGACAAAAACACGATGATCGAGCACAGCAGCACCGCACCAAAGCTGCCCCAGAACAGCGACATGGTCGACTGTTTGAGCCATTGGTAATCGGTAATGCCCAGCGCAAATCCAAGGCCCATAATCGGCCCCATCAAAGGCGAGAGAAGCATCGCGCCGATCACCACGGCGGTTGATGATTGCAAAAGGCCGATAACGGCAATCCCAGCACTCATCGCTGTCATGAAAAGATAGTGTTCTGACATGGCGCAGTCATCGCGGCGTTTGGCGATGACATCTTCGTGATCAACCGCGCCGATCACATCATCACGCCACCATCCCCTGAAAGTTGCGAGCACACGCATGAGGCCATAGCGGCTCTGCGTTGCCGCGCGCACCGCTTCACCGGCGCTATCGACTTTGCCAAAGACGGCAGAAGGCTCGCGCTCCTGCGGGGCGGGTGCAGGTTTGGGTGTTTGTTCAGGGTAGTTATCGGTTGGTGACAAAGCGTTATTCCTTCGAAAACCGCTTTTACGGGCAATCTTGAGCAAACAAAAGCTGCAAAAGGATAGAGCGCCCTTCAAAGACGTAGACGTTGAGGGCAGAAAAAGGCAGACTTCTCCCTTGATCTCACGCGCACGCTTGAAGCGACGCTTGAACAACGTGTTTTAGATCACTAATACAGTAGGAAAGAGGCATCCGCGCCTCGCCTATTTTCGCCTAGGGAGCATCGATTTCCTGCCATGAGCACTGACACAACGCCTGACATCAACCTTTCCGCGCCGACCAAGACTGCGACGGATTTTGAGCTTACCCCGCCCGATCCCGTGCCTCAGGTGGCACCTGAAAAGGCCGCAGGGCTTGTCCCGGTCACAAGCGAGCAGAAATCGAAGCTTGAGGTGAAAGCCGATGCATTTGTGCAAGACCTGATTTCGGTCGATGCCAATTCGCCCGAATTTGGCGCGAAAGTCGACCAGATCACCCGCATGGGCCAGGAGCAAATCCGCGCAGCTGCTGCACACTCCAACCGTTTTCTTGACCGCCCGGTGCGCGCGATGGACGCCGACAGCGGTGTGGGCAGTGACCTCGCCGAACTGCGCCGCACGGTCGAAGACCTTGATCCGGGCAAGAAAAACAAGCTTCTGGAACCGCGCCGCCTGTTCGGGATCATCCCGTTTGGCAACAAGCTCAAGAACTACTTCGACAGCTACACCAGCTCGCAAGGGCACATTCAGGCGATCCTTGAACGTCTGGAGTCCGGCAAAAAAGAACTCCACATGGACAATGCCGCGATCGACACAGAGCGCGCGAAATTGTGGGAGGCGATGGGCGAATTGGAGCAGATGATCCACATCGCCAAAACGCTTGATGCCAAGCTTGAGGCAAAAGCGCTCGAACTGGATGCGAGCGATCCTGAAAAAGCGAAAGCTTTGCGTGAAAGCGCACTGTTTTATGTGCGCCAACGCACGCAGGATTTGCTGACGCAAATGGCGGTGAGCGTGCAAGGCTATCTCGCGCTTGACCTTGTGAAAAAGAACAATGTCGAACTTGTCAAAGGCGTCGACCGGGCAAGCACCACAACCGTTGGCGCGCTTCGCACCGCTGTGACGGTGGCGCAGGCCATGACCAATCAGAAGCTCGTTCTTGGGCAGATCACCTCGCTCAACCAGACGACATCCGACATCATCGATTCCACCAGCACGCTGCTGCGCGAACAGACCGCGCAAATCCATGAGCAAGCCGCATCCAGCACCATCCCGCTCGAAACTCTGCAACGCGCCTTCCAGAATATCTATGACACCATGGATGAGGTTGACGATTTCAAAGTCCGTGCGCTCGATAGCATGAAGCAGACGGTCAATGTCCTCACCGATGAGGTTGAGAAATCCAAAGGCTACATCGCGCGCGCTGAGGGTCAGGCGCAGGCGCAGGCCAAAGTGGCAAGCGAGCCCTCGCTCCTTTCGCTGGATAGCTGATGGCAGACACAACTAGCGAATCTGACCGGATCATGCGAGCGGCGAGCCAGTCGCTTGACGCCAATCGCAATGGCGGCGTGCATCGGCGCGCGGCCTCGATTGGCAAGGGTTCGGCCAATGCCAAGTTGAAGACATGGATCAAACGCGGCGGCTATTTCGCGCTCGCGGTGTTTGCGATCATGACGGCCGCCTCGATCATCGGGGTTATCCTTAATGGCATCGGTTTTGTCGGCGTGATGGCCGTCGCGATGGCGATCATGTGCGCAGCGGTATTCTTCTCGCAATTTCCGAAAGTCAAAATCCCCAAGCGCTCTGAATTGAAGCAGGGTAATCCCAAGCAGATGGTCGCGCGTGTTGAACTCTGGCTTGAGAACCAGCGCGCTGGCCTTCCCCCGATGGCTGCTGCTCTGGTAGAGAAGATGGGCGGGCAATTGGACGCGCTCGGCGCGCAGCTTGAGAGCATGGACGATGCCCATCCCGCCATGTCTGAAGTGCGCGAGCTTGTGGGCGACTATATCCCTGAGACAATCGACAATTACCGCAAAATCCCGGAGCATTTGCGTTCAGAAGAACACGCTGGCGGCACGGCTGATGCGCGGCTTGTCGAAAGCCTGACCAAGCTTTCGGGCGAACTGGACCGGGTGACGCGGCGTTTGGCCGAAGGGGCGATGGATGATCTGGCGGTCAAATCGCGCTATCTCGACTACCGTTTTGGCAGCGATGACCTGCTTGAAGATGCAAGCGGTATGCCGGATACGGGTGTGCCCCTCCCCGACATGACACCCGCCACTAAGGCGGAGCGCTAAGGATGCGCGTCTCGCTTCCCCACACACTTGGCCGCGAAGAAGTGCGCCGCCGGATGCACGAACACGCGCACGAAATCGGCAGCTATTTCCCGCCCGGCATGGCCACGGTTGAAACCGAATGGCCGCATGAGGACCGGATGGACCTTTATATCACTGCAGCTGGCCAGCTGATCGAGGGCGGGATTGAAGTTGGTGATGACACAGTCACCATCGAAATGGACTTGCCCGCCATGCTTGGCTTCCTGCGCGGCACTTTGGAGCGGGCGGTGAGAAAGCATGGAGGTCGATTGCTCGAGAAAAAGTGAACGCGCATCATCCGCACGCGGAGGCAAGCTTTTCCAAATGCCTCTCAAATCGCAAAAAACCGGCAGGGGCGCTTTCATACAATACGCGGCAAAGCTGGCCACCTGTGCGCCTCACATAACTTATGTAACGTTGCATTGACGCTATTTGTGTCTATCTTGAATAACGGACGTGAATAGCAAAATGAGTGAATCCTTGGAACCGGACCGCAGCAAAGAGCGCAGGCGGCAAACCTTGCGCCTGCATTTGCGCGGGGCGACCGCTGCTTTGCACGACCGGCTCGACACCGCGATGAGACCGCCCGAAGACTGGCGCGCGCGCGGCGAATATGTGCGCTTTCTCACGACGCAATATGAGGCCCGCGTCCCGATTGAAAAATGGCTTTTTGAAAACGCACCTGAGGAGCTTACACCTCCTGAACAATCGCCGCTTCTGGCCCACGATATCGCGGCCTTGGGTGCGCAACTCCCCGCAAGGCGGGTTGAATTTGCTCTCAAGGATAAGGGCGATGCATCCATGTTAGGCGCCGCTTGGGTGCTGGCTGGCTCCTCGCTTGGAAACCGCGCGATGCTGCACGATATGCGCCGCGTCCTTCCCGATCAGAACCAATGGCCCGCCGCCTTTTTGAGCAGCACAGCCATGACCGAATTTTGGCAAGGGTTACGCCCTGCCCTCGAAGCGCCGGCATCAGTTCACGATGAAGAGCTCGCCGAGCAGGCCGCGCGCCAGATTTTTGACCATTTTCTCGCCGTTGCCGATGCGATGCGGCCACAAGACAGGGTGGAACAAACACAATGAATATCCATGCCCACCCACAAGCGCTGACCGAATGCGACCGCGAGGCCATTCATCAAATCGGCTTTGTTCAAAGTTTTGGCGCGCTGATCGCGGTCGATAAAGATTGGCAGATTACGCATTACAGCGAAAATGCGAGTGACATCCTGAAAAGCGAACGCGCGGTTGGTGTCGGCGATCCTTTAAGTGATCACTTGACCGGCAAAGCCGTAGAAACACTGCGCGAGGCCCTCCACAAGATTGCCGAAGATGACGCTAACGAGCGCGTGTTTGGGCTTAAACTCACCGATGGCGATGCGCTTTATGATTGCGCGATTCACCCCTCGGGTGATCGCATCATTATCGAATTTGAGCCCCATCAATCGGCCAGTTTCCGGGACCATCTGGCCGCGATAGCTCCGATGACAGATGCGATTGCAAGCGCAAGCGATGTCGATGGCCTGTGCCAGTCAACCGCCAGCCTCGTGCGCTCCGCGCTCGGATATGACCGGGTGATGATCTATCGCTTTCACCGCGATCATAGCGGCGAAGTGGTGGCAGAAGACAGGATTGACGAACTCGACAGCTTTGTCGGCCTCAGATACCCGCACACCGATATTCCGATGCAGGCGCGCGAATTGTTCAAACGCAACCGCTTTCGCATTATTGCCGATGTCAACGCTCCGAGCGCCGCGATTGAACCTTCGCCCGGAGCAGGCAACCAGCCGCTCGATTTGTCGCTCAGCGTGCTTCGCGCATCCTCTGAAATTCACCTTCAATACCTCAGGAACATGGGAGTTGCCGCCTCTCTCACGATAGCGATCGTGCGCGCCGGGCGTTTGTGGGGACTGATCTCGTGCCATCACAACACGCCAAAGATGATCCCTTTCACCCAGCGCACCGTTGCCGAAGTCATAAGCCAGGTGTTCTCACTCATGCTCGACCGGCTTCTGGTTGAGCGCTCTGAGCAATTGCGGGTCCGTTCCCTAGCGCTGCACGAGAAACTGATGCGCCGCTTTGCCGATGGCGTGTCCTTCGTCGAAGACCTCGATATGTTCGAGCAGGTGATTGCAGAAATGATCCCGCATGACGGGACATCGGTTCTGATCCACGATCAATATCGCAGGCGCGGCTCTGCTCCTGATGAAGCGCAGTTCAAACGACTTTTACCAAGGCTGAGCGCCATGCACGAAAGCAGTGTGCTCACTACCAATCGCCTGTCTGCACGCGTAGACGAGGCGCGGGAATTTGCCGATGTCGCGGCGGGTGCGCTTGTCCTGCCCATTTCCAGAAGCCCGCGTGATTACCTCGTCCTGTGGCGCAAACCGTTGACGCAAACCGTCCTGTGGGGCGGCAATCCGGCAAAGGCCGTCACTCCGGGCAAAGACCGGTTGGAACCGCGCAGCAGCTTTAAAGCCTGGGCTGAGACGGTTGAGGGTTTGAGCGATGAGTGGAGCGATGACGAGCTCACTATCGCTGAAAGCCTGCGTTCGACCTTGCTCGAGGTTATTTTGCGCATGACCGACGAGGTTGCGCAGGAGCGCCAGCGTGCTCAGGAAAAGCAGGACTTGCTGATAGCAGAGCTCAACCACCGGGTGCGCAATATCCTCAATCTTATCCGCGCGCTTGTTTCACAATCGAGCAAGGATGCGGCGAGCGTCAGCGATTTTGCCTCAATCATCGGCGGTCGCATCGCCGCCTTGGCGAGCGCGCATGACAATATAACGCGCCAGCAATGGGCCCCTGCGCCCATCGCCGACCTGTTCGAAACAGAGCTTGAAGCCTATGTCGCAGACAAGAATGACCGCCTGCGCCTGACGGGAGAGGCCGCGCTGGTCCAGCCAGAGGCTTACACCGTGCTTGCACTTGTGGTGCACGAACTGGTCACCAATTCCGCCAAGTATGGCAGCCTTTGCGACAGCACTGGGACAATCAATGTCGATATTTCCAAGGCTTCGAACGGCGATTTGCTGATCAATTGGACTGAGGTCGGCGGACCACCGGTTCAACCACCCACACGCAAAGGCTTTGGCTCAACCATCATTCAACGCGCCATCCCCTATGATCTGCGCGGCGAAGCCGAGCTCAACTTCAAGCTTTCAGGGGTTGAGGCGAGTTTCCGGATACCTGCACGCTATGTCGCTGCACCAGAACTCGCGCTGGCGGCCAATGACATTGGCGATGCGGACAATATCGCCCTTGGTGAGGCTGATGATGCACGCGCATTACCCCGCCATGTTCTGGTGGTTGAAGACAATATGATCATCGCGCTTGACGCTGAGGACAGCCTTCTTGAGCTCGGTGTGGAATCCGTTCAGGTCGAAAGCTCTGTTGCAGCCGCGCTTTCAGCAATCAAAGAGCGTGAACCTGATTTCGCGGTCGTGGATTTTAACCTTGGCGTTGAATCGAGCGGCCCGGTTGCACGCGAACTGGTCACAAGAGGCGTGCGCTTTGTGCTCGCGACCGGCTATTCCGAATTGTCGAGCGATCTTGATACGATGGGCGCATCGGGCCTTATCCGAAAGCCATACGGATCAGCGGAGCTTAAAGCGGCTTTGCTGGGCGAGTTAGGCAATGACGGCGCGCAGCTAACGGCCTAGATTTTACACTGAGCGCGTCAGCAAGGTGAGCTTTGCAGCGCTGAAATCGAGTGCCTCAAGGCTCGGTGCGACAAGGCATTCACCCTCGCGCGCGCAAACATCGCTATCCTTCGCTGTAACCGTGCCTTCGAGCGGCAGCACCAATGCCGCGCCCGGATAGGCCGCTTTGACCGCAGCGTCCGGCTCGCCCTTGATGCGGTCGAGGCGAAACCTCGTTCCGTTGATAAGAGTGGGCTCGCGGCTTTTCACCGTACCTTTGCAAGAATCCGGGAAAGGCGCGCCCACCGCAACATCAAGCGCCCGCTCAAGATGAAGCTCGCGCGGGCGGCCATAATCATACAGGCGAAAAGTCGTGTCGCTATTCTGTTGGACTTCAACCAGTGAAAGCCCCGGCCCAATTGCGTGTACAGTACCCGGTGTGAGGTGAAAGATGTCGCCCGCGCTCACCTCGTGCCAGGTAAGAAGCTCTTCGATTGTGCCATCCTCAGCAGCGCGTCCCATTGCCTCCGGGGTGATGGGCTCGTTAAAGCCTGCTGCAAGCCGCGCGCCGGGCTGTGCGTCAAGGACAAGCCAGCATTCCTCCTTGCTGTCTTCGCCATCGCGCGCAGCGTCTTCGCCCGGATGGACCTGCACTGAAAGCTTTTCGCTGGTGAAGAGATATTTGACGAGAAGCTCGCTTTGCTCAGGCGGAGGCTCGAACCAGATTTCGCCGATACGCTTGCCATCCGGTGCTTCGAAGGGTGCAGGCAGCTGGTCGCGGCCCCAAACCTTTTCGACCATGCGCTTTTCCAGTTTGCGGACAGGAAACATCACTGATCCTTCGCGCCGGGCAGCTTTCCGACTTTTTGCGCACCATCACGCGTGGTCACCAGAACCTCTCCATTGGCAACCACGATGCACACATCTTCAAGGCCCACCGCTGACACGCGCGGACCATCGCTCATGGCAAGAACACGGGTACAATCGGCAAGATCAGCGCGGCCCCTCACCACGTTCTGATCATCGGCATTGCCTTCCTGCTCGATCAAGGCGTCCTGCAACGCGGCCCAATTGCCGATGTCTGACCAGCCCATATCAGCAGGCACCATGGCGGCATTGGGCGTGTTTTCCATCACCGCATAATCGACCGAATCCCCTTCGATACCGGCAAATTCCTCTGGCGCTGGGTGGATCACCGATCCATCGCTTCTCGCCCCTGCGACAGACGCTTTCACCGCCTTAGCCATCGCCGGGCGATACTGCGCCAACGCATCGAGATAGGCTCCTGCGCGAAAGGCAAAGATGCCGCCATTCCAGCTGTATTCCCCGCTTGCCAGATAGCTTTTCGCACGCTCCAGATCGGGCTTTTCGACAAACTCAGCCACCGCAAAACCGCCGTCCAGCGCTCGTCCGTGGCGAATGTAGCCATAGCCTGTTTCAGGCCGATCAGCGGTGATGCCAAAGGTGGTGAGATAATCTTTTGCCGCCAAAGCGGCAGCGGCCACCGCAGCTTCACGCAAAGCCTCAGGCTTGGCGATGTAATGATCGCTTGGGCACACCAGCATGATCGCATCAGGGTCCAGAACCTCAGCGGCAAGAGCAATCGCGGGCGCTGTGTTTCTGGCTGCCGGCTCAATGATCAAACGGTGGGGCTTTCCATCCATTTGCTCTGTGATGAGCGCCTCATGCGCCGCCCCTGCGACAATAACAGGTTCGCCAAACCGCGCATCATCCGCAACGCGCGCGCACGCCTGCTCAAACAGGCTCGTTTGCCCCACGAGAGGCAGAAACGGTTTTGGCTTTGCCTTGAGGCTGACAGGCCACAGGCGTGTGCCGCTACCGCCACACAAAATTACGGGATAAATCACGAGTGCACTGGTCCTTCTTCTGGCACTGATGCCTGACTTACCGCCCCCTCGCAAAAGCTATGCACCCGATCGCGAAGCGGAACAACTAACTACGTAGTAACGCTAGGCAAACTGGGCTTAGCGCTCCCGGAAATCAACCCGGTAACCATAGCGCGCAGCCACCGGTTCGCCGTTCTGACGCTTTGCCGGGTTGAACCGAATTTTTTCCATTACAAGCCCGCATACCTGCGCCGTCGTAGCCGCATCTGCGCTGGTGCGGGCAACTGAGCAATTGGTCGCGCGCCCATCAGGTTGAACGGTGAATACCACTGTTACCGATGTGCCATAGCGCACCGAGCGCCCGCCCTCTGGCACCGGAAAATCGCGGCGCGGGTCAAGCGAGCCTGAACGCACGCTGGGCTTAATCGCAACACCATTGCCTTGCCCCCCGCCTTGATTGCCGCTGCCTGTGCCGAGCCCCTCGCCCTCGCGCCCGGTGCCATCGCCTGCATCGGTCGCGCCTGAGCTTTTCGCAGCCCCGGTTGACGAGGCTTTGGGACGCGGTTCGGGACGTGTTTCAATGCGCGATGGAGGCGCTGTAACGGGCTCCGGCACCGCCTCTTTCCCGGCGTTACCGCTTGCTCCTTCATCGGGCTCAGGCGGGGTTTCGGGGTCGGGTTCATCGGCAGGGGTGGTGACAGTAACCGTCAGCACACGCCCCACTTCTTCCTGAACGCTGGCAGTAAAATCGGGCGCGAGCAAACTGGCCAGACCATAAAGCGCAGCCACGTGAAACACCGCAATCGCAAAGAGCCACTGCCAACGCAGCTTTCGCGGTTTTCCCTGATAGCGCGATTTGCCCTTGGTCATTTATATTCTGCGAAGTGGAATCTGGGCTCTTGTGGAAGGGCCATGAAAGGAACGCGGGTTCTGGCGGTACAACACGTAGGGTTCTGGTCCCTCTTTAGACGAAAGCGATGGAGCGCAGCATAGATAGCGCAGGAAACCTAACTGGCAAAGCATATGCCCTTGATCCAGAGGATTTTGATGTCCTTGAGGAATTCGGTGCGGCTGCATTTCCCGCTGATGACGCTGCGTCGGTTGACTCTGACAACAGCGCTGAGGCGCCCTTGCCTTCAGCTATGGATCCGGAATCAGATTCGGACAGTTTTGCTCATCCGTTCACACAAATGAATGTGCAATCGCTTTTTGGCCAAAAAGCTGATCAGCGCAGTTTGGTTTACGGCATACTTGGGGGCTTTGCCTATTTCCTTGCCGGGTTCTTGTGTTTGCAGCTTGCACGTTTTGACGCGACCTTGGCGAGTGTATGGCTTCCCAACGCCATTGCAGTCTCGGGTCTGTTTTGCGCACGCCTTCGTAATGAGCTGCCGCTGATTGTCGCCGTTGTACTTGGGAGCGTGACTGCCAATACGTTGTCCGGCACGCCATTGGGGACAGCGGCGGTCTTCACGATCGCAAACCTCACCAATATTCTGGTCGCGACCTGGCTGACCCGGCGGGTCTGCGGCGCCGTGCCTGACCTTACTGACCTCTCGCATCTGGGCTATTTCCTTCAGTACGCCGGACTTGTCGGGCCGATCGCGAGCACTGCAATTGCCGCTCCCGTGCTGGGTTCTGATCTTGATTCCATCTTGAAAGGGATGACCGGCTGGTTTGTCGCCGAAACGCTGGGCGCAATTCTTGTCGTGCCTGCTGTCCTGCTTGTCGCCAGAGCATGGAGCGCGCCTGCAGGCATCATGCCCAAAAAGCTGTTGGAGGGTGTGGCCCTTTCCACGGCCGGGCTTGTCGCAATCGCGATTGATCTGAGCAATGACGGCTATTCTTTGATGTTCCTCGTTCCTCCCATCACCTTGATGCTCGCTATCAGGCTGGGTGCATTGGGTACGGCGCTGTTCGTGCCGGGTATAGCGGTCGTGACAGGGATCGTGAGTTATGCAGGGGTGGGTCCAACTGCAACTGCGGCTCTTGATGAGGGGCTCAAGCTGCACCTCATACAGGCTTTCATCGCAGCCAATTTCCTTACCGGTTTGCCGGTCGCAGCCATTCTCGCAGGACGCGAACGCCTGACCGAAGAATTGCGTAAGGGACGGCAGGAACTTGCCCTTCTCACCGAAGGGATCACCGATGCGATCTTGCTTATCAATTTGCGCGGGGTGTGCACATATGCCTCCCCTTCGGTGGTCGATGTCTTAAGCCGCCCGCCTGCCGATTTCATAGGCAAGCCCGTCGATCATCGCACCCATGATGACGCGCGTGACCGCATTGCGAACGCGCTCGAACTGTTGCTTACCGGAAGAAGCGAGCAGGAACGCCTCACCTATCGCCGCCTTTTGGATGATGACAACGGCAACCCCGTCTTCATCGAGGCGGAATGCGCTGTGGTCAAAGACCCGGTCAGCGGCCAGCGAACCGGGATCGTTGTGTCCGCGCGTGATGTGACCGAGCGGGTTGAGCTTGAACTTCTTTTGACCAGAGCGCGCAAGTCCGCCGAAAAAGCGGCAAAGGCAAAAAGCGAGTTCTTAGCCAATATGAGCCATGAAATCCGCACGCCGATGAATGGGGTGCTGGGGTTTGCAGAGCTTTTGCGCGAAGGTGACCTGAGCAAAGAGCACCGGCGCCATGCGGATATGATCGTCCAATCAGGCCGCTCGATGATGATGCTTCTGAACGACATCCTTGACCTGTCAAAGATCGAATCAGGCCAGGTCGGCATTGCCAACGAGCCGGTTGATGTGTTTGCGACCATTTCTGAATGTGCCGCACTTTTCCGCCCGACAGCGGAGAAAAAGGGGTTGAAGCTCGATTTTTCCATTACCGAATCCGCCGCCTCGCTGACCAAAGCGGGTCTTTCATGCGGGTCAAACCCCTGGATCAAAACGGATGGTCTGAGGCTGCGGCAAATTGTGCTCAACCTGCTTGGCAATGCAGTCAAGTTCACCGAACATGGGACCGTCAAGATCGGTGTAACCGGGGATGAAGAGGAAATATCAATCACGGTTGCCGACACCGGGATCGGCATCAGCAAGGCCCGCCTCCAAACCATTTTCGCACCCTTCACCCAAGGCGAAGGCGACACCACGCGCCATTATGGCGGAACCGGGCTTGGCCTTACTATAAGCAGGCAACTCGCAGAGCTTTTGGGAGGCACAATCGAGGTTGAAAGCGAGGCGGGTGTGGGCTCGCGTTTTACGCTGACCCTGCCTGCGACATACACCGAGGCGCAATTGCCCGAAGTGACGGATGAGGACGCTTTTGAGCCCTCCATGCTGCCGCAACAGGCGAAAATTCTGTTGGTCGAAGATCATGACGTGAACCGGCTGCTGGTCACAGAAATGCTTGAACGCTGCGGCCAGAGCGTTGCGAGCG
Source organism: Erythrobacter sp. SCSIO 43205 (assembly GCF_019904235.1). Taxonomy (NCBI): domain Bacteria; kingdom Pseudomonadati; phylum Pseudomonadota; class Alphaproteobacteria; order Sphingomonadales; family Erythrobacteraceae; genus Erythrobacter; species Erythrobacter sp. SCSIO 43205. The sequence continues at coordinate 726,021 of NZ_CP063202.1, read as the reverse complement.
CGCATGATGGGAATGAGGCGATTGCGATGGTGATCGATTCGATCATGCGCGGCAAACCCTATGATCTGGTGCTGATGGATATTCAGATGCCGGGCTGTGATGGGTATGCGGCGACACGCGCCATCCGCGCGGAAGGCATTACCCCTGAAGAGTTGCCGATCATCGCGCTCACTGCAAACGCTTTCCCGGAGGATTTGGCAACCGCGCGTGATGCAGGGATGCAGACGCTTCTGGCGAAACCTCTTGTGTTCGCTGATCTTGCCCGCGCGCTTCAGCGATGGCTTCCAACCCGTATCGTCGACAATGACGAGCGGGGTGATCGACGCGCTTTGGAAGAAACGGTGGAAAGCCGTGCTATTCAGGATCAGAATAGCGCCTGTGACGGGCCGGATGATCACATTACAACTGAGATTGTCGATATATCGCGCGATCCCAAAACCCGCCCGGTCAAGATCGGTGAATGTCCGCCGCAAGTGAGCGCTGGAAGAGCGTACAACGCATCAGGCAGAAGCGCGGCGCAAGGCCATTCCCCTGCCCTCATCCGCCGCTGGGAAAAGCGGCGCAGAGAAGCGGTTGAAGCTGTTCGCAAGGCGCTCGAAGATGGGACGCTGGGCAAAGACGATGCCTCCTCGCAGGCGTGCGAGGAGCTTGCAACAATCATCCATAAGCTTGCTGGAACCGCAGCGATCTTTGGTGAGGCAGAATTGGGCGATCAGGCCGCAGCGCTTGAAAATGCGCTTCGTATGAAGCTTCCGGCAGACGTTCGAGAAACGCTCGCCTTTGAACTTTTGAGCGTAGCTGATGATCCAGCGGACAGCCTGGCGCAACTCGAAGATTGAGCAGCGCCAGAGGGCGTTAAGCGACATCACCAACGCATAAAGCGGGGCTATGGGAAGACAGTAGCCCCCAAAAAACGCGACCAAAGAAATGGCGGCCCCAAAGAAACGCAACCAAAGAAAACGGCGGGAGATCCCGAGGACCTCCCGCCGCACTTGTTCGCTTGGTGCGAGGACTACGAATTAGAATTCGTAGCGGGCACCGATTTGAATACGCCATGCCGATGGGTTGATGGCGATGAAGTTCTGATCGTCTGGGGTCAGTTGATCTTGGTTCCGATCGAACTGGAAGTCGTAACGACCATCATCGTCCAGCGCACCGTCAACAACCGATACAAGACCGTTGAACCCGCCGCGTGAACGCAGGATGTTCGCGCTGCTGTCGAGCAGGTTGAGGAAGTTTGCAAAGTCAGCAAAGATTTCGATGCGGTCTTCCTTGATGCCGGTCAGGCTGCCGATGAACGGGATTTCCTGGCTGATGCGCAGGTCCATGTCATAGTGCCAGTCATTGCGGCAGGTGTTGCGACGGATCGTTTCACCAGGAGTGAAGTCACAGCCCGATGCGTTGACATAGTCAATCACGGCCTGAACCGCGTCTGCATCTGAGTCAGGTGAGACGTTTGGATCAGTGATGCCGGTTGGCACGTAAAGCAGCGCGTTGTCGCTACCCGAAGCGCTATCGGCGAAAACGCCGCCGCCATCGAAGGTCAAGCTGTAAGGACGACCTTCACGAGCACGGAAGAAGATACCAAAGTTGGTGTCGTAACCGTCGATGAACTCTTCGCGGAAGTTGATGGCCGCTGTGAAGTTATGACGGGTTTCCGTGGTAGCGGTCGATACGGCTGGATCCTGACGATCAAACGCAGCGGTAACGTCGAAGGACGACGTTGCCGTCGAAGATTGGTTGTTACGTGCGTTGTTGCTGTCGGTGAATGCGTAACCGAACTGAACGCGGGTCGAACCGCCTGAGGTGAAGACACCCCCATCGAACTGCTTGCTGATCAAGGCAGAGATCGAGTGCGAGTCGCCATCACGACCGTTGGTGAGCTGGATGTTGTCATCACGGCGTGTGTTGAAACACTCCGGCGTCACACCAGTGTAGACCGGAGGCGTTCCGCCTGTGCCCTGAAGCACTGCATCACAACCAGCGTTCGTTGAGTCGATCGCAGCCAGAATTGGACGACCATCAGTGGTGAAGCCATTGACACCGGTACGGATGTCCGGGGTCTGCGACAGATCAACGAAGTTCAGCGAGTTGTTGAACTTCGAATAGATGTAGTCGAGTTGCAGGTTCCAATCGCTGAAAAAGCCGGTTTCGGCTCCAAACGTGGTTTGGAACGCAATGCTCGCACGTGTCACCGTTGGGACATCGAAGTCCGGGTCGGTTGACTGAACATCAGCAAGACCAGCTTCTGCATCGGCTGCACCGCCATTGATCGCACATTGCGGGAAGCCAATGAAGCCATTGGCGCCGACCACGTCGAACTGGCCCGTTGCGCCATCAACCGGAATGTCGCCCGGACCACAATCGAAACGGGTTGTACCAAGCGCGCTTGAGAAACCGTTATTCGAGAAGGCGTTGGAGTAATACACAACCGGGTCACCGCCCGAGAAGATGCCGACACCGCCGGTTACGCGGCTGTCAGAGAAGAACCCTTCGTTGAAGAATTCATAAGTCGCCGACAGACGGGGAAGCAGAACAGGGTCAAGCGAGCTGAAAGGAACAGAGTTGCTGAACCCGTAGCGGTTGAAGAAGTTCTGGTTATAACGTGGTGCATCACCGTCATAGAGCTGAACACGCAGACCAGCGTTGATCGAGAGCTGATCGGTCGCTTGCCAGTCGTCCTGAGCGTAGAACGAGTAGATACGACGGCTGAACGATGCTGCTGCATTGTTGATGTCGCCATCCACGGCTGCGTTGATGTCACCGCCAAGCGCAGAGCCATCGGCAACTTCGTCTGCGTCCGGGAACAGCTCTGTGCCTGGTGACAGCAGACCAGCTTCGAAATCAGCGAAGTTCTGGAAGTAGAGCGAGCCGGTCGCGTTGATCGCGAACAGGTTGAACACTTCCAGATCGTTGACCTCTGCACCCAGCTTGAAGAAGTGACCGTCGCCAGCATCGATGTTCATCTGGAAACGTGCCTGGTTGATCGTCTGATCGAGCTGGTTAGCAGAACGGAAGATGCCTGGGCCCGTGCTGAGGATACCTGGCTGAGTGGTGCGACCATCAACCGGAAGAACACCAACGACCAGACGCGGGGTCGGATTGTCGGATTGTGCTTCGCCAAAGCCCACTGGACCCTGAACATCGCCCACTTCCGAACGGCTCACACGAAGCTCGGTCGAGATCGTGTCAGTCCAGTCAGAGTAGAGACGAACCGAGTAGTAGTCAGAGATCGTGCCTTCATCTTCAAACGAGTTGAAGCCGGTGATGTTCTGGCCGCCAAAGTCGCTTTCGATGTTGGTTTCTTCAAGACGCTGATACGTCGCTTCAAGACGGTGATCATCGTTGATGATCGCATCGAGACGGGCAAAGTAACGCTTGTTGCCTTCTGGAAGAGCGGTTGGGTAACCGCCAATGTCCTGACCATATACGTCGCGCGCGATGCGAGCGAATTCGTCGAACTGCTCTTGGGTGACGAAGTTGGCTTCGTTGGTGAAACCGCCGCCGTTCGGACCAAAGTTGTTGCCGCCGGTCAGGTCAGCTTCTTCGTAACCGACCGAGAAGAACAGGCGGTCTTTGATGATTGGACCGGAAAGCGTCGCGCCGTAGCGCTTTTCTTCGTTCGCGGTAAGCGGACGGCCATCAATGCTGTCTGCAAACAGACCGCCATCGAAGTAGGTGTAGAAGGCAGAGCCGTGGAATTCGTTGGAACCGGCTTTGGTTACAACGTTGATAAGACAGCCGGTGAACTCGGAATATTCAACGTCGAACGGTGCAAATTCAACCGACAGCTGATCGACGATGTCGAACGGAAGCGGGAGCGAGTTACGCGCTGCAAAAGGCGTACCGTTCAGACCAAAGGTGTCCGATTGAACGATGCCGTCAACGGTGAAGGTGTTGGTACGGTCGTTACCGCCAAGGCAGGAGATACGATCAACGTCGTTGTTCTGCTCAAGGCTGACGCGTGGGTCGATGCGGATGATGTCGCGAATGTCGCGGGTGATCGATGGGAACGCTTCGAGCGTTTGCGTGTCGAAAGCGAGACCCGGACCAACAGCAACCTGGGTTACTTGAGCGCGTGCGCCGGTCACAACGATAGTGTTACCTGCATTTTCCGAGCTCAGTGCAAAGTCAAAACCGATGTTACCCGAAATGCCGAGCTGCACATCTTCAACGGTCTGGCCTTCGAAACCGGGAGCGGTGACGGTTACAGTGTATGGGCCGCCTGGCTGAAGCGACTGGACGCGGAAGTTACCTTGCGAGCCGGTCATCAGAGTGCTGGACTGGTTGGTCCGCGTGTCGGTTACGGTGACGGTTGCACCGGCAACAGCGTTGCCAGCTTCGTCAGAGACGGTGCCTTCGACACCTGATGTAATTTGCTGCGCGTGTGCTGGCGCTGCGATGGTTGCAGCAGCACTCAGACTAACGACGCTGGCTGCCAATAGATACTTTAACTTCATGAGAGGATGCCCCTTATCACTTCCTGGGAACGGATACTGGAGGCGGCCTATGGGGCCACTGCGTGGCGCAATGGGGACGTTTTTGTGACAGGTCTATGACGAAGGGTTATGGTCGCCGGGATAACTATGCCGCAGCGCAGCATGAAACAGCGCAAAAACCGCAGAAATCCGGGCAGTTTCGGCCTGTGTTGCGCCGATGCCACTAAGCCAAGGTTTTTGCATTTTGGTTTTGGCCCGTGCGAAATTCGCTCCAATCAAGCGAATCATGCGTTGAATCGGGCGCAAATGTTACGCGAGATTGATCTCGCGCAGACGCTGCAACAGGAAGTCATGGCTGCTGATCGCGGGTTCGACCTTGGCGCCTTCTTTTGCCGCGCACTCTTCGAGTGGCTCGATCATATAATCAGGCCGGAAATGCAGGAAAAACGGCATTGAATAGCGCGAGCGCCTTGCGCCATCGCCTTTGGGGTTCACCACCCGGTGCGTTGTCGATACCAGCGTGCCTGCGGTCAGCCTTTCGAGCATATCACCCACATTGATGACGAGCGAACCCTCTTCGGCGTAAACCGGGTGCCATTCGCCCGACTTGGTGAGGAGCTCAAGTCCCGCCTCTTCTGCGCCGAGCAGCAGAGTGATCGTATTGATATCGCCATGAGCGGCTGCCCGGATCGCACCTTCGGGGGCATCGGGGCCAAGCGGCGGGTAATGGAGAAGGCGCATCACCGAATTGCCGTCCTCAACCGTTTTGGCAAAGAAATCCTGTTCGAGCCCCAGATGCAATGCAATCGCTTCGAGCACGCGCAGACCCGTTGCCTCGAAGGCTGAATAAAGCGCGCTGAAAGTCTCCTTGAACTCAGGAATTTCCTCAGGCCAGACATTGGGCGCCATATATTCAGCCAAAGCGTGGGTCTGCGGCAATTCGCGGCCCACGTGCCAGAACTCCTTCAGGTCAAAGATTTCGGCATCCTTGGCTTTTTCTGTGCCGAACGGCGTATAGCCACGCGCACCGCCACCGCCTTCGATCTTATAACTCTTTTTGACTTCGTCAGGCAGCGCAAAGAACGCTTTCGATGTCGCTTCCGCCTTGTCGATCAGCTCTTGAGGAATGCCGTGATCGCGCACCACGGCAAAGCCGTATTCGGCAAAGCTGCGGCCAAGCTCATCAGCGATGTCAGCCAAGGGCTTTGCAAGGGAAACGGAAGCAATGTCGGTGCGTGTATCTGTGTCGGTCATGGGGACCATCTAATGTGGCTGGCGCGCTTGTGCCAGAGGCTTGCGCCTCAGAACGGCAAAAACAGGCTCGCGAGCGCCGCACTCATCAAATTGGCAAGGCTCCCAGCGGCAAGCGCTTTGAGGCCAAGACGCGCGATTACAGGGCGTTGATTGGGGGCAAGCCCACCTGTCACCGCCATTTGGATCGCGATGGAGGAAAAGTTGGCAAAGCCGCACAGCGCAAAGGTAACGATAGAACGGCTGCGTTCGGTCAGCCCTTCAACTGCGCCAAGTTCAATGAAGGCGACAAATTCATTGAGTACGATCTTGGTCCCGAACAATCCGCCTGCGATCTGCGCCTGATCCCAATCCGAAATGCCGATGAGGAACATGACGGGTGCAAAGATGTATCCAAGCAATTGCTGGAACGTCACTTCGGGATAGCCGAACCAGCCGCCAATGCCGCCCAGAATGCCATTGGCAAGCGCAACCAACGCCACAAACACCATCACCATCGCGCCGACCGCCACGGCGAGCTTCACGCCGGTGGTTGTCCCTTGCGCCGCTGCCTCAATGATATTGGCAGGCGCTTCGCCTTCTTCAAAAGTTTCAGAGACGGTGACCGTCTCCATCAGCTTGTCGTGTTCGGCCGCTTCTTCGGGGTCATCGGGCATGATGATCTTTGCCATCAAAATACCGCCGGGCGCCGACATGAAAGCGGCGGCGAGCAGGTAAGGCACGGCCTCATCGCCAAGGAAGGAGGCGTAAGCGGCAAGGATCGTCCCCGCGACGCCAGCCATACCGACACACATCAAAGTGAACAGGCGCGAGGGCGGGAGCGCTGCGAGATAGGGGCGCACCACCAGCGGGCTTTCCGATTGGCCGACAAAGATGTTCGCCGCGCTTCCCAAAGCCTCAACCTTGCTGATCCCTGTGACCCAGCCGATCGCGCCGCCGAGCCAGCGAACCAAGCGCTGCATCACGCCGAGGTAATAGAGGATCGAGACAAGCGCTGCGAAGAACACGATCACCGGAAGCGCCGCAATCAAGAAGGTGTTGGCAAATGGATTGTCGCCCATTGGCCCGAACAAGGTTTCAATCCCGCTTACCGAATAGCCAAGCAGAGCAATCACACCATTGGAAAGAAACTGGATCGTCACCACGCCAAAATCGGTGCGGAGGACGAGCAGCGCCATAAGCGCCTGCAGCGCGAAAGCGGCTCCGACAACGCGCAAATTGATGCGACGTTTGCCCGAAGACAATAGAAAAGCGATTGTGAGAATAGCGATGATGCCAAAGACGCTCATCAGCATCGAGCTTGCGGTTGCGCTCAAAAGATCCCTCATGTCGGAAGGGCTGACCTGCCGGCTGTGCGCCGCGCTTCACGCCCCTCATCTAACCAAATAAACCGTCACTATCTCGGTTGGCAGCTTGCGGACTTATGCGCAAGGGGCAGGCTCACACCACGAAGCCCTTGCCTGTGCGCAATTTGAGAGCAACCGCGCTACCGATAAGCGCTGCGATCATCCATAAAAGGCCATGTGCGCTCCCGGATATGGACCCGCCAAGGTAAGCGCCGATATTGCAGCCATAGGCGATCCTCGCCCCATATCCCATGCACAGGCCGCCCAAAATGGCAGTGCCCATGTCGCTTGGCGTGAGGCGCAATCGGGGCTGGAGGCGGCCTGCAAAACTTGCCGCCATCATTGCGCCTGCGATGATCCCAAAATTCATCACCGAAGTCGCATCGGTAAGCACAGGCCGCGCAAGCCAGCCTTGGCGGTTTTGCCAATAGGGCCAGCTTGCAACGTCAACTCCCGCAAAGCTCGCGATCTTCGCGCCCCACAGCGTGAAAGCCGATGTAATCCCCCAAGGCCTGCCCAAAAGCACCAGCGTGGCAACGCTTACCAAAGCGATAGCGGCCACCCCCAGCCACAAGGACCAAGGCCCCATCAGGATTGATCCCGTTTGCCGCGAACTTTGCAGCTTTCCATGAAGGCGCATCTCGCGCCGCTGCGCATAAATCCATATCGCAGCGAGAAGCGCAAAGAGCACGATCAGCCCCAAAGGAGCGCCAAACTCCTGCACAAGCCCAAAGCTGGGCGCGGAAGGAAGGCTGCGCCACCATGGCACGTGAAGCGTTGCGAAAATCGACCCTGCGACAAATGCGCCAAGCGTGAACAGCATCCGAGTGCTGCCTCCGCCCACGGTAAAAAGAGTGCCCGAACCGCACCCCCCTGCAAACATCATCCCAAAGCCGAAGACAAAGGCACCAGCCACCACACCAAAGCTAAGCGGTGCGACCGAGCCGCGCACGACAAGCCCCCATGCCTCGCCATATCCGATCAGTGGGAAGGCGATAGACGCGACCAGCCCGATCAGCACCAACTGCATCCTGAGGCCCTGCCCAAGGCCTTCGGTCAGGAACACGCGCCAATGCGATGTGAACCCGAAGGCCGCATGATAGAGCGCAAAGCCAGCGACAAGGCCGATCGCGGTTGCGCCGAGCAGCTTTGCGCCTGTGGCCATCCAAACGCTCAAAAGCAGCGCGGCGACCCCAGCCAGAACAAGAACAAGCTTGCGCAAGTCAGAGGTCGGGCGGATTGGCTCCACAGTCCTGTCCGAAGTTACTTCGCAGAACTCTCAGCGCTCTCGGCTTCCCACGCGTCATAACCGCCGGTCATATGGGCAATGTTCTCAAAGCCTTGGCTTTCCATCTCGGCCAGAGCCTTGGCGCTGCGGTTGCCGGATTTGCAATGCAGGAGATAAGGCTGGCTTTTGTCGAGCTTGGCGATCTCGGCTGCAAAATCGCCAGACATAAAGTTGATGTTTGTCGCCCCCTCAATGTGCCCGGCTGCGAACTCTTCCGGCGTGCGCACATCGATGACTTGCGGAGCGCTTTCACCTTCAAGCAGGGCTTTCGCCTCACTTACACTGACATCGCGCAAGCCACTCGATTGAGCAGGCATCGCCTCCAAGTTTGGCTCTTGTGCTTGGGTGCTGTCTGAGCCTTGTGGAGAGCACGCGGCCAGAGCCACGACAAAGACGGCAGAAAGGAGCGACACATTTGCGGTAACGCGCTTCATAACAACACGAAAGTCCCTGGTTCATACATTCAAGGGCTATGACTTTAACGCCTTTGTGCCGAAATTACAGGGTTATCGAAAGGTGTGTTGCCTTGCCGCGCAGCTGTGTTTCAAAGATAAGGCCGTAATGTGTTCACGCGGTTTGCGAGACAAGCCGCCATCTGGAGCAGGCTCTTGTCGTATTCTTGTCGCAATAGATTGCCAGTATCGCGCCTGTGACACACAGCGGGGCATCCGAACTTTCCAACGCGGTCAGGCAATCGAAATCGGCATTCGTTTCGGTCGCCTGGATAAGCGCGATCATCAACGTCCTTTTTCTGGGCGGGCCTCTCTATATGCTGTTGATTTACGATTCGGTCATGCCAAGCGGCAGCACGCCAACCCTGTTTGGCCTGCTGGCATTGATCGTGATCGTTTACCTTTTTCAGGGCATTTTCGATTTTCTGCGCAGCCGGGTTCTGAGTGAAGTCGCAGCGAGCCTTAACGCGCAAATGACGGGGCGTGTGCATCAACTTATCGCGTCCATCGCAATGCACAGCAAAAGCGAGCGCGAGGACGGCCTGACCCCGATGCGCGACCTTGATAGCATTCGCGGCTTTCTCAGCTCGCCTGGCCCGAACGCGCTGATGGACTTGCCCTGGCTGATCTTGTTTCTTGCGCTTTTGACCTTGCTGCACTTCTGGTTAGGCGTGACGACCTTCTTAGGCGCGCTTGTGCTGGTCGCGCTCACCGTGCTGCAAGATCGCAAGACCATTGAGCCCAGCCAGACTGTGAGCGAGGCACGCGCCTACCGATCCAAGGTCGCGCAGGACACCTCCAAGCATATCGAAGTCATACAGGCGCTTGGCATGGGTCAGCGCATGAGGGGCCGTTGGGCAAGCTCCAATGCTGAGCTTAATGCTGCGCAAGATCAGGTCACCCGCACCGCAAGCCTTTTAAGCGGAGTAAGCCGCATTTTCCGCCTGTTCCTGCAAAGCCTTGTTCTGACAGTAGGCGCGCTGTTGTATCTGGCAGGCGAGGCAAGCGGTGGGATTGTCTTTGCAGCCTCTATCCTTGCCGCGCGCGCTTTGGCACCGATTGATCAGGCGATGGCGCATTGGCCCAAATTTACCGAAGCACGCCAGGGGTGGGAGCGGTTGGAAAAATTGCTCGGCGCAATTCCGCCCGATGAAGGCCGCTCAACGCAATTGCCACCGCCAGCCGAAAGCCTTGCGGTCGATGACCTTGCGATTATCGCTCCGGGCGCTCGCGAGAGAATTATCGATGCGGTGAGCTTTCGCCTTGAGGCAGGCGATGCGCTGGGCGTGATTGGACCCAGTGCAGCGGGCAAGACCACTTTGTGTAAAGCTTTGGTCGCGCTTTACGAGCCTGCGCGAGGGTCTGTGCGCCTCGATGGGGCAAGTTTGTCGCAGTGGGATGCCGATACACTTGGCCAGCATCTGGGCTTCCTTCCCCAGCAGGTTACTCTGTTTGATGGGACAATTGCGCAAAACATCGCTCGCTTCGAGCCTGATCCTCCTTCTGAAGAGGTGATTGCAGCGGCAAAGGCGGCAGGCGTTCACACCATGATCCTGCAATTGCCACAAGGCTATGACACACCGATAGGCGCGCAAGGGATCACGCTTTCTGCTGGACAAAGCCAGCGCATCGGCCTTGCCAGATCTTTGTATCGCGGGCCCTTTCTCATCGTTCTGGATGAGCCCAATTCCAACCTCGATGCCGAAGGCGAGGCCGCGCTCGACAGCGCAATTGCCGCGACCCGCAAGCGCGGAGCAATTGTGGTGCTGGTCGCGCATCGCCCCTCTGCTTTGCGTCAAGTCAACAAGGTGCTCGTGCTGCAAAATGGCCGCGTTGCAGGATTTGGCGAGAGGGATGAAATTCTGGCGCGACTTGCCAAAGCCTCAAGCGCAAATACGATCAACGCAGCGCGCGAACTTGATACCCCATCCGACCGTTTGGAGCGGCAGCCATGAATGCGCTCAATCCGATTGAACGCGAAGGCGCAGTGCCAGTGCCATCTCCTCAAACGCATGAGGCCCAAGCGCGCCTCTATCGGCGTTATGCGGCGATTGCGGCGGCAATTCTGGGCGTTCTTTTTGTCTTTGGCGGCCTTTTGATACCGATCGGCGGCGCGGTGATCGCAAGCGCCGAAATTGCACCTGAAAGCCGCGTCAAGCGCATCGCTCACCCAACAGGTGGGATCATCTCCGAAATCCTCGTTGCCGATGGGGACACGGTCGAAAAGGGCGATGTTCTCATCCGGTTCGAAAACGAAGTGAGCTCAGTGGATGCGGAGTTTTCAGAACGTTCGCTGGTCCAGTTGCTCGCACGCCGGGCGCGGTTGATTGCCGAGATCGAAGGTCGAAAAGGGATCCCCTTCCCGCCTGAACTTCGCACAGATCAAAGCGCCGAGGCACGCGAGGCTGTTGCAGCTGAACAGCGCCGCTTTGCCATCGGCCGTCAGGAACGCGCGAGCCTCGCATCGCAGCTTAGCGAAAGGGTCAATCAACTCAATCGCCAGATTGACGGCTTTCGCGCGCAGATCGCTGCACTCGAAGCGCAGCAGAAGTTGATTGAGCCCGAACTCAAAAGCGTTCGTGAGGCGTTTAACGATGGCTATGTCACCATTCGGCGGCTCAATGAGCTGGAGCGCAATGCGATTGAGTTGGAAGGATCAATCGGATCGCTTCGCGCCAGTATCGCGCAATCAAGTGCTGCCATCTCGCAGGCTGAGCAGCAACGTATCCAGCTTGGCCAAACCGCGCGCGCTGATGCAGGTGATGAACTTGCTCAGGTTGAAGCAGCCATTAATGCACAGCGCGTTGCAAGCGCGAGCGCAGGCGATGAGTTTGACCGCTCCGAAATTCGCGCCAGTGACACAGGCACCATCGACAAGCTCGCCTTTAGCGCGGTTGGCGAAGTCGTTCGCCCTGCCGAAATCATGCTTGAGATCGTCCCACAAGAAGACCGTCTGGTGTTCAACGGTTTGGTCCTGCCAAGCGATATAGATCGTGTGGCAATGGGACAGCCTGCTCGCATCCGGCTTTCCGCTTTCAATCAGGCTACAACGCCGGAACTCACCGGAGAAGTCGTTTTCGTCTCCGCTGATCCGATCACCGATGACACCACCGGCGCACGCTTCTTCCGGGTTCGTGTTGCACTTGAACCTGGTGAAAGCGAAAAGCTTGCAAAGCTCAACGCCGTCTCAGGAATGCCAGCCGAGCTGTTTATCGAGACAGGGAGCCGCTCGCTCATTTCTTTTGTGACCAAGCCGCTCGTCGATCAATTCTCGCGCGCGTTTCGCAACTGAGTTCACGATTGATCGGGCACACGCAAAACGGTGCGCACCTCTATCGGCACGCACCGTTTTGTGTTCAAGCAAATCAACCGCTTAAAGCAGAGCGTGATCACTCAGCAGATTTGCATCCGGGCCATTCCAGCTGAGCACTTCAGCCTCGTCCTCAAAAGCGACCGGGGCGCGCACCGCCTCGATGACCTCTTCCAACTGGCTGCGCACAACGCTGGCTTCAGCTGTGCTTTGTACAGGGGCTGTGCTTTGTACAGGGGCTGTGCTTTGTACAGGCAGGGGTGCGCTGTGCTCCTGCATTGCGGCAAAGTCGAAGCTGTCATCGGTAAGGACCATTTCCACCAGCGAACTCCTTGAAGCGCCGCGACCACCGCGCACATCGCTTTCAACCACTTCGACCGAGGCAGGTGCAGCGTCAAAGGTCGTACGCGCTGCGACATCTGCGGCATCGGCGCGGTTGATCGTCGCAATCAGCGTGCCATCGGCAAAGACCTGGGTGTTGCGCCCGTCTTCGATGAACTGGATCTGCGTGCCGCCCGCGTTCTCGATCTCGATATCGTCCCGGCGACGCGCCGAGAAGTCGATGACAATATCGGCATCATCAGGTGTACCACCGGCATCAAGGACGAAGATGTCGCTGCCTGTGCCGCCGCGCAAGGTGTCCTGCCCGTCCCCACCGATCAGCAGGTCACGGCCATTACCACCGATAAGATTGTCATCGCCATCGCCGCCGCGCAGTTCGTCATTGCTGTTGCCACCGCTCAACACGTCATCATCGGCTCCGCCGTCAAGAACGTCGCGGCCATTGCCACCAAAAAGGGTGTCCTCGCCATCGCCGCCAGTGATCACATCATCGCCATTGCCGCCGTCGATCACGTCATCGCCGCCATTGCCGTTGATTTCATCATCGCCATTACCGCCAGAGATGTCTTCATTGGCGCTGCCGCCTTCGATGACATCATCACCGCGGGTGCCTTCCACCTCTTGAGTGCCAATATTGAACAAGGCCACCATCGGATCGTGATCCGAGGCTGGATTGCCCAGCGGCGTATTGGTGTGGACGGCATCAATCTGTGCGCCAGATGCGAGGGCGTCAGTGGCAAAGATATGGTCCAATGCCTGGGCATTGCCTTGGAACAGAACGCTGAACTGGTCGTCAGCATCAAGCCGGTCCGTGAGATTGTTGAGCACTTTCTCACCGCCCTCGGTGACTGCGCCGCCTGCAAACTCAAGCACGCCTTCGAGCACTTCAAGCGGTTCTTCGAACTGGAATTCATTAAAGTCGCCCACCACCGCAATTTTTGCATCAGCATCCACTTCAAGCAGTCCATCGACGAACTCATTGACCGCAGCCGCTTGCGCCGCGCGTGCCAAGGCGTTGGCATTGGCGGGCGGCTGGATCGCGCTAAAGGCATTGTTCGAACCAATCTTCGATGTGAAGTGGTTGGCAATCACCGTCACTTTTTCACCGTTGAAGGTAAAGTCAGCCCCCAATGGCGCGCGCGAATTTGCGAAGGCTGCGTTGAGTGCCCCGTTCTCCGGATTAGTGATTGTGAAGACTGACGCTTCATCAAGATCAACCCGGTCTTCGCGATAGAGGAATGCGACGCGAATATTGCCGCCCGGCTGTCCGCCAGTTTCTCCGTCAACAGCGAAGGGATTGTCGAACACCGAATATTGAATACCGGTCTGATCGAAAATCGACTGTGCCAGTGCCTCAAGCGTCAATTGCGCCGAGATTGTCCCGTCGTTGATTGACCCGCTGTCATCCTGCACCTCTTGCAGCGCAACAATATCAGGTGCGGCCAGGTTCACACCAATGTCGAATGCGACCGCGTCAAATCGGCCAGAAGCCACATCGTCATCCCCATCGGCATCGTTGATGTCGAGGTTAAGGACGTTGTAGGTCGCCACCGAAAGCTGCGCGGCGCCGCCTACAAGCGTGGTTTGCTCAGCGATATTCATGCTCGCTTGAGCAATGCTCACCGTCTCGGTTGGGCGCACTTCGTAATTCTGGAACGAGTAATCAACAACGCCCGTCACATCATTCAGAACTGTGCCCGGCGTCACATCAGGAATGTCATTGGTCTGACCGTTCAGTTCACCGGCGCTGTCAATCTGGATACGCTCCGGATTGAAGTCCGAGCCCGCACCAGCGTCAAACTCGCCAAGACCGCCCGCGCCGCCTTCGATTACGAGCAAACCTTCATCAGAGATATTGGTGCCAACAAGATTGCCAGCGCCATCGCTGGCCGCAGTCCAAAGCTCGCCAAAGTTATTGGTGCTGTCGACCGCGACCGGGTTCTGGATTGTGACGAGAGTGCCCTCAAGGCTTTCCCAGAAGTCGATGCCATCGGTTTGTGGATCGAAGCTGGTGAAGTTATCATCCTCGATAACTTCGGTTGGCGGGGTAAGGCCATCGGGACCAATCACCACCGCTTCGGGCAGGTCGTTGCCAACGCTGTCGACTGTGATCGAAGGGCTGGTGATCTGCGTGATAGTGAGGTTTGCAGGGTCGCCGCCGGGCTGGAATTCGCCAACGGTGCCGGTGACGGTGATCCCGTCGCCTGCCACGACCGTTGGCGCGGAGCCGGTAAAGACGAAAATAGCATCAGAAGTTGCGCTGTCGCCGTCTCCGTCGGCGTCCTGCATATAAAAGCCATTGCTCGCGACCGCGGTGACAATGCCAATGGTTGTCACTTCATTGCCGACGAATGGCGACGTGTGTCCGGCACCTTGAATTTCGCCGATTTCAAGGTTGAGCGGATCGTCATTGACGATCGTGCCCTCACCCGGCGCACCGCCGATGTCCGCCCCGCCAGTTGGGTTGGAAAGCGCCACATTAAAGAATTCGGTCGGCTCAGGCAGTTCATCACCTGCCACCTCAAGCGTGATGGTTGCAAAGCTTTCGCCATCAGCAAAGTTGACCGTCCCCGTTAGCGGGCCTGCCAAATCATTTGCATCAGCGCTTTGTGCGCCATCGCCAAACTCGACTACAAAATCGGCGGAAACCGCACCGTCCGTGCCGCCAATGCGGAAGACAGGGAAAGTGATCGTGGTGGTACCCGCATCGCCTTCGACAACGCTCGCATCACCGATTGACAATGTGCCATTGGGATTTGCTGCAACAAAGTCTTGTCCCGCGTTCACCGCGCCAAAGCTGTCATCAGCAGGGGCCTGCCACACGAAATCATCCGCGACATTGCCAGTGCCAACCAGTTGGACGGAGAAACCGGCAGGTGTCCCACCGTTTTCCGACACGCCGATATCGGTGCTGGTCATACCAAGTGCAGGACCGCTTTGCGCCTCAATCGTGCCTTCGTACGAAAGGAACTGCACAACATTGCCCGAAGGATCGACGAGGGCAAAGCCGTCAGGCGAACCGTTCTGGATACCGCTGATCGCGAAGGAAGCGGTGCCGAACCCATCGTCTTGATCAGGGATGATGCCTGACAGATCGACGGTGTTGTAAGGGTTGCCGCCATTGCCATTGTAGAGCACCAGCTGCCAGCCGGCGAGATCAGTGCCCGCAGGCCCAGCAATCTCAACCCCTTCGCCCACATCGCCGCCAGCATTGTCATAGTGAACCTCGTTCACAAAGACCTGAGCGGGACCAGCGGGCGTGTCGTCGTCAAAGATGGTGCCGGTTGCGCGGGCATCGTCCAGCGTCACGCCGCCTTGCGGGTTAGCGAGTTCGACCGAGAATGTTTCATTGCTCTCGATCATGGTGTCGCCGACCACTGAGATCGTGACTGTTGCCTGCGTCTCGCCATCTGCGAACGAGACAGTTCCGCTTAAAGATCCGGTAACATCGCTTGCGTCCGCATCGCCATCGAACACGACAGAGAAATCCGCGCTCACCGCTCCGTCAGAGCCGCCATCGCGCGAGACTGTGAAGACAAGATCGCTGGTACCCTCGTCGCCCTCAACAACTTCTGCATCCGCAATGCTGAGCGCACCGGGCTGCGGGACAATGACCGAACCAAAGGTCTGGCCTGCATTAAGCGAGCCGGCGCTTTGAGCAAGCGGTCCGGTCCACATGAAGTCGTCGGCCTCAGTGCCCGTGCCGGTCAATTGCAGCGACTCGCCGATCGACGTGCTGCTCGTCTCAGATACGCCGACATCGACGCTGGTCATACCATCAGCAGGGCCTCCAACGGCAGTGAAGCTGCCTTCGTAGGACAAGAATTGCAGGACATTGCCGTCTGGATCGACCAGAGCAAAGCCATCGGGTGCCCCATTTTGGATGCCTGCAATGGCAAAGTCGAGCGCGCCAAAACCTGACCCTTCATCATCGATGGTGCCAGAGAGATTGACGGTGTTGTAGGCGGTGCCATTGTTGCCGTTGTAGAGCACGAGGCTGTAGCCAGTGAGATCAAGCCCCGCAGTGCCCGCCACCTCGATAAACTCGCCGACATCGCCGCCATCATTGTCGTAGTGAAATTCATTGATGAACAGAACAGGAGCCGCCGCTTGAATGGTCTGGCCGTTGTTCGCAGCACCAGGCGTTTCAGCCGCCGGTGCGGCCCAGGTAAAGTCGCCAGCGACCGTACCAGTGCCAGTGAGCTGCAGCGATTGCCCGATTTGCGTCGCTCCATCTTCCGCAACGCCGATGTCAGTGCTGATGAGCCCGTCAGCAGGCCCCCCGATTGCGGTTAAGCTGCCTTCGTATGACAGGAATTGCACGACATTCCCATCTGCATCAATCAGAGCGATGCCATCAGGTGCGCCGTTTTGAATGCCATTGGTTGGCAGATTGATCGTGAAGAAGGCATCAGTGCCAGAAAGCGCTTCGGTTCGGTAAGGCGTGCCATTTGACCCGTTATAGAGAACCACGCTCCACCCAGTGAGATCGATCCCCATGGTGTTAGCGATTTCGATAAATTCCCCTTGGTCGCCGCCGGCGTTGTCATAGTGGAATTCATTGATGAAAACGGATGAATTGGCCCCTGCAACCATAACTGTGCCCCCTTGTTGACGCTGTTTCGAATATTAAGCGAGTCTTAAGGAAGATTACTAGGGACGGATCGCGACATCTATATGACGCAATAAAGTTTTCGTGATAAATTAACGCTCATGCGTGCCGGATCGTTAGCAAATGCGCGAAGGCCCTCCACGGCCACGCCGATGATCGCAAAAGAACAGAAGGCTGGAATGACAACGGGGTCGTTGGGCGCGGATTAACTCCGGGTGAGGGAGTGGGCGCCCCGTTCTTCCCCGCTCACGCCCTGAAATCAAACTGAATTCGGACAGGGAATTGAGAAGGCGCCAATATCCCATCTCCTTGGCACCACTTACAAGAGCGACGCGGAGTGCATCTGCCGTGCGGCAAATTCGCACGGCAGATGCACCGCTTGGGGGCTCGTTAGAACTTGCTCAGCAGGTTCAGGAATGGTCCGTGGCTGGTAAAGCTTTGATCGGTGAGATCGGTTGAGAAATCCGACAGCGAATAGCCAACGCCGACTTTCACATTATTGCCAAGGTGGCGATAGATCGCACCCATCGCGCCGTAGCGAACGTCATCCGAAAGCTCGACCCAAAGCGCACGGCCTTCGACCAGAACGTCCCAATCCTTGTGGACGTTATAATCTGCCCGAATGACGGCGAGATGCGCATCAGAGCTGATGAATTCATCGCTGTCCCGGCCAAGCGAAACCTTACCCGAACGATAGCCATATTTGGCACCGACTGTCAGGCTCTTGGTGAGGTCGTAGTTGACGTCGATAGAACCAATGACGCTCTCCTGCTTGGGGCTTTCCACCTGACCCGAGCCGGTGAATTGGCCCGCTGGTCCCAAATCCTCAAAATACTGGAACCGGGCCAGCACGTTCAGGCGTTCATTGTTCACCGGACGGAAGGCAAAACCGGCCATCGCCTCGGTAAATTCAGCCGCTCTGATAGAGGCGGTGTCATTGTCCGCCTCGGCCATGTTGAAGCGGGCGAGGAAGGTCCAGTCGGGATTCACCGAATAGGACAGGTCATTGCGAAGCAGCCATACCGTCTGGTCGATGCCGTTCCCTTCTTCCTTGCGCAGCTCAATCGAAGAGCCCACGCGCACACCGTCATTGACATAACCAACGCCAACGCTGCCCGCCGTGCGACGGAAAAGGCCGGTGCTCAGATCGTCAATCTGACCGCGTTCGAACGAACCGTCGAACGACAGGTGTTCAGTGGGTTCAAACTGAAGACCAAAACTGCGGGTGAGCGATGGGGCGGTCCCGCCAATGCCGGTGCGATTCTCGCCATAGACAGACAGGCTGTCAGTAAAGCGATGCCGCGCACCAATGGTCAGGGTACCCCTGTTTGAACGGGTGAAGATGTTTTGCGTATCAAGTCCTGTGTCCGTGCGATCCGCGAACAGCGAATATCCGACATAGGCCTCTGACCCATCGCCAAGGCGATAGTTGAGCTGAGTATCGGCGCCAAGACCGCCATCACCGCCCGACACTTCACCAGCGATGCCGATGCGCTCACTGACTTGTGCATTCACGCCCCCGCCAAAGCGGTTGTTGCGTTCACGCGTGCCATCCCGGTCAAGGGTCAGCTGGCCAAAAGTGTGAAGGTTGATGTCTTTGGCGATTTCATACCCAAGCTCGACTGCACCATCGACGCGGCTGCCGTTCTGGAACGTGTTGTTGAGAACGCCCGGAGTGCGATCTTCATATCTGACCCCGGCCTTGGCCGTCACACGGCCAAATTCGCTGGTCAAATCAACGCGGCCCGTCCGGCTGTCACCAACCGTGCCAGTGGTGATTTCGTCATATTGCGCTTCGATGCCGCTTGTGTCGGTGAAGGGCACGCTGGCGCTGACGCCCCAACGCTGTGTCTCGGACGGTGCCAGACGGCCAGCCGAAGCAAATCCTTCATCGTAGTTCTCGAAATAAGCCGCGAACTGGCCTCGGTCGCCTGCTGCACCTTGAAGCTCGGCTAGATTGACCGCAATTTCAGTGCGATAGGCCTGTGCTTTCACCCCTGCCCCCGGATTGACGATATCGGTGAAGGTAAGACCGCCGTCGACCGAATTGGACTGGCCAAAGCCGGGTCCGTCGGTCTGCGCAACTTCAGCCTTAAGATAAGTGCCAGCGGTCAAACGCAGCATAGCATCTGCGCCGATCAAGGTTTGGCCAGCATCCTCGACTGTGTCGCGCTGTGCAGTGGCGCCAAGGCGTACTTTATCGCCGAGCCAGCCGGTTGCACGGCCGCCAACGGTATAGCCATCAAGATCGCCCACGGTTGGCGAAAATTCATAGCGGACGACAAGCACAGGGATATTGCCCGAATTCGGACCTTCGCGAACCGTCGCCCCGGTCGAAGCGATAGACGCGAGTGGACGAAGCAGGGTGATACGGCCCTGAAACGGGTCGAAATCATAGTCTTGCTGCGGATGCAGTTCGATCGATTCCACCACGAGCCCGGTGGTCACATCGCGGGTTTCAATCCGCAGACGCTCTGAACCCACTGAAATATCCTGACGTTTAAGGAAGTAGAGCGAACCGCCCGTCCCGCGAAACTCCTCGCGCCCCGGAATAGTGCCGGGATCAGAGGCGAAGGCGGTAACCTGAAACTTCTTCTCGCCAAAATCTGTCGTGGCGTTCGAGTTTACGTCAGCAAGAATACCGAAAAGCCCGCGATCAAGCTGAGCAAGTTCGGCTCCGTTGACGCTGGTGGTGAAGTTACCAACGACGAGTTGATCATCATCACGCGCCACTCTCAGATAAAAACGCCCTTGGGTTGGCGCGTCCTCAACCAGCGTGGAATCATCACCATAGGTCGGATAGAATTGCTCTCGGTTGAGACGCCGAAGAAGCTGGTTTGGATCCTTGCGGTCAAGGTTCGAAAACAGGTCTTCGATCAAGGCTTCGCCTGTGTCGAGAGAGGCGGTAATGCGCACGTCCTTGGTGTCATCGCCGTCTTCATCGCCGATCACGCCGCTGGCGTAGAACGCACCCCGGCCAATGGCATAGGAGCCCTCGGCGGTTGGGTCGCCAGAAACTTCGGCAGCAGGGCCAGAACCAAAGCTTTCGCCGATGGTCACCTCTCCCTGGCCAACGACGAACCAGTCGTCCTTGGGCGCGGCAAAGCTTTGCTCGACCTCGCGAATAATGCGTCCGCCCCGTTCGATCACCACATCCAGCTTTGATGCGGAGCCTCGCCGGGCAACAATTTGCTGCGCAGCGAAACGCCCGTCCACATCAACTGGCACAGCCTGGCCAGCGACAAAGACGCGGTCCGTTTGCGGATTGGCACGGCCCGTGACGCTCGCCATCATGCCGCCAAGATCGATGTTGCGGCGCGAAGCCTCGTCAATCGAGCCGAAGTTAGGCCGATCAACCACCTCTTCGCGGCGAGCTTGCGACACAACCGGGTCAACAATTGTCAGCTCTTGCGGCGCGGTTTCATCGAATTGTCCGCTCTTCCCGTAAACGCGGTGGGTGTAGAACAATGCCGACGCTCCGCTTGCCGGAACCTGCCAGCGCGCTGCGCCATTGCGATCGGTTTCGATCACGGCAAGCGGCTCGCTATCGGGACTTTGCGACGCGCGGAAAATGCGCACCTCGCCGCGTGTTACGAAGGCGGGATAGTTGTTGTAGGTCATAAAGCTGACCGTTTCACCAGCCGCAGCGGTGCGGGCAGATTCTACAAGGCCAACGTTCAGGACCGGCGTAACCACCAGAGTGTCTGCGCGAAAGCGGATCTGGTGCGGGTCATCGCCATTATATGCCGGCGCGCTGGCTGATGCCTGATCCTGCGAAGTATAGGCCGCTGCCTGCGCTTGAACATTGCGCTCAGCCTTGCGGGTCTGCTCAGGCGAGGCGGGCACGCGGACAGGTTTCGACAGCTGATCCATCGGTTGAAGCTTGCCGCTTGTTGACCGCGACTGTCGACCGGGGGCAAGCCGCTGGCTGGCTGTGGGTTGAGACGGTGTGGCCTCGATGCGCGGCGGAGCCATTTTGACGCGCCCCGCTGACGCAGGCGTTACCGGCGGCACAGTGGCTTTTATCGGTGCCTCAATCTTCGGCTTTGCCGCAAGGGCCGCCGCCGCAATCGCATTGCGCGACGAGGTGGCGTTATATTCCCCCTGAACAACCGGAACAGAGACATAAACGATGTCCGATCCGGTCTGCGTCAAGGGCTGGCTTGCCACTGGCATATGGGCTGATACTGCAACCCCGGCCGGGAGCGATGCCCCGACAGAGCCATTGCCATCCTTTGCCATTGCCGGGCTGGAAACCGCGGCAACTGCCATGAGCGAGCAACGAAGAGCCCACGCGTTAGTAGTTGCGTTAGTGGTTGCGTTGTTGTTGGATACCGGTGACATTTTTTTGTTATTGTTTTCCATGATCTTTACTCCCCTCCCTCGGTCGGTTTGACAGGGGAGCCCCTTCCACTGGTTCGTTCATTCGCCGGAGCGACACCGAAGTTCAGCTCGCCAAATTTACCTCTTGTGAGGCGGATGGAGCGCGGGTTGTCGGTCGTCACATCCCAACCCAAAGGCAGGCTGCGAGTGTCGAGTTTGAGCACGTAGTTTGAACCGATCCGGGCGTTGGGAACCGCAGCGCAGGCGATGTGGTAGCGTCCGTGTTCGTCGGTGGTGACAAGCTGGCCGTTGACCGTTGCCAGGCGTGCCGCCGGAACACCGGGTTCGCCTTCGTCCTGATAGCCATTGTAATTGGCATCCTCGAAGACCTTGCCGATCAGTTCAGAGCAGTCGAAGACCGAGCTTGGCGTGATCTGAATAACTGCTGTACCCCGGTTGGAGACAGGTTCACCCGTGGCCCCGTTTTCAGCAACGC
Source organism: Erythrobacter sp. SCSIO 43205 (assembly GCF_019904235.1). Taxonomy (NCBI): domain Bacteria; kingdom Pseudomonadati; phylum Pseudomonadota; class Alphaproteobacteria; order Sphingomonadales; family Erythrobacteraceae; genus Erythrobacter; species Erythrobacter sp. SCSIO 43205. The sequence continues at coordinate 704,162 of NZ_CP063202.1, read as the reverse complement.
CAGTGTTGACCTTCTCGCCGGTTGAGACACCCGCGCCGATCACCATGGAGAGCGAATAGGTGACCGCGCCATTGCCCGGAATAACCTGATCGCGCCACACGAGCTCTCGGCCGGCATTGTCGGTTTCGGGTTCCTGAGCGACCCCGTTCACAAAGCCGGAACCTTCGATGTAACGAAGACCCGATGGCAGAATGTCGATCACGTCCACATCGGCGCGCTGCACGTTTTCTGCGTTTTGCACGGTGATTTGATATGGAACGATGTCACCGACATTGGCCGTGCGTTTGGTCGATGTCTTGGTCACAACCAGCGGGTTGCGCGTCAGGAACGGATCAAGCGGGATGTGGTTGAACACGATATCCGGATCGCCTGATTGCAGCGCAAAGCTGAAGTAATAAGGCGGCGTTGCATCGGTTGGCACATCAACGCTTGGATTGATCATGACCGGGCTTGAAAGCCCTGACGGGTCAAACGGCCCTTCGAGCGGTGCGATGACGGTTGACGGCACTGCAAAACCCGTCGGCGGAGTTATGACGATGGTGTAGACCGTCTCCGAATTGGGGCATTGCGATGCGGCGCCTGGCACGACATCAAATTGGTATTCACCATCCGAGCCCGTGGTTTGTACCGCCTGTGATGGATCGATAAAGCACACATCGGGAAGCGTGTTGCCATTCTCACCGACCAGCGTGACGCTTGCCCCTGCAACAGGGGTGCGCGAGACGGCATCGTAAAGAACGCCCGAGGGATCGATGGGAAGATCTACGTCGTCCTGCGTCGCTGCGACGAGAACGGTGACATCGGGGATCACGCTGTAGACGGTCTGTGTGTCAGGACGTCTGAAGACAACTTCATAGCCTTCACCAGACAGCACATCGGTTACGACATAGCTGCCGTCGGGATTAGTCGTGGTCGATGCCACCACTTCGCCATCGCGCACCACCTCAACGATAAAACCAGCGCGTGGCTCATCGCTCGCATCCTGAACGTCGTTGACATTGTCGTCGGTAAAGACCGTGCCAGCGATATTGCCGCGCGGTTCTTCGACCAGAATACCGATTGTCGCGGTGTCGCAATTGCTCGGGTTCAAATTCTCACACAGCTGATAGGTGAGCTCGTAAGTGCCCGGTGGCACATCAGCGCCAATGGCAATCACGCCGGTCGCCGGATCAAGGGTAATGCCCGGATCAGCTGGCGGAGTAAGCAGCGTCAGCGTGACAAGCGATGGATCAATCGGATCATCATTGAGTGTGTCATTGTCGAAGACATTGCCTGCGTTGGGGCTGCCGACACCATTGCGTACCGGGGCAAGGGTATCGTCTTCCGCGATCAGTACGGGAGGCTCCACCACGACGGTTGCCGTGCCGGTGGCGCAATTGTCCGGGTTCAAATCCTCACACAGTTCATATTCTATTTCATACGTGCCCGCAGGTGTTCCTGACGGGACGTCGATCAACCCAGTGGCCGGATCGAGTACCGGCACAGGCGCACCCGGTGTGACGGGTTGAGCTGGCGAGATGACAGTTGCGGTCACTTCATCAAGATCAACCGGCTGACCATTCACCAGGTCATTGTCGAATACGTTGACGATGTCTTGCGCGCCGTCTGCACCGTTTACAGGGTCAGGCGCATCGCCAACGACCACGATTGGTGATGAAATCACCTCGACCGTAACCGTGCTTTGGCCGCAATTGGTCGGGTTCAGAACCTCGCAAATCTCGTAAGTGATTGTGTAGGTGCCCGATGGCGTGCCGGGCGGGATGTCGAGAAGCCCGGTTGACGGATCAACCACAGGGACAGGCGAGCCGGGAGTTGCAGGGGTTGCCGGGATCAGAATCCTGCCGATGATGTCGGCTGGATCCACTGGCTCACCGCCAAGGGTATCGTTGTCAAAGACATTGATGACACCGCCCCCGCCGGTCGCACCGATCACTGCAGGAGGGGTATCCGCGCCCACCACAATCGGAGCTGCTGCAACCCCGACCGAAATGGTCGCAATGCTGCAGTTGCTGGGGTTGATCGTCTCGCACAGTTGATAATCAAAGCTGTACGTGCCTTCCGGTGTGGCAGCGGGAACGCTGACGAAGCCGGTGGCTGGATCAAAGTCCAGCTCAGCGGGAACAGAAGAGCCCGGCGCAACCGAGATCGTTGCGGTGGTCGAAGTGGCTGGAGCACCGCCAAGCGTGTCCCCGTCAAAAGCGTTCAGAACATTGGCAAAACCATCGCGACCATTGATGTCGGTAATGGCGTCATCGCTTGCGAGGATGGGGTTATCCTCAACCACCACCGTAATCGTGCTGGAGGCACAATTGGTGGGGTTGAGGTCCTCGCAAATCTCGTAACCGATGACATAAGTGCCTGCAGGCACATCGCTTGCGACCGCGACAACGCCGGTTGCCGGATCAAGCACTGGAACAGGCGCGCCAGGGCTTGCAGGGGTCGCCGGGGTAGTGACGCGTCCGGTGATGTCCGCCGGGTCAACAGGCGCGCTGTTGAATGTATCATTGTCATAGGCATTCACTGCCGATGGATCACCGACACCAACGATCACCGTCGGCGTGGTGTCCGGAACAGCCGTAATCGCGCCTGCTTCAACGATCACCGTCACCGAAGAGCTTGCGCAATTGGTGGGGTTTGCGTTCTCGCAAATCTCGTAAGTAATCGTGTACGTGCCAGCGGGCGTGCCGGGAGGCACGTCAACAAGGCCCGTTGCCGGATCAAGTTCAGGCACTGGCGCACCGGGAGTAGCAGGCGTTGCCGGGGTGAGAACGCTGGCTGTGATATCGGCCAGATCAACCGGGCTGCCGTTCAGCGTGTCATTGTCAAAGGCGTTGATGATATCGTCGCCGCCATCCGTGCCATTAACGGGCCCCGGATTGTCTGCGCCTGCAACAATCGGCGCATTGACGACATTGATGCTGATCGTGTTCGACGCGCAATTGGACGGGTTCAAATTCTCGCAGATTTCATACCCGATGGTGTAGCTGCCAGCGGGCACATCATTGGCAACCGAAACAATGCCGGTTGCAGGGTCGAGTACGGGAACACTGGCCCCCGGACTTGCCGGAGTGGCCGGCGCGGTCACCCTGCCGGTGATGTCTGCGACATTGACCGCTGCGCCGTTGAGCGTGTCATTGGCATAGGCGTTGATTGCGTTTGCATTGCCGGCCCCCGCCGTCACATCAGGCGCGGCATCCGCATCAGCGGTGATCGGCGCCGCTTGAACGACGATGGTGACGTTTGCGGTTGCGCAATTGGTCGGATCGGCGGCTTCACAAATCTGATAACCGATTGTGTATGTGCCAGCTGGCGTACTGGCAGGTACATCAACAAGCCCTGTGGCCGGGTTCATCACCGGAACCGGGCTCCCCGGACTTGCGGGAGTGGCAGGTGAAGTGATGGTTGCATTAACCGATGCAGGGTCAACGGGCGCACCGTTCAGCGTGTCATTGGCAAAGGCATCGACCACGCTGCTGCCGCCATTCGCGCCGTTCACGGGCGCTGGCGTATCATCTTGCGCATCAATCGGAGCGGATTCGACCACCACGGTCACACTGGCTGACGCGCAGTTGGTGGGGTTGGCGCTCTCGCAGAATTGATAGCCGATGGTGTAAGTGCCCGCAGGGGTTCCGGGCGCGACCGACACATTGCCGCTCGCCGTATCAAGCGAAACCCCCGGATCAGCCGCAGGGCTGGTCACGGTCAGGTCAATATCCGCAATATCAGGTGGGCTTCCGCCCAGATCATCATTGGCAAGAACATTGATGATATTCGTGCCACCGCCAACAACTTGAACGGGCGCGGGCGTATCATCGGTTGCCGCAATCCCGGTCGCAGCGGATACAACTACTGTGGCGGTTGCACTTGCACAGTTATTGGGGTTGCCAATCTCGCAAATCTCATAGCCGATTGTATAGGTGCCAGCAGGCGTTCCAGCGGCGACAGAAACTTCGCCTGATGCCGGATCCAGAGTGACGCCCGGATCAGAGGCCGGGCTTGTCACGTTCAACGTCACTTCGCCAAGGTTCGTTGCCGCACCGTCGAGGGTGTCATTGCCCAAAACGTTGAACGCGTTAGGCGCAGCATTACTTTCGAAAATCGTGGCCGGCTGGCTGTCATCAGACGCCGCAATCGGCTTGTTCGCCGGATTGCTGGTGGTGGGGTCATCGTTGTTGGGGCCAGGCGCAGAGGTGCCGCTCCCGTCACCATCAGCGCCTCCGGTGGAATCTGAAACGTCCTGAACCAGCGTGCCGCCAGCGGTCTGTCCGCTTAGCGTTGCAGAGTTTGCGACCGGCGAACCAAGGTCATCTGCGACCAGCGCATAAGTGGCGGTGTAGGTCCACACCTCGGACAGATCGAGCAGGTTGTCGCCATTGGTATCACCGCTTTGGAAAGCCGGGGTCGGGGTAGTGCCGTTGCCGGTAAAACCGGTTTCAGCGAGGGTGATATTGCCCAAAGCTTCGCGGCCATAAGCGCGCGCTTGATAGGTGTAGGTGATCGTCTCACCCACCTGGCCATAACCATCGGCATTTTCGTCATTGAAAACAGCGCTTTTGACAAGGCCAAGCCCCGGATACCAAATCGTGACGGTCGCAGTGTTCGAGGTAATGCCAAGCGCGTTATCGAACACATAATCAATCTGCGTCGCTTCCCCGACAAAGCTTGGGTCGGGGGTGAAGGTCAGATCACCGGAAATCTCGTCATAGGACCAGTCGCCTTCGCCCGGGACGGTGAAGCTGGCGATGTCGCCATCAATATCGTTGGTGATGTTGGTGGCACCAACAGGGGCGACAAGGCTGATCGAAGCGCGGGCAAACTCACTTTCAACAAGCGAGTTATTGTTAGGCGCATTGTTGTTGTCAGTTGCCGCTGAATCATTGCGCAAGATCGAGACAGTCGCGCTGACACCGGGTGTCCCTTCCTGACTGTCATCAACCGCGATGGGAGGAGTAAAGTCGGCGCAGGCAAAATCGAGCGTATCAAACTCAGAATAAGTCGGATTGTCGAGCCGGATCAAAAAGCCGTTATCGGCCGTGCGGCCCATTTCAAATGCGGGCAGGTCAGGCAAAATGACTTCAAGCCCGGAAATCGGTTCCTGATTGTAGTTTTGATCGCCAATCAGCGAGAAAATATCAGGGCGGCCTGCGACGGTCCCGAACGCTCTACCGGTGGTGGCATTGCGGTCGATCCGCACAAACTCGATGTCGCCCTGACACACCGGCAGAAAGACCTGCTCGTTATTGGGGCCGTCGATATCGTTGATCTGGACGTGGATGTCCGCAACCACCGGCACACCGCCGCTATCGGTTGCGATGTCGTATGTGCCCGCTTCATAAAGGCGCCATTCGATGAAAACGTTATCTTGCTGGCTGGAGGTGATCGAAGGCCGGTTGGATGTCGTTGTCAGAGAGTGATCAACCGTTGCTTCGGTAACCACCGCAACAATATCAACCGAAACGCCGCCGACCGTACCCCCGTTGGTCCAAATTGCGCGCTCGCCCTGGCCAGAACCAACCGTCGTTGGCGCAGCCACATCGTTGATCACCAAAGGCGGAGCTGCAATCGCGGCTGAAGTTGACCCTAATGCGGTTGCTGCGAGAAGCATTTTCGTACGAAATGCAATCGAGCTTTTGTGTTTTTTAGTCTCGCTAGAACGGGCCACCGGCCGCCTCCCTCGTGGTTAATTTCGAGTGAGCGAGCTAAATCGGTGTGGTTATCAACTTCCTAATTTTACAACTAAGTACCACGGATTATACAGGATTTTACGTTTACCAATGTTTCCATCTGGTCGCGCGCCAAATGGCGATGACGGGCGGTTAGAGGTTGCCGGGATGATCACCGAGGCTAGGGGCGAATTTATTATGCTATGAGAGATTGCCCCGCCCGCAATCGCAAAAGCCAGAGCGGGCGGGGCTGATTGATGTGCAAGCGTGGCTGCGCTGGCACTAAGCAGGAAACGGTAGGCCTAGAAGGTGACGCGTTCCTGATGTGTTCTTTTGCACGGTGGGGATGGGATGCAAGAGCGGGCCTGATTTTGGGAACAGTATCGTATCAGGAGAATTTGCACCGCGCGCCGCTTTTGCGGCACTCCCATAAAAACCAGCGAATTTCATGGGATTAATGGTGAGCCCTGCTGGGTTCGAACCAGCGACCTACTGATTAAAAGTCAGTTGCTCTACCGACTGAGCTAAGGGCCCCCGAAGAGGTCAGCGCTGATTCGCGTGAGGAACATGGCCTGCGATGCGCTTCGGAAGGCGCTCCACTAGGGATGCAGGCGGCTCGGGTCAAGCAGGCATTTGCATCAATCTTTGCAACTGGTCTTGCGCTGCGCTTTTTGCAGGCGGGCAAAGTGGTGGGCGATGCTCAAACCACAGACCGGGTCACGCCAATCACCAGCGATATTGAGCGCAGGCTCTAGCACGAAAGAGCGAGCGCGAAACTCCTTATGGGGAATTGCAAGGTTGCCGGTCACAAAACGCCCGCCGCTCCACATGATGATATCAAGGTCAAGCACACGGTCACCCCAACGCTGACCAGAACGCCTGCCAAACTCGCGCTCCATCATTTTAAGGCCCGCCAACAGGCTCGGCGGGTCATAGTCGCTTGTCAGGATGCAAGCGGCGTTGGCAAAACGCCTTTGTGCAGGGCCGATGGGATCGGTGGTGATGATGCGCGAGCGGGCAGTGACAGTGCCAAGAGCGGCAAGCTCTTCCAGTGCAGCGCCTACGACATCGCGCGGGCGGCCAAAACGGTGATGCCGCTGGTTAGAACCCAGAGCGACCAGATAAGAACTGCTCACCTTAAAAACTCAAATATCTTCTGCAATCCGGCCATACAATTGCGGGCGGCGGTCGCGGAAGAAACCCATGCCAGCGCGGTGCTGTGCCGCGCGCGCGAGATCAAGCGTAGCGATCAGCACGCCTTCGTCGGCCGCACCAAATTCCTCGACCAAATCGCCCCATTCATCGGTAATGAAGGAGTGCCCGTAGAAACTTTGCGCGGCGGCTTTTGGCCCCTCAGAACCGATGCGATTGGCTGCAACGACCGGCATACAGTTGGACACAGCATGGCCCACCATCGCGCGGCGCCACATACGGCTGGTGTCGAGGTCAGCGTCATAGGGCTCTGATCCGATGGCAGTCGGGTAAAGCAGCACTTCTGCCCCCTTCAATGCCATCACCCGCGCACATTCGGGATACCACTGGTCCCAGCAAATGCCGACGCCCACACGCACCTTTGCGCCATCGTCTGCGGCCACGTCCCACACCTTGAACCCGTCGTTACCGGGGCGGAAATAGAACTTTTCCTCATAGCCCGGCCCATCGGGAATATGGCTTTTGCGGTAAGTGCCCATGACCTCGCCATCCGGGCCGATCATCGCGAGCGTGTTGTAATAGTGGTGACCATCGCGCTCGAAAAAGCTGGTCGGAATAGTGATGCGAAGTTTCGCGGCGAGCGCCTGCATCGCGATAACACTGGGATGCTCAGCCGTCGGGCGAGCGAGCGCGAACAGCGCCTCTTCCTCCGTGCGGCAGAAATAGGGGCCTGAAAACAGCTCCGGCGGCAGGATCAGCTTCGCGCCCTTGCTTGCGGCCTCCTCGACCAAAGCGGCAACAGCCGCGATATTATCCGCCTCGTCTTCGCGGGCGAGAGGCAATTGGAGGGCGGCGAGAGTAAGTGTGCTCATACCGCCGCCCTCTAATCTTAGTCAGCCTTTTTGAAAAGGAGCGTCATCCGGTCGCTTTCACCGATCGCTTCATATTTGGCGCGGTCCTGATCGCCGTAACGAAGCACCGGCGGAAGCGTCCACACGCCGCCTTCCCAATTGGCGGGGTCTTTGTCGTTGGCGTTGACTTCGCTCTCGGCGGCCAGTTCAAAGCCATTGGCCTCAAAGATCGCCACCACGTCTTCCACGCGCATATAGCCACGTTGGCGCGCGCCATAATCGTCATAGCTTGCACCTTCAGGGGCGCGGTGCTGGACCACGCCGACCATGCCATCGTCTTTTAGCATCATGCGCGCCGCTTTCAGCACGGTATCGGCATTGTTGCCAATGTTAAGCCCGTGCATTGAGCGGAAGATCACCACTCGGTCCACCGTGCCAGCGGCCTCCTCGGGCATTTCGTCGATTTCGAACGCCATGACATCTTCAGCGCTCATGCCTGTCATTTCAGCGGTGCTTTCCTTGAAGCGTTCGGTCCAACCTTTGGCGTTCGCTTCCTGAGCGCGGCTTCGATAGGTGGCTGCATCGCTGTCGGTCTGGAAGGCGATATAAGTGCCGGCGGGTGCCAGATAGGGAGCGAGAACGCGGGTGTACCAACCGCCACCGGGGCTGAATTCGGCAACGGTCATCGTCGGCTCAATACCGAAAAAGGCGAGCGTTTCGGCTGGATTGCGATATTGATCGCGCGCGCGGTCATCGTCGCGGCGTTCGTGCGCGAGCACGTCTTCGAGGGCAGGCGCTGAGGCTTCCATATGATCGTCAGCAGCAACAGGCACAGCCATCACTCCAAACGAGGCAGACGCAGCCAGCAGGCTAAGCGGGGCAAGAATTGTGAATTTCATGGATCTTTCGTCCTCTCAATATGAACTCTCTGTCGGCATTGTTTAGGGCCTTGGCCCGACATAACAAGGTCGCGCCGGGGTGAGCCCTTTGAAAACGGCCCGCGCTTCTTATGTATCCCGACAAAGAAAGATCGGAGACACTATGGAACAGGCAATCATTGCTGGCGGGTGCTTTTGGTGCACCGAAGCCGTCTTCAAGGATGTGATCGGCGTAACCGAGGTCGAGAGCGGCTATATCGGCGGGACGGTGCCGAACCCAACCTATAAACAAGTGTGCACAGGGCAGACCGGCCATGCCGAAGGGATCCGTGTAACCTTCGATCCTGATACGATCAGCTTGGGCGAAATCTATGACGTTTTCCTCGGCACGCATGATCCGACCCAGTTGAACCGTCAGGGCAATGACGTTGGCACACAGTACCGCAGCGCCATTTTTCCTCTGAACGCTGAACAGGGCGAAGAGGCCAAAGCGGCAATCGAACGCTGGAATGCGGATAATGGTGCCAAAAGTGGGGCCCGCGCTGTCACCACGATCGAGGGCCTTGAAGGCGATACGCAGACCGCTGAATGGTATGTGGCAGAGGATTACCACCAGGAATATTGGGACGGCGAAGGCCAGCGCAATCCCTATTGCCTCGCGGTCATTCCGCCCAAGATCATGAAGCTGCGCAAAAGCTTTCAGAAATATGTGAAGGGTTAGTCCTTCACCCACCGCCCCACGAAAAACCCGTCGAGCCCGCCTTCTTCGCGCAGCATTCCCGGATGGGTACGCAGCCAGCCTTCGCTGGTGGGGCTAAGGCTTGCGGGCAGTTCTTCGGCGGCAACTGGAGCGGGCGTGAGATCAAAGGTATCGCTAATCCAGGCAGCCTGTTCCTCGCCCTCTTCGGGTTCGAGCGAGCACACCGCATAGATCAGCGTCCCACCGGGTTTGAGCCAAGCCACCGCGCGCTCGATCAAAGCACGCTGGATTTCGACCATCTCGGCAATCTGTCTTGGTCCTATGCGGTGGAACACATCCGGGTGGCGGCGGCAGGTGCCTGTGGCGGTGCACGGCGCGTCCAGGAGGATCGCGTCGAACTGGTGCTTTGGTTCCCAAGCTAGAGCATCTGCGCGCAAGGTGGAGGCTTTCAGGCCGGTGCGCTTGAGGTTTTCCTTAAGCACGCTCAAGCGCCGCTTCGATATGTCGAGCGCGGTCACATTCCAGCCATTGGTCGCGAGTGCCATGGTCTTGCCACCGGGCGCTGCGCATAGGTCTAGCGCGTATTTGCCCTCGCCTGCACCCAGCAAATGCGTCGGCAATTGCGCCGCCAAATCCTGCACCCACCACGCGCCCTCTTTATAGCCTTCAAGCTTCTCAATCGGCGTGCCGCGGGGGATGCGGATGTGACTGGGCGCAAGGCTCACCCCGCCCAGCTTCGCCTGCCACTGCGCCGTCTCGTCTGCGTCGCGAATATGCAGATCAACCTCAGGCGGCTGGACCAGTCCCTCGGCCATTCCGGTGTAGAGATCGGCAAAACGATCCGGCAAGGTCGGCGCATCGGGCAGCGTTACCTCGCGCTTCATCAGCGTGGAGAAAACTCCATGCGCCAGCCGCCTTGGTCCGCCTGCGAGCAACGGAAGCCCTGTCGCGATCACCGCGTGGGGCGGTGTCTCCAGCCGCAAGGCTTGAGCAAGCATCAAGCGCAGCACCGTGCGCGGCTTTGCGTCTTCAGGCAGCGGGTTCTTGGTTGCGCTGTCGATCAGAGCATCAAGATCGGTCAGCCAGCGCAAGGCCTCCCCCGCAATCGCGCGCGCAAACGCCTGGTCGGGCGCTTTCCTCACATCGCGCAAGGCGGGGGGCGCGGCCTGCTCCAACGTCTCCCCACGGCGAAGGACCGCGTCGAGCATTTTGAGCGCGGCTTTACGCGCGTGGATTCCGGAAGGTTGAGCCATAATCGAATGCGGCTCTAGGCGCTCTTGAAACCAAGTGCCAGCTTGCGCATTTGATAAATATCATGACCCAGAAAAAATCCGACCCAAGAGACCGGGCTGCGAAGAACTTCCAAAAGCCAAAGCACTGGACCAATGATCCAGCGCCAAAGCCAAAGGCGGTTGATCCCAATAAGGACGAACCGCGCGAGCTTTCTCCTACCCGCTATGGCGATTGGGAGAAGGACGGGATCGCCTGGGATTTCTAGAAAGGCGCATCCCCGCGAAGGCGGGGATCTAGGAGCGTCGAGCACAACCTTTCTGGATCCCCGCCTTCGCGGGGATGCGCAAGAGCCCTAGAGCTTCTTAAATTCAATCTTCAGCCCATCCTTAGGCTGCGGGATTGGCCACGCTTGCCAAGCGGGCGCATAACCCTCTGGCGCTTCGATCCGGTAGCGTTGGAGCAATTGCGCAAGCAGGATTTTCACCTGCATATAGGCAAAGTGCAGCCCCAAACACATATGCGCACCGCCACCAAACGGAACCCACGCGTATTTGTGCCGCGCGCGCACCTTGTCAGCCGTGAAGCGCATCGGATCAAAGGTGTAAGGGTTGTCCCAATATTCCTCTGAATGGTGGGTCCAATAGATATTGATGCCCACGTGCTGGCCAGCGGGAATGCGGTATCCGCCAAACTCAAACTCTTTCAATGCGCGGCGCGGCATTGATGGGACCGGCGGCATCATGCGCATCGTTTCTTTGAATGCCATTTCAGTAAGCTCAAGGCTTGCCAAATCCTCATAAGACAGCGCGCGCGGGTTGCCGCTTGCATCAGGGCCTCCGGTAACCGCCCAGATTTCCTCGCGCAGCTTCTCCTGCCATTCAGGATTGACCGCGAGATAATACATGAACGAGGTCGCCGAGGAGGTGATGGTGTCATGCGCGGCCATCATCAGGAAGCTCATGTGATCGACCACTTCATCGACTGGCAGAAGCGATGCGTCTTCGCGCGTTGCGGTGGCAAATTGGCTGAACATATCCTGCCCACCGCCCTCAGCGCGCCGGCGGATCGTCTCCTTGGTCAGATAGTCGACCATATAGGCGCGGCCATCGACGCCCTTTTTCATCTTGGTAAAGGGAAGCGGTTTGCGGATGGGGGCAACGCTTGCCTGAACCATGTCGACAAAGGCGGTGTTGATTGCGTCGGCCTCTGGCCCCCAAGGGATGCCGAGAAAACTGTCGGCGGCAAGATCAAGCGTCAGTTTCTTGATCGCAGGGTAAAACGTCCTGTCCCCTTCCCACCCCGCGACTTCGCGCGCGATGCCGGAATTCAAGGCTCCGCAGTAATGGCGCATCGGCTCTGGCTTGAACGCGATTGAAAGCGCGCGCCGGTCAATCCGGTGATGATCGAAATCAAGCAGCATGAGGCCGCGCGGAAACAGTTGATCAAGGATCGGGCCCCAGCCCTGCTCGGATGAGAAAATCTTGTCCTTGTTAAACAAGACCAGCTCATTCGCCTCTGCACCGATCAGTGCGACATTCCAGCCGCCAAAGGCTCTTACTTTGTACACTTTGCCATAGGTTTCGACCATGCGCCGGGTGAAGGCATGGGGGTCGGCCAGCTGCGTGAACGTGTGCCCCACCAGCGGATAACCCGCCTCGCCCGGAATGTGATCCAGCGCTGACACATCGGGAACGTCTTCGCTCCAATGCTTGGGGGCTTGGTGATCAGCGGTAGACGGTCTTTTTTGGGCGAGGGTGGCCATGTCTCAATCTCTCTCTCGGCAAATGCGAAATATCCGTATTGCAAATGCAACTTACCACATTGTTAGTAAGTGTCTATGCCAAGATGTGAGCCTGCAACAATGCCCGAACGAAAGGCATCAAATCCAGCCAGAAAGCTCTCGTCCGATCAAGGATTTCAGCATCTCAATCCCTGAGCCAGAAGTGTTGAGGCACTCCATAACGGCAAATTCTTCGCCCCCTGCTTCGAGAAACTCATCGCGCCCTTCTAGTGCGAGTTCTTCGAGCGTCTCAACGCAATCCGCCGAAAAACCGGGGGCGGCGACGACGAGGCGTTTTGTACCCTTCTCGCCTTCTGCAACCAATGTGTCATCGGTGGCTGGTTCGAGCCATTGAGCTGGGCCGAAGCGCGATTGGAAGGTGGTGACGAATTTCACGCCTTGCCATTCGGGGCGCACTTCCAGCTTTTCACGCAAAAGCCGCGAGGTTTTCTGGCAGTGGCAATGATAGGGATCACCCTTTTCAAGCGTGCGCTGTGGCATCCCGTGGAAGCTTAAAAGCATCGTTTCAGGCTTGAACGAAAGCCCTTTGAGTTGGCGCGTCAAATCATCGGCGAGAGCGGTCAGATAGATGTCCGCATCGTGATAGGGCGGCAGGAAGCGCAGCGCTGGCTGCCAGCGCATCTCTTTCAAAACGCGCGCCACTTCGTCGAACACGGTCGCGGTCGTGGCCGCCGAATATTGCGGATAAAGGGGCGCCACCAAAATGCGGTCACAGCCCTTTTCAGTAAGCGCCTTGAGCTTGTCCTCGATTGAGGGATTGCCATAGCGCATGGCGTAATCAATCACGACATTCTCGCCAAACTGGCCTTCGATGGCCTCGGCCTGGCGCGATGTAATATCAGCCAAAGGCGAGCCGCGATCAGTCCAAACCTTGGAATAGGCCTCTGCGCTTTTCGCGGGCCGGGTGTTCAGGATAATACCGCGCAGGATCGGCTGCCAGGCAATCGCCGGGATTTCGATAACGCGTTTGTCGGACAAAAACTGCTTCAAATACCGCTTGACCGACGATGGGTCAGGCGCGTCGGGCGTTCCCAGATTGACCAGCAAAACGCCCACGCCCCCGCTGGACACAGGTGGGTGATCATTAGGAAGAAGTTGGTTTTGCCAGGTCATTTCGCTTGGGGTAACGCTTGAAAAATGATTTCGGGTCCGAGCCTATGCCAGAAAGTCACACAAAAAGATCGTGTACCTCTCTTGCTAAAGACCCCCGGAAAGTAGGGGCAACCGCCTGAGTCGCAAGCCTGTAGCAGAGAACAGCGCATTGGCAATCGCAGGGGAAACCACGCCGACGCCCAATTCGCCCGGGTCCGCACCCGCTTCGCCTGTGCCATTGGCGCTGGGTATGAAGTCGACGACAATTTCCGGGCAATCGCCAATCTTTGGCAGGTTCAGGTCGGCATATTCGAAACTTTCCGGAAGCCCACCACGCATGGCCAGCGGGCTTCCCAGTGCAATGCCAAGGCCGAACAAAAGGCCGCCTTCGATCTGCTGGCGGGCAATATCGAGGTTGATGATGCGGCCAATATCGACCACCGCAGTGAGGCGCGAGACGCGAAGACCACCTTCACCCGGACGCGCGGTGGCAACACAGGCAATGCGCCCGCCTGTTTGCCCATCGCCAATGCGAAGGCAGGCAAGACCCTGCCCGCTTTGATCGCGCCCGCCGTCCCATTCGGCAAGGCTGGCCGCGCGCTGCAAACACGCCGCGAGGCGCACGTCAGAACCCAGCATCGACATCCGGTAAGACAAAGGCTCACGCCCCGATTGGGCAGCCACCTCGTCGATGAAGCTTTCAATCGCGAAAGTGCCCGCGACATAGGCGTTGCCGCGAACGCGCCCTGCAGGATAGCCGGTTTCCACCGGGATATGGCGCACGGTCACGCTGGGCAACGCGTAAGGCGGCACCATGCCTTCCATCGCCAGCTCATCCTTCATGCCGCTTGTCTCGCGAATGGCAGCCCAAGGGGTTAGATTGCCGAACAGTCGGCGGCCAAATTCGTGAGTGGATGGCGGGGTTGCCGCCCGAATTTTGAGCGCGTCAATCGCGCCTGCGCCTTCAGGCTGACCTTCGGCTGCAAGCTGCGCTCCGAAAAGGGTATAGACAGGCGCATAGGGCCGCGAGCGGAGCATCTCCTCACGCCGTGACCATGTGAGATTTACGGGCCGATCCAATTCCTTGGCGATATGCGCGACTTCGACCGCGTGCTCATGCTCAAGGCGCGCATCAAAACTGCCACCTGCCGCCATGGGATATAGCGCGACATCCTCAATGCCGAGCCCCACGGCTTTTGCCGCAGCGGCGCGGGTTTGTTCAGGCGCTTGCGTTGCGATCCAAAGCTCCAGCCGCCCGTCGGCAATCCTGGCCGCAGCGCTTGCGGTTTCAACTGGGCTAGCGTGAAACGGCTCGATCTCATATCGACGCGCCATATCGACGCGCGCCATCGCCTCTTCGCCAAAGCCTGTCTCGTGGGTTTTGAAGCTGTCGCCTGCAGTCAAAAGCGTATCGAGCCTTGCCGCGATGTCCTCGCTCGACACGGGAAACTGCGTTTTGAACTGCGGCTCCATCGCGGTCAGAGCACGCTCAGCGCTCCACCATGTCGTCGCCGCAACAGCAAGCCAGCGCTTGGTTTTGACAGCTCCGACAACCCCGCCAATGCCTTTTGCGCCATCGACGTTAAAGCCGGTCAACTCGCTCCCATTGTTGGGGCCATGACGGATCGCGGCGAAAACCATGCCGGGAAGCCGCACGTCGCCTGCAAAACGGTATGAGCCATCGACTTTTGAAGGCAGGTCAATGCGGGGAAAAGAAGCAGAAGGGCCCGCATCGGCATCGCTTGCGCCTGCTCGCGGCGTTTCATCGGCAAGCTCCGGGCGCAGCGGCGGCGGGTCAGGCGGCGATTGCTCAGCAGCGCCAGCGGCAAGCTCTCCAAAGGTGGCGGACTTGTCACCAAGCCGCACGAGCCCTTGGTAAACTTCACATTCTTCCCAGGACGCGCCCCATCTATCAGCCGCCTCCATCGCCAGCATTGCGCGCGCAGCCGCAGCTGCTTCGCGGGCAGGTTGCTCATAAGCGGCGAGCGAAGTGCCATCGGCGGTCGCGGTGAAGGCATTGGAGCGGGCAAACCGTTCAGCCAGCATATCATCGACACCCTCCGCTAGACCAGCGGTCGCCGGATCCCACAAGCTTATCCAGCGCTTGGCCAAGGGCGTGTTGGGATAGGCAGGCGCGGCCGCAGCGGGCTCGACAGCGATCTGTCGCCAGTCCGCGCCCAATTCCTCAGCCACAATTTGCGGGATCAGCGTGGTGATCCCCTGCCCCATTTCAAGCTGGGGAACTGCGACAGAGACAACACCGTCTTCGGCAATCTTAAGCCATGCGCCCAGCACGTGTTCACCGCGCGCAGGGGTGAGGGGATTGGGATATTGGCGCGGCAAAAACCACCAGGCCACGACCAAGCCGCCGCCAATGGCCGCCCCCGTCATTACCCCTCGCCGTGTAATTTGCATTGCCGCCCTATCTCCCGTGAAGGGGCCTTACACTTTGCCGTTTGTCATCCAGCGATCAAGCGCCTGAGCTATAACTATAAACGGCTTCGCGCCTTCACCATCCGATGCAGCGGGCGGCTTTCCCGCGTCACCCGCCAGCCGCGTCTCCATCGTCAGCGGGATTTTGCCGAGGAAGGGGATTTCAAGAGCGCTCGCGAATTTCTCCACCCCGCCTTCGCCAAAGGGGTTGGAGATAGCCCCGCATTCAGGGCAGGCATAACCCGACATATTCTCGACAAGCCCAATGATCGGCACATCCCCGTCTTCGAAAAGCTGGCCAGCGCGCGCCGCATCGAGCAGCGCCAGATCCTGCGGCGTCGAGACAAGGATAGCGCCATCGGGCTTATTATCGGCCAGCATCGAAATCTGTACATCGCCTGTGCCCGGCGGCAGGTCGATCAGGAGCACCTCGGTGTCATCCCAATGCGCATCCACGATCTGTGTGAGCGCCTTACCCGCCATAGGGCCGCGCCATGCAAGCGCTTTGCCTTGTGCAACCAGATTGCCCATTGAAAGCATTTTGACGCCGTGAGGACTTTCAATGGGGACGAGCTTTTCATCACGCGCCTCAGCCTTCGATCTTTCGGTAGCAAGAAGCCGCGCCTGACTTGGCCCGTATATGTCACCGTCAATCACGCCGACTTTCCGACCCATTTTCGCCAGAGCCACCGCCAGATTGGTGGTAAGCGTGGACTTGCCAACGCCGCCTTTGCCAGAGCCAACCGCGATAATCATGCGCTGTCTGCGATCCGCGATTAGCGCGACGCGCACTTCAGCCACTTCCTCAAGCGGCAAAAGTGCATTTTCGATCAGCTTCTCAAGCTCTTCGCGCGCTTTCGCCCCTAAATCGCCCGCTTCGGCGACCACGATGGCGCGCTCTTCTTTCAGCCGCGCAGAACGGATCCGGCCTTGAATTTCAACCGGCAGGCTTTTGCGTATCAAAGCCTCAGCAGCCTCAAGGTTTGGAGGGGAATTGTTATCACTAACCATAGCAATGCGCCTCTAGCACTATTTTGTGACATCGAACCCCTGTTTTTCCTACAAAGGTGTTCCTATACATGGGTCATGCAGATTTTTGACGGCTTTAGAAAACAATGGGGCCTTGCCATGGCCGGTAAGAAAAATCCCTGGGGCAAACCCACTGGCGGTGGGTCAGGCGACACGCCTTCTGGCGACAAATCAGATGGCTCCGGTAATGATGGCCCACGCAACCCCTGGCTTCCCGGCGGGGGCTCTGATGATGGCAAACGTCGTTCGGCCAGCATCGAAGACATCTTCAAGAACAAAGGCCCCGAAGGTCCACGCCGCGCAGGCGGTGGTGGAGGCGGCCCTTCGTTTCAAATGCCCTCTCGTCCCGGTGGAGGAAGCTGGCTGCCAATCATTCTGGCCGTTTTGGCAGGCATCTGGATAATTTTCACCAGCTTCCACTTCATCCAGCCCGGTGAGCGCGCAACCGTGACCCGGTTCGGCGGGAGCTTTGTTGGCACTTTCGATCAGGGTACGAATATCTCGTGGCCTTATCCGATCAGCATCGTCGAGGTTGAAAACGTCGAAGCGGCCCGGATTGAGGAAGTGCCAAGCAAGCTGATCCTTACCGGGGATCAGAACCTTGTCGATCTCAGCTATTCGGTGCGCTGGAATATCAATGATTTGTCCTTGTTCCAGTTTCAGCTGGCCGATCCTGTAGAAACCGTGCGCGAAGCGGCAGAAGCGGCGATGCGTTCCTCGGTCGCCGAAAAAACTCTCGACACCGTCATTTCAGGTGAAGGGCGCGCTGATATTCAGGCCAATGTGCAAACGCGAATGCAGAATATTCTCGACAGCTATGGCGCAGGTATCACGGTTCTGGGGATCGAAGTCGATCAGACTGACCCGCCTGAAAGCGTGGTTGAAGCATTTAACGACGTGCTTGCAGCACAGCAGGATGCTGAGCGCGAATTGAACGGAGCGCGCCGGTATTCGCAGCGCCTTCTGGCCCGCGCAGAAGGTGACGCTGAACAGTTTAATCAGATCTACAGCCAATATCGTCTTGCCCCTGAGGTGACGCGTCGCAGACTGTATTATGAGACAATGGAATCGGTTCTGAGCCGCACGGACAAGACAATCATCGATGCCGATGGGGTAACCCCCTATCTTCCCTTACGCGAAATAGAGCGGCGTTCCGCTCAACCAGCCGCTCCAGCAGCCGCACCCGCACCAGCAGGAGGCCAGTAAGATGCAAGACATCTGGACTAACTTCAAACTGCCGATCATCGCTGCCGGTGTTTTTCTAATGGCGCTTGCAGCAACCCTGTTCGTGACGCCTGAGACGAAACAGGCCGTCATCATCCGCACTGGTGAACCCAAGGCTATCGTCAATCTTTTCGATCCCGATGAGCCTTTTGGCCAGACCGGAGCCGGGATCTGGTGGCGCATTCCTTTTGTTGACCGCGTGCAGATGGTTGAGCGCCGTGTGCTTGATCTGGACATGGACAACGAACAGGTACTCACCAGCGACCAGCAACGCCTTCAGGTGAATGCATATGCGCGCTATCGCATCATCCAGCCGGTGACGATGATTGAGCGGGCAGGCGACGAATCGCGTCTGAACGTGCAGTTGGCACGGATCCTTCGTTCGGCCTTGCGTCAGGAATTGGGGCGGCGCACTTTCGCCAGCCTTCTGACCGCAGAGCGTGGCAATGCCATGACCAATATTCGCGACAGCCTTGACCAACAAGCGCGCGAATACGGAGCACAGATCATCGATGTGCGGATCAAGGCAGCCGATTTGCCGGAAGGAACGCCTCTGCAAGCTGCCTTCACCCGAATGATTTCCGAGCGGCAAGAACAAGCCGAAACCATTCGTGCACAAGGGCGTAAGAACGCGCAGATCATCCGCGCCGAAGCCGATGCTGAGGCCGCTGCCACCTATGCAGCAGCCTATGGCAAGGATCCGGATTTCTACGATTTCTACCGCGCCATGGAAAGCTATCGCCAGACCTTCATCAATGGCGAAGGGGACAGCTCGATGGTGCTGGATTCGGACAATGAGTATTTCAATCAGTTCAATGGTCAATGACGCTCTTTTCCATGTGGGCTCCAAAAATTGGGCTCACCGACCAACGGCTGATTTCGAACTACCGACTACATCCGTGTTCAATCGCGGTTAAGTGCGCCTAAGGCTTAAGGGCAGGCGTAACTTAAAGTAACTCAGACGCCGCTTTTGCTGGCGTCACTACAGGAAGGAATGAGAGGACGTGAGCAACGTGCGGTATGTTTATGGACTGACGAGCGCGCTTCTAGTGGGCGGTGCAGCGGTCTCGCTGATGACCGGGATGCCAGCAGGTGCCCAAGTCGCGCAAAACGACACAAGTGTGATGAACCGTGTGGTGCCCCAGGCTGGCGCTCCGGCAAGCTTTGCAGATTTGACCCAGCAATTGCAGCCCGCCGTGGTGAATATCGCCACGCGTCAATCGGTTGAGGTCAATCGCAACCCGTTTGCTGGCACACCTTTCGCAGAATTGTTCAACCGGAGGGGCGGCAATCAACCCCAGCGCCGCGAAGCGCAATCGCTGGGCTCTGGCTTCATCATCAGCGCCGATGGTTTTGTCGTCACCAACAATCACGTGGTTGCCCCTGATAACCGGGCGCGGCTGGAAGAGATCACGGTGACTTTCCCGGACGGAACCGAATATGAAGCCGATCTGGTTGGTGCAGATGCTGCATCTGACCTCGCCGTGCTCAAGATCAAATCGGACAAGACCTTCCCCTTCGTGACTTTCGGCGATTCGTCGCAAGCGCGTGTAGGCGAATGGGTGGTCGCAATCGGCAACCCGTTTGGCCTTGGCGGAACGGTGACGTCGGGCATTATTTCGGCCGTTTATCGTAACACCGGCCAAGGCGGCGCATATGACCGCTTCATTCAGACCGACGCCTCGATCAACCGGGGCAATTCGGGCGGCCCGCTGTTCGATATGCGCGGCAATGTGATTGGTATTAACAATGCGATCTTCTCACCGTCTGGCGGAAGCGTCGGCATCGGCTTTGCCATCCCCAGTGAAATCGCCGAGCCTATCGTCAACCAGCTTAAGGCGGGACAAGAGATTGAGCGCGGCTATCTCGGTGTCAATCTCCAGCCGATGAGCGATGATCTGGCTGATTCGCTTGGCCTTACACGCAATCGCGGCGAGATTGTTCAGATCGTCACCGACGACAGCCCGGCCGAAAAAGCCGGGATGAAGGCTGGCGACATCATCGTGGAAGTCAACGGCAATGAAGTTTCGTCCGATCAGACGGTTTCGTTCCTCGTTGCAAACATCTCACCGGGTGAGACGGTACCAGTGACCGTGATCCGTGAAGGTCGCCGCGTGACGCTCAACACGACGCTCGCCCGTCGCCCTAGCGAAGAAGAGCTCGCTCAGCAGGCGCAAGCATTTGACCCGGATTCGGACGAGCCGATGGATCCGGATCAAACCGATGACGAAGTCGCTGAAAAGCTGGGCCTGCAAGTGCTCGAAATGACCGCGCGCATCGCCCGCAGCCTGGGTGTGCCTGAGGATACCACCGGCCTTGTGATCGGCGCGGTTGATCCAAACTCTGACTCGGGCCGTAAAGGTCTTCGCCGCGGTGATGTGATCTTGTCGGCGAATTATCAGGAAGTTGCATCGGTGGACGATCTGCGCGAACAGATTGCAGCGGCCGAAGCAGAGGGCCGCGACGCGGTGTTGCTGCGGATCCAGCGCCGTGGTCAACCGCCACGCTTCCTGCCCATCCGCCTGCGCAACTGATCGCCAAGGCAAGCTAACAAATGAAAAACCCCCGGCGGCCATCAGGCTACCGGGGGTTTTTCTTTGTTTTGCGTGCTCTTGATTGCTGCAGCGCCGCTTTATCCATCGTCCAGAAAATTGGGGTCGCTCACCGATTGTGGAGGCGGGGCGGGTTGTCGCGGGGTCGGGTTTGGACGCGGACGCTGCGGCTGAGGCGGGGACGGATTGCGCCCAAGTGCTTCATCGAGGAAATCATCGCTCACCGCAGCAGGCGGCTCAACAACAGCGCCGGGGCTGCGCTCCCCTTCAATATCGAACGCAGGGCTTTCCGGATCGCGCCGACCCGGCTCAATCAGATTGCCTTGTTCATCGATGAAGTAATAGTCATCCGGGTCGCCAAACAACGCCTCTTCATCAGGCTCAAGCGCCCATTCCGGCAGGTTCAATTCAGTGTCGAACTCCTCTTCAGGGCGGTCTTTCACCGCATAGCGCATATAAGCAGCAAAAGCTCTTGCAGGCGCGCGGCCTCCTTGAAGACCGGGGACCGCCTTTGCATCGTCGCGGCCCATCCAGACCCCGGTCGTTATCCCGCTTGAAAAGCCCACGAACCACCCATCCTTGTTCGAACTGGTCGTCCCGGTCTTGCCTGCAACAGGCCTCCCGATCTGCGCTGCGCGGCCTGTGCCTGTTTGCACCGCAGCTTGCAGGAGATCGGTAATGCCAGCGGCGACATAGTCAGGTACAACCTTGTTTTCGCGCGGGCTTTCGTGCTCGTAAATCGTTTCCCCATCGGCGGTGACGACTTTGGTTATACCATAAGGCATCACCTTCATGCCCCGCGCTGAAATCCCGGCGAAGGCCTGCGTCATTTCAATGAGCCGCACTTCGGAAGAACCCAGCACCATCGAAGGGAATGTCGAAATGGGCGAACTCACGCCAAAGCGCCGCGCCATCGAAGCAACGGTGCCAAAGCCCACTTCATTGCCCAATTGAGCCGCCACGGTGTTGATCGAATAGGCAAAGGCGGTGCGCAAATTCGTCTCGCCCACATTGCGGCCATTGGAATTGCGCGGGCTCCATCCGTCGATCGTTACAGGGGTATCGACCACCCGATCATCTGGCGTGTAACCTTTTTCCAAAGCGGCAAGATAAACGAACAGCTTCCACGAAGAGCCCGGCTGACGCATTGCATTGGTTGCGCGGTTGAAGTTGCTTTCGACATAATCGGTGCCGCCTACCAGCGCCAAGATCGCCCCGTCGCGGTCAAGGCTCACCAATGCCCCTTGCGCACCCTCTGGCGCATTTGATGCAACCGCAGCGGTCGCGGCGCGCTGCATTCCAACATCGAGCGTCGTCCAGACCTCCAATGGCGCATTGGTTTCCGGCAGGATGAGATCCAGCTGCGGCAACACATAATCGGTGAAATAACGCACCGAGTTTTGCCCCGCTTGCTGTTTCAACTGCACCGCATCGACATCGACCGAAGCCTGATCGGCGGTGATATAGCCTTGCTCGCGCATGAGGCGCAGCACGACGCTAGCGCGGTCGACAGCAGCCTGCACATCGGCTGTAGGAGAGTAACGGCTTGGCGCTTTTACGAGGCCTGCGATGATTGAAGCTTCGGCCACGCTAAGCTCGCGGCCAGGGTGGCTGAAGAATTTGCGAGACGCTGAGTCCACCCCATAGGCCCCGCCGCCGAAATACACTTTGTTCAGGTAAAGCTCTAAAATTTGCTCTTTGGAGAATTTCCATTCGAGCGCCATCGCCAACACCGCCTCGCGCACCTTTCGGTCAACCGTGCGGTTCGAGGACAAAAACAAATTGCGCGCCAATTGCTGCGTGATGGTTGACGTTCCGCCCAAGCGAGAGCGGGCGCCCGTGACCCCTTCAACGATGGCGCCGGTCAAACGGATTGGATCAATGCCGTAGTGCGAGTGGAAACGCTTGTCCTCCACCGCGATCATGGCGTTGCGCATATTTTGCGGGATCTCTTCGTAATCGAGCCATTCGCCGAAACTTGGGCCGATTTCGACAATCTCACTGCCATCTCGCGACAGGACACGGATGGTTTGCCCCGCCTGACTTGATTGCAGTTGATAAAAACTAGGCAGCGAACGCGCGGCCATGCCCACGGCAACGGCAAGGAATACTGCGCCCAGGACCCCCGCCAATGCGCCAAAACCGATGAGGCGCTTAGTCCATTTCCAAAATGGCGAAGGTGCGTCTCTGTTCAGAGTGGTCTTCTTCTTGGCTGATTTCTTACCAGCCGAGCCAGCGCGCTCGCTCGCCCCGCGGCGTGCACCGCGCTTGTTCTTGTTTGAAAGGCTGTCACCCCGCTTCGACATTCAACTCGATCAAACCTTTTGCGTGGGGGCCACTTGCCCAATTTATGACATAATATGTCTAAGCAAGTTGTAACGTGGGGTGAACACAAAGCTGAGCGTCATCCCCATGAAACGAGTCTTATTCGCGCCTAGCTGAGCGTTTATTCGCCTGAACAAGCGCCGGGCTATTAGTCTTCTGGCGCGAATTCGAGTGCGGCGGAGTTGATGCAATAACGAAGGCCGCCTTCTTCTGGCGGACCGTCGGGGAAGACATGGCCCAGATGGCTGTTGCAATTGCCACAGCGCACTTCGGTGCGGATCATCCCGAATGAAACATCGCGGTGCTCGTCGATAACCTCTTCATCGGCGGGCTTTGTGAAAGCGGGCCAGCCGCAACCTGAATTGTATTTGGCAGCCGAGATGAACAGGCGCGTGCCGCACGCGGCGCACATATATTCGCCTTTCTCGTAAAACTTGTCGTATTTGCCAGTAAAAGCGCGTTCCGTTCCTGCTTCGCGCAGGATATGGAACTGCTCAGCACTCAGGCGTTCACGCCACTCGTCTTCGGTGATGGTTTTGGGATCGTGGGACATGGGGGCCTCTTCTCTTGTGACAACCATATCGGAAGCCCATGCCAAAGGTGCAAGGGTGATCTACCCATCAACTAGTGCGTAGTGCTCAGGCGGTTTGATCACATCCATGCGCTCGGACAGGAGCGGACGGAAACTGGGGCGGCTTTTGAACACCGAATACCAGCCGCGCGTTTGCTCATGCCCGTTCCAATCAATCCCGCCAAGGTAATCAGCCACACTGATCTGAGCCGCTGCGGCAAGGTCAGCAAGGCTCATCGTGGAGCCTGCCAACCACGGGCGATTATCAATGAGCCAATCCATATAATCGAGGTGGCCGTGTGCGTTGCGCATGGCCTCGCGCAAAGCCCGGCTGTCAGGGGGTTGTTTATAGATGATGCGCTTTTTCATCCGCTCGAGCAGTAGAGGCGCGGTCACATCCCGGTAGAAATTTTCATCGAACAAAGCGACAAGGCGGCGGATTTCGGCGCGGTTGGCCGCAGTCCCATTGATCATGGGTTTTGTATCGACCGTCTCCTCAAGATATTCCGCAATCGCACGGCTGTCGGCAAGCGTGATGCCCTTTTGCTCATCCACGACGACAGGCGTGGTGCCCGCCGCGTTCAGATTGTGAAACATCTCAGACGGGGCCCAAGGGTCTTCGCGCACCAGATCATAGCCAATGCCCTTCTCCGCCATCAGCAAGCGGATTTTGCGGGAGAACGGACAAAGGGGGAATTGATAAAGCTGCCACATTGCAGGTCGCTTTATGCCGCAGTTTCGCGGGCAAATCCACTGGCTCTCATGGGTTGACGCGTCACTATCAACCACCTTGCGCTTTGGATGCCTCAAGCAGAGCGAGGCACGCGGGCATCATCACGCCAACGTCAGCAAAATCATCGGCGCGGTGTCGCGTCTTTTCATTCTCGACAATGCGAACGACATCGGATCGCTCAAGGCTGTAGCGGTCGATCAAGCGCACCATAGCGGTCAGGAAAAACTCACGTGCATTGGCCTGTTTCAGGTCGGGCGCGCTTTGCCCGCGCGCATCGCCCGCCTCTTGCCAACCTTGCATGATCGCAAAGGCAATGCCGCAGCGTGGGCCGGTGGCTTCCTCGATCGAAAGGTCATCCAAGCTCGCCGGTTTTTCCGGCCCGTTATCTGGCACAGCGGACTGAAGAGCGAAGGGAAGGACAAGCGCTGAAAGGAGAGAAATTGTCATGGCAATGCACTTTAGCTGCGCTCACGTGAACCTGCGACGACAAGATGAGAAAAATTGGCCTTGCTCGCGCGTCGTCCCCGCCTTACGCCAAGCGCGGTTAAACCCTTCAAGAGGAGAGAAACAGATGCTCAATCACGTGATGATCGGCTCTAACGACATCGAAAGATCGAAGAAATTCTACAATGCCGCGCTCGGCGTGCTGGGAGCAGGCGAGCCGATGGAGCACGTCAACGACACCGGCCAAACGCGCCTGTTCTACATCCATAACGGCAGCACGGTTTCAATCTCGCAGCCAATCAATGGCGAGCCTGTTGAGCCATCCAACGGGTTCACGCTTGGCTTTGTGTGCGATTCGCCAGAGCAAATTCAGGAATTCCATGATGTTGCGGTCGCCAATGGCGGCACCACTTGTGAAGACCCTCCCGGCCTTCGCGAAGGCTCCATGGGCCCGATGTATCTGTGCTATTTCCGTGATCCTGATGGCCACAAGATCTGCGGCATCCATCGGCCGTCCTGATTGAGGGCAGCCGCCGCCCACCTCCCCGCCCGGCCACCATTGGTACCATTAGGCTATAGTGGCCGGGCGGGGAGGTGGGTGGCGGCTGCGTCTCGCGTTAGCGAGCCCGGAAAAAAGCTCAGCGGCTTAATTCAAACAAAGCAAATTCAGCGCGCCAGTTGGCTCCCAATGGGCTGATGGCGCGCTCGTTCGCGAAGTTCCATTCGCGCGTGATCTTTGCGCCTTTTTCGGCAGCCAGTGCGCGGAAATCTTCCACGGTAACGTGGTGAATATTCTCGGTTTCATACCAGCTTATCGGGATGGCGTTGGTAACCGGCATCCGCCCACCGAACATAAGAGCAGCCCGCGTGCGCCAATGCGCAAAGTTCGGAAAGCTCACAAAAGCGACATCGGCCACCCGCAAAAGCTGATCGAGCACCTGATCGGGGCGATTGGTGGTTTGAAGCGTGCGGGCAAGGACCGCGAAATCGAAGCTACGATCAGGATAGTTGCAAAGGTCGGTATTGGCATCGCCCTGAATAACCGAAAGCCCCTTGGCAACGGCGCGTTCAACCTTCACCGGGTCCAGCTCAACCCCGCGCACATCAGCGCCATAATCACGTTCCAACGCAGCCATGAGGGCACCGTCACCGCACCCGATATCGAGCACTCGCGATGGCCCAGCCGCCTTGCCGATCTGCCCCCCGATTCTTTGGGCAATCGCATCAAGGTCAAAGCGCAGTCGAGAATTGGGCGCGGTCATTCGACAAACCCCCTCACCACGCGGTCCAATTGATCGTGCGGGAGAAGGAAGCTGTCGTGCCCTGCGCTTGCTGAAAGCTCGACGAAGCTGACCTTCGCGCTTGTCGCGTTAAGCGCATGAACCACGTGCCGGCTTTCAGCCGTGGGATAAAGCCAGTCGCTGTCAAAGCTCACCAGACAAAATCGCGCGGTTGATCCTGCAAAAGCATCGGCAAGCTTGCCGCCGTGTTCTTCGGCCAGATCGAAATAATCCATCGCCCGCGTGATGTAGAGGTAAGAGTTCGCATCAAATCGCTGCGTAAATCCGCTGCCTTGATAGCGCAGGTAACTCTCCACCTGAAAATCGGCCTCAAAACCGAAGCTCTTGGCCTCGCGATCCTGCAAACGACGTCCGAATTTCTGGGTCAGCCCTTCTTCGGAAAGATAGGTGATATGCGCAGCCATGCGGGCCACCGCCAAGCCGTTATCGGGCCGTGCATCCGAACCATAATAATCGCCATGGCGCCAATTGGGATCGGCCATAATCGCCTGCCGCCCAAGCTCGTGAAAAGCGATGTTTTGCGCCGAATGACGTGCGGTAGAGGCGAGTACCAAAACACGGTTTGCACGCGTCGGCCAGTTGGCCGCAAGGCTTAGCGTTTGCATCCCGCCCATCGAACCGCCGACAACAGCGTGAAGCGCCTCAATCTCCAACCCGTCAAGCAGCGCCACAAGCCCTCTCACCATATCGCGAATGGTGATCACGGGGAAACGCATGGCATAGGGCTTACCATCAGGTGCAATCGAAGCAGGGCCCGTTGAACCAAGGCACGAGCCAATGACATTGGCGCAAATGACATGAAAGCGGTTTGTATCGATGGGTTTGCCCGGACCCACCATCCGCTCCCACCACCCCGGCTTTCCAGTGATGGGGTGCGTGCTCGCCACATATTGGTCGCCCGTCAGCGCATGACAGATAAGGACCGCATTCGACTTATCTGAATTCAACTCCCCATAAGTCTCATACGCGATCTGAGCACCCTCAAGCACTTGGCCGCTATCGAGCGGTAAGGCTTCTGGCAGCAAAAACACCTTTGAGACGCGGGCTTTGGTCATTATTTGCCTAAAGAGGAAAAAGAGCCCTTCGACAAGCGTGAGGGCAGCGGTTAGAGGGCTAATTCAATTGTCGAACCGTGCTGAGCTTGTCGCAGCACCCTCTTTTTTCAAGTCTGCGCCGATCCGTAATGACCAGTAAGCCTGAACCCAAATCCTATATTCTTGGCATCCATGCCTATGTGCCGGGCAAATCGGCAGCTTCCGATGGCCGCCCGCTTATCAAGCTGTCGGCGAATGAAAATCCGCTAGGTTCATCGCTTGCCGCTCTTGAAGAGCTTGAGGCGCCGCGCGGGTTTGCCAATGGGGCAGCGGCCTATCCCGATCCCGATTGCAAGGAGTTGCGCGCAGCGATTGGCGAACTGCACGGTCTTGATCCGGCGCGCATTGTGTGCGGGACGGGGTCAGGCGAAATTCTCAACTGCGCGGTGCAAGCATTTGCTGGCGCCGGCGATGAAGTGCTCTTTTCCAAATACTCATTCTCACTTTACCCGCTTCTTGCGCATAAGGTGGGGGCAACCCCGGTAATGGCACCGGACAACAATCTGGCCGCATCAGTGGACTTCATTCTGGATAGCGTCACAGAGCGGACGAAAGTTGTACTTCTTGATAATCCCAACAACCCTATTGGCTCTTGGCTAGACGCATCTGAAATAGAGCGCCTGCACGAAAAGCTACCGGCGGATGTGTTGCTTGTCCTTGACCAGGCCTATGCCGAATATCTTCCGCAAGGGGTTGATGATGGCGGGCTTGAACTTGCGCAGGAAAAAGAGAATGTCTTGGTGACGCGAACCTTCGCCAAAGCATATGGCCTTGCCGCTGAACGCATCGGCTGGGCGACCGGAAGTGCGCATCTGATCGATATGATCAATCGCTTGCGCGGCCCGTTTAACGTGACCACCAGCGGCCAGAAGGCAGCTCTTGCGGCAGTGGGCGACCAGGATTTCGTCCGCGCGAGCCGGGAGCACAACGCGCTCGAACGCGGCAAATTCGTCGAGGTGATCGAGAGCCTTGGCAACCATGGCCTCACCGCGACACCAAGCGAGGCCAATTTTGTCCTCGTCCATTTTGACGGCGAAGTTAAAGCTGAAGAGGCGCTGAGCGCGCTTGCCAAGGCTGGCTATGCGGTGCGCCACTTGCCCTCACAAGGCCTGCCCAATGCGCTGCGCATCACTATCGGCAAGGCCGAGGATATGGAGCGCGTGGCCGCTTGTTTAAGAGAGCTTTGCGGGGAAAGCGCATGACAATCGAAACCGTCGCAATCATTGGCCTTGGCCTGCTTGGCGGTTCTGTTGGCCTTGCCACGATGGAACACGCGCCGGGTATCGTGACCAAGGGTTATGACCACAACCCCGACGTGCGCGCCAAAGCGGCTGCGCGCGGGATCGTGGGTTCGGTTTGCGACAGCGCAGCGGACGCAGTCGCCGATGCGGATCTTGTTATTTTATGTGTGCCCGTCGGCGCGATGGAAGCAGCGGCGAGCGAGCTAGCGCCACACCTTAAACAAGGCGCGATTATCTCAGACGTTGGCTCGTCGAAAGAAAGCGTAGCCAAAGCTTTGGCAAAAACGCTTCCCGGTCACACGGTGATCCCTGCGCACCCGGTGGCTGGCACCGAACAAAGCGGGCCGGAGGCAGGTTTTGCTTCGCTTTTCACCAATCGCTGGTGCATCCTCACCCCACCCGAAAACGCGGATGAGGAGGCGGTTAGCGCTTTGTCTGACTATTGGACGAAGCTGGGCGCAAAAATCGAGATCATGGACGCAAAGCACCACGATGTCGTGCTCGCGGTCACTAGCCATATCCCGCACCTAATCGCCTATACGATTGTGGGCACGGCGAGCGATCTGGAAGAGGTCACGCGCTCGGAAGTCATCAAATATTCCGCCGGGGGTTTTCGCGATTTCACCCGCATCGCAGCCTCCGATCCGGTCATGTGGCGCGATGTCTTCCTGAACAATAAGGACGCCGTTCTCGAAGTTCTGGGCCGGTTTAGCGAAGACCTTTCCGCCCTTCAGCGCGCCATCCGTTCAGGCGACGGCGAAACACTGCACGACCTTTTCAGCCGCACCCGCAAAATCCGCCGCGAAGTGATTGAGCAAGGTCAGGATGATGGTCGCCCCGACTTTGGGCGCAAAGATCACAGCTAGGCTTTAGCGACCGCGCCTCTCGCCGCTACATCTTCACCATTGTTCAGCGCATTGATCGCGCGATGGACGCGCCGCTCCATCTCGTCACGGGGAAGCCCTGCGGGGATCGTCTCGCCTACGCGATACGTGATCGTGCCGGGCTGTTTTATGATGCGGTGATAGGTTGGACCGCTGTCGACCGCGACTGGCACGACTGGAAGGCCGAGCAATTTGTAAATCCCGGCAAAGCCCGATTGCAAAGGCGGCTCCTTGCCGTGGGGCACGCGCGTGCCTTCGGGAAAAATCACCAGCGGTCGCCCTTCAGCAATCCTGAGTTTCGCAAAAGCGATCATTTCCCGCAGAGCCCTGGCGCCCTTGTCGCGCGCAACCGGCACAAGCCCATACACCCGCGCCGACAACCCCCAACCCGGGATCCAGAAAAGTTCGCGCTTGGCAAAGACGGTGGGGAAGCTGAACAGGCGCGGCATATCAATCGCTTCGAAAAAGCTCTCATGCTTGACCGCGATCAGAACGGGTTCGTCCGGTATCACACCATCTTGCACCACTTTGATGCCAAGGATGTTTTGAACACACCAGTGATGCCAATCCCCCCAGCGAGCCACGACTCCCTTCAAGGCCACCTGCCCCATCGGCACAGCAAGCACTGAGGCGATCACCAAAATCGCGCTCACCCCGTAAAAAAGGGGATAAAAAAGAAGATTGCGAAGTAACGCCAAAAAGTTCGCGCCTTAATAACCGAAAAGACCAGCACCATAGCTGGCAATCAGCTTGTGGTATTCAAGGAATAGACTTGCAAGGCTTGGCGTTGATGGCACCGCATCGCGCACAAGGGTCATATCATCGGGCAGCTTCTGAGCAAGCTCGTACCCTGCACGCCGCATATGCCAATCGGTTGTAACCAGCCTGACCGATCCAATCTCGTTTTCCATCACCCATTCAGCGGCCTCAGCAGCGTTACCGCGCGTATCCACCGCCTGAAAGCCAAGCGACACGCAGCACTCCATGCGTGCCTCGCTCACTTCAAACTCGGCGGCAAATTCGCCCGGTGTGACTTCGCGGTCGACACCTGTCACAAGCATCTTTTGAGCAAGCCCTGCGTCAAGCACGGCAAGGCCTTGTGGGATCCGGCCTGCTCCTCCGGTTGCGACAATCACCGCATCGGTGCGCTCAGCGCCCGCAGGCTGAGGCAATGCGGCAGCAAACCACAAAAAGCCAAGCGCCCAAACGAGCAGCACAAAAGAGGCAAGATAACGAAAGGTCTTCATAAGATCAGTCTCAGCGATCAGCCTAAAGCATAGACTTTAACGCATAGCCAATCGTTATGCGCCCGGTGATGACTGCAAGCAGAACGCCGCATAGGGGGATGGTCGCTACAATTAGCCAATCGGTGAGCGAAAGCCCGCCGCCTGCCACCATGCCGCTATCGAGCGCGGCGAATTGTCGCCCCAAAAGCCACACCGCGACAAGGCCCAGTAGAAATCCGACAAAGGCACCAAAGGCCGCTTCGCGAATAACGGGACGCTCAAACACGCGGGTGACCTGAGCATCCGTGCCGCCAAGCAGGTGAATTATCTCCACCGTTTCGCGGTGATTGGCAAAGGCGCTGCGCGAGGCGAGCCATACGGCGGCAGCGGTGGCGATTGAAACGAGAATGATAAGGCCAAGCGCCAGATATTGCAGCGCCGAGAGCGCCTCGTAAACCGGACGAAGCCACTGTGACTGTGCATCAACCCGCGCCGCTCCGCCCAATGGTTCCAGCGCGCTATCAAGCACCGACTGCAATTCACTGAGCTCATCAACTGACGCGCGGCGCGACAACTCGACATCAATCAACGCAGGGATCGGCACATTGTCAGAGGCCGCGCCCTCTCCAAGCCAGGGTTTAAGCAATTCCTCAAGCTCGTCTTGCGGCACTTGGCGAACCGATGTGACGAGCGGGTGAGTGGCAAGAGCCGATGTCGCCGCCTCGGCCTGAGCCGCGCGCTCTTGCGGGTCAGCTTCGATGATCTGCACTGTGACAGCATCGGCAAGGTCCGCACGCGCATTCTGAGCAAGGTTGCGCAGCGAAAGCCCTCCTGCCGCGGCAATCACGACAAGCGCGATCAAAATGGCAATCACCCATGGAATGGGCCCTGTAAGCTTGGTCGGGGGCGACAAATTCGCCTCAGCGCTGCGCGCTCTGCTCGGCGCGGCCTCGACCGATGCAGAATCCTGATCTGCCTCTTCAAGAACGGAAGGGTCGCTCACTTGGCCGTCCCTCGCGTTTGCGCGCGCGGTTTGGGCTTTGGCGCAGGCGGATAACGCAACGCGCCTGTGGGGTCGGACAGCCGCCCTTTATGAAGGCGCATGATCAGCGATTCCGGCACTTTCTTGAGCAAGTGCACATCGTGGGTCGCAACAATCACCGTCGTCCCGACCCGATTGTTCAGCGCTTCGAACAAACGCAGAAGTTTAAGCGCCATTTCCGGGTCAACATTGCCCGTTGGCTCATCCGCGATCAGAACCTGAGGCCGGGCAATAACCGCGCGCGCGATTGCCACACGCTGTTGTTCTCCGCCTGACATTGTCTGAGGCAATGCCTGCATCCGGTGCGAAAGCCCCACCCACTCCATCATATCAGTGACCGAGCGCAGCACCTTGGCTTCATCCGTACCCGCCAGCCGCAGCGGCAAAGCGACATTATCAAAGGCGGAAAGGTGCTGAACCAGACGGAAGTTCTGAAACACCACGCCCAGCCGCCTGCGAAATTCGGGCAGGCTGGAGCGCGGGCTGGTGATCATGTCCTTGCCGAACATTCGGATGCTTCCGCGCGAGGGGCGCTGGGCAAGGTAGAGGAGCTTTAACAGGCTCGTCTTTCCCGCACCGCTTGCTCCGGTAAGAAAGTA
This sequence comes from Erythrobacter sp. SCSIO 43205, assembly GCF_019904235.1. Classification (NCBI taxonomy): domain Bacteria; kingdom Pseudomonadati; phylum Pseudomonadota; class Alphaproteobacteria; order Sphingomonadales; family Erythrobacteraceae; genus Erythrobacter; species Erythrobacter sp. SCSIO 43205. The sequence goes on along the minus strand of NZ_CP063202.1, from coordinate 672,094 downwards.
AAAGCTGCCCGGAAAAAGCGTGAAAGAGACATCGGACAGCACCTCGGCATCGGTGCCATAGCGAAGCCCTACGTTGTCGAATTTCACGATTGCAGCGGGCTTGTCGTTCATGACAGGCGATTTATCAGCGCCAGAGGCAGGGGGGAACCCCAAGAGGGACGGCAACCCACCGCAATTGAGGTGCTTTGCAGCCGAAATCCCCCGCCAGTGTGGAAAAACGGACTAAATCGCCTCTCTGCGTGCCTGTTACCCCTTGTGCCGCTGCCATCGGTGATTCATGCAAATTCTCGCAATGATCATCTCGTGCCCTGCCTGCGAAACACGCTATGTTGTGCCTGAGACGGCCATCGGGCCGGAAGGGCGCACGGTGCGCTGCGCCAAGTGCAAGCATTCATGGTTTCAGGATCCAAAGCCGATTGATGTGAGCGATGCGGTTGAACCGGCTCCACCGCCCCCAGCACCAACACCTGCACCAACACCTGCACCAGCACCAGCACCTGCACCTGCACCAACAGCGAAGCAGAGCGGGGACGCACCCGGACCATCGGTGGACTTCTGGCGGTCAGGCGATCTCAACAAGCAGGAGGCTTTTGAAGGGGCTCCTGAAGAAGCAGCTCAAAAACCCCCTCAGACAGCACAGCCAGAGCCTCGCGCACCTAACAAGGATGCGCCAGCAGATGAGAGCGAGCCAGCGCTCACCGACCCACTTGCTGGCGCTGAGGATGACGATCCCTATTTCGATGACATCGACTCAGCTTTCGATGACGCGGATGAAGGTGATGCGGAACAATACAAAGGGGGCTATGACGAGAACGCCTCCAGCTTTGAATACCGCCCGCCCTTCACCCGGCGACGCAACAGCCTCAAGATGTGGACGATTGCCGGTTTCGTATTTGCCGCGCTTGCAACGGGCACGGTGGTCGCGGTCAATTACTATGGCCTGCCCGACTGGGTCCCGGTTGAACGCCCGACCTGGGGCATGGAACAGCCGGGCATCGAGCTTGATTTTCCTGAGCACGAACAGCGCACAGAGGTGCTTGCGAGCGGCGAGGAAATCTTTCAGGTGCGAGGCACCATCAACAATGTGGGCCAGGAAAGCGTCGATGTGCCGAGCCTGCTGGTCGTGTTCCGTGATGAGCGTGAGAAGAACGTGTATTCCTGGGTGATCGTGCCGTCCAAGCGCGAGCTTGCGCCGGGTGAAAGCCTCAATGTTACCGAAGCCATCACCGATATTCCGCCCGCAGCGCAGGCCGCTGAGATTGGCTGGTCACCGAATTAACGGCACCGCGCGTTAGCGGCTCATTCGAAATCGGCCCATACGGTGCCATTGCTATCGCGGTTTTGCTGGACGCGGGCGGTGTGCGTGGCGCTCACCTTGAGGGAGCCTTCGCCGCTTGCATCGAAGGTTACCTGTGCCGGGCGGATGATCCGCGCGCTTGCCTGCACCTGAACCGACACGCCTCGCGATGCGCGCGCTGATGTGTCCGCAGCCTGAGGAGCCGCTTGGGGCGCGGCGCTTTGCGCAAGGATCAGGAGGGCCGCAGTGAGGCTCATACCCCATGATTTCTGCGCCAATCACCCTTTTCGCAATTCCGTCAGAGCCCCTATCCCGCAGCGGGACGAAGGAGGGTAAAAGGTTAACCACGCGATCAATCGTCAAACATTGTCGCTGGCAAGGCATCAAAGCTCTTGCGCGGGGCGCACGGTGTTGCTAGTGGCGCGCTCCTACCGAGGGCAGCGAAGCCAAGTTTCGCCGCCCTGCTTACCCAAGAGTGCGGTCGTGGCGGAACTGGTAGACGCGCAACGTTGAGGTCGTTGTGGGCTAACGCCCGTGGAAGTTCGAGTCTTCTCGACCGCACCATTTTCTTGAAACTGAGACGAGCGATCAGCTCTCACTTTTGATGGCTGGCAGTATCTCCTGCTGCCAACATCCGGTCACTCGGATTATGCTTTTTCAAAAACGCCTCAAGCTGATCAAGCCAGTCTTTGCGGTTGTCCTTATCAGTAAAGCCGTGGCCTTCCTCTTCGTATGTCACAAAGACCGCGTCTGCCCCCACATCCTCAAGACTGTCCTTGTAGACCGTAAACTGCGTGTACGGAACGCGGCTGTCGAGCTTGCCATGCGCTAGGAGTACGGGGCGTTGGAGCTGGTGGACCATCGTCTTGGGTGACACATCGTCCATATTGAAATCATCCTCGCCGCGCACACGTTCGCGAAAATCACTCGCATAGCGGTGTTTGAAATAATCTCTGTCAAAGCGCAGCTGGCGATCAAAATCTGTGACACCAGCAAAAGAGGCGGCGCACCGATAGCGTTCCGGGTTGCGAGTGACGCCCCAAAGCGCAGCATACCCGCCGTATGACGAACCCATGATGCAAACGCGTGCAGGATCGATGATACCGCGCGAAACCAACCAATCCATGCCATCGTCAAGATCATCTTGCATCGCGCGGCCAATCTCGCCCTCGCCCAAGGTCACGAAGTCTTTGCCGTACCCGCCAGAGCCGCGATAATTGGGCTGCAACACGGCATATCCGCGATTGGCGAGAAATTGCACTCTGGCATCGAAATCCATGGTGTTTCGAACGCCATAAGGGCCACCGTGCGGGTTGATGATGAGCGGCAAATTCGCCGGTTCCACGCCGGACGGCAGAGTCAGATAGGCAGGGATTTTGGTCCCATCGCGCGCTGTGTATGTCTCATAGGTGGTTGTGGCCATGAGGTTGGGGTCGATTTGGTCGTTGACCCCGCCGAAACGATCGAGCCGCCGCGCATTAGGTTCAAACAGATAGAAGCTGCCGGGGTCTTGCGGTGAGGTTGTAAACACAACCATCCTCGAATAGTCATCAGAATGTGAGGTGATCCAGACCTCTTGCCCCTTCATCGCGCGTTCGAGCGCTGCCTGATGTTTTTCCATGACAGGATCAAACCACTTAATGCGGTCGCGCGAATCGGTGTAGATTGCAGCTGAGAGCGCCCCCTCGGCATCAACTCTGAAGCGCGAGAGGTCGTGGCCTGGGACGGAAAAAACCTCTTCACCGATTTCGCTGGTAAGCAAATTAAAATGGTGCAGGGAAAAGTGGTTATTATCGGCATTGGTGAGCACGTAACCGTCATCTGATCCTGCGACGATGATGAAGCCATCGAAAAGCGGCTCTGCCACCTCGTCATCGATCACATCTTTGTCTTTAATCTTTTCAATCCGCTTGAAGTCTTCATCTTCAGAGCTGCGATAGTAAACCAGAGTGCTCGAGCGCCGGAAGCTGTAGCCCATGCGCACCACGCCTTCGGTGTCAGTGACCCAGCGCCACACCCGCTTGTGTTCATCAATAAGCTTTTCAGATTCGCCGGTTTCAAGGTCGATGCGAAAAACAGAGGGATATTTGTAGATACTCTCGCGCGCCGTCATCACGAGAAATTTTCCATCATCGTCAAGATGGAGAACGTTGTCACCATCAGGACCGACCCTTTCGGGACCGATGTAGCGCACCGATTGAGTGGCTGTATCCAGCAAATAGAGTTCGGTTTGCTGAAATTCGTCGCCAAGCCCGCGGCGCTGGCCCCGATACTGTTTGAGCGAAGAGACGCTGAGCAGCACTTTGCCACTGCCAGCCCAGCGAAGCCAGTTGAGCTCGCTATCTTTGGGCAAAGCTTTGCTGAAGGCCGTATCGTCCGCCAAATTCCTGACAGTCAGATAAGTTTTGCCCTCGGCCAGTTGGCTGAAAACCAGCCTTTCGCCATCAGGGGATATTCGCGGGCTGGACATAGCGCCTTCAGCAGCGAAGAGTTCTGTTGAAATGAATGGAGCGGGTTGAGCGAATACTGGAGTTTGAAACGAAACCAGGAATCCAAGAGAAATCACAAATTTTAACGCAAAACCCCTCGCCTTTTTAAGGCGCACCCAATTCATCGGCACTGCAACAACCCCGTTTTTCTAACACTAATTCTTCGAAATTTATATCTTTCCCAATTTTCATTTCAATTGTGAATGTGAATTTTTTCTGCAGGCCTTGCACCAATCCGCCGCCACCTTTGGCTCGCCCGCCCACCACGCTCACATGAGCCCATAGGTATTGGTCCGCCTATCGCCCTCCTCCTTGTGCTCACATCTTGCCGTTAGCGCGCTTGTGAAGAGCGAAGTCAATCGACGCGTCTTCCGCGCCTGATTGCCGCTTGATGGGCTGGGGCGACGAGTGATGAGAGCATGATCAGGTGAGTGCGAAAACCCATTCTTGTAAAGCTGTGGGCAAACAGGGCCCTTGCGCAAGGCGCGGATTCCAATGTGTTTTCATGGTTAATGAAGCCTTGCAGCGCGTTTACAATGCGCTTACCAAGTTTGCAGACCGTGTGGTTGTAAACTTCGCCGTACCGGGGTGGTTTGCCGTTTCAGGTCGCCGAGGGGGAATAATGTCATCACTAAAGGTCCGCGCTGCGGGTGGCCTGCCCTTTGTCATGGGCGGACTTAGCTTTGTCGTCGCTGCTCAAGCAACCGCGCAGGTCGCTCCCGGTGTTGTTCCGACGCGGGAAGAGTTGGAAGGCATTTCGCGCACCGATGAGCTTCCCGCCCCGCGTCTGACGATTGAAGGCGGGGTTGAACGTTCGCCCTGCTCGCTCGCTGATCCGCAATATCGCGATGTGACAGTGACCATCCGCCAGGTTGAGTTCAACGGACTTAAAGGGGCAAGCCTTGCCGAGCTTGAACCGGCATGGATGCCTTTCCAAGGCAAGGAGCATCCTGTCGCAGTCCTTTGCGAAATTCGCGATGCGGCCGCGACGATCCTTCGCAATAAAGGCTATCTTGCCGCAACACAGGTTCCCACACAGCGCATCGAGGACGGCGTTGTCACCTTTGAGGTGCTCTATGGCCGTATCAGCGCGGTGCGCGCACGCGGTGAAACACGCGGCGCTGAGGTCAAGCTTCAACAATATCTGGGGCGGCTAGCCGAGGATGAAATCTTTGATCGCAATCAGGCGGAACGCGCGCTTTTGCTGGCGCGCGATTTGCCGGGATATACCGTCAATCTGACTCTGCGTCCGGCAGGCGGTGCTCCGGGCGATCTCATCGGCGAAGTGACCGTCGAGCGCGAGAAATACGCCTTTGACTTCGCGGTCCAGAATTACGGCGCGGATGCAACCGGACCAGTGGGCGGACAGCTGCGCGCGCAATTCTTTGGCCTTACCGGAATGGGCGATGTGACAACGCTCTCCTATTTCACCAGCAGCGATTTTGACGAGCAGCAGGTGTTTCAGGCGTCTCACGAATTTAGGCCCGGTGGAAGCGGGCTCGCAGTGAGTGCAGGCGCGACTTACGCAATCACCAAACCCGATGTAGGGCTTGCTGCAAATCTTGGCGTGCCAGTGCAAGACCTTGAGGCGACGACCTTTTTTGCAAGCCTTTCGGCAAGCTATCCGATCAAGCGGACGCAAGGGGAAAACCTCTCGCTAGCGGGCGGGTTTGATTACATTGATCAGGATGTCGATTTCATCGCGCCCCTTTCGCGTGACCGGATCAGAGTGGGGTGGGTTAAGCTTGCCTATGACACGATCGACCTTGAACGGCGCGCACCGCGTTATCAGGCATCGGGTACGATAGAATATCGCCAGGGGCTCGACATTTTCGGCGCCAATTCGGTGTGCATCGGCGCTGCGTGTCCGGCAGGCCAGATTAATCCGGGGCGGCTGGACGGTGAACCCACATCAAGCGTGATCCGCGCAAGCGCCAATGTCGAGCTTGCCCTCACACGAACGCTCGCCCTTGCATTCAAACCGCGCGCGCAATGGTCGCTTGGCGGAGGGCTGTTTGGCTTTGAGGAATTTGCAGCAGGCAATTTCTCGGTCGGGCGCGGATATGATCCGGGCACGATCATCGGGGATAGCGGCTTTGCCATGACGACTGAGGCGCGTACTGCCACAATGCCGGTGTCCGATACCATCGCTATGCAGCCTTACGCATTCTTTGACCTTGCCAAAATCTATAATGAAGCACCCGACCTCGACGATGATCTCTATTCGGTAGGAGCAGGTGCGCGCGTGTCGATTGATAACAGGTTTTCAATCGATGCCATGGTGGCCCAGCCGCTCAAACGCGCCGGGTTACAGACCAAGCGGGGAAGCACGCGGGTGCTTTTTACCCTGACTGCCAGCTTTTGATCTTGAGGAAGAGCTAAGATGATGACCACACGCAAAGCCGCTCTTACTCAAATCTCCTTTCTTGCGCTGACGACAGGCCTTGCTTTGGGAACGGCTCCTGCGAGCGCGCAGAACAACGGCTCGTTTCAGGCAGACGGTGTCGTGGTTGAAGGCAGCGCGCAGATTTTCCGCGACCCTGATTTCACCGATATCATCGTCGAAACTCCAAGCGTGGTGATCGACTGGACGCCTGATGATACGGGCACGGGCGGAGACTTGCTGTTCCAGCCCTTTGGCACAATCGCCACCTTTCAAGACGATGGCATCGTTACCGATTTTGCGGTCCTCAACCGGATTTTGCCAACCGATTTGTCGCGCCGGATCGTGTTTGACGGAACTGTCGTCTCCGAAATTCAGGGGCAAGTGGGCGGCACCGTTTTCTTTTACAGCCCCGGCGGTATTCTGGTTGGCAATAGTGCTGTGTTTGACGTTGGCAATCTGGGGCTCACTACGGCTGATCCTCTGGTCGATGGGAATGGCGATTTTATCGTCAACAATCAGGTCACCTTCCAGCAATCCGATCCCAATGCCTCGATCACGATCGATCCCACCGCAGGCATCTTTGCTGACGCGCCGGGAAGCTATGTTGCCGTGTTTGCACCGCAGATTATCAATCACGGGCTGATCTCGACAGGCGGGCAAGCAGCGCTGGTCGGGGCCGAGGCGGGCACTATCACTTTCAGCCCGGATGGTCTGTTTGATATTCAGGTGAGCATTGGCAGCGAATTTGGCCAACCCATTGAGAACTCAGGTCTGATCGGCGGAAACGCGACCGCAGATGGCGCTGGCCGGGTGTATATGGTCGCTATCTCAAAAAACAGCGCGGCGACCATTGCGATCACTGGGGGAAGCTCGCTTGGCTTTGATGTTGCCAACAGCGCCTTCATGGACGGCGATACGGTCGTGCTCTCCGCCGGTTTTAACGTCACCGCAGGTGAGATAGACGCGGTCCAGGCCAGCGACGGTTTCTTACAGCTTGATGCAGGAGACACAGGCTTTGGCCCCGGTATAACCTTTACCTCCAATGTCGCTGGCAAAGCGTCCGGTGATGCGAACCTGTTCGTGCGCGACACCCTGGAATTTCAGGGCGATGCTGCGTTCTCCGGAAGTCAGCTATTCGCCACTGTTGATACCGATATGGGGGCAGGCAGCGTTGGCAATCTGATCGTTGGCGGCGATTTAAGCCTGCTGGCTGATTACACCCGGCCAGGAATAGATGTTGGCATCGCTCAGCTGCAGATGTTCAATGGTACGTCTGCAAACATTGCCGGAAATTTGCGAGTGGGCTCGATCGCCTCAGCGGATGGCGACGGCAACTCCGTCGTCGCCGCGTCCCTTGGCGAGGTGCTGGTCAATGGCACGGGCTCCGTTTTGAATGTTGGCGGTGACCTCATCGCAGAATCGAGCGCAGGTCTGGACGGCCTTGGGACGGGGCTCATTGCCGAATCCTCGGTTGCACAAGTGATCGCAGACAACAACGGCTCCATCACCGTCGGCGCGGTGACACGGATCAAAAGCACCGGGATCGCTGGTCTTGCAGCAGACGCGCAAGCGGGCCCTGCCGCGCTTTTTGCTGTTGCAGGCGGGCAATTCACCACCAACGAGCTTAACATCGCCTCATTTGCGATGGGGGGCGATGGAGATGGGCTGGGGCTTCAGGCGGGTCAGGCGTTTACAGGCAGTGCGGGGCTTACGGTTGATGGCCTGGGCTCAGCTGTCACTGTTCAATCCGCAAACAGCACAGGCGTGCCCGGAACAAATGACCTGAGCTTCGCGTCGAGCGAAGCGATTGGCGGAACGGGTATTGATGGCAATGGCGGCAATGCCAATGCAGGCGACATCAATATCCTTGTCGAGAATGGCGGGGTTATCACTCTGCCTGATGACTCTTTGAACCCGCTTAAACTGGTAACCCGCGCAATTGGCGGTGACACAAGTGAAGATGATGGGCGCGGCGGCGATGCCATCACCGCTTCATCGCAAATCCGCATTCTCGATGGCGTTCAGGATCTTGGGCGAATTTCGGTCTTGAGCGAGGCAAGCGGCGGTTCGGCCCTGCCTGACGCAGAGCGCACCAGCGGCGGCAATGCCGATGCAGGCTCTTTCTTCCTCGAATTCGACAACACCACCGCAACGATTGCGCTTGAGCAGATTGAACTTAAGGCGTTTGGCGGCAATGGATCTAGCGTGGGTGCCGCGTTTGGAGGGGCGGGCAGCGCATCAAACGTCGATGTGCAGATGCGCGATAGCCAAGTGGACATTTTGTCCGGCCTCGACATTGCCCTTCAGGGCATTGGTGGCACCTCGCAAGAGGTTGGCGGGTTTGGCACGACAAGCTCTGTATCGATCATCTCGGATCGCTCTGTTGTCAATGTTGCAGGCGATCTGGTTGTCTTCCTTGAAAGTGTAGGCGGCGATTCCCTCGGCGACCAGGCGTTCGACCCCGGCTTTGCCTACAACGAACAGGGCGGCTTTGCATCAAGCGCCTCGGCCAGCCTGGCTATCAATTCGAGCCAGTTTACTGTCGCAGGCGAGGTCGACCTGTTAAGTCAGGCGACCGGCGGCGATGCATTCGTCAATCAGGGCGGCGGCGCAAACACAGGCGGTGCCTTTATCGACCTTTTCCAAGACCCGCAGATACCCGGCGCCCCGGCGAGCGTGCTGAGCGCGAATGATGTCATTCTTGAAACAACAGCGTTTGGCGGATCAATCATCTCGGTGTCCAACCCGGACAGTTTTGGCGCAGGTGGCAACACATCTGCAGGCAGTGCGAGCATAAGCTTTAACGGCGGCGCCAATACTATCGATGCCCCGGTCGAATTGTCGAGCGCGGCCTTTGGGGGCAATGCGGGGCAATTAAACGGTGTAGGCGGCGAAGGCTCAACTTCGGTCGTACGCATTTCCAATTTCAGCGCTGATACATCGTCTATTACTGGCGACGTGACCGCATTTATCGACAGCGTTGCTGGCGATGCGGTGAGCGATTTTGGTGGCAACGCTTTTAGTGGAGGTTTCGAGGTCGAGACGTTTGGCGGCACGCTTTTGCTTGGCGGCGCGTTGTCCTTTACCGGCCTTTCGCAATCAGGAGACGGTGCGAGCGGCGGTTCTGCGACCGGGGTGGTACAAAGGATAACCGCGAACAATTCTGCGGTTGATATTCTTGGCGCCACCACCACCACCATTGACGTGTTGGGCGGGGATGCCACCATTGGCCAAGGGGGTCAGGCCTCAAGCGGTGCGATCCAGTTTCAGGCGCAAAACTCTGGCTCGATTAATCTTGCCGGAAATGTTTCGGTGAGCCTTACCATCCTTGGCGGCAATTCGGTCAATGGCCTTGGCGCAAATGCCGATGGAAGCTTCAGCGAAATTTTTGCCTTCGATGGCTCCACCATCACTCTTGGCCAGAACCTGAGTGTCAATTCCGTGATCACCGCCGGCAATTCCACCAATGGCACAGGCGGAAATGCGTCGGGCAGCGGAAACACTATCACCGCTGACAATGCCGATGTTTCCATTCTTGGCGATGCAACATTTGCAACGCAAGTCACTGGCGGCGCCGGATTTGCCGGCGGGCAAGCGAGCGGTGCCTCAGTCAATCTCAACACCTTTAACGGCAATGTGCAGCTTGGCGGGGCAGTCGATTTCTCAAGCCTTGCACAAGGCGGAGATGCAAACATCGGGGTCGGTGGCGAGGCACTGGGCGGCTTCGTTGGAATTTTCTCTGGCAATGCCAGCACGGTTGATCTGGGCGGCGATGTGGCTCTTGCTTCAATCGCGCGCGCAGGCAATTCAAGCGATGGCGATGGCGGATTTGCCGGAGGCAGCGGGGCCTCCATTGCGACCAGCGGCGGCGCGCTCACCATCGGCGGCAATGCCAATGTAACCGCAACAAGCGAAGGCGGCTCTGGCGTCAATGGCGGCAATGCCGAAGGTGGGAACACGACAATTGATGCGTTTCAGTCGTCCAGTTTCGCAATTGCAGGTGATGCAACCCTGATCAGCACCACGAGCGGGGGTGCGGGCAGTTCGGGAATTGGGGGCAGTGCTCAATTTGGCAGTCTTGCCGTCAGCTTTAGTGGTTCAACCGTTGATATTGATGGCAATCTGATCGCGACAGCCATTGCGAGCGGTGGTGACGGCGCGGCAGGCGGATTTGCCAATTCCCCATTTGCCAATCCCTTCCTGTCCGATTCCACCGTTAAGATCCTTGGCGATTTTGTCGTTGAGACGCTGGCCTTTGGCGGACTGAGTTCTGGCGCTGGTCAGGCTGGCGGAAACGCACTCAACGAAGCGCTCGGTATGAATATCGAAAACGCGTCTGTTTCCGTGGGCGGCAATGTGTCGCTCATCTCATCGGCAGCAGGCGGGGATGCTCTTGACGGCGCTGGCGGAGATGGAACGACCAACCGCAGGGACATCAATATCTCTGGCGGTTCAACGCTGGGCGCTCTTGAATTGAGATTTGAAGGCGTCGCGACGGGCGGCGATGCGCTTGGCATGGGCGCACATTCGGGCGGCAATGCTATCGCCGATCACGCAAGGCTCAACTACGCATTTGATGGTGCAAGCAATGTGGCAAGCATCAATGCCGACGTGCTGTTTTCGACCAATGCGTCTGGCGGCAATGCAGCGGCAGCGGGCGGCGGCGGCGGCAATGCCGAGGCGCGCAATGGAGAGATTTACAACTTCACCACTGGAACCATTCAGGTCAGCGGCGATACCAATTTTGATTTTAACGCTACCGGCGGCAACGCCCCTCAAGGGCCAGGCGGGAGCGCGATTATTGGCGCTGTGCAGGTGCTCTCTTTTGAAGGCAGCTCTCTCCTGGTTGATGGAGGCATGAATATCAATGCGGTGGGAACGGGCGGCGATGGCCAAACCGGCGGCGATGTGACGGGCGGTCTGCAACAGGTCGTTGCAAGAGGCACCATCGTCATCGACGGGATAGTCGCATCCGATGAAGTTTTGACCGGCGGCAATGCGCTGGCAAACATTATGCCCGGCACTGGCGGCAACGCCACAGGTGGTTCGGTTTCGATAATCGCAAGCAATCTTGACACTATCCCTACATCAACGCTGACCCTTGGCGGCATCGTTCTTAATTCGACCATCACTGGCGGCGCGGGCGGCGCTGGTCTGAGCGGCGCGGATGGTGGAACCGGCGGCGACGGTTTTGGTCCCGGGGGAACGATCCTTGGCCAGGCGATCAACGGGGTTCTGAACGTCAGCGGGGCTACCACGATCAATTCAAGCGTGACCGGCGGCGTTGGCGGCAATGGTGTGAATGGCGGCGACGGCGGAAGGGCGCTTTTCGGCTTCTACCAGATCGGCACGGCCAGCGGCGGCTCGGTTCCGGGAACAACTGGTGGCTCTGCGACCTTCTCAAGTGTTGACGTGGTGCGAAACCATGTCGGTGGTGCCGGCGGGACAGCGTCCAATGGTGTTGGCGGCGACGGCGGCGAGGCGGTGGGTGGCCGCGCTTCCATCCTGAGCCGGGGTGCACCTGTCAATGTTGGCAATGTAACCTTCACCATGAACGGGACAGGCGGCATTGGCGGCGCAGGGGCAACCCAAGGCAATGGCGGTGACGGCGTTGCCGGCGGTGGCAATCTGCTTGCGACCGAAGCGTTTGAAAACCCCGGACGCGGCAGCTCCAACATCGGCAGCTTCGTGCTCAATGCGACCGGACAAGGCGGAGCAGGAGCCACCGCCGGGGCAAGCGAATACACCGCCTTCAGCGCGCTGGAAATTGAGCAATCCGATGTGATCCTTGGCTCGTTCACCGCCAACATCATCGGCGATAATGTGCCCGATTACACTTTCGATGATGGTCAGGGCAATCAGGTGCCCGTTACACCGTCACCGTTCTTTGTATCCCTGCGCGACGGGGCAACCCTCGATTTTGGCAGCATTGCGGTCAACACGCCCGGCGATGTTGAGCTCTTCGCGGGCGATGCAGCCACGGGGGTTGGCAATGTGTTTGAGATTGTCGCAGGCAATTTCGTCCCCACAGCGAATGATATTTCTGACCCCGCTTATGTCCCGGGCACAATAGAGGCTGCGACCTCGTTAGAGCTTACCGCCACAAGCGGCGATATTATCGCTGAAGCCAATCTTGTCTCGGCGGTTGATCTCGTTCTCAATTCCGCCGGCAGCATCATCACGCGCGATCTGACGGGAAGCTCGGTGTTCCTCACGCTTGGCGCAGGCGGAGTGCTTGACCCTGCCGCAATCAATGCGCCCGGCGGCCTTATCTCAGTGGAGGCAATCGACAGCCTTTCCGCACCCGGTGATGTGAACGCTGCATCGCTGTCCCTGCTCTCGCTTAACGGCGATGTGACCGTCACAGGTCCGCTGACCCTTTCCGGCGATTTCACTGCCGATGCAGGTGGATCAATCACCACTGACGGAGTGAACGCACAGAACGCCACGTTGAACGCTGGCGGCGCGATCACTGACACTGGCGGGATTGATGCAAGCGGCACGCTTGACGCGCAGGCAGGCTCAGACATTGCCATCACGATGGCTGCGGCAAGTTCGATGGATTTGCGCTCCTTGATGGGCAATGTGAGCGCCTCTGGCCCGATTGATGCAACCGGCACACTCGAAGCGCAGGCGAGCGGCACAGTGGCCTTGGGTGATGTCAGTGCAAGTTCGATCGCGGCCAATGCCGGCACAGGCGTGGCGATCAATGGAATGTGGTCCGCACAGCAGATCACTCTTAGCGCGCCTGATTTCACCTTCGCCGCGCAAGCCGCACTTGACGCTGGTGCAAGTGGTTCGGTCACTATCAGCTCAACCAATGCCTTCAATCTGTTCCTTGGCGATGGCGCTGATCCGGCGTTCCAGGGGCTTGTCCTTGGCGCAGAGGATCTTGGCCAAATTTCGGCTGGTGACCTTTTCATCGGCTCCATCGGCAGCGGCGGTCCTGGTTTTGCGACTATCGGCGATCTTGATCTGAGTGATGCGACGAATGTGGGCAACTTCACTTTTGCCGCAGCGCAAGGGCTTGATGTGGTCGGCGCGCTTGTCGGGCAAAGCGACATCACTCTTCAGGCGGATCAGATCACTGTCGATATTGACGCGGGCGGACGGATCAACCTTGGTACGATTGGCACGGCTCTCACGATCAGTGCAGGCAGCTTTGCCGCCGGTGATGAAAGCGTGTTGAGCGCCCTTTTGGATGAGCCAACGCCCGGCGAGCTACAGGCCCTTGTCAACGCGCCAGCTGCCGTCCCGGTTGAGCAAGGCGTGATCAGTGCAGGCACTCTCATTCTCAATGTCGCGGATCAGGCCATCATCCAGAACACCGGAAGCGAAGAGGTCCCGGCTGGATTCGTCGTCGGAAGCGCTGAGGACCTCGTTATTGGCGATGGTAATCAGGGGGCAGGCGCTCTCGTGGTACTCAACGGCCAAATCCTTGACGAAAGCGAAACCGCCACCACAGGCGATGATGCGGCAACGGCCTTTTTTGAAGCGCTAAGCGGGAATGCAACAGTTGCTGCGGGCAGCCAATTGAATGCGTGCAGTTTTTCAAGCTGTGTCTTGGGAGAATTGGGCGAAAGTACAGGCGAGCTCACCTCATCGGTGTCAGCATCGGTGAGCGGGGCAACGGCTGCAACCACATCAGGGACAGGCTCGACCTCCTCGACCCCGTCGTCATCGACGTCTGAGGGCGCATCGGAAGGCGGCAATGACGGCGAAAGCTCAGGCGACGGGCCCAGCGCAGGCGTCAGCACTACCGGCTCAGCAGAGGACAGCAACGTGTCAGTTGATGAGGTCGATGATGGCAGTGATGCGGATGAGTTTGCCATCGAAGACGAGGAGGCAGTGCCTGAAGATAGCTCTGATGAGAGCGCTTCTGAAGAAAGCGAAGAGCCTGACGAAATTGAAGACGCCGAAGAAGAGGCGGAAGAAGAAACCACTGAGGAAGAAGATGAGGTTGAAGGACCAACCACAGGGCCTATCAATCCTCCCCCTTCGATCATCAATACCGGCACGCTTGAACAGCGCGGTGCGATCAATGATCCGATCAGCGGCTCTGGCAATCCGGCGCTGCTGGATCCTGAAGTGACGCTTCAGGGCATCGACACAGATGGAGGCCAATAATGACGCTTAGAAACCTCGTTCTGGCCGCTTCTGGCGCTGTTCTGGCCCTCTCTGGCGCTGCTATGGTTACACCTGCTGCGTCACAAGATCAGCCTCTTTCAATCCTCACCAGTTTCAGGGTGGGCGATGAAGGCGTGCGTTGCAGCGCGCAGAATTCTCCGACCGAAAAGCGTCTTGTGGGGATGTTTGACAGGGCTTATCGCCTCACCTGCCGTGATGCAGCGGGCGATGTGGGCAAATTGCTTGTCCTGCGTGATGCGAAAGGTGTCAAAGCGACTCCCGAAAGCGCAGGCGAAGGGGCGCAGTGCGCAGCCCCAGAAGAAGCAATCATCGAGCAAGTCGGTGAGGTGACAAAACACACCTGCAACGAGGCGAAATTCGGCGTTGCTTATCGCAGTTACACGCTTGAACGCGACGGGCGCACTTATCTGGTCGAAGGGCTTGCCGGATATGATCCTGTGCTGCGCCTTGCTTTGGCTTCTGTTATCAATGACAGGCCCTTGCCCGGCAAAATCGAAGTCGCTCAAACCGAGGTCAGCGATGCCGCGGCCTTTGCGAGGGTTCAGGCAGGCGCGTTGAACGAATTTGACGCTCTTAACGAAGCCTATGTGCGCAACAATTCCGGGCGATTTGCCGAAAGCGGGCAGTTTTTTGAAAACCTTCTGGGTCGCACACAGGCGCGCAGCTCCGTCTATGCCGAAGTGCTCGCCAATCAAGGGCTGCAACAAAGCAACCTTGGCAATTTTCAGGCAGCCGAAGCCTTGTTTGCGCGCGCTGATGAAAGCCTCACACGCAGCGACGGTGTGCCCCAGCGCCTCATCCGCAATTATCGTGCGATCAATTTTCTCAACCGCCGCTTTCCCGAAGCCGCATTGGAAGCGCTGGCCCAGCCGATGCGCGAAGTGTCGCAGGACGCAGCAGAACTTTCGATCCGCGAAGGCTTCATCGACAATCCCCTGTCCGCGCAAATCAACCGCGAGAACATCGCATTGCAGCGCCTTGGCGGTGTTGAACTGGGCCTTAGCCAGGCTGAGCGCGCCGAACTTCTGGATGCTCAGGCTGATGCCATTTCAGGTTCCATCGCGCGCCAGCAAGGCAATCTCGATGAGGCAAGCCGACTGCTTGTAAAGGCCGACGCCCGCATTGCTGCTGTACGCGAAGGCCGCGTCGCTTCTGCCCGCTGGCTGCGCTCTGAAATAGCGATTGAACGTGCTTTGGTCGCTGAAGGTCAAGGGCGCAATGAAGTGGCCTTGCGCGCTTATGATGTTGCCGCCAATGCGATTGGCCGCGACTATCCGCAATCGCCTGTTCTGCTTGCGGCGATTGCGCGCAAAGCCGGGTTCCTGCTTCGCATTGACCGCGAGCAAGAGGCGCGCGCGCTTTATGCGACAGTGGTCAAACGCGCCTCGGACACAACCGACAGCGGCGCATCCTTGCGCAATTTGCTGGAGCCGTATTTCTCGCTGCTTGCCGATCAGGGGACAGCCGATGCGACAGCGGAATTTTTCGCCGCCTCGCAATTGTTGCAACGCCCCGGCGTTGCGCAAACGCAGGCGATCCTTGCGCGGCAAATGTCGGAAGGTGATGACGAGGCATCTGCACTCTTCCGCCTTTCACTTAATCGCAGCCGCGAAATCGCCCGGACACAGGCGCGCGCTGATCGACTGGCCGCACTCAAAAAACCGACCCAGCTTCAGATCGAAGGCTTGGCCGCAGCGCGCGAAACCTTGGAATATCTGCGCGCAGAGCAGACCGGGCTCCTTTCAAAGCTGGCCGATTTTCCGCGCTTCAAGGCGCTTTCCCCGACCAGGCTTGAGCTTGCAGAGCTGCAATCGGAACTTAAAGCGGACGAGGCCTATTACAAAATGGTGATCCTTGGCGATGAGGTCTATTCGCTCTGGATTACGGCAAAGGATGCCAAGAGCTTCCGCATGGAAGGGGGCTTGCGAGAGCTGGATGATGCGGTCGCCTTCATCCGCGATTCCATCGTTGTTTACGAAGGGGGCGAGACAGTCACTTACCCCTTTGATGTGGAGCGCGCGCGCGATCTGTACCTGCGCTTGTTCAGCCCCATCGAGGACGAGATGAAAAGCGCCAAGCACATCATTTTCGAACCCGACGGACCGATGCTGCAATTGCCGCCTCAAGTGCTGGTCGCCAGTCAGGAAGGGGTGGATGCTTACCTTGATCGCACCGCCAATACTTTCGATGACGATGAGCTTTACGATTATCGCGAGGTCGATTGGCTGGGCAAATCGCGCGATGTCTCAATCGCGGTGAGCCCGCGCGGCTTTCTTAACATTCGCCGGATCGCCCCGTCGAAAGCGGAAAAAGCGTATCTGGGCATCGGCTCCAATGCGCTTCCTACCGGCCGCACGCCGTCCGACGACCCATGTGCGTGGGGCCTCGACACCTGGCGCGACCCGATTGACCCGGGCGAGCTGTTCTTTGCAGCGGGCCGCTATGGTGAGGCGAACAGCGATGTTGCAGTGGGCGATGCGTTTACCGATACAGCGCTGCTGGCCAATGATGAGCTCTCTGAATACCGCGTGGTGCACTTTGCAACCCACGGCCTTGTCACAGCCCCCAAACCCAATTGTCCTGCGCGCCCCGCCCTTGTCACAAGCTTTGGTGGCGAAGGATCAGACGGGCTCTTAAGCTTCAAGGAGATTTTCGACCTCCGGCTGGATGCTGATGTTGTCATCCTTTCTGCTTGCGACACGGCAGGTGTTGCTACCGCCGCAGCATCGCGTGAGGCGGGCGTTATTGGCGGGGGCAATTACGCGCTCGATGGTCTGGTGCGCGCCTTTGTCGGCGCAGGGGCCCGCGCCGTGGTCGCGAGCCACTGGCCGGTGCCAGATGACTTCGATGCAACTCAGCGTCTTATCCAGGGGCTGATTACCGATCAGGATAAGGGGCTTTCAGTGTCCCTTGGCGCATCACAGCGCGAACTCATGGCCGATGCCAACACCTCTCACCCGTTCTATTGGGCCGCGTTTATCGTCCTTGGCGATGGGACAAAGCCAATTGGTGAATGAAATGGGCGACCCGCGTTTTCATCCTCCAGCTGGCGGCTTGGTCCCACATATGGGGATCACCCTTATCGGCGAAGGCGAAGGCTGGCTTGAAGCGCAGATGGTTATTGGCCCTCAGCATTTGCGCTCTGGCGCGAAGGCCCTGCACGCCGCCTCAATGATCGCTTTGGCGGATAGCGTTTGTGGCTTTGCAGCGGGCAATGTTCTTCGTGAAGGCGCGAAGGGCTACACCACGATCGAACTAAAATCGAACTTCCTTGGCACCGCTAGTGAAGGGACATTAATCGGACGGGCTGACGCAGAGCATTTGGGACGCACAACGCAAGTTTGGAGCTCGACCGTCACACACAAGGAAACAGGGCGCAAATGCGCGATCTTCCGCTGCACTCAGATGATCTTGTACTAAAGAGCTTACGCTTTGGGCGCGCTTGAAAATATACCTTTGTAAAAGGCGAGCGCTTGATCGTCTTCGGCAGGCAATTCGCTCAGCCCTGTAACCTCTCCTACAAGCATCGTATGATCGCCAGCCGGATGCTGCGCATGGGCGCTGCATTCGAAATGGGCAATCGCGCCCTGAATGACCGGTAGCCCGGATGCGCTGCGCGCAAAGTCGCCATCGCGCACGGCGTAATCAGCCCGTGAAGCATAGGTTATCGCCTTTTCATGCTGACCTTGGGCCAGAACGCTGATCGAAAACCTCTGCGCCTTTGAAAATAGGTCGAAGCGGCCCGATGAATTGTGCAGGCTCCAGCACACAAGGAGCGGCTCCAGCGACACTGACACAAACGAATTGATTGTCATCGCAGCAACACTGCCATCAGGCGCATCCAATGCCACAACGCAAACGCCCGTGGGGAAATGCCCCATAAGCGAGCGGAAGGTGGCCGGGTCCGGCGAAGAGGAAGGTTGAGTGTCGGGCAAAAAAGCTGTGTCCAGAAAAGGTGAAGGCGCGGAATCGACAAAGCGCGCTCACTTGTCAATGCAAGAAGCCCCTCGAGCGTTCCCGCCTTCTCGCTTCATTACGAATGCATGGAGCCTAGGCCGGGCGGCCTATTGCAAACAGCACCCCGGAACTCAGATGAATTTCAAGGATTGAACCTTCCACACACCTTCCAGCAGCGTTTGGGGAAATGGCACGATGATCGACCGGGTGAGCGCAGCTCTTAAAGACTTCCTCAAACAGGAAAGCGCAGGGGGAATTGTCCTCATCGCCGCTGCTGCTCTCGCTTTGCTGATCGCGAACAGCCCGCTTGGCGACGCGTATTTCGGGACGCTGTCCACTAAGCTCAATGTGTCTTTCGGCGAGTTTGCGATCAACAAATCGCTGCTTTTGTGGATCAACGATGGGCTAATGGCGATTTTCTTCTTCCTCATCGGTTTGGAAGTGAAGCGCGAGATTTTGGGTGGCCAGCTGTCAAGCTGGGACAAGGCCTCGCTCCCTCTGGCAGCAGCCATTGGTGGCATGGCGCTGCCTGCGCTTGTGTTCGTTGGCCTCAACTGGAACTCGCCTGAAAGCATCAATGGCTGGGCCATTCCCGCGGCGACCGACATCGCTTTTGCGCTGGGTATCCTGTCGCTTTTGGGGCCCAGAGTACCCGTTGCAATGAAAGCGCTTTTGCTCGCCATTGCGGTTATTGACGACATTGGCGCGATTACGGTGATTGCGCTCTTCTACACCGGCGAGATCAAGCTCGATATGCTCGCTTGGGGCGCTGCGATGTTAGGGCTGTTGTTTGCGCTTGGACGACTGCGGATTGCATCAGGCATCCCTTACGTCATTTTGACCGTCATCATGTGGGTGTTCGTACTCAAATCGGGCGTCCATGCGACGCTTGCAGGCGTGACGGCGGCGATGATGGTGCCTATGGTTGCGCGCGACGGGTCGCATATGCTCGAACACATGGAGCATGGCCTGCACAAATGGGTCGCCTTCGTCATCATCCCGATTTTCGGTTTCGCCAATGCAGGTGTCAGCCTTGTCGGCCTGTCCCCTGCCGATCTGATACAGCCGCTACCACTTGGCATCGCGCTGGGCCTGCTCATCGGCAAGCAGCTGGGCATTGTCGGCTTTGCCTGGCTCGCGGTAAAGGCAGGCATCGCCAAGCTTCCCGAAGGCGTGAGTTGGCGCAAGGTCCACGGGCTTTCCTTGCTCGCAGCAATCGGTTTCACCATGAGCCTTTTCATCGGCAACCTCGCCTTCACCGATCCTGAGACGGGGCCTGCGCTGATTGACGCGGTGAAGCTGGGCGTGTTGTCGGGATCTGTCGTGGCCGCTGTTGCAGGGTTCCTGCTCTTGCGCTCTGCTTTGCCAGAGAAAGACGCTCAGGGCTTGCCAGAGGAGGGTGCGGCAGGGCAAAGCGCCTGACTGTATGACCCGCACGCAGCCCAAGACCCGCCACATTAAGGCGGGCGACATCACCCTTGCTTATCACGAATGGGTAGCGCCTTCCTCGTCAAACACTGTGCTGATCGCCCATGCAACAGGCTTTCATGGGCGTTGCTACGATCCGATTGCCGAGAGTTTTCCAGAGCACCGCGTAATCGCGGTTGATCTGCATGGCCACGGCCAGTCAACGGGTGAGCCGATTGACGACTGGCAATGCGTGGTCGATGAGCTTTGCGACCTGGTAGATGCGCTTGGGATCAAGAGTGCAACAGGCGTGGGCCATTCGATGGGCGGCCATGCGATGCTGCGAGTGAGCGCGGCGCGACCCGATGCTTTCTCGCAACTGGTGCTGTTCGATCCGGTTATTCTAGCCCCTGAATTCTATGAAGCCGGCGTGCCAATGGTGCCCGAAGGCGAAATGCACCCCACTGCGCGGCGCAAGCGCGATTTTGCCTCGCCACAGGAAATGATCGAGCGCTTCGCCACCCGTGAGCCTTACAGCCTGTTTCGCCGCGACGTGTTCGAAAATTACTGCCGATATGGCCTCACGCCTTGTGCGCAAGGCGGTTACGAGCTTGCTTGCTCGCCTGAAATGGAGGCGAGTATGTATATGTCGAGCCTTGCCGGCGCGCCGTCGATTGCGGACGCGGCCCGTGTGTCGGTCCCTGCTACTATCGTGCGCGCGATGAAAGGCGAGAAAGGCGATTTCAAAGGCTCTCCCACCTGGCCGGCCCTTGCAGCCCATATGCCACACGGGATTGATATGCACCGCCTTGATCGCACGCATTTCCATCCATTTGAAGACCCGCACGATGCGGCGCGGATTATCGCAGAGGCGATGGAAGGATAAAGCCTTAAGCGGCCTCGCGCGCAGCCTTTAACACATCGTTCAAATCATTGCGCGCGCGCACCAATTCAAGCAGCGAGGCCTTGACCAGATTGCGCGATAGGGTCGCAGCGATCCCGCCATAAAACTGCGTCAAGGCGCCGCTTAGAGGATTGTCAGGGGAAACCCCGCGCGCAAGCCACAGAACAATCGAATGCGCCCGCCCCACCGCATCATGCGGAATGGTGCCGGGACGTGCCTCGATTGATTTGACCGCAACGCCCAGCGACCCAATCGCCTCTTCAAGGCAAATCCGGGTCAGATCTTCATTCGCCGTTGCCTCAATCCGCGCGTCGAGTTCAACCCGGCGATAGGCGCTTGCGGCATCCTGTCCCAATGGCTTCATGTCTCAACCGTCCTCATTAGTTCGACTGGCTAAAGGCATCGATCTGCTGTTGCAGGAAGCTCAAAGTCGATTGCGAGCTGGCGACCCTCGATTGAGCTGAGACGAAGCTGCGCGTCAAACGATTGCGAAGCCGCTCTTGATCTTCGGCAATATCGGCAAGGCGTTCGTCATTGCGCTCGATCTGCGCCTGATAGCGGGCGACCGAACCGCCAAGCGAGCCGGAGTCGGTGCTGAGCGTATTGTCGCGGGCCAGCTTATCAATCGTCGCAAATACGCCAAAGGCCCCGGCGGTAAACATGGCTGCTGCGCCTTCGGGCGAACGGGTAAGCGTTGCGTCAAGGCGCGCGCTGTCAAATTCAAACCTGCCCTCACGCGTGATCTTGAGGCCCAGATCCCCAAGCGTTGCGGGTTCATCGCCGCTCGCCGAAGGCATGACGGTGCGACTGGCAAGACCAGACAAATCACGGCGAAGTTCACGCGCGCCCTGATCGTTGGTGAGCGCCGCGCCAACCCCGGAGGACGCTTCGGCAAGAAGGCCCACCACATCATTGAGCGCTGCCACAAGATCGCCCATCACCGCGCTGATCGCGCCGGTATTCGTTTCAAAAGTTAAGGTTGCAGGCTCGCCCACATTGGTTTCGCGAAGCTCAAGCGTAAGCCCCTCAGGAAGACCTGTTACCGTGTTCGAGGAGCTGGTGATCTCAACCGTATCAAGCTCAAAAATCGCATCTTGCGCTGACTGGCGCAGTTCGCCCGCATCGCTGGCCGGATCCCAGGTGAGATAGCCAAGATCACCCGGCCCGCCCGCACCCGAACCGCCTGTGGGTTCAAGCACAAAGCCATTGGTTGCCCCGTCATCGCCTTTGATGACGAGCTGCGCGCCATTTGACCCCTCAGCAACATAGGCAAACAATTTGCCATCGCTTTGCCCTGTAATCTTGGATGCAAGCGAGGCGAGCGTGTCGGTATCGGTCACATCAATCGCTAAAGCGGTTTGCTCTGTATCTTCGGCAAAGCTCGAGCCGCTCACCGTGCCGAAGCGGATATTGAGCGTGCCTGCACCCACAAGATCGCTGCCGCTGGCAAAGCTTTGAGAGGCAAGGGTCTGGCCGCTTGCAAGCTGTGAGACTTCAAGGCTGTATGTGCCTTGCGGGGCAACCCCGCTGGTTGTGGTTATATCGGCAATCGATGGGTTCGTCAGGCTTGGCGACGGCGAAAGATCGCCATTGCGCACCCGGTCGCCAAGCGCGCTTGCCAGATCATTCAAGGTGGAACGAAGCACAGAAGCTGCTGAAATCCGCGCGGTCAGCGTTTCGTTGCGCGAATTGATATTGGCCCGCTGAGGGTCAAAGGTCGCCTGCGACAAATCGCTTGCGAGCTGAGTGAAATTGATGCCTGAGCCTGCGCCCAGTGCCTGAATGATGGAGGAGCCTTGATTTTCCATGCCTCCAAGGACGGGCGTGCTCGCAAATGCTTAAGGCGTAGATTTGCGGTTTCCATCCGCATCGAAGCGAAGGTCTTTGGGCACGTCAACCTGAGGCATTGGCACCCGGTCGCCGCGCTTGAGGCTGAGCACAAAGGCGACCAGCGCTGCAATCGCGATGTACAGTTCCTCGCGCACCATCTGATTGGCTCTGGTGGTGAAGTAAATCGCCCTTGCAAGTTCAGGGTAACGCAACACGGGCAAGCCCATCTCTGCCGCCATTTCGCGCATCGCAAGTGCGGTTTCGCCCCTTCCCTTCGCCAGCACAACAGGTGCAGGTGCGAGATCAGGGTCATAGGTCAACGCGACCGCAAAGTGCATCGGGTTCACCACCACAAATTGCGCATCTTTCATCGCCTTGCCCACGCTTCCTCGCGCCAGATCACGCTGGCGCTGACGGCGCTGGGCTTTCACTTCGGGCGAGCCTTCGGATTGTTTGTTCTCGTCCTTCAATTCCTGAAAGCTCATCTTGAGGCGCTTGTTTCGCTGAAACGCCTGGATGGGATAGTCGATTGCCGCGATAATCAGCAGGCCCGCCAAAAGCAGCAACACCAGCGAGCCAATCGCATCAAGCGCAAAGGCGACCTGCGCCTCATACGATCCGCGCCCCAATCCAAGGAGCGTCTCCAAATGCGTTGCCACCCAATAAGCGGCGAAACTTCCCATCAGGATCAGCTTGAGGATCGACTTGCCCAGCTCGATCAATCCTTGCGGGCCAAACATCCGTTTAAGGCCATTCAAGGGATTGATGCGCGTGCCCTTGGGCTTGAGATTTTGCGGGACAAAGCGCCCTTCGCCAAGCAGCAATTGGGTGGCAACAGTGATGATCATCACACTGACACCGATCACAAGGATCGGCGGCAAGACCGCAGCGCCCGCACGCCATGCAAGGATGGAGGGGTCAAAATCATGGGTGCGATCAAGCTCGAACTGGAAACTGGCAAGTGCAACGCCTTTCACCCCATCCAAGAGCCAAGGGCCGATAGCGACAAGCATGAAAATGCCGGTCGCAGTGGCAACGGCGGTCGCAACTTCCTTGGAGCGAAGGACATCGCCTTTTAGCGCCGCATCGCGTTTGCGCTTCGGAGTTGGATCAAACCGCTTTTCGCCTGACGTCTCATCAGCCATTAGCGCGCCCACCCTAGCTGATCGTAGAAGCCGGGCGCAAAAAGGGCTGCGGTTTGCTCAATCGCAGCTTCGATAACCATGGAGAGCTGCTCGACGAGGATCGGCATAGCAACGATCATCGCGGCTATCCCGGCGAGCGTGCCAGCGGGAAGGCCAAGCGCGAACAGATTGAGCGCCGGGGCTGAACGCGAGATTGTGCCGGTGATCAGCTGTACGCACAAAAGCACCAGCACAACCGGCAGCGCAATCGCAGCCGCTGTGGCGATACAATAGCCGGCAAAAAGAACCACATCGCGCGCCTGCTCACCCCCGAATGAGGCCGAGCCCGCGGGCAGCAATCGGTAGCTTTCGATCAAAAGCTCAAACCACAAAAGATGCCCGCCGATGGTGTAGAATAGCAGCGTCAAAATGAGCCCGAAAAAGCTTCCCAAAGCGCCCGATTGTGTGCCGCTTGCCGGGTCAATCGAGGTCGCGATAGCAAGGCCCATCGTGCCCGAAATCTGCTCGGCAGCAATCAACGGCACGGCAAAGGCGATTTGCAGGACAAAGCCCAGCGCAACACCGACCACGACTTCCTGAAGCACGGCGAGGACCGCGGCAAAGCTCATCATATCGGGAAGAACGGGGATGGGTATCCACACGCCGACAAACACCGCCATCACGAACGCGGCCATCACCCGCGCCGTGGCAGGCAGAACCATGCCGCCGACCATGGGCGCAGCGACCAAAGCTGCGCCGCAGCGGATGGAGAGAAACAAAAGCTGCCAAAGCTGTTCAAGCATGGTGTCAAAGCCAAAATCGAGGAAGGTCATCGCCTATGCCTTCCCGCTATCCGGACATCATCGCGACCTGCGCGAAAATCTCCCGCATAAAGTCGCCTAGCAGCGCCATCATCGTGCCGCCAAGGATCACGAAAACAACCGCCGTAATCGCGAGCTTTGGCACGAAGGTGAGCGTTTGTTCGTTCACAGATGTCGCCGCCTGAATGATCCCGACGATAAGCCCTGTCGCAAGCGCGCACAGCAGGACCGGCCCTACAATCAAGGCGGTCACCCACAAGGTGCGGTCCGCAAGGGCCAGGAGTTGAGCGTCTTCCTGCATCGCCGCCTACCCAAAACTCATCGCAAGGCTGCCCATCAGAAGCGACCAGCCATCGACAAGGACGAACAGAAGCAATTTGAAGGGAAGCGAAATGATCGTGGGCGAGAGCATCATCATGCCAAGGCTCATGAGCACGCTTGCCACCACAAGGTCGATCACGAGAAACGGCAGAAAAATCATGAAGCCGATCTGGAATGCTGTCTCAAGCTCGCTTGTAACAAAGGCAGGCATGAGGATGGAAAAGGGGATGTCGTTCCCATCCTCGAATGCGCCAACCCCGGCGATATCGGCAAACATGATCAGGTTCGCCTCGCGCGTCTGGCGCAGCATGAATTGGTGGAACGCATCGCCTGCCGCTGAAATCGCGGCATCCGCTTCCAATGCGCCGCTTGCATAGGGCTCAATCGCCACGGTGTTTACCATATCGAGCGTGGGGGCCATGACGAACAGGGAGAGGAAAAGCGAGAGGCCGACGAGAACCTGTGTCGGAGGCGATCCTTGAAGGCCCAATGCCTGACGCAGGATTGAAAGCACGATCAGGATGCGCAGGAAACTGGTCATCATCAACACGATTGACGGCAACAGCGACAAAAGCGTCATGATCAGCAAAAGCTGGATCGAGAAGCTTAAAGGCGTGTCCTCGCCCGCGCCATCTGCGCCCAAAGCGCGCTCAATCGCAGAGCCAATGCCAGCGGCATCATCTGCCACAGGTGCAGCGAACGCAGGCTCGGCCCCTGCGAACAGGGCTAAAAACATGGTTAACAAGACAAGGCCCAAAACCTTCGTGAAATGTGCGGGCAAGGCCATGACTAAAGCTCTGGTTGTGAGGGAAGAATGGCGGTCTTGGGGCGATGGTGCGTCTCCGCCTCGCCCAGCCGCACGATGCCATTGCGCGAACAGCCGAGCAGAATTTCGCGGTCATGAAACCGCACGACGGCCAGTTTCAAGCCCGGTGCAAGCAGATTGGTTTCAACCAGCTCAAGCGAGCCTGATCCGCCTTGCAGGCCGACCAGCCGCGTCTGGAGATAGCGGGTGAGCTTCAAGCTGCCCCAGATCATCAGCCCCAAAAGCGGCAAAAGCAGCGCCAGGCGCAAGAGATATTCGACCATCATTCGCCTGCCTCATTTGGTGGTGTGTCTTCGCCTTGCGCCTCAGCGGGCGGCTCGGGCAGATCGGCCAGCGCATCAGCGAGAGGGTCGCTAGCCGCTTCCTCAACAGGGGCATCGGTGTCAGGCGCCGCATCGCCCAGTGTTTCATCGAGTGCTGCTGCAAGCTCATCAATGTCCGCCGCATCAGCCGAAGCCTCAGCGGCCTCTTGCGGTGGTGCTTCTGCTGCCTGTTCACCCACCGCCGGCTCTGGTGCTGGCTCTGGCGTTGGCTGTGCCTGCGCCTCTGGAGTTGCGGGCGCACCGGGCATTGCCGCGCCGGAAACTGGCGCATCAGGCCGCGGCGGCGCGCTTGGCTGAGGCCGAGGCGGTGGGGGTGAGGGTGCTGGCGCATCGCCATTTGCAAGGCTCACAATGCGAAGCGCAAACTTCCCATCTTGCGCAATCACCTCTCCGTACGCGATCACTTGCCCATTGGCTGTGATTTCCAGCAATTCATCGGTCAGCCGATCAAGCGAAACAACGCTTCCCTCAGCAAGCGCAAGCACATCGCGCAAGGCCATATTGGTGCGGCCAAGTTCAACCGACAAACGCACTGACACTTCGCCCAAACGTTGGAGCGCAGGCGAAAGACCAGGGGTAAACGCATTCATAATGCAGCCCCTTCTGAACGGTGCGGCACATTGGTAAGGCGCAGAGCCATATGGTCCTCAAAAGTGCCCGGCACGCCGCGCGCGAACACATCACCGCCAATGCGCAATGGCAATTCGCGCGGGATATTGAGCGCAATCTCATCGCCCGGTTGCAGCCGTTCAATTCTGGCGAGTGGCAGTTCAAACTCGGTCAGAACCGCTTCAAGAACCAGTGGCACCTCTGCGAAAGGATCGGCGTCGGCATCTGCATTTTTCTGTGCGGCAAGAGCAGATCGGGTTGAATTGGCTTTAGGCAAAAGGTCGTCGAGCTGCTCGCTTGGAAGGGCGATCAGCATTTGCCATTCGATAAAGGCCCCCTTGGCGATGGTGACGTTAAGAACAGTGATCTGCGCCTCGGCGCTGAATGGCTTCAAACGCACAACGCTTTCAGAACGCACCAGAACCTCGCCGCGCGCTGGCTCACTGGTGGCGCGCGCCATGGCAATGACCTGCGCAACACTAGCGCCGAACTGCTCAACCAAGAGCCCTGCTGAACGCGGCAATTGGGCAGGCACACTTTCAGGCGCCGCGCCCTCTCCGCCGAACGAACAGTCGGTAAGCGCAATCGCGGTCGAAAAATCGAGGCTCAGCAGCACGGTCTGATCGCCCGTACCGATCCGCAAAAGCGTGTTCACCGCGCTCTCGCCGATTTTGGCAAACACCTGCGCTCCGGTCATTACCTCAAGCTCGCCGATGGTCACCTCAAGCTTTTCGCCTGTGAGGATTTGACCAAGCTCCTGCGCCAATTCGCTGGCCAGATCGCGCTTCCATGCAGCGATTGCGCCTTCGCGCTCCTCTGGACGCGGCCCGCGCCAGGTGAGCTCGGAGCAATGCTGCGCATAAGCGCGCGCACCGGCAAAATCAGCCGCAAAGGCGCCGGCCATGTTCATTGGACAAGAAGCCCCTTAAAGTGGACGTCATCCACCCCGCCAAAGCCCTCTTTCTCTTCCAGAACCTTATTGATGGCACCGGTCAGCCGCTTGGCAAGTTTCTCCTTACCTTCAACCGAATAAAGGTCGGCTTCGGGCGTTGCTGCAAGTTGTACGAGGATGGCGGAACGGATCGCCAGTTGATGATTGTGAATCCATTGTAAAACGCGCCCGTCACGCTGCGTCGAAGCAGCCAGCTCGACCTGAATCAGCCCGGCGGAATCTGCGAGGTTCGAGGTGAAGCTATCTTCAAAAGTGTAATAGGCAGTACGAAATTCATTGCCGCCTTCGCCATATACAACAGGCCCTTCGTCCTTTTCTGCGCCCGGCACAGGATAGGGTTCCGATTCGCCTTTGCGCACCAGTTCAGGATGGTTGGGACCGCTTGCACCGCCATCGCCAATCAGACCCGCTGCAAACGCACCATAGGCACCGCCTGCACCCACGACGAGCGCACCGACGATCCCGATGATCATCTTCATCCCGCCGCCGCCTTTTTTGCCGCCGTCTTCGTCTTCAGCCTTTGCGTCCGACATTGTTTATCTGCTCCATATCTCGCTGTCTCGTCGATCAGGCAAACCGCTCGCCATCACTGGCCTGTTTGCCCCCAGAAGCGCGTTGTTCGCCCGGATTCGACCTCAATTCATCGTCTCGGTTCTCGGTTTGCCCCCTGTATGGTTGAGACGTTCCTTGACCTGACCCTGTGGAAGACCCGTAGCGCGGGTCAGACTGCCAGCCGTGGCCGTGTGAACCGGTGGAATTGTGGTTGTGAGAGTTTGATTGAGCGCCGCTCTGATCCGAACCGCGCTGCCCTGCGCTGCTGGATGTTTCACTGCTCGCAGCAACCGCTCTTTCGGCAAGCGCATTCTGGATCGCGGGCACAAACCCGGGATCGCGCGCCGAAAGCGTCGCGCGAAGATCATTGCCAAGCGCTTCCAGCCGCATAGTGATCGCGCCAAATTCCTGGTGGCGCACTGTCAGCTCAGGCTTGCTTGCAGCGGCATTGCTGCGCGTTTCGGTGAGTTGCTCAATTGTGCTTTCAAGCTGTGCGGCAAGGCGCCCTGCATTCCCTGCATCGGGAGCTGCAACAGGGGCGCTTGGTTGGGACGAAGGCTGAGAGACGAGCGCGGAAGCGTTAGCGGGCTGGGATTGCACCAGATCGGCGCTTGCTGGCTGAGTGTTTTGAGCAGCGAGCGGGCTTGTCGGAACGCTTTGCGAGGATGAGCGCGATTGTGAAGTGGGCGCATCGTCAAGCCCCGCGCCTTCTTCCACCGCGACAAACGGCAGGGGTAGAGATCCATTCTGAATGACAGAGGCGCGCTCAGGTGATGGGCTTAGTGCTTTTTCAAGCGTGAGATCAACCGGCTTTCCCGCCACCCCGGTGGCAGTGTGCGGTGGAAGGACTGCGCCCACGAGCTGGGGCCGAGCGCTCGCTGCCATCGCAGCTGTGACAGGGGACTGGGACGCGAGCGGTGGTTCAGCTGCAGGAGCAGGCTGGACAGGGCGGGCCAGCTCTTTTGCCCTCGTCGCCTCAAGGGTTGCAGGCTGAGATTGCGTGCCCGCTTCTGTCCCTGCCCGCACATTCGCTGATGCCACGCGGCTTTGTTCGAGCGGCGCATCCGTGCCGGAGGATTTAGGCCGCGCGGGGTTGGGGGAGGCAGACAGCACGGAGGCAGACGGCACAGGGACAGACTGCGATGGAGCAGGCTCTAAAGGTTCAGGCGTGGTCTGAGGTGCAGCACGCGCCATCATTTCCACAGGTGGCCTGCTGCGAGCGATTGCGACCTCTTCGCCCTTCCCGATGGTCAGGCCGTTGCTTCGCGGACCAGCGGTAGGCGTCACCAGATCAGCAGGCTCAGCGCCATCTGCTTTTGCAGGCACGCGGTCATGAGCGCGCACAGTTGCTACTGGCTCATCGCTTGGCGCTTTCATGTCGGTTGGGGTGAGCGTGCTCCCATTGCTTTGCAGCGGAAGGCCGGGAGGCGATGGGGGGCGAGCCTCAGACGCTTGCCTCAGCGTCGCCGTTGGCGTTTGCGGATTTACAGGAGTGGGTGTTAAAACCGGGCTTTGAACGCTGACTGCATTGGGCGCGGTATCAAAGCCTTGGCGTAAGGGCGCGAGAGGCGTTTTCACAAGCGCTTCACCGGGCGAATTTGATCGGCCCGCCTGCCCTGTCACAGCCTGCCCTGCCCGCAGGATCAAGCCATTGCGCGCGGGTTCCAATGATCGCTCCTGACCCTCACCGTGCCCATCACCGTGCAAACCGGGCGGCAAGCCCATGCCGCCTTGTTGCAGCCCCTCTGGCAGCGCATTGCCGTGTGCAAGCGGAAGCACCAGAGCAGCAGGCGCGCTTGCATTGACATCGCCCGCGAGTTCATCGCCACTTGTGCCAGAGGCCAATGGACCTGCGTTCTGTTCGATCGAAGGAGCAATGGCCTGAGCCGTTCCGGCCTCGAAACTCCCAAGCGCAAGGCCAAAATTGACCGTTCCTACAAGCTCTTGCGGAGCAATCGCGGATTTTGGAGCAACAGGAGAAGCGGCGAAATTGGAAAGCGTAGGGATCAAGGCGGGCTTCCTTCGATGACTTGCGCGCCCCGATTAAGAGCGAGCGGTTGCTTAGGGTTTCGGGCCAGCTGCCATGGCAGGCGTAAGGCTAGTCCGGTGTTGCGGAACCCTTGTGCAACTTGCGTGCCACCTTTGCAGGCGTGGTCAGTTCGCTCGGCAACTCGCGCTTTGCCTTCAAGTCGGCCAGAGCCCGCTTCTCGCCCGCCACGCGCTCTTCGTGAGCGCTCATTTTCGTCTCCGCCGCTGCCAGCGTCCGCATCTGGAACGCGGCCTGCTCGCGCGCGTCCTCATGTGCCTGGGCTGCGGTATCTGACATCTTCTGAAGCGAATGGATGAAGGCAAGATCGCGCGACAAGGATTGGCCAAGCCGCACATTGGTGGGCTCGCCGCTGCGCCGTGAATATTCGCTCAAAAGCTCATTGGCGCGCGCCTTGATATCGGCGCTGCGCTCTTCCTCTGCGATGGCATTGGCAAGCGCAAAGCGCGCCTCGCGCCGGGCGATTTGCGCCAGCAGCAATTGCCGCTTGGCAATCTTAAGGCGGCGTTCCTCAGCCATTTATCGCAGCGCCCGGAGCTTGCACCTGTGCGCTGAGCGCCGCGAGTGCCTCTAGGCTTTCATCAAGACTGACCGCTTGCCCGCGCGGCTGCGTCAAAAAGGCATCAATCGCATTGGAATGGCCAAGCGCGCGGTCAAGCGTCTCATCCGACCCCGCACGATAGGCCCCCATCATCACAAGATCGCGGTTTTCCTCGCGTGCAGAAATGAGCGAGCGCACCAGCCGCGCGGCCTCGATCACATCATCGCTCACCACACCGTCCATCACCCGGCTGAGCGATGCGGGCACATCAATCGCCGGGTAATGCCCGCGCTTGGCGAGATCGCGGCTTAAGAGGATATGCCCGTCGAGGATCGCGCGCGCGGTATCGACCACCGGATCGTTCATGTCATCACCGTCGGCGAGCACCGTGTAAACGCCAGTGATCGCCCCGCCTGAACTTGCCGAATTGCCCGCCCGCTCGACCAGCCGTGTGATCGCGGCCAGAGCGCTTGGCGGATAACCGCGCGCTGCTCCCGGCTCGCCCAAAAGCAGAGCCAGTTCGCGCGCTGCATGAGCAACGCGGGTAAGGCTGTCGACGATCAGAGCAACGCTTTTTCCCTGTGCTCTGAAATACTCAGCGATCGAGCAGGCATATTGCGCCGCACGCAGCCGCAGATTGGCCGCGTGGTCAGCAGGCACCGCCACAAGCACCATCCGCCCGCGCCGCGCATCGGTCATATGGCGCGAGACGAAATCGGAAACTTCGCGCGCGCGCTCACCGATCATGGCGACTACGGTGACATCCGCCTTGGCTTGCCCCGCAATCGTGTCGAGCAAGACCGATTTGCCTACGCCCGAACCGGCGACTACGCCCACGCGTTGCCCCTTGCCCATTGTGGCGAGCGCATTGATCGCCCGCACGCCGCAATCGAATGGCTCGCGCACTGGCGCACGTTCAAGCGCGCCCTCGCGCCGCCCACCAAGCGGCCAATGGATCGCAAGATCAAGCGAAGGGCCGCCATCAATCGGCTTACCCAGGCCATCAACCGCGCGGCCCAGCAGGGCATCGCCCACTTCGACCATACCCGGCGTTCCCACAGCGCGAACCGCAGATTGCGGGCGAAGCAGCTGCGTATCGCCCAGCAACATCATCAAGGAATGACCGCTGCGAAACCCGATCACTTCGGCAAGCGCGCTGTCCTCTTGGCCCTCGCCGATGACGCCGAGGGAGCCGATGGGAAGCGGAAGGCCCGACACCTCGATCAAACCTCCGTCGCACGCGACAACTTTGCCTGAAAGCACCGGGCCTGCCTCAATGCGCGCAGCGCGGTGGCGGGCAAGTTCGATCTGGAGTTCGGCAAGCATGGCCCCCCTACCCTTTGATCGCGTCGGCTATGGCGCGGCGCCAGTCTTCGGGGCGATCGCTGACCATGCCGTCTTGCGTCTCAAGCTTGAGCCCCCCACGCTCAGCGGTGGGATCACCGACCAATCGCCAGCCTTCCAATCCGCCTTTGTCAATCAAGGTGAGATCATGGGGATGCAGGTAAAGCGTCGCCTCTACCGCCCCCGCCCCAAGACGCAGCGCTGCCTCAAGACAGCGGCGTTTGAGAGCATCGGGCGCAGGGATGAAATCAGCGAGGCTTTGTTTGCAAAGCGCAACCACCGTCTCCGCCAGTTCGTCGGCAAGTGCATCCATTGCAGCCTGATCAAGCGCGCGAAATGTCTGGCGCAATTGCAGTTTGCGCTTGGCCTCTTCCTCGTGTTCAGCGAGCGCCTCCTCGCGCCCTGCCAGCTTGCCCTGCTCGAAAGCTTCGGCAATCGGGTCGATTTCTGGTTCTGGTTCGGGTTCGGGTTCTGGTTCGGGCTCGGGTTCAGGTTCAGGCTCAGCGCTATCTGCCTCTTCCTCTGCCGCTTCTTCGCCCAGAGCCTCTCTTAACAGATTGACCAGCGGGTCTTCCTCTGAGCCTTCTGGAATATCCGATGGCTCTTCAAGCGGTTCGGGTGGTTGGGCTGCGCACTCTTGCGGCAATCCTTCGACGAACCCTTCCAAAGGTTTGGAAAAATCGGGCAGCCAGTCGAGTGTCTTTACCCCTGCGCTGTGACCTTTTGCGCCATCGCCGGTACTATCATCGTGTGGCCGCTCAAGCAGCGCGGTGAGCCAATCGCTAGACGAAGTCGCCATCGCCGCCTCCAAGGTCAATCTCACCTTGATCGGCAAGCTGACGCGCCAGATTCACAATCTTGCGCTGCGCGTCTTCCACGTCCTTCTTGGACAGGCGTTGGCGCATTTCGATCTCGTCCTTGATACCATCCGCAGCGCGCGAGGACATACAACGGAAGAACACATCGCGGCTTTCCTCTTCGATGCCTTTGAGCGCATCAATAAGCGCCTCATTGTCGACATCGCGAAGGATGCGGCCCATGGTTTTCGCATCAAGTTCAAGCAGCATCTCAAAGGTGAAGAGCTCTTCTTCGATGCGTTCAGCCAATGGTGCATTGCGCTGCGCAATGGCAGGCAGGACGACGCCTTTAAGATCGGCAGCGCCAGCATTGATAAGCGCGGCTGCATCTTTCGCCCCGCCAATCGTAAGGGCTGCTGGACCAAAGTTCGAACCGATTTTCTGCGACAAAAGCTTATCAATCATATCAATCGCTTGCTGAGAAATCGGGCCCATGGTGGCGACCTTCTCAACGACGATTGACTGAATGTTCGCAGGCAGATTGGAGAGCACTTCTGCGGCAGGCTCAGCTTCGAGCATAAGAAGAAGGGCGGCGATCACCTGCGGGTGTTCTTCCTCAATCAATTTGAGCAGCACAGAAGGCGCAAGCCAGCGCGCCATTTCAAGGCTTCGCGGCTTGGGATCAGGGTCAAGCTTGAGCATCATGCTTTCCGCTTTTGTCGGACCCAAAGAGCGTTCCATCATGGCGCGCACCTGCGCATTGCGATCAGGCACCGGGGTGCGGTCCGCTTCGCTTTCGGCGACGAAATCTTCCAATGCCTCGATCATCATTTCGCGGCTGATTTCGCCCACTTCGAGCATGGTTGCACCGATGACTTCGAGCTCATCGGGTTCCATACGCGCCATAAGCGCGGCGGCCTCGTCATCTTCCAAAAGCATCAGGAAAATCGCGACCCGCTGTATCCGCGAAAGCAGCTTCTTGCGCGGCGCTTCCTTGACGTCTCCCTCAGCGCCCTCGGCGATCTGATCTTCTTCCATCAGACCTCCTCCTCTTGAGCTTCTTCGGCAAGCTCTTCAGGTTCATCAATCATGCGTTGCAGCACTTCGACAGCCTTTTCAGGTTGGGTCACAGCAAGCTCGCGGGCTCTGCCGATTTTCTCTTCGAACAGCTGTTGCGGGGTCAAAGGAACGCCGGTGTCAGCGCTCTCGCCCGAATTGTCAGCCGAGGCTTCACCCTCGCCATCTGCCCCTTCGCCATCGTCACCCTCGGACTTGTCATTATCACCTGCCTCATCATCCTCGGATTGATCTTCGAGCTTGTCCTGATCCGCGTTCTCTTTGTCGTCGTCCTCGTCGTCTTTCTTGCCCTTCTTGCCTTTCTTGTCCTTCTTCTTGTCTTCGTCCTCAGGGCCCTTGACCGCTTTAATAAGCGGGCGAACCGCAAGAAGCAGGACCATAAGAACAGCAAGCAATGCGGCAACAATGCGCAGGATCTGGGCAAACCAGCCTTGCTCATAAAAGGCCATGGGTTCGACTTCACTATCGTCAAACGCGCCCACTGCGATCTCGACCTGATCACCGCGCGCTTCGTCTGCGCCAACAGCTGCGCTTACCAGCGTTTGCAATTGTTCAGCGGTCATGGGTGCTGCAGCTTCAAGCGCGGCCTCGCTTACCGCGATGGCAACTGACAGCTTGACCAGCCCGCCCGGACGGCTCGATGTCACTGCAACTTCGCGGCCCAGTTCATAATTGCGCTGCACCGCGCTTTCGGTATCACGCGCAAGCTCTGCTTCAGCTGCTTGTGCTTCGGGATCGGGGGGCACATCTTCAAGCTCGGGATCAGGCGGCGGCACATTAGCCGCAGCGCCCGGAACACCGCCCGGCCCAGCGCGCGCCACGCGCGAGGAATTGCGCTCGCTTTCAGAACGCACCGCGCCTTCCTGATCGTATGTCTCGCGCGCCGAAGTCACCTCCTCGCGCACCAGTTCGGCCTGCACCTGGCTCGAAAAATTGCCCTCACCCAAAATCGGGGTGAGAAGGCTTGCGACCTGTTCCTGCAGCTTGGCTTCAAATTCGCGCTGGAGCAGCAAGCCGTCCAATTGATCTTCACGCGGGGCTGAAAGCAGTCGACCGTTCTGATCGACGACGCGCACATTATCAGGCGTCATGCCCGGAACTGAGCCTGAAACAAGGTTCACGATCGCTTCGACCTGCGGCTGGCTCAGCGAGCGACCATTGGCAAGACGCAGCATCACGCTCGCGCTGGGTGGATTGTTCTCGCGCACAAAGACAGAGCGTTCAGGCGTTGCAAGGTGCACGCGTACAGCCTCAATCCCGTCGATCTCGCGAATTGTGAGCATCAACTCACGCTCGCGTGCAAGGCGCAAACGCTCGCCTTCCAGAGTGCGGCTGGAGCCAAGGGGGATAGAATCGAGCATTTCGCTCGCCCCTTGAGGCGCGGCCAGTCCGGCATCGCTCGCAACCAGCATACGCGCGCGGTAAATGTCGGCTTCTGACAC
The DNA here is from genome assembly GCF_019904235.1 of Erythrobacter sp. SCSIO 43205. Taxonomy (NCBI): domain Bacteria; kingdom Pseudomonadati; phylum Pseudomonadota; class Alphaproteobacteria; order Sphingomonadales; family Erythrobacteraceae; genus Erythrobacter; species Erythrobacter sp. SCSIO 43205. Next base: position 636,900 of record NZ_CP063202.1, on the reverse strand, counting down.
GGTCAAAATGCCTGATGAGGTGTCGATATTGTAATCAATCCCGCCCGCTTCGAGCGTTTGCACAACGCTTGCGCGCTCGGCATCGGTGAGGCTTGAATACAAAATGCGCTGAGGCGGGGTGGAGATCGCGAGATAGACTGCCGCTGCCGCCGCGACCACGCCAAGCCCGATGAGGCCCGGAACCGCGCGCTTGAAGGCAGGTTGCTGGGTGAAGGCGCGGATCGTGTCCTGCCAACCGCCAGCACCTGGCTGACCACCAGCAAAATCACCCATTGGCACCGCGCCGGGCGGCGCAGCCGGAACACCCCCCTTAAAGGAGCCACCGTTAGGAACACTTAGCTCAGCCACTTAGATCAGCCCCCCATCCGCAAGATGTCCTGATAGGCGGACAAAAGCTTGTTTCTGACCTGGAGCGTCGCTTCAAAAGCAACGCCTGCTTCCTGCCTAGCGAGCATGACTTTGGCGACATCGGTCACCTCCCCGCGCTCGTAAGCCGCCTGCATATCGGAGGATCGCTTTTGCACTGCACTCACATCCTGCATCGCGTTTTGCAGCGTATCGGCAAAGCCTGCGACCTGTCCCGGCGCACCTGTTGGCGTGCCCGCTTGCGCCGCGTCCGTTCCCGACGCCTCGCTCGCGGAGCCAGTACGCACTTGCTGAAGCGCCTGAGAGCGCTGCAGGATTTCCTGACGCAGAGCCATCACCTGATTGATGCCCCCTGCTGTACCGCCGACCCTCATGCCGCGCTCCCTGTCTCAAGCAGACCGTTCTCGCGCATGGACGCAAGGCGATAACGCAGCGTGCGCTCCGAAATGCCAAGACTGGCAGCGGTTTTGCCCCGGTGCCCGCCGTGGGCATCAAGCGCGCGCAAGATCGCCTGCGCTTCGGACTGAAACGCAACATCGGAAAGCGATGCGGGCGCGCTGGACGCTGTTGCCGAAGGGGCCGTTTGAGCAGGGGGCCGAATAAGATCCGCCCCTGCATCGCTGGACACGCTGGCGACCAGAGGTTGTCCAATTTGAGGAGCCTGTAGCGGCTGATTGAAGACGATGTGCTGCGCCTCAATCGTGTTCGCATCGCCTGCCAGAAGGATCGCCCGGCGAATAACATTTTCAAGCTCGCGCACATTGCCCGGCCAATGGTGCGCTTCAAGCGATGCAATCGCCTCAGGCGCAATCCAGCTTGGCAAAGCGCGCTGCGCGCCGTGGCGAAGCAGCATTCCGAAGGCGAGCGGCGCAATGTCGGCGCGGCGCGCGCCAAGCGCGGGCAGGACAAGGGGAAAGACGTTGAGCCTGTAATAAAGGTCTTCGCGAAAACGCCCCTGCGCCACTTCGTCGGCAAGCGTTCGATTGGTCGCGGCAACGATACGCACATTGATCTTGACCGGCTTGGTTGCGCCAAGGGGCAAGACTTCGCCTTCCTGCAAAGTGCGCAAAAGCTTGGCCTGAAGCGCCAGAGGCATTTCGCCAATTTCATCGAGCAGCAGTGTGCCACCATCGGCTGCGCGAAAAAGCCCCTCTCGCGCTTCGCCTGCTCCTGTAAAGGCACCTTTGCGGTGACCGAACAGCAGGCCTTCGAGCATCGCTTCGGGCATGGCCGCGCAGTTTACAGGGACAAACGGTCCATCACCGCGCGCGCTCATACGGTGCACGAATTGCGCAAACACTTCTTTGCCAGTGCCCGTGGGCCCTTCGAGAAGGACGGGAATTTCGCTTGCCGCAATGCGTTCAGCCAGTGTGAGAAGCGCGAGGCTCTCGGTATCGCGCGCAATCGGCCATCCGCCATGCGATGCCCCCGCAATCAGGGCCGCGCGCGCCTCATCCAGACAGTCAGCTGTATAACGCAGCGCAATTTTGCCATCGCTGATCCGGGTGAGCGATGGTGTTTGCGAGCCTGTTGAACCAAGTTTGTGAAGATCAATTGCGATCCGTGTGTCGCGGCCGCGCGCAGCGTTGCCACCGGGCTGCGACTTGGGAAAATCGCCCCGGTCGCCAAGGACAAGGCGGTCCTGTAGCCAGCTTTGCGCAAGCAGAGGCAGGGTAGGCCCGGTCAAGCCAGCGTGCCCATCAAGCTCGCTTGCTTGACTTGAAGATATACCCTCGCGACAATTTTCAAAAAGACGGCTTGCTTGCGCGTTCATTGCTCTACCCGGTTCGTTGTGGTGGAAAGGATTTGCCGGGTGGGCGGACAAAATAGAGCAAATTTAAGCCACTGTAGGACCCCTTAGGGAATGTTCCGGATTTGCCCGCAAGTTGTTGAAAAACAGAGCCGCACACACGCTCAATCGGCAAGCCGTGCGGCAAAATCAAGCCTGCAATTGCTTAATAGTTCGCCATACCAAGGGGGCGGCAAAAATTCTCAGGGTTAGGATTTTCAGGGTATTCGTCAGGGCATCCGCCTGCCGCAAAGCGAAGCCTTATGTAAGAGCGCTCTTGCGCTTCGCGGGAATAATGCACGCATTCCCCTTTACCGCCCGCCCCACTTTCAGCGCCTTTTCCAGCGTCCCAAGATTTTTTGGCTTAAACTTTTTCGGCAACGTCCGGTCTAGGGTTCGACAGGTGCGGCAATTGGCTGCTCTGTTCAGACCACTTGCACTTGGAAAACGGGAGAAAGACCCATGTCCGTAATTAACACCAATATCTCTGCCCTTCGCGCCCAGAACGCCAGCATGAATGCAAACAATATGCTCGGCACTTCGATGGAGCGCCTGTCGACCGGTAACCGGATCAACAGCGCAGCTGACGATGCCGCAGGCCTTTCGATTGCAACCGGCATGACCGCCGACATCCGCGCTCTCAACCAAGGCGTTCGCAACGCATCAGACGGTATCGCACTTGCGCAAACCGCAGAAGGCGCTCTGGAAGAAGTTTCCAATATGCTCCAGCGTGTCCGCGAGCTTGCAATCCAGTCACAAAACGGCACGCTCGATGCTGTCGACCGGGGCTTTCTCGACACTGAGGTGACAGAGCTTGCTTCGCAGATTGACGACATTCTCACGAACACCGAATTCAACGGCGTGGCTGTCTTCAGCACGACCAGCGGCAGTGACGTGTCGGTCAACATTCAAATCGACGCAGGCCGTTCGATCACGCTGACCAGCACGGCGATTGACAACTCCAACCTTGACGCAGCCGGCCTTGACGTGAGCTCTGCCACAAACGCTGCGACCGCAGTAACCAACGTGGACGCTGGCCTTCAGGCTGTGAACACCACGCGTTCATCGCTGGGTGCGGGTCAAAACCGTCTGGAAGCTGCGATCAACAATTTGACCACGACTGCAACGAACCTGACCGATGCACGCTCGCGGATTGAAGACACTGACTTCAGCAAAGAGACGACCGAATTGGCCAAGGCACAGATCCTTGGACAGGCCTCGACCGCAATGCTCGCCCAGGCGAACCAGTCTCAGCAGAACGTTCTGTCGCTCCTGCGATAAGATCGCTCTGACTAACCAGCTCCCCTCCGGGGTGGCAAGGAAACCCGGGGTCCGACAAGGGCTCCGGGTTTTTATCATTGTTGATGGGGCGCTCATGACATCCGTCCTGAGCTTGGTGCCAAGCCGGCCCACTCCCCCGCCCTTCCGCCCTTGAGAATAGTGTTCCGGGTGGAAGGGCGGGGGAGTGGGCTGGTGCCGCAAAGGACCGGGCGGATGCCCGGCACGCACGCAATTACGACGCGCTGCGATCCTGCCAATCGACCACTTCAAGCCAGTTGCGAAGGCGGTTTTCCTCCAGTCTGGCAATCAATGGATTGGCATGGAAGGGCAGCAAAAACTCGGCCAATGCGCCGGACCATTGCGCTTCCGCATCAAAGATGATCCCAAGGCCAAGCACGGCTGGCACATGGACGTAGAAGAGCGGGCGGTCTTCGGTGTCAGCTTCTTTCAGGAAATCCTCGACAGCAGTAAGCACGCCGTTACGCTCACCGCCTGCCTGAAGCGCGACGGCAAAGGCGCCCATACCGCGAAGGCCTCTTCCAGCCAGCACGCCATCTTCGCCAAGGCGAACCCCATGATCGAAGCTGTGCGGGTGGCGCCAACCGGGCGGCACGCGGTCTGGCGCGTAGTAAAAATCGCGCCGCGCACACGGCCATGAAACATCGTGCATAAAGGCAAGCAAAGGTTTGCCGCTCGCGCGCTGTGCGGCATCAATGGCGATAAGCTCGTGATAAACGGTGTAATAATTGTGATCGCCATCGACAAACCAGGCATCGACTGCCTCCACACCGTCCCCAAGCGCATCGAGCGACGGCTTTGCAATATGGTGCACATTGCTTTGCGTGGCCGCCCAATCGGCAAAGCCATCGGCGGGTTCGGGATCAATGCAGGTGAGCGTTCCGCCCGCTGTGCCGCTTTGCTCGGCAAGCAGCTTGGACATACCGCCAAACTCGCTACCAATTTCGGCGATGTCTTTCACCTTTGCCTGTTCAAGACACGGGATGATCAGGCTCGAAAATTCAGCCATGGAATGGATCATCAAATCGCTCATGCGGCTTGCTCCTTGTGTGGCGAGGGGACAGGTGCCGCAGCTGTCACGGCCTTGCGGGAGATGAGTGGGCGGATCACGACTTCTATCATCTTTGGGTCATCTTCATCTTGTCCTTGCGGAATATTGACCAGCACAAATGCCGCCGCCCCGGTGCATTCATGAATGCCCGGCGCGTGGAGTTTGACCCCATCATATTGAACGCCAAGCTCCTCAATTTGCTTGTCGTTTTCGCGCCCACCTTTAAGCGCGCCAACGCTCGCCATTGAGATTGAGGCAAGCTCAAACCACTCGAAAACCGAGCCGACTTGAAGGCCAATGCTCTGCACCCCATCAGGGACAGGCACGCGCACGCTGTAATATCCCTCGTGGGTTGAGCGCGCCTCAATCATGCCTTGCGCGCTGTCGGCAGCGCTCATGAAAAAGGCAGGGAGGGTAAAGCCGGCGGCGCTGGTATCGTGATAGGTAAGGCCAAGGCCAAAGCGCTTTTGCGCAAAATGCGAGAGCCTGGTGTGAAAATCCTCGCCCTCAATCTCGGCGGGCAGGAACATCCGCTCAGAGCCGACCATGTAAAACAGGCCGCGCCGCCGTAACCCTTCATGCGCATGGCCTGCATCGAACAGCGGCACTTTACGCTCGGAACCCATATTGATGTCGTGTTCAAAGCTTTTGAGGATGGCCAGTTCATCGGCATGGGGCAGGAACATGAACCGGGTGAGCACGCCGCTGGCGCACTCTCTAAACCCGCGCGCTTCATGCTCGGATCGCTGGCGGATGGTGCACCCTTCGCTGGCCGCGCGCACATATTGTAGCGCCCCTTCCTGCACGCGAGTTCGCACCTCGCTTTGCGCGCCTTTGACCGAGGGTTCTTCGCGGATCGGCTCACCTTCAGGAGTGAAATCCACCACCGAACCCATCTCACAGGTCGCCAGCTGCTCAATTACGGAAACATTGCCGCACAGCGCATCGAGCAATTCGCCATCAAAGTGCCGCTCATCAAGCAGGCCCTTTTTATCAAGCCCGGCGGCGGTGAGTTCTCGCAAGAGGAGATAGCGCCCGGCGACATGGCAATCGAAACTTTCCGACAAAAGCGCATCGATCTGGCTTTGCGCTGTGCCATTGTAGCCAAGGTCAACCAGCATCAGCGTGTCGCCTTTTTGCGGGTTCACCCTCGATCGGACATGAGCAATCAGTCGCTCAGCGCGCTCGCGCGCGCGTTTGCGGATGATTTTTTCGCGCTTGCCCTTGCGCAGTTCGGCAAGCAGCTTGAACGAGCCCTCGATCATTTCCTGCTGATTGTCGTCAGGCCCGACCAGGCTCGCTATCTCATCCTCGGTAAAGAGCATCTGGCGCGCAAGCGTGGAGGGTTTGAGCCCCAGTTCCAGCGCGAATTTGCGGGTGTAGGCATCGCTTGAGGTGAGCGCGGCTGAAGTTGCGACAAAGCGGCTGATCTCCACGCGCGCGGTGCTTTGCTCCTCGCCTGCAATTTCATGCACAGCGTGGGGCAAATGCCCATCGCGCAGCATGAACAGCCAATGCACCCGGCCCCCGCGTTCTTTTTGCAGCGCTTTCGCTTCGGCGCGAAGCCATTGATCGAAAGCGTAAAACACTGGACCCAGCACCGTCAGCCCCAGTCTTTGCGCTGACTCGCTCACCTGCGGCTCTTCATTCGCCAAGGTCGCCCGGTGCGGCATCAGAGCGCGTACGCCTGCACCCGCATCACCGATCATCTGCTGGCAGCTCCTCTCAAACCTGAGGCGCTGCTTTGCGGTTTCGCTAAACTGGAGAAGGTGCAGCGCCGGAACGCCAAGCGCGCGCGATGCCTCATAATCGGCGACCTTATTGTCCCCGATATGAAGCACATCGGTAGGCTTTGCCTTGATCGCCTGCAGCGCCTTTGCCAGCAGCCCTTCGGATTTGGAGATGCCCGCTTCGGAGGATACGAAAATCTTGTCGATGAGCCCTGCGACCTCCTCGCCAGCGGCCTGTTCGATCAAGCTGCGCAATTGGCGCGCGCTCAAATAAGTGTCGGAAACAATGATGGTCGTAAGACCGCGCGCCTTGGCCTCTTTCATCAATTCAACCGTTGGGGCAAAGGCGAAACAGCTGTCCATTTCCGCCTGCAATTCGGCCGCAACCGCATCTTCGCGCGTTACCCGGCCAGCATTAGGCAAACCTTGGGCGTAAATCGCCTCAATGCTCACTTCATTGCGTTTTCTCAGCGCCAGCTCAGCCTTGCGCGCGTGTTTCTCGGCAACCAAACGCTGAGCGACGCTGAGGTCGGGAAGCGCTGCGAAAACGTCGCTTGGCTCGTAGCAATCGCGCCATAAAAGCGTGTCGAAACAGTCGAGCGAAAGGACTTTCACCCCCTCACCTGCGCGCTGCAAAGCAAGCGGCATTTCATGCGGGCGGATTGTCTCGGCGCTCATCTCTTCGTCTTCCTCCAGCCAGGGTTCCGTGTGCGGCTGGGACGAGAGGTAAAGGCACGTGGTTTACGCGGAGGGACTGGCCTCTTCCGTGCTCTCCCTTAAGGCGTTTTGCGGACCCATCGCGCCGCGAGGGCGCTGGCGACCGCCCTGCTCTTCAAGCAAGAGCAAAGATATACGCCGGTTGCGCGGGTCAGCGGGATTGTCAGCGATCAACGGCTCTGTTTCGGCAACCCCTTCGATCCGGGCAAAACGCCCTGGAGGAATCCCGCTGCGGATGAGTTGCTGGCGCGTTGCCTCGGCCCGGCCTGCGGACAAGGACCAGTTGTTGGCCTGAACTCCCTCGCGATAGGGCAAACTGTCAGTGTGACCGCGAAGGATGAGCGGCTGCGAGCGTTCCTCGACAATTTTACTGATCACCTCAATGATCTTGCGCGCCTCAGGTGTGAGGATCGTCGTACCAAGCGCGAACATGGAGAAATCGGCATCATCAACAAGATCAATGCGAATCCCTTCGGGCGCGCGCATCACGCGCACTTGCTTGGCGTATTTGGCGATGCCTTCTTCGCCGAGGATTTCCTCCATAATTTCCTTGCGGATCTCTTCCTTGAGCTCTTCCAGCTGCTTTTCACTCAGTTCGCCTTCAAAGCCGCCTTCCTTTGGGCCACCTGACTTGCCGCGCGGCACAGTGATGGTGCGCGTGCCGGTCTGACCCATGGCGTTGGGGTAATTGTCGACATCGGTGAGCGAGCTTCCTCCCAGCATCCCTTCGGCAGAACCCGCCGATTGCTGGCGCGTTTTGACAAGGGTGGGCGAGAAATAATCCGCGATCCCTTTACGCTGGTTTTCTTCCGTAGCGCCAAGCAACCACAACAAAAGAAAGAACGCCATCATCGCGGTCACAAAGTCCGCATAGGCGACCTTCCACGCGCCGCCGTGGTGACCGCCTTCTTCGATGGTGATCTTCTTGACGATGATCGGCGCAAGGGGCTCTGGAGCAGGAGCGGCTTCTTCAGCCATGGTTCTTGTCCCCCTTATTTACCGCGCATCATGTCGAGCAGGTCGGTGAGCTTGGGCCGGTGCGCAGGCGGCAGGCCGGAGCGCGCCGCTTCGAGCACGAGCGGCTGCGGATAGCCGTGGAGGCTGGCTATGATCACCTGTTTGATCGAGTGATAAATCTGCATATCATGGGTGATCACCTGTTTGACCCGTCCTGCCATCGGTCCTGCAAGACCGTAGGCAAGGAAAATGCCAAGGAACGTCCCCACAAGCGCGCCGCCGATCATACCGCCCAGAACCTCTGGCGGCTCGTTGATCGAACCCATGGTCTTGATCACGCCCAGAACCGCCGCAACAATGCCCAGCGCGGGGAACGCATCCGCAAGCCCTTGAATGGCGTGCTGGGGCTCTTCCAGCTCGTGGGCCTGGGTTTTGATGGCATTGTCGATCACATCTTCGACCGCGCCGGTATCAAGCGTGCCCGACGACACCACCATAAGCGTGAGAGGGTCGCAAATCAGGCTGGAGACAACCGGATCGTTTTGCAGCTTTGGATATTCGCTGAAAATCGCAGAGGTCGAAGGATCGGTGACGTGCGCTTCCAAAGCCACTGCACCTTCTGAACGCAGCAATTTCATCAGCTTGGATGTAAGCGCGATTGCGTCGATATGGTCCTGATCGGAATATTGCGGGCCTTTAAAAACCTTGCCAAGCCCTGCGCCCATCAGCTTGATCTCGTGCATCGAATTGCCGATCAATGTCGCACCAAGCGCCGCACCGCCGATCATCATGAATTCAAGCGGAAGCGCCTTGATAATCGGACCCATTGCGCCGCCAGCCAGAATGTAGCCGCCGAACACCATGGCGAGGAGAACAACGATGCCAATGCCTGCAAACACTTAGGGGCCTTTCCGTGATTAAGAACGTGCGCCGTTGAGGACGACCGGTTTAAAGGGCGTTGAAGAGCGTAAGATTGCTGACCCGTGTGAAAGTGGTTTGGCTGGCTTCCAGAGCGGTCAGCGTCTGCTGCAAACGCACGATCACATCGGCGAGATTGGTATCGCCAATCTCTGAGCGTTTTTCAGCGATATTGATCGAGCGGATGGCCTGATCACCCTCAATCGCCTCAACCCAGGCTGCTCTGGTGCCGACGATGGTCTGATTGCGATTGGCAGCGTTCAAGGCTTCATCAAGCCCGCTGAGCGCGGTTTGCGCTGCGGCTTGAGGGTCAGTGCCTGTGCGCAATTCATCCGCCAAAGTGCTGAACACTTCAAAGCTGCTGGTGGGGGTTCCCGCGACATCAAATTCGAACAAGGCATCGCCGGTAATTCCGCGCTCAATATCGGTGCCCGGCGCAACCGGAACCGTACCCACCTGACCGTTGCCAGCATAAGTGACCGTACCATCGGGTGCGCGGGTGAAAGCGGGCGCACCAGCGGTTCCTGCAAAGAGCGGCGCGCCTGTGATCGAGATCGCATTGGAGCGGGTGAACAGCTCATCAGCCATCTGTTCAAGCTCATCGGCAATCGCCGCGCGGCCATTTTCGCCTTGCGTATCGTTGGCGGCCTGAATGGCGAGTTCGCGGGCGCGCTGGATCAGTTCGACGACGCCGCCAATCTGGTTGGAAGTTTCTTCCAGATCCTGACGCAGGCGCGCGGCGTTTTCCTGTTCGGTTTCGCCGCGCACTTCGAGCCGCGTAAGCTGGCGCAGGCGCGAGGCGGCAACCGGGTCTTCTGACCCGCGCTGGATACGAACGCCGGTTGCGATCTGCGTCTGAAACTCTTCGGCACTTTCGCGCAACACAGCCAACTGGCCAAGGGAGCGTTCATAAAAAGCGCCCGTCGAATTGCTCACAAAGCTCATCAGTTCAGCCCCAGAATAGTGTCAAAGATGTCGCCTGCGACCTGAATGACGCGGCTGTTTGCTTCAAAGGCTTGTTGCAGGCGGATAAGGTTGGCCGCCTCTTCATCGAGGTCCACACCCGTCTCGGTCAGCAATTCAGCCGCAGCGCTTCCGGCGATGATCGACAACCCCTCGCGCGTCGTCTCAAGCCCTGCGATACGACTGGAGAGCGAAAGCAGCGTGCGGTCCATTTCGGCAATCGGACCATCGTCTGCGCCAATCGCGGCAATCAGAGTGCTGAGGTTGGTGGTGTCGCGGCTTCCGGCAGGTGATCCAAGCGGGGCAAGCGCCAATTGGTCCCCATCGGTGAGCGCGAGGGCAATGTCACTTGCATTGGTGCCAGAAAAAAGCGGCTGTCCCGGCGTTCCGTCAAGCGCGGCGCCATTGGCCTGTGCATCATTGGCTCTCGTGATGGTGGAAAGCGCAATCGCATCGAGAGTGTCAGCGCGGTCGCGAAGATCGGCAAGCGCGGATACCCGGCCCGCCTGCGCGCCGCTGACCGGCGCGAAAGTGAGCCCGTCGAGTTCGAACGATGCAGTGCCGTCCGCTGCAATTGTCGAAGAGATGGTGTTCGCCGCCCCGCCATCGACCAGCACCGGCCCCACCTCGCCCGCAGGCGCAGGCGTAGTGATAAGCCGCACGGTGGCAGCGCCTCTTTCATCAAAACTGACTGAGAGGCTGAATTCCTCCGAAATATCGCGCAAGGCGGCATCGCGCGCATCAAACAGATTGGCCTGTGAGGCCGTACCGGGGCGCACATTGACAAGCTCGCGATTGATCCGCGCCAGTTCTGTCGCTGCGCCATTGGCCTGCTCGGTCCCGACACCGACCGCATCCTGAGCAAGCTCGCGCGCATTGGAAAGGCCCGTTTGCGCAGACTGGAACGTCACCGCCAATTGCCGCGCCGTTTCCACCGCGCCAGTGCGAAGCGCGGGGTCGGTGGGGTCGCTCTCCAGCAGGGTCAGCGAAGCTTCAAAATCAACAAGCCCGCGAAACAATCCCGATTGTTCTAGGCCAAGCTCTGCGTCTTTGAGCGCAGCAATATCAGTGTCAGCGCGCTGTACATCAGAGGCGCTGTCGCGTGCGCGTGCTTGAATAAGCTGGTTGTTAGGGCGCACGATCCCGCCAATCGCCACCCCCCCAAGGCTGTCGCTGGTGGTGTAGTCAATCACCGCAGAGGAAACAAACTCCTCCAGCTGGAGCGAGCGTCGGACATAATCAGGGTTCGAGGCATTGGCGATATTCTGCGCCGTGATTTCAATGCTGGCGCGCGCTGCTCGTGCCCCGCTTTGTCCGATGTTGATGAGATCAATGGTCATAGCCTATCCGTCTTTAGGGACGACGAATTGAGCAAGCTGTTCCTCGATACTCCGGGCAAACCCTAGGGTGCCGCTTTGCGCGGCAATATCCGCAAAATGTTCATCGCGCATGGTCTTGTATTGCTTCATGCCATTGCCGGTGAGCGGCGCATCCTCGGCCCACACGCTCTCACGCGCGACCTCCAGCATCTTGCGCACCATGATCGCTTCAAACCCTTGCGCAGCCTCGCGCAGTTCAAGCCGTTCAGGGCTGAGCTTTTCCGGCGCAGCCGCGGTTGCCGGGGCGGCGAGGGGGTTGGCAGGCGTGATCATATGACCACCATTTCGGCTTGCAATGCGCCTGCCTGCTTCATGCTTTCAAGGATGACGACAAGGTCGGATGCCTGAACGCCCAGCAGGTTGAGTGCATCGACAATCTCATTGAGATTGGCAGCGCCGGGGAACAAAGCCACACGGCTGTCAGCTTCTTCGATGGTGATCTGTGTGTCTTCCTCAATCGCGGTTTCGCCATTGGCAAATGGTTCAGGCTGGACCACCATCGGGTTCTCCTCAATCCGGATCACCAGCTTGCCGTGGCTGATCGCTGCAGGGCTAAGCCGGACCGCTTCGTTGATTACGACCGTCCCGGTGCGCGAATTGACGATGACTTTGGCAGCGACAGGTGCAGGGGTTACGGGAAGCATCTCAATCGCGGCCAATGCTGCTGCGCGCTCGTCATTGCCAAAGGGGAGCGCAAGTTCGATGCTCACCCCGTCTGCGACCTTGGCCATGCCCGGATACATTGAGTTCACCGCATCGCGCACCCGCGCCGCGGTCAGGAAATCGGCCTGGTGAAGGTTGAAGCGAAGCGTGCCTTCGCGGTCAAATCCGGTCGCTACCGCCTGTTCAACCGTTGCCCCATCGGCAATCCGGCCAACGGTGTTGACGTTGACCGACACTTGCGACCCGTCACGGCCCGACACGCCCAGCCCGCCCACGGCGACATTGCCCTGTGCCATGGCGTAAATCTGTCCATCGGCCCCATAAAGCGGGGCCAGCACAAGCGCGCCCCCGCGAAGGGAGCGCGCCTGGCCCAGGGTAGAGACAGTGATGTCGATGCGTTGGCCCGGCTTTGCAAAAGGGGGCAGTTCAGCGGTGATGATAACCGCCGCCGCATTGCGCAAATTCGGGCTGACGCCGGGAGGCAATTGCAGCCCCAGCCGGCCCGACACACCCAGCATCGCCTCGCGCACATATTCAAGGTTGTCATCGCCTGTCCCTTGCAGGCCCACGACAATGCCATAGCCGGTCAATTGGTTGGCTCTCAGCCCTTCAAACTGACCCAGATCGCGGATCCGTTCAGCGTGCGCATCATTCGGGAAAAGCGTAAGCAAAGCGGCCATAAAGGTGATGCAGATTCGGAAAAGCAGCATGGGAATAGCCTCGGATTTAGAACGGGGTGATCGCGCTGAAGAAACGCTGGAGCCAGCCGGGGCGGCTTGCCTGTTGGACCGCGCCCTTGCCGGTGTAGATGACGCGCGCATTGGCAACGCGCGAAGATGGAATGGTGTTGTCGGCATCGATATCGACCAAGCGGATGCGGCCAGCGAACTGGATCCACTCATCCCCTTGGCTCAGCACCATCTGCTTCTCGCCGACCACTTCGGCGGTGCCATTGGGATAGATCGCAGAGATAGTCACCGACACCATGCCGTTAAGCTGGCTTTGCTGGGCCGCGCTGCCGCTGCCTGCAAAAGAGCTTTGCCCGTTGCTGGCGATTGAATTGGGGTTGAGGAAAGACAGCGGGCCAGCCGTTGGCGGGATCAGCCCGATGCTGCCGTCGCGGTCGGTCGAACTCGTGGTGCTCTTGGATGTGCTAGTGCTTTCCACCAGAGCAATCGTCAACATATCGCCAAGCGAGCGTGCGCGATTGCCAACGATCAGCGGCGCATACCCTTGGGAAGCCTGAAAAATCGCGCCCTTTGATCCCATTTGCGCGCCAGCCATTGGAGTGGCGGCCATGGGCGGCGGGGGCGGGGCATAAAAGCCAGCCTCGCGCTTGAACCCGCCTGACATACAGGCCGAAAGCGAAAGCGCGGCAGCGCCAATGACAAGAGATTTGATAATCTGCATGGTGTATAGCCTTGCGCGTTAGAGGGTCTGGTTGGCGTTGCGCAGCATCTCGTCGACGGCGCTCACCATGCGGGAGTTGATTTCATAAGCGCGCTGGGCCTCGATCATCTCGACGAGTTCCTCAACGACATTGACGTTCGAGCCTTCGAGCATCCCCTGACGGATATTGCCGCGCCCGAAAGTGCCCGCCAGCCCCACATCGGCAGGACCGCTGGCCGCTGTTTCAATCAGGAAGTTATCGCCAATCGCCTGAAGCCCGGCCGGGTTGATGAAATTAGCGACCTGAAGCTGGCCCAGCTGGATCGGGGCGGCCTGCCCGTCCTGCTGCGCGCTCACCGTGCCATCAGGCGCGATCTGGATCGAGCGCGCGCCTTGCGGCACCTGAATGGGAGGATTGAGCTGAAACCCCTGGCTGGTCACCAGATTGCCCTGCGCCGACAAAGTGAAATTGCCCGCTCTGGTATAGCCGATCTGGCCATTGGGCGGGATCTCGACCTGAAAAAAGCCGGGGCCATCAAGCGCCACATCAAGCGTGTTGCCAGTCTGGTTCAGCGTGCCCTGGCTCTGGATGCTGGTGGTGCCCATGACCTGAACCCCGGTGCCAAGGTTAAGCCCGGTGGCAAAGGCAGTCTGATTGGTCGATTGCTGACCCGCGATCCGGTTTTCCTGATAGGCAAGCGTTGCAAAATCCACCCGGTCGCGCTTGAACCCGGCAGTGCCAATATTGGCAAGGTTGTTAGCGATAACGCGCATCCGCTTGTCTTGCGCTTCAAGTCCGGTGCGGGCGACGTGGAGGGCTGATGTTGGCATTGTCTAATAGTCCTTAAGGCTTAGCGCAGAGAAAGCAGGCTGGAGCTGGATTCATCGAGTTCGCCAGCGGTTTGAATGATCCGCGCGCGCATCTCGAAGGCGCGCTGGGCTTCGATCATTTCAACCAGAGTGGCAGAAGTGTTGACGTTGGATTGTTCAAGCGCACCCGGCGTTACCGTGGCGGTGGGATCGTTGGGCAACACCCCGCCGCCCGGCACTTTCAGAAAGCTGTCGATGCCTTTTGCCAAAGGGCTCCCTTCAGCCGAGGCAAGCTTGATCCGGTCAATCGGGGCGGCTGGCAGATCGGGGGCCGCAGGGTCGCGGCCAAGCACGGTGCCATCCTGCGCGATGTTGATGGCAAAGCCGGCAGGCACAGTGATCGGCACGCCGGTTTCGCCCATCACAGGCAGCCCCTCGCCATTTTCCAGAACCCCCGAAGGCGCGACCCGCAAATCGCCACGGCGCGAATAAACCTCGCCGCCATCGGGCCCCTGAAAGGCAATCAATGCCTCTCCCTTGACCGCAATATCGAGCGGCTGCCCGGTCGGATTGACGCTGCCTGTGCTCATATCGGTGTTGCGGACCCATCCGCGTGCAGGCGCCCTTGCTTCCAAAGACCGCATATCTGTTGCCGGATCCTTGATCGTCGAAGGCGTTACCGAAAACACCTCTTGCCGAAAGCCGGGAGTGTTGGCGTTCGCAAGATTGTTTGCGGTCATGCGCTGGCGGTTCATCGCCGCGTCCATGCCGGTAAGCGCAATGTAGATCAGGCGGTCCATGGCTTAGCTCCGTCGCTTACCCGTTAGCTCTGGAGGTTGAGGACGACCTGCGAGATCGAAGTCGCAGTATCGAGGGCCCGTGCGTTCGCTTGGAAGTTGCGCTGCGCTGTCAGGAGCGACACCATCTCATCGGCAAGATCAACGTTCGAACGCTCCAGAGTGCCTGTACGGATAGCGCCGTAATTGCCCTCACCCGGATTGCCGTAAATGGCTGCACCTGAATCCGCAGACGCTTCATATTTCGTCTCTCCGATTGCGCGCAGGCCTCCGGTCGCAGGGAAGGCAGCAAGCGCGATTTGGGCGACCGGCTGGCTCGTCCCATCAGCAAAAGAGCCGCTCACAAGGCCTTGCTGGTTAATCGACACATTGGTCAGCGCTGAGCCTGCGCCATTGGTCAGAGGCAAAGTGATGTTGCCGGGCACCGCAGAGGTCGGCGTACCGGTTGCATCGACGGGAAAGCCCTGGACAAGATCCCCGCTTGGATCCTGCAACGCCCCGCTCGCCACCACTTCAAGCGCGCCATTGCGGGTGAAGGTGAGATCGCCAGTCGTCGGGTTGGCGGTTGCAAGGAAGCCGTCGCCGCTGATCGCGACATCAAGCCCGCGGCCCGTTTGCGTCAAAGCGCCGAGCGAGAAATCCTGAGTGATCGCCTGCACGCGCGAACCAATGCCCGGCGTTAGGCGCGGGTCAGTGCTGCCGCCGGTTGCCACAAGGTCAGCAAAGGCTGCGTTGCTTTTCTTAAAGCCGGTCGTCTCCGCGTTGGCGATATTGTGAGAGATAACCGCAAGATCGGTCTGCGCATTTTTCATGCCGCTAAGCGAGGTGAAGAAGGACATTGGGGGTTTCCTTTGGTGGTGATGGGGTTGGAATTAGATTGATTAAGAGGCCGCATTTGCTGCTGCATTGGTCGCAGCTTCAGCCGCTGCGCTTGCCGCCTCTGCCGCTTGCATCGCCGCCTCGGCGGCTGCGTTTTGCGCAGTGATGAGGGCATCGAGCTTGGCAGCGATGTCATCGAGCGTGGAATTGCCCTCGATGCTCGATTCCAGCGACGAAAACTGCGCCAATTGGGCCAGCATCTGCTCATTGCTTTGCGGCTCTAGAGGGTCTTGATTGGACAATTGCGCAGTCATCAGCCGCAGGAAATCTGCCGACCCCAATTGCGCGGCCGCGCTTTTCTGAGGCGTGCCCGGTGCATTCAAACGGTCAAGCGTTTGAGCAACGCCGCCAGGCAAAGTTGTGTTTATGGTAGTCATTACGAATTGCTCCTCAAAGTATCGAGCATCAGTTGGCGGGCGGTCTGGAGGGCTTGCACCATGTTCTGGTACTGGCGCGCGCTTTCCATGATCTCGAGCATTTCGGCGCTCTCATCGATCGGGGCTTCGAAAACATTGCCCTCTTCATTTGCGAGCCTGTTTGCCGGATCATATCGTTCGATGGGGTTGGCATTGCTGCGCACAAGCTGGGTTGAGGACACGCTGGCAATGCCGCTTGCTTCATCAAGGGCGGTTTGAAACACGGCGCGGATCGGGCGGTATGCGCCTTCCACGGTGCCCGAAACCGACCCTGCATTGGCAAGGTTCGAGGTCGCAGCGTTCATGCGCACAAGCTGAGCGGACATTGCGCCCTCGGCGAGGCTGAAAAGGGTGTTGGGCCGGCCATCAGACATCGCTTATTCTCCCTTAAGCGCGCGAGTGATGGTGTTGACCTTGCCTTGTACAAAGGCGAGCGAGGCGGAGTATTTCAGCGCGTTTTCAGCAAAGGCGACCTGTTCGCGGCCAAGCTCGACCGTATTGCCATCGAGCGAGGGCATGACGCTTTTGCGGTACAAGAGATCAGGCTCGCCAAACTCAGGCGGATTGCCAGCGCGCATCGCCAGCTTTGCGTCGAGAGCCTTGTCGAAATCAACGTCGCGCGCCTTGTATCCCGGCGTTGCCGCATTCGCGATATTGGAGGCAATCACCCGCATCCGCTCAGAGCGCAGTTCCAGCGCGGCTGCGTGAATTCCAAAGATTTTCTCGCTCATGGTGAAGCGCACCTCTTGGCCGGTGGATCGTGTGCGAGTGAGTTTGCAGCAAGCGTGCCAAACTGTAGAAAGGACCGATTTTTCAAAGGCTAAGAGCGTGCGGGATATACCGCATCGGCAATCGCTTGCAGGGGGCGGCAAGCGGAGCGGCAAAAGGGCGGCAAGGGTGTGCCCGCTTAAAGTCGCGTAGGCGCGGCCGTTCTAACGCGTGCCATTCCTTGCCCGCACGACCTCGTGCAATGATCGTGCGATGATCATGCCGTGACTGTGTGGGTGGCAGGCAAACCACGCGGGAGAGTTTCACGGTGCTAGAGCCCTTCACCAAACTGTTGGATGCCAATGCGCTTGTCATCGTGCTTGTGGGAACTGTGCTCGCAACATTGGCGCGCCAGGGGTGGCACGATTTCACTATAGCAGTGCCAGCCGCCTTTGGACTTTTGAGCAAGGGGTTTGACGTTGATGCAACCCGCGCTGCCCTTGCGCGCACCGTGGGAGAGATCAATCGACTTGGTCATCTGGGCGCAGAGCCGGTCGACCCGCCGGACAAAGCCACCACCGAGCTTCTTAACGCCTACATCCGCACAGGCTCAATCGAGGCGATGCTCAAACTTGCCCGATCCCAGCGGTTGCAGCGCGAAATCAACTCGGTTGCCGCCACCCGCGTCTTTGAGAACGCAGGCGAGCTTGCGCCTGTTTTCGGTCTTGTCGGCACGCTGTTTGCGATCACCCAGCTTGTGCCCGATGTGAGCGCGAGCGCAGCGGAAACCGTGATGGGCTCAGTCGCGGGCGCGGTGCTGTCGACGCTTTACGGCGTGCTGAGCGCGCATCTCATTTTCTATCCGCTTGCCCGCGCGATTGAACGCAAGGGCGACCGCGAGGAAACAGAACGCACCATGTTGCTCGACTGGTTTGAAAGCGAGCTGACCGATGGCCGCTCCTTCCCCTCGCGCGCACGAAGAAGCAGCGTCACCCCGGTCAAGGATGTCGCATGATTGTGCGTTCGGCTCATGGATGGCAGCTGATCCTTGCGGACCTGTCGCTGATCCTGTTTCTGGTGACGCTTAGTGCCCTGGTCAGCTCGTCAATGGGCGGAGCCGATGAAGCGCAAGGCTCGGCAAGTGGTCCCTATGTCGCACCAGCACAAGCGCTCTATCGGAAGGTTGAGGGCGGCCCTGATCTTGATGAATGGTTGAGTGAACAGGTCGATGACCCGCGCGCAGCTTTGACGATTATCGCTCACCATTCGAGCGGCGAGCGCGACGCTGTCTGGGAAAAAGCGTTGACCTGGGCAGAGCTTGCGCAACAGGAAAAGGTGCCAGTGCGGGTGGTGATCAATGAGGCGGACAACAGCGAGATTTACGCAAGCCTTGCCTATGACGCGCCGGAGCTAGAGCGGTAAGGCCACGCTGGAAAAAGCAAAGCGCGCAAGAGAGGGTCGAACCTGTCTTGCGCGCTTTCTTCTTGCTCGCCTCACATTGGGTGGTTCATCAACTCACCCGGCGATAACCTGATCGCGGCCGCTTTCTTTGGCCTTGTAAAGCGCAGCGTCCGCCCGGGCGAGCGCGTTGCGGGCATCTTCGGGGCCCTCAATCTGGCTCACCCCGCCTGAGAAAGTGATCTTGCCGAAGGATTGACCGTTGTCGCGGTTGACCATCTGCCGCGAGCTCAAATCCATGCGTATCTTGTCCAGTCGCACTTTGGCCTTTGCAATGTCTGCGCCGGGGAACAACAGCGCGAACTCTTCACCTCCATGGCGCGCGGCAAAGCAGTTTCTGCCAGCGTAGGATTGCAGCGTGCGCGCAATCGCAACCAGCACGCGGTCGCCTGCGTCATGGCCGTGAGTGTCGTTGATCGATTTGAAGTGATCGACATCGCAAAAACCCACTGAAAGCGGTTCGCCTCTTTCAGCGGCGCGCTCAGACAGTTTCTCAAGCTGGGTTTCAAAGGCGCGGCGATTGGGCAGGTTTGTCAGGTGATCGACATTCGCCTCGGCGCGCGCTTCGGCAAGGCTTTCTTTAAGATCGGCTGTTTCAGCCTGGCTCTTTTTCATCGCCTCTTCAATCTGCACGATCCGCTCCAGCATCACGCGGGACAGATCGACCAGCCGCTCAATGCCCAGTTGCGATCCGTCTTGAACCGCATTTTGCGCCAGCGTTGCAATATGCGCGTCAATCGCGCCGCGATGCTCGCTGGTTTCCGCTTCGGCGGTTTGTGCGGTTTGCGCAAATTTGGTGAGCGAGGCCTCGACCCGGTCGATCAATTGCTCGATCGAACCTTTGCGCTCCTCTTCGCGCGATCGCGAGCGGGCCATCTCATCGAGCCATTTTTGCGAGAATGGCTCCTGGGAAATCTCTCGCGCGGTGAAAGCGCGGGCGAGCGCGCTATCGGAACCCGAAAGCGCTGCGACCAAAAGGGACAGGTTTGATCCGGTCAAGGCCACATCGTGTTTGAGCACAAACTCGGTCACGCGCTGCATAAGTTCGCTGCGCCCTTCGCGCGCGCGATCCCTGCTTTGGAGAACGTCCGAACCGCTGCCGCCAGCTGGTGATTGAGGTTCTTGTCTTGCTGGCACTGATGCAGCCATTAAAAGCTTCCTTCGCTAAAACTGTTGGCGAGGCAAAGTCTTACGGCATCCTTTTTAAGGCCAGACTGAACCCGACCTTGAGGCTTTCCCTTATTGATATGGCGAGAGCATCGCTTCGCCCCTTTCAAGGTATCACGCGACCACGCCCTCACCGATTTGGCACGGAGCTTGCTGCCACCTTCGCCGGGTGCCCCACGCTCCCGCTTGCCCCCACTCCTTGCTACAAGGAAAGGAAATGCCATGAAATCGAACATCTCACCCCAACGCCTCGAAGTGCGGCTGCTTATGACCGCGCTGGTCGTTGTCAGCCTGCCGCTTTTTGCCGCATTGGCATCGGCGCAGGAAAACCGCAGCCGCGCGTACACTGACCCTGCTGCAATTGACCGGGCCGTGGCCGAATTTACCGGCGCTGGCATCGGCGAATTGGGCGGGGCTCGTATGCCAGCTGACAAGCGGCTTCGCCTCACCGCTTGCGCCAGCCCGTTGACGACCGATTGGCACGGGCGGGCAAAATCCATCGTCAAGGTGGAATGCCAGGGGCCGGAAAGCTGGCGTATCTTCATCGCGACCAAACCAGCCGAGCCAGAAGCACAAGCGGCCAAGGTTGTGGTGCGCGGCGATCCGATCACCGTACTTGTACGAGGCCGCGGTTTTAGCGTTCAACAAAACGCAGAAGCAATAGAGGGCGGCGCGATCGGCGACTGGATCGCAGTGCGCACTGTAGAGCGCGGCGATGCCATCAGAGCGCGCATTGAGCGTCCGGGCCTTGCCGTTATTCCAGTGGGTTAGCATTTTTTTGCACCCGCACGCTTAAATCCACTCACTGCGAGCCGTCTTAAGCAGCGTAGAACCACCGGGAGACGCACTATGCCCTCTTTCGAAATGAACAGATTGCAGTCGATCACGGGTGTAAGCCCGGTCCAGAACAGCGACCGCGCCAAAGCGAAAACTGCTGCTGAAAGCGGCGTGTCCAGCTCTGGCGGGTCGGCAGCGGGATCGACAAAGGCGGCAGGCGTGAGCGTTGAAGTTGCAACGCCTGCACAAAGCGGCCCGCCGGTCGATACCGACCGCGTGGCAGAAATCCGCGACGCTCTGCGCGACGGAACCTATCCGCTTGTGCCAACCAAAATCGCCGACGCCATGATTGCGGCGCAATACAAATTTGAAAGCGCACAATGACTAACACTGTGAACCAAACGCTTGCCCCGATTACGGGTGAGAATTCACAGGCAAACGGGCGGCAAGAGCTGTCAGGCACTTTGCGGCAAATGATTGCCGTGTTGCAGGATGAGCGGCAAGCTCTTGCCACCTTGAAAGCTCAAACCCTGTTTGATGTGACTCGCGAGAAAGAGGGGCTGTGCGAACAGCTCGCTCAGTTCAGCGCACTGAGCATGGATGATGAGACACGCGCGCTTGCTCAGACGGCAAAGTCGCTGAACGATGTCAATCGCCGGGTGCGCAACCTTCTGGCAGCCAATGTCGCTGGCCGGCTCGAAGCGCTTGGCGGACAGCGCCACGCCTATAGCGCCACCAGCCTGCCCGGCCCCGCTCCTGCGTAAAACCCCTTAGCCGCTGAAAAAGCGGGCATTCTGGCACGGTGCTTGCTGCTCCCTTCTGGTCGTTAACCATACCAGAAAGAGCGAAGAGCAGCGCAACGTGTCTCAGCCCGTATCCCCCTCCTTTGTTCCGCATTCTGGTGTGCGCGCCGCTTTTGAAGCCGCGCGCGCACGCTATGAGCGCGAGCCGCTTGATAGTGGTGCGCGCAATAGTGCTCCCACTGGTGCGAAACGCCAGATCGCGCAGGCCGCCTCCTCGTCAGGCGGTCCTGTCACGGTCGAGCGCGCCATCGCCAGCGCCGCGCAGCAGACAGGGATCGACTTCGACTTCCTGATTGCGCAGGCTCAGGTCGAAAGCGCAATGGACCCGACGGCCCGCGCGCGCACATCATCGGCAACCGGGCTCTATCAATTCATTGAAAGCACATGGCTTGAGACGATGCACCGCCACGGTGACCGCTTTGGCCTTGGCAATGTATCCGCTGCCATCCGAAAGGAGCCGGGCGGGGCGGCTTACGTGGCTGATCCGGGCACTCGCCAAGCGATCCTTGATTTGAGGAATGATCCGCAAATCGCCTCACTGATGGCGGCCGGCCTTGCCGAAGACAACCGCGCGCATCTGGCACCCATTCTTGGCCGTCAGCCTGATCACTCCGAGCTTTACCTGGCGCATTTTCTGGGCGCAGGCGGTGCCGGGCGTTTTCTTGAAGCCATGGGCCGCAATCCGGACCAGAGCGCAGCCAGCCTGTTCCGCCGTCCGGCAGCTGCCAATCGCCCGGTCTTCTATGAACCCAATGGTGCGCCGCGTTCCTTGCAAGGGGTGATGGATTATCTTTCGGGCAAGCTTGAGCGTGCACGCGCCAATGCGCCAGTTTCCATGTCCGATAGCTACCAGATCGCTGCTCTTGCCCCGCCTGCGATTTCCGCAGCCGCGCCTGACCGCCCACCCTATCTCATCGCTGACGAAGAGGTGTTTGCGCCTCAATCACCGCCCGTCATCACCGGGCAGGACCGCCCGCGCCTCTCATCGGGCCCTGCCCTCGCCCTCGCTCAGCCGGGAGAACGCCAGCCGGTTTCCACCATGCTGAGATCAACTTTCGAAGAAGCGGGCGGCGAACGCGCCAGCAAGGCAACACGTGACCAGATTGAGCGGGCCTATGACCGCCTGAAAGCGCTTGGATTTTGATTATAGAACCCGGCTCCAACGTCTCGTGGGTTGAGCGCCTGCGCACCGTCCCTGCCGCCGCAGCCCTGCCGGTCGGTATTTTCGGGCTGTTCGTGCTGCTGGTGCTGCCGATACCGCCGCTGCTCCTCGATATGTTTTTCGTGCTCAACATCGCGATTGCGGTCGCGGTGTTGATGGTGGCGCTCAATGCACGCGCGCCGCTCGACTTTTCATCTTTCCCAACTGTCCTCCTGTTCGCAACGCTCCTGCGCCTTGCGCTGAATGTGGCCTCAACGCGCATTGTACTGGTCAATGGCCATGAAGGGGGAGCGGCCGCGGGCGAGATCATCGAAAGCTTCGGGCAATTCCTTGTCGCTGGCAATTTCGCGGTCGGCCTGTTTGTTTTCATCATCTTGCTGATCATCAATATGATCGTCATCACCAAAGGCGCTGGCCGCGTCTCGGAGGTTTCGGCCCGCTTTGTGCTCGACGCGCTTCCGGGCAAGCAGATGGCGATTGATGCCGATATTGCCGCTGGCCTCATCACCGCCGATGAAGCGCGCGAGCGCCGCCGCGATGTGACGATTGAGGCCGATTTTTACGGCTCAATGGATGGTGCCTCAAAGTTCGTGAAAGGCGATGCGATTGCCGCGCTTTTGATCCTTGGGGTAAACATTATCGCAGGCTTTGCGCTTGGCATGATCACCCACGGGCTGTCTGCTGCAGAAGCAGGCGAGCTTTATATCACGCTGGCCGTTGGCGATGCCTTGGTCGCCCAAGTTCCCGCCCTCCTCCTTTCCATCGCCGCTGCCGCCATCGTCACCCGCGTAGCCGATAAGCGCGACCTTTCAGGCCAGATCGGCGGGCAGTTTTCAGACCCGCGCGGTTGGCTTCCCGTAGCAGGGATTCTCGCTGCCATCGGCACCGTCCCCGCCATGCCGCAACTGATCTTCCTCCCCGCTGCCGCCATCGCAGGCGGGCTCTGGTGGGCCTTGCGCAAGAAAGCCGCCGTGCCCGAAGTGGTCGAAGAGCCGGAGGAAAAGCCCGATCCCGACAAGATCGACATCACCGAAGTATCCGATCAAACGCTCGTCACGATTGAGCTTGGCTATGGCCTTGTGCCGCTGGTCGATGCGGCGAAGGATGCCCCGCTTCTCACCCGGATCACGGGCATCCGCAAACAACTCTCGCGCGAGCTTGGCTTTGTCCTGCCGCAGTTTCGCATCCGCGATTCCCTTGAAGCGGGGGCCAATGATTACGCCATCATGCTGGGCGGCCTCGCGATTGCGCGCGGGACAGTAAGGCCGGGCAAGCTGCTCGCCATCGACACGGGCGATGTCCGCTCGCAGCCGCCCTATACAGAACTTGGTATCCAGGGACAGCTGACCCGCGATCCCAGCTTTGATTGCCCGGCGCTTTGGATTGACCCATCGGCGCGCGACATGGCGGTTGCCGAAGGGTTCCTTTGTGTGGATGCGAGCACGGTTATCGCCACCCACGCCAATCAGGAACTTCTCACGCAAAGCCATCAGCTGCTCGGCCCATCGGAAGTCAGCGCTATGGTCGAAGACCTGAAAGCGCGCGCGCCGGCCCTGATCGATGCGGTTCACCCCGACCCATTGTCACTGGCCGCGCTCACCCGCGTTCTTCGCGCGCTGATCGCGGACGGCATTGGTCTGGCCCATCCGCAACCCGTTTTCACATCGCTTGCCCTTGCGCTTCAATCGACCGAAGGCTTCGACGCGCTGATCGATGCGGTTCGCGCCGACCTTGGCGCAAGGCTGGTTGCGCGTGTCGCTCTACCCAGTGAACGGCTCAAGGTCGTCACGCTTGAAGCCAATCTTGAAAGCGCGATCCTTGGTTCGATGATCGACCCATCAACCGGGCAACCGATGATCGAACCCGATCTTGCCGGCCTTATCGTCGAGCGGGTCAACGCCGCCATCGAAGAGGCAAGAGGCCCCGTCGCCTTGATCGTTCAACCGCCCGCGCGCCGTGCGCTCGCCGGGCTGCTGAAACAACGCGCCGCCCGCGCGCTGGTCCTGTCCATCACCGAATTGCCACCCACCCAGCCGGTTGAAGTTGTCGCAGTCATTGGCAGTGAGCCAGCCCCACCTACGGGACTTCCCTCACCTGCCGCTGAAACCGATGCTCACGGCGATGTGCCAGACATGGCGATGACATGAAGCATGATGTTTCTGGATTTGGCCCCCAAGCGTATGGGAAGGCGGCTTACGGCGCGGTGCAATACGCCGCCGCGTCGCGCGAAGAGGTCGAGGACCGTGTTCGCCGCTTCCTGCCGCTTGTCCACCGCGCGGCCTGGCATATCTATGGCAGCGGTCGCGACGGCTTAGAAGTCGAAGACCTCGTGCAATCCGGCATCCTCGCGCTCACCGAATGTGCCCAGCGCCACGATGGCCCCACCGAAGACGGCTTTGCCGCCTACGCCAAAATCCGCGTGCGCGGCGCGATGTTCGACCTCATTCGCAAACAGATGCACGACACCCGCACAGCGCGCAAGAAACGCGCGCGCGTGGTTCAGGTGATCGAAGAATATAAGACGCTCACCGGCACTGAGCCCAGCCGCGATCAAATCGCCAAGGCTTTGGGCATTAGCGATGCTGAACTGCTGGAGATTGAGGCAAGCGCCGTCACGCTCACCTCGATCAGCGATACATATGACGAAAGCAATTCCGCCTTCGCCAGCGAAGAACCCGACCCTTTCGACATCCTCTCCGGCCAAGAAGACCGCGAGCGTTTGGTAGCGGCGATGGGGCAATTGCCCGAGCGGTTGATGCTGGTGCTGCAATTGTTCTTTGTCGAGGAATTGAACCTGACAGAGATCGCCGAGGTGCTGGAGGTCAGCGTGCCTAGGGTGCATCAGTTGAGGGCAAAGGCGCTGAAAGATTTAAGGGCGATTTTGGAGGGGTAGTGAAACGCCGCTCAAGTTTAGCCCCCAATCTCCGTAGAAAAGGAGTTTGCGGAGAGCTTGGCTGACGGCTCAGTCGTTGTCATATCTTCGAAACGGTCGCCATTCAGCTTATTCGGCCAAATTTCACGAAGCCAACTCAACCGCTCCTCGATTCCAGTGGTTACCGGGTCATCAGTCAAAGCCACCGTTATGCGCTTAAGGCTTACCCCCTCGCCAAAACTCGCCGACAGATCATCAGGATCAACCCGCACCACTTTTGTTGGATCATCAATGTCGCTGAAAGTCACCAGCATCGGGTATGCCGGGCGCTCACCAATATGCCCCACCGGCGGCCACATGCGCGGCAGCTCCCGCTCGCCAGTGACTTCAAGAACATCATCGAGCCTATCGACAAACTCTTTGTCTGTGCTCGGCGGCTTGAGATAGACGTAAAGATAGCTCGCCCAATCCACATTGCTTTCAGAACGCAGCAAGGTGAAAAGGGTCTGATTTCTAGGGAGATCAACCGCCACCGCTTCGCCGCGCACCTTGCGCGACACGCCAAGGTTGCCGGGCGCGGACCCCGGTCGCATCACCGTTTGCTGCACCTCAATGACGCTGGAACCGGTCTTAAGCCCCTCGGGCGTCTCGACCTCGACGGTCAGCCGATAGCGATAGTCAGGCGCTTGGTCTTCTGCGCTGCATCCGGTGGAAAGCAGCAAAGGGCCCGCTAGCAGCGCCGTCATCTTGAGCCAAATCTGATGCAGCATTGTCTTCATCCCTTTGCACGCCTTTTGGTGGGCCTTAGCGCCAAGACCTTAAGGCTGTGCAAACCCTTGCCCACCCCCCAACCCCTCCCGCAAGCGGGAGGGGAGCGAGACTTGCCGAACCGTAGGTGAGGTCTAGTCGCAGCGGGGTGGGGTAAACGGCACTGGTGACGAATTTGTCGCCCCCACCCTTGACGCCGCCTTGCTTTCCTACAGCGCGCCTTGAGAGCTAAGCCTGAGGGCATGACGCGAGCCCTTCCCCCATGCTTTTTGCCCCTTCAGACGGTCAATTCTGACCGCGAAATCTTTTCTACTTCTGGACAGTGTCTCAAGTGTCTCACTTTTTGCGATAAACGGCGCGTTTTCAGCGTTTTGGAGCAAATCTTATTCCTACAATCCTCGCCCACCCACATCCGTCATCCCAGCGGAAGCTGGGATCTAGGGCCACACGCGCAGCCCTTCGCCGCTCTAGACCCCAGCTTTCGCTGGGGTGACGCGGGAAGTTGGGTTAGGTGGCTGGCATGCTAGCCCGCTTGACCAACAACTTTGCCCTGCTCACCCTTCTCGGCGTGGCGCTGGCTTGGGTCTATCCGCCCAGCATGACGTGGATGACCGATGGCTCGATCCGCGTGGCAGGACAACCGCTTTTGTCAGTTGCGCTGGGGCTCATCATGCTCGCCATGGGGCTGACACTGTCATTCGAGGACTACCGGCGGTTGACGCAGCTTCCCAAGGCGTTGGTTGCCGGGGTGGGCTTGCAATTTGCGGTGATGCCGCTGGCCGGCTTTGGCATTGCATGGGCGCTGGGCTTGCAAGAAGGGCTGGCGGTGGGTCTGATCCTTGTCGCCTGTTGTCCTGGCGGGACGGCATCGAACATCGTCGCTTACCTTGCGCGCGGCAATGTCGCCTTGTCGGTGGCGATGACGATGGCCTCGACCTTGGCAGCGGTGGCGCTGACCCCGCTGCTCACCGGAGAGCTGGCTGGCACCTATGTCGAGATTGATCGCTGGAACTTGCTGAGGAACATGGTGGCGATTGTGCTGGTGCCGGTCCTTTTGGGGAGCCTCCTCAACCGCCTGTTCCCGCGCGCGGCGGAGCGGGTGAGCACATTCTTGCCGCTGATCGCAGTTGTGTTGGTGATCCTTATCGTGGGCGGGATTGTCGGCGGGGCAAAGGCGCAGATTGCTGAGCACGCGGGCGTGCTCTTGCTGGCGACTCTGCTGCTCCACGCGATTGGCTTTGCGCTCGGCTATGCCTTGGCGCGGATGCTTGGGCTGGGCTTGCAAGAGGCGCGCACCATCTCGATCGAAGTGGGGATGCAGAACTCAGGGCTTGGCTCAGGGCTTGCCAAAACGCCTGCTTTTCAGGCGCAATTTGCGAGCGCCACCCAAGCCGCCCTCGCCCCCGTGCCCGCCGCGATTTCGGCGGTTTGGCACGTGCTCATCGGGTCGATCTTGGCGAGCTATTGGAGGAGGAAAGGATAAAGACCGATGCGAGTCCTCGCGAAGGCGGGGACCTCCCTCAGCTTGGCGCTACCCCGAAAGAGGTCCCCGCCTTCGCGGGGACTCGCGAACTAGGAAAACTGCCCCCGCTTCGGCCCCAGATAACCGAATAGATAGGCCCCAACCTTCCTCATCTGGATCTCTTCCGCGCCCTCGGTGATGCGATAGCGGCGGTGGTGGCGGTAGATGTGCTCGAACGGCTTGTGGCGCGAATAGCCGATGCCGCCGTGCACTTGCATCGCGCGGTCGGCGGCCTCGCACACCAGACGGTTCGCCCAGTAATTGCACATGGAGACCTTGTCGCTGATCGTGCGCTCAATCTCTTCGTGGGGCATATTGTCCATCTCCCACGCGGTCTTGAAGATGAGGAGGCGCAGCATCTCGGCCTGCGTCGCAAGCTCGACCAGAGGAAACTGGATGCCTTGGTTCTTGGAAAGCGGCTCGCCAAAGGGTTTGCGTTGGCGGGCGTATTTGACGCTCTCATCAATGCAATACATCGCAGCACCACAGGAACTTGCCGCCTGACGGATACGGTTCTGGTGCACGAAACTTTGCGCAAGCGCGAGCCCCCGACCCTCAACGCCGAGGATCGCGCTATCGGGCACCCAGACATCGGTGACGGACAAGCGTGGGTGGTCGGTGGGCATATTGAAGGTCCACATCCACTCCTCAATCTCCAAGCCCGGCGTGGGATTGGGAACAAGGAAGCAGGTGATGCCAGATGCCTTGCCATCCTCGCCAGACGTGCGAGCGAACATCGCGCAGTGGGTGGCGACGTGCATGCCGGTGATCCACATCTTCTCGCCATTGATGAGCCAGCCATCAACCCCATCTCGGGTCTCGCGAACCGCTCGGGTTTCCATATGTGTTGCGTCAGACCCATGGTCTGGCTCGGTCAGGCCAAAAGCAACCCGGCGCGTTCCATCAAAGCCGCCGAGGATGAATTCCTGCTTCTGCTCCTCGGTGCCCCATTGCTCGAACATTTCGACGAAGGGGAAATTGCCGACGATGCTGTGCTCGTTCTGGAGGTCGTTGTGGAGGCCAAGTCCTGCCCTCGCGAAGTGCTCGCGGATCACCGCCATCCAGAGGTTCGAGCCGTCCTTGCCGCCGTATTTCTTGGGCGCGGAGAAGCGGAAATGCCCCGCTCTATCAGCGCGGCGTCTGGCTTCGCGCAGGAGCTCTTCCCAGTCCTCGCGCGGCAAGCCTCCGGCCTCGAAATTGGTGCGCGCATATTCGCGGCGGTGGTCGAAGAAGCGGATATTGTCGTCCTGGTTCTCAAGTGGTTTGATCTCAGCCGCGATGAAGGCGTCGAGCTCGTCAAGATACGCCTGAAGATCGGCGGGAATTGCGAAGTCCATTATTCAGCTTCCTCTTCGGGTATCACCCATTTTTCGAGCGCGACAGCAAGAGCGGGATATTTGGGAGAATCGACACTCAGTTTCTCAAGCGCAGCCCGGCGCAAATGCCCCACCAGGCCGCGCTCTGCCACGGTCAATTCTCCCGCCATGATTGCATCTGCGCGCCGCTTGTCCACGTGGAGGTCGGGAAGGAATTCTTCATCGCGCATCGCAATGCCCAACGCGTTGCGTGCTACGGCAAGCTGGAAGCGGTCATGGCCTTTGACCTGATCCTTAATCGTGCCCAGCCATTCCGAGATCGCCGTCAGGATCTCGGACACGGTTGCATCGCCGTTTGTCCGGTCAGGCGAAGAAATCGGCCACCATTTCTGCTTGGCCTTGCACTCCTCCGGCGCGTCCTCCTCAAGCAGCATCAAGAGGTCCAATTCCTGCTCACTCGTCCGGCGCGAGATCACCACGCGTTCGAGCATCCGGTCCTCACCAGAGCGCCAGATGCGCGCCATGCCAAGACAACCCAATGCCCACCATACGGTGCGGTGGATCAACCAGTAGCGGAAACGCCCAAGGTCCACTGTGCGCCCGCTTTCTGCCTCATAGGTGGCGAAGTAATCTTCCAACGATCCAAGCCCCAAAGCGGGCCGATCATATCGATGGAAGCGCCACACCGCCATGCAGCCGAAGGCGAGATCCTCATGAGGATCGCCAAAATGCGCAAGCTCCCAATCGAGCACGCCCGTCAGCTCGCCGGCCTCGCACAGCAGATTGCCCATGCGATAGTCACCGTGGATCAGCACCGGCTCGCATGGATCAGGGCAATTGTCCTCCATCCACTTGAGGCCAAGCGCAATGATCGGGCGATCACCGCCTGCTTCCTCGAATTGCGCTTTGAGGTCGGCGATGGCTTGGCGGTAATCCATCACCGGGACCGCGTCTGGCAAATCGCCGGGTTTGACGCTGTGAATACGCGCCAAATCCCTTGCAACGTCCTTCAGCAGCGCATCGGTATCTTCAAACTCCAAAATCTCCTTTGGGTTCGGCGTTCCGGGAAGCGCCTCCATTACGAAGCCAGAGCCAATGCCATCCTCAGGCTCAAGCTCAGCCACAACGCGCGGTGCAGTCACGCCGGCTGCCACAGCCTTGCGGATCACCTCGGCCTCAACATCGTGGCCGAACGGGCGATTTGCCATGAATTCGAGGGTAGGCGCGCGGCGCAGGATGAATGCCCTGTCACCGCACATAAAGCGCCAGCTTTCCATCGTTGCCCCGCCCGTCAAGCGGGTGAGGTCCGATGGTTCGGTGAGGCCAGCGCGCGAACAAACCCGCGCCAAGCCTTCGATCAATGTGTCCTTAGATGCATCTCCCACTCGCAATCAGCCCGCGTCAGTCGAGCTGTTTGCGCAGGCGCTTTGCGCGCGATTTGGGGCTTGGGTGGGTTGAGGTCCATGCCGCAATTCCGCTGGGGCCGCTCCCACCGCTCATCGCGTCGAGCTTCTCAAGTGCGGTCACGCAGGCCTGCGCATCATACTCATTGTCGAGCATGAATTGCAGCGCATAATCATCCGCCTCGCGTTCGTGTTTTTTGCTGTGCTCAGCGGTGATGACATTGCCAAAGAACTTGCCAAGATCGGAAGACGCAATGCGTTTCACGCCGCCACTCGCCGTGCCAGCCACGCTCAAAGCTGCGTCACGTTGCAGCGCGCCTTGCATCCGTTTCTTGGTATGCTCACGCTGAACGTGGCCGATTTCGTGCCCGATGACATAGCGCACCTCGTCATCGGTAAATTCATCCATCAGCCCCGCGAAGACGCGGATCGTGCCGTTCGCCATGGCAAAAGCGTTTACGTCTTTCACCAGATAGGCCTGAATATCGAGGTCAAGCCCGTCATAGCTATCGAGCCCTTGCGAGAGCGCGGCGAGGCGCTGCGCATAGGGGCTGTCGGCAGGCGCGAGGGGGTTTTTCTCATCCATGTCCTCGCTCATCTGATCGAAGAAGACTTTCATCTCCGCATCAGAATAGCTGACCGCATCCAAGACCTTCTTGGCCGAGCCAAGTATATTGCCAAGGCTCTGCGCGCTGGCAGGAGCCGCAATGCTCACCCCGCCAAGAAGCGCCGCCATCGCGGTAAAATCACGGCGCGATACTGTATTGTTCGAATGATCCATTTTGCTCTCCCCATTGCTCATTCAGAATCAAAAAAGGGACGAAGCCTATGTCGCGCTAGGCCTCGTCCCCATATGCTTATCTGTAGCTCATCTTGAGTTGCAAATTAAGCAACAACATTGTCTTTTTTGACGGTTATCACCTGCGGATAGGTAAATTCCTTCAGTCCATCGAGGCCATATTCGGCGCCAAAGCCCGATTGCTTGTGACCCCCAAACGGCGCGAAGGGCGATAAGTGCATGAATTCATTAATCCAAACCGTGCCTGTTTCCAGCTTTTCAGCGATCTCCACGCCTTTGTCGGTGTCCGCTGTCCAGACTGCGCCCGCAAGCCCGTATTCTGAGTTATTCGCGCGCTCGATCACTTCGTCTTCGCTTGAAAACTTCATCAGCGGCATCACCGGGCCGAATTGTTCTTCGGCAACAATGCGCGCATCTTCTGGTGGATTGTCGAGGATGGTGATCGGCACATAATAGCCTGTGCCCGATGGGTCTTTGTCCCCGCCGGTGAGGAATTTGTAGCCATTGTCCTTGGCGTCCTGAATGAGTTCAAGCACGCGCTCATACTGCTTCTTGTTCTGGATCGGGCCAACGCCGGTCCCTTGCTCAGAACCGTCGCCCACTTTCACTTGCGCAGCATAGTCCGCGATTGCCTGCGAAAGCTCGTCATAGATGTCTTCGTGGATATAAACGCGCTTTGCCGCGATGCAGACTTGCCCTGCGTTCTGGAACGAGGACCAGAAGAGCTGTTCGGCAACCTTCTTGGGATCGGCATCGGGAAGCACGATGGAGGCATCGTTCCCGCCAAGCTCAAGCGTAATGCGCTTAAGATCGGACGATGCGCCTTCCATGATCTTCTTACCCGTCGCGGTCGATCCA
This sequence comes from Erythrobacter sp. SCSIO 43205, assembly GCF_019904235.1. Classification (NCBI taxonomy): domain Bacteria; kingdom Pseudomonadati; phylum Pseudomonadota; class Alphaproteobacteria; order Sphingomonadales; family Erythrobacteraceae; genus Erythrobacter; species Erythrobacter sp. SCSIO 43205. Next base: position 605,164 of record NZ_CP063202.1, on the reverse strand, counting down.
GTGAAGGTAATCTTATCGATGTCAGGGTGGCTGGTGATCATCGGACCAAGAGCGTCTTCACCAGTGATGATATTAACCGTTCCCGCAGGCACCTTGTCCGCGATGAGCTCTGCCACGCGAAGAGTCGTGAGCGGCGTGAAGGGCGAAGGCTTCAGCACAATCGTGCAACCGCTCATTAGCGCTGGCACAATTTTCTGGATCGCCATCATCACAGGGAAGTTCCAAGGCACAATGCCGCCGACAACGCCGACCGGCACGCGGCGGGTGCGCGAGAGGCGCTGGTCGCTGTCTTCATTGACCACATCTTCAAGTTTCAATGTCGATTGCGCTTTGGAAATGCCAGCAGCGCCCGCAATCTCGCCTTGAGCTTGCGCATGGGGCTTGCCCTGTTCAGCGGTCAGCAGTCGGAAAAGCTCGTCGGAGTTTTCCTTGATCGCTGCCGAAATCGCGAGGCAAGCGGCCTGGCGTTCTTCAAAGCTCGTGTTTTTCCAGGTCTTGAACGCTGCACGCGCTGCAGCGACTGCGCGGTCGAGTTCGTCTTTGCCGCAAGCCGGGACCTGACCGATCACCTCTTCATTGGCAGGGTTCACAACATCCAGCCATTGGCCAGTTTCGACCATCTCACCATTGATGAGGTTTTTGTATTGGGTGACCATTTCTCTCTCCGTCAAAGACTCAAATTTCACTTTGGAGCCACGTTGGAGCATTGCCCGCAAAAATCAATTGCGAATTGCAATGGACGGTGGCTGATAGACGACAAAGCGTCCGGCAGTCTTGCATTGCGCTTGGCCACAGTGGGCCTATGACTGACGCGAATTAAGGGAGAGATGACCGATGAATGAAGCCGCAAACGATCTTGTAATCTATGGCAGCCCCGTATCGCCATTCGCGCGAAAAGCGATGGCGTTGTGCATCGAAAAGGGTGTGGAGTTCGACTTTGAAACAGTGAACATTATGCCGATGCCCGACTGGTTCAAGGACATCTCCCCCATGCGGCGCATCCCGGTGTTGCGCGACCGGTCCATATCGGCTGAGGGCGAGGCGGGCACCATCGCCGACAGTTCGGCCATGTGCGGTTATATTGAACGCAAACATCCTGAGCCTGCGCTTTATGGTACAACCGCTTATGGCCACGGCCGCGCTCTGATGATCGAAGAATACGCCGACACCGTGCTGGCGCCAGCGGGCGGTGGCGGCATTTTCCGGCCCATATTCTTCTCGCTTCTCCAAGGAAAAGAGCCCGACATCGAAAAAGCGCGCGACACATGGGCGAACGAAATGCCTTCAGTTCTCGCCTATCTGAACACGCTGCTTGAGGGCCGCGAATTCTTTGTCGATGACACGCTTTCCATCGCTGACATCGCGGTTGTAACAAGCTTGATGCAGGTCGAACTCGTCGCCCAAATGCCTTTGGACGACTATCCAGCGCTGGCCAAGCATAATGACCATATGAAGGCGCGCCCCTCCATCGCAGAACCTTTTGCGAAGGCTGATCGCTTTATCCGCAAGGTATTGCCCGACCATGTGCAACTGACCTAAGGGTCGGCGCTCAAACACGGCAAGGGAAGACGCCCAGACAATCATGGCCAAAAACTGGTGTATCGGGATCATCGGAGGCTCGGGTCTTTACGACATCGAGGGGATTGAGGATGAGCAGTGGCTCTCCATCGAAACCCCTTGGGGCGAGGCATCCGATGAAATCCTGTTTGGCCGGATTGGCGAGATCCAAGTGCGCTTTCTTCCGCGCCATGGGAGAGGCCATCCGATCTCGCCGGGCGATTTGAACGCGCGCGCCAATATCGACGCCTTGAAGCGCGCAGGCTGCACCGACATTCTCAGCATAAGCGCGGTTGGTTCCTTACGCGAAGAAATCGAGCCGGGCCGCTTTGCCATTGCCGAGCAGTTCATCGACAACACGCGAGGGAGAGCTTCGACCTTCTTCACCAGCGGATGCGCCGCGCACGTCTCCATGGCTGACCCGGTGTGCCCGCGTCTTTCCGACATGGCGGCAAAAGCTGTGACCGCTGCCAAAGGCAAGCTCGCCACTGGCGCTACCTATCTGGCGATGGAGGGGCCGCAGTTTTCCACGCGAGCCGAAAGCCATATGTACAAAGCCTGGGGCGCGGACATCATCGGCATGACCGCTATGCCGGAGGCGAAACTGGCGCGCGAGGCGGAGCTGCCTTACGCGCTGATTGGAATGGTGACGGATTACGATTGCTGGCGAGAAGGCGAAGAGGCGGTCGATGTCGCGGGCGTGCTCAAGCAGATGAAAGCCAATGGCAAGCTTGCCAGACAAGCGGTGCTGAATTTCATCACTGGTCTTCCCAAGACGCGCAAAGCCTCTCCCATAGACACCTGTCTCGACACCGCGATCATCACCGCTCCTGAAGAGCGCGACCCTGAGCTTCTGGCGCGGCTCGATGCGGTGGCAGGCCGCGTGCTGAACACGAAATAAGGACACTTATGTCTATGACCTCACGACGCAATGTTTTGAAGACGGGGGTCTTGAGCGGTTTGATCAGCGCAAGCGGCTTGAACCCGGTTCTGGCGGCTTCTGGTGATGGCATAATCGCTATCCCTGATCCCATTTCTAACGAGGAGCGGCAAACCCGCATCCAAGCCGCGCAAGGCATGATGCAAGCCCAGGGTGTCGCCGGGATTGTCGTCGAAGCGGGCTCGTCCATGCTCTATTTCTCCGGGCTCGGCTGGGGACGCGGGAGCAGGCTGACTGCGCTTGTCATCCCGGCTGAAGGTGAGCCGGTCGTCATCACGCCCGCCTTTGAAGCAAGCAAATTGGCTGAGCTTATGATCATGCCGATGGAGGTGCGCACGTGGGATGAACATGAAAGCCCCACCGCGCTGATTGCCAGCGTGTTCGATGATCGCGGCACCACTGGCGCGATTGGCCTCGAACGCACGGTGCGACACTTCGTCACTGAAGGTCTGAAACGCGATGGCGGCGGGCGAGCCATCGTGTCAGCGAGCCCTATCGTCACTGCGCTGAGGCAAATCAAAAGCCCGCATGAAATCGCCCTGATGCAAGCGGCCAATGACATCACCATGGCCGCTTACCGCGCGCTTTATCCGCAAGTGAGCGCAGGCATGACAGGCCACGACATCAGCGCGATCATGCAGGAAGAGACGATTAAACGCGGCGCACGGCCCACTTTCTCTTCGGCGCAAGTGGGAGAGGCAAGCGCTTACCCCCACGGCTCGAAAAAAGTCTTTGAAGTGGCGGATGGCCAAGTCATTCTGATGGACTGCGGCTGCGATGTGCATGGGTACAAATCCGACATCTCCAGAACATGGGTCCACGGCGGCGCGAATGCTGAGCAAACGCGCGTTTGGAACACGGTGCGCAAAGGGCAGAACATCGTGATGGAGATGGCGCAGGTCGGCGGCACATTTGGCGCGATTGATGATGCGGTCAGGGCCTATTATGAAGGTCAGGGCTTTGGTCCGGACTACAAAACCCCAGGCCTCTCCCACCGCACCGGCCACGGTATCGGCATGGACATTCACGAAGACCAATTCGTCGTGCGCGGCAATGAAACTCCGATTGCGGCGGGGATGTGCTTCTCGAATGAGCCGGGTATCTATCTTCCCGGCAAGTTCGGCGTGCGCCAAGAAGACTGTGTTTACATGACGGATCAGGGGCCACGCCTGTTCAGCCCGCTTGCTCCATCAATTGACAATCCTATGGGATAGCAAGTCCGGATTGCACAAAATGCCCAAAGCTTTATTTTTCTTTGTCCAGTGTAGTTGTGCACAGAGATAAGTAAAATAAGTCATACTCTTGTTGCCGACACTTTGGTCCTTGAGTCTTTTTCAGACCAATCAAAGAGGGGGCACAATGAGCGATAAACTCGAAGAGATACTGGTTTCGCCCGTCTCAAGCATGGTGCGCGAGGTCGGCATCAGTGTGGCTGAAGCGAGCATTGCCTTGTCAAAAGCACAAGCCGAGATGATCCAGAACCGCCCCAAAGAGCTGGTTGAGGCAGGCATCATGCCGAGCTTTTACCACATGCAGGACGTCGATGTAGAGCTCAAAATGACGGTCCAGATCGAAGAGACAAAACAACAGTCGGGCAAGAAAAAATGGGCGCTTTTTGCAACGCCAATGAACGCGAAATACAAAAACGCCCTCAAATATGAAACCGAGGGGTCTTCATCTTTGAAAATTCGATTTGCGCCTGGCCCGCCGCCTCTGGCGCTTGAGCAAGAGTGAGGCTGAGCCCATGCCGTCAAAAGAAGTCAATCGTCTCGCCAAACTGAAGGTTGAAACTCTGCCAACCACGCGGCTGCGCAATGAGCTTTCCAAGGCGCGCGAGAATTTCGCTAAGGAAATTCAGCTCAAGGATGCAGCCACCCAGCAGCAGAAGAAACAAATCACCAACCTCACTCAGGCGCTCAACGCTGAAAACAAAAAGCTGAAGGAATTGCAGAGCGAGAATGCCAAGCTCAAAGGCGAGGTAAAAACGCTGGGCGACCGCTTGCAGAGCATGACCAAGCCGGGCGCGCAAACCGAGGCGGCCTTCGAAATCAAGCTCGAACCCATGGTCAAAACGCGGCTTGAAGCGCTTGAAGCCGAAAAGGTGAGCCTCATCGCCCAGTTGAGCGCAGCCAATCAGCTCGTCGAAAAACTTCAGGCAGACAAAGCGCAGGAAAACGATGCGGTAAAAACGCTTTCGACTGACGAGATCATCCAGAAGTTCTCAGAGGAGATTACGGCCGCCAATCGCATGGACGATTCCGATTTTGAGATTGACGATGTCGAAGTCGATGTGCGCGGCGCGCTGGGACAGGAAAGCGGCAAGATGGTGATGGGCTTTGATGCCAAACGTCAGGCCAGCCCGGAGGCTGCGACGCGGATCAAGTTCAGTCTGAAACGCCGGGTCCAATCGCGCATCATCGAAGAAGAATAGGCCGATTGCGGCCCCAATATTTGAACCAGAAAAAGGTGCCAATAACACAATAAAAGCTGCGGGTTGAGTTACGCTAACGGAAGGAAATCACGATGAGTGTCGGACAAGAGTTACTCAATACACCCTTTGCGGAGATGACTGAAAAGCTCGCCTTCGCGATTGCAGAAGGGCAGACCAAGCTTGATATGAATTCAACGAGGGTCGCCAAATTCATGGCGGAGCAGGAGATCGAGCTGCCTGCGCTCGATGGCTCTGATACCCCCAACAAATACTCGCTTCTGGCGATGGGATTGTACCCCACATTCTATCAGTTTCAGGAAGCCGAAATCGAAGTGCGTATGTCGATCACCATGGCAAAATCGCGCGAGTTTGGACTTGATGTGGGAGCCAAAGCCGGTTGGGGACCGTTCTCTGCGTCCGTCAACGCCTCTTACAAATCAAAGTATAATTACAGTCAGGAAGGCTCCAGTCTCCTGCGGGTCAAAATGGCTCCGGCTCCGCCGCCGACCATCCTTGAAAACTACATGGAAACTCTCATGGAGCTTGAGACCGCAAAAATCGAAGCGGCCATCGAGGCGAATAAGTCCTCGACAGGTTAGGGCGCGCTTCACGTCACCTCAAATGGAGGGAGGATGCGACACACAGGCTCGCATCCTCCCTTTTTCGTTTCTAGCGGTCTTTCCAGCGCCCTTTGACAGGTTCAAACTTGTCGACCCGGATCGATTGCCACACGCCGCCAGTGACATAGGGGTCTTCGTTGACTGCCGCGCGCGCTTCTTCCTCGCTGTCCGCCTCGATAATCAACAGCGAGCCGACAAATTCACCCTTACGGTTGGTGAGTGGCCCGGCGGTCAGATAATTCTGATCGTGCTCAGCCATATGCTTGCGCTGTTCTTTCAGGTGCAGCGCGCGCAAAGTCTCGCTGTCCTCACCATCACGGCAGTAAAAACAGAACAAGGCCATGGGGATGCGTCTCCTGAGAATCTGTGCGGCTATCAGCGCACATATCACAGCGCATATATAATAGCATCGCTCCCCTTCAAGCGCAGGAAAATTTCGCAAAGCCCGACTTCCCTTGATTGGGAGCGACATGGGGTCCACCTCATGCATAAATTACGCTGAGTCGTTAGTGAAAGGACGAAACCACACGTGACGAGACCCATTGCCCCCCTCACCCTTGATCGCACTGAGTTACGCCAGGCTTATCGCATGGAAGAAGAGGCGTGCATCAAACAAAGGCTTCGGCAAGCTGCGCCTGCTCGCAAAGTCACAAATGATGCGCAAGCAATGGCGGTTCAGCTAATCGAAGGAGCGCGCGAGCGCAAGGCAAGCGGCATCGACGCGTTTCTACAACAATACGGGCTTGATACCGAGGAAGGCATTGCGCTGATGTGTCTGGCCGAAGCGCTGCTTCGTGTGCCTGACAATGCGACCGCTGACGCGCTTATTCGCGACAAGATCGGCGATGTCGATTGGGCCGAACATCTGGGCGAAAGCCCCTCGACCTTTGTCAATGCCGCCACCTTTTCACTGATGCTGACAGGCGAGGTTCTCGATCCGCCGCAAGAGCATCAGCGCGGGATGACCGGAACTCTCAAGCGCACGATGAACCGGCTGGGCGAACCTGTCATCCGCACGGCGACCTTGCAGGCGATGCGCATTTTAGGCGGGCAATTTGTTTTTGGCCGCACAATCGAAGAGGCATTGAAACGCGCCGCCCCTGACCGGGCCAAAGGCGTCACGCACAGCTTTGATATGCTGGGCGAAGCGGCGATGACCTTTGATGATGCGGAAAAATATCGCGCAGCCTACGAAGGCGCGATTGAGCGCCTCTCGCGCGAAGCATCGGGCAGCATTGGGACATCGCCTGGCATTTCGGTCAAGCTTTCCGCGCTTCACCCCAATTACGCCTTCACCCACGCCGAAGAAGCAAGGCGCGATATTGTGCCCATGGTGCGCGATCTCGCGGTGAAAGCGCGCGATGCGAATATCCATTTTACCATTGATGCCGAAGAAGCCGACCGGCTCGAACTCAGCCTCGACATCATTGAAGAGCTGATGGCAGATGATGGCCTTTTCACCCGTGCAGACGGCACGCTTTGGGAAGGGTTTGGCCTTGCCATCCAGGCCTATCAGAAACGCGGCGCACCCTTATGCGACTGGATCGCGAAATGCGCACGTCGCCATGGGCGCAAGATTTTCGTGCGCCTCGTCAAAGGCGCCTATTGGGATGCGGAGATCAAGCTTAGCCAAGTGGGTGGTTTTGAGGATTATCCAGTCTTCACCCATAAGGTTGCAACCGATGTCTCCTATCTCGCCTGCGCGGTGCGCCTGTTCGAGCATGAGGACGTGATCTACCCCGCCTTTGCGACCCATAACGCCAACTCAGTCGCGATGGTAAAGCAGCTTGCCAAAGGCCGTCCGTTCGAGTTTCAGCGCCTTCACGGCATGGGCGAAGAGCTCTACGATGCGCTCGCCAAGCTGGAAGGCAATGACCGCACCCCGGTTCGCATTTACGCGCCTGTTGGCGGGCACAAGGAATTGCTCGCTTACCTCGTGCGGCGCTTGCTTGAAAACGGGGCGAACACCAGCTTTGTCAATCGCATGGGCGATGCAGAATTTGCCGCCGAAGACCTGGTGCGCGACCAGATCGCAGAGCTTGAGAGCCGCACGCCTTTGCGCAATGAGGCGATCCCTCTGCCACGCGATATTCTGGGCGAGCGTCTGAACAGCGCCGGGATTGATTTGTCTGATCCATTGGTGCTCGAACCGCTTCAGGCCAAGCTCGATGAGCTGAGCGCCCTCCACTGGCACGCTGAACCCACTTTCACGGCTGAGGAAGCAGGCGAAATCGCGCCGATCACCATGCCGCATGACTTATCGGTCGAAGTCGGCACGAGGCGTGATACGACAGCCGAAGAAGTCGACATGGCCTTTACCAAAGCCGTGGCCATCCAAGCGGGCTGGGATGCGCTTGGCGGCGACAAACGCGCCGCATTGCTCGATGAAGCGGCGGATCTATTTGAGGCGCACACGCCTGAATTCCTCTCCCTGTGTCAGCGCGAGGCGGGCAAGACGCTTCTCGATGGGGTCGCCGAACTGCGCGAAGCGGTGGATTTCCTGCGCTATTACGCGGGCGAGGCGCGGCGGCAATTTGCAGAGCCGCTTGTCCTTCCCGGACCCACGGGCGAGGCGAACACCTTGTCCATGCACGGGCGCGGCGTTTTTGCCACCATCTCACCGTGGAATTTCCCGCTGGCGATTTTTACCGGCATGGCTGCGGCCGCGATTGCGGCTGGCAATGCGGTGATCGCCAAGCCGGCTGAGCAGACACCGCTGATTGCCGCGCTTGCGGTCAAGCTGTGCCATGAGGCGGGCATCCCGCCAGAAGTGCTGCAAATCCTTCCCGGCGCAGGCGATGTCGGGCAAATGATTACCAGCGACCCGCGCCTTGCAGGGGTTGCCTTTACCGGATCAACAGAAACAGCGCGCGCGATCAATTTGGCGCTTGCCGGGCGCGATGGTCCGATTGCGACACTGATTGCAGAAACCGGCGGGCAGAACGCGATGATTGTCGATTCATCCGCTCTGCCAGAACAGGTCGTGCGCGATGTGCTTTCCTCTGCTTTCCAAAGCGCAGGCCAGCGATGTTCCGCCTTGCGGGTGCTTTACCTGCAAGAGGACATCGCCGACACCATGATCGAGATGATCCGCGGCGGATTTGAAGCGCTGCATATTGGCGACCCCGCGAACTTGTCTACCGACGTTGGCCCCGTGATCGACCCCGATGCACAGGCCGCGCTTGAACGCCATATCGCACGCCGGGAGGCTTCGGGACATACCGTGTGGCGGCGTCGCTTAAGCGAATTTACCGAGAAGGGATGCTTTGTTGCGCCAACGATCATGGAGATCGGATCGATCCTTGACCTGAAGCGTGAAAACTTTGGGCCAGTGCTTCACATCGTGCGATACAAGGCGAAGGATTTGCCGCGCGTGATCGAGGAGATCAATGCGACCGGCTATGGCCTCACGCTTGGCCTTCACAGCCGGATTGAGCAGGTCCACCGCTTCGTTCAGGCCAAAGCGAAAGTTGGCAATCTCTACATCAACCGCAATCAGATCGGCGCGATTGTCGAGAGCCAGCCATTTGGTGGTGAGGGCCTCTCGGGCACAGGGCCAAAGGCGGGCGGGCCGCACTACCTTGCGCGCTTTGCGACAGAGCGGGTTACCTCGATCGACACGACTGCGGCGGGCGGCAACGCAACGCTTCTTGCAAGCCTCTAGAAATGACGCAATAAAACGCAGCGCTATGAGATCACTTGTTGCCCGCGTTTTCGCCCCTCTCCTGACCCTGATCGCGCTCGCATGGAGCACTGCGTCGATGGCGGCGGTGGAGATACACTTCCATTCGTTCAACGGCTCTGTTTTCGGGCGCTATCCACACACGTTTATCGTGCTCGACGGCACGCTTGAGGCAGACGGGCGCGTGATCAAGGAAAATTATGGCTTTTCCGCCAAAAGCTCGACCGCCGCGATCCTGAACGGGTGGGCTTCCCATATGGTCTATGTCGAAAAGGACAAATACATTCGCAAGACCAACCGCCATTTCTCGATCACGCTCAGCGATGAGCAATATCACCGGATCGTTGCAGAAATGCGCGCCTGGCGCGATGAGCCGGGCAAACGCTACAGCCTTGATGAGCGCAATTGCATCCATTTTGTCGGGCGCATGGCGAGCATATTGGGGCTTCGGGTGGAGTTTCCTGAAAATATGCTGCGCCGCCCGAAAAAGTGGCTCAACCATATCACCGCGCTCAATCCTCAGCTGGGCGCGAGTATCATAAAGTGACGCGCGTCTAAGCCGCCTTGCAACCCCGCCGTCTTAGGCTGCTTTCCAACCCCGCAGCCCTAGGCTGCTTTCCAGCCCCACGTGAGATTGTTTGGCGGGATATTCGCCCAGGTCACTTTCGTGTCCACCCGGTCAAACACTTGCTCAGTCAAGCGCCTTGCACTCAGGCGGTATTGATAGGTGAGAAACGCCCCGCCCGGTGCCATGACGCGGTAACTCGCTTCGACAATTTGCTTGCCAAGCGAGCCCGGCAGGCTCGAAAACGGGAGGCCCGATATGATGACGTCAGCCTTGTCGAAGCCAGCCTTCTTGACGATCCGCTCCACATCAGCAGCAGAACCCAACACCGCCTGCAGCCGGGGGTCGCAAATCTCTTGATTGAGATAGTCGATGAAATGCGCATTGGTATCAATCGCGATGAGTTTGGCATCAGCTGGCAGGCGCGACAGAATTGGGCGCGTGAATGTGCCAACGCCCGGCCCGTATTCAACCACCAGCTTCGCTTTGGCCCAATCGACATTCTTCAGCATTCCCGTGATCGTCGCCCTGGACGAGGGAAAGAGTGCGCCCACCATCCCCGGGTTTTCAAGCGCACCTTTCAGGAACACACCATAAGGGCCAAGAGCCCTCGCGCCCAGGTCCATACTGATACGTTTGAGCCGTGTTTTTACGCTAATAAATGGCTTTGCACTGATATTGCCTGACATTGATATCCAAAACTTTCTGTTACCGAATTGGTAAGATGAACCTTCGGGGCGCGCGTGTGAAGGGCAAGGCGCGCACTTCCCCGCAACTCATGCACGGGAATAGACTCATCCGGATAAGTGCGCGGGCCACCCTTGCCCAAATGCCGATCTTTGCGGAATCACTTCACACATGGCAATTTTATCAGACAAATGGATTCGCGAGCAGGCGCAATCAAACGGCATGATCGAACCTTTCGTCGAGGCGCAGCGCCGCGACGGGGTGATCTCTTACGGGCTGTCCTCCTTTGGCTATGACGCGCGGGTCGCGCCTGAGTTCAAGATTTTCACCAATGTCGATAGCGCGGTAGTGGACCCCAAGGATTTTGCCTCAAACTCCTTTGTCGACCGTGACACCGATGTCTGCGTGATCCCGCCCAACTCTTTTGCTCTGGCGCGCACGGTTGAATATTTCCGCATCCCCGAAGATGTGCTGGTCATCTGCCTTGGAAAGAGCACCTATGCGCGCTGCGGCATCATCGTGAATGTGACGCCGCTCGAGCCGGGCTGGGAAGGTCATGTGACGCTCGAATTTTCGAACACCACCCCTCTGCCTGCGCGCATCTACGCCAATGAAGGCGCGTGCCAGTTTCTGTTCCTTAAGGGCAACGAACGTCCCGAAGTCACCTATGCCGACAGGGCAGGCAAATATATGGGCCAGCGCGGGGTAACGCTGCCCCGGCTTTAGAGGGAATTTTTGTTCCTGATAGCTGCGTTGACAGTATAGTTTTCTGGCGCAACAATCGAGCCTCCGGATTATTTCGTCAATGGACTTGGGTGTTTAGAAACTTCTTCGCTGCCTTCGTAATTCTTATCGGAGCAATCTCGGTATGGAATTACGTGCGGGGTGATGAATATTCTTCGACAACGCTCTATGTGAGTGAGCGGTCTTTGAGCAATGTAATGACGTGCATTTCCGGCAAGAGTGAGCAGATCAAGAGTGAGCAGATCAAGAGTGATCTCGAACAGATCAGTTCATGCAACGAAACAGGGTCCCGCTATTGCCAACCTGGGATGACGTATGTGTCAGCCGACAGGCAAATGCGCCTCTCGGTGACACCTGTAGAGGACACCGTCAAAATCAAGATTGGGCACAATCAACCACTTTCTACGTCCGCCCTCGCAACTTTGGAGCGATGCGTAGAAAAGATCCCCTACCCACCCTACCGGAATTAAGGTCGCAAGGCTGGAAAAATTCGCTGCAGCGCCTAACTGAGCAAGGCAAAGGCGCACCGTTCGCGCCACTTTAACAGGAGAGACATTCCCATGAGCGACACCGAATTTGACATCGTGGTCTATGGCGCAACCGGCTACACCGGGAGGCTCGTCGCGGAATATCTCAATAATGAATATGGTGGCAAAGCGGGCGCACCCAAATGGGCGATGGCGGGCCGATCTGAGGAAAAGCTTGCAAGCGTGCGCGATGAAATGGGCCTTCCAGCCGACACGCCGCTGGTGGTGGCGAACGCCGATGACATGAGCGATGTCGAGGCCATGTGCAAGCGCACCAAAGTCGTACTCACCACCGTTGGCCCTTATCAGCTTTATGGCGACAATCTGGTCGCAGCCTGCGCTAAGACGGGCACTGATTACACCGACCTTTGCGGTGAGCCTGCTTGGATGGCGGAAATGATCGAAAAGCACGGGGCAGAAGCGAAAGCTTCGGGCGCGCGCATCTGCTTTTCCAGCGGCTTTGATTCCATTCCCTTCGATCTTGGCGTGATGATGACGCAGAAAGCGGCAACGGCACGCTTTGGCGCGCCTGCAAAACGAGTACGGGGCCGTGTTCGGGCGATGCAGGGCACATTCTCTGGCGGCACAGCGGCGAGCCTTGGCGCGACGATGAAAGCCGCTGCCAAGAACCCCAGCGTGATCAATGTGCTGCGCAATCCCTTTGCTCTGGCCGAAGGGTTTGAAGGGCCAAGCCAGCCTTCTGGCATGATCCCGACTTACGAGGCGGATCTCGACAAATGGGCTGCGCCTTTCGTCATGGCCCCGATCAACACCAAGAACGTGCACCGCACCAATTTCCTGCTGGGCCATCCGTATGGTGAGGATTTCCAGTATGATGAAATGGTCCTGACGAGCCCGGGTGAAGCGGGCAAGAAAATGGCAGAAGCGGCCGCTGAAATGATGAAGAACCCGTTTGGGGCAAAGCCGCCCAAGCCAGGTGAAGGCCCATCAAAAGAAGAGCGCGAGAACGGCTTTTATGATGTCCTTTTCGTAGCCGAGGGCCCCGATGGCGAAAACCTGCACTACTGCGTCAAAGGCAAGTATGACCCTGGCTATGGCTCAACCAGCCGCATGATAGCTGAAACCGCTATTGGCCTTTTGCACTCTGACGCGGCGGGCGGCGTGGGTACGCCCGGCTCCTTCTTGGGCGAAGCTTTGGTCAAGCGCCTCGAAGAGCACGCCGAGCTTACATTTGCGGTTGAGAAATAAGCTTAAAAAAGGGCCCCGGCAAAAAGATGCGCGGGGCCCGTTTTTTTTAGAACGCCTGCGTTGTCCTACGCCGCGCTTAAAAGCTAAGCCGCGCGGAAACCCGGATATTGCGGCCCGGCAAGGTCACGAAGTCTTTGCTAAAGCTTGCGTGGCGGCGCCCTGTATTGTCGAACAGGTTCTCGCCCGCCAGTTGAAACGTCACATTGCGATTGCCCTCAAGCGGGCGCCACGAAAGGTACAGATTGGCAAGCGTAAAGCCATCGGTGTCGGTTTCGTTGGGCGCGGTGTCTTTTTGAGCGCCAAAGCGCTGCACTTCAGCGCGCAGGTTGAACGCATCCACATCCGCTTCGAGCGCGGCGAGAACTGTGAAAGGGGGAATGCGCGGCAGATTGGTGCCATCGTCAAGCTCTGCCACGACGTATGAGGCGCGCACATCGCCTGAAAGGGCAAAGCCATCGCCTTCGACAATCGGGAAGGTGACGTCCGCTTCAAAACCGCTGAAATCGGCGTCTTGTTGAAGGAAGTTAAAGACCGGCAGATCATCTTCCTCAAGCCCGGTGTCGTTCAGATAGATGAAGTTGTCGAATGACTGGAAGTAGACCGAAGCCCCAAAATCAAGCGGCCCCAGATCGCCACGTACGAAGCCTTCGATGCCCCACGCCGCTTCGATGTCGAGATTGGGATCGCCGATTTCGAAGACCTGCGTTGCGATATGCGGACCATTGGCGAACAGCTCTTCTCCAGCAGGGGCGCGTTCGGTACGCGAAAGCGTCGCGCCAAGGCGAACGCCCTCGCCTGCTTCGACAATCCCGGACAATGCGCCGGAAAAGAGGTCAAAATCGCGTTCAAGACCCAGAGTATCGGCTTCGACATCGACCCGCTCATACCGGCCAGCCACCTCGATCTGGAAACCGTCAAGGTCGATTTCCTGAACGGTGAAAAGGGCGAGCTGTGTGGTGTCATTCGACGGAACAAACGCCTCTTCGCCCACGGCTGTGAAATCGCGTGTGGTGATCTGCGCACCGATAACACCACCGGTCGACTGGATGAGTTCAGCGCGTGCTTCGACAGTTTCGGTGTCAAAGACAGTGCCGACTTCGGTGCCTTCAAACTCGGTGTGGGTGTAATCGGAATAGCCTGCGCGGATTTTCAATCGCTCGATGAAGCCATCACCCAGCGCGATGTCACCGCGCACGTCAAAGCGCCATTGTTCAAGGCCGATGGAGACGTTTTCTTCTTCCTCGCCCTCTTCCTCTTCGCCTTCCTCTTCGCCGTGATGGTGGCCGCCCTCGGGATTGCCGACAATGCCGTAGAACGTGTCGTAATAGCCAATCGATGCACCGAAGGTGCTCTCGCCCAAGATGACGCCAAAACCGCCGTTCAGCGTGTATGTCTCGGTTGAGCTGTTAGGCAGGAAATCCTGTTGATTGGCTGCTTCGCGAAGCTCTTCTGCCTCTTCAAGCTCGCCCTCTTCTTCCTCTTCATCGGCATCCGCGAGTAAATCTGCACGAAGGTCATCGGTCAACTGAAAGCCCGGGATCTCAAGATCATTTGTATCGCGGTAGGAACCATCGAGGTGCACAACAAACATCTCACCTAGCGCAGCATCAAGCGACACACCGCCGCTCAGCAAATCGCTGGCTGTATCGGCGGCGAAAAGCGCATCGACCGCGATCCCGTTCTCTGGCACCTCGGTAGGGATGCGCCGGTCGATCACATTGACCACACCGCCAAGCGCCTGACTCCCGTAAAGAAGCGCCGCAGGGCCGCGCAGGACCTCGACCCGCTTGACCGTAAGCGGATCAATCGTCGTCGCATGGTCCGCAGAGGTGTTAGCCACATCGGCTGTACCAAGACCGTCAATCAGCACCCGCACGCGCTCGCCATCCTGCCCGCGCAGGATTGGACGCGATGCGCCCGGCGTAAAGCTGGTCGCGGACACACCGGGCAGCTTTTCAAGGAGCTCGCCGATCTGTCCGTCGAGGTTTTCCTGAATGTCCTCTTCATCAAGCGAGTCCTGGCCCGTGATGAAATCGAGTTCCTTGAGCCCTTCAGCAGAAACGATGATTTCACTGCTCACCGCTTCACCTGTGGCAGGGGCGATGGCGCGCAAGCTGCGAGAATTCTGCAGCGCTTGTTCGGCCGCTTCAACGAGCGTCTCATTGGCGGGCGCT
The DNA here is from genome assembly GCF_019904235.1 of Erythrobacter sp. SCSIO 43205. Classification (NCBI taxonomy): domain Bacteria; kingdom Pseudomonadati; phylum Pseudomonadota; class Alphaproteobacteria; order Sphingomonadales; family Erythrobacteraceae; genus Erythrobacter; species Erythrobacter sp. SCSIO 43205. The sequence goes on along the minus strand of NZ_CP063202.1, from coordinate 590,028 downwards.
TCCTCAGCAAACAGAGGCGAGGCGGTCACAGCAAAGCTGAGAGCGGTGGCAACGGCCAAATGCGAGGTCAGGTTCTTCATCGGACAGCGAATTCCCATTTTATATGTGATAACATATCATTTGCAGGTCCAATGGCGCACAGGCGTGCAAAAGTCCACAGTCAACGGACCTTCGAGCTCACATTTTTTGCTGAATCGTCCAGACCAGCGCGAAAGCCACGATTACGGGGCTCGGCGCGCGCTTGACCGCGCACTCAATTATCGCTCGGGTGATCTGAAGAAAATGGAGCGGGCGAGGCGATTCGAACGCCCGACCCCAACCTTGGCAAGGTTGTGCTCTACCCCTGAGCTACGCCCGCTCACTGACGCCAAAAGAGAGTGGGTGGATACCGCAACTCTCTGCCGGGGAGGCGGCGCAATTAACAGCGGGTTTGAATTGCTGCAACCCCAAAAAGACAGAAAAATGCTCTCTTTTTGCGCTCTTTGTGAGATGCGCGACTAGCCAGCGAGCTTCACACCCTTCAAAAGGCCGCCAAACACCCCAAATGGGGTGCGCAGAAGAATCACGTTGGGGACGAATCATATCGGGCTGAACCCCGCCCCAGCCAACCAACAGGAGCCCTTTTCGTGGCAAGCATGGGTCTGAACATCGAAGAGCAAAAGGCCGTCGACCGTTTCCGCAAGGAGGTGGTTGAGCCAAGCATGACCAAACTTGTGATCGTCGACTTTTGGGCCGAGTGGTGCGGGCCGTGCAAGGCGCTCACTCCGGTGCTTGAAAAGGTCGCGGCTGACTATGCCGACAAAGGCGTTGTCCTTGCCAAGATCAATGTTGATGAAGAACAATTCATCGCCGGCCAGTTCCAAGTGAAGTCGATCCCGACGGTCTATGCCCTGTTTCAAGGGCAGCCCGTCGCCGACCTCACTCAGGCGCGCACCGAAAGCCAGCTTTCGCAAATGCTCGACCAGATCCTTGCACAATTGCCGATCGAGGCAGGCGCAGGTGGCGGTGCGCCGCAAGGTCCATCGGCTGAGGAAATCGCGCAGTTTGTCGCCATGGGCGAGGCTGCACTTGGCGAAGGTGATGCGCAGCGTGCAGCGGGCATTTTTGGCCAAGTGGTCGAATTTGCGAGCGACAATGCCCCGGCTCACGCTGGTCTTGTCAAAGCCTTGATCGCGCTGGGTCAGACCGATGAAGCAGCGCAGGTGCTTGCGAGTGTCGAAGCCGATGAAAAGCTCGCAAATGACCCGGCAATCGAGGCTGCAAAAGCGGCGCTCGAACTTTCCGCCAACAGCGTCGATGACAGCGAGCTTGCCGGCCTTCGCGATGCAGCGGGCGCGAACCCGGACGATATGGACGCGCAATTCGCCTTTGCCGAAGCCGCCTTTGCAGCAGGCGCGCGCGATGAGGCCGCTGACACGCTCCTTGCCATGGTTCAAAAGGACCGCGAATGGAACGATGGAGCCGCGCGTGCGCAGCTTCTCAAGATGTTCGAGGCGACCGGCCTTCAGGATGAGTGGGTGGTGGCCACCCGTCGCAAACTGTCGAAAATCCTCTTCGGGTAAGCGCACGCCAGAATGTCCACACGCCTCTCCATCTTCCCCCTCACTGGCGCGGTCCTGTTTCCGGGGCTGCAATTGCCGCTGCATATCTTTGAGCCGCGTTACCGGGCTCTGGTGGGCGATGCGCTGGTGCGCGACCGTAAAATCGCGATGATCCAGCCTCAGCGCGCGGTTGATGGTGCCCCGCTCTATTCAATCGGCTGTGTGGGATACATCAGCGAGATCGAGGCGATGGATGATGGGCGCTACAACCTCATTCTGGAAGGGCAATCGCGCTTTCGCATCTTGCGTGAAATGGACGTTGCGACCGCCTTTCGTCAGGTCGAGGCCGAGCTGATCGAAGAGGACGAGAACGAAACCCTCAGCATCGCTCAGCGCGGCGGGTTTGAACAGGAAGCGCGCGAGTTTGCCGACGCGCAAGGGTATAGCGTTGACTGGGATTCGGTCACGAACCTTGACGATCGGTCCTTGATCAACGGTGTCTCGCAAATCGCGCCGTTTGACCCTGCTTCAAAGCAGGCGCTGCTCGAAGCTGATTCGCTGACCGAACGGTGTGAATTGCTGGTTCAGTTGATGCAATTCTTTGGTCGGCGCGACGGTGGTGAAGAGATCACGACGCTGCAGTGATTTTCGCATCGGGGGCGGTCAAACAATCCCGAAATTGCCCTTTATCCCGTCGATCACATATTGCGCCGCTAACGCTGCGAGAAGCACGCCGAGGAGACGGGTCACAACGGCCTCAACCTTATCGCCCAGCAAGCGGATGAGCGGTCCTGCGGCAACGAGAGCAATCGCGGTGAGCACCAGAACAGAACCCAATGCTGCGAACACTTCAATCGTTTCTGCCGTCGTGTCCGCCTCATTCATCAGCAGCATCACCGCCGCAATGGCGCCGGGTCCTGCGAGCATGGGCATGGCCATGGGGAAGACCGACACGTCCTCAACCTCAGGATCAGCGTTCACCTTGTCCGCGCGGTCGGTGCGGCGCTGAGTGCGTTTTTCAAACACCATTTCGAATGCGATGAAAAACAGCATGAGCCCTCCTGCGATGCGGAAGCTGTCGAGTTCGATATGCAGCGCGGCCAGCAAGCTTTCGCCGAAGAAGGCAAAGATCAGCAGAATGATCGCCGCAATCATCACCGCGCGCAGGGCCATATTGCGGGCTTGCGCAGGCGGTGCAGTTTTGGTGAGCCCCGCATAGATCGGCGCACAGCCGGGCGGGTCAATCACAACGAACAAGGTCACAAAAGCAGAGATAAACAGTTCAGGAAACATCGAGTGCCCTTGCTCATCATTCGCTTGGGGATGCAAGACTTTCTTCGATTGCTGTCACCCATTTGCCTTGGAAATAATATTCAGCCGTCACGTATTTCGTGCCGCCCTCCCGCTGCTCCCATCGCCAGCGCAAGGTGCCATCGCGCGAAGTCTGTGCAGCCGATGCGCCGCCCTCACCCACAGGGATCGGAGGGGGCGGCGGGGTTGGTTCGCCCTCCCGTGGGCAGGTCGCGATAAGACCTTTCACCACGTCAAGCGCGGTTACAACTATGTCGCCATCCTCGAATTGTTTGCGCGGTGGCGGCTGTGGGTCGTCGAGGCCGCTTACCTCATAGGACCATTTGAAATCACCCTCAGGCTGGCGCTGCCAAGTCGTGATGTAATTGCCGACTTTGCCCGTCGCGTCAGCAAAGCGCCCCTGCGACAGTGCGAGCGAGCCATCGCAGCTTTTGACCACCACGCGCGGGGCCCATTGCTCCTTTGTGATCGCGCCAGCTTGTGCGGGCACCAAGCCATCGCCGGTATGTATCTGAGCGCCGGGCGCGGCGTATTCGGCCATGGCAGCCCCAAGGCCGTCCTGTCTGGCAGCCTTGGCATAAGCGATTTCGGTGGAGACTATGGTGCTTGGCTGTGCTTCGCCCGGAGCACTTGCAAGAACGCGATCAATCACCTTCTCAGAAGGGCCGCGCGGGCCCGAGGAAGCGCACGCGCCAAGCGTCACTGCAAGGGCTGTGGTGATGCCTAGGCTGCTAAAATGGCGAAGGCTACACGGATGGCTCATGGTAAGTCTCCTCAGTAACGAGGGGCCTAAATACCCTCCGGCACGCTTAACCCAGCATTACGGTGCGCAGCGACCAGCGTGTTGCGCAAAAGAACCGCAATCGTCATCGGGCCAACGCCTCCGGGGACTGGCGTGATCGCTCCTGCGACTTCGCTCGCCTCGTCAAAGGCGACATCGCCCACTAACTTGCCCTTTTCCTTGCCGGGTTCAGGCGGCAGGCGGTTAATGCCTACATCAATCACCGTTGCACCGGGCTTGAGCCACTCTTTACGAACCATATTGGCGCGTCCCACGGCTGCGACCACGATGTCTGCGCGCGCAACCACGCTGGCCAGATCCTTTGTCCGGCTGTGCGCGATGGTGACAGTGGCGTTAGCATCAAGCAGCAGTTGCGCCATCGGCTTACCGACGATGTTCGAACGGCCAATCACGACCGCTTCCAGCCCCGAAAGATCGCCCAATTGGTCCGTCAAAAGCATCATGCAGCCAAGCGGGGTGCAAGGGACGAACCCTGACTGCCCGACGCTGAGACGGCCTGCGTTGATCACGTGAAAGCCGTCGACGTCCTTATCCGGGCTAATCGAGGCGATGATGGATTGTTCATCAAGGTGATCGGGCAGCGGGAGCTGGACCAGAATGCCATCGACCGCCTCATCGCCATTGAGCTTTTCAATCAGCGCAAGAAGCGTCTCTTCGCTGGTGTCGGCGGGCAAGCGATGCTCAAAGCTTTCCATATTGGCAGCCACGGTCGCTTTACCTTTGGAGCCGACGTAAACCTGGCTTGCAGGGTCTTCGCCGACCAGCACGACTGCAAGGCCAGGTTTGCGCCCGGCCTCTTGTGCGAACCTGGCTGCGTGTTCGCCCACGCGCTCGCGAAGGCGGGCGGCAAAGGCTTTACCGTCAATCCGGCTAGCGGTCATAGTGAACCTCGAACCGAACCAAGGACGATCAGCACAATTTGCGCAACAACAATTATCACCAATGGCGACAGATCAAGCGCGCCGGTTTGCGGCATGACATTGCGCACCGGGCGCAAAACCGGCTCCATCAAGCGATTGATCGATTCGTACACTTGCGCGAGGAATTGGTTCGATTGGTTCACCACGTTAAAGGCGAACAGCAATCCGATCACGAATTGCACGATCACCAACATGACGAAGACATTCACTAACAGTGAAATGATCTGAATGAGTGTGTCGATAAGCGTTGGCATTGGGTTTCTTGTACCTTGTCGAATTTACTCGCAACAAGCTTGCCCGCTGCGAGCGTTTGAGTCCCTTGACGAGCGTATTAGCCGACTAACACGCCTTTTTCCAGTGCGGCATCTTTCGTGCCGCTCGAAGCTTTCAATATGAAACTCTCAAGCCCGCACCAGTGTTCCCGCCCCGCTCGCGGTGAAGAATTCAAGCAGCATGGCGTGAGGCACCCGCCCGTCGAGCACAACCGCCGCCTCGCAGCCCGAATTCACTGCCGTGACACAAGTTTCAAGCTTGGGCACCATGCCGCCATGGACAACGCCCTGACGGATGAGCCGTGCAACATCGCCCGGCCCAAGGTCGCTCATAAGATTCCCGTCGCTATCCAGCACCCCTGCTACATCGGTCAGCAAGAATAGCCGCGCTGCGCCAAGGGCCGCTGCAATAGCGCCCGCCATCGTGTCCGCGTTAATATTATAGGTCGCGCCATCATCGCCCCCGGCAATTGGCGCGATCACGGGGATCATGCCTGCTTTCACTGCCGTATCGATGACTGAGGTATCGACATGGGCAGGTTCGCCCACAAAGCCCAGATCGACCGCACGCTCGATCAGACTTTCAGGATCTTTCGTAGTGCGGCTGACCTTGCGCGCAGTGACAAGGCCGCCATCCTTGCCCGACAAGCCTAACGCCTTGCCGCCTGCACTCGAGAGCCAGCCGACGAGTTCTTTGTTGATTGCGCCTGAAAGCACCATTTCGGCGACCTTCGCGGTCGCTTCATCGGTCACGCGAAGGCCATCGACAAAGGTCGTCTCGACCCCCAACCGTTTAAGCATATCGCCGATTTGCGGACCGCCGCCATGAACGACGACCGGATTGATACCCACCGCTTTCAAAAGCACAATATCTTCAGCAAAGTCGCGCGCGGCCTTGGGATCGCCCATTGCGTGGCCGCCATATTTCACGACGAAAGTGCGCCCGGCATAGCGCTGAAAATACGGCAGAGCCTCAATCAGCACCTCGGTTTTTGCAAGGTCCAGCCTTGCGTCATTGCCCTTGGATGGAGCCATGGAATTGTCTCACTTTGCCGTGCAGCGCTGTGCTGCCTTGATTTCGCACTGGCGCTTAGCTGTTTGCATCGAACTAGGAAAGCGTCTGTGACGAGAGGCTATCAACTTTTGCCAAGCGGACTGTAACCGTATAGCTTGCCGACGCGAACTCACTGGCAAGACCCCGATCAGGTTTTGCATAAGGGGGTCTTCGCAAAATGGACGGAGGACACACTATGAATACGTCGCGTATCAAAGGGTCTATCGCATTGGCAGCGGCCGCAGGCTTGGCCGCGGCTTGTGGTGGCGGGGCAGAGGCACCGGCAGCAACAAGCGAAGAAGGCGCAGCAAACACCGAGGCAGAGGCTTTGGCAGCAGCGGGCGAAGGCGAGAAAGAGAAATGCTATGGCATCTCACTCGCTGGTCAAAACGGCTGTGCAGCGGGTCCGGGCACAAGCTGTGCTGGCACTTCGGTTATCGACTACCAAGGCAATGCCTGGACATATGTCGATGCAGGCACGTGCGAAAGCATTGAACGGCCTGACGGCACATTCGGCTCGCTCGAAGAGACAGACAACATCGGCTAAACGCCATCAGCACAAGATTTGATACAAGGGCTGCTCAAGCGAAGGCTGAGCGGCCCTTTTCATTTGGGCCATAAGTCTGACCAAGAATTGCGCAAAACCGCTTCCATCCCTGCGTAGCTTTGCTTAGACTGCCTCCTCATCAGACACGGCCATCAATGGGGGATCAGCCATGACCGAACCAATTAAATCAGACGACAACCGCCAAGTTGCGCCCAATGCAGGGTTCGATTTGAACCAGCCAACGATCATCTCCTTGTGCTATCTGGCAAGCTTCATCACTGGTATTACCGGCCTTGTTGGCATCGTGCTTGCTCACGTGTGGCAGAACGACAACCAACCCGCCTGGGCTGCATCACACTTCACCTATCTCATCCGCACCTTCTGGTTCGGCTTTGCCGGATTTGTTGTCGCAGGTGTCTTGTCGATCGTCTTCATCGGTATCCTTTTGATGCCAGTCATCGCCATTTGGGTCGGCGTGCGCAGTGTTCTCAGCCTTATCAAGGCGCAGAAACAAGAACCGATGCCAGACCCGCAAACCTTGCTTTTTTGAGCCTTTGACTTGGTGAGAGTGACGTCTCGCCTGTGACGTCACTCTCATAAGTGCCGCGACAAGATCAGCTATGCCGCTCCCGCGCCGGCAAGCGCTGCGTCCTGCGTTTCAGCGACAGGTTCGGGCGCGCTCTCGATCATCCATGCGATTTCATCGAGCAGGAGGAGCCGCTGCCGTTTAAGCCGCTTCAAATAGGCATAGGCTTCCCTGTCCCCGCTCGCCTCGATCCGGCTGATGGATCGGGTCAGAACCCGGTAACGCTCAGCCAGCTTTTGCAAATGCGCATTGGTGCATTTGAGGCGCGAAAGCAGCTGCGCATCGAGGGGAAACGCCTCGGCCAGTGAGGGCATTCCCCCGCTGTTCCCGCGTCTGCGGCCAAGAAGCTCATAGATTTCCTGCGCAGTGAGAGAAGACATTGAGGCGGGCAGACCCTTGTTAAAGTGGCTCTGCCTCTTCTAGCGCCCTCAAGCCGTTCGACATTGATATGCGTCAACCCTGGTCAACGACGCCCAGCCCATAACCAGCTGCGCAAAGCCAGACTTGCGCCGCCTCGGCTATTACTCGTCAGCCTCGCCCGTTTCGCTCATGTCGCCCTCACCTTCGGCAGGCACATTCTTCATCGGGGTTTCGGGCAGATCCACAGGAACCGCATCGTCTTGCGCTTCGGAAATCTGCAATTCACCGCCACCCACATCTTCGGCATCGACTTCATAAGTCGTCTCCTCGCTCTCACCTGCGCAGGCGGACAGCGCCAGCGAACAGATAGCAAGGGATGGCAAGGCTGTTTTCAGAAAGGACATCAATTTTCTCCTTGATAAAGAACGGGGTCGCTCTCGCTCGGACCCCTACCTTAACACATTACGCCGCCTCTTCAGTCATGCATAAAGCAAGACCGGAAGAAGCGGCGCCTTGAATCAGTGCACGGGAGGGAAATGCACTGATGACGGGTCGTGTCGCGAGGTTCAGCCCTCGCCTTCTCGCATTTCGTCAATCTCGTCCGGCTCTGCGACTTCGAGATTTTCATCATCGTTAAGATCCGCCTCGCTTGGGCTTTGGCTTTCGGGATCGGCATCTTCAACGCCGGGAGCCGCCTCAGCGATTTCATCGCCAGAAAGGTCGCCGCCTTGCGCCGCATCATATGGGCTTTCCGGACGATCATCGGGCCCTGCGTTCGCGCTTTCGGATTCGCTGGTGCATCCGCCAAGGCCAACCGCCAGACCAGCGGCCATCACAGTGGCAAGGGCGAGGTCGGATTTGCGAAATGGGACGTTCATGATCAATTCCTTCGTTGATGGAGCACGGTATCCGGGGGTATTTACCGGGCTGCCTTTGGGACGTTACCCCGCTTCAATGTCATTGGTGGCCTCTGCACCGGAGGGTGGCTCGGGCTCTTCCATCTGTTTGTCGCCATAGACATCTTCACCCGGCACCGCGGTCGAGGGCTCTGCATCCCCTTCCGGATTGCCAGCGCCCACGCCCGGTGCGGTTGCATCGACAATGGTGCTTTCATCGACAGGCGCCTCTTCGACGACTTCGGGTTCAGTGTTGCACGCGGCCAGACCGAGCAAAAGCGGTGCAGCGATCAAAGCGGCAAGCGGCGCATTGGTTAGCGAACGGTTCATTGGGCGGGCCCTTTTTCCTCGTAATTTGCCGTATCAATGGGCGAAGAGGGCAAAGCGTTCCCGAAAATCTGCAAGAGCCCTTGCCAAAGGGGCTCGTGAGCCACCGCTAGCGACTACGCCGCCTCGCGCGCCTTGGTCACAATTGCGGTGATCTGATCGAGCAGCGCAAGACGTTCTTTCTTGAGCGTTTCAAAGCGTTCATCGCTCGCCGCCTCGGTTTCCGCTTCAATCCGGTGCACTTCGCGATTCACCTCATGATACTTATCGGCAAGCCGGGCAAAGTGCGCGTCTGAAGCTTTAAGTTTGGTCATTAGCTCGCGGTCGCGTTTGAAGATTTCGGTGAGCTCATTGGGTGTGTGCTGTGACATGGATGGTGCTTCCTTTTCGTAGTGTGTCACGAGGCTACGCCCGCGCGATGTGCAGGAAATTGATCTGGATCAATCCCATGAAAACTCACGCGAAAAACCACATTTTGAGACACTTGAGACAGTGTCCAGAGGCGGAAAATCTGTTGGGGCGCAGGGGGCCTGATCTGCGGGCAAAAAGACTGAGGATGAGAGGCTGCGTCATGCCGGCGGAATTAGCTTGCGCGGGCCGTTGTAGGAAAGGCGTCCCTACCAGGAGAATACAAGCGCAAACACCGCTGCCAAAAGCTGTAAGAATGCAATGGTGTGCAAGTGGCGGTTGAAGGGTTGTTTGCGGGTCTTGTGCCGAAAAAGCGCGCGCGCGGCATAGGCGCCGCCAATGCCGCCAAAGAAGGCGAGATTGAGCAATGTCGCCTCAGAAATCCGCCGCGCCCGATTTTCAGCCAGCGCCTTGTCTATCCCGAACGCTGCAAAGCTTGCAAAGTTGATCGCGACCAGCGCGGTGATGATGTTTGCCGGGGTCAGCAGCCAATGAAAATCGTCCATTTGCGACAAATAGACTGCAAAACTGTCCGAATAATAAATCCCTCAAATTTCACGCCCGCAATTCAAACCTTTTGCTTGGTGCAATGATGCGGTATCCATCATCGGGCAATGTGGGGGGATAATCAAATGCGTTTTTCAGCAACTATTGCCATTGGTCTTGCCGCGAGCATTGGCCTTGGCAGTCTTTCTGCGCAATCAGGGCTTGGTTCGGGCAGCCTGAATGTCGGCGGGCTCAATTACGAAAGCGAAGTTCAGGCGATTTATCTTGGCGATTTTGCCAATGCGCGGATGGAGCCGGAGGGAAACTCCTATGCCTTCCTTTTGCAAAATTACATCGACGCCTTTTCGCGCAAATGCCCGCGCTCTTTGCCAGCCAACAAGGTTGAAATCACCGCGCAGCGATGCGTCGCGGATCGGGTGACGCGTAACGGCTTCGGCGTCGAAGTCAGCCGCACCTGCGGGCAATATCAAACCTATGGCACGGGCCGCTATGCTGATCCTGCGCTCATGGCGATTTCAAGCCGACTGGAGGCCAAACAATCGCGCGAAATCCTTGGCTCCATCATCCCGCAGGGCGGCGATCCGGGCGCGCAAACGCGGCGAATGACCGATGTCGCGCTCGCCGCGCGAGGCGATATGGACCTACTGCTCAGCCAGAATTCGTGCACCAGCGCCGCGCTCAAACGGTTTCAGGCGAACCTGCAAAGGTTCGGGTCAGGCAGCGCACCCTTGCGCCTATCCAACGGTGCGACGCTCGCCTCGACCAGAGGCGGCGGGGGCGCGTATGTCCCGTCCAATTATGGCAAGCTGGTTGACGCACTGATCGCGGAAAATTCGCGCGGGTGGATGTTCAATCGCTATATGCGCGGCAGCGTGTCGAACGTGTCGGTGACCCGCAAAGACGCCGCCGGCCGCCCCCTCTCGATCAACGCGCGCTACCGCTTCAACCAGATGGGCAATCCCTCCAACGGATCGGTGAGAGTGGAATATCGCGACGGTCGCCCCGCCTGCCTCTATTTCTTCGACGCCCCCAGCACCTGCCGCGTCCCAAGCCCCGGCGTTGTGACGGCCTATGAGAAGGGCGAATATCGGTAGGGGGGTGAGCCTAACCTATGAGCCATCATCCATAAATGCCTGAATGGCGCCCCCGAAACACAAACCGCGCGCGCACTTTACGTCGCGAAGCAACACCCGCCGAGCGCATCCTATGGGAACACCTCTCCCGCAGCCAGCAAGGCGCAAAATTCAGCCGCCAAATGCCAGTTGGCCCATATTACGCCGATTTCCTCTGCCGTGAGCTAAAGCTGGTGATCGAACTCGACGGGTACAGCCACGATGTCGCGCCTGAGCGGGATGTGGTTCGCGATCAGTGGATGAAAGCCGAGGGCTACATCGTCCTGCGTTTCACCAACGCAGATGTGCATGAGAACATCGAAGGGGTCATCAAAACAATCCGCTTGAAGATCGAAGAGATGCGCGGCTCATAAAGAACCCTCCCGCAAGCGGGAGGGTCGGAAGACTTGGCAGCTTGCTGCCTAGTCGCACGGGGTGGGCTATTTCTGTCGCACGGGGCGGTCGCTTCCCTTCATCCCTCCCGCCCGCGGGAGGGATAGCAAGACTTAGCGAGCCCTGAACTCGTTTCAGGGTGAGTTTAGTCGCAGCAGGGTGGGCACTTTCCCCTCACCCCTCTCGCTTGCGGGAGGGGCAGTGAGACTTGCAAGCTTGCTTGCTAGTCGCAACGGGGTGGGCACCCTCGACCCTTCGGCATTTTCCCAAGGTCTCCGACCAAGCCAAGCCCACCCCTAACCCCTCCCGCAAGCGGGAGGGGAAATTAGCTGTCAGCACATGACTTAGGCCCTGTTAACAAACTGGATTCACAATCGGTGCGAATGTGGGCGAGGTGATGCTCGCCGAAGAACTGGCAGATCGGCGTGGCGGAAGGCGGAATGTTTGGTGTTGAGGGGGAATTTTAGGTGGGAGCAAATTCCGGCGGAGTTGATAGGGCTTCCGAAATGTCATCGAGCGCCTCTGCAAAGCCTTTTTTTATCTCTTTAATTTCTATGCGACGCTTTTTTAAATTCCCATCCTTGTCAAATTCTAGCATCCCACGATAAATGTCGTGACTGCCCCTAAATCCTCCCGGATCAACGTTTATCAGCTTGCCATTTTTTCTTGTCGACACCCAAGACCTGATCAAGGCATTGAGATGGATATCTCCATATGAATACCCAATAACCAACAAGTAAGAAGACTGCCTCATGGCTTTGTAAAACTCATGTCTTAGGTGCAAGAATGGTCCATGAGGTACAAGTTTGTCAGATTGCCCTCCAAATATCATACCTTTTCGCATGAAACGCCCTTTGACGTCTTCGGAGAAAACTATTTCGTCGTCGTTACGTAAGACCCAATTTGTCGATCCGTGCAGCTTCATTAGCTTTAACGCTCGACCATGGAATCTCACATATCTGAAATCATTCCATTTAGTGAGACCCAAGTCATATTTCCTGCCCGATTTGGTGAGTGCCGCCTCCACTAGCAAGTCGTAGTTCAAGGTTGCGAGACACTGCGCTTTATCGGCGTGCCGAATGAGGAATTCTTCGAGATAGTTAGTGGGAGCTTCTTCGACATCGAGGAGCCGAATAAGGGTCTCCAAAAAAGGCTCTAACGACGCACCTCTCAACTCGTCGGTTCCTGAGTTGAACGCTGCCTCAAGTTCCTCAGCAGCCCGACCCAATTTCCAATTGTCGATTTTAAGACTGGAGCCACGATCCAAGCGGCGGTCGTTTGCTATTGTAGCAGACGAGAGGACGGAGCGAATAATCTTCTCCGCATCTATGCGTCCAGTGACGCCCAAAAGTGAGGCATCCCAGCCCGCCACGAATTCTGCTAATGGATCTTGATCCCGATTCACGAGTCTTTTCAGGGCGTCATAAACATCTTCGATGTTTACTCTAGCAAACGGCGATCCACCCTTGCGCGCGTTTCGAAGTATCAATTTGGATACGACAATCGCAAATAGTTTAGCCTGCTCCGATTTTCGTTTTAGGAGGTCTTTATAAACTTCGTTCGTTAGCTCAAAGGCATCTGGAAGACCCGCATCCTTTGAGGCACCGGCTCCAAGTAAAATTGAGAACTTTGGATCAACCAATTTGCTACAGGACTAGGCAGCCCCTACTCCGCCGCTTCAAACATATCCGGGCCGGCATCCTCAGGCGCTTCTTCATTCGCGGCTTTTGCCTTTTGACGCTTGTCAAAGCTTGACCATACGTCGTTCCAGTCGCCTTTGGTTGCGCCTTTGGAATATTCGGTCGCGCGGGTTTCGAAGAAGTTGGCGTGCTCGACACCGTTCAACAGCGGGCTGAGCCATGGCAGCGGGTGATCTTCGATCATGTAGATCGGCTGCAGGCCTAGCTGACCCAAACGCCAGTCGGCGATGTAGCGGATGTATTTCTTGATATCCTTGGCGGTCATGCCTTCAACCGGGCCCATCTCGAACGCCAGATCGATGAACGCATCTTCGAGGCGCACGGTTTTCTGACAGATGTCGATGATATCTTCTTTCACCGCTTTGGTCAGGCACTGACGCTCTTCGCAGAAGGTGTGGAACATCTTGATGATGCCTTCGCAGTGCAGGCTTTCATCGCGCACCGACCACGACACGATTTGACCCATGCCTTTCATCTTGTTGAAGCGCGGGAAGTTCATCAGCATGGCGAAGGATGCGAACAGCTGAAGCCCTTCGGTAAAGCCGCCAAACATGGCGAGCGTGCGGGCGATGTCTTCGTCCGTGTCGACGCCGAATTGGTGCATATAATTGTGCTTGTCGGCCATTTCCTCATATTCGAGGAAGGCGGCATATTCGCTTTCGGGCATACCGATGGTGTCCAGAAGGTGCGAATAAGCGGCGATGTGCACCGTCTCCATGTTGGAGAAGGCGGTGAGCATCATCTTCACCTCAGTCGGTTTGAACACGCGGCCATATTTGTCGTGGTAGCAATCCTGCACCTCAACATCGGCCTGAGTGAAGAAACGGAAGATTTGCGTGAGCAGGTTGCGCTCATGCTCGGTGATTTTTTGCGCCCAGTCGCGGCAGTCTTCGCCCAGTGGCACTTCCTCAGGCATCCAGTGGATCTGCTGCTGACGCTTCCAGAAATCGTACGCCCAGGGATATTCGAACGGCTTGTAGGTGTTACGGGCTTCGAGCAACGACATCTTGTGTATCCCTGTTTCTGGTGTGGCTGACCTATATAGGTGAACAAGGTTCGAATTCGAAGGCAAGGGGAGATGATTCGGTGGGGATAAACCGTGCAGAAACTGAGTCGAATTGAGTCCTTGCGATCACCTCTTGCAGCCTTTGCATCAACTTAACGCGCATTGAGCGCAACTCTCGCCAATTTGGAACGATCAGCAGCCTTCGCCCATTAGTTAAGTGAACCCGCGCCGCTCCCCCCGCTTTTTGAAGTGGCGCCTGAGCAAACACGAACCCGAGGAGACATTCCATGGCACTGGACGACAATCCGATCAAAGGCCATTTCCCGACAGGCGACAGCCGCAACATCACGCTGACCAAAGGCAGCAATGCGCTGGAGCCCGATCGCACCGGACCGATGGAGACGACCTATCGCGATGGTGATGCGGCAAATGCCAGTGATGGATCAAATTCAAAGCGCCTGGGCGAGCAGACACCGGGCGAGCTGATCGCATCGCTCACCCCCAATTCGGGCGTGATGAGCGATATTGTCGACAAGGTCCGCGATGTTTTCGGTCTGGACCAAGGCGACGACACATCTGGCGACACGAACACGCAGGTGAAGACACAGGTCAGCACCGGCACCAGCGCAAAGCCTTACACCTTGCAGCAGGAGCCAGAGCCCAGCGCCTCTGACTATGCGTTCGGCCCCAAGGGTGGCGGCAGGGTGGAGCCCGTGCTGCAAAAAGACTGGAACCCGGCAGAGCGTAACAGCGATGACCTGTCGCGATAGGTAAACCTCTCTCAAACCATTGAAAGGCCGCCCGCACTATGCCGTGTCGGGCGGCTTTTTCATATGGCGTGTGCGCCTCGCTTTTCGTGGTAGTGGGCGCGCTGGAGATTGGCTGTGTAGAGAACCCCTAACTCATCCCCATGGCGAGCCCCGTCGCCGCCAATGTCGCGAGGATAGGCACGAGTACAGTCACGACAAACACATCCTTATAAGCCTGACGATGGGTCAGCTGGGTGATGGTGAGCATGGCGATCACCGCGCCGCAATGGGGAAGCGAATCCAGCCCGCCGCTCGCCATTGCGGCGAGGCGGTGAAGCTCTTCGGGATGGAGCCCTAACGCCAGAAACGGCTCAGCCAGCGTCGTCATGAATATCTGCAACCCGCCAGAAGAAGAGCCGGTGATCCCCGCCACCGTGCTGGAGGCGGCAAAGACCGAGAGATGCGGCGGCAGGCCGGACCCGACCACGGCCTTGGTAAACAGGGCAAACCCTTGCGTCTGCGCAACCACGCCGCCAAAGCCGATCACCGCAGCAGTCGCCATCAGCGGGAGGATTGCGTCCTGTGTGCCGAGGCCCATGGTCTGAAGCGGGTTCTTGCGTACCAGCGGGAAGAGCACGACGGCGGCAACACTTGCAAAGATCAGCGCCATCGAGGGCCACAAGATCGGCTGTGAACTGGCAAAAGTGACCCATGCCGCCTCTACCCCGGCGCTTTGCGCGAGGCGCGGGGCAAGGATGGTCGCAATCACCAGCACCAGCGGAAATGCGGCAAGCAGCGGATGCGGCACGTCCTTTTCGATCTCGGCAAAATCAGGGATCACATCGCGTGGCCCTGCCTCAAACCCTTCCCCATTGGCCGCCGCTTTCACCCGTTCGCGTTCCAGATAAATCATGCCGACCACGAACATGATTGCGCCGCCAAACAAGCCCAGCAGAGGCGCTGCAAACAGGTCGGTGCCAAGCGCCAGAGTGGGAATGACATTCTGGATCGAAGGCGTGCCGGGAAGCGCGGTGAGTGTGAATGTGCCAGCCCCCAAAGCCAGCGCTCCGCAAAACAGGCGTTTGGGAATATTGGCCTCTTTCATCAGCCTCAAACCAAGCGGATAGGAGGCAAAGATCACCACGAAAACCACCACCCCGCCATAGGTGAGCAGCGCGCAGGCAAGGACAATGATCCAAAGCGCGCGGTGCGCGCCGAGCAATCGCACCAGTGCCATAGCCACCGATGTTGCCGCGTGGCTATCGCCCATGACTTTGCCAAACACCGCTCCGGCAGCAAACAGCAAGAAAAACCGCCCGGCAAAGGTGAATGCGCCAAGGTCAGAAAGAAGGAAGCTTTGCGTTAGGCTTTCAGCAAAAGGCAGGCCGTTGGTCACGATCACGAGGATTGCGCCAAGGACCGAGGCAAAGATGATATTGACGTCTCGAAGCGCAAGCCAAATCAGCAGGGAAATCCCTGCAAGCAACCCAAGAATCCCGAGCACCGCCTCGCTCCCCCCTCACATTGTTTTCTGTGATCGTAAAACTTGTCATTTTGAGCGCTGTGGCCCCGTGCCCGCGCCTTCCACGCGCTCACATATTGGCCGATGCCACCACTGCGAGCCACATGAACGGCAGAGCAGCCCCGCCCATAACCATGTGCAGGCGCCCGGCATTGGCGCTGTGCCCTTCGGGTCCGCGAGACAGGCGCAGGCCGTTGATTATGAACGCTAAAAGGAAAAGCGTACCTGCAATTCCGACCCAAATTTCCGGTGCCATGAAAATCCCTCCTCCTGCAATAATCAGGAGAGTGACACATTTTAATCGCAAGTGCGAGGGGGCGCGCTAGATCATCCGCCGCACAGGGTACACGCGCTCCTTGGTAAGCGGGGCTTTGCGGGCAAGCTCCCATTCGCCAGCGAACAAATGGCGGTAAAGCTGATCAGGCAAAAGCTGTGCAAATTCGAGGCCGGCGCTTTTCCCCTGGCGCCATGCAACTTCGGCGCGGATTGGCCCAGTCCCTTCGATAAAAAGGCTGACCCTTGCCCCGAAGGTCAGTTCGCCTTTCGGATCATCGAGGCTGCATCCGCCTTGCGACAGTTCGCGGTATCGCACCGCGATTTCCTTGCCGCTTTCGGTTTGGCAGATACCAATCGCGTGGGTCTGGCTACGCTCGTATTCTCGAGCGGCTGAGGCTCTGCTGGTATACATGGGCGCGCTGGGAGGCTCCGTTCGGGGTTGCGACCAATGGAAACGGATAAAGCGCGCCGATTAGTCCGGCCTTGCCATGGACCCTAGGGCAATGCCTTAGCCGTGCAAAAACCCCCGCGAAGCGCTGTGCTTTGCGGGGGTCTTAAAATGGGTAGCAATAGCGAGCCTATTGCCAGCGCATCACTGGCAACACATCACTGGCAGCAAATCACTGACAGCTGAGGCATTCCTCATAATCGGTCTGCTCGGCGCTGAGCTCATATTTCGCTGCGTCAGCTGTATTGTCCGCCTCGACACCGCCGGCAAAGCCTGCGCGCTGGACCGATTTGGAGCGCAGGTAATAGAGCGACTTGATCCCTTTCTCCCACGCTTGGAAGTGGAGCATCATAAGATCCCACTTATCAACGTCAGCCGGGATGAAGAGGTTCAGCGACTGCGCCTGATCGATATAGGGGCTGCGGTCTGCGGCGAATTCAAGCAGCCAGCGTTGATCAATCTCGAAGCTGGTTTTGAAGCTCGCCTTTTCCTCTTCGCTGAGGAAATCGAGGTGCTGAACGCTGCCGCCTTTTTCGAGGATCGAGTTCCAGACGTTGGTGGAGTTCTTGCTCTTCTTGTCGAGCAGCTTTTCAAGATAAGGGTTCTTGACGATGAAGCTGCCTGACAGCGTCTTGTGCGTGTAGATGTTGGCGGGGATCGGTTCGATACACGCGCTTGTGCCGCCGCAAATGATCGAAATCGACGCGGTTGGCGCGATTGCCATCTTGCAGGAAAAACGCTCCATCGCGCCCATGTCCGCTGCATCAGGGCAAGGGCCGCGCTCTTGCGCGAGCAGCATGGAAGCTTCCGAAGCCTTGGCCTGAATATGCTTGAACATTTTGAGGTTCATGGCTTTCGCCATCGCGCTCTCAAAACCAAGCCCTTTCGATTGCAGATAGGAGTGGAAGCCCATCACCCCAAGACCAACGCTGCGCTCGCGCTCAGCGGAGTATTTCGCTCGGGCCATCTCATCGGGTGCGCGGTCGATATAGTCCTGCAGCACATTATCAAGGAAACGCATCACGTCTTCGATGAATTGCTTGTTGCCGTTCCACTCGTCCCATTTTTCAAGGTTCAATGACGACAGACAGCACACGGCGGTGCGGTCATTGCCAAGGTGGTCAATGCCGGTGGGAAGCGTGATTTCGGAACACAGGTTCGAAGTCGACACCTTAAGGCCAAGCTCGCGGTGGTGCTTTGGCATCATGCGGTTCACCGTATCGGCAAACACGATGTAAGGCTCGCCTGTTGCAAGGCGTGTCTCGACCAGTTTCTGGAACAGCGAACGCGCATCGACTGTGCCGCGCACTTCGCCGGTCTTGGGCGATTTAAGCTCAAATTCAGCCCCGTCGCGCACCGCTTCCATGAAATCATCGGTGAGCAAAACACCGTGGTGCAGGTTCAATGCCTTGCGGTTGAAGTCGCCTGAAGGTTTGCGGATTTCGAGGAATTCCTCAATCTCAGGGTGCGAGACATCGAGATAACACGCAGCCGACCCACGACGCAGCGATCCTTGCGAAATCGCCAGAGTGAGCGAATCCATCACGCGCACAAACGGAATAATGCCCGATGTCTTGCCGTTGAGGCCAACCGGCTCACCAATGCCGCGAACATTGCCCCAATAGGTGCCAATGCCGCCGCCTTTTGAGGCAAGCCACACGTTTTCATTCCAGGTATTCACAATACCATCAAGGCTGTCTGAAACCGAATTCAGATAGCACGAGATCGGAAGGCCGCGATTGGTCCCGCCATTGGAAAGCACAGGGGTTGCAGGCATGAACCACAGGTTCGAGATGTAGTCATAAAGGCGCTGTGCGTGCTCTGCGTCATCAGCATAAGCATCAGCGACGCGGGCGAACAGATCCTGATATTTCTCACCGGGAAGGAGATAGCGGTCTTCGAGCGTTTCCTTGCCGAATTCGGTGAGATTGGCGTCGCGCGTCTCGTCGATTTGCACGTTAAAACGGCGATCATTGACCTTCTTGCTGTCGTCTGCAGCCTTATCCTGCGCGGCCGCTTTAGCAGCGCTCGCCACAGCATTGCCAAGCGCTTCAGCGCTTTTCTCCGCAACCAGAGCATCGCTGCCCATGTCAGCCTTTTCCATCGTCACAGCCTTACCTGCATTTGCATTTGCGTTTGCCTTTTCCTGTGCGGCGACATCTGCGCCGGTTTCCGCATCGCTCAAAACTTCATCACCCGCTTTGAATTCCATCACTGCCCCGTCCTGTATCCTTCGAATCCGAGCGCTTTTGCCACTATAGCGTAAAACCGCATTTGTTCCGATTCTGTTCCGCACCGTTTTATGGACGTGTTATCGACAGTGTTTGCCCGTTTTTTGCCCGTGTTTTCTCCGGGCGCGCCCACAAACAGCCTGTTCTCAATCCGTCCACCATGGCTCTCTTGAACCCCTTTTGCAGCGACTCCTTCCCCGCATCGCTCCATGTGCCAAAAGCGTGGGAGCGAGCCTCACCAGAAGGGAATGCACTACAATTTGGGGGTCCGTTGCGAACCAAGCCACCAGATACTGAATCAGACGGGTGAGGCGGTCAACGGGCAATTAACCATAAAACTGCGCCAGACCCGATCAGACATTTATGTTGCAGTGCAGCGACGCGCCGGAAAAGCTTGAGTCGCGCATTGCGCAAGCCCCAAAGTGAATCTGTGAAGAAAAATTTGGTGATTGTTAGGTGTGAATCAATCCTTGAATCTTTCGCACAAGGGCTTGCAATATTCTTGCCTATGGCCCGTGTGTGCTGAGCGCTTACGCGGGCTCTGGCGCTTTTTGCGCAGCCGACTTTGCGTGGGTCGCGATATGGCCTGCCAAAGGCTCGACCAGCTCCATCGGCAGATCATGGCCCCATCCCGGTATCGTGACGAGCTTTGCGCCAGGAATGTGCGCGGCGGTATCCTGACCGCCCTCAAGTTTGACCAATGGGTCATCCTCGCCGTGCAGCACAAGCGTCGGCGCTTTCACCTTCGCAAGGCGAGAGCGGCGGCAGCCATCATCAATGATCGCCGCCAATTGGCGCGGAAGGCCAGCGGGATAGACACTGCGACGTACGCTCATCAAAACCCGCTCGCGTGCGCGCGCTTCATCCGCAGGATAGCCGGGTGAACCGATGCTGCGCCCGATGTGAAGACCGTGTTCGACCAAGTCCTCCTCGGCAAGCGACTTTGGTTGAGTGACCAGCGCGTCCATCGCAGCTTTATCCGCTGCCGGAAGCGAGCCATTGCCCGTGGTTGACATGATCGAGGTAAGCGAAAGCAGCCGCTCTGGGTGATTGATCGCGGTCAGTTGCGCAATCATCCCGCCCATGCTGGCGCCAACGACATGAGCCCGATCAATCTCAAGCGCACTGAGCAAACCAACCGCATCATCGGCCATCGCCGCCAATGTGTAAGGCACTTTGGCAGGCCAGCCGATTTTCTGGCGAATGACCTGCCAGGCAAGCTTGGGCGGCTTTGCCCCATCAAATTTCTGCGACAAGCCAATGTCACGATTGTCATAGCGGATGACGCGAAAGCCATGGCCCACGAGCGCTTCGACCAACTCATCGGGCCACAAGGTCAGTTGCGCGCCGAGCCCCATGACCAGAAGGATCGGCTCATGTGCGGGATCGCCATGATCCTCGTAGAAAAGCTCAATACCGGTGTTTGGCGTTGTGATTGTGGGCATGGGAGAAGCGTTTCCTTCGGTTTCTTGCGACCACCTACAATGCAGACAAGTGCGCCAAGAGCAAGGGGCTTAGCCGCCTGAATTGCCTGAAGGCTTACCACGCCAGTCGGGGCCGCCGATCAGAAAATTCTGCGCCTCCAACTGGTCTAGCACGCCTTCGGGTTCGGCGAGCACCCGCAAGGGCACCACAGCCAGAGTCACGCCCGGTTTTGTGGAAGCATCGGCAATCATGCTCACCCAGCTTTCGCGGATCTCTTCGCCCAACTCATCATCCGCCCACGGCCAGCACGTGCCAAGCGCCACTTCGAGCGGGTTATTCATGACAGCGGGAATATCAAAGCTGCGCCAATCATCGCCGCGCTTTTCGATGATCGGCTGACCCGCCTCAGTCGCGCTCATCGCCGCTTCGAGACAGGGGATATGGTCTGTCGGCGGGGCCTCGGCGAGATTATCGAGCAGGTCTTCACCGCGAAAGCGTTCTGGCCGGATGATCGGCACGTCGGCCTTGTTGGCGGCCTTCTTCACTATGTCGGTCGCATCTTTCACCGTATCATCATCAAAATCGAGACGGCGGGCCAGAAGATCAAAGCTGGTCATCAGGAAAGAGCGGCGGTCATAGTCGATGTCATATTCCGCTTCGAGCGCGGCGAGCCGTGCGCGCTGCTCTTGAGACAGATAATCGGCAGCGACGCTTTTCTTGGGCAGCTTGGTAATCTTGCCCCCACTGAAAATCAGGCGGAACACATCGCCGGGAGAGAATTTGGGGGCAGAGCGCAGGATCACGCGGTCCGCCTCTCTCGTGGCGATTTCAAGCCGGTCTGGATACCACGGCGTCGATTTGGGCACTGCGCGAATTTCGCCGACAAGGATCACAGCGCCCGCATCGGTTTCAATCGTCCACATCGGCGCGCCAGCGGCCTGCGCCTCGACGACGATCTGGCTGTCGGTGAGCGGCTCATCCTCAGCTGCGAGCGGGGAAGCGAGGAGGCTGGTCGAAGCGAGCGCGATAGCGAGAGGTTTCCACATATCGTGCATCATTACGCCGCGCTCCCTTTCTGTGTCCTGTATGACAAGAGCACTAGCACACAGTGAGGATTTTGCGCTCTGCCCAAGCCTTCTATCACTGTTTCCAAGGAAAGCGGCCTGCCCCCTTCCCCCTAAAGGGTCGCAAGAGAGCGGCCGTGGGTCTGATTGCGACCTGCGGCCGTTCTTTGCTTTTGCAAAAAGCGGCGCAAAACCCGTGCCCCCTTCCCCCTATACAAACGCACTAGCACACCCAGCCGATACGCCGCGTCCATGCTGCGCGATAATGTCTGACTTCGCCCCAAACGCATCCGTTTTGAAGGGGAAGGAGACACGCAAATGGCCAAGCAACCACAGCTCGATTGCCCCAGCGCGCCGTTCGATCATCCGGAGGCAAAGCTCCTTGGCGTAGTGCTCGAAGAAGATGGCGAGGCGCAGGTCGCCTATGCCGACAAGGGCGCAGCGCTTCCTGATGATTTTGATGCAGAGAAG
The DNA here is from genome assembly GCF_019904235.1 of Erythrobacter sp. SCSIO 43205. NCBI lineage: Bacteria > Pseudomonadati > Pseudomonadota > Alphaproteobacteria > Sphingomonadales > Erythrobacteraceae > Erythrobacter > Erythrobacter sp. SCSIO 43205. Next base: position 568,100 of record NZ_CP063202.1, on the reverse strand, counting down.
CTTGGCATTGACCCCGGCCATGCGCTCCGGTTTTCCGCTCCGTGCGCGAACAGTGGCTGTGGCCAGTGGCGCGAAGGGGGCTGCGGCCTTGGCAAGGCGATCCTCGAACAATTGCAGCCCGTGGTGGATGTAGCTCCTGCTTGCACATTGCGCGCCACCTGCCGCTGGTTTGCCGAAAACGGCACGCAAAGCTGCCTGCGCTGCCCGCAGGTCACCACTCGGCGTCACCCTTCGCAAGTGATCCGCGTGCCCCGCACCCCCGTTGGCCCCGAAAGGCCCGCATCCCACCTTCCGTCATTCACTCAAGGTCCGGTGAGTGGAGAAACGGTTCGCATCTAACTCATCCGGGCCATCACAGAAGGACACACATTATGAGCATGAAAAAGAAAGCCGCTCGCCTTTCCGCAGGCGATTTGAACGCAAGCCTTAGCGCTGCCTCTAAAAGCGCAAAGGCACGCATTGCCAAGCTGGACGCAGAAAACCTTGATGCTGTCGCAGGCGGCTTCCCAACCGATACGGGCGGGATCGGCGGTGTAGGTGGTGGCGGCACCACCGCTGGCATGATCGATCCCGATCCCATCGACATCGGCACAAGCCTCAAAAACATCCTCGGCTAACACCTGAGACGGACGGGCAATGGGAGAGTGGTCGCGGGTCCAAGCGGGCCTTGCGGCCGCTCAATCTTTTACGGCACCAGCACCGTATCACGAACTTCGGCACTCAGCTCGGGATAGTCGAGCGTATAGTGCAAGCCCCGGCTTTCCTTGCGGGTCAGTGCCGACTGCACAATAAGATCCGCTGATTGCAGCAGGTTGCGCAGTTCGATCAGGTCAGTCGTAACAACGAAGCTGCCGTAATAGTCCTCGACCTCCTGGCGCAGCAGCGCGATGCGGTTGGCGGCGCGCTCCAGCCGCTTGGTGGTGCGCACAATGCCGACATAGTTCCACATAAAGCGGCGGATCTCGGTCCAATTCTGCTTGATCACGACCTGCTCGTCGGAATCCGAAACGCGGCTTTCATCCCATGGGAGAATCGCGGGCGGTTCAGGCAGATCGTCCCACATGGTGAGTATGTCCGAGGCCGCCGCTTCGCCGAACACGAAGCATTCAAGCAGACTGTTGGACGCGAGGCGGTTCGCGCCGTGCAGCCCGCTTTCGGTGCATTCGCCCGCTGCCCATAGGCCGGGCAGGTCAGTGCGCGCCTGCAAGTCCACCACAATCCCGCCGCAGGTATAATGCTGCGCTGGCACGACAGGGATCGGCTCCTTAGTCATATCAATGCCAAGCCCGATCAGCTTGTCGTAAATCGTCGGGAAATGCTCTTTCACGAATTCAGGCGGTTGGTGGCTGATGTCGAGATGCACATAGTCGAGGCCATAGCGCTTGATCTGATCGTCAATCGCGCGCGCCACCACGTCGCGCGGCGCAAGCTCCATGCGATCAGCGTCATATTCGGTCATAAAGCGCGCGCCCGTCTCCGGGTGCTTCAAATGCCCGCCTTCACCGCGAACGGCCTCTGTGATGAGGAAGTTTTTGACTTCCAGATTGTAAAGACAGGTCGGGTGGAATTGCATCATCTCCATGTTGGAGACGCGCGCGCCTGCCCGCCATGCCATCGCAATGCCGTCTCCGGTCGCACCCCTTGGAGCGGTGGAGAACTGGTAAACGCGCCCTGCCCCGCCCGCTGCCAGAATAGTTGCGCGCGCCACATGGGCTTCTACCCAGCCGGTTTCCTCGTTGAGCGCATAAACACCCCAAACATGGCCGCCGCCTGAATAACGCTCGCGATTGCGGTCGGTGATAAGATCAATCGCAGTGCGCCCGCCCAGCATGGTGATGTTGGGATTGGCCTCGGCTGCTTTAAGCAAAGCGGATTGCACCGCCCAGCCGGTAGCATCATCGACATGGACAATGCGGCGGTGCGAGTGCCCGCCCTCGCGCGTCAAATGCAGATCGCCCGAATCTTTGTTGAAAGGCACGCCCAGCTCAACCAGCCGGTCGATGCTTTCAGGCGCGCGCTCGATCACGAATTCCACCGCTTCACGGTCGTTAAGGCCGGCGCCTGCGACCATCGTATCGCGCACGTGGTTTTCGAAAGTGTCGCCTGCGTCCAGAACAGCCGCGATGCCCCCTTGCGCCCATGCAGTCGAGCCTCCGGTAAGCGAGCCTTTGGCAAGCACCAGCACTTTGAGCTTGGTCGCAAGCCCTAACGCAGCGGTAAGCCCTGCGGCTCCGGAACCGATGATGATGACGTCAAAGGTGTCGCTTGATTGTGCCATGCCGCGAGCCATGGCGCGCCCGAAGGCTGCTGGCAAGCCTCAGGCTTTATGCAACGCTGTGGCTTTGCCGGGGCGCAATCGAGTTCAGGCCCTTTTTACAAGCGGCAGTAAGCGGATTTTCGATCCGACGGTGCACGAGCACACCGACCCAGCACGCAAGCGCCATGACAACCACGAACGCGAGCGGTCCGGGCAGGAGAGGAGCGACGAAAATCGAACAGATCTGAAGCGTAAAGAGGTGCGAGAGATAAATCGCATAGGACGCATCGGCGAGAAGGCTTGGAAGCTTCCATTTGCGCAAATATCCGTCCATTGAGCGAGCGCCCGCAACGATGGCGAGGGTGGGCACAAAGACCGAGGCGGCGAAGCTGTCGGTGAACTGGGGTAGGGTGGCAAGGCCTGCAAAACCAGCGACGCAGACCCAAACTGGGAGCCTCAGATCAAACCGGGCAAGCGCCATACCGGCCACAAACAGGAGCAGAAGCTGGCTTGCAAAATAGGCGATGACAGGCGGCCAATCGACCAGATGTGAAGAGAGTGAAAACAACCCCAGAGCCACAGCGGCGACCCACACCCGCCATTTTTCAGGAACCAGCAGGATCGCGGCAAAGACGAAATAGAAGAACATTTCGAAATTGAGTGACCAGCCCGGCTCAAGCAACGGTGAGCGCATGGCTCCTGTGACCGGATCGGGGCTCGGCAGGAAGAGCAGCGAGCTTGCAAGATGGCCGAAATCCCATCCGGGCACAAAGGCGAGCCAGGCGATTGTCAGCACCCAATAAAGCGGTGCGATGCGGATAAAGCGTTTGCGCAGGAATTCACCCGGGCGCGTCGCGCGTCCGCTCGTCGACGTTACCATCACAAAGCCCGAAATAACGAAGAAGATCGCAACGCCTTGCTTCAGCCAATGGACGAGGCTTTCATCGTCAATCGCAACCAGCCCATAATTGAAGATGTGCACGGCAACGACCATCACCGCAGCGATCGCGCGCAGGTAATGGATCGACAGGAAATGAGCCGGATTGGGTGCCGCTGCTGTCATGGGGTTAGGCGTTACCCTCACCCTCATGAAAATTGCGTTTACTTGGCGTGCAGCGTGACTAGCTGGAGCTCGTCAATTGGACAAAAACGTCTTCAAGGTCGGCCTCTCTGGTGGTCACATCCTCAATTGTGAGCCCTTGGGCCTGAAGGATGGCGAGCACCTGGCCTGCGCTCATCTCGTCCTTGTCATAGGTGATCTCGACGCCGCGTTCCCCCGTCACCTCGACCTTGTGAAACGCCTCGTGCGAAGGCGCTTGGCTCACATCATTGGCAAGCGTTACCGCCACGATCTTTTCGCGCGCCATGTTGATGAGGTCGCGCGTAGGTTTTTTCGCGATGAGTTCGCCGTGGTTGATGATGGCAATCTCATCGCACAGCTCCTCAGCCTCTTCGAGATAGTGCGTGGTGAGGACGATGGTGACACCCTCGTCATTGAGCTCTTGCACCAGATCCCACAATTGGCGGCGCAATTCGACATCGACCCCTGCCGTTGGTTCATCAAGCACGAGAATGGGCGGAGAATGGACCATGGCCTTTGCCACCAAAAGCCGCCGTTTCATCCCGCCTGAAAGCGTTCTGGCATACGCGTTGCGCTTGTCTGCCAATCGCACCGCTTCGAGCAATTCCATGCTGCGGCGGTCTTTCTTGCCTATGCCATAAAAGCCGCCCTGATTTTCCAGAACCTCATAGGGTGTAAAGAAAGGGTCGAACACGATTTCCTGCGGCACGATGCCAATCGCGCGGCTTGCATTGCGGCGCTGTTCGTCAATGTCAAAGCCCCAGATCTCTGCCGAGCCCCCGGTCTTGTTAACGAGGCCGGCAAGGATATTGATCAGCGTCGACTTGCCTGCGCCATTGGGGCCAAGCAGCCCAAAGATTGACCCTTCGGGCACATCGAAGCTGACGCCCTTCAATGCCAATTTCCCTTCCGCCTCAGCCCCTTTTGCACCCTTGGGCGCGGCATAGCGTTTGACGAGGTTGTCGATGCGGATGGCTGGAGCACTCATGCCTATAGCCAATAAAGCGGGCGGTGAGGGACGCAAGAGGGCGCAAAAAGTAAATGGGCCGGTAACCGCGTTTAATCAGCCTCTACGCATAAACCCGGAGTATTGATGAAAGTGGAATGGAAAAGATTGGCACATTTTGCTTGCGCAAGAGCGCCCGCGCTGCGCGCGTCTTGTCCGCTGTGATAGCGGCGAGCGCTGGGCTGTTCCTTGCGCCTCAGGCAGCGCTTGCCCAATCCGATACCAACGTCGACGCGCGCACAACTCTTATCGCGCCTTTGTCGCTGGCGAAGCTGTCGGACATGGATTTTGGCGACCTTATTGTGACAACCGGGGGTACAGTTGTGCTCAACCCGGATGTGGTGACCACCTGTATCGCGACCGGTGGGGTTGTCCACACACAGGAATGTCAGGCGGCGACTTTCATTGGCCTTGGCGCCTCTGGCCAAAGGGTGCGTGTGCGTCGACCCGTCGGAAACACGATCACTCTTACCGGGCCAGGCACAGATATGATCGTTACCGATTTGACCATCAATGGCGGAGCAACTCTGACGCCGGTTAATTCGAACCCCAATTGGGAACGCTTCTTGATCAACACTCTTGATGGAAGCTTCATCTTCCGCGTTGGGGGCACGCTCAATGTCAACGCGAATCAGGCCCCGGGCCTTTACACCGGCACTTTCGATATCCGGATTGATTACCAATAGGTGGTGAAGGCAAAGTTGGCCTTTTTATACGCGACGATCTGAGTTGAATTTGGTGCTCACTGGCATTAATCGGTGAGCCTATGGACACACCAGCACTCGTACCAGAGACAATCACAGTCGATACCCGCCGCGTTTCGTGCGACGGGGCAAGCTCCATTCGCGGCGGCAAGAATTATCGCCCGGCGGCTTTGGGCCATCCGCGCGTTTATATGCAGATCGATGAGAGCGGATATGTCGATTGCGGATATTGCGACCGGCGTTTTATCCTGCGCGGCGGCCCGGCGGACATCAACGGCGTCTAAATCGCTGAATTTTTGAAAAATTCACAAGGCTGCCCCTGCATTTTCAAGGATAGTTAATTTTTTCGGCCTAGGGGTTTCCACCTACAAAGGTTGGGTCGATATTAAATGCACTGCTTAAAAAACCTCACAAGGCTGCTTTCAGCCATATTGTGCCTGTGGGCGCTGCCCTCAGCAGCGCTTGCTCAAGAAACAGAACCAGCCGAGGCGCGCGCCTTTCTGGTGACGCCGCTTAGTTTCGTTAAGCAGTATGATCTTGATTTTGGCGACATCATTCCGGGCAATACCGACGGCGAACTAGTGATGGATTCAGCCGGGCTGGTCAGCACCACCGGCGGCATCATTCAGATCGACGGCACTCAGCAACCGGCGCGGTTTTGGGGCTATGGACAGTATTTACAGACCGTTTTGATCAATGTGGATGCCAATCAACACATCCTCACGCGTTCGGGCGGCACCGAAACATTGTTGATGGACGCCATGCTGATCGGTTCGCAGCCCCCGATCATCATCAACACCAACCCTCGCCGCTTTCGTATTGTGAACCCGGACGGCTATTTCTCCTTCACCATCGCGGGCCGGCTCCAGGTTCCAGCAGACACTCTACCGGGCGTTTACGAAGGCCAGTTTGCTCTCACACTCGAATATGAGTGAAGGGCGCGGGCCCTCTCCCGGCTGATCCCGGCTGATCCTGTCTGATCAGCGCGCAAACCCTTGGTCAGCACCGGTTCAGCGGCCTCATGTGATATATGGGCGCTTCATTGAAGGAGTGCGCCATGATTCGTTTTACCGCCACCACTGCGCGCGCCGCTCTTACACGAGCCGCCGCCCTCACCTTTCTCGCCGCCTCGCCTGTGATGGCTGATGATGCGTCAGGCGAGGAGCCTGGCGCTGAGCTTTCCAAGGGTGAGGCGCGCCTTGCCAAAATGCTTGAAGGGCGCGAGGCGGGCGAGCCGGTGAATTGCATCAATAGCCTTGGTCACCAACGCATCACCACGATTGACGGGACAGCTTATGTCTATGGCCGTGGCAACACGATCTATGTGCAGCGGACCACAAGGCCACAGGACATTGATCAGGACGATGTTCTTGTTCTTCGACGTTTCAACGGGTCACAAATCTGCCGTCAGGACACCGCCAACACACTCGAACGCTACTCCGGTTTCCTCACCGGCGTTGTGCGGTTTGAAGATTTTGTGCCTTACACACGCATCGAAAAGGCGTCCGAGGACGCGCGCTAATCCGGCGTAGCGGGCGCAACAATCAAAAGCGGGCCTTGGGCGCTTTGCCCCGGCCCGCTTTTGTGCGTGCGCGTTAAAGCCGCAGCTTTACGCAGCAAGCATTGCGCCCATGCGTTTGGTGATGATCTCTTCGGCCTCGGCCATGATCCCATCGATCAGCTCTTTGCACGTTGGAATATCGTTGATGAGGCCTGCAACCATGCCGCAAGACCACGCGCCCTTGTCCATCTCGCCTTCCATCATGATCGAGGGGTAAACGCCTGCGACCTCTGGCAGGATGTCCTCAAATTTAAGGTCATCGCCAAGCTCCTTTTCCTTCTGCAAAAGCCGCTCGACCGCTTCATTGGTCATCACCCGCTCGGTGTTGCGAAGCGGGCGCATGACGAGGCGCGTGTCGAGCTCGGAAGCGGCCACAATCGCTTTCTTCACATTCTCATGAACCGGGGCTTCTTTGGTGGCGATAAAGCGCGTGCCCATGTTCATCCCCTGCGCGCCCATGGCAAGGCTTGCCACCAAGCTGCGACCATCGGCCATGCCGCCTGAGGAGACGAAGGGGATTTCAAGCTCGTCGGCTGCTCGCGGGAGAAGGATAAAGTTTGGCACATCGTCTTCGCCCGGGTGTCCGCCACATTCAAAACCATCGACCGACACCGCATCACAGCCAATCTCTTGCGCTTTCAAAGAGTGGCGAACGCTGGTGCATTTGTGGATCACCTTGATGCCTGCATCTTTGAGCGCTGGCAGCACTTCTTGCGGATTGCGGCCGGCGGTTTCGACGACTTTCACACCGCCCTCGATGATGACTTTGACAAGGCCGGGGTAATCGGGCGGCGTCAGCGAGGGGAGGAACGTCAGGTTCACGCCAAACGGTTTGTCAGTCATATCCTTGCAGCGCGCGATTTCATTGGCGAGCTTTTCGGGCGTTCCTTGGGTAAGGCCGGTGATAATGCCGAGGCCGCCCGCATTGGACACAGCCGCCGCCATTTCAGCAAAGCCGACATAGTGCATCCCGCCCTGGATAATCGGATGCTGAATACCGAACATTTCGGTTATTGCGGTTTTCATGTGGTGATCCTTCCCTTGAATGATTGTTTGCGCGCGAACCAAGCCGATAAACGGTCTGCTTGCAAGGGTGGTTTTTGTGCACGATAGCCAGCCGAACTCGCTGACGCAGCGCGCCGTAACGTCAGCCCCTGGTCTTCGCTTCACCGCGAACAATCGGGCCAGTTTCGCAGAAGTCGCTCACCACACAGATATCGCATTTGGGAATGCGCGCACGGCACACTTTCTTGCCAAACTGGATGAGCCAGAAATGCCCATCGCGCATCGCCCATTGGGGTGAGCGTTCTTCCAATTGCTGCGCGGTTTTCTCGGCGGTTTTTGCATCCGTCAGACCAATACGATTGCACACCCGATGAACGTGCGTATCGACCGCGATGGTGTCGTGACCAAAGGTAAAGCTCATCACGATGTCGGCGCATTTGCGGCCAATGCCGGGCAAGCTCATCAACCCCTCGCGCGTGTCGGGCACAACGCCGCCATGCTCTTCGATAAGGCTGGTGCAAAACTTGCGAATGCTCTTCGTCTTGTTGTTGTAAAGCCCGCATGGGCGGATCGCCTCGCGGATCGCATCGTCATCGAGAGCCAGCATCGCCTCAGGTGTTTTAGCAAGCTTGAACAACGCCCTGGTCGCCGTCGCCGTGTTCCGGTCCAATGATTGCGCAGACAGCATACACGAGATGCACGAGCGAAACGCGTCAGGCTGTCCCTTTGGCCCCTTGGCATTCTTGGTGCGCCCCGGCATAGCCTTGGAAAGACTGCGGTAAACTTGATCGACCTCTTTTTCTGACAACATGATAAACGAAACGCACCGCGCCCGATTTCGTTCTCGACGCCCGCTCATCAGGAGACACATTCATGTCCGCCAACCCTCACGGTTTCACTCTCAATCACACCATGCTGCGGATCAAGGATCCTGATGCTAGCCTTGCATTTTATTGCGGGGTTCTGGGTATGACGCTGCTGCGCAAAGTGGATGTGGAGGCAGGCGAATTTTCGCTTTATTTCCTTGGCTTTACGCAAAGCGAAGACGAAGTGCCCGAAGACGCAAAAGAGGCCATGGAATATGTCTTCTCGCGCCAAGGCGTGCTTGAATTGACTCACAATTGGGGCACGGAGGACGAAGAAGGGGCCGTCTATCACGACGGCAATTCAGAGCCGCGCGGCTTTGGCCATATCGCGCTTGATGTGCCTGACTTTGAAGCGGCGATTGCCCATTTTGACGAGCAAGGTGTCACCTATCAAAAGCGCCCCGAAGACGGCGCGATGCGGCATATCGCCTTTATCAAGGACCCCGATGGTTACTGGGTTGAAATCTTGAGCGCTCAAATGATGGCGGGACTTTAAGAGCCCGTCCGACAATCATTGCGCACCGGACATCCTTCGCACTGGGGCGCGCGCGGGCGGCAGAAGGTTTGGCCCAATTTCTTCAACAGCAAATGGTGCTCGTCCATATCGGCTGCCGACCATTCTGGCGGCACAATGGGCATGAGCGCGTCATAAGTTCTTGCCGTGTCTGCCTTAGGCGGCACCAGCCCCATACGCTGCATTATGCGCCGGTGGTGGCCGTCAATCACCATGGCCTTGCGGTCAAAGGTGCTCGCATTCATCACTCCGGCTGAATTCTTGCGCGCGACACCGGGCAGCGTTTCCAGCCACGCCATCGCTTGCTCTAAAGGCAGGTTAGAGAGGTCGGCAAGGCTGACACTGCCCCGCTCCTCGATAATGGCTTGAAGACACGCCTTGAGGCGCTTTGCCGCCACCGAGGGAAAGCTCTGGCGCTGAAGGCGCTCTTCAAGCTCATCTTCGGAACGCTCAGCCACCCTCTCCCACGATCCGAACTCGGCCAAAAGCCCATCGGTGGAGGCATTGGAGGCCGCGGTCTTGGTCTGCGCACCAATCACCCCGTGCACCAGCACCCACTCCGGGCTTCGCCGCTTGTCCGGGGGCCGAACGATCCGCCCGAAACACTCGATCAACGCAGATTGGCTTCGGCGCAAAATGTCTGTGCGATTATCCGGTCCAAGGTCGAATTGCATGAACAGCCTTGTGAAGGCTGGCTAGGCATGAGGCAAGCTGCCCAAATTCCTCAAACCCTACGCACGAGGCTCAAATATTCTTTGCACCCGGAATTTGTTTGGCGATGAACCAGCTGATCGGGACCGATAAGACCAGAGCGCCAAGCGCAGCCCAAAGGATCGGCTCGAAAGTTGACTGCATATTCATGGTGAGAACAGCGACAACGGCCGCTCCCATCAAGCTGGTTGCGATTACCGGAAACAAGATCGCTGCGATCTTCAACATGATCGGCCCTTTCCATCAAAAGCGTGAAAAGAACCCTGCCGCGCGGCTGAGCGCAAAGCATTGATCTGGCTCAAATGAAAAGGCCGCGAGTTTACCGCTGGAACGCAATCGAGAAGGTAACTGGCACAACCGGCGTTATGGATGGGAGCCCTGCGAGTTCTTGAAGCTCAGCCAACTCATCGACGAGTTCGAACTGGGCCGCGTTTACGATTACCGGTTTGTCAGTGACAGCAATCACGCGGTCAGGTCCGGCGCGCGTGACGCTCACCTCGGCCTGAAACGGGGCCTCGACCCCCACCAGTGAGAGCGTGCCATCAAGGGTAGTATCAAGGCTTTCGCCCACACCCAGCGCCTCAAACGCGGCGGGATCAATCTTGGCTGTGACTGTCGCCTTGGGATTGTCGGCCACGTTAAAGAAAATCTCGCGCATCCGCTCGTTGCGGATGTCAACGCCGGTGGAAACACTCGCGAGGTCGATTTCGACGGTCGCTTCGCCATTGCCCTGAACCGTTCCGGTAAGCGTTTCAAAGCTGTTGGTTTCAGCGATCTCGCCAGCCTTGATCGAAACATAGGAAAGCTCGGACGCGGCGCTGTCGACCTCCCATGCGCCCTCGATCACGGGAGCAGGTTCGCTCGCGGTTTGCCCGCAAGCTGCGAGGGTCAGGAGCGTTGAGGCGGCTGCAATACGCAAGGCTGTCATGGTCGTAATCCGTTCAAGAATTGATTTAATGTCTTGCTATCAGAACGAAGATGCTGGGCAAAGGTTTCGACCTATTCCCACTCAATCGTGCCCGGAGGCTTCGACGTGTAGTCATAGACCACGCGGTTGATGCCCTGCACTTCGTTCACGATGCGGGTTGCGACTTGGGTCAGGAAGCCCGCGTCGAAGGGGTACACATCGGCGGTCATGCCGTCGGTTGAGGTCACCGCGCGAAGGCCGCACACGCTGTCATAGGTGCGCCCGTCGCCCATCACGCCTACGGTTTTGACCGGGAGCAGCACAGCAAAGGCCTGCCAGATTGCATCATAAAGCCCGGCGTTGCGAATCTCTTCAAGGTAAATCGCATCGGCTTTGCGCAAGATGTCACAGCGTTCCTTGGTGACTTCGCCGGGGATGCGGATCGCAAGGCCGGGGCCGGGGAACGGATGACGCCCTACGAAAGCTTCTGGCAAACCAAGCTCGCGGCCCAGATCGCGCACCTCGTCTTTGAAAAGTTCGCGCAAAGGCTCGACCAGTTCCATGTTCATACGCTCTGGAAGGCCGCCGACATTGTGGTGGCTCTTGATCGTGACCGATGGCCCGCCGGTGAAGCTGACGCTTTCGATCACATCGGGGTAAAGCGTGCCCTGTGCCAAGAAATCCGCCCCGCCGACTTTTTTGGCCTCTGCTTCGAACAGATCGATGAAGGCAGCGCCGATAAATTTGCGCTTTTTCTCAGGATCGGTGACGCCTTTGAGGCCAGCCAAGAATGTCTCCTCAGCATCCACCGCGACGAGCGGGATATTATAATGGTCGCGGAAAAGGGTGACGACCTGCTCGGTTTCATTGAGGCGCATAAGGCCGTGATCAACATAAACGCAGGTCAACTGGTCGCCGATTGCCTCGTGGATGAGGACCGCTGCCACAGCCGAATCGACCCCGCCCGACAGACCGCAAATGACGCGGCCATCGCCTACTTGCTCGCGAATTTCCTCAATCTTGGTTTTGCGAAATTCGGCCATGGTCCAATCGCCTGCAAGACCGCAGACATGGCGCACGAAATTGGCCAGCAGCTTGCCTCCGTCGGGCGTATGGACGACTTCGGGGTGGAACTGGGTGCCGTAGAACTTGCGTTTTTCGTCAGCGATCACCGCGAAAGGCGCGCCGTCGGAGGTTGCAACGATTTCAAAGCCGGGCGCAAATTGGGTGACCTTGTCGCCGTGGCTCATCCAGACCTGATGGCGCTCTCCCTCGGCCCAAAGGCCATCGAACAAGGCGCAATCCTTGGTCACAGTGAGATAAGCGCGGCCAAATTCGCCGCCTTCTCCGGTTTCATGCCCCGGGCGCACTTCACCGCCCAATTGCTGGCTCATCACTTGCTGGCCATAGCAGATGCCAAGGATAGGAACGCCCGCTTCAAAAAAGCTTTGCGGGCAACGGGGGCTACCTTCGTCAGGGACGCTCGCGGGCGAGCCTGAAAGGATAATCCCCTTGGGATTAAGCCGCTTGAACGCCTCTTCGGCCATGGTGAAAGGCGCAATTTCGGAATAGACACCCGCTTCGCGCACGCGGCGCGCGATTAGTTGCGTTACCTGGCTGCCGAAATCGACAATCAGGATCGAATCTGGAAGATGATCTGCTTGCATGATAGCGCCGTTAATGCAGCGCCGTGCTCACTGTCCAGCACCGCGCTGTGTGAGAGTGCAAATTCGCGAAATCTTTTGTTGCATATTTTGCAATCTATCTGCGCATTTTGTCATTTGAGTTTCACGCCATCGAACATCATTAGAGCCCCAGCGCGTCACCGCCAGCCTCTTCTCTTCTCCAAACTGGCGGCCGCGCGTCAGGCGACGTTGAAGCTTTCCCCGACTTTTCGCGTCGTCGGACCGCTTGCCGCAAGGCCAGCAGCCAAATCATAGCGCGCCTTTGGGCAGCCTCGATGTCTTCCAGCATCCGGGCCTTCCACCCCAAAGGCTTTGCGCTAGAGCAGCGCCCCCTCGCTGTGGTTGTTTGTCTTGATAGTCGGCGTTGAGCGTTTGTGTGGTGCTGCAATAGTGAGCGCTGGGATCTGCAAACGCGACGCTGACGTGCAAGGCGCTTTGCTGCGATAAGCAGCGAGCGAGACGCGGCCACCACTCTCTCTCCCTCTCCCAATGGTGGCCGCGTCTCAAACCTTTTCGGTCAAGGCGCTCAAGCGGTATCGCTCATGCGTTATCGCTCATGCGGGCCGCCGCCTCATCGCGAAGCTCGGTTTTCAGAAGCTTGCCGATGTGGCTGCGCGGCATTTCCTCAATTGCGAAAAGTTGAGAGAGGCGCTGCGTTTTGCCTAGGCGCGCGTTCACGCTTGCCAGAATGTCGCTGGTCACACGCGCGCTTTCACCCAGCACCACGAAACCCACCGGCGTTTCTCCCCATGCCTTTGATGGCACACCGATGACAGCCGCCTCAACAACGTCGCCTTCTTTCAAAAGCTCGTTTTCAAGGTCGATGGGATAGATGTTGAAGCCGCCTGAAATAATCATGTCTTTAGACCGCCCGACAAGCTCGACGAAGCCATCTTCATCGACGCGGGCTATGTCGCCCATGCGCATCCAGACATCGCCATTTTCATCGACATATTGCGCCTCGGACGTTTTGTCGGGCTGGTTTTTATAGCCGCTCATCATAGTGGCTGATCGACCAATCAGATTGCCCGGAGTGCCCGGTGCCACTTCGTTGTCGTCATCGTCGAGCACCTTCAATTCGCTCCCCGGAGCAGGCCTGCCGACGGTGTGGAGTTTGTCGGGAAATTCGTGCGCTTGCAAAAGGCACACAACGCCCCCTTCAGTCATCGAATATATCTCGACCAACCCGCCCGGCATCCGCGCCAAAACCTCGCGCTTAAGCTCAGCGGAAAAAGGCGCTGAAGTGCAGTATTTGAGAGTGAGCGAGCTCAAATCGAAATCGTCAAAGCCGTCAAAATCCATCAGGCGTTGATACTGGACGGGCACCAGCATGGTGATCGTCGTGCGGTCTTTTGATGCGTGTCCCAGCCAGCGCGCGCAATCAAATTTGCCCATCACCCGAACGGTGCCGCCCGCGAGAAGGACAGGCAAAAAGCCGACCATTGTGGTGTTCGAATAAAGCGGCGTTGAGGCAAGGCTGCGCACCGCAAAACCGGCTTCGAGATAGGAGACGGCGGTCGATGCAAATTGCAGCCAGCGCATTTTGTGCGAATGGACAATTCCCTTGGGAATGCCAGTGGTGCCGCTGGAATAAATGATATTGAATGCATCGCTTGGCTCAGGCACAAAATCGGGCGCGCGAGTGCCGGGAGCCGCCATCCATGTGCCGATCTCCTCCAAGGGCACGCGGATCATCTCCGCCATGAAATCGGGGCCAAGTTCACTGGCCTTTGCTGCGTCAATGAAGAGGTGGCGCGCGCCCGAATCCTTGGCCATCCCGGCAAGCTGCTGCGGCGAGGCGCTTGTGGTCAGCGGCGCTGCAACCCCGCCTGCACGTATGGCCGCCAGGAAAACGAGGGCGTAATTGACGCTGCTTGTACCGAGGATCGCAACCGATTGACCCCGCTCAAGGCCCGTTTCGACAAGGCGCGCGGCGAGCCGCTCGACCTCTCCGATAAGCTCGGCCCAGGCGACATCACGTGTGTCATCGACAATCGCGATCGCATCAGGCTGTGCCTGCGACCACATCTGCAAGATTTGCGGAAAAGAGCCGAAGCTCTGTGCGAGGCGCTCTCCCATAACGGCGCTGATTGTGTTGTCATTCATGGCACGAATGAATGCGTTGATGAACGCGCCTTCGCAAGTGTTTTGCAGATTTTACGGGGAGATGGTGCGGAATTCTTTACCCCTTTGCCGCAGATTGGCGGCGCAAGGAGTAATAGCAATGCTGCGAGGTGATGAGTTGAGGAAACCGATCAAATGCGTACTCGCCTGCGCCAGCGCAGCCTTAGTGCTCGCCTCATCAAGCGCATTATCAGCACAAGACATCGCCAAGCCTTCGATTATCGGCAAGGAAGAGACGCTTGACGACGGACAGGTTGTAACCCGGCTTATGCCCGGTGAGGCGCCGCCGAGCGAAGCGCAAGATGAACAGCCAACCGGGCAGCCAACCGAACAGCCCGCCGACCAATCAACGCGCGGTCAACCGCGAGCGGGCACCGGCGCACCTTCCGTGCTTGCAATTGTCGCGCACCCTGATGACGAACTCGTATTCGCCCCTGCGCTCGCCCGCATTGCGCGCGAAGGGGGCGAGGTGACGCTCGTTTTTGCAACCAGCGGGGATCAGGGGCCTGGCGTAAGCGGGCTTGAGCCAGGCGATGCGCTTGCCGATTTGCGCGAAGACGAAGCGCGCTGCTCAGCCTTTGCGCTGGGACTGGAAGAGCCGATTTACTGGCGTTTGGGCGATGGTACGCTGGCGACGCAAGCGCGCAATACGCAAACGGCGATGCGCGATATGGGCGAGAGGATTGCCGGGCTTATCGCGCTGCACGACCCAAGCGTCATTATGACCTGGGGGCCTGATGGCGGTTATGGCCACGCTGACCACCGCATCACATCAAGCGCGGTCACACAGATTGTGCAAGCCATGGGGCCAGATCGGCCTGACCTGCTCTACGCTGCCTTTCCCCTCAGCGAGGGCGGAGAGGATGACAGCGATGCACCTCCCGGCTTTGAAGGCTGGGCGCGCACGCATCCATCGCTCATCACCGATCGGATCGCCTATGAGCCCTTTGACCTTGATGCCGCAATGGCAGCGGTCAATTGTTATGAAAGCCAGTTCGATGGAGCTGCCCGCCAAGCGCTTGCCGGAACGCTGCACCAACAGGTGTGGCGCGGGAAAGTGGCGTTCCGCCTCGCCTTTGCAAAGCCTCGCTAAAGCCTAACCTGCGCCAAGCGAACCGAGCGTAAAGGCGAGGATCACGCCAATGGCGGTCGCAATCCCGGCCCATTGGCAATCCTCGTCATAGGCTTTGGGGAAGACTTCGGTCGCAAGGCTCGCCACCACTGCCCCGGCAGCAAAGGATCGTATAATTGCAAGCGTGCTCTCACTAACGGTATCGAGCAGCATATTACCAGCAATCGCCGCTAGCGACAGGATAGCGGCTGTTACCGCCCATATTGCAACAATGCGCGCCTTGCTCCACCCGCTGTCGCGCATATCGCGCGCACCGCCCGCCGCCTCGGGCAAGTTGGACAGAAGGATCGAACCTGCCAGTGCGGCAACCTCCATCGGTCCAGCAGCAATCAAGGCGACGCCAAGGGCAAGGTTTTCAGGAATACCGTCAAGCGTGATCGCAGCAAGCAATCCTCCGCCTGAATCCTCGCCCATCTTGTTGGCGATCAGACGATCGACAAACACGAACACCAATGCGCCCGCGCCAACACCTGCCATGGCGTGTAACACAGAGCTTTGTTCGATAGCGGGCTGGATCAGCTCTGTCGTTACCGAGAGCAGCAGCGCACCGCCGGCAATAGCGACAAGGAAGCCCTCAAGCTGCTTGCCCAAATGCCCATAGGCACCCCACAAAGCCCCGATAATCAGCGCCCCGCTGACTACTGCAATCACGACAAACATCATGGCCATAAGGCGACAATGCGCGAGGCCTTTAGAGCGTTCCACTTTGATGATGCTTTAGGCGGTGGAAAAGCACGGGATTGGCGCATGAAAACCTTTAGCTTCGCTCTCTCAGCGCCTATATATTGGGGATGGACAACACTTCGAATAACGAACCGCAAAACGCCCCCACTGGCAGCAGTGCCCCTGAAAAACGTCAAGGCGAATATGGCGCTGATTCCATTAAGGTTTTGAAGGGTCTTGACGCGGTCCGCAAGCGCCCTGGGATGTATATCGGTGACACTGATGATGGCTCTGGCCTGCATCACATGGTGTTCGAAGTGTCCGATAACGCCATCGATGAAGCGTTGGCAGGGCACTGCGACCTTGTTTTGATCGAACTCAATCCCGATGGCAGCGTCTCTGTCGAGGACAACGGGCGCGGCATTCCGGTGGGGATGCACAAGGAGGAAGGCGTCTCAGCCGCAGAAGTCATCATGACGCAGCTGCACGCTGGCGGTAAGTTTGAAAACACATCAGACGACAACGCTTACAAGGTTTCTGGCGGCCTGCACGGCGTGGGCGTCTCGGTGGTGAACGCGCTGTCCGAATGGCTTGAGCTTACCATCTGGCGCGAGGGTAAAGAGCACTGGATGCGCTTTGAGCACGGCGATGCGGTGAACAGCCTCGAAGTCAAAGGCGACGCGCCCAAGGTTGATCAAAACCCGGACGATGATGGCTTCAAAAAAGGCACACGCGTCACCTTCAAAGCATCGACCGATACGTTCAAAAACGTCACCGAGTTCGATTTTGAAAAGCTTGAGCATCGTTATCGTGAGCTGGCCTTCCTTAATTCAGGCGTGCGCATTCTCATCCGCGATAAGCGCCATGAGGAGGTGGTCGAACACGACCTGTTCTACGAAGGCGGGATTGCTGCCTTCGTGCGTTGGCTCGATCGCAACAAGGAAGCGCTCATTTCCGATCCCATTTCCGTCTCGGCGGAGAAGGACGGGATTGGCATCGACGTCGCTCTCGAATGGAACGACAGCTATTATGAAAACGTGCTGTGTTTCACCAACAATATCCCTCAACGCGACGGGGGCACACACTTGGCGGCCTTCCGTGCTGCGCTCACACGGACGCTGAATGGCTATGCCGACCGCGAGGGGCTTCTGAAGAAAGAGAAAGTCTCGCTGTCCGGCGAAGATATGCGCGAAGGTTTGACCGCGATTGTCAGCGTGAAACTGCCCGATCCCAAATTCTCTTCGCAAACCAAAGACAAGCTCGTCTCCTCCGAGGTGCGCCAGCCGCTGGAATCGCTGATGGGTGAGAAGATGACCGAGTGGCTGGAGGAAAATCCGGCCGATGCCAAGGCCATCATCCAAAAGATCATCGATGCCGCCGCCGCGCGTGAAGCGGCAAAACGCGCCCGCGAAATGAGCCGCAAGGGCGCGATGAGCGTGGCTTCGCTTCCCGGAAAACTCTCCGATTGCCGCGAGCGCGATGCGACCAAGGCCGAAATCTTCCTGGTCGAGGGTGATTCCGCAGGTGGCTCAGCCAAAGGCGGGCGTGACAGCCAGTATCAGGCGATCCTTCCGCTTAAGGGTAAGATTTTGAACGTCGAGCGCGCGCGCTTTGACCGGATCATTTCGTCCAAAGAGGTCGGCACTCTCATCCAGGCGATGGGCACCGGTATCCGCGACGAATTTGACCTTGAGAAGCTGCG
Organism: Erythrobacter sp. SCSIO 43205; assembly: GCF_019904235.1. Taxonomy (NCBI): domain Bacteria; kingdom Pseudomonadati; phylum Pseudomonadota; class Alphaproteobacteria; order Sphingomonadales; family Erythrobacteraceae; genus Erythrobacter; species Erythrobacter sp. SCSIO 43205. The sequence goes on along the minus strand of NZ_CP063202.1, from coordinate 550,182 downwards.
CTATCACAAGATTGTGATCATGACCGACGCTGACGTCGACGGGGCGCACATCCGCACACTGCTGCTGACCTTCTTTCACCGCCAGATGCCCGAAATCATCAAGGCAGGGCACCTCTACATCGCTCAGCCGCCTTTGTTCAAAGTCGCGAAGGGCAAAAGCGAGGTGTACCTCAAGGACGAGGGCGCACTTGACCGCTATCTGGTGGATGCAGGGCTACAGGGACGGATCCTTGAAACCTCCGGCGGTGCGCGTTCGGGCGAAGATTTGCGCGCCCTCGTCGATGGGGCATTGCGCCTTAAAAACATGATCGCCTTCGTGCCGCGCCGTTACAACACCGGTATTATCGAGCAGATGGCCCTTTCCGGCGCACTTCAGCCGGGATTGTCCGATGCCGAACAGCTCAGAGCGCTCGAAGAAACCGCCGAAAGGCTTGAGGCGGGCGATCAGGACGCGAAATGGAGCGTGCGCGTGCTCGAAAGCGGCACCGTTCAGTTCTCGCGTTTGTGGCGCGGCGTTACCGACGTGCACGAAATCGAAGGGCGCTTCCTCACCTCAACCGAGGCGCAAAAGCTCCACTCCATCGCCGCCGATCAGGCTGACGCCTATGGCGCGCCAGTGCGCTTCGTGAAGGCAGGCGAGGAAAGCGAGGCGGAAGCAGACACCGAAAGCGATGAGGATACAGGCGACGACACTGCCGTCCTCGCCGAAGACGCGATCACGCGCCCGAGCCAGTTGCTCGAAGCGGTGCTCGCCGCCGGGCGCAAGGGCCTCTCGATCAGCCGTTATAAAGGTCTTGGCGAGATGAACCCCGAACAGCTTTGGGAAACCACGCTCGACCCGGAAAACCGCATCCTTCTGCAGGTAAAGGTCGAAGACGCAGATGTGACCGATGAGATTTTCACAAGGCTCATGGGTGATGTGGTCGAGCCGCGCCGCGAGTTTATTCAGGACAACGCGTTGAGTGTCGCAAATCTCGACGTTTAAGCTCATGGTCTTGGCTTCAGGCGAAGGCCTATGAAAGCCCGGTTCCAGCTGCGCAAGCTCGGGCTGCTGAGAAGGCTGAGCAATCAGAACTTCATCCGCGATGCGTGCCAGAACGCCTATCTTGGCGATCATATTGCCCTTGCCCGCGTTCTTGGCCGTTACAAGATGTTCCTCGACACACGCGATGTGGCCTTTGCACCCCATATGCTCACCGATGGCTATTGGGAAATGGCGCACACCGAAGTGATGGCACGGCTCGTCAAGAAAGGCATGAAAGCGGTCGATCTTGGCGCCAACCTTGGGTACTTCACCCTGATAATGGCTGAACGTGTCGGTGCTTCGGGCGCTGTGCACGCATTTGAGCCCAACCCTCATATTGCAAAACTCCTGCGCGATACGGTCGAAATCAACAGCTTCGCGCGGCGCACTGTGGTGCATGAAATCGCATTGAGTAACGCCAATGGCGAAATTGATTTTTTCATCGACCCCTCGCGGCCAATGAATGCAACCGTCCATCCCAGGCCCGGCCACGAAGAGGTCAAGGTGCCAACCGCGCGGTTCGATGAGATCGCTGATCTGGAAGACTGCGACTTTGTAAAGATCGACGTCGAAGGGGCTGAGGAAGCTGTATGGGCCGGAATGGACAAACGCATTGCGAACCCTCGCCCACTTACTGTAATCTTGGAATTCACTCCGGGTCGCTATGGCGACGCAGGCGCCTTTATCGACACATTCGAGCATCAGGGCTTTTCGCTCAGCTATATTCACCGATGGCGCGGCATAGTCGCCACAAGCAAAAGCGAAATCCTCGCAAAGCCGGGAGATGTCGATCAACTTCTTGTCCTGCAACGCTAAGGCCTGAGCGACCAATTATTGCCAGGACGCAATTCTTCATGCGTGCAGGCTCTTGATCTTAGCCCCTTAAAGCCCGACATCATAAGCAATGTCAGAAGCTGAACCCAACGATACAACCGCGCTCGAACATTGGAGCTTTCTCCTTATTCTGGCGACAGTTTCCGTGTTGCTCGTTTGGGTTACATGGCCCTTTGTCGGACCGCTTATGTGGGCGACACTGGCAGCGATCATGTTCCAGCCTTTATACAAATGGTCGCTGATAAAGACGCGCGGACGGCGTAATCCGGCAGCCGCGCTTTCGCTGGTGATTATCTTTGTCGCAGTGCTCTTGCCAGCGCTCTGGCTGGGTTCTGTGGTTGTCAATGAAGCGATCAAGCTTATCAATGAGCTGCAAGCCAACCCCATCGATGTCAGAGCGGTCATCGATGACGTCTACGCTATGCTTCCTGAACCCGTTCAACGCTTTGCCGCCGACAATGGGTTTTCCAATTTCGCCACCATTCAGGACCGCTTGCAGGAAATATTGGGCGAAAGCGCAGGCATTATCGCAAGCGAGGCGATCTCTATCGGCAGCGGTGCGCTCGGTTTCTTCTTAAGCTTTGCGATCGGACTTTATGTCCTGTTCTTTCTCCTGCGCGACGGCTCGCGCATCGGCGAGACACTGGTGCACTCCGCTCCGCTCGACCGCGAAATTGCCGAAAGACTGGCTGAGCGTTTTCTTGGAATTGTCCGCGCCGTCATCAAGGGATCGGGCGTGGTTGGTGTAGTACAAGGCACGATTGGCGGCATTGTGCTCGCCATTGCGGGCGTGCCCTCATCCTTGCTGCTGGGCGTGATGATGGCAATCCTTGCGCTTATTCCGGCAGTCGGCACAGCGCTTGTTTGGGTGCCTGCGGGTATATGGCTGATCGTTATCGGCGAGGTATGGCAGGGCGTTTTCGTTCTTGGCGCAGGCGCTATCATTATCTCAAGCGTCGACAATGTCCTTCGCCCCATCCTCGTGGGCCGCGACACGGGTATTCCCGACTGGATCATCTTGGTGACCACGCTGGGCGGCATTTCGCTCGCTGGTTTTTCCGGCATTGTGCTTGGCCCTCTGGTCGCCGGGATGTTCCTTGCAAGCTGGTCGATCCTGCAAGAGCTGCGCGCCGAGGACGAAGAATCGCTGGAGCGCTATCGCATGAGAGTGGGCGTTGATGGGCGCGCGCGCAGCGATGAGGAGCTGGAACAGCTTGAACGCCTTTCCGACAGCGAGGCCGCAAAAGCCTTGCAGACACAGGACGGATAGGCCCAAAACGATGCGCTCTATGGTCACACCGGGAAGTCAGGCGGAGGAAGTTGGCCGTCTTATCCTTGCAGGCTTTATCGTGATGGCGCTGCCTGCGCTCCCCTTTGGCAATTACCTCGTCTACCCCTTCACCATTGTGACCACATGGTTTCATGAAATGGGCCACGGACTGGCTGCGCAATTGTTGGGGCAGGACTTTGTCCGCTTGCAGATATTTGCCGATGGCTCCGGTGTCGCGGAAAGCCGGATCGCCAGCGACGCATCGCGCCTTCTGCGCGCAGGGATCGCAGCGGGAGGGCCCCTTGGCCCGATTTTCGTTGGCTCAGCCCTGATCCTCGCAAGCGCGCACCCAAAACTGTGGCGTCCGGCCCTTTGGGGTTTGTCAGCGGCCCTGTTTGCCTCGGTTATCCTCTATGTACGCTCAAGCACAGGCTTTGCGGTTCTGCCGCTGATTGCCCTCACCCTTGCTCTCATCGCATGGAAAGCCGCGCCCGGCTTCAACCGCTTTGCCCTGCAGTTTCTGGGCGTGCTGGGTGCGATGAGTATGCTGAACGATTGCAGATATTTCTTCACCGAAGAGGTTGTGATTGGCGGGCGCTCAATGCTCTCTGACACGGGCCAGATCGAAGCCGCACTTCTCCTCCCGCACTGGGTCTGGGCAATCCTCATCCTGCTGACATCGGCAATCATGGTGGGGGCGAGCCTCAAATATGCCTTATCGGAAAAACGTCGCCTTGCGCTTCAGCCCAAACGTCCTGCCAATGTCCTGCAATTCCGGCGATTGACAGACCGCGACCGCTAAATGCCTCAGTGTGTGGCGACGCGGATGGTGTTTACGCCCTTGGACTCCTCACCAGCTTCGCCTGACAGACCGATGAAGATCGTATCAACGATGCGCGCCAGCTTTTCCTCGGTCAGTTTTTCGCCGAGGTAAATGAGCGAATCCGGAATGGTGTAATTGGACACCATCTGATTGATCAAAGACAAGGTTTCATCAATCGAAAGCCCGGCGAAATACCCCTCGGCCTGAGCCTGAACGATAAGCTCGCACAGATAGTGGTCCGCCAGATCGACATAGGAACGCACGCGCTCAAAATTGGCCGCGCCCATTTCGCAGATCATGGTGAAGTTTTCTGGATCATCACGCCAGCGCTGACGCGAGATCACGAAGCGTTGACGGAAAAATTCATACATTTTGCGCGTCGGAGGAAGGTCGGTTTCGAGCACCTCCTCCATCGCTTTCATATGCGGGGCAAGCCAGATCGCCGCGACCGCATCAAACAGATCGTCATAATCGGGAAACACCCATTCAAACCGGCTGCGCGACAGGCCGCTTTCGGTTTGCGCGGTTGCATAGGAAATCTCCGTCCCGCGCTGTTTCACAAGGTCAACGACCATGGTCGCGATGCGATTGCGCTCTTTCTGGCGGGTTTCTTCGGTCATGGGCATGACTTGGGGACGTCTCCTGACTGGCGACGTAGATAGGGATGCTGTGCGAAGGGTTAAAGGCATAATGTCACAAAATTGGTGCAGCGCGACATAAAATTCGATGAAAGGCCCTTAGGTAGCCATGCCCTGCTCATCTGGCGCCTAGAACTCGTTTTTGCCCGCGATAATGTCTTTGGCCTGCTGTTCCAGCACTTTGTAGCGTTCAAGATCGGGTATTTTGGAGCGGAACCACTCAGCGATCTTGAGCAAGTCTTCACCGTAATTGCCCGTTGGCATCATGGGCGGACTAAAGCCGATGGTGCGTTTGTCATTGTCAGCATAGGCCAAAACGATGGGTACACCCGCTGCCTTGGCGATGTTGTAAAAGCCCGATTTCCACTTGCCGTCCGAGCTTCGCGTGCCTTCCACGGCGATCACCAGATTGAGCTCGGTGCGGCGCGCGAATTCTTCTTTCATCTGCTCGACCGTGTTGGCGCGGCGGGTCCGGTCAACGGAAATTCCGCCCATATCGAGCATGAAATTGCGCATTACCCCTTGGAACAGCGTGTGCTTTCCCATGAAGTTGGGTTGGATGCCGAGCTTCTTGGTCGCGCCTGCGAAGAAGACGAAATCCCAGTTGGAGGTATGCGGCGCGCCCGCGATCACGCATTTCTTCACGCCTTGCGGAAAGCGCTCTTCGATCTGCCATCCCATCCAGTGATAGAAGAACAAAATGATCCGGTTCACGAGCCGCGACAGCAACGTGACATTGCGGGTTTCGTTATGTTTCAAGCGATGATCCCTCTTCTCTCTCGGCCAACGGCTTAGCAGTTACGTTGCGGAAAGCGAGAGGGATTTGATGCGTGAGGGTGAGCACCACCGTCCCACAACCGTCATCCTGAACTTGTTTCAGGATCCATTTCACGATCAAGCTAGGGGCTTCATTGCGTCTATTGCGCCGGCCCCAAGTTTACTGCTCTTCCTCGCTTTGATGAATGCGATCATGACATTGTTGGCAAACGGCTCTAAGCTCCCAAAGAAATTCTTCGCCAATGTGCTCGTAAGTGATGTGATGCACTTCAGTGGCCGCCCGATCCAAGCACCCTTCGCATGTTCCGTTTGCTCTTTTGAGCACCTTTTCACGCTTATCTCGCCATTCAGACGAATTGAGATACTCTTGATATTCAAGCGCATTTTGAGAATCTTGTTGAGCAAAGTGGTCTGACTGCACGACCGACCAAGCTCTGCGCCGGCCATCATAGTAGTCGTCGTAAGCGTTTGAGGAACCTTCAGGAACGCTGTCTAAATCTCTGATTTTGGTCTTGGCGATCCATGCACCTTCATGAAAGCCACATTTCGTGCATTGCAATCGATAGTTCGGTTGGCCGTTTGAAAAGACAAACTTATGAACCTTTAGATCGTGATCTCGACATTCAGAGTCTAACCAGTGTCGGAAGTCGCGCTCTAACTCCGCGGTAATAGCAAGCTTCTTGGAACGCTTTGCACCCTCCGGCTTGAACCATGTCATGATAGCCAATTGGTCGGGATCTAAATCTGATTCATAAGCCATAGCCTACAAGTAACAGCGGAACGTAATAGGAACAACTACATTCTAAACACACCGAACTGAGGCCGCTCCGCAATCGGTGCCTCCAGCGTCGCCGCAAACGCCAGCCCCAGCACATCCCTAGTCTGCACCGGATCGATCACCCCGTCATCCCACAGCCTTGCGGTGGCGTAGTAGGGGTTGCCTTCGTCCTCATACTTCTGCCGTATCGGGGCTTTGAAGGCCTCGGCCTCTTCCTCGCTCCATTTGTCCGCGTCGCGGTGCACGGTGGCTAGCACGGATGCGGCTTGCTCTCCGCCCATCACCGAGATCCGCGCATTGGGCCAGGTGAAGAGGAAGCGCGGGGAGTAGGCCCTGCCCGCCATGCCGTAATTGCCTGCGCCAAAGCTGCCGCCGATGACCACGGTGATCTTGGGCACACTGGCGGTGGCAACGGCGGTCACGAGCTTTGCGCCATGCTTGGCGATCCCTTCCGCCTCATATTTGCCGCCGACCATAAAGCCGCTGATGTTTTGCAGGAAAAGAAGTGGGATGCGCCGCTGGCAGGCAAGCTCGATAAAGTGCGCGCCCTTTTGAGCGCTTTCGGAGAACAGCACGCCGTTATTGGCGATAATCCCGACCGGCATCCCCCAGATATGCGCAAACCCGCAAACGAGCGTTGAGCCGTAATGCGCTTTGAACTCGTGGAACTCGGACCCGTCCACCAGCCGCGCAATCACCTCTTTCACATCATAAGGCGCGCGCACATCGTCGGGCACAATGGAATAGAGGTCGTCAGCGTCGAACTTTGGCGGGCGCGGGTCTTTCAATGCTATGTCCTTGGCAGCCCCCGTGTTCGCGCCCAGCTGGCTGACAATATCACGCACGATGGTGAGCGCGTGCTCGTCATTCTCGGCCAAGTGATCGACCACGCCCGATTTTCTCGCGTGAAGGTCACCGCCGCCAAGATCCTCGGCGCTGATTTCCTCACCCGTCGCCGCCTTCACCAGCGGAGGGCCAGCGAGGAAAATCGTGCCTTGGTTCCTCACAATCACCGTCTCATCGGACATAGCGGGAACGTACGCGCCGCCCGCCGTGCAAGAGCCCATCACACAGGCAATCTGCGGGATGCCAAGCGCCGACATATTCGCCTGATTAAAGAAGATGCGCCCAAAGTGATCGCGGTCGGGAAAAACCTCCGCCTGATGCGGGAGGTTCGCCCCGCCGCTATCGACGAGGTAGATGCACGGCAGGCGGTTTTCCTGCGCGATTTCCTGCGCGCGAAGGTGCTTCTTCACCGTCATCGGATAGTAGGTGCCGCCCTTCACCGTCGCATCGTTGCAAACGATCATTACCTGACGCCCCGAGACGCGCCCGATGCCGCAGATGATGGAGGCAGCGTTCACATCACCCTCATACATCCCATTGGCGGCAAGCTGGCCGATTTCGAGGAAAGGTGAACCCGGATCGAGCAGCCGCTCCACCCGCTCACGGGGCAAGAGTTTCCCGCGCGACACATGCCGCTCGCGGCTACGCTCCGGCCCGCCGAGCGAGGCCTTTGCGACCGCTTTGCGAAGGTCGCTCGCAAGCGCTCTGTTATGCTCCGCGCGCGCCTTCGCCTCAGGCGCTTCGATGTCGAGCTTGGTGGTGAGAACGGGTGCAGTCATATTTGATTCCCAATAATAACGAGCGCGCCGCTAGCGACCATGAGAAATGGCCGAGGGTTCAGGGAGCGCCTTTTTATCGCACTCACCGAAACTCCGACGATGACAATAGAACCGAAAACTGTTTCAAGCTCTGGAGGTATACCGGGGAGAAGCAGTAACGTCACGGTGCCTCCCAGCCAAAAAAGAGCAACGAAAAATATCGCGATTACGGCATTATGAAGCTGATGACCTGCCTCGTCCGAACGAGCAGCCTTTAGGAGCCAGCGAGTTAAGTCACCTGCGAAGACGTAGTGGGCTGAGGCGATGAAGACCAACGCCAAGGCGACATAGTGAAGGATCACCCGCCAGCCCCAATCAATTCGCGCCCGATCAGCATCCGGCGGATCTCATTGGTGCCAGCGCCAATATCCAGAAGCTTCGCATCGCGCATATAACGCTCGACCGGCCAGTCGGTGGTGTAGCCTGCGCCGCCCAGCGCTTGGACGCTTTCGGCTGCGACTTTGAACGAGTTCTCGCTCGCATAAAGGATCGCGCCCGCCGCATCGAAGCGGGTTGTCTGGTTCGCATCACACGCTTTGGCCACCGCATAAACATAGGCGCGCGCGGTTTGCAGAGCGACATACATATCCGCGATCTTGCCCTGCATGAGCTGGAACGAGCCGATGGGTTTGCCGAATTGCTTACGCTCGCGAACGTAAGGGATGACCGTGTCGAGACACGCCTGCATGATACCGATCGAAAGCCCGGCGAGCACCACGCGTTCATAATCAAGACCGCTCATCAAAACGCCGACGCCGCCATTGACCGGGCCCATTACGTTTTCTTCGGGCACTTCGCAATTGTCGAAGACCAGCTCTGCGGTGGGAGAGCCACGCATACCAACCTTCTCGATCTTCTGACCGATGGAAAAGCCGGGCATACCTTTTTCGATGAGGAATGCCGTAATCCCGCGCGAACCAGCGGCACCGTCGGTCTTGGCGTAGACCACCAGCGTGTCCGCCTCGCTTGCATTGGTGATCCAAAACTTGGTGCCATTCAGCACATAACCGCCCTCAATCGCGTCGGCCTTCAGTTTCATCGACACAACGTCAGAACCCGCGCCCGCTTCCGACATGGCGAGCGAGCCGACGTGCTCCCCGCTGATCAGTTTGGGCAGATACTTTGCTTTTTGTTCAGGCGTAGCCCAGCGGCGGATTTGATTGATGCAAAGGTTGGAGTGCGCGCCGTAGGATAAGGAGAGCGACGCGCTTGCCCGCGCGACCTCTTCGACCGCGATCACGTGTTCGATATATCCAAGGCCAAGCCCGCCATCTTCTTCATCGACGGTGATTCCGTGCATCCCCAGATCGCCCATTGCGCGCCACACTTCCTCGCGCGGGAAATAATCCTCACGGTCGATTTTATCGCCCAATGGCATGAGCTGTTCATCGACAAAACGGCCCACACTTTCGCGGATCATTTCAGCAGATTCGCCCAGCTGGAAATCGAAATCAGGGGTGGCTCGCATCGGTGCTCTCTCACAAACTCGTGTTCAATTATTGCGCTGCTTAGCAATTATCTTGGGTCACGCCAATGTTGCTATAGCACCTCAATGTAGGCACTACAGCGTTGGAAATGCACAAGGGGCGGCAATTACCAATCATGTCTGCACACGATGAAAGCGCTAGCGGCGCGCTGATCCGGTTTGAAAATGCTGAGCGCCGCTACGGCGAGGTTGTGGCCGTGGGCGGGGTGACGCTGGATATTACGGCTGGCAGTTTTGTCGCGCTTGTGGGCTCGTCGGGATCGGGCAAATCGACGCTTCTCAAAATGGTCAATACGCTGGTGGAGCCCACCGGGGGCCGCGTGCTGTTTGCGGGCGATGATGTGACCACGCTCCCGCAAGCGCAATTGCGCCGCCGGGTGGGGTATGTTTTTCAGGGGATCGGTCTGTTCCCGCATTACACCGTGGCTGAAAACATCGCGATGGGGCCGCGGCTGGCGGGCGAAAAGCTGGCCCGTACCCGGATCGAGGAACTCCTCGAACTGGTCGAACTTGAGCGCGATATGGCAAGCCGTATGCCCGATGAGCTATCGGGAGGCCAGCGCCAGCGGGTTGGCGTCGCGCGGGCGCTGGCGGGCGACCCGGAAATTCTCATCATGGATGAACCCTTTGGCGCATTGGACCCGATTACCCGCGATGCGCTGGGTGAAAAGGTGCGCGAGCTTCACGTAAAACTTGGCCTTACGACAGTGATGGTGACGCACGATATGGCCGAGGCGCTGCTTCTCGCAGACCGCGTGTTGGTGATGAGCGCAGGCGAGGTTGTCGCAGACGAAAGCCCGCAAGCGCTCCTTGCCGGGGCAGGCGGCGAAATTGCGCAAAGCCTCGTCGCGGTCCCGCGCGCGCAGGCGGAGCGATTGGCGCGAATGGAGGGTGATGCTCCATGAGCGAGATTTTCGACATTATGCTGGGCCTTGGCGACAAGTTTGCAGCGCATATTGTGCTGTCAGCAAGCGCGATCGGGCTTGGCATTCTGGTAGCCTTGCCGCTTGCGATCTGGGCCAGCCGTTCACCAACCGTTGCGCGCATCACATTGGGCTTTGCCAGCCTTGTGCAAACCATTCCCGCGCTCGCTCTGCTGGCGCTCTTTTTTCCCATCTTGCTCAGCCTTCGCGCCGTGTTCGGAGAAGATTTGCCGACGCTGGGCTTTTTGCCCGCGCTCCTTGCCTTGGCGCTCTACGCGCTGCTTCCAATCTTGCGCAACGCAGTCACCGCGCAGGCCAATCTCGACCCGCAATTGCTGGAAGCGGCGGACGGTGTGGGCATGACCGGCTGGCAAAAATTGCGCCTTGTCGAAGCGCCCTTGTCCGCGCCTTTTATCATGGCGGGCATTCGCACCGCGAGCGTTTGGACCATCGGTGCAGCCACGCTTTCGACCACTATCGGACAGCCGGGATTGGGCGACCCGATCTTTGCGGGGCTGCAAACGCAAAACTGGGCATTGGTGGTGGCAGGTTGCCTTGCCAGTGCCGGACTTGCTTTGGCCGCCGATGCACTTCTCGGAACGGTCGAGCGGGGCCTTGCCAAACGACGAAAATGGCAATGGGGTGCAGGGCTGATAGGCGTTGCACTTGGCCTTGGCGCGGCGCTTTATGCGCAAGGCGGGGGCGAGGATGAGGACACGATCATCATCGCTTCAAAACAGTTTTCGGAAAATCTAATCCTTTCCCGCCTGATCGGCTCACAGCTCGAAGAGGCGGGCTTTACTGTCGCCTATCGAGACGGATTGGGCTCTGCTGTGGTGCACAGCGCGGTGGCCTCCTCCAGCGTCGATATATCGGTCGACTATACCGGCACGATCTGGACCAATGAGATGAAGCGCGCCGACAATCCGGGTCGCGAGGCGATGTATGAAACCATCGTTCAATGGGAGCGCGCGAACACCGGTATCCATGTGCTGGGCCGCCTGGGATTTGAGAACGCCTATGCCTTTGCGATGCGCGCTGACCGGGCGGAGGAATTGGGCGCGAAGACGCTTGAGGACATCGTCCCCATCGCGCCGCAGCTGACATTCGGGGGCGATCCTGAATTTTTTGAGCGACCTGAATGGAAAGCGGTGCGCGATGCCTATGGTTTGCGGGTCGGGGAGACGCGCAATTTCTCGCCCACCTTCATGTATAATGCGCTGAAATCTGGCGAGGCCGACGCGATCAGCGCCTATACCTCCGACGGGCGGTTGGCAGTGGATCGCTTCGTCATCCTCGAAGACCCGCGTGAGGCATTACCCAGCTACGATGCGATGGTGATGCTCTCCCCGCGCGTGAGCGAAGACGAGGTACTTCTTGAAGCGCTTACCCCACTGCTGGGCGCTATCCCGGTGGAGTGGATGCGCGAGGCAAATTATTCGGTCGATCGCGAAGATGAAGAGAAAGTCACGCCAGAGGTCGCGGCTGAACGGTTGGCCGACAAGATCGGGCTGTAGGCCCCGATTGCCAAAGCAATCGCAAGGGCGACCGCCCGTCCGCAGCGGGTCCGGACTTTGAACTTGTTTCAGGGGAAGGACGTCTAGCGAGGAGCGCGCCCGGATGGGCGTGCACAAAATAAATCTCGCTTTAACTAAACCCAACACCATCGGGCCAGCGGCGGCCGCACAGTCCCATGACCTTGAACAAGGTACCCATTTGCGCATCATCGACTAGGCGGTCGTATTGACGCTTGAGCTTGGCCGCATCGTTCGGGTTCTTCATCTGCAGCGCCTCCAAACGCACATCAATGCCCATGGCGCGCAGCCAATCGCCCTGCATTTCGACACCCATGACATCTGCGCCATTGGCCTTGGCCACTTGGCTCAGCATTTCAAAATCGACGTGCGCGGTGAGGTCCGCCTGACCCGGATGGGCGAAGACATCGACCTTCTTATGGTCTTTTAACGCCTGCAGAGTGGAGCCTGAACGCAGTTCAAACGGGCCATAATCGATGAAAAGCGCAGCTCCGCCCTGATTTTTGAGCCGTGTCGCAACCTCTTGCATCAAAGCAGATGCCGCCGCGCTGGTTTCAATCATCGTACCCTGACTCGCGCTCTTCCAGCTTTTGGGGACGATTGCATCCATCGGCTTATCGCCAGCCACAAAGATGAATTCGTCGTTCTCGCCAAGCCCAACCATCCGCTCATGCCAGCCATTGGCGGAACGGATCAGCTGATGCACGGGAAGCGCGTCGAAAAATTCATTACCGACGATCAGAAGCGGCGCATCATCGGGAAGAGTAGAAAGGTCGTCGTGATGGATCACATCAGGGAAAGCTTCACGCTGAAGTTTGCGCAAGGCGGGCGAGGTTTCAACCATGTGAAGCTTTGGCGCGAAGTCATAGCGCGCAGCGACCCTCAGTGCATCTTTCGATAAAGTCCCGCGCCCGGGTCCAAGCTCGACAAAATGGATGTGTTTGCGCGCTCCCATTTTGACCCAGAGATCGGCAAACCAAAGGCCGATGAGTTCCCCGAACATCTGGCTGACTTCGGGTGCGGTGATGAAGTCGCCTTCTTCGCCTAAAGGATCGCGGCTGGTGTAATAGCGCGCGTTGCTCTCTGCCATATAGTGCGCGAGGCTGATCGGGCCGGTTTCGCGGATAAGGCGGCGGAAGGTGTCGCCAAGATTGGCCGCTTTCTCGGCGGCTTCGGCAGCCGCCCTGGCCTCGGCTTCTTTGGCCTCTTTTGCGGCTTTGGCTTCAGCGCGTTCCTTCGCTTTTTGTTCAGCCAGCGCTTTCTTTTTGGCTTCTGCTTCAGCCTTCTTTCTCGCCAGATCCCTGGCCTTGGCTTCTTCCTTCGCCTTCTTCTCGGCCTCCGCCTTAGCTCTCGCTTCGGCTTCCTTCTTCGCCTTCGCTTCGGCCTCACGCTTTGCCTTGGCGTCCGCTTCGGCCTTTGCTTTCGCCTTGCGCTCCGCCTCGGCTTTTTCTCTTGCCTTGCGCTCTGCCTCGGCTCTTTCTCTTGCCTTGCGCTCTGCCTCGGCAGCGGCCTTTTTCTCCGCCTCTGCCTTGGCTTTCGCTTTGGCTTCAGCTTCCGCTTTGGCTTTTGCCTCAGCCTCGCGCTGCGCCTTCTCTTCTGCTTCGCGTTTCGCTTTGGCTTGCGCTTCTAATTTAGCTTTCGCCTCGGCTTGTGCTTTAGCCCTGCGCTCGGCTTCTTGCCGCTCAGCTTCTTTGCGTTCAGCCTCCTGCTTCGCCTTTGCTTCAGCAGCAACAGCTTTAGCCCGTGCTTCAGCTTCCTGTTTTGCTTTGAGTTCTGCCTCAGCCTCCGCCTGCGCCTGCGCGGCTGCGGCAAGCGCAGCAGCATCATCATTCACTGGCACAATAGTCTCAGCGCCATCAGGCTCAATCAGCTTGAGGGTCGTGCACCTTTCAACCGTGAGCGTGATGCGCCCCGGGTTTCCTAGGTTGCTGAGGCCGCCCCTGTCCCCGCTGGCCTGCGGGTCACAGCGTAAATTACGACAATCAATCCGGTCACTATCAAGGGAATGCTGAGCCATTGGCCCATGGATAGCCCAGTTTGCACCACCAAGTCAGCCAATTGTGTGTCCGGTTCGCGGAAAAATTCGTTGAAGAAGCGCGCTGCACCAATTCCCATGGTGAAAACGCCTACCAAAAGACCGGGGCGAAAACGCGCATTGGTTTTCCAGAACAACAGCATCATGATGATGAGCAAAAGCAACCCTTCAAGCCCGGCTTGATAAAGCTGGCTTGGGTGGCGGGCGAGTTCACCCGCGCGCGGGTCGGGGAACACCATTGCCCAAGGCACATCCGTCACGCGGCCCCACAGCTCACCGTTGTTAAAGTTGGCAAGCCGCCCAAGCATCATGCCCATAGGCACGCTTACGGAAACATAATCGCACACGCGCAGGAAATTGAGATTGCCGCGCCACGACACCCACAACATCGCAAGCGCAACGCCGATCAGACCGCCGTGAAAGCTCATGCCGCCATCCCACATCCGGAGCAGCTTCCAGCTGACCAGCCCGTCGCCTGAAAAATCGGTGAAGGCAGAAGGGATGCCGGTATCGCCGCCGGTGTAAAACGCTGCGTAACCAAGCCGCCCGCCCAAAATCACGCCAAGCGTGCAATAGAAGAACAGGTCATCGACATGGCGCTGCGCCATCGGTGCGCCGGGCGACTTGATCGCCTTTGACGTGTGCCAATAGGCAAAGATCACGCCGAGCAAATAGGCGAGCGAATAAAAGCGCAGCTGGAACGATCCGATCTCGAACAGATAGGGCCGCATACCCAGGTCTGACCAATAGAGCGGATCAACCGAGCCAGCGCCCGCAGCAAGTAGTGACAGCACGAAGGGAACCTCTTAGAGATACTCATAAGCCACCTCGGAATACCAAAGTGGCATGGGATATTTTCGCAGCTTTTGGCACACCGCGCCCTCCTGCGCAAAGGGCTTTGCGAGAAAGTCATTGGTAGAGCGGTGTGAACGCTCTGCCATCTGACGTACTTGTGAAATGCGCGCAATGTGGGCACAGGGGCACGCGATATGGGACACTCGCGTAAAGCGCGAGGCAGATAAGGAGAGAGAGACGCATGGCCACCGAGCTGGACAATGCACTTGAGACGATCATCACCGCGCTGACGCAGGAAGGGCAACCATTCCACACAAGCCCGTTTGAACGCGGCGGCGTATCAATGCCGGCCTTCACGGCCGCACCGCCCACTCTGGCGCATTTCTTCGCCCACTTCTGTAATGAGCATAAGGAAGTGCCGTTCATCGTCGATGGCGATATTCGGCTGACTTTTGGTGAGGCCTATCAGGCGGCTGTGTGCGTTGCCGAGGGTTTGGTCGAAGATCACGGCATTGAAACCGGCGACCGCATCGGGATCGCTGCGCGCAATTCAGCCAATTGGATGATCGCTTTTATGGGCATCACCATGGCAGGCGGTTGTGCCACGCTGCTTAACGGTTTTTGGAACGGTGACGAGCTTGCTTACGGCATCCGCTTGGCAGAATGCAAAATCGTGTTGGCCGATGATGGGCGCGCCGCGCGGCTTGAGGGCACCGATCACTCGGCAAAAATCGTGATGATTGAGCACACCGCCCCGGCACAAGGCCTTGCCAATGTCTGGAAGGTGCCGGAAAGCTTCGAAGCCTCAGCGGCGATGAAAATGCTCGGCTCGCTTGGCCCTGATGATCTGGCGACCATCCTCTACACCTCCGGCTCCACCGGCAATTCGAAAGGCGCCTATTCCGACCATCGCGGCGTTGTTTCCGGCATTATGAACTATGTCGCGCAAAGCGCCATGGCCAAAGCGTTGATGGAACAGAAGGGCGAAGATGTCAGCGCACAACCATGCGCTCTCGTGGCAGTGCCGCTGTTCCACGTGACGGGCGCAATTCCTTTGTTCCTTCAATCCTTCGCAATCGGGCGCAAGCTGGTTCTGATGCCCAAATGGGATGCGCTGCACGCAATCCAGCTGATGGCTCAGGAGAAGGTGACATATTTCGTCGGCGTGCCGCTGATGAGCTATGAAATCGCAACCCACCCTGATCGCGAGCAATATGACTTGTCAGCGTGCAAAAGCTTTGCCGCTGGCGGTGCACCGCGCCCGGTTGAGCACGTGACTCGCATCAAAGAGGCCTTCCCTGAAGGCTTCCCTCTATTGGGCTATGGCCTGACTGAAACAAACGCGGTTGGTTGCGGCAATTTCAACGAAAACTACCTCGCAAAGCCAGGTTCAACCGGGCGCGCGTCCCGGCCGCTTGTGGAAATCGGGATTCTTGATGATGACGGCAAGCCTGTCCCCCAAGGCGATGTGGGCGAGGTTTGCATCCGCTCGGTTGCCAATTTCCGTGGGTATTGGCGCAATGAAGAAGCGACCAAAGCCGCCTTTACCGATGACCAGTTCTTCCGCACCGGCGACTTGGGCTATCTCGACGAGGACGAATATCTCTACATCGTCGATCGCAAGAAGGACATCATCATCCGTGGCGGTGAAAACATCACCTGCATCGAGGTCGAAGACGCGATTTACGCGCACAATGACATCGCTGAATGTTCGGTCTTTGGCCTGCCCGATGAACGCATGGGCGAAGTGCCCGCGTGCGTCTTCAACGTGAAAGAAGGACGCGGTCCGGTAACGGCGGGTGAACTGCGTGAATTCCTGCTTTCTCGCATTGCCCCCTTCAAGGTTCCGCTGGAAGAGCATATCTGGGTTGTTGATGAAGCTCTTCCCCGCCTTGGAACGCAAAAGATCGACAAGAAGCTTTTGCGCGCGCAATACACTGAGCAGCTCACTGCTGCTTGATCCCCGCCCATCTTGCCCAATGGGGCGCGGCGCATGAGCTACTGGTCATCATCCAGTCGCCGCGTGCCGCGCCAGCGGGCGATT
The DNA here is from genome assembly GCF_019904235.1 of Erythrobacter sp. SCSIO 43205. Taxonomy (NCBI): domain Bacteria; kingdom Pseudomonadati; phylum Pseudomonadota; class Alphaproteobacteria; order Sphingomonadales; family Erythrobacteraceae; genus Erythrobacter; species Erythrobacter sp. SCSIO 43205. Next base: position 533,556 of record NZ_CP063202.1, on the reverse strand, counting down.
TTCGACAGGCGATCGATTACAGCTGTAGTCGATGGGCTTGTTGATGAATTTGGCGAGAAGTCGCGCACGTATGTACTTGCTGAGTTAAAGCGCGCTTTGGAGGCCGGGCACGCAGAACTTGAACAGCGCCTCAAGGACAAGCCATCGGCTGGCCATGAGATCACGCTTGGCTATGCGTTTCTCACTGACCAGCTGGTCCGGGTGATCTATGACTATGTCGTCACCCATGTCTTTCCGCTCGCCAATCGCACGACGGCAGAGCGGCTTTCCGTCCTTGCAGTGGGCGGATATGGCCGCGCCGAAATGGCGCCCCATTCCGATGTGGACATCGCCTTTATCACCCCGATGAAACGCTCGCCTTGGTGCGAGCAGGTGATTGAGGCGATGCTGTATCTGTTCTGGGATCTGGGCCTTAAGGTCGGCCATTCCAGCCGCACCATCAGCGACACGATGCGCATGGCGAAAGAGGATCTGACGATCCGCACCGCCCTTTTGGAAGCGCGGCTGATATGGGGAGATCAGGCCCTTTACGAAGAGCTGCGCCAGCGGTTCTGGTCAGAGATCGTACGCGGCAAAGAACGTGAGTTCCACGCCGAAAAGCTTGAAGAACGCGACGCACGCCACAAGCGCATGGGCGACAGCCGCTATGTGGTGGAGCCTAATGTGAAAGAGGGCAAAGGCGGCTTGCGCGATCTTCAGACCTTATACTGGATCGGCAAATTCATGCACCGCGTCGAAAGCGCGCAGGAATTGGTCGAAATGGGCCTTTTCACGAAATCAGAATATCGCAGTTTCCGCCGCGCCGAAGGGTTCCTGCTCGCGGTGCGCTGTCATATGCACACGATCACGGGACGCGCCGAAGACCGGCTGACCTTCGATTTGCAACGCCAGGTGGCAGAGGCGATGAATTTTGCCGATCGTCCCGGCAAAAGCGCGGTTGAGCGCTTCATGCAATATTATTTCATGCAGGCAAAACGGGTGGGCCACCTCACAGGGATATTCTTGTCTCAGCTTGAGGCCACTTTCGCCAAAAAGAGTGTGGCTAGCGGTTTCTTCGCCGGATGGAAAGCCAAGCCGCGCACCCTCAAAGGTTACCGCATCGAAGGCGGACGGATCAGAGCGCCGGGCGACGATTGGTTTGCTGAGGACCCTGTGCGCCTGATCGAAGTGTTCCAGATCGCCGAAGCCGAAGGCGTTGAGGTTCACCCCGACACCATGCGTCAGGCGGATCGCGATGCAAAGCTGATCGACAAGGATATTCGCGAAGATGCCCGCGCCAATGCGCTGTTTCTTGATCTTTTGTGCGGACGCAAAGACCCTGAAAGCGCTCTGAGGTGGATGAACGAGGCGGGTGTCTTTGGTCGCTTCGTGCCCGATTTTGGCAGGGTCAATGCGCAGATGCAGTTCGATATGTATCATCACTACACCGTTGATGAGCATACAATCCGCGCCATCGGCCTCCTGAGCCAGATCGAGCGCGGCCAGCTTGAAAAGGATCACCCTCGCGCAACCAGGCAAATCCATAAAATTACCTCGCGGCGCGCGCTGTTTGTGGCTGTGCTGCTGCACGATATTGGCAAGGGGCGCGGCGGCGATCACTCGGTTATCGGCGCTGATATTGCCCACAATCTATGCCCGCGTTTTGGGCTGGATGCGAAAGAAACAGAGCTTGTCGCGTGGTTGATCCTGCAACATCTTTTGATGAGTTCCACCGCGCAAAAGCGCGATCTCACTGACCCCAAGACGATCGAGGATTTCGTCGCCGAGGTGAAATCGGTCGAGCGGTTGCGCAATCTTGCTATCCTCACCTGCGTCGACATCCGCGCGGTTGGCCCCGGCACGTGGAACAGCTGGAAGGGTCAGCTGATCGGTGAGCTTTATGACGCAGCGCAAGAACGGCTGCGGCTTGGTCACAAGCGCACAGGGCGCGCTCAACGGGTGGCTGCGCGCAAAGATGCTGTTCGTGAGATTTTGGGCGATAGAAGCCATCTTACCGATGAGGTCGGTGATCTTCTGGCGGATGCCTATTGGATAGCCGAACCTGAAGACATCATCGCAAAAAACCTCGTGCAATATTCTGTCGCACGCGAGATCGGCGATCACCTTTCAATCCATTGCGAAGTCGATGAAGAACGCGGCGCCACTTTGGTAAGTGTCATCGCAGCCGATCACCCTGGCCTGTTTTACAGGGTCGCTGGCGGTATTCATCTGGCAGGGGCCAACATCATTGATGCCCGGATCCACACCGCGATGAATGGCTATGCGTTTGACAATTTCCTTGTTCAGGACATCAAGGCCGCGCCATTTCGCGAGGCCAATCAGATCGAACGTCTCAAGAATGCCATCCGCGATGCTCTTTTGGACAAGATTGAGCTTGTCCCCAAGCTCGCCGCGCGGCCATTGCCCCATTCTCGCGCCAAGACCTTTACAGTTTCGCCCACGGTCAATTTCGACAATGAGGCGTCCAACCACTTCACCGTCATCGAGGTCACCGCAAGGGATCGCCCGGCGCTTCTCAATCGCCTCGCCCATACGCTTTTCCGCTGCAATCTGATCGTCCAATCGGCGCACATCACAGCATATGGCGAGAGCGCAGCGGATACGTTCTATGTCACCGACCTCACCGGCTCTAAGGTGACAACGCCTCAGCGTTTGTCCGAAATCGAGACTGCGTTGTTGGACGCAGCGAGCGATGAACGCCAGCTGGAGCTGGAGCAGGCCTAAAAAATCGGCCTGAGAACCGCAGAAAATCTGAACTTTCGTCGCTTCTGGGGTGGTCTTCGTCGTGCAGGGGTTGTAATGGGCCCGCCGCCCCTAAATGGGTTTCACAAATAGAACCTAAATACGGAGAGATAGATTTATGCATTCCCTCACCTCGCTTCGTGCTTTGGCATTTTTGGGTGCCGGCATGATGCTGGCCCCTACCGCTGCTTTTGCTCAAGACACCACAACCCCCGACCAGGAAGAGCAAGAGCGCGCAAGCTCCCTTGATGCGATCGGTAACATCGTTGTCACCGGCACGAAGACACAAGACCCCGAAAACGTTCAGGACGTGCCTCTCGCAGTCACCGCTTTCAACACCGACACGCTCGAAGCGTTCAAGGTGCGCGATGTTCAAGGCCTGACTTTCCAAGCGCCAAACGTGTCGCTTGACCAAGTGGGCACAAGCCGCGGCACCGCGAACTTCTCGATCCGTGGCCTTGGTATCAACTCGTCGATCCCCTCAATCGACCCCACCGTTGGCGTGTTTGTGGATGGCGTTTACCTCGGCATCAATGGCGGCGTCGTATTCGACATCTTCGACCTTGAAAGCGTTGAAATCCTGCGCGGACCCCAAGGCGTTCTGTTCGGCCGCAACGTGACAGGCGGCGCGGTTGTCCTCAACACCAGCAACCCGACCGAAGACTTCCGTGGCAAATTCCGCGCAGCTGTTGATGGCCCTGTTGATGGTGGTCGCGGTGGTGAAAACTACACCGTATCAGGCGTTCTGTCCGGCCCGATCATCGAAGACAAACTGCTGTTCAAAGTCGCCGGTTATTACAACAATGACCGTGGCTATTTCAAAAACCTGTTTGATGATTCAAACTTCAGCCAGGCTGAAACCTACATCCTGCGCGGCGCTCTTGAAGCGCGTCTTGGTGACCTGACGCTGACGGGTAAGGTCGACTATTTCGATTCCAATGGCGATGGTCCAAACGGTCAGAACCGCGGCATTTTTGATCGCAACAGCTTCGATTTCGCGATCGACAACCGCGGTTTTTACGACACCGAGATCGTCACCACCTCGCTGACCGCTGAGTGGGACATCGGCCCGGGCACGCTCACCAATATCTTCGGCTATCGCGATTACAGCGCGGCAACCGATGCGGATATTGACGCAACGACCCTGCCGCTCTTCCATTCGGACACGATCACCGATCAGGACCAGATTTCGAACGAACTGCGCTATGCGGTTTCGACCAGTGCTTTCGACCTGACCGTGGGTGGTTTCTACTTCGACCAATCGCTTGCCTATGACGAATCGCGCCGCATCATCAACGCGCCTCGTTTCTTTGGCGGTGGCCGTCAGGATCACGAAGTGCTCGGCGTTTTTGCAAACGGCCAGTTCTTCGTAACCGATGCGCTTTCGATCATCGCTGGCCTTCGTTGGAGCCAGGAGACGAAAGACGCAGATGTCACGTATATTCGTCCGCGTCCTGAATGTTCAGTAGTTGAAGAAACTTGCCCAACCACGGGCACCAACCCGTTCATTCCGACTGAAGGCAATGGCTTCACGGACACTGTTCGCTTCCGCAACCTGTCACCGAAACTTGGCCTTCAGTATGAGTTCAACGACAGCCAGGTCTATGGCCACTGGACCCGCGGTTTCCGTTCAGGCGGTTACAACTTCCGCATCACCAACGTGCCGGTTTTTGACCGCGCGGTGGCTGCGACCGGAACTTTGTTCTTCGACGAAGAGCAGGTCGATAACTTTGAAATCGGCGGTAAATTCCAGTCAGTCGATCGCGCGTTCACGTTGAACGTTGCCGCTTACATTACCAAGATTCAGGATATGCAGCGCGAAGTGAACCTCGCTGACCCTGGCTCTGGTGTTGTTCAAAACATCCTCAACACCGCCGATGCAACCATCGCCGGGATCGAGGGCGAGGCACGAATGCGGCTTGATGACAATCTGATTGTTACAGCCAACGTCGGCATCATCGATGCAAGCTATGACGAGGTCGTCTTCGACATTTCTGGCGATGGCGTCATCAATGACGACGATCTGGATCTCCGCCTGCCACGTGTACCCAAATTCACATGGGGCGTTGGCTTCATCCACGAACTGTTTCTCGGGAACAGCGACATCGTCACCCGCGTGAACCTTCAGGCTCGCGACGAGTTCGCTTACACCGATGACAACCTTGGTTTTGTTCAGGATATCGTCAATCTTGAAGCCAACATCACGTGGAACACGCCAGTCGATGGCCTGAGCTTCTCGCTCTATGGCCGCAACCTGTTCGACGAAGTGCAAGTGGGCGGCGACACCCAACTGCCGTTCGGCGGGCCGTTGAGCTCTGGCCAACGCGTACCGTTTGCAAACAACCCAACTGCGGGCACGTTCTCGCCGCTGCAGCGTGGTCGCAACGTGGGGGTTGAGGCTCTGTTCGAGTTCTAAGTCTCACTCGATAACTCAAACGCGAAAGGGGCGCTCGTCGGAAACGGCGGCGCCCCTTTTTTGTTGTGTTTTGAGAAAGCTCGAAAGCTCGAAAGCTATTCCGCCAAAAGCAGCAGGACGCTCAAGCTGTTGTCAAATCCGACAAACCCCCACTCGGTCGATCCGCCAGCGATAGGGTTCCACAGGCCATCGTAGCGGTTGGAGACAAGCGTGAAGCTAGCTGGGTCGAAGAGGCTGAGAAATTCGTCGGCGCACTCGCGCGCGTTCACCTCGCTCAGCCAAGGCTGGCTGGGATTGGCGAGGTTTTGGGTGAGCGCTTTCACAAGCTCGCTCTTACCCGAACGTGGCGCGTCTTCCGGGGCGCTCGCATCGAGGAGCTCCCAATTGAAGCCGATCTGTTTAAGGCCAAGCGTAGCGACAAGCTGGTCAGCGACCTCGCAATGATTGCCGCCTTGGCTCCCTCGCGGGCCATAAGCGAATTTCACCAGCGCCCCGCTTTCGAGCACAGGACGCCAGCGTTCAATGAAGGCTTGAGGGCCTTCCACTACCCGCGCGCGCCGAACAGAGCCGTGCCCACCCGCACATGGGTCGCGCCCATTTGCACCGCGGTTTCATAATCGCCGCTCATCCCCATCGAGAGGCCCTCTACCCCATTGTCTTTCGCAAGCTTTGCGAGAAAGGCGAAGAAGGGCGCTGGCTCGATGCCGGAAGGCGGCAGGCACATAAGGCCCGCGACGGGAATGTCGGCGGCGCGCACTTGCTCAAGGAAGGCGGGCAAATCGGCGATTGAACAGCCGCCCTTTTGCTCTTCATCACCGATATTGACCTGAACGAAGCAAGGCACTCGGCGGCCCGCCTTGTCCATCGCCTTGGCGAGAGCTTTCAGCAGACTTGGCCGGTCGAGTGAGTGGATCACATCAAACAATTCCACCGCTTCCTCGGCCTTGTTCGATTGCAGCTGGCCGATGAGGTGGAGCTCTACACCAGCATACTGCTCGCGAAGGTCAGGCCATTTGTCAGCTGCCTCCTGCACGCGGTTTTCGCCGAAGACGCGGTGCCCTGCCTCAAGCAGTGGGGTGATGCGTTCGGCAGGATGCGTCTTGCTGACCGCGATCAAAGTCACCTCTTCGGGCTTGCGCCGCGCAGGTTTGCACATACGGGCGATGTTTTCGCGCACTTCGGCGAGTTTGTCGGCTGCACTTTCCATGGGAGTGCCGCTATAGCGGGCGCGTGCGAAACTCAACTCTTCCCTTGATCTGGCTGATCTCTGACGAGCGCAATGATGCGGAACTTGAGGCGACCTTAAAACGCCTGCCGCGAAAAAGCGGCTTTATCTACCGCCACTATCACCTGCCTGATCCTGAACGGTGGGAACGGTTCCGCGAGCTGCGCCGGGTTGCCAAGGCTTATGGCCACACCGTGATCCTCTCCGACAGTGCAATCACGGCAAAGGAGTGGGGCGCGGATGGGATTTACGCAAGCCCGCGCTCGCTCTGGCCCCGGCGCGCTGGATTGCTGCACTTGGCCACCGCACATGATCTGAATGAATTGGGCTTGGCTAACCGATTGGGAGCGGACGCAGTGTTGCTTTCCCCCATATTTGCCACGCGTTCTCATCCCGGTGGCAGAGTGCTTGGACCATCGCGTTTTCGCCTTCTCGCATCGCAATCACGTGTTCCGGTGATTGCTCTTGGTGGTATGACCGCGCAGCGCGCCCGGACCCTACAATGGCCGCGATGGGCCGCAATTGATGGGCTCAGCTCACCTCTCTTGGCTTGACCGGAGTCCCACGAGGATTCATGGTGTGTTCTTATCCACCCGCAGATTATGGAGCGCCCCATGGCGACCCGCGCAGTGAGCACCCGTAAACCCACTCCAGCAGACTGGCGCATCGGCCTTCGCCGCAGCATTCGCCGCGCCGCCCAGATGACGGGCGCTGGTGGGCTATTGCTTGCGATGATGTTCTTAGGCCTCGCGCTGGCCAGCTATACTCAAACCGACCCAAGCCCATCGACCGCAGCCGATCCTTCTCAGGTCAGCAATTGGATGGGCAGCTGGGGCGCATGGGCAGCAGACCGGGTGCTGTTCGCCTTTGGATTGCCAGGCGTGTTGCTCCTGCCGCTGCTTTACATTTCGGCGCGAAAATTGTGGCGCGCGGTGGAGCTTGACACCGAGGAAGGCGAGCGCACGCGCTGGTGGCTGCCAGCCGGACTTCTCCTCATCGCAATGGTGCTTTTAGGCACGGTTCTGGCGCTTGCTTTCGACACTTCAGCTGGATCGCTGCCAGCGCAATTGGGCGGTGTATCGGGGCTATTGGGCGCGAGCGGAATTGAGGCCGTGGCCTCGCGCTTTGGCGAAGGGCTTTCCGGATGGATCACCCTTGGCGCCGCGCTTCTGTGCCTTGCTGGCGGTACAGTCCTACTCACCCGCATCTTCGCGATTGATTGGCGCGCGCTTCTCACGCTGCCGAATTTCGTCACCAATTCCTCAATCGGCAGCACTCTGGCCGCGCGCCTGCCGTTCCTCGCGCCGAAGGAGCCAGCGCAGTCCTTCGATGAAGAAGAAGAAGACGCCATTGCCGCCCCGGCAAGCAAAGCGCGCCGTCAGGCAAAGGCGGAGCCCAAGGAAGAACCCGCCCCGCGCCGTTCGCCTGAGATCACCGACCCGTCCGCACCGCCCAAGCGCGCCAATCCGGCAACGAAAAAGAACCAGCGCGATATGTTCGCGACCTTCGAATTGCCAAGCCTTGATCTGCTTGCCGACCCGCCGGAGGATAACGCGCCAAAGCTCGACAAGCTGGCTCTCGAACGCAACGCGCGTCTGCTTGAAAATGTGCTCGATGATTTTAACGTCAAGGGCGAGATCACCGCCGTGCGAACCGGCCCGGTTGTCACCATGTATGAGCTGGAGCCTGCGCCCGGCATCAAGGCGAGCCGCGTTGTGGGTTTGGCCGAAGACATTGCCCGCAATATGAGCGCGATTTCTGCGCGTGTCTCTCCCATCCCTGGCAAGACAGTCATGGGCATCGAACTGCCCAATAAAGACCGCCAGATGGTGGCCCTGAAAGAGCTTGCTGAGTGCGCGGACTTTGTCGATCACAAGGGCGCACTTCCGATCATTCTGGGTAAAGACATTGCGGGCGAGCCAATTGTCGCGGACCTTGCCGCCATGCCTCACCTGCTTGTCGCAGGCACCACGGGTTCGGGTAAATCGGTGGGGCTCAACTGTATCCTCATGTCGCTGCTCTACCGCTTTACGCCTGAGGAATGCCGCCTGATCCTGATTGATCCCAAGGTGCTTGAGCTAAAGACATACGACGACATCCCCCACCTTCTCTCCCCGGTGGTGACAGAGCCCCACAAATCGGTGCGCGCGCTGAAATGGGCGGTTGAGGAGATGGAGCGTCGCTATCGGATGATGAGCTCGATCAATTCGCGCAACCTGTCCGGCTTCAACGAAAAAGTGCGTAATGCGATCGCCAAGGGCAAGCCTTTGGGAAGGCGCGTGCAGACCGGGTTTGATCCTGATACGGGCGAGCAGCTTTATGAAGAAGAACAGCTCGATTACGAACCCCTGCCGCAGATCGTTCTGATCGTCGATGAGCTTGCCGACCTTATGGTCACCGTGGGCAAGGAAATTGAAATCCTGATCCAGCGACTTTCGCAAAAATCACGCGCGGCTGGCATCCACTTGATCATGGCGACGCAGCGCCCATCGGTCGATGTGATCACCGGCGTGATTAAGGCGAACCTGCCCACCCGCATCAGCTTTAAAGTCACGAGCCGCATCGACAGTCGCACCATTTTGGGTGAGCAAGGCTCTGAACAGCTGCTTGGCAAGGGTGATATGCTTTACAAGCCCAACACCGGGGCAACTGTGCGCGTTCACGGGCCATTTGTCAGCGATGACGAGGTTGAGGCGGTCGCCGATTTCTGGAGGGCGCAAGGCGCACCTGAATATGTCGATGCCGTGACCGAGGAACCAGAAGACGGTGGCGGCCTCAATTTCGAGGACGACTTTACCGCGTCCGATAATCCGGACGAGCGCAAATATCGCCAAGCGTGTCAGATCGTGATCGAAAACCAGAAAGCGTCAGGCTCATGGCTCCAGCGTCAGATGGGCGTGGGCTACAACACTGCTGCCAAGTGGATTGAACGGATGGAGAGCGAGGGGTTGGTTGGCCCTGCGAACCATGTGGGCCGGCGTGAGATTTTCCGCGACCAGGATGGCAATCCGATCTAGATCGGGCCGGATATGTCCGAAACGCACACTTCAAACGCTCTCAACGCCTACGCCTGCTGGGTAGCCCAAACTGCGAGGGATTGGCCGCAAGATGCGCTCCATATCGCCAAACGGTCGCTGATCGACACGCTCGCGTGTATGGTGCCGGGAGCCGCCGACAGTGCGCCGAGCAAGCTTTGGCCAGTGGTCAAGACGTGGGGCAGCGGGCCTTCGACAGCGGTCGCCCGCAGCGAAAGCTTGTCTGCGCCGGGTGCAGCCTTGTTCAACGGCACCTGTGCCCACGCGCTCGATTTCGATGACAACTTTGATCCGGCTAAGGCGCACTCCTCGGCGGTATTGATCCCAGCCCTCCTCGCACTTGCAGAGGCCGAGGATGCACCAATTGGCGATGTCTTCGATGGCTACATCGTCGGCCTTCAGATCATGGGGCGTGTCGGTCAGGGGGTGAACCCGTTTCACCGCAGCCGTGGCTGGCACGCAACGGGCACGATGGGCGCAATTGGCGCGGCCGCTGGCTGTGCGCGATTGCTGCGCCTCGATGCCGAAAAGGCCGCCCATGCAATCTCGCTTTCAACCAGCCTCGCGGGCGGATTTATGAGTCAGTTCGGCTCTGACACCAAGCCCATTCACGCAGGGCTCGCGGCGAGCGGCGGTGTGCAAGCGGCACTGATGGCGCGGGGCGGGATCACCGCTGGTACCGGGACACTTGAGGGGCCAACAGGCCTTCGCACGCTTATGGTTGGACCCGATGTGGAGGAGCTTGCTGCCTCAATGGAAGGCAAGGCGGAGCACGGCCAGACCATGCGTTTTGATGCAGACGAGGTGGGCGAACCGCTCCACATCTTGGAGCATGGCCTCAAGATTAAACGCTTCCCCAATTGTGGTAGCCTTCACCGAGCGCTCGACGGACTTATCGCGTTGATGCAGAGCCACGATTTCAGCGCCGACATGGTCGAGAACGTCCATATCGCTGCGCCTGCCGCTCACTTGCGCAATCTGATGCACGAAAACCCGCAAACGCCTGCACAAGCAAAGTTCAGCCTCGAATACAGCCTTGCTGCCGCGCTTTATTCTGGCGATGTGGGACTTGACGATTATGAGCCTGAGGCGATCCACCGGCCACAGGTGCGCGCGCTGATGCCGCTCATCACCAAGGACTATGTCGAGAAGCTCGAAAGCGATTTTCCGACGCAGGTCCATCTCACTCTTAAAGATGGGCGCAACTTTGAAAGCCATCACGCAATGCCTGTGGGTAGTAAAGCGCACCCGATGTCTGATGAACAATTGTGGCAAAAGCTCGAAACCTGCCTTGCGAGCGCTCGCGGCTTTACCCCGGACAGTTTGCTCGAAGAACTTGCAAACCTTGACCCGGACAAGCCTTGCCGCCAATTGATGGCCTCAACGCAAATGTAAACGCGCGCTTTAGGGTAGTCATGGCCGCCACTTCTCAAAACACTAACTCAGCACAAACAAAAGTGACCGCTCTGGTCCTCGCCGCAAGTCGTGCAGGGCCTCAAGATGCGGTCGCCAAGCTCCAGAATGTGAGCCACAAATGCCTCGTCGAGCTCGACGGCGAAGTCATGCTCCAGCGGGTGGTGCGCGAAATCGCTGAAAGTCGTCATGCAGGCGACATCTACGTCTCGATTGAGAGCGAAGAGCTGATGCGAGGCGTTCCCTACCTCAACGAGATGATGGAAGCAGGCCGGTTGCACTTCGTGGCCGCTGGCGAAAATCTCTTTGCCAGCATCGAACACGCCGCGAACACCATCCCCAACGCCTATCCGCTGGTGGTTTCGACCGGTGACAACGCGCTGCACACCTCGGAAATGTTCGACCATTTCTGCGCAGAGACGCTGAGTTCCGGCGCGCAGGTTTCGGTGGCAATGACGTCTGCTGCGACCATTCTCGAAGCTTATCCCGATGGCAAACGCGCGTTTCACGAATTGAAAGACGGCGGCTGGTCAAGCTGCAATCTGTATGCTGCCACGTCCGCCGATGCCGTCGCAGCCGCGAAGGTGTTTGAAACCGGCGGCCAGTTCGGCAAGCAACCCCGCCGCATTCTTAAAGCGTTCGGGCTTCGCTTTATGCTGATGTACAAATTTGCCCTCGCAACAATCGACGGCATGGCTGCCCACCTCGCCAAGCGCTGGGGCGTGGAAGTGAAAGTGGTGCGGATGCCCTTTGCCGATGCGCCGATTGATGTCGATAATCCGGGCGACTTTGCCCGGACCGAGGCGATCCTCAAAAAGCGGCGCGGCGCGGCTTAGATCTGGCTGTAAGTCACTTTTACTTGAAGCGACTTACGAACAGCGGCCTGCGATTGTTACAAGACTTTATTTCTACGCTGTTTTGCTCCGATTTGGAGTGTTTTCACTTAAGAGCCTAGTAACCAGTCGGTTGCTATAAGCAGCTCATGCAATGGGAACAAATCTTCAAACCAGCTGCCTTGGGCTCTGCCGCCCTGGCGGGTGCAATTCTCGCTTTTCCAGCTCAGGCTCAGATTCTGGCACAAGTCCAGCTTCTGGCCAGCACCGGGTCAGCGGCGGGCTCTGCCGCACCTGCTGCCCCTGCTGCCTCGCCAAGCGCATTCTTCATTATCACAACCGTGCTTGCTATCGGGCTATGCCTGTTTATCGCGCGGCGGCTTTGGGTCGTGCACTGTGAAAGAGACGCGGCCTGGGAAGAAGTCGCCTCGCTGCAAGCTTTGACCGAGCGCGACCCGCTGACCGGGCTGTTGAACCGCCGCGTGGTTGAGGAACGCTTCGAGACATTGCGCAGCCAGGGCTTTGATACTTTTGCGCTTATCGATCTTGACCAGTTCAAGGGTGTCAATGATCGTTACGGCCATCAGGTCGGCGATGATGTGCTTGTCGCTTGCGGCGATGCGCTTCGCGGGAGCGAGCAGCGGGACTATCTTGCGATGCGCCTTGGCGGGGAGGAATTTGTCGTTCTTTTGCGCGGTCAAGATGCGTATTTTCGCGCCGAAGCCTTGCGCGAGACACTGCCGCTGAAAATCGCGCGTGCTGTGCCTGTATTGGAAGAACCTGTCACCGCAAGCATGGGGCTGATCGAATTGCCACGCACCGGCCACGGTGTCTTCAGCTTCAAAGAGCTTTATCGGCGCGCGGATCAGCTTTTGTACAATGCGAAAGCATCGGGCCGCAACCGCACCTGTTTTGAGCGTTTGACGGTGTTCAACAATGCTCCGCCCAGCCGTGGATCTGCGCAAAAAATTGCGTCCGAATGTGAGAGCCAGAAAGCCGCGTAATTCGGCACGAGCGTCAAGCAATTCGAGTGAGAGGCTCGCCTATTCGCTTTGGCGGAAGGGTGCGAGCACTTCTGGCCGCACGCGCGCTAACCTTCCGCTTTCCTTGTCGAGCATTGCCCAAGTGGTTTTGGCGGTGACCAGCGGTTTTCCATTGGCATCGGTGAATTCGACCACGCGCACCGATTTTGCGCCCTTGGCATCGCCGGGGATGTAGGTCGTGCCAGTCGCGTTCTCGCCTTCAGCTATATTGCCGCGATAGTCGATCTCGTGGCGGATCACGACCCAGAAGAACTGCTCTTGATGCAGCGGATCAGCCACCGCAGACCAATGCGCGGTGGCCATGTCTTGAATCCACTGGACCCAGACCGAATTGTTCACATGGCCGAGCTCATCGATATGATGAGGCTCGGCTGTGAAGGTCTTGGTGAACTTGTTCACGTGTTCCCCTCCCGCTTGCGGGAGGGGTTAGGGGTGGGCGAGGAAAAAACCGGGCTCTCGAACAGGCCCACCCCGCTGCGACTAGCAAGCACGCTTGCAAGTCTCGCTGCCCCTCCCGCGGGCGGGAGGGGATGCGTGCTACTCACCGGCCATTCCCATTTGCCACAGGATAAAGGCGTATTCTTCCGCCGTCTCCTTCAAGCTGTTCCAGCGACCCGACTGACCGCCATGCCCTGCGCCCATGTTGGTCTTGAGAAGCAGCAGATTGTCGTCCGTTTTGGTGTCGCGCAGCTTTGCGACCCATTTGGCGGGCTCCCAGTAGGTAACGCGCGGGTCGTTCAGGCCGGCGGTGACCAGCATGGGCGGATAATCCTGTGCCTTCACCTGATCATAGGGGCTGTAGGAAAGGATATAGGCAAAGCTCTCTTTGCTCGTGATCGGATTACCCCATTCCTGCCATTCGCCCGGCGTCAGCGGCAGGTCCTCGTTGAGCATGGTGTTGAGTACGTCAACAAAGGGTACATGGGCAACGATTGCGCCATATTGCTTGGGGTCTTGGTTAATGATCGCCCCCATCAACTCGCCGCCTGCCGAACCGCCCGAGGCTGTCACCATGCCCTCGGCGGTGTAGCCACGCTTTATGAGCCCACGCCCTGCATCGACGAAGTCGTTGAAGGTGTTGGTGCGCTCGAACATCTTGCCTTGAAGATACCAGCGCCGCCCCAAGTCATCGCCGCCCCTGATATGCGCAATCGCATAGGCGAAACCGCGATCAACAAGGCTAAGCCGCGTGGTCGAGAAACCCGGCGGCACGGCATAGCCGTAAGCGCCGTAAGCATAGAGGTGCAGCGGACCCGGACCCTCGATCCCGGCTTTCTTCAAGATTTCCTCGCGGTCCTTGCGCATCACAATGCTGACCGGAACCATCGTCCCATCGCGCGCTTCGATCTCAACGCGTTCGGTCACATATTGCGATGCGTCGTAGCCGCTCGGGATTTCCTGTGTCTTCAGCGTGGTCAGCGTCTTTGCCGTCACGTCATAGTCATAGACCGTGTCGGGCGTGACCATGCTTTCATAGGAAAGGCGCAGCACGGTTTGATCGTATTCGGGGTTGTAGGTGAGGCCTGCGTCATAGCTTGCCTCCGGAAAGCTGATCGGCTCGATTTCGAGCGGCGCGTCGTAGCGACGGATTTGCACCTGATCGAGGCCGTTCAAACGCCCTTCGGTGACAAAGAACGTCTCAAACAGATCGAAATCGGTGAGGTAGAAATCGTTGGAGCCAGCGATCACCGTTTCCCACTCACCCGGCGTTGCCAAGTCCGCTTTCGCAAGGCGGAAGTTGATGTGCTCGTCATTGGACCACACCCAAAGCTCACCTTCACGAATGTCGATGTTGTATTCGACACCCTTTTGTCGCGGTTTCACCAGAGTGAGCTCGCCGGTCGGGTTGTCAGCCGAAACAAAGCGCACTTCGCTCGTCTCATTGTCGCCGGTCGCAATGATGAGATAATCTTCTTGCGCCGATAGCCCCGCGCCAACGCTGAAGCTTTGGTCACCCTCAAGGTAGAGTGTGACATCGCTGTCGTTAGGCTCGCCAATGGTGTGCAGCTTGATCTCAAGACTGCGCCATTCCTCGGTTGAAGGCGTGTAAACCAGGCCCGTGTCATTAGCGACCCAGGTGATCCCGCCGCGAAGCCCGGTGAGTTCGTCGGAAAGAAGCTCGCCTGTCTCCAGATCCTTGATTCTAGCCGTGTAACGTTCCGATCCATTGGTGTCGGTGGAATAGGCGAGATAGCGCCCGTTTTTGCTCACGCTCAAAGCGCCCAGGCGGAAATATTCAAGCCCCTCGGCAAGTTCGTTCTGGTCGAGGATCAGCTGCGGCTCACCGCCTGCTACAGGTTTGCGATAGTGCTTGCGATATTGCGCGCCCTCTTCAAACTCGGACCAGTAAAGATAGTCGCCATTGCGCTGTGGGACGGTCGAATCGTCTTCCTTGATCCGCGCGCGCATCTCTTTGAACAACGCCTCAGTGAGCTCTTCCTGACCCGCCATCTTCGCCTCGAAATAGGCGTTTTCAGCTTTCACATAATCAAGCACGTCCTCATCATCGATGGTGGGATAGGACTTGTCGTAAAGCCAGTCATACGGATCGGAAATCGTAATCCCGTGGTGGGTGTAGCTGTGCTCGCGTTTTTCGGCGATGGGGGGAGTGGCAGCGGTGTTTTCGGGCACTGAGCGCTCATCCTTGTGAGTGTTGGCGGTGGCTGGACTGCTTGCCAAAAGGGCGCAGGCCGCAGCACAGGTAAGGACTGATCGCAAGAATTGCGACATGGGGATCTCCTCGTGAGAATAAAGGCTGCGCTGGAAAGCGGCGGACCTCAAGCCTATGTAGAGCGCTTGTAAAGAGACACCAGTGCGGAGCAAGACCTTCGCCGATTATTCAGGAGCCAATCCAATGCTGATGCAAACCCACGAAGCGCGCCTCAAAGCTCTGCGTGAGGAATTGAAGCGGCGCAAGCTGGATGGCTTCGTGATTCCGATTTCCGATGAGCATATGAGCGAATATGTGGGCGACTATGCCCAGCGTCTCAAATGGCTCACCGGATTTGGGGGCTCGGCAGGTTTTGCCTGTGTTACGCTGACGCACGCCGCGATTTTCGTCGACGGTCGCTACACCGTGCAGGTGCGCGATCAGGTCGATGGCAAGCTCTTCGAATACCGCTCTATTCCGGGCGATTCGTTGAGCGATTGGCTTGTCGATGTGTGCGAGGAAGGGGCGAAGATTGCCTATGACCCGTGGCTGCATACGTGGAGCTGGGTCGAGGCCCTGGAAAAGGCGCTCGAAGGCAAAGGCGTTGAGATGGTGCCCGCTGACAGCAATCCGTTGGACGCGGTGTGGTCCGATCAGCCTGCGCCATCCGATGCTGTCGCGGTGGTTCAACCCGATGAACTGACCGGGCGCGCTTCGGCGGATAAGCGGGCTGAAGTCGCAGATTGGTTGTGCGATGAGGGGCTGGATGCCACCGTCATTACCGCGCTCGATTCGATTGCATGGCTGCTCAATATTCGTGGGTCCGATGTCAGCAACACGCCCGTCGCGCTTTCCTATGTGATCGCGAAAAGGGACGGCACGGCAGAGCTCTTCATTGCGCCTGAAAAGGTGACAAGCGAACTCACCCAGCATCTGGGCAATGCGGTGACCATCCGCAACCGAGACGAATTCACGAGCGCGCTCGGCGAATATTCGGGCAAACGGGTGAGCATCGACCCCAATTACGGCGTGGTCGGCATTGCGCAGGGGCTTCGTGCAGGAGGCGCGAAATTCGCCTTCAAACAAGACCCCACCATTCTCCCCAAAGCGATCAAGAACCCGGTTGAGATCAAAGGCCACCGCGATGCACAGGCGCGCGATGGCGCAGCGGTTGCGCGTTTTCTTCGATGGATGGAAGTCAACGCGCCTAAGGGCACGGTCGATGAGCTTTCGGCTGCCGCCAAGCTCGAAGCTTTCCGGCGCGAAGCTGGCCCATTGCGCGATTTGTCCTTCCCCTCGATCTCTGCTGCCGCAGGTCACGCGGCGCTTCCCCACTACAAGGTGGACGAAGACAGCAATATCCCTGTCCCCCCCGGCTCGATCTATCTGGTTGATTCAGGCGGTCAGTATGAAGACGGCACCACCGACATCACCCGCACCATCTGGATTGATACGCCGGAAGGGAGCGCACCAACTGCAGAAATGCGCGACCGCTTCACCCGCGTTCTCAAGGGCCACATCCAGATCGACCGCGCGGTCTTCCCGCAAGGCACCAATGGCGGGCAGATTGACGTGCTTGCGCGGCAATATCTTTGGGAAGCGGGCGTGGATTATGGCCACGGCACAGGCCACGGCGTTGGCAGTTTCCTCTCAGTCCACGAAGGGCCGCAGCGCATCGCCAAGCCCTCTGGGGGCCAAGCGGGCACGTCTCAGGAAATCCATGCAGGGATGATCTTTTCGAACGAGCCGGGCTATTACAAGCAGGACGCATTCGGCATCCGGATCGAAAACCTCGTGCTCACGGTCGAGCGCGAGATTGAAGGCGCGGAAGGGCGTTACCTTGGCTTTGATTGCCTGACATGGGTGCCACTCGATCGACGCTTGATCGACAAGAGCCTGCTTACGAAAAGCGAGATTGCATGGGTCGATGACTATCATGCGAAAACCCGCGCGCTGCTTGCGCCTCAGCTTGAGGGCGAGGATCTGGCGTGGGTCGAGCGCGAGACGCAGCCGCTTTGAAGCTGATTGCGCCGACACAAATGTTCTACTAATGTTCTTACCGTTCCGAGTCGCAACTCGCGGCTCACGGTTAAGGGAGAACTCACATGATCGGCTATGTAACACTGGGCACCAACGACCTGCCTCGAGCAGCCGCCTTCTATGACAAGGTGGCAGGAGCCATGGGCTATGATCGCATGATGGAAGAAGACCAGTTCATCGCCTGGGGCAATTTCGAAGACGGCACCGCCGGTCTTGCCGCGACCAAGCCTTTTGATGGCGAGGCGGCAAGTGTCGGTAATGGCACAATGGTCGCTTTGCAGGTCGATGGCCCTGACAAGGTGAAGGCGGTCTATGATGTTGCCATGGCCAATGGCGCGAGCGACGAGGGCGAACCGGGCCCACGCGGCGAGGATGGCTTTTACGCAGGCTACTTCCGCGATCTTGATGGAAACAAGCTCAACGTCTTCTGCATGACTGCGCCCAGTTCATAAGGGCCATTCGGGTTGATAAACCGCTGGGACAAGCTGAGTTCACGCTTTTCCCGGCGCGCTAATCTTGCGCCTTGGTGAACGCAGGCGCGAAGCTGATACAAACCGCGACACAAAAGCCGCGATCCGGGATAATGCTGCGACACGCAAGGCCTAGAAGGGTTCTCGTGAGTTGCGGCACGGCTTTTGACGCTCTGGCTCGGTCTTCGCCCCCCTAAGCCCCGCGAATGCCAAGCTGGTTTAAGCGTCCGTGCTGCAATTCACGCTATGAGATTAGACCACCTGAAAGGACCCCTCACGATGCGTAAGCTCACACTCTCTCTCACCGCTGCCGCCACCGCTCTTGCCCTTGGCGGCGCCGGCCTCGCCTATGCCCAATCGGGTGCCTCTTCGGGTGAGCGCGGATTTGGCAATGCCGATGCCAATGGCGATGGCGAAATCACTTTGGCAGAAGCAAAAGCGCAAGCCAGCGAACGATTTGCCCGCATGGATGCCAATGGCGATGGTCAATTGACAAAGGACGATCGCAAGGCACGCGGCGAAGCCCGCTTCGCTGAAACCGACACCAATGGTGATGGCGAAATCACCATGGCTGAAATGACCGCGGCACGCGAAGCTCGCGCTGCTGAGCGCAAAGTGCGCGCTCAAGAGCGTCAGGCGCGTATGTTCGAACGTCTCGACATCGATGGCAGCGGCGGCCTTTCGCAAGCTGAAATGCTTGCCGCCCGCGAAGCACGCGAAGACCGCCGCGGTGAGCGGGGCCATAAAGGACGGCGCGGTGGTGGCAAACGCGGTGACCGCATGGAACGGATGCTGCAGCGCGCCGACACCAATGGTGATCAGGCCATCAGCAAGGCTGAATTCGACGCAGGCGTTGAACAACGCTTTGCCCGGATCGACACTGACGGCAATGGCACAATCAGCCAAGCTGAACGCGAAGCTGCGAAAGAAAAGCGTAAACAACGCCGCGAAGAGCGTCGCTCGCAAGGGCGCTCACGCTAAGCTGATCCAAGCCCCCCGTGGTCTGGCCTAGCGGGTTCCCCCTTCCCTGACCCAATCTGCCAGACCACACTATCGGCCCGGTGACGCACCCGCCTATTGGGCTTGCGCACCGGGCTTGAACATTGGGCCCTGTGCTTTCATGGGGTTAAGGGCATTATGAGCGAACCAGAAACCCATATCCTTCTGATTGACGACGAAGCCACATTGCGAGAACCGCTGGCCGAGTATCTCGCAGGCCAGGGGTTCGCCGTAACCGAAGCGGATAGCGCGGCAGCGGCGCGCTCTGAGCTTACCCAGATCCACCCCGATATTGTTCTTCTCGACATCATGATGCCGGGCGAAGACGGCCTCTCGCTGTGCCGCCATCTGGTCGAAGCGCGCGGCCTCCCCGTCATTTTCCTGACCGCCAAGACCGAGGCGATGGACCGGATCATCGGGCTTGAACTGGGAGCGGATGATTATGTCCTCAAGCCTTTCGAACCGCGCGAACTTGTGGCGCGTATTCGCACTGTCCTAAGGCGTGTTGGCAAGGCCGCCACGCCGCAAGAACAGATGGAAGACTGGCCTTATGAATTCGAAGGCTGGCTGCTCGACCCATTGAAGCGCAAACTGACCGACCCGGCCGGTGTTACCGTGCCGATTTCGACGGCGGAATTTCGGCTGTTGCGCGCCTTTCTCGACGCGCCGCGCAAAGTGCTCGATCGCGACCTGTTGCTTGATCTGGTTCAGGGCCGCGAGGCGCAATTGTTTGATCGCGCGGTCGATAATCAGGTGAGCCGTTTGCGTCGCAAAATCGAAGCGGACACGAGTAATCCGCAGCTTGTCCTGACCGTGCGCGGCGGTGGCTATCAATTTGCCGCAAACGTCAAACGCTCGCCGCCATCTCAGCCCAGCGGCGCATAGTGAAGCGGCTTTTCCCCTCCAGCCTGTTTGGCCAGGTGATGCTGAGCGTCGCGCTTGCGCTCTTGGTGGCGCAGGCGATTTCGGTCGCACTTCTGGTGCGCGCCAGCGAAGACCGGCGCGAGGCGGCGGCGGTCACCACGCTCGCCTTTCGCCTGATCAACGGCGCGGAGCGTGCCGAGAGGGGCCCAGAAAACTTTGATCGCAGCTTTGATCGCAACTTTGATCGCAGCTTCGATCCCCGCCCTGATCGGTTTCGTGATCGGCGTGAAGGACGCGAGCGATTTCGCGACCAACGCCGGACTTTGCGCGAAGTGGCAGGGCCAGAGGCGGAGCAATTTGCGCGCGACCGTCTGCCGCGAAACTTGCGTTATGATGTGACGCAAGAGCGCCCGCTCGCCGGTGTCGAGGGTAAGGCCCGCCGTGATCTCACCCGGCGATTGGGCGATGTTCTTGCCACTGAAGGCATAGAACCGACTGCGCTGTTTCTCATCATGATTGATGCAGGTGATGACCCGTTGCTTGCGCGCATCGCTGAGCGCCGTCCGCGCCTTGCCGCCAATCAGGAATGGCGCGAGCGCAAATTGCTCATCGCCAGCATTCAACGCGAAGAGGGGGGCGCCTGGGAAAGCGCGCGGCTGCTCGTACCACCGCGCGCGCAAGGGGCGCTTGGCGTTGTCGCAGTGCCCGCGCTCATCACCTTTGCGCTGCTCCTTATCGTTTTGTTTTTTGTGCTGAGGCGCATCACCGGCCCTCTTGCCATGTTGCGCGGGCGGGTTGAGGCGTTTGCGCACGACCCTGAAAATGTCGTCCAATTGCCTGAAAAAGGCCCCAAGGATACGCGCCAACTGATCGCCGCTCACAACGCAATGGAAGCGCGCATTGCCGCGCTGCTTGACGAAAAGGACGTGATGCTGGGCGCAATTGGGCACGACCTTAAAACCCCGCTGGCAGCGCTTCGCGTGCGGATTGAAAGCGTTTCGGACGACGCGCAGCGCGCCAAGATGGCAGCCTCGATTGAGGACATCACCGCAACCCTTGATGACATTTTGACCCTTGCAAGGCTGGGCCGCAAAAACGCGCTTGAGACAGAGGCGGTCGACCTTGGCGCTTTGGCAAGCGGGGTTGTCGAAGAGTTTGAGGACATGGGCGAGAGCGTTACCATGATCGCACAAGAGCGCCTTGTCGCCAAAGTGCAGATCACCTGGATCAAGCGCGCACTGCGCAATCTTGTGAGCAATAGTCTGCGCTATGCAGGCCCGGCGAGGGTGTCGGTTGTACGCGGCGAAACCCATGCGATTTTGCGGGTCGAAGATGATGGTCCCGGCATTCCTGATGGTGAGATTGATGCGATGCTGGAACCCTTTGCGCGCGGTGAGGCCTCGCGCAATCGGGCGACCGGGGGCGCAGGGCTGGGCCTTACTCTGGCGCGCGCAATTGCCAAGGCGCATGGCGGTGAACTTGCCTTGCGCAACCGCCAGAACAGCGACCCTCAAAGCACTGGCTTGTGCGCGGAAATCCGCTTACCGCTGCGCAAATAATTTTGGGCTATTAATTTTTGAGCGCGCGCGATCAGGGCAATTTCGCGCTCGTCAAATCCCCCCTCATCCTCAGCGCTTTGACGCGGCGGAACAGCGGTGGTGAAGTAAGCGATGCCCGTCCCGCTTTGAGGGTCAAACCACAGGCCGGAGCGAAGGCCATACGCCTCGCCTGCATGGCCATAGCGGGTGATGCCATCCTGAAACAGCGCATCCACGCAAGCGCGGCCCGGTGTCTCCAACGCTTGCACGTGAAGGCCATAACCGCAGAAAAATTCCTGCCCCTCAATGCGAGGGGCTGCGGATGCGAGCATGGCGGCAAGGCTTTCTTTCGACAGCAGCGGGTCGCCCTCTTTCGCAAGCGCCTGACCGATGCGGGCCAGGTCCATCATGCCAATACGCACGCCACCTTGCGGGCTAAAAACACTGGCGTTGGAGCCGGGCACATAGGCTTCAAGGGAGCATTCCACGCCATCGGCCACGGGGATCGTGCAATTGGGCGGCAGGTCGGCTGCGTCATCGCGCGCGACCTCGCCTGTGTCGCGATACAGCGTGACCGCGCGCGCTGCCACTTCAGGTGAGCAGCCAATCCAGTTCGCGCAGGCCTCAATCTTGAGGGGATCAAACACAAGGCGATTGATCAGCGCATCAAAACGCTCGCCCGTTGCCGCTTCGAGCACAGTCGCGACCACTGGCGAGCCGATATTGGCATAAGCGAAAGGAGCATCGCCCGCAGGAGCCTCAGCATACCAGCTTGCCGGGTTCTTGAGCTTGTCTTCCAAGCTCTCGCCCAAGGGGATGACATAGCCGCCGCTGTCTCGAAGGCCGGAGCGGTGCGAGAGCAATTGCCGCAGCGTGACAGGCGTGTCGGGGTATGATGGATGGCGAAGCTCCCATCCAAGATATTGTGACACATCCGCGTCCAGATCGACCGCCCCCTCTTGGGCCAAACGCATGGTCGCAAGTGCCATGATAAGTTTGGAAATACTGGCGATGCGCACCGGGTCATTGGCGCCCACCACGCGGCCGGTTGAACGATCCGCCACACCCTCGACGATCAGCGGAGTGATGTTTTCCCGGTCAAAGGCAACCACCACCGTTGCGGGCGGTGCAGCTTGTACCGTGTCCCCTTTTGCCCCTGCCGCACACGCTGCAAGGGGCAGGGCAAGGCCAAGCATCGCAAGGCGAAGAAACTTAAGGCTGGCAAACGCCCTTCTCACCGCATCAGACCGCCGATCAGATTGCGCACGAAACGCCCCGCAATCGGCCCTGCAAGATCGGTTGCAATAGAACCAGCTGCCGAGGTAATTCCCGAAGCCACCGGATTGGCGCGCGATTTCTTGCCGAGGATGGTGGAGGCTGCAACACCTGCAACACCGCCCGCTGCAACCTTCGCGCCGCGCGATATGGCCTTTTCCCAGATCGATGTGCTCTTGCGCGAGCGTTTGCCGACTTCTTCCTCGCCTTTTTCCTCAACCTCTTGGGCAGTCTCAACCGCATCTGCCGCTTTTTGCGCGAGCACTTCTTCGGCGCTCTCGCGGTCGACCACGTTGTCATATTTGCCGTCAAACGGGCTCACCGACTGGATGATCGCGCGCTCTTTGGCTGTCACGGGGCCAAGCCGCGAGCGGGGCGGTTTGATGAGTGTGCGTTGAACAATGGTGGGTGCGCCTTCTTCGTCCAAAGTCGAGACAAGCGCCTCGCCCACTTTGAGTTCAGTAATAGCCGCCTCGACATCCAGATCAGGGTTGATGCGAAAGGTTTCCGCCGCCGCCTTGATCGCGCGTTGATCGCGTTTGGTGAATGCGCGAAGGGCGTGTTGCACGCGGTTGCCCAATTGGCCGGCGACTTCTTCAGGAATATCGATCGGGTTTTGGGTGACGAAATAAACGCCAACACCCTTTGAACGGATCAGGCGCACGACCTGTTCGATCTTTTCCTGCAACGCTTTGGGCGCATCATCGAAAAGAAGGTGCGCTTCATCGAAGAAGAAGACGAGCGTGGGTTTCTCAGGATCGCCCACTTCGGGAAGGCTCTCGAACAGCTCGGCCAAAAGCCACAAAAGGAAGGTCGCGTAAAGCTTGGGCGAACGCATCAACTGGTCGGCGGCGAGAACGTTGACATAGCCGCGGCCATTCTCATCAACCTTCAGGAAATCGTCGATTTCAAGCGCGGGTTCGCCAAAGAAATAGTCCGCGCCCTGGCTTTCAAAGCTTAAAAGCTGCCGCTGGATCGCGCCCACCGATTGCTTCGATACGTTGCCATATCCCGCGCCCGACAGCTCTTTTGCGTTCTCATTCGCCCATTGGAGGAGCGATTGCAGGTCGCCAAAATCGAGCAGCAAAAGTCCATTGTCATCGGCGTAGCGGAAGACGATCTGAAGCACGCCTTCCTGCGTGTCGTTGAGGTCGAGCAGCCGCGCCAGAAGAAGCGGCCCCATCTCGGTGATGGTGGTGCGAATGGGGTGACCTTGCTTGCCGTACAAATCCCAGAAGATCACCGGATTATCGGAATAGCCGTAATCATCCATGCCAAGCTCTTTGGCCCGGCCTTCAAGCTTGTCAGCGTGTTTGAAGGTGGGGCTTCCCGGCATGGCGATGCCCGACAAATCGCCCTTCACATCTGCCACGAACACTGGGACGCCATCAGCGGAAAAGCTTTCAGCGAGGCCTTGAAGCGTCACCGTCTTACCCGTGCCGGTGGCCCCTGCGATCAGCCCGTGACGGTTCGCCCGCGATAAAGCCAGGCTTTGATTTTCACCATTTCCCCCGAGCCCTAGAAAAATTTCGCTCATCGTCCCTTACAAACCCTCATCAAATCTCGTGTTCGGCAAAGGTTTGACGGGGTGCGCGCGGATGGTCAACCTTGGCGCTATTCTGGTCTAAGCTTTACTCGACTTGGGGCAAGAAGGGTTCTAACGCAAAAGGCGATGGGTCAATCGCTGCAAAATGAAAGCTTCGTCCTTTTGGATGATGCCCGCGCTCCGGGTGAAGGTGGCGGCGGCGGACCTGCTGATGCGCTTTTATACAAGGCACCGCGCGAGGTGTTTGTAGCCTATCGCCCAGACGAAGTTGTGCCAGCACTCGAAGCGGCAGAGGCCGCGCGCCAACGGGGTGGAGAGCTGGCCGGGTTGATCGCATATGAAGCGGGCCTCGCACTGGAAGGCAAGCTTGAGCCGCTGGGCCAAGCCAGAAGCGGCGCGGCTGGCCCGCTGGTGTGGCTTGGCCTGTTCGATACGCCTGAAAAGATTGCAGCGAAAGATGTGCCCGCATGGCTTAATGCGCACTCAGCGGGCGATGCCAAGCTTGGCCCGCTGGAGCCTGCGCTCTCGCCTGCGGGTTATGCGAGCGCCTTTGGCCAGCTTCGCGAGGCGATCCACGACGGCGACATCTATCAGGCGAACCTCACCTATCCGCTGACGGGTTCTTATCGCGGCGACCCGC
The DNA here is from genome assembly GCF_019904235.1 of Erythrobacter sp. SCSIO 43205. Classification (NCBI taxonomy): domain Bacteria; kingdom Pseudomonadati; phylum Pseudomonadota; class Alphaproteobacteria; order Sphingomonadales; family Erythrobacteraceae; genus Erythrobacter; species Erythrobacter sp. SCSIO 43205. The sequence goes on along the minus strand of NZ_CP063202.1, from coordinate 508,827 downwards.
TCGCGCTTTATGCGCAGCTTCGCTCAAGCGCGAATGCCGGATATGGCGGGGTGATCCATGACGGCTCGCATTGGCTGTTGAGCTTTTCGCCAGAATTGTTCGTGGCGCTCGACGGTGAAGGCAACGCCAAAGCAAAGCCCATGAAAGGCACACGGCCACGCGGCAGCGATGAGGCGAGCGACAGGGCTCTTGCAAAAGAACTCAGCACCTCGGTCAAAGACCGCGCTGAAAACCTGATGATCGTTGATCTTATCCGCAATGACCTCTCGCGCGTCGCTGAAGCGGGCAGCGTCAGGGTCGATGCGCCTTTCGCGGTGGAGAGCTATCCCACGGTGCATCAAATGGTATCGAGCGTGCGCGCGACCCTTGCAGCGGGCAAGACGGCAAGCGATCTGGTGCGCGCAATGTTTCCCTGCGGTTCGATCACCGGCGCGCCCAAGATTCGCGCGATGGAGCTTATCAACGAAGTCGAACGCGACGCGCGAGGCGCCTATTGCGGGAGCATTGGACGCATTGGTTCAGATGGGACCGCAGCGTTCAACGTCGCCATCCGAACGCTGCACCTAACTCCAATTGAAAACGGTCAGGGAAGCGCAATTCTCGGCGTAGGCTCTGCCATCGTTGCAGACAGCGACCCGCTTGCCGAGCGGCGCGAGTGCGAGGTGAAGGCGGGCTTTGCAAGGGGGCCAGGCGCAGGCGGCTTTGACCTGATTGAAACGATGGCATTCGACCCGGAAACGGGGATAGCGCTTCTTGAATTGCACCTCGCCCGCATGAAGAAAAGCGCAGAGGCATTTGGCTTTGAATTTGATCGCCATGCGCTTCGCAATCAAATCCACGGCATGGTGTTTGAATTGTCAGAGCCCGCAAAAGTGCGGCTTGTGGTTTCAAAAAGCGGCGCGAGCGTGATTGAAACCGGCCCCATGCCTCAAAGCTTTGCCGATACTGCCAAAGTGGTGGCCCTACCCTGCCCTGTTGACCCTTCCGACTGGCGACTGGCGCATAAAACCACCGACCGCGGTTTTTACGAGGACGCATTGCGCGCCGCGAAGAGTTTTGACGCAGAAGAGGCGATTTTGGTGCGCGACGATGGCTTGGTAACCGAAGGAAGCTTTACCAATATCTTTGTCGAACGAGACGGCGAGCTACTCACCCCGCCTGCCGCGCTTGGGCTATTGCCGGGCGTCCTTCGCGAATACCTTATCGAAAAAGGTCAGGCGCGCGAGGCGGAATTGACGCTCGATGACCTTGCGCAAGGTTTCAAGCTTGGCAATGCGGTGCGCGGCCTGTTCGCTGCCAAGCTGATCTAGTCGCGGGACAAGACAAAGACCCTTCGACAAGCGGGCCTCTTGGCGATAGGGGCGCTTAATGACGACAATCCCCATACTTTATGAAGACGGCGAAGCGCTGGTGATCGACAAGCCCGCAGGGCTGCCCGTTGATCGTCCCAAACGTGGGGGGCCATGTCTTGAAGATCATCTCGACGAATTGAAGCTAGGCTTTCAACGCCGCCCGGTCGCTGTGCATAGGCTTGATACGGACACATCGGGCTGTCTCCTGCTTGCCCGCAATCCCAAGGCATTGAAACGCTTTAACAAGGCGTTTGAAGACCGGCTTGTCGCGAAAACCTATCTCGCTGTGATTGACTTCAAGCCAGCGGAAACGGCGGGGACGATTGCGCTTTCCTTGTCCAAGATCAGCTCAGCCGAAAAAGGCTGGCGCATGATTGCGGCGAAGAAGGGCAAACCAGCAGTGTCGCATTGGGAGCTTTTGGAGACGATTGGCGAAGGGGACCGGGTACGGTCACTTATCCGGTTCCGCCCGGAAACAGGGCGCACCCACCAATTGCGCGTTCACGCTCTGCAAGGGCTTGGCGCACCGCTGCTGGGTGATCCGATCTATGGTCCGGTGAGAGGCCAGAACAAGGGCGCGCCGCGCACCATGCTTCATGCTGAAACCCTTGGCGTAGAGCGTCCCGGAAAAGGCACTATCACCGCTCATTCGCCCTTTCCCGAAGATTTTGTGCGCGCAGGGCTTACCGCCCCGCCCCCTCCTCCCGCATCCGAGAAGGATGATGGATAACACCCTTCTCGATCGCGCCCACGCATTGGCGGAAGAAAGCTTCCTAGCGGGCTCCGGGCCGGGGGGACAAAACGCCAATAAGGTCGCGACCGAGGTGCAGCTGCGCGTTAATATCTATGCCCTGCGTCTGCCCCCGCCTGTCTTTGCGCGGCTGCGCGAGGCGGCGGGGTCCAAGCTTACTGCGGCGGGCGACCTTCTCATCACTGCGCGCCAGCACCGCACTCAAGAAGCGAATCGCCAGCTCGCGCGGGCGCGGCTTGAAGAAATGCTCAAAGCCGCACACCGCGCTCCAAAAAAGCGCGCCAAAACCCGCGTGAACCGTGTGGGCAAGACGCAGCGGCTTAAGGCGAAGAAGGTGCGCGCTGATGTAAAGGCCAAGCGCGGCAAGGTGTCGCGCTCTGATTGGTGAGCCAATGCCAGCGACTCTTCTTGACTTTTCCCCGTGAATCGCTCAGAGGCGCGCGTCTGTTAGGCGGCGTGATCCGAAAGGGTCCTGCGCCGCTGTTTGTTTTTACGGCCGCCAGGGTTCGTCCTTGGGCCATCATCACACCGTTTAGGAAACCGCCATGGCGAAGCCAGCAACCGTGAAAATCCGTCTCGTGTCGACCGCTGACACCGGCTTTTTCTACGTGACCAAAAAGAACCCGCGCAACATCACCGAAAAGATGACTTTCCGTAAGTACGATCCGGTTGTTCGCAAGCACGTTGAATTCAAGGAAGCCAAGATCAAGTAAGGTCTTGGGCCGTTGGATCTGAACCAATTGGCCGCTTCAAATTCATCGACAGTTCAACGCTGCACGCGTAACTGTGCGTCCATGAAAACACTCACACTTCTTCGCCCGCGCGTTGCCATTGCAGCGCTTGCGGGCGCAGTCATGCTTGGAACAGGGCTTGGTGCCCCAACCGGGCCGTTCACCCCTTCCTCGGCAAGCGCACAAACGCGCAGCGCCGATCTGAACCGCGCTGTGACTGCGCTGCGGTCCATTGGCACGATGAAGGCAAATTTTGAGCAGATTGACCGCGCTGGCAATGTTGCGCGCGGCACGATGACGCTAAAGCGTCCCGGCAAAATCCGCTTTGACTACGGCAAGGATGCCGACCTTCTGGTCGTCTCCAACGGCAAGTCGCTTTACATGGTCGATTACGAAGTGCGTCAGGTCGAACGCTGGCCAATCAAGAACTCCCCATTGGGTGCGCTGCTCGACCCTGAGCGTGATGTCGCCAAATACGGCACGCTCGTTCCCACCGGCAGCCCCGATGTGATCAGCATCGATGTGCGCGATCCCGAACGCCCGGAATTCGGACGCATCAATCTTATCTTTGTGCGCAACGGAAATGCGCCCGGAGGATTGCAATTGACCCATTGGGTTGCCCTCGACGCACAGAATCATCGCACCACCGTGCGACTCAAGGGCCATCGCTATGGCGTTGCGGTTCCTGATTCGACGTTCAGCTTCGACGATCCGCGTCGCTCATCTCGTCGACCAAGGTGAACGGCTCGCCCTCAAAAAGTTGTAATTTTACGACAAACCTATCCCGGCGTTCATTCAAGTGAAAGCTGGGCAGGCGTAAATACGAAATCCAAGGCGGCCAGAGGATGAGGTTTCCCCCCTGTTGTCTCTCCTAATGACCGGCCAGCCTTGGCTAAGCGTGACGAACGCTGACATGGAAAGCCTCAGTGCCATCGCCCCCGGCACTGGGGCTTTTTTCTTGGCGGGCTATTTGCCGAACTACTCCCAACCAAACGCAGCGCGAATGATGTCGTAAATGACGTTCTGTTCGATCACACCGCGCGCTCTTTGTGCGCCGGGCCCTTGAGCGTAAAGCGCCACATCCTCGCCTGCGTGTGTTTCGCTAGACAGCGGGATGGTCGCTTGCTGGCGCGCGGTAACGCCCGTTTCTGGATGAGGGCGCGGGTCCATCCCTGCGATTGAGCCGGGACCATTGCCATAACCCAGCGTCGTGTAGGGCTTGCCATCATTGGCGGCCAGCGGCTCTTCGGTGTTGCTGATATCGCCTTCTGGCGGGACCACCAGCCCCAGAATATCATTCCCCCGCCGCGGGTATCCCGCGATGGTGAAAACGTGGCTGTGGTCAGCGGTGACCATGATCAGCGTGTCAGCGGGATCGGTGTTATCGATCGCATATTGAATGGCGCGGGCAAATTCGACCGCCTCTTCGAGCGCGACGCCTGCGCGCCCATCGTGGTGCGCGTGATCAATCCGGCCCGATTCGACCATGAGATAAAAGCCGTCCGCATCGCTCTTGAGCCGGGCAATCGCCTGCGCCGTCATATCGGTGAGCGTGGGTTCGCCGCTGTCCGCCTCGCGCTCTGCGGTGTAGGTCATGTGGCTGGGCGAGAAGAGACCCAGAACGGGTGCGCTCATCGGGGCGGCGTTCAATTCTTGTGCATTGGTGACATAGCTGCCGCCGGTGCGGCTCGCCCATGCGGCGGGGAGATTGGCATCCGCCTCGGTTCGCCTGCCACCCAAGTCTGCGCCATAAAACGCACCCAACCCGCCGCCAAGCGCCACGTCCCATTCTGTTTCGAGCAGCTGCGTCGCAATGTCCTTGCATCCCAAAGCCGCCTCATCCGCCGGGATGGCTGCATCCGATTCCCAATTGCGATCGGCGCTCCTTGCATAGACGCTCGCAGGGGTGGCGTGAGTGATGCGCGCGGTGGAGACAATGCCAAGCGCAAGGCCGCGGGCTTTCACCTCTTCGCCAAGCAATGGGAGTGGGTTCGCCAGCGCGTCGGCGCATGATCCGCGCGTCGCATCAGGGCCGATGCCGACCACGCCAATGCGTGTCTTGGACCCTGAGTGCATGGCCGTGGCCGTGCCAGCGCTGTCGGGCACCTGCGCATTGGTGTTGTATGTCTTGACCAGAGCAACATTGTCGAATGTTTCGAAGGGCAGGACGTTTTCCTCCCCGCTTGCCCCGCGTTTTTGCCCTGCATAAATGCGCGCAGCGGTGATGGTGGAAATGCCCATCCCATCGCCGATAAACAGAATAACATTCTTTGCGCGCGGAGTATTGGCCTCACTCACAGCCGAAGGCTCGGACGGCGCGCCGTAATTGATGACGGTGTGGGTGCACGCCGAGGTCGCGACGGCGCAGATGGCAAGACAAAGTGTCGAGACGAGTTTCATAGTGGCTCCTAAACCGGGATGGCCCGTGCTATCGCTTTGGCTCGTGACGGGAAAGTGAAAGGTGGCGTTTTTTCAATCCACATCCTAAGTCCCCTCCCATGCTTAGTGTCGCCACATGGAACATCAATTCTGCGCGTTTGCGCTTGCCTATCATTGAAAAATATCTGGGCGATCATGCGCCCGATATTTTATGCCTTCAGGAAATCAAATGCCAGGAACATCAATTCCCGGCGGATGCCTTGGCAAAGCTGGGGTATGAACATCAGGCGGTCTGCGGGCAAAAGGGGTATCACGGTGTTGCCACCGTTAGCCGCGTTCCGATCCGGGAATATGCCCGCCACGACTGGCAAGCCAATGGCGAAGCGCGCCATGTCGGGGTCGAGGTTGTGGGGGCCGAAATCGATGGCAAACCGATGCGGGTCGACAATGTTTATGTCCCGGCAGGCGGCGATGAACCCGACCGTGAGATCAATCCAAAATTCGGCCAAAAGCTCGATTTTTTGGCCCGTATGACCGATTGGGCCAAAGCCATTGATGCGCCCACATTGATCGTTGGCGATTTCAACATCGCTCCGATGGAGAGTGATGTCTGGAACCACAAGCAATTGCTCAAGGTCGTCAGCCACACGCCGATTGAGGTTGAAACGCTGCAAGGCTTCAAAGACGCACACGGCTGGGTCGATTTGGGGCGCGAATTCATACGCGATCCCGAACGCTATTATTCCTGGTGGTCATACCGCAGCAAAGATTGGCGCGTGAATGATCGCGGGCGCAGATTGGACCATATGTGGGCCTCCCCTGCTCTGGCGGCTAAGGCGACACGGCACCATCTGCTCGAAGACGCGCGCGATTGGGAAAAGCCTTCCGATCACATTCCGCTGGTGACTGAGTTCGATTTGTGAACGAAGCGCAGCGCCTTTCCTCTCCCTCGCCAGAGCGGCGCGCGGCCCAAGCGGTCGATGCGCTGCGTCATGGCTGGGCATTGGATTTTGCGGGCGGGCCTGTTTTGCTGCCTGTGGAGACGGCGATTGCAAGCGGAGCGACCAGCGGCCATCTCCTGATTTCAGCGGCGCGCGCGGCGACCTTAAAGCTCATCAATCAGCTTGAGGCAGCCCGCAATGACCTGCCGCATACGCCCATCCTCATCCGTTCAGGCGAGGCGATCACGCTTGATACCGCCCGCCCGATTGCCGATCCGTCGCTTGACCTGAATAATCCGCTCAAGGGCCCGTTCAAAGCCGAGGCAATTGAGTGGGCGGATGAGGCGGTGGCGGCGATGGAATATGCGCGCATTGCGGGTATCCTGCCCGCTTTCATGGTGGACCCGGTCGAAGGGGGCGAGCCGCATCCCCTGATCGCAAGTGACTTGGCCGCCTACACCGATGCGGGGCGGCTCGACATTATCACGCGCGCGCGCCTTCCGGTGAAAGCGAATGAGGAGGCCGAAATCATCGCCTTTCGCTCAACCGCCGATACCCGCGAGCACGTCGCGCTTATTATCGGTGAGCAATCGGGCGACCGCGAGCCATTGGTGCGCCTCCATTCTGAATGTCTCACCGGCGATGTTCTGGGCAGCCTTAAATGTGATTGCGGGCCGCAGCTGGATGCAAGCCTTGAGGCAATGTCTCGTCATGCGCGCGAAGACGGTGGCTGGGGCGTGCTTTTGTATATGCGGCAGGAAGGGCGCGGGATTGGCCTCATAAACAAACTTCGCGCCTACCGCTTGCAGGATCAGGGATTTGATACCGTTGAGGCAAACGAGCGCCTCGGCCTCCCAGATGAAGCGCGCGATTTTCCCGTGGCGGCACGGATGCTCGAACTGATTGGCGCGAAATCCATTCGTCTGCTCACCAACAATCCGGCCAAGGTCAAAAGCCTTGAGGCCACCGGCATCCGCGTCATTGAGCGCGTGCAGCACCAATTGCCCGACAATCCCCACAATGCGAAATACCTCGCCACCAAGCGCGATAAATCAGGACATTTGCTCAAATGATGGGCCCCGACATAGCGATCACCATCCGTCCGGAACAAGCCGGCGATGAACAGGCGATCCGCGCCCTTGTCACGCGCGCATTTGAGGGGCACCCTTATTCTGATGGTGATGAGCAGGACGTGATCGACCGCCTGCGCGAAGATGGGGATTTGCTGCTGTCTTTGGTGGCAATGGATAGCGAGGCGATCCTTGGCCAGATCACCTATTCGCCAGCCATATTGATGAACGGCGAATTGGGCTGGGTCGTGCTTGGCCCGGTTGCGGTCGAGCCTTCGCATCAGGGCCAAGGGATCGGGCGCGCTCTTATCAAAGAGGGCGAAGCCATTATGAAAAGCCGCGGCGTCAAGGGCATTACCGTTCTGGGCGATCCTCAAATCTACAGCCGCTTTGGCTTTGAACAAAATACTCCCATGTGGCTCGAAGGCGAGCTGGGATGGGCGTTTCAGGTCAAGAGTTTGGGTGCAGAGATCCCCGCTTGCGAACAACGCTATGTTCGCGCGTTCGACCCTGCGGCCACATAGCCAAGCAGCCTGCCCGGTGTACACACAGGCGCGGTGGCCAATTGCAGCGCCTTGCGCTAGTTTGCCTGCTGATAGAGAAGGAAAACTATGCTGCGCACCGTATTTTTGGGTCTTGCCCTCACTCTCAGTTTCGCTTTTTCAACCGGGCTCAGCGCTCAGGATTCAATTGAAGCTCTGGTCGAGAAAGAGGACTACGCCGCCGCTTTCCAAAAGGCCGAGGCTGAAGCGCGCGCTGGCGATTCCTTCGCTCATGCCTGGCTCGGTTCATTCTACGAAAACGGCAACGGCGTTCCTCAGGACATGGAAAAGGCAGTGCACCATTACCGCGTTGCGATTGCCAATGGTGAACACAGCTATCCCGAATGGCGTATCGGGGTTCTTATTGATGAGGGCAAAACCAAAGGAATGTTGGAAGAGGCGGTCGCCCTTTTCGAGCGCGCGGCGGCAAGGGGCTATACCAATGCCATGGTCAGCCTTGCGGTGATGCAGGCAACCGGGCGCGGCACGCCGGAGGACTTTCAAGGCGCTTTTGACAATTACATGAAAGCGGCCAGAGCCGGAAATATGCACGGCGTTCAAGGCGTTGGCATCTTGCACACTTTGGGACAGGGTGTTGCAAAGGACACAGCGGAAGGGGCTGCGTGGTTCATGGTTGCAGCGGTGGGTGGCAATGAAAGCGGGCGCAGCCGATACGAACAAGCTGTCGCAGACATGAGCCAAAGCGAAGTGAACGCAATTCGAGATCGCGCAATAGCAATCGCCGATGCGCTTGGCCTTCTTACCGACTAGCCAGCGATGAGCCGGACTAGCGCAGCTCGTATTTCGTCAGGCCTCGCGCCAGTTTGTTGCCGCTCATTACGATACGAGAATTGGTCCAGTCAGCGAGAAAGACGCTGGCCCGGTTGAGCCCCGGCACAAAGCGTGCGGTGTTGTCCTTCACTACCAGACCATCGGGATCGTGGAGCAGCGTCTCTGCGCCCAAAGCGATAAAGGCGGAGTAATTCTCTTTATCGCGGCCTTGCACGAACCAGTTGTTGGCAATCGTGCCTGTGCTGCCTGCTGGCAGGTCGATCATGTAGTTGGTGCCCGTACCATTGGCATCATCGAAGCTGTTGTTTTCAAGCACGACATTGGCGGTGCGCGATTTGACATAATGGCCACCCCGCCCCTTTTCAAAACGGCTCTCTTTCACGGTCAAAGAGCCATAATTGCCAATATAGATCGAATGGGCACAGCCTGCCGAATGCTCGCACGTACCCAGCCCAGAAAAGGTCGAGCGCAGGATGTAGATGCGCCCTTGCGGATTATCGGCGGTCAAAATGCCCTGCTGCGAATTGAGAAAGCGCGAATAAGCGACGTTCAAAACGCCGTTCTCCAACCGGATGCCAGCGCCATTGCCATCGCCCACAGCCATGTTGGTGAAAGTGAGCCCGCGCACTTCTGCACCAAGCCCACGCAGGACCAGCGCGGCTTTTCCCTCGCAAGAACGGCGGTCGAAAGTGACCGTGCCATATTCGCGCGCGGCGTAGATCACCACGCCAGCTGTCTGCACAGCGCATTGGCGATAGGTGCCAGGCGCAATCTCAATCGTGCCGCGCCGGTCGCCGATGGCGTTGACCGCATCCTGAAGACTATCAAAGCCGCGCCCGTTTTCCTTGATCACAAATGGCGCAGAGCTTTGTGCGCTGGCGGGGGAAGCGCCTAGAGCCACTGCACAAAGCACCATCAAACCAAAGGCAAACAGATGGTCAAGGCGGGCAGCGATTCGTTGCCAAAGGGAAGCGGCGGGCAGGGTTGTGAGCTGTGTCATATCGCGCGATATACCCTATGCGAGCCCTTGCGAGGACTGCACTAATTCACGCTGTACCGTTTCGAGCCATCAATTGGGGCTTGGCTTAACGTGCGTGAGCCCGCTACACGAATTCGGCAAACAGGTATGGGACCACGAGGAGGAAACCCACTATGAAGAAACTTGCAATGGTAGCGGCCCTTGGCAGCCTTGGTCTGGCCGCTTGTGGCAGCACAGATGACGCCTCAACCGAGGCGATGCCCGACACGGTCGAAATGCCCGCTGACGAAGCGCTTGAACCGATTGCAGAAGAGCCTGTCGAAGACCCGGCTGCGATGGAACCTGCGGATCCTGCCGAGACAGCGCCAAACCTTGAGACTACCGAAGCGGCAGCCGACGCCGCTGCGCAGGTGGCCGCGGACGCTGCTGCTGCTGCAGAAGCGGCAGAAGCAGCCGATGCGATTGATGTCAGCAGCTTTGGCGGTGAAGACATCCCCCAAGACCCGCCGCAATAAATCATGCGCTCAGCCGTTTTGCTTATTGCGGTATGTTTGAGCCTTGCCGCCTGCGGTGGTTCGGAGGCTGAAATCGCCGGCCCGCCAAGCGAGGATGAAACGCAGGCTTTGAACAAAGCGGCTGAAATGCTGGATGACCCACGCGGTCCTGAACGCGGCCCTGAACGCGGCCCTGAACGTGGTGAGGCTCCGGCGAGCGAGACAATCAAAGGCGAAGAGAGAGAAAGGGCTTCGAGCCAATGAATGCACCCCAAGCGATCGGGACGCTAAACCCCGGCATGGACAGCGATGTATTTGAACAATTCGCAGAGCAGTTGACACGTTATGTGCGCGAGCGACTGATCCCGGCCGAAAAAGAGGTGATCGAAAACGACGCCATCCCTCCTGAGATCGTCGATGAAATGCGCGAAATGGGCCTGTTCGGCCTGACTGTGCCCGAAGAATATGGCGGCGCCGGCCTCAATATGACCCAATACGCGCGCATCGTGAACATCATGGCTTATGCCGCGCCCGCATACCGTTCGATTTTCTCGATCAACGTCGGAATGTTCGCCAGCGCGCTTAAGAACGGCGCGACCGAAGCGCAGCGCGCGGAATGGTTTCCAAAGCTCGCCGAAGGCAAGATCGCCTGTTTCGGCCTCACCGAACCGGGATCGGGCTCTGACAGCGCCGGCCTGCAAACCACAGCGCGGCCAAGCGCGGACGGCAATGGCTGGGTCTTGAATGGCTCCAAGCGTTACATCACCAACGCGCCCCACGCCGATGTGGCTCTCATCATGGCGCGCACCGAGAAGGAAAACCTTCCGAAAAATGCGCACGTCAGCGCCTTTCTGGTGCCGATGGATACGCCGGGTGTTTCAACCGGTTCGCCGGATAAGAAAATGGGCCAATCGGGCAGCCATGTCTCGGACATTATGCTCGACGATGTTGAGGTGCCGGGCGAAGCGCTGCTTGGCGGGGAGACTGGCAAGGGCTTTCGCTTTGCAATGCAAAGCCTCGATAACGGGCGCATTTCCGTTGGTGCAACGGCAGCTGGATATGCGCGCCGCGCGCTTGATTCAGCAATCCGGTATGCCAATGAGCGCAAGGCCTTTGGCGAACCCATCGCCAATTTCCAGCTGATCCAGCAAATGCTGGCTGACAGCGAGATTGAAATCTACGCTGCCGAAGCGATGATGCGCGATGTGACAGAGCGCGCCGACAGAGGTGAGAACATCCTTATCAAGGCGGCTGCTTTCAAAGTCTTCTCATCGGAAATGTGCGGACGCGTCGTTGACCGCGTGGTGCAGGTTTACGGCGGGGCGGGGTACTTGGCTGAATATGACGCCGAACGCTTCTACCGCGATGCGCGCATCTACCGCATTTACGAAGGCACTACACAGATTCTCCAGCTTCAAATCGCAAAGCATATGCTGCGCGAATGGCAGGCGTTGAACGGATAAGGGAGAGCAGCGCCCACCCGGCTGCGGCCAAGCCATCCTGAAACAAGTTCAGGATGGCAAGTCTTGCTCCCCTCCCGCCTGCGGGAGGGGTTGGGGGTGGGCCAAGGAACACATGTATAACCTTCTAAACGACCTCTCGATCATCGAAGTCTCAAGCTTCGTCGCCTCGCCCACAGCGGGCCTTTACTGCGCGCAAATGGGCGCAGAGGTCATTCGCGTTGATCACACGGGCGGCGGGCTCGACTACGACCGCTATATGCTGACCAAAGAGGGTCGCTCGCTTTCCTGGGAGAATTTGAACCGCGCGAAGAAATCGGTCGCCCTCGACCTGCGAAGCGGCGAGGGACGCGAATTGTGTGTCGAACTTGCGGCAAAGACGGGGCAGTGCATCACCAATCTGCCGGAGAAAAGCTTTCTGTCTCACGCAGCGATGCAAGCGAAACGTGATGACATGGTAAGCGTGCGCATCATGGGTTGGCATGATGGGCGTCAGGCGATGGATTTCACCGTCAATGCCGCGGCGGGCTATCCGCTCATGACCGGGCCGGAGGAGTGGGACGCGAAGACCGCGCCCCCGGTCAGCCAGCCGCTGCCCGCATGGGATTTCATCACTGGCGCATACAGCGCCTTTGCCCTGATGTCGGCGCTGCACCACCGCGCCGCCACGGGAGAAGGTTCGCAAATGCGTGTGCCTTTGGGCGATGTCGCTATCGGGACACTCGCCAATTCGGGCACCATGGCTGAAATGCTCTATCGCGGCTCTGACCGTGAGCGCTTGGGCAATGCCATCTGGGGCGCATTCGGGCGCGATTTTCAGAGCAAATGCGGCGCCCGCTTTATGGTCGCAGCGCTCACTCCCAAGCAATGGAGCGGCCTTGTCGCCGCTTTCGATGTGGCCGAAGAAATCGCTGCGCTTGAGAAAGAGCTTGGCGTTGATTTTAACGCAGGCGACCGTCCGCGTTTTGAAAACCGCCACCGCCTGTTTGATCTTTTCCAGAAGGCTGCCGAAAGCTTCGACTACGAAACGCTCTCGACCCGCATGGCGGATCATGGCTGCACCTTTGAAAAATACCGCTCGCACCACGAGGCATCGACCGATCCGGTGCTTGTGACGGACAATCCCCTTTTCGGGCCATCGCCTGCGAACCCTTCGGGCTTTGAATATCCAGCCACGCGTTCTTTCGCCAATATGCCGGAACGCGAAGCCGGAAATCCTGCGCCAGCGCCTTTCCTTGGGCAACATTCCGAAGAGGTGCTTGCCGACAAGCTTGGCCTCTCATCGGGCGCAATTGCCAAGCTGATTGACGCTGGCACCGTTGCCGTTTCCGATAAAGACGCAGACTACTCACACCGCTAAGAAAGATCGCTCATGTCCAGACGCGCCGCTATTGTTTCACCCTTACGCACCCCCGTTGGCAAATTCCTCGGCGGGCTTTCCAGCCTTAACGCAGGCGAGCTTGGCGCGGTGATTTTGAAGGCGCTGGTGGAGCGCTCCGGCATCGACCCCGAGCGTGTCGACGACGTGGTTTTCTCACAAGGATACGGCAATGGAGAGGCGCCTGCGATTGGCCACTGGTCATGGCTTGCTGCCGGCCTTCCCTTGGAAGTGCCCGGATACCAGCTCGACCGTCGCTGTGGCTCTGGCCTGCAAGCGGTCGCTAATGCTGCGATGATGGTCGAAACCGGGATGGCGGATGTCGTCGTCGCTGGCGGATGCGAGAGTATGTCCAATGTCGAGCACTACACGCTTCAGGGTCGCGGGGGTGCGCGCATGGGGGACATCACGCTCTACGATCGCCTGTCGCGCGGCCGTCTGATGAGCCAGCCGATCGAGCGCTTTGGCGTTATCACCGGTATGATCGAAACCGCCGACAATCTGGCGAAAGATTATAAGATCACCCGCGAAGAGGCGGACGCTTACGCGGTGCGCTCGCACCAAAATGCGGCTGCCGCGTGGGAAGCGGGTAAGTTCGATGATCATCTTGTGACGGTCGATGTTCCTCAACGGCGCGGTGATCCTGTGACCTTTGCCAAGGACGAAGGCTTCCGCACCGACGCGACGATGGAAACGCTTGGGAAGCTTCGTGCCATCGATAGCAAGCGTGACCCGCAAGCCATCGTCACCGCCGGTAATGCCAGCCAGCAGAACGACGCGGCAGCAGCTTGCCTGGTGGTGGCAGAAGACAAACTCGAAGAGCTCGGCCTTACCCCATCGCTCTGGTTCGGAGGCTGGGCAGCGGCGGGCTGTGACCCTTCGCGCATGGGGATCGGGCCTGTGCCCGCGACCGAAAGGCTTTTCGAACGGCGCGGCTACAGCTGGGACGACATCGACCTTGTTGAATTGAACGAAGCTTTCGCGCCGCAAGTGCTCGCCGTCCTGAAAGGCTGGGGCTGGAGCGATGATGATTCGCGCCGCGAGATCCTCAACGTCAATGGCTCCGGTATCAGCCTTGGTCACCCGATTGGCGCGACCGGCGGGCGCATCTTGGCCGATATGGCGGCAGAAATGCATCGTAGGGGCGCGCGCTATGGCCTTGAAACCATGTGCATTGGCGGGGGTCAGGGTATCGCGGCTGTGTTTGAGCGCGCCTCATGAATTTTGAGGACTGGATCGGGCGCACGCAAGAAAGCCACGACACGCTCACCCCGCAGCACGCCGCACAGTGGTGCGCGACCCTCGACATTCCCATGCCCGAGCGCTGGATCATGCCGCAGGGTGTCCATTTCGTCCTGTGCACGCCCGATGCCCCTACCTCGGCACTTGGCGAAGACGGCCACCCTGCCCGTGATGAGAGTCCTGACAGCTTTTTTCCGCCCTTTCCCCTCCCGCGCCGGATGTGGGCCTCAAGCGATATTCGCTTTATCGCACCCATCGCTGTGGGCGCGGTCATCAAGCGCACCAGCCGTATTGCCTCCATCAGCGAGAAGGACGGCGCGTCCGGCAAGCTCGCCTTTGTGAACGTCGAGCATGAAACGCTCGCAAACGGCACGCTGTCGGTGAAGGAGACGCAGACACTCGTCTACCGCGAGGCTGCTCCGGCTGATGCGCCGCTCAGTCCGCTTGGAGCCAGCGAAGGGGTGTTCGATGCAAGCGCATGGGACGCACACCGCCTTATCGTGCCCGACGAGCGACTGCTCTTCCGCTACTCTGCGCTCACCTTCAACACCCACCGCATCCACTATGACGCGCCCTATGCGCAAAATGTGGAGCGCTATCGAGGGCTCGTGGTGCACGGGCCGCTCACCGCATCGCTGCTATTGCAAATGGCGGCAAGTGAGCTTGGCGACAATCGTCTGCGCCACTTTGCCTTTAGAGGTGTCTCGCCAGCCATTGCAGGCGATCCGCTCAACCTCGTCATGCGCAAAAGCGAGGATGGTTTTGAGCTCGGTGCCTTTGCCAGCGACGGGCGACAAGTGACCAAGGCTTCTGTCAGCCTTTAATCAAGTCGGGTAAGGCTCAAGCGGTTTCAGTACCCCGTAAGTCTCTTTGTGTGGCTTATGCCCAAGATCGGGAAAATCGATTGAAGGCGGCTCGATATGCATATCAGGCAGGCGGTCGAGCAGGTCGCGGATTAGCGTCAAACGCCCGCGTTTCTGATCGTTGAAATCGACCAACGTCCATGGTGCGTGTGCCGTGTGCGTGGCTTTCAGCATGGCCTCGCGCGCATCGGTGTAGGCCTGATACTTTTCACGCGCAGCCAGATCGACGGGCGACAATTTCCAGCGCTTCAATGGGTCTTCACCGCGTTCTTTCAGCCGCTCTTCCTGACGGTCCTGATCGGTGGTGAGCCAATATTTGAACAGCAAAATGCCATCATCGGTGAGCATCTTTTCAAAGATAGGCGCGACTTTGAGGAACGCCTCCGCCTCCTCTTCAGAACAATATCCCATCACCCGCTCGACCCCGGCGCGGTTGTACCAGGAGCGGTCGAACAGCACGATTTCGCCCGCGTGCGGCAGGTGGCACACGTAACGCTGGAAATACCATTGGATTTGCTCTTCTTCGCTGGGCTTCGACAGGGCAACGGTGCGGCATTGACGCGGGTTCAGCTTGTCGCGCACCGCTCTGATCGCGCCGCCTTTGCCCGCCGTATCGCGCCCTTCAAAGATCACCACGATCCGCGCGCCCGTCGCCTTTGCCCAGCGCGCCATGCCGACCAGTTCCTCGGTCAGTGGCTCTAACAGTTCGCGGTATTCCTTGCCTTTCAGCGCCATCACGTGCCCCCTATTGTACTTGCAGATGCGGCCCAATAGTATCATATGATACTACATGGCTACCAAGGCACATCCTGACACCGATTACACTGCACTTCCAGAGCTGGGGGCAGATGTGTTCACCGCGCCGCTCGCCAAGCCTGAGCACGTGGGCGAGGATTGGGTCGAACCTGCGCAGACCGATTATTCCACCGAAGATCATCAGGTGTGGAACGATCTCTTCGCGCGCCAGATGGAGGTGCTCCCCGGACGCGCCGCCAGCGCCTTTATGGCTGGCCTAGACAAACTCGATCTGTCGCGCGGCGGTATCCCTGAATTTGGTGAGCTGTCAGAGGAATTGGGCAAGCTGACGGGGTGGAGCGTTATTCCCGTACCCATGTTGATCCCCGATCACGTCTTCTTCTGGCACTTGGCCAATCGCCGTTTCCCGGCGGGCAATTTCATCCGCTCGCGCGAGACATTCGATTACATTCAGGAGCCTGACGTATTCCACGATGTCTTCGGCCATGTGCCCATGCTGACCGATCCGGTGTTTGCCGATTATATGCAGGAATATGGCCGCGCCGGGTGGAAAGCGATGCGCTACAACCGATTGAAGTCGCTGGGCGCGCTTTATTGGTACACGGTCGAATTCGGCCTGATCGAAGAGGCTGAAGGCATCCGTGCCTATGGCGCCGGTATCCTGTCAGGCCCAACCGAGGCCAAGTTCGCCGTTGAAGCCAAAAGCCCCAATCGCATTATGCTCAACGTCGACCGCGTCATGCGCACCGACTATGTCATCAGCGATCTGCAGCCCACATATTTTGTGATCGAAAGCTTTGAAGACCTCTACCGCCAGACAGTGGAGCGCGATTTTGACCGGCTCTATCGCAATCTTGCACCCGGCTTCACCTACGCCAATTCAGCTGTGATCGACGTCGATAATGTGGTGAACCGGGGCACACAGGAATACCACCTGCGCGGGGGCAATGGCTCTGGTGCCGAACCAGTTTAGGGCCCGGTTCAGACCTCGCGTGTAGCGAAGGCGTAATAGCCGACGATTGCGGGAAGGGTTGCGCCCACCGCTGCGCCAAAACCCAGCCAGCTGAGCGAGCCCAGAAACGTGCCGCCATTAGCGATAAGCCCTGCGGTGAGGCTGGCGACAATACCAACGGCAATCATGCGAAGAACCGCGCCGGGGATCTCAAGACGCAAGACGATAGAGCCAAGCCAGCCTAGCAGTGCGCCAAGGTTGATGAGGATGATTAAAGCCATGGTTAGAAGAAGTACAAGAGCCCGACGCCCATAGCCACCCGGTAGAGAACAAAAACCATCATCGAGGCTTTTTTAAGGAAATTCATCAGAAAATACATGGTGGCAAAGGCCGAGATAAAGGTCAGTACCCCTGCGATGAGCGCATCCACGGCCAATGCCATGCCCGCCTCGAAAATCTCCGGCACGATCAGCACACCTGCGCCCGCCACAGCGGGAATCGACAGGAGGAAGGAGAAACGCGCCGCCTCCACCCGCTTGTAGCCAAGGAAGCGCGCTGCGGTCATGGTGACGCCTGAACGCGAAGTACCCGGAATAATCGCGAGCGCCTGAGCCATCCCGACGATCAAGCCATCGCGCCAGCTCATGTCTTCGAACTCTTTGACTTCGCTCCCGACCTTGTCCGCAAGGCCGAGCAGCACGCCATAGAAGATGAGATTAAAGGCGATGAGATCGGTGAAACGGATTGAGCTCATCAGATCATCATTAACAATCTCAATCCCGAACAGGCCGGTCGCAAGCCCGTTGAAGAGGCCAAGCTTGATCGAAAGACCAAACGCCACCGCCGGAATGGTGCCAAGCACAATCCACCAGAACAATTTGCGTTCAGCAGGCGCATTGGGAGCTTTCGCCCCCACCCCAATGGACGCAAAGCCGCCGCGTGCAAGCACCAGCACATCTTTGAAAAAATAGACGATGATCGCCAGCAGCGAGCCCACGTGCACCGCCACATCGATCAGCGGGCCCTGATCCTGAAAGTCGGTAAAGACCGAGATCAAAATGAGGTGCCCCGACGATGAAATCGGCAGGAACTCGGTGATGCCTTGCACCACGGCGATAATAAGAAGCTGCAAAAACGACATAGGCCCAACTCCATGAATGAAGCCGGGCCCATGTCAATTTCAAAGAGGCGAAACGCCTGCGTTTTTTACCAGATCTTCACGCGCTTCTCTGGCGGGAGATACAATTCGTGCTCTTCAGTGACGTTAAACGCCTCGTACCACGCATCATTATGACGCACGGCATTGTTCAGGCGGAATTCGCCGGGAGGGTGGTTGGCCGTCATGACCCGGTTACGAAGGCTCTCCTCGCGCTCCATCCCGCGCCAGATCTGAGCAAAACCAAGGAAGAAGCGTTGATCGCCAGTAAGGCCGTCAATCACCGGAGCCTCTTCACCGTTGAGCGAAAGTTTGTATGCGCGGTAGGCCATTTGCAGCCCGACCACATCGCCAAGCGTCTCTCCCATGGATTGACCTGCGCGAAGGCATTCTGGCCCGTTTGACCCTTCAACCGGACAATACGCTTCGATGAATTCGCCCATTTGCTTGGTAAACTCGACGAAGCCTTCGCGGTCTTCGGGTTGCCACCAATTGCGCAGCGTGCCTGTCGCGTCGAATTGCGAGCCTTGGTCATCATAGCCATGGCCAATCTCGTGCCCGATGACAGCGCCAATGCCGCCATAATTGACCGCCGGATCAGCGCTGGCGTTAAAGAACGGCGGTTGCAGGATCGCAGCGGGGAAGACGATGCGATTGGTCAGCGGCGAATAATAGGCGTTCACCGTTTGCGGCGTCATGCCCCATTCGGTCGGATCAACCTTTTCATCGAGGCGCGAACGCATTTCCGCATCCCACCACGAGGCAACCGAAAACGCATTGGCAAGCGGGTTGTCGGCGGTGATTTCCATGCCGTCATAAGTCTTGAACTCGTCCGGATAGCCGATCATCGGCACGAAGCCATTAAGCTTGTCGCGTGCCTCTTCAATGGTCGCCTCGGTCATCCACTCGTTGCGATCAAGCGCCTCGTTCATCGCGGTCGTGAGGTTGGCAACAAGCTCATCCATGCGCGCCTTGCTTTCAGGCGGGAAATGCTTCTCGACATAAAGCGCACCAAGTTGCTCACCCAAAGCCTGTTCCACTGCACTGATCGCGCGCTTCCAGCGGTCCTGCTGCTCTTCGCGGCCATTGATCGTGCGACCGTAGAAATCAAAGCTCGCTTCATCCAGATCGCTCGACAGCACAGCGGCGTAATCGTTGAGCATGGTTTTTGCCATATAGGCTTTGATCGTTGCGAGCGGCGTTTCGTTGATAAGCTGCATCATGGCTGGCAAACCACCACCAATCATGTCGAGCTGCGCCTCAGTCAGGCCCATCGCCTCGATTTCTTCCTCTGTGGGAGGAAGCTGGCGCGCAAGGAAGCGTGTCTGCCCATTGAGCTGTGAAGCTTCGAGCACGCCTTCGATCGGGAAATCGCCTGCCAGCTCGCTCAGCTCTTGCTCGCTGAGCACATTGTAAGTGAGCTGCGGCATACGAAGGACCGGACGTGCCCATTCAAGGGCTGCAACCTTTGCCTCGAACGCATAAACAGCTTCCGCTGCGCCCGCTGCATCCGCATAGCCGGCTGCTTCAAACATGGTCGTGAGGAAGGCTTTGTATTTCTCGCGAATTTCAAGATTGCTCTCAGAATCGACAAGGTAATAATCACGGTCCGGCAGCCCCATGCCGTCAAAACCAATGCCAACTGCGTAATCGGTTGGGTTGCGCGCATCGATGGTGACGCGTGCGCCGACAAGCGATGGGAACCCCGGCTGTGCCGAGACGCGCATCAGCGCATCAAGGTCAGATGCGCCATAGATTTGAGCAAGATAGGGCTGCACAGGTGCAAGGCCGTTTGCATCAATCGCGTCCACATCCATGTAAGAGGTGTAGGCATCAACAATGCGGCGCGCTTGCGTTCCGGGAGCAGGGTCAGAGGCGACCAGCTCTTCGACCAGCGTTTTCACATCCTGCGTCGCGCCTTCGCGAAGCATATCAAACGCGCCATAACGTTGACGGTCAGCAGGAATTTCATTGGCGGCAATCCACTTGCCGTTGACATAAGCGTTGAAATCGTCGCCCGGTTGAATGGAGCTATCAATAGTCTCAAGCCCAACGCCCCAGCTGCCGAAATCCATCGTCGGCGCGGTGGTTTCGCTGCCGGTATCGGCGTGATCGTCAAGATGGTCGGTGAGGCCGTGGGGTTGGTGCTGGCTGTGGTCTTGGTGATTGTCCTGCGCAATCGCGCCCGTCGAAAGCGCGAGGGCTGCGGTTCCTGCAAGAAGGAATTTGGTGGTTCGGATCATGTTCAATTGGTCCCCGATTGAAAATTGCTTGAGACGTTACTCTCGTAAATGTGGTTTAGCGCAAGCGCATCGACAAGGTTGCCCTTGGTCGCACGTGCAGCGTTGTTCGTCGAAAGAAGTGCCGTTCAGTCGTGCCCGGTTATGCCGCCTCGGTTGCTGCAAACTGCAACTTGGCAAGGCGCGCGTAAAGCCCGCCATTTTCTGTCAATTCGGCGTGCGTTCCCTGTTCGACCGCTTCGCCATTGCTCAGCACGATAATGCGGTCGGCTGCGCGCACGGTCGCAAGGCGGTGCGCAATCACAAGGGTCGTGCGGTCTTTCATCAACTCATCGAGCGCAGCTTGCACCAATTGTTCGCTTTGCGCATCCAATGCGCTGGTCGCCTCGTCCAGCAACAGGATCGGTGCATCGCGCAGGAGCGCGCGGGCAATCGCCACGCGTTGCCGCTGACCACCGGAAAGCTGCGTACCGCCTTCGCCAAGATAAGTGTCGAGCCCTTGGGGAAGCGCTTTCAAGAACTCTTCAGCATTGGCCGCGCGCGCAGCTTCCCAGATTTCTTCATCGGACGCATCCCAGCGGCCATAGCGAAGGTTGTCTCGCGCATTGGCGCTGAACAAAACACCCTCTTGCGGGACGAAAGCCAGCCTCTCGCGAATATCGGCAGGATCCGCCTTTGGCAGAGGCACGCCGTCGAGGCGGATAGTGCCCTCTTGCGGGTCGTAAAAACGCTCAACCAGTTGGAACAGCGTGGATTTACCAGCGCCCGACGGGCCAACGATAGCAACCGTCTCTCCCGGCTCGATTTCAAGGCTGAAGTTTTTGAGCGCAGGCGTGTCAGGCCGCGCGGGATAGCGAAAAGTGACATTGCGAAAGGAAAGCGATCCACGAGGCGGCGACGGCAGCGCTTCTGGCCTCTGCGGTGCGGCGATTTCAGAGCGCGTCTCAAGCAATTCCGCCAACCGGCTAGCCGCACCTGCGCCGCGCAAAAGATCGCCGTAAACTTCGGTGAGCGAGCCCAAAGCGCCCGCGACAAGGCCGCCGGTCAGAACAAATGCAGCGATGGTCCCGCCGCTGATTTCACCTTGCGAAACCGCAAGCGCGCCGCGCCACATCACCAGCGTAATACCGCCAAAAACGAGCAGGATGACGATGGATGTCATACCCGCACGAAGCGCGATCCGCCGCCGCGCAGTGTCGAAGGTCCGCTCCACAACGCCGGCAAACCGATCGCCTTCGCGCGCTTCCTGCCCGAAGCTTTGAACGACCTTCATCGCGGAAAGGACTTCGGTCACATAGGCGCCCACATCTGCCACGCGGTCCTGGCTTGATCGCGAAACAGCGCGAATCTTGCGTCCGAAAAAGACAATCGGGAGGATCACGAGAGGTATCCCGATCAAAAGAGATATGGTGAGCGTCGGCGCAAGATAGAACAGCAGGATTATCCCGCCAATGCCCGTAAGCGTGTTGCGAAGCGCGACCGATACGGTTGTGCCCACCACCGTCTCAATAATCGCGGTGTCCGAAGTCATTCGGCTGGAAATTTCCTTAGGGCTGTTTTCCTCGTAAAAGCTGGGCGACAAACGCAGCAGGTTGCGCTGTACCTTTAGCCGTATGTCGGCCACGACCCGCTCCCCGATCCAGCTGACGAAATAAAACCTGGCCGCTGTCCCGATGCCCAGAATTAAAACAATCATCAGCAGATATTGGAAAGCATGGCCGATCTCTTCGGGTCCGGCAGAGCCGCTGAATGCTTCGTCGATAATGACCTTGAAGCGCCACGGGATCGCGAGAGTAGCCAGCGCCGACACCATCAAAGCGGCAAGCGCATAGCCGATCTGAGCCGGGTATTTCCCCGCCTCACCAAAAACCATCCTCAAAGGCGCGAGCGAACGCGACTTTGGCGCGGCCTCGCTTACCTCAGCAGTGTCCTCCACCGACCCACTTTCGTCGCCATCACCTGTCTGGATTTTGTCAGCTTGCGCATTCATATCGACTTTCACCTAGTCGCGAATGCTAAAAATTACACCTGCAAAAGCCACAAAATCGACAGACGGGCGCGACGAAGGCGATTGTGCATTGCACAATTATCTGTCACACCCCATGTAAGACGAGACACAAACGCCGCGTGATAGGCCCGATCAAGGGGCCGATAAGTCGAGCCACGCGCCCAAACTTTGGACGGGTCAACAATGCTTTACAAAGCCTATGAACTCCAGCGCAGCTGGCTCAATTCAGTCAGCACGGTCGCCTCACTCAGTTCCGAGCTCTTAAGCAGCCCCTCCAATCCGTGGAGCAAGACCACCATCGGCGCGATGAGCGCCAATGCTTTTGACGTGCTTGCCCATTCAACCGCTGCATACGGAAAGCCCGCCTTTGGCATCACCGAAGTTGCGATTGATGGAAAGACCCATTCGGTCATCGAATCAACCGTGCTCAATCGCCCGTTTGGTGATCTCAAACGCTTCCGCGTTGAAGGCGTGGACATTGTCGATGGCGAGGCTACTGCGCGCCGGCCCAAATTGCTGATCGCAGCGCCGATGAGCGGGCACTTTGCAACGCTGCTTCGCGGGACGGTCGAACGGATGCTGGAGTCGTGCGAAGTGTACATCACTGACTGGGCCGATGCGAAGACCGTGCCCGTGCACGAAGGGTCATTCGACCTTGATGATTACATCGACTATCTGATCGAATTTCTCGAATATATCGCCGCGCAATCGGGGACAGAACGGACCAAGCCTGCGCGCCCGCATATGATGGCAGTGTGCCAGCCTTCGGTTCCTGCCTTCGCCGCAACCGCGCTGCTTAACCAGCACGACTCGCCCGCAAGTCCCGACACCCTCACCATGATGGGCGGGCCGATTGACACGCGCGAAAGCCCGACCACGGTCAATGATCATGCGATGAACCGTCCAATCGAATGGTTCCGTCAAAGCGTAATCGCCACCGTCCCGATGCAATATCGCGGCGCGGGACGTAAGGTTTATCCAGGCTTCATGCAGCTTTCCGCCTTTATGAGCATGAACCTGCAAAGCCATATGATGAGCCATTATGAGATGTTCAAACACCTCACACTGGGCGATGAAGAAAGCGCGCAGGCGACCAAGGATTTCTACGACGAATATCGCGCCGTTTGCGATATGACCGCGGAATTTTACCTCCAGACCGTCGAAGAAGTGTTCCAGAAACACTCCATCCCCAATGGCGAGTTCCGCCATAAAGGCGAGATCGTTGACCTTGCTGGCATTACTCACACCGCCCTTCTCGCGGTCGAAGGTGAGCGCGATGATATTTCAGGCATCGGCCAAACCAAGGCGGCTCTCAAACTCACGCCCAATTTGGCCGAAGATAAGAAGAAATATCTTCTGGCTGAGGGCGCAGGCCACTATGGCATCTTCAACGGGAGCCGCTGGCGCACGAAAGTCGCGCCGGTGGTCGAAGAGTTTATCGCCGCTCATTCTTAAGAGGCATTGATGGCCGACAGGCTCAGCGATAGCCGTTTTGCGCGGCGGTTTGGCCTTTCCACGCCGATTGCGCTTGCCCCTATGGCGTTTGGCACTGGCGGCGCTTTGGCAACGACCTGCGCCAAGGCGGGGGCACTGGCGCTGATCGGCGGGGCTTACGGCGATCTAGAGTTTACCAGCACCCAATATTCAGCCGCTGAAGAAGCGCTTTGTGATACGCCAGAGGCTCTTGCGCGGCTGGGCTGTGGTTTCATCACCTGGCGACTGGAGGAGGATTCATCGGCGCTCGATTGGCTGCTGGATCGCGAAGCAAAACCTGCTGCAATCATGCTTTCCTTTGGCGATCCCACAGCGCTCGCCAAACGCATCATCGCCGCTGATATTGCGCTGATCTGTCAGGTGCAAACGCTCGCCATGGCGCGCGAGGCGGTGGAGGCGGGCGCAAGCGTTATCGTTGCGCAAGGCGCAGAAGCAGGCGGTCATGGGATGAACGCACTCGACGGGCGCAGTACCTTTACGCTGGTGCCCGAAATTGCCGATTATCTCGCCGCCAAGGCGCCCCACGTTCAATTGCTCGCAGCAGGCGGGATTGCCGATGGGCGCGGACTTGCTGCTGCTCTTATGCTTGGCGCGGACGGCGCATTGGTGGGCTCACGTCTTTGGGCGAGCGCTGAAAGCCTGGCGCCAGAAGCCGCGATTGCTCAAGCCGTGGCCGCTGATGGTGACAGCACCGCGCGTTCCAAAGTGTTTGACATATTGCGCGAGAAAAACTGGCCAGCCCACTTTGATTTTCGAGCGCTTCGAAATGGTATTCACCGCGAATGGGAAGGCCGCTTGGACGAACTCGGCGCTGACCCAGCCGGGGCAATTGCCAACTATAAGGCGGGTGTTGAAGCGCGCGATTACTCCCGCGCACACGTGACCGTTGGTGAAGGGACGGGGCTTATCAAGGACGCGCCCAGCGCAGGCGAAATCATTGCCGCAATCGACGCTGAGGCGCGCGTGCTCCTTCAATGATGGTTACCCGCCCTTAACCACAAGGCCCAATCTGGCGGTAAAGCCTAAGTAGTATCCCATATGCTCGATCTGATCGAAGCAATGGGGCGAATATGATCCAGACGACCAAAACCATTTGCGTTGCAGCAGCCTTGTGCATGGGCAGCGCCGCGCTTGCGCAGAGCTCTGGTTGGAGCATTTCCGAAGCAGACGGGCAGGTATCCGTCATTCGCGGCGACAAATCACTCTATGGCGCACGCGGAACTGAATTGCAGGTGGGCGATGTCGTCAAGACAAGCGGAGCGGCCAATGCGGTTCTGGTGCGTGGCGACAAATTTGTGGTCGTGGAGCCAGACAAAGCCGTGCGGATTAAACCGCCGCAGGATCAGGGCATGGTCGGGCAAATGGTCGAATTTGTGAGCGGCCTTCTTGCCCCCAGCGAGGACAAAACGCGGCTCAGGCGCCCGATGCAGGCATCTGTGGTAAAAGGGCTCGGCGGCAATATGATGGCCGAGCAAAACACCGCGAGCGAAAGCGGCTCCAACCCAAGCGACGGCGGTTAGGCAGCTTTCTTCTTGCGCCGGCGCGGCTTTTCAGGGCTCGATTTAGCCGGCGCGATTTGCAAACGGTTCCAAAGGTCCAGCGCTGCGACTTTGTAGCCTTCGGCAAGCGTTGGATAGTTGAAGCTGTTCTCGACGAAATAGTCGATTGTCCCGCCAAGGTTAAGCACGGCCTGTCCGATATGGACCAGCTCCGAGGCTCCTTCGCCAACGACGTGAACCCCTATAAGCTTGCGCGTGTCGCGGTGGCAGATGAGCTTGAGGATACCCGCCTCAAGCCCCATGATGTGCCCGCGCGATGTTTCTCTGAACCGCGCAATGCCGCATTCGTAAGGAACGCCCGCTTTGCGCGCATCGTCCTCTGTCATGCCGACACTGGAAAGTTCGGGAACCGCGTAGACCCCGTAAGGCGGTGCTTGATCGTCAGCGCAAATCGGTTCGCCAAACGCATGGCAGGCAACCGCGCGGCCCTGCTCCATTGAGGTGGAGGCGAGGCTGGGAAAGCCGATTACATCGCCTGCGGCATAGATATGGGGGACAGAAGTCTGAAACGTGGTGCGATCGACTTCGAGCCGTCCACGCCCGTCCGCCTCAAGCCCGCACGCTTCCAGATTGAGGCCAGACGTCGATCCCTCACGCCCGGCCGCAAACAGGACCATTTGCGACCCGATCAAACGCCCGTCGGCCAATTGGCAAATGGGGTCGCCCTTTTCGCTGAAATAGACATAGGAAAGCGAGCATCCCAGCCTCAGGCACATCCCCCGCTCACGCATGGATTGAACGAGGTGATCAACGATCTCCCGGTCCATGAAGGGCAAGAGCTGCTCATTGGGCTCGATCAATGTCACCGGAATGTCGAGCGCGCTAAAGATCGTCGCATATTCAAGGCCGATCACGCCCCCGCCCACCACCGTCAGACTAGAGGGCATTTGCGGTTGGAGGATGAAGCTGTCGCTATCGAAGACATTGGTCTGGTTGAACGGGATATGTGCGGGCCGATAGGGGCGCGTACCAACCGAAATGAGGATTTTCTCGCCCTCGATTATCTCTTCGATTTCAGAGCCACCGAGCTCGCGCTTGATCGCTATCTCGTGGGCGCTTTTGAAGTATCCGCGTCCGGCGATTGTCTGCACACCGTTGCGCGCAAACTGGTGTTCGAGGACGGCCACTTCATAGTCGAAGGTTTTACCGATACGTTGATCAAGATCATCAGAGCAGATTGTCGCTCTGGTCCTGTACCCTTGGCCATAAAATGCGCGCTCGCGCCAACCCGACAGGTTAAGCGCCGTCTCGCGCAGAGTCTTTGAGGGGATTGTGCCAGTGTGCACTGACACTCCGCCGACCTTTGCGCGGTCATCCACCACCACCACTGACTTGCCAAGTTTAGCCGCCTGGATGGCAGCGCGCCGTCCGGCAGGGCCAGCTCCCAATACAATAAAGTCAAAACGCGCCATAGGGCCTCCCGTCCATACAGGAGAACGACCACAGGGGGTGTGGCTTAACCCTCGGAAATTTCCTTAGGAGTGCGGAAGAACAGGCGGCTGATCACCCGCTTGGCCATCCACAAAAGACCGATCACAACAACCAGCAGGACCGCCGCCACCCCGGCAGCGGCAAGCGGGTATTCATAGGCGAACCATAAGAGGCCAACGGTCGCGACATCCTCTGCGGTGGAGACAGCGACATTGCTGACAGGTTCAGGCGATGTGTTGACCACGGCGCGCGCCGAGGCTTTGCCGCCATGCGCGAGGAAACTGGCCCCGCCGCCTAGCAAGAAGGCAATCACTTGGGTCGCAGGGTCGGACGGATCGACAATCGCGAGCGCGAGCAACGCCCCGCCAACCGGGCGAACGAGCGTGTGCACCGTGTCCCAAGCGCTATCGAGCCACATTACCTTATCGGCGAAAAATTCCGCCAGCGCGCCAACAGCTGCGATCCCCATAACCCACGGGTTTTCAAGCACGCCGAGACTGGCCAGATGCTCTGGCACAGGCAGCGCCTCCAACCGCATCGCAAGGCCGGTTGCAAAAATGCACAGATAAAGCCGCCAACCGCTTAAGAGGCTCACTGACCCTGCGATCCCGATGATTTCCAAAATGCCCATGGGCAGGCAGGATGCGCCAGTGCGTCTTCAGTGGCAAGCCCCACGCCGCAACGGTCCCGGCTCGCCCCCAATCGTCATGGAACGATGGCGCTGACTTCTTGTTCGTCAGGGGAATCGAATGAATAATCAAAGGAAACGCCCCCATGCCAAAATTTGCAACCCGCGACGGAACACACATTCGCTATAAGGAACTGGGCGAAGGTCGTCCTATCATCTTGATCCACGGCTGGCCTCTATCGGGCGATAGCTGGGATCCGGTGATGATGGAGCTTGCCGACAAAGGTATGCGCGCGATTGCCTATGACCGTCGCGGTTTCGGTCGGTCCGACCATGCTTCGGGGGGGTATGACTACGATACTTTCAGCGATGATCTGGCGGATCTGATCAACCACCTCGGACTGACCGAGAATATCGGCCTCGCCGGATTTTCGATGGGTGGTGGTGAAATCGCGCGCTACATGAGCCGGCACGGCGGAAAAGGCGTCAACGCTGCGGCTCTCATCAGCTCGGTTGTGCCTTATATGTTGAAAACCGACGATAATCCCGACGGTGTCCCGGATGAGACATTTCAGGAGATGACCAAGGGCATGAAGAGCGATTTTCGCGCATTCTTCACTGATTTCTTCAAGGATTTTTACGGTGTCGGGGGCCCCGGTACGCAGGTGAGCGACGAAGAACGACACTGGGCATGGCTGACCACAATGAAGAGCGCGCAATATGCGACCCTCAAGTCCGCTGCCGCTTTTGCCTACACCGATTTCAGGCCAGACCTTGAGCACATCACCGTGCCAACGCTCGTCATTCACGGGACCGCGGATAAGACGGTCCCGATTGAGGTCACGGGTCGCCAAGTGGCAGAGAAAGTCGAGAGCGCGACGCTGATCGAATATGAGAACGAACCGCACGCAGTGTTCGCGACCGTTACCGACCGGCTTGCCTCGGACCTGGTCGATTTTTTCCAGAACAATTGATTTATCAGGGCCTCAAAGAAAAAGGCGCGCGGTGGGATGACCCTTCCGCGCGCCCTTGTCATTGTTTCGAGCTGAGGAAGCTTAGAAAACTTCGAACAGGCCCGCTGCGCCCATGCCGCCGCCGACACACATGGTGACGACAACATATTTTGCACCGCGACGCTTGCCTTCGATCAAAGCGTGGCCGGTGCAACGCGCGCCCGTCATGCCGTATGGGTGACCGATCGAAATCGAGCCGCCGTTGACGTTGAGAATGTCGTTGTCGATACCGAGCTGATCGCGGCAGTAAAGAACCTGCACAGCAAACGCTTCGTTCAATTCCCAAAGACCGATGTCATCCATCTTGAGGCCGGTTTGCTTAAGCAGCTTCGGAATTGCGAAAACAGGGCCAATGCCCATTTCGTCAGGCTCGGTGCCAGCAACTGCCATACCGACATAACGGCCAAGCGGCTCAAGACCTTTTTGCTCAGCGAGCTTGGCTTCCATCAGGACGCTTGCAGACGAACCATCGGAAAGCTGCGAGGCGTTACCCGCAGTGATCGTCTTGTCCGGGCCCATCACAGGCTGGAGCGCTTGCAGCCCTTCCAAAGTGGTCGAAGGACGGTTGCCTTCATCTTTGGTGATGGTGACTTCTTTTTGCGAGATTTCACCGGTTTCCTTGTCTTTCACCATCATGGTGGTGGTGGCAGGCACGATCTCATCATCGAACTTGCCAGCTTCCTGTGCGGCAGCAGTGCGTTGCTGCGATTGAAGCGCGTATTCATCCATCGCATCGCGGCTGATGTTGTAGCGCGCGGCCACTGTCTCAGCGGTGGCGAGCATCGGCATATACACATCCTTGTGCATCGCGATCAGCGAGGGGTCGGGAGCAACGCGCATCTCTGGGGTCTGCACCATGGAGATCGAATCCTGACCACCGCCAACGACAACGTCCATATTGTCGACGATGATTTGCTTGGCAGCCGTTGCGATTGCCATCAGGCCTGAGGAGCACTGGCGGTCGATGGTTTGCGCTGCGACAGTGACAGGTGCGCCGCCGCGAAGGGCGACCTGACGGCCGATATTGCCCGATTGCGTTCCTTGCGTAAGCACTGCGCCCCACACGACATCGTCAACTTCACCGCCGTCGATGCCGGCACGCTCAACCGCGGCCTTGTAAGAGAACGAGCCGAGCGTTGCGCCCGGAGTTGCATTAAAGCCGCCTTTGTAAGCGCGCCCGATGGGCGTGCGAGCGGTAGAGACGATGACTGCGTCACGTGACATATTGAGGGTGTCCTTTTTATTATCGCCGCAAATTTCGTCATCCCGGCGAAAGCTGGGATCTCAAGCGGCAAAGTGGGGTATTCGTAGCTCTAGACCCCAGTTTTCACTGGGGTGACGAGGAAGGGTTTATACGAAGAGCATGGTGATCCATTCACAGATCAGGGCAGGCTTTTCCTCGCCCTCGATCTCAATCGTGATCTCGGCGGTTTGCTGCCATTGACCGGGGCGCTTTTCGACCATTTCGAGCAGCTTCCAGTGGCCGCGGATACGCTTGCCCACGCGCACAGGCGCGATGAAGCGGGTTTTGTTGCCGCCATAATTCACGCCCATCTTCACGCCATCAATCTTTGGCGTATCGCTGTTCGCGCCAAGATAGGGGATCATCGACAAGGTCATAAAGCCATGGACGATGGTGCCGCCGAACGGGGTCATCTTGGCTTTTTCTTCATCGATATGGATGAACTGATGATCGCCGGTCGCATCGGCGAACATATTCACTTTCTCCTGAGTCATCTCGACCCATTCAGAAGTGCCGATGTTTTCGCCAACCTTGGCGGCCAGATCTTGAGGTGTGGTCATGTGCTGGGCTCCCTTCCCTTGGCGCGGCACGCATCATGGCGCGCCCGCGCGGTTTACGTTTACGTTAAGTTGGGGCCGTAATGGCAGGGGCGAACGCCAAACGCAACGATAAAGCGTTAGAGTGATCAGCAGGTGAGAAAGGCGTTAGCCGATGCCGTTACGGCAATGCTGGCTGCGGGCCTTGGGCGGAATGAGCCTTGCGTGCCCGCTTACTACGAACCGCGCGCCTTTGGAGGCGCTGTGATGCCCGATCAGTGACCAGAAACCGCTTCGCTGAGTCGAGCCGATGGACGTAGGAATAAAGCCCGATTTGCAGCCCCACGATCATCAACATCACCGGTTGATAGCCAATTCCTTGAAAGGTTGCGCCGACCAGATAGATAAGGCTCGCCATCTGCAAGGCGGCGGCCATGGGCGAAATCCACGCCTCGTTTTCTTGCGTCTTGCCCTTCCAGCGCCGATAGGTCTTTTCCATCTGCCACACGCCAAGCCCGTGAAGCAGCAACCATATGAACAGCCCCGGATACCCCTGCTCTCCCAATAGCTCGAAGAAAGAGGAGTGAAAGGCGCGCGCTTCGTCGGTCACTTCACGGTATTCGGTGGTGGTGGTGTTGCCGTCCTCATTCGTAGTGCGCACCGGCATGGTGTAGGTAAAAGAGTTTGAACGATAGGCGTCAAACCCGCCGCCGAGCGGTTTCGATGACGCATAGTCAATCGTCCACGCCCACACCTGCATCCGGGTGGAAGCGCTTTCGTCCCCGCCAGGCTGAGCGATGGTGGCCATGCGGTCGTAATAGCTTTGCGGCAAAAACGGCAGCGCCATCAGGGCGAGCACGGGTGCAGCGGCGATAAACAAAAGCCGCTTTTCGGTATAACGCAGCAGGCAAACACCCAGCGCTGCGATACACAAAAGCCCAGTGCGTGCCTCTGTCCCGATGGGGATCATCAAACAGGCAAAACACAGCGCCACTGCGAATACGGTGACAGTCCAGTGCGGCTTGATGATCGTGCCAAAGCGGGTGAACCATATGATCATCGGGATGAGGCCGATCGCAACAGTTGCGAGCGTCGAGCTTTCGTAAATCCCGCTATTGTCCTTCACGAAGAATTTGAGCGACCCATAGCCGCCCCCGCCCAGCACCGTCTTCATGCCGGTTGAGATGACAATCATCCCGACGGTCAGAACCATGGTGAGCGCAAGCGCTTCGATCCTCTCGCGGGTGGTGACGGTAAAGGGCAGGAAGATGGCAAACACCATCGCCTTCCACACCCAGTCCCATTTGGTCGCAGCCTCTTGGGGGTAATCCGCAATCTGAAGCGTGAAAAAACACCAGCATAAAAGGAGCAGGATCAATCCCTGGCGCAGCGAAAAGCGGGCACCTTCTTTCTTGTCGAACAACACCCACCCCACAAAAGCCGCGCCAAAGGCGATGAGCGACACTGGCACGCTTTGAATAATGCCATAACCGATGTTCTGAGGGGCCAGAATGTCGATATAGACATAAAGCAGCACCCAGAAATACGGCCGCTTGAGCCCCAGCGCCAGAATGAAGCCGATAAAGCCGAGAAAGACGAAATCGATCATTGGTCCGCGTCGTCCGGCTCGCGCGCTGCGGCCTTGCGAGATGCGCGCCGCTGGGCTGAGTTGGGGCGTTTGGTCCTGGCTTGTTCACGAAGCGCAGTGATCGCCGGATCGACATCGAGGCTGTCGCGCACAACCAGCCGCACAAACACGAGCACAAGCAGGCCGTGGCCCAAAGCAAGAGCGAAATAGTCGATCATCTTGGCTGGCGCTTTACAGCAGAGCAGTTGACGGCGCGTTAAGCACATTGGGTTAAACGTTTCATCCATGACACGGATTCTGCACGTTCTCGACCATTCGCTTCCGCTTCACAGCGGCTACACCTTCCGCACGCGCGCGATTTTAAAGGCTCAGGAAGCCGCTGGTGTCGAAGTGCGCGGGATTACCTCGCAGCGACACAATAATGAGGCGGAATGGTCCGAGACAATGGAAGCCTTCGACGGCCTCACCTTCCACCGCACGCCCGGCACGCCCAATGGGCCCGTCGGGGTGAGCGAGTTTCGCGAGATGGCGGCGTTGATGGAAGCGATCCTAGAGCTTGCCGAAGAATGGCGCCCAGATGTGATCCACGCGCACTCGCCCGCGCTTTGTGGTGGCGGCGCGATGCGGGCAGCGCGCAAGCTTGGCGTGCCCTTCGTTTATGAAATCCGCGCCTTTTGGGAAGATGCCGCCGTGGGTAATCTGACGGGGACTGAAGGGTCATTGAAATACCGCCTTACCCGCAGTCTTGAGACGCAAATCGCAAAAGCTGCGGACGGGGTCTTTACCATATGCAACGGGCTTCGCGATGATCTGATCGCGCGCGGCATACCGGGGGGCAAAATCGGGGTGATGCCTAATGGCGTCGACTTGACCTTGTTTGGTGAGCCCGCGCCGCGCGATGAGACACTCGCCGCAGAGCTTGGTTTCGAGCCGGGCACGCCCGTCATCGGCTATATCGGCAGCTTTTATGATTATGAAGGTGTCGATGACCTGATTGCCGCGATGCCAATGCTGCGTAAAAAACAAGCAGGAGCCCGCCTGCTTCTCGTAGGCGCAGGCCCGATGGACGAAAAATGGCGCCACCTTGCATCATCGCTTCCCGAACCCGATGCTGTCACCTTCACAGGCCGCGTCCCTCATACTGAGGTTGAGCGTTATTACTCGCTCATCGACGTGCTCGCTTACCCGCGCAAACACTCGCGCCTCACTGATCTTGTGACACCGTTGAAACCCTTGGAAGCCATGGCGCAGCAACGCCTTGTCGCCGCGTCAGATGTTGGCGGGCACCGCGAGCTTATCACTAATGGCGAAACCGGCTTTTTGTTCGAGCCCGACAATCCAGCCGCCTGTGCAAGCGCCTTGGATGAGCTTTTTGCCCGGCGCGATGAATGGGACGCAATCCGCGCACGCGGCCTTAGCCATGTGAAATCACACCATAATTGGCATGAAAATGCGCGGCGTTATCTTAGTGTTTACCATATCCTCTTAGCTCAGGCCTTGGACGCGGGCTCGCGTAATGGCGAGCAGCGCGTACAGGGGTTAGGTGCCTGAGGCGTGGATGGAATGCGCCGACTGGCCAAATGAAGGCAAAAACGCGCAATGCAATCGAGCAAGCATATCGGGACTATCGTGAGGAACCACGCAGACGCGGTCGAAAACGGCAAGAGTTCGGCGCGCAAGCGTAAGGCGAAAGCATCAGGTTCATCCTTCGCCACCGTGCCAAAGCACCGGGCCTTTGTGCCCATGGTAACGATCTGGGGCGGGCTCTTGATGGCGCTCATCATGGCGGTGATGCCGGATTATGCGATTGCCCGCGCCTCTTCGCTAAGCGGCGTGTACCTGCCGTTGATCGCAGCGCGGCTGATCCTCGCGCTTGGCGTTGGCTGTGCCGGCGCGCTCCTTGGCTTTATCGTGGCAAGCGCCATTGCAAACTACACCAAGGCGCGAAAAGGCGATGATGCGCTTGTTTCCAAAGCGTTCAAATCGCGTGAATTTGAACCGATCAATCCGGCTTCAGACCTTGGCAGCGTGAGCCTTGATGCCCCAATTGACCAAAGTGACACTGAAGAGCCTCAACCTTTCAAGCAAACACCTTTTGAAGAGGCACCTTCCAAGCCATCAGCCTCCACTCCTGGCCCTACGCTGGGCGAACTGGCTCAGCGCGGCTTTGAAATGGATGCGCCTGACGACATTCACAGCGATTCGGACAGCGGTGCGCAAGGTGATGACAGCGGCAATTGGGCCTTTACCCGCAAACATTTCAAGGATGCGCTGATCGAATCGTGCGAAGGCGCGACCTGTGAAGCGGCTGGTCAGGGGCCGGATGGAGTGCGTGCCTTTGCACCGCGCAAGCCTCAGGCGGGCGCTACTGAATCTGGTGCTGCTGAAACTGGTGCTGCAAAGGACGGTGCTGCCAAACGCGGCTCTGAGAGCGGGTTCGCATCGCTCAGCGCAGAACAAATCACCCCACAGCGCAAACCTTTGGGCGAAAAACCCGGCGCGCTTGATCTGGGCGGCTTCTCGGTGGTGCCAGACGAGACAGCGCACGATGCGCCAGCGCCCTCACCAGAGTTCAAACCGGCAACCGCACTTGAGGCCTTGCGCCAGAAACCCACAGACGAGCTCAGCCTGGTCGAGATGGTCGAGCGCTTTGCCGCTGCCCTGCACGAGCGTCAGGCAAAGGAACGCGCGCAATTTGAAAACACTCAGAAAAGCCGCGATGCAGCGCTTGCCGAGGCGCTGAAAGCGCTGACGCTGTTCACCGAGAACGGTTTTGATACAGCGCGCCATCAGGCTCAGCCCGCAGCTCCAACACCAAGCAATCTGGATGAGACCGAAGAAGAACTGCGCAGCGCGCTTAGCCGTCTGCAAGGGCTTCGCGGAGCTGCCTGAAAACGCAAAAAAGCTTGAGAAGGCGCATTTTTTGCAAGCTCACTTGCGTAAAAATATCAGGATTTGCATCTTAGCGAAATAAAATTTCACGCTTCGCGGTTGCAATATCGACATTCCATCTGCAATAGGGTGCGAAACGGATACATCGCCTTTGGGCGTGCGTATCTGCTTGACCTCGCCACCGCCTCGCGCACACCGCGCACAACGCCAGAGCGGTGGCATCTGACAGATTGGAACTCGCTATGGGATACCCCGATTCCCAGGGTCTTTATGATCCGGTAAATGAACATGACGCCTGCGGAGTAGGCATGGTCGCCCATATCAAGGGCGAGAAAAGTCATGCCATTATCGAGCAAGCGCTTCAGATTCTGGAGCGTATTGACCACCGGGGCGCAGTGGGCGCTGACCCGTTGCTCGGCGATGGTGCCGGACTGCTTTTGCAGATCCCCGATCCGATCTTCCGCAAATGGGCAGGCGAGCACGATGTAAACCTGCCTGCGCCTGGCGAATATGGCGTTGCCATGTGCTTCATGCCGCAGGACGAAGCGGCGCGCGCCTTTGTCACTGAGCAATTCGAGAAATTTACCGCCAAAGAGGGGCAGGTCTTCCTTGGCTGGCGCGACGTGCCAACCACGCTTGATGGACTTGGCAAGGCGGTGATCGATTCCATGCCTGTGATCAGCCAAGCGATCATCGCCAAAGGCCCAAATTGCGAGGATCAGGACGCGTTTGAGCGCAAGCTCATCGTGATCCGCAAGCAGGTGCAAAACCCACTCGCGAAACTGGCGGAGAAGCATGATCTCCCCGGCCTGACCGACCTGTATGTGCCGAGCTTTTCAAGCCGCACCATCGTCTACAAGGGTCTGCTCCTTTGTGAGCAGGTGCGCAGCTTTTACGATGATTTGCGCGATCCTGATTGCGTCTCGGCTCTGGGTCTTGTGCACCAGCGCTTCTCGACCAACACTTTCCCCAGCTGGCGCCTTGCCCACCCGTTCCGCCTGATTGCTCACAATGGTGAAATCAACACCAATCGGGGCAATGTGAACTGGATGAATGCGCGCCGCCGCACGATGGAGAGCGATCTTCTGGGGCCAGATTTGGACAAGATGTGGCCGATCATCCCGCACGGGCAATCGGACACCGCGTGCCTTGATAACGCTCTGGAATTGCTGCTCGCTGGCGGATACTCGCTTGCCCACGCGATGATGATGCTGATCCCGGAAGCATGGGCGGGCAACACGTTGATGGATCCCGACCGCCGGGCGTTTTATGAATATCACGCCGCACTGATGGAGCCGTGGGATGGTCCGGCTGCCGTGTGCTTTACCGATGGCCGCCAAATCGGTGCGACATTGGACCGCAACGGCCTTCGCCCGGCTCGCTTCTGCGTCACCAAGGACGACATCGTGTGTCTGGCTTCCGAAAGCGGCGTTCTGCCGTTTGCTGAAGAAGACATCACTCGCAAATGGCGCCTGCAGCCCGGCAAGATGCTCCTCATCGACCTTGAAGAGGGGCGGATTGTTGAAGATGAAGAGCTGAAAGCTGAGCTTGCGACGGCTGAACCTTATGCCGACTGGTTGAAGCAAGCACAGTACAAGCTGGCCGATATCAAAGAGATTGAGCCAGAGCTTTCCGAAGTTCCTGTCGCTGAATCGACCTTGCTGCAACGCCAGCAAGCGTTCGGCTACACTCAGGAAGATATAAGCAAATTCCTTGAGCCCATGGCGGTTAATGCCGATGATCCCATCGGTTCTATGGGCACTGACACGCCGATCGCGGTGCTGTCGAACAAGGCGCGGCTGCTCTACGATTACTTCAAGCAGAACTTTGCGCAGGTCACCAACCCGCCGATTGATCCGATCCGCGAAGAATTGGTGATGAGCCTTTTGTCGATGATCGGCCCGCGCCCGAACCTCCTTGGCCGCGATGCGGGGACGCACAAGCGTCTGGAAGTCGAGCAACCGATCCTCTCCAACGATGATCTTGCCAAAATCCGTTCGGTCGAGGCGGTTTTGGACGGCGCTTTCCGTTGCACCACCATCGACATGACCTGGGATGCGAGCACTGGAGCTGATGGCCTTGAAATGGCGATCAAGGAAATGTGCTGGGCCGCAACCGAAGCGGTGCTTCAGGACCAGAATATCCTCGTCATCTCTGACCGGGCGCAAAGCGAAGATCGTATTCCCATGCCAGCGCTTCTGGCGACGGCTGCGGTTCACCATCATCTGGTCCGTCAAGGCCTTCGGATGCAAACGGGCCTTGTCGTTGAAACCGGCGAAGCGCGCGAAGTGCACCATTTCTGCGTGCTTGCTGGCTATGGCGCAGAGGCGATCAACCCTTATGTCGCCTTCGAAACGCTGGAAGACATTCGCCAGAAGAAGCACTCCGAGCTTACCCCTGAACAGGTCCAGCAAAATTACATCAAGGCGGTCGGCAAAGGCATCCGCAAGGTCATGTCCAAGATGGGCATCTCGACCTATCAGTCCTATTGCGGTGCGCAGATTTTTGACGCGGTGGGCCTCTCAAGCGAGTTTATCGCCAATTACTTCACTGGCACTGCGACCACCATCGAAGGTGTAGGCCTCAAACAGATCGCAGAGGAAAGCATCCGCCGTCACGCAGCCGCCTATGGCGATAATCCGCTTTACAAAGGGATGCTCGATGTCGGCGGTATCTACCAATACCGTCTGCGCGGTGAAGAGCACGCCTGGACGCCGGAAAACGTCGCGCAATTGCAGCACGCGGTTCGTGGCAACAACTGGGCGAATTACGAAGAGTTCGCCAAGTCGGTCAACGATCAGAACGAACGTCTGCTTTCGATCCGCGGCCTGATGGAGTTCAAGAAAGCCGAGCATCCGATCCCGCTCGACGAAGTTGAACCGGCAAGCGAGATCGTCAAACGCTTCTCCACCGGCGCGATGAGCTTTGGCTCGATCAGCCACGAAGCGCACTCGACTTTGGCGATTGCGATGAACCGCATAGGCGGGCGATCAAACACAGGCGAAGGGGGCGAGGAACCGTTCCGCTTCAAGCCGATGGAAAACGGCGACACCATGCGCAGCCGCATCAAGCAGGTGGCTTCGGGCCGCTTTGGTGTGACGACCGAATATCTCGCCAATTCCGACGATATTCAGATCAAGATGGCCCAAGGCGCAAAGCCGGGCGAAGGCGGTCAGCTGCCGGGCCACAAGGTCGATAAACGCATTGGCGCGGTGCGTCACTCAACACCGGGCGTGGGCCTTATCTCACCTCCGCCGCACCACGACATCTACTCGATTGAGGATCTGGCTCAGCTGATCCACGATCTTAAGAACGTTCAGCCATCAGCACGCATTTCGGTGAAGCTTGTCTCCGAAGTGGGTGTGGGCACGGTTGCCGCTGGTGTGTCGAAGTCGAAAGCCGATCACCTGACGATTTCAGGCTATGATGGGGGTACGGGCGCATCGCCTCTGACGTCGCTCACCCATGCAGGTTCCCCATGGGAAATCGGCCTTGCCGAGACACAGCAAACGCTGCTTCTCAACGATTTGCGCAGTCGCATTGCGGTGCAGGTTGATGGCGGCCTTCGCACAGGACGCGATGTGGCTATCGGCGCGCTTTTGGGCGCTGACGAGTTTGGCTTTGCCACCGCCCCGCTGATCGCGGCGGGCTGCATTATGATGCGCAAATGCCACCTCAACACCTGCCCCGTGGGCGTTGCGACACAGGATCCAGTGCTGCGCGCACGCTTCACCGGACAGCCAGAGCACGTGGTCAACTATATGTTCTTCGTCGCCGAGGAACTGCGTCAGATCATGGCTGAAATGGGCTTCCGCACGGTTGCCGAGATGGTTGGCCGGGTCGACCGTCTCGACATGACGCGAATGCACCGCCACTGGAAAGCACAAGGGATCAATCTTGATCGTCTGTTGTTTGCACCTGCGCTTGAATGGGGCACGCCTCTCAACCACACTGAGACGCAGGACCACGGGCTTGCAGCCGCCCTCGACAATCAGTTTATCGCAGACGCAAGCGAGGCCATCAGCAATAAGACGCCGGTGGAACTCAATTACGAGATCCGCAACGTCAACCGTACCGCTGGCGCGATGCTTTCAGGCACCATTGCCAAAGAGCACGGTCACGAAGGGCTCCCGGTCGATACAATCCGTATCAATCTGACCGGCGTTGCAGGTCAAAGCTTTGGCGCATGGCTTGCGCACGGGGTCACGCTTGATCTTGTCGGCGATGCCAATGACTATGTGGGCAAAGGCATTTCAGGCGGGCGCATCATCGTGCGGCCTCCCGAAAACGCCCCGCGCGCAGCGAATGAAAACATCATCGTTGGCAACACTGTCCTTTACGGTGCAATCTCCGGCGAAGCGTATTTCGCTGGCGTTGGCGGGGAGCGTTTCGCCGTTCGCAACTCAGGCGCGATTGCCGTTGTCGAAGGGACAGGCGATCACACTTGCGAATATATGACCGGCGGCGTTGTCGTCGTGCTGGGCAAGACGGGCCGCAACTTTGCTGCGGGCATGAGCGGCGGTGTCGCCTATGTTTATGATGCGGACGGCAATTTCTCCGATCTCGTCAATCACGCACAGGTCAAGCTTGAGCCAATCTCTGCTGAGCCTGATGCTGACGAGGGGACAGGCCGTCCAAGCCAGCGCACGCGCTCGGTCAATGATCTTGGCATGGGCGATATGCTGCGTCACGACGCAGAGCGTCTTCGTATTCTGGTTGAGCGTCACCAGCTTCACACCGGCAGCAAGGTCGCCTCTGACCTTCTCGCCGATTGGGACAATGCGCTCACCAAATTCGTGAAGGTCATGCCAACCGATTACAAACGCGCCCTCGAAGCGCTTGAGGCCGAACGCCTTGAGGCTGAGAGCGTGGCAGCGGAATAGGAATACCAATCATGGGTAAAGATACAGGCTTCCTCGAAATCGAACGCCGCGAGCGGGATTATATCGAGCCGGCAAAGCGGCTTGAAAACTACCGCGAATTCGTGGTGCAGCCCGATGACGAGACGCTGAGCGCGCAAGCCTCACGCTGCATGGATTGCGGCATTCCATATTGTCACAACGGCTGTCCGGTGAACAATATGATCCCCGACTGGAACCATCTCGTTTATGAAAACGACTGGAAGAACGCATTGGACGTTCTGCATTCCACCAACAATTTCCCGGAGTTCACAGGCCGCATCTGCCCCGCGCCTTGCGAGGCATCGTGCACGCTCAACATCATTGACCAGCCGGTGACGATCAAATCGATCGAATGTGCAATCATCGACCGGGGTTGGAAAGAAGGCTGGGTCACGCCTCAAATTCCAGAGAAAAAGACTGGCAAATCGGTTGCCGTCGTGGGCTCTGGCCCTGCTGGCATGGCGTGCGCACAGCAATTGGCGCGCGCTGGCCATTCGGTGACCCTGTTCGAGAAGAACGACCGTATCGGCGGGCTGCTTCGCTACGGCATTCCCGACTTCAAGATGGAAAAACACCTCATCAACCGGCGCTGTCAGCAGATGGAAGCCGAAGGGGTGACGTTCAAAACCAGCAAGGAAGTTGGCGTCGATATCTCGTTCCAGTCCTTGCAGGAAAACTTTGACGCGGTGGTGCTTTCGGGCGGCGCAGAAAACGCGCGCCAATTGGAAATTCCGGGCGCGGAATTGAACGGCGTTCGCCTCGCGATGGAATTCCTGACTCAGCAGAACAAGCGCAATGCGGGCGATGAGGAAAGCCGTGCGGCCCCTCGCGGAAGCTTAAAGGCCACAGGCAAGCACGTCATCGTCATTGGCGGCGGTGACACGGGTTCTGATTGTGTTGGCACCTCCAATCGTCAGGGCGCTGCCTCGGTCACTCAGCTTGAGATCATGCCCAAGCCTCCTGAAAAAGAGGACAAGGCGATGACCTGGCCGCATTGGCCATTGAAGCTGCGCACTTCGTCGAGCCATGAAGAAGGTGTGGAGCGTGACTGGGCCGTACTGACCAAACGCGTGGTGGGCGATGGCGAGAAAGTCACTGGGCTTGAGTGTGCGCGCGTTGAGTGGGTGAAGGACGAAAACGGCCAGCAACAGATGCGCGAGATCGTTGGCAGCGAGTTTACGCTTAAAGCCGACCTTATCTTCCTTGCCATGGGTTTTGTCGGGCCGGTCAAGGCTGGCCTTCTCGACCAGTCAGGTGTGGATCTGGATCAGCGCGGCAATGTTGCAGCGGATACGCAAAGCTACGCCACCAGCGTCGAAAATGTCTTTGCCTGCGGGGATATGCGCCGTGGTCAGAGCCTTGTGGTCTGGGCCATCCGCGAAGGTCGCCAGTGCGCTCGCGCTGTTGACGAAGCGCTTATGGGCGTCAGCGAACTTCCGCGATGATCGCGGTACTAGTGCTTTTGCCCTAGTACCCAAAAGACACTTAAGAATTCAAACAGGGCACAATTGCGTCACCCTGCTTGATTTCATCTGTAATATTACTGCATCTCCTTCAATTCACGGTGAAATAAAGGCGCACGTAAGATGCGTCTTTCGGGGACAGGAAGAAAATTCAGATGAAGATTGGCCGTCAATGCGCGGGTGCAGCGCGCGGCATTTTCGGTATGTGCGTCGGTCTTGCGGCGAGCGGCGCTCTTGCACAAAGTCAAAGTTCACAGATAGAGGCCCCGCCAATGAGCGAGGGTGACCCGGCTCTTGCTGTACCGGCTGCCCCCTCATATCCACCGGCAACGGTTGTCGCTCACACTCCCGGCACAAAACAAAACGGCCCGAAAGACTTCGAGCTCGAAGTTCTCGCCTCGCAATTCCTCGAAGCGCCCATTGCCGGCGATGCCCGCACGGTCGCGCAATATGGGGGACGGGTGGATGGCTATTTCAGGCTGCGTTCCTCTGCGTTTGGTGGCCCGTCAAACCTGTCTTTGAAACTGCGCCCAGAATATCGCTGGGGCGAGGATACGATTGGCGAGATCGGCCTCATCCCCAACAACGCCCTGATGTTTCAGCCCGGTGACCGGGGCAGGTTCGATGTAAGCGCAAGCCTTGAATACAAATGGGACAGCGGCGCAGCGCTTGAGGTGGGCAAGCTCAACCTGCTCGAACAGACCCGCAAAATCCCGATCATCCAAAGCAACGGCCACATTGGTTTTCAAAACCTTGGCTTTGTCCTTCCGCCGTCAGGCATTGCGCCCAATACGGTGACAGGTGCGATGCTGAATGTGCCGACCAATAAGGTGATTTACCGATTGTGGGTGTTCGACGTCGATTCCCAATATCAACGCAGCGGGCTGGAAGACCCGTTTGACAATGGCGTCATGTTTCTGGCGGGTGCGACCTTCATGCCCAAAGTCGGCGGCAAGCCGGGGTTTTACACCGCCGTACTTCTGGGTT
Source organism: Erythrobacter sp. SCSIO 43205 (assembly GCF_019904235.1). Taxonomy (NCBI): domain Bacteria; kingdom Pseudomonadati; phylum Pseudomonadota; class Alphaproteobacteria; order Sphingomonadales; family Erythrobacteraceae; genus Erythrobacter; species Erythrobacter sp. SCSIO 43205. The sequence goes on along the minus strand of NZ_CP063202.1, from coordinate 467,006 downwards.
CGAACCGCGATGACTTTGCCCGCGACATCCTGCCCGCCGCACTTACCCCGCCTGCAGGCGGGTCGTTCGGCGATGAAAGCGGCGAGCTTGCGGTGCAATTGTCCGGCTATCAATTCATCGAAACCTACCCCGAAGCGCCCGGCAAAGGCTGGGGCATCATGGCACGGTTCCAGGCCTCGGCGGGCGATCCAACCTTCCTTGACTACTCAGGCTATTTGGGCATGTCAGGAAACCCGCGTTTCCGCCCGCAAGACCGCTTTGGCATTGCCGCCTTCAGCTATTCGCTCACCAACGAGCTTGTCGATGACATCGCCTTTCGTCTGGGGATTGAGGATGAGGTCGGCATGGAAGCGTTCTACACCTATCAATTCCACAAACAGTTCGCGATCAGCGGCAATGTTCAGGTGGTCGACAGCGCAGTCGCCGCACGGTCAACCGGTGTGACAGTAGGCGCGCGGCTGACCGCCCAGTTTTGATGACTTTTAGCCATGCCACCTTATCGCTGCTAGACTTGCGGGAATGAAGTTCAAAACGCTGATCACTGTCGCAGCACTCACGCTTTGCACGACTGCCTGGGCGCAGGAAGCATCGAGGGATGAATCAAGTTTTGTGGGCCGCTATGATGGCGGCAGCTTTGAAACCGCCATGGGCATGGTGATTGAGGCGGATGGAAGCTTTCGATGGGGGCTTTCCGTTGGCTCGCTTGACGCGCGCGCAACTGGCCATTGGGCTGAAAAAGATGGCGTGATCACCTTCACCAGTGACCCCAAGCCGGTCCCGCCGCAATTCACCCTTGCGCGGGTGGAACCCACCAAGGATGGCCCGGCCTTCCGCATTGTCTGGGCAGGCACGGACAGACCTTTCCAATATGCAAGGGTTTACGGCCTGTGCGCCAATGGAGAGACGGTTTACGATTATGTAAGTGAAGGCGATTGGACGCCTGGCGAGGAATGTGATCGGCTTGAAAAGGTCGCCTTTCATATGCGAAGCTATGACATACAGTCAGAGGCCTTCGATGTAAGCGCGCACAGCACCGCCAATGCGCGCGGCACGATGCACTTTGAATTTCACCGCAATGACCTTGGCGTCGTCGATTTTGACGAAGCGACGGGGCGGTTTGTTGACGGGATACTCGAAGTCAATGGGCCATTGGGCTCGATGACTTTTCGCAAGGTCGAAGTGCCCGCTGAATAGGCTGCGCTCGCCGCCTCAATCGTCATTGCCGCCCTATTGGTTCAACCCTTACTGGCCCCGCCCGCGTTCCTGCACGTCTTTGCGCACCGATTCGACCTGCTCAGGCGCGACCTTTGAATTGGCAGCGGACGAGCGCTTGGCCTCGATTGCCATGCCTTCGCCAAAACTCACCGCAAAGCCATCGTCGATCAGCCGCTTATAGCTTTGCACGAAAGCGGTATCGATGCTGGCCACATCCTCGGCCAGTTTGAGCGCGGTTGGCAGCAAATCGTCAGGCTCGACCACATGATTGACCAGCCCCCATTGCAGCGCCGTCTCTGCGCCAAGGAAGTTGCCAGTGAAAGCAAGCTCCTTGGCCCGACCGATCCCGATCATGCGCGACAATTTCTGCGACAGGCCCCAGCCCGGGGTGATACCAACGCGCGCATGGGTGTCGGCAAAGCGCGCATTGGTCGCAGCGATGAGAAAATCGCAGGCAAGCGCCACTTCGAACCCGCCAGTGATCGCAACCCCGTTGACCGCACCAATCACCGGCTTGCGGCACACTTCGATCGCTTTGACCGGGTTGTTCGCAGGGTCTTTATCATTGGCAGCGCCAAGCGCGCCCTCCTGGCTGCCCAGCTCTTTCAAATCGAGGCCAGCGGTAAAGGCGCGCGTTCCTGCGCCCGTCAGGACAACCGCATGAACCGTGTCGTCGCGGTCAGCTGCGCGCATAACTTCGTAAAGACGGCGGCGCAGCGCCTTGTTGATCGCGTTCATCGCCTCCGGTCGGTTGAGCGTGACAAGAGCGACCTTGTCGCGCACTTCATAAAGGACGGTGTCTGCTTGATTTGTTTGTGTCATGGGCGGGTTAACGCTTGTATCCAGTGTCATATTCTATCGCAATTCGGGGATCGCTCATCCATTGCAACACGTCGGTGGTGGCGGCCATCAATTCACTATAGCGATTGAAGGTGCAGCCAGACCCTTCGGTGTTGGTGTTGATCCGCATTGTCGCATCAGCGCATTTCAGCGAATATTGCTTGAACTCGTAGTCGCCTGTGAAAACAGCATTTTCCCCATGCACCTTGCGCACGGTGATCAATTCGTAAGTGAGCTTGGGCTCTTCTTGCGGAATTTGGCGACGTTCGGCCAGATATGTGAACTCCCGGCGGTCCACACCCTCTTCAATCGCACCCTTCACCTGCACCAGATCATAAGCAACGCGGTTGGTGTATCGACTGCCACTGCCTGTCTCAATGATTACAGTTTGCAGGCCCTCGTTGGAGAAAGGTGAAAATGAAACGCTGTCCTCACCCACATCATAAGTGCCGGACAAAGCGATAACCTCGCGCTCATAGGTCGGCACAAGCCTCGTCTTTGAATCCCACCCGCACCCTTGAAGCAGGACACTGGCAAAAATGAGAAAAGCTGCTGTCTTCTTCACGATTAGACCCCCTGTCTAACGCCCTTTTCATAAAAGCTGCATTCCAGTCTTTAGAATATCACTCGATATTGCAACGCCTCTGATCATAATTTCCAATCTATTGGCTCGCAGCCTTGGCTCTCAAGAAAAGCGTTGGTCTGACTGAAGGGGCTAGAGCCGAAAAAGCCCCGGTGTGCCGACAATGGTGAGGGATGCGGGGATTTGATCACGCGATGGTGCTGGCCAGCGCCAAGGCCCTTTACCCGGCTCGCTTTCTTTGCGGCATGGCTGCCCCACAGTATGAAAACACACGGAAGCCCCTGATCCACCACCGCTTGCACACAGGCATCGGTGATCGCATCCCAACCGCGCCCGGCATGGCTTCCCGCCTGCCCCTCTTGAACCGTGAGCGTGTTATTCAAAAGCAGCACGCCTTGGCGCGCCCACGGCGTGAGATTGCCGCTCTCAGGCCGAGGGATTCCAAGGTCATTTTCCAGTTCCTTGAAGATATTGACCAGCGATGGGGGCTGTTTGACCCCGTCCTGCACCGAAAAGCTCAGCCCATGAGCTTGGCCCGGCCCGTGATAGGGGTCTTGGCCAAGGATAACGACGCGCACCTTGTCCAAGGGCGTCGCCTTGAGCGCTGCAAGCCTTGCCCCACGCGGCGGATAGATCACCTTGCCCGCCTGCTCCTCAGCCACCAGCCAGCCGCCAAGCTTGCGCGCTTGCGCCGTGCGCAATGCAGGCTCCAGCGCCGCGCGCCAAGTTTCAGGGATGTCTTCGCTTGCCATTAGGCAGGCAGGTTACACCCAGCGCACATCTGAGGCGAGGCGAACCACGCGGGTTTCCCCCTCTTAAAGCGCCCTCTTCCCCTCTCACCCAATGTGGCGTAATGGCGTTGCCCATATGGCTGTATATTTTCACGAAGAAGACCTCCCCGATGGCGTGCTTGAGGGCACAAGCGACTTGGCTGTCGATACCGAGACGATGGGGCTTATCACCCACCGCGACCGTTTGTGCGTGGTGCAAATCTCCGATGGTTCAGGCGATGAGCATCTGGTGCGCTTTTCGCCGGGTAGCGATTATGAAGCGCCCAATTTGACGCGCATCCTTGCTGATCCGAACCGGGTGAAGCTTTACCATTTTGGCCGCTTCGATCTGGCGGCGATCCAGTATTATCTTGGCGTTGAGGCAGGCCCTGTGTTCTGCACCAAGATCGCAAGCAAGCTGGTGCGCACCTACACCGATCGCCACGGGCTCAAAAACCTGACCGATGAACTGCTCGGCGAAAATATCTCCAAGCAGCAACAATCCTCCGATTGGGGCGGGCCGGAATTGAACGAGGCGCAGCGCGATTACGCGGCCTCTGACGTGCGTTTCCTCCACCGCCTGCGCGATGAGCTGGTGGTGCGCCTCGAACGCGAGGGGCGCATGGAAATCGCACAAGCGTGCTTTGACTTCCTGCCAACGCGCGCCGCGCTCGACATTGCAGGCTGGGACGGGCGCGACATATTCAGCCACAATGAAGGTTACTACAGGTAGGACAGAGGCCGCCTAACAATGGTCATCAAACGCCGCATCGAAACCAACCGCGCCAAGGAACTACGCAGCAAGCGTCAGGATTTTGCAGCTCCTGGCGGCAGCCACGACAAGCTCGTGGCCTTTCTGGCGCGCGCACTGCCTATGGGTGTCGGGGTGATGGCTGCACTGATGATTATCACGCCACTGTCGCCGCGCGGCGAAATCAGCTTTCTGCTCGACCGCAACAGCGTTGCAGTGATCAATGAACGCTTAAGCGTCGATAATGCCATGTACCGGGGCCGCGATGATATGGGCCGCCCTTTCTCGATCACCGCAGGCGAAGCGGTGCAGCGCTCAAGCGCGGAAGGCAAAGTGCGCATGGATGATCTTCTCGCCCAGCTTTTGCTGGAAGAAGGCCCTGCCCAACTGTCAGCAGCAGGCGGGGTCTATGACATCGACAGCGAAGTGGTCGACGTCGAAGGCACGATGCGTGTTCGCACCGCCGATGGCTATGCGATCGAGGCAAGCGGGGTTGAGTTCAACCTTGAGACACGCACGATGACCGGCACAGGCGGGGTCGAAGGCGCACTGCCCGTCGGCACATTTTCCGCCAATTCCATGCGCGGCGATCTCGACGCGCGCACGATCTCGCTTGATGGCAATGCCCGGCTGACTATGGTTCCGGGCAAACTCAGCGGCATGAACACAATCGGACAAAGGATGCCGTAAATGGCCCGCATTTCTTCCTCAAATCTTGCGAAAATTGGCCTTAGCTGGGCCGCGGGCGGAGCTTTGATAGGCGGGTGTATTGCCCTTGGTATGAGCGCACACGCGCAAACCATCGCCTCGCATGACACCAATGCGCCAGTGTCCTTCGACGCGGGCAGCATTGATTTTGACGACCGTGCGAACCGCGTCGTTTTGAGCGGCAATGTGGTGGTCAATCAGGGGCCATTGAGTGTGCGTTCAAACCGGATGCTGGCAAGCTACACCGACGATGGCTCTCTGGATGTTCAACGCATCACAGCCAATGGCGGCGTGGTGGTGACGCGGGCCAATGAACGCGCCAGCGGCGATGTTGCGGTCTATGACTTTGGCAAGCGCATCATCACCATGGCGGGCAATGTTTCGCTCAGCCGAGGCGGCGATGTGCTGCGCGGTGAGCGGCTTGTGATCAACCTTGCAACCGGTCTTTCCAGCGTCGATGGCCGCGCAAGCGGTGCCAATTCGACCACCCCTGGTGACAATGGCCGGGTGACCGGCACGTTTAATGTGAGTGGTGATTAAGTAGGTCACCTGCAAGGCCGCCCCTTCGACTGGCTGGCAAGCCAGCCGCTCAGGATAAACTTCGCGGGGGCAGCTTGCCTGCCCGTCTAGCGAGGACAAAGGCGCGGATACGCCTTCGCAAAACTCAGTAAGCATTCTCGTGCCGCAGCACGAGGATCGTCTTGAACACGATTTCAATATCGCGCCGCAGCGACCAGCCTGAGATATACTCAAGGTCGGATTGCAACCGATCGGTGAGATCGCTTTCCTTCTCGGTTGCCCCTCTGTGCCCGCGCACCTGTGCAAGGCCTGTCAGCCCCGGCTTCAGGCAGTGGCGGCGCCAGTATTGGGCATCGACTTCCCAGAAAAACTTGTTGTTTGCCCGGCTCCCCAATGCGTGCGGCCGCGGGCCGACGATCGACATATCGCCTTTCAGCACATTGATCAGCTGCGGCAGTTCATCAATGCTTGTCCTTCGGATAAAGGCACCGATGCGCGTGATCCGATCATCCTCGCGCCCCGTCGAACGCGCGCCCTCTGCATCGTTCTTGTCCACCTTCATCGAGCGGAATTTGAACATATTGAAGAAGGTGTTGCCCCGCCCCATGCGGCGTTGGACGAAGAAGATGGGGCCGCCGTCCTCCAGCTTGATCATTAGCGCAACAACAAGCAGCAAAGGCGAGAGCGCAAGCAGTGCAGCGCCCGCTATCACTGTATCAAAAAGGCGTTTCGAGATACGCGAACGCAGCTTCAACGGACCATTTGAGACAATCAGAGTCGTGCGATCCTGCGCTTCGTAATGCTGCACACCCAGCGCGCCCAGATCATGCGCTGGCTGGCTGACGATCTCACCGTGGACGCCAGCCGATTTCAACAGGAATGCCCATTGCTCGCGCCGCTCACGCGGGGTGCTGACGACAACCTTGTCCTGATTTTGCAGAAGCTTGCCGAGGCGATCGAACATGAAGGGATCGTGGCTGGTGGGATCAAGCGCGTAATCGCTCGCCAGAATACTTTCCCCGCGCGTGCTCGCAAAGCTGGGGCCGCCATCGTCAATCACCAATTCATTGGTGGTGCGACCCTGCCAGAAGCGCGCAATGAACATTTCCACTACGCGCCGGAAGGAAACGATCGCAATCGCCGACAAGATGAGGCCCAGCGTCACTGACCCACGGGAAAATTCAGCGTTCGACTTGGTATAGAAGGCGAGGAAGTTCACCAGCGCCGTCGACACCAGAAGCGCGGTCAAAGCGCGTTTTGCGGCGAACACCCAATCGCCCAGCGCCTGTCCGCCATAGCTGCCATTGTAAAGAGCGATGGTGAAGAACACTGGCAGCAAGGTTTGGGCTGCCAGCATATTGTTAGGCGAAGCCCAGTCGCCGTGATAAATAAGGCTGGCGGCAGCAAAGGCGATATGCAGAAGCGCTGCGTCAATCACCATCATCACTGCGAAGGCGCGCAAACGGCGCCTTTCGAGCGATGGCGCGATTGGCCGTGCTATTTTCTCGGTATGCGCTGCGTCCAGCAGCAACCCGGTCTGTTTATTCATATCTAACGCCTAACCCCGTAGATACCCTTAGTACGCCGTTACTAAAGAACCTTTACGGGATTTTACGTAAAAGTGAATTTTTTGCAGGTGCGAAAAATCACATCTGTCCGAAAATGCTACCGTTTGGCGGCAAATCGGGCGATCTGGGTGAGGTCCTGGGCGAGCAAAAGCTCGGCGGCCTGAGAATTGGCAAGCAAGCTCTGATGCAGGGCGGCAAGGCGCGGGATCAGGCGGCCGAGCTTGCGCGCGGGCCAGCGGCCAAGTTGCTGACGAATCTCGCGTTCTTCCTTCCAGAAAACGCCAAGCTGTGCCTTTTCGCCCTTGCCCAGATTATCAAAATTGCCGCGGGGCCCAAGCTTTGCAGTGATCTGGGTCAATTGGCCTGCGCGCCGTTCAAGCGCGAGGAGGAGGCCAACAGGATTGATCCCCAGCTCCTTCATCCGCCTGAGTTCGCTTGGCAATTTGCCAAGCTCTCCGCCAAGCACCGCATTAACCAAAGGTGCAAAGCCGTCATCTTCGGTTGGCGCGCCGATTGCTGCCAGATCTTCAGGAGTGGCGGATTTGGGCGTCTGGCTGGAGGCGTCGAGATAAAGCGCCAATTTGTCCACTTCGGACTGGGCAAGCCGAACGTCGAGCCCGGCGGAGCGCGCGATTCGCTCTGCCAAGTCGCCGCCGAGTCGCAATCCTGCTGCATCGGCCATCGACCGCACCGCGCCTGCGACACTGCCAAGGTCGGGCGGGTGAAACATGGTGACGAGGGCGTCGGGGCGTTTTTCGAGCAATTTGGCGGTGCGCGATTTGTCGGTGGCCGAGGTTGCGATCACCAATATGGGCGCAGCATCCCCTGCGCCGGAATCACTTGTCTCGATTAATGCCTTTAAAGCGTCATGCGCCTCTTCGCCGGTCACCCGGGCAAGGATGTGGCGCTTATCTCCGAACAGCGATCCTGAGCGCGCCTCATCACCGAGCAGGGCGGGATCGCGCTTAAGGTCGCCGCCTGACAATTCGATCCGTTCACCTGCATCGGGAAGCGCTGCGATTATCTTGTCCGCTGCTGCCGACGCGCCCGCTTCGTCGGGGCCGCAAAAGAAGAAGATCGAAGCCTGAGAGGCGGAACGCGGAAGCCCCCTTGCAAATTCGCTGTGTTTCGCCTTCATCCGGCGGCCCTCATTGCGCCGCGTCGCGCTCGCGCTCCCGCAAAGTGAGCGCAACGCGCGTCACCATCCGGCTTGCAACTTCTTCAGCGAGGTTTTCAAGCGCGCGTTGTTCAGCCGCGATGGTGGCGTATTCGCTGGAGACAACGTCGATCCCTGCATCCGAACCAGCGGTTGCATCGAGCAAAATTTCGCCCGTCGAGATATCTACCAGCTGGTAGCGTGAGCGAAGGATGCGCAATTCGCGGCTGATAGTATCATCGTTTAGGACGCCCAATGCCTCAAGAGCGTCATCCAATCGCACATCAAGGCGATAGCGATAGCCGCCTTGATCGCCCGCAGCCCCCAAACGGTCGCGCAATGCGTTTCGCACCAGCCAGCCGTCTCGCCCCGGAATCGCAGGCACTTCGATCGCTGCGAGGCCCTGTGCCACGGGCGAAGACGCGCCTCCTGCGTACATAGGCTGAAGGCCACAACCCGTCAGGGGAAGCCCAAGGGCGAGGACCAAAATGGCGGCCAAAGAAGGTGCGCGATACGTCATCAGGTGACGATATTAACCAGCCGGTCGGGTACGACAATGACTTTGCGAATTTGTGCACCGTCCAACGACCGCTGCACCTTTTCGGATGCGAGCGCCATCGCTTCCAAATCCTCTTTGGATGCGCCCTTGGGAGCGGTCAGCGTATCGCGCAGTTTGCCTTTGTGCTGAACCGCAATGGTGACTTCGTCCTCGACCAACATCGCTTCGTCATGCTCGGGCCAAGGGCTCTCTGCGATAAGCGCCTCGCCGCCCATTTTAGCGTGTGCCTCTTCGGCAAGGTGCGGCATCATCGGGCTAACCATATGGAGCAGCGCGCGGATGGCAAAGTTGCGGCTCTCACTGGGCTTGGCCTTTTCGGTTGCGCCGGTGAGTTCGTAAATGCGCGCAACCGCTTTGTTGAAGGAGAGCGCCTCAATGTCCTCGGCAACGGCCACAATGGTCTGGTGCGCGCGGCGGGCAAGGCCCTTATCTTCGCCTGTCGCGCTTTCGTCCAACTGCTCGAACAAACGCCACAGACGTTGGACAAAGCGATAGCATCCCTCAATGCCAGCCTCGGACCACGGCAGATCGCGCTCTGGCGGACTATCGGAAAGCATGAACCAGCGCACCGCGTCCGCGCCGTAGTCGCGGATGATGTTGTCAGGGTCGACGACGTTCTTCTTCGACTTCGACATCTTGATGACGCGGCCACGCTCGACTTCTTCGCCGCCTTCAAGCGCGAAGGCTTTTTCACCTTCGATGCGAACTTCATCAGGTGAGAGCCACCCCCGATCACCCAGGCGGTACGTCTCATGCGTCACCATGCCTTGCGTAAAGAGCGAGGCGAAGGGTTCTTTTACGTCAAACTTGCCGATATGCGCGAGTGCCCGCGTCCAGAAGCGTGCGTAGAGCAGGTGCAAAATCGCGTGCTCAATGCCGCCGATATAATGCTCCACCGGCATCCACCTGGCGATTTCCTCTGCGTCAAACGGCTTGTCGGCAGGTTGCGATGCAAAGCGCAGGAAGTACCATGAGGAGTTGGTGAAGGTGTCGAGCGTATCGGTTTCGCGCCGTGCCTCGCCCCCGCATTTGGGGCATGAGGTGTGCTTCCATGTGGCGTGACGCTCAAGCGGGTTGCCCGGCGTTTCAAAGTCCACATCTTCGGGCAATTTCACCGGAAGCTGGTCCTTTGGAACGGGAACAATGCCGCACGCATCACAATGGATGAAGGGAATGGGCGTACCCCAATAACGCTGGCGCGAAATACCCCAGTCGCGAAGCCGCCAGACGGTCGTGCCCTCGCCCCAACCGCCGTCCTCGGCACGGCTGATAACCTCGGCCTTCGCGTGTTCGACGCTGAGGCCATTCAAGAAGTCGGAATTGACGATCACGCCATCGCCTGGCTCGGCTTCATCGCCCATCGGAGCGTCTGCGCTGTCGAGGTCCTTCGCCACAACGCGGGTGATCGCAAGCTCGTACTTGGTCGCGAATTCGAAGTCGCGCTGGTCGTGGCCGGGAACGCCCATGACCGCGCCCGTGCCGTAATCCATCAGAACGAAGTTCGCGATGAAGACCGGCATCGCTTCGCCCGTGAACGGGTGCTTGGCCGTGATGTCGGTGCGATAACCCAGCTTTTCCGCCGTCTCCAACGCAGCCGCCGTCGTGCCGCCCTTCTTGCATTCGTCAATAAACGCAGCGACCGCCTCATCACCAGCAAGCCCCTGCGCAATCGGATGATCGGCTGCGACTGCGACGAAACTTGCGCCAAAGATCGTGTCCGGACGGGTGGTATAAACGGGGAGCTTTTCGCCATTCGACAGATCGAAAGAAAACTCCAGCCCGCTCGACTTGCCGATCCAGTTTTCCTGCATGACCTTGACCTTCTCAGGCCAGTCTTCAAGTTCGCCCAGGCCCTCAAGCAGGTCTTCGGCAAAATCGGTGATCTTCAAAAACCACTGGTCAAGCTTGCGCTTTTCAACCTCTGCGCCTGAACGCCAGCCCTTGCCGTCGATCACCTGCTCATTGGCGAGTACGGTCATGTCGACCGGGTCCCAGTTCACCTCAGACGATTTGCGATAGACGAGGCCCGCCTCATACATATCGATGAAGAGCGCCTGTTCGTGCCCATAATATTCAGGGTCGCAGGTCGCAAATTCGCGGGTCCAGTCGAGCGCAAAGCCGATGCGCTTCAATTGCGCTTTCATCGCCTCGATATTGGCGTAAGTCCACTTGCCGGGATGGACCTTCTTTTCCATCGCCGCATTTTCCGCAGGCATCCCGAACGCGTCCCAACCCATCGGGTGGAGCACTTCGAACCCGCGCATCTTCTTATAGCGCGCAAGGACATCGCCCATGGTGTAATTGCGCACGTGCCCCATGTGGATGCGGCCCGATGGATAGGGGAACATCTCAAGCACGTAAGACTTGGGCTTGTCGCTATCGGAATCGGCGGTGAATGTGCCTGCCTTGTCCCAGGCCGCCTGCCAGCGGGCATCCGCCGTTGATGGATCGAATCGTGTATCGGTCATGAAGTCTCGCTAACGCTGTTCAGAACAAGCGCAAGAGGGCCGCGTGGTGCAGCCCCCTGTTTCTACCTCGGTGATGAGCTGGTCACGGGGGACCAGAAGAGCTTAGCTGCCCGCGAGAGCCTTGCGACGAAGATCGCGCGCTTTGGTGAGGATGATATCCTCAAGCTTTTGCACGGTCGCAGCCTGAACCGGCGCATCGACCCAGCCACCGCCTTGCGATACCTGACGGCTTGCCGAGACGCGAAGAGCATCGGCGCGAAGGTCCTGGTCAAGGATCGTCACCGTTACCTTCACCCGCTCATTGGGGTTGGCAGGGTTGGCGTACCAATCGGTCACGATCACGCCGCCATCACTATCCGCCGACGCCATCGGCGCAAAGGACAACGTCTCAAGCGCGCCGCGCCACAGATAGGCGTTCACGCCAATCGTGTTGATTTGAGCCGCCGCCAGCTCGGTGCGAGGACGTTCAGACCCTCCGCAGGCGGCAAGGGTCGCCAAAGCGGCTGCGCTGATGGCAAATTTCGTGGCGGTTGAAATGGGTGCGCGTGTCACAGCGTTACTTTGTCCCTCTAATCCTTAATGCGCCTAGCTCTATAACGGGCGAGCCGTGCGCGGCAAGCGCACTTTCGCATCTGCGCCCAGCTTATCGGTACTGATCCGATAAGACTGCGGCTATTCATGCGGGCCTTTACCGCGCCTGAATTGGTGCCTTAGGCGTTGCCAGAATGCCTGTAGGCAACATGGCCTAGATCATACGCCCTGTGTGCTGAGCGCAACAGGTTCAGGCTTAACGTGCTCCACAATGGACGAAATGATTGCGTAGGGCGCGTTTGGGGATTTATCACTTTTTGTCATCAATCTAACGACTCGTGGAGTCGCCCGTGCTAATCGGCCTGCAACGGTTGCTCAGCATAGGTTCAGCCAAGATATGTTTAGAGAACGCGCTGAAAAGCGAAAAGGGATACAGTTGAAGTAAGAGCAATGGCAATCAGGCGGATCATCTTGGCTAAGGCGAAAGGCGGCGTAAAACGCGCGTTTGGCCCTACTCTTGGTGTCCCTGCTCTTGGTGTCGCTGCGGCTCTGTCTTTGGCGCTCCCTTCCGCTGGTCTGGCTGTCGTTGGTCTTGCCGATACAGCTGAGCCGGGCGCTGCTGCGACATTTGAACTTTTCACGCCAACCTCGGTTGATCCTGCGCTTGCTGCGCGCGTTGCTGAAAAAGCGCGCGCACGCGGCCTTAGCTTCACACCGCTTGGGACAGACATCACCCGCGCAAGCGAACGCACGGTAACCGTTGCTGTTCGCGTTGATGATGACGTTGCCAAGGCTATTTCGGTTCGCTCCGCGATTCAAAGCGCGCCCGGCACTGGCAAACAGATCGCTGGCGTACAGACCAGCCGCTTCAACCTTGGGACTGCGCGCGGCTACCAAACCTTTGCCCGCACACAGGCTACCACATCACCTTCGGGCCGTGCAGCTCCTGTGAATGAGCTGCGCACGATGGGAATGCCTGACCTTGCCGATTTCGCCCCTGCAGGGCCAACCGCCGTTGATAAGCCAAGCCGGCTTCAACCCCGGATCGAGATTGAAGGCGAGCGCGTTGCTGGCCGGTCTGCCAATACGCTTGACGCGGTAGCCGCACAAACCGTTGACCTTGGCGGCAGCTTTAGCCTCTCGCGCAAAATTGACGTGACTGCCGGCGTTCGCCTGTCGCAAGAGCGCGACCGTCTCGACCGCCTCGACCCGCTCACCAATTCGGTGAAGGACAGCCAGGCGGTTTACGTCGGAACCCAAATCAAATTCTAACGCCGCCGCGCGGATTAGACATTGGTATGCACGGCCCATAAAGCCTTGCGATTTATGTTGCGTGACGTAGCGTCGCGGCTACTCTCCTTTCTCATAACGAATGGAGGGGATTACCAATGAGCAGAGTCGCCATCGTCACAGGCGGAACGCGGGGAATTGGCGAGGCAATCTGCCAGCGCCTCAAACGCCAGGGCCACAAAGTCATCGCCAATTATGGCGGGAATGACGAAGCCGCCGCCGCCTTTACCAAAGAAACCGGTATCCCCTCTTACAAATGGGACGTGGGCGATCACGAGGCCTGCCTTGAAGGCTGCGCCAAGGTCGCCGAGGAACACGGCCCCGTTGATATTGTCGTCAACAACGCTGGCATCACCCGCGACGGAACGCTCCACAGGATGAGCTTTGATGATTGGAACGATGTGATGCGCGTCAATCTTGGCGGGTGTTTCAACATGGCCAAAGCGACGTTTCCCGGAATGCGCGAACGTGGATGGGGCCGGATCGTCAATATCGGCTCGATCAACGGACAGGCGGGCCAATATGGACAGGTAAACTATGCCGCCGCCAAATCGGGCATTCACGGATTTACCAAAGCATTGGCGCAAGAGGGCGCGAAATTTGGTGTCACGGTCAATGCCATTGCACCGGGCTATATCGACACCGACATGGTCGCAGCAGTCCCGGAGCCTGTGCTGGAGAAGATCGTTGCCAAAATCCCGGTTGGTCGCCTTGGTCACGCCGAAGAGATTGCACGCGGCGTCGCTTTCCTCACATCGGACAATGGCGCGTTCATGACCGGCTCGACCATGAGCATAAATGGCGGCCAGCATATGTACTAACCCCTAATGCTGTTGCGATGATGTGTCCGCCTTACGCGGTATATGGCACACAATTTTAGGGCTTTATTAACCCTCTTGGCCTAGCTTCTCTTAACACAGGTTACGAAAGTTTGAATGGCTCGGACGGCGCAGACCGCTTGCATCTCAGGCTTTGGCCCTGTTGGCAAAGAGCCTCGAAGGAGCAAGCAAGGTGGAACAGTCGAGCTCAAAAAGCACGAAGGCACAAGGCGCAAACAAGCGGCAGTCGCACCGTGCGAGCCTGATGCTGCGCCGCGCCAAGCTGGTGTGCCAGAGCGGCGAATATCTCACCCTTATTCGCGATGTGTCGGAAAACGGCATCGGCCTTGGTTTCCTGCACGATGTACCGCCTGAGACGCGCACCATCCTTCAGCTTGCCAATGGCATGACTTACCCGGTGGAGCGGATGTGGGCACAATCGCGTCAGGCGGGATACCGCTTTGGCTGCACGATCACTCTGGATGAATTCCTGCGCGAGGAAACCCCGCACCCCATCCGCCCCTTGCGGCTCAATATCGAAGGCACGGCGCGGATTCAGGATGCGCGAAAGGTGATTGATGCAAAGCTGGTCGATCTGTCTTGCGAAGGAGCAAAGATCGCAAGCTTTGAGGATATTCGAACGCGCGGCCTTATCAGTTTTGAGCTTCCCGGAATGTCGCCGCGCTTGGCGCAAGTGCGCTGGAGTGAAGGTGAATTTTACGGCCTGCAATTCCAGCACCCGCTCGAAAGCGAGGAATTGGCGCATTGCGCGATGCAATTGCAGCCCTTTGGTGACATGAAGAAAAGCCGCTTTGCCAAACTCTTGGCGAAAGCGCGGGCGGCATAAGCGTACTCTGGCTGATTGCGGGTTTCCTGAAACCAGCGGCGTTGTAAGACGTTTGATTACAAACGGACTGACAAAGCAATGCCCCACACCCTCTCCCCTGCCCACAAAAGCGCCATTATCGAAATGGCCTTGAGCGATCATACGCCTTTTGCTGTGATCGAGGCCGAATTTGGCCTTAAGGAAAGCGAGGTGAAGGAGTTGATGCGCGACAATCTTAAACCCGGCAGCTATCGCGCCTGGCGCAAACGGGTGCGCGAGTTTTCCGACCGGCGCGAGCATTATAAGTGAGCCCACAACACCAATGGCCCGTTCCCTATCACCCGCCGGTGAAGCGCTCGATTGCGATTGAGGGGCACAGGACAAGCATCAGCCTGGAGCCGGTGTTCTGGGATATGCTAAAAGATGCAGCCGAAAAGGCAGAAATGCCAGTAAGCGCGCTCGTCGCCCAAATAGACGCAGAGCGCATTCAGTCCGACACACCGCCGGGGCTAGCAAGTGCGATCAGGGTGTGGTTGGTGGCAAACAAGCGCGGAGTTTCAGCCTAGTCGTCTACGCGCTGAATATCGGCGCCGAGCAACTGGAGCTTCTCCTCAAGCCGCTCATACCCGCGGTCGAGGTGATAAATGCGGCGTACCGTCGTCTCACCTTCAGCCGCAAGAGCCGCGATGATAAGGCTCATCGAGGCGCGCAGATCCGTTGCCATCACCTCCGCGCCAGTCAAATCCGCAGGGCCCTTCACAATCGCAGTGCGACCTTCGGTGGCGATGTTGGCGCCCATGCGCGCAAGTTCGGGAACGTGCATGAAGCGGTTTTCGAAAATCGTCTCCTTCAGCACGCTTGTCCCCTCCGCCTTGCACAAAAGGCTCATCAACTGCGCCTGCATATCAGTGGCAAGGCCGGGGAAAGGCGCGGTGGTGAGATCGACGGGCTTTAATGCGCCATTGGATTTGACGGTGACGCCTTTTGCGTCCTCTTCAACGTGCAAACCAATGGCTTTAAGCGCGTGCAGGGTTGAGGCCATGTCGTGCGCGCTCGCCCCCTCCAAACGCACGTCGCCGCAAGTGATTGCGGCAGCACAAGCATAGGAGCCCGCTTCAATCCGGTCAGGCATCACGCGGTAAGTCGCGCCGTGCAAGCGCCTGACCCCGTGGATGGTGAGGTCGCTC
This sequence comes from Erythrobacter sp. SCSIO 43205, assembly GCF_019904235.1. Lineage (NCBI taxonomy): Bacteria > Pseudomonadati > Pseudomonadota > Alphaproteobacteria > Sphingomonadales > Erythrobacteraceae > Erythrobacter > Erythrobacter sp. SCSIO 43205. The sequence continues at coordinate 451,217 of NZ_CP063202.1, read as the reverse complement.
GTGCCGATCCCTTCAATCTCTGCGCCCATGGCGACGAGCAGATTGCACAGGTCGACAATCTCAGGTTCGCGCGCGGCATTGAACAGGCGGCAGGTGCCATTGGCGAGAACTGCTGCCATCAACGCGTTCTCAGTCGCGCCAACCGAGACGACGGGGAAGTCAAAATCGCCGCCCGGAAGCCCGCTGTCAGGCGCGGTGGCTTTTACATAACCTGCGGCAAGCTCAATTTCCGCCCCAAACGCTTCCAAGGCTTTCAGGTGCAAGTCAATCGGACGGTTCCCGATTGCGCAACCACCCGGCATCGATACCGTCGCCTCTCCCATGCGCGCCAGCATTGGGCCAAGCACAAGGATCGAGGCGCGCATTTTTCGCACGAGATCGTAAGGCGCAACGGTCGAAGTCACGCGCGCTGCCTGATATGTCACCACGCGGCCGAAATCTTCGGGGCGGTTATTGCCCTGAATGCTCACAGTCACGCCGAACTGGCCCATCAAATGCTGGAACCCGTCAATGTCGGCAAGGCGCGGCAAATTGCGCAGGGTTAGCGGCTCTTCGGTCAAAAGCGCACAAGGAATAAGCGTCAGCGCCGCGTTCTTCGCGCCTGAAACCGGAATAGTGCCTGAGAGGCGATTGCCGCCTTTGATAATCAATTTGTCCATGCACAAATGCCTTAACAAAACTCAGCTAGCGCGCAACTGAACAAGCGCTCGCCATCCGCAGCATTGACGTAAGGCAGCGCAGGGGGCACGGCATTGCCAACGATAAAATCGACTGAGGGACACGCCAAATGAGCCAGAAACCGATCAAGAAAGCCGTCTTTCCCGTGGCGGGACTGGGCACGCGCTTTTTGCCTGCGACCAAGGCGATCCCCAAGGAACTGCTCCCCATCGTTGACCGCCCGCTGATCCAATATGCCGTCGACGAAGCGCGCGAGGCGGGGATCGAGCAGATGATCTTTGTCACTGGCAGAGGCAAGACCGCTATCGTTGAGCACTTTGATGTCGCATACGAGCTCGAAGACACGATGAGCGCGCGTGGCAAGGATATGGGCGTTTTAGAGCCGACCAGAGCAACGCCGGGCGACATCATCACCGTACGCCAGCAAGTGCCCATGGGCCTTGGCCACGCAATCTGGTGCGCGCGCGCGATTGTGGGGGATGAGCCGTTTGCAATCTTCCTCCCCGATGAGCTGATGATCGGCAAACAAGGCGGGACCGGCTGCATGAAGCAGATGGTCGATGCCTATGAAGAGGTGGGCGGCAATCTGATCAGCGTTCTCGAAGTGCCGATGGAGGAGGTTTCCAGCTACGGCGTTATCAAACCGGGCGCTGAGAACGGCGCTTTGACCGAGGTCACAGGCCTTGTCGAGAAGCCCTCGGTTGCCGAGGCTCCCTCGAACAAGATCATCTCAGGCCGCTACATCCTTCAGCCCGAAGTCATGCGCACTTTGGAGACGCAAGGCAAAGGCGCAGGCGGCGAAATTCAGCTCACCGACGCGATGGCCAAGATGATCGGCGATCAGCCCTTCCACGCAGTGACCTTTGACGGCAATCGCTACGATTGTGGCAGCAAGCTTGGCTTTGTCGAGGCGACTTTAGCGCTGGCGCTGGAGCGTGAGGACATGGGCGCCGAGGTGCGCGCAATGGCTGAGCGGTTGTTGCGCTAGAAGCTGTTCGCCAAACCGTAAGCGGCTATGACAGAAAAGAGCCCCAAAGTGAAAAATAGGGCGAAGATTTTCAATTCTGGATTTGTGGACATGATCAGCCCTTGTCTCCGGTTTATCCCTTAAGGATGTGCCATGTTTTCAGCGATCATCAGCATCCCGTAGCCAACGGCTCCACCAGTTACGAAGCCACTGGCAGCGATGATCGCATAGTACGCGGCCACGGGAAGAGGGCCGCCTGCAACATTTTCAATTTCATCGATGTTAAGTTCGATAATGTTTTCGTTATTCATACTTTCTGTACGTTTCTGGGACTTTCCTGCCCACTGCGAAAATAGAAAAGCTGCCAAAAAGATGAATAATACGAGTGTTCTATACACGAATATTCAAGTAACGACAGTCAAGTGACCCCCACCCCGGCTCGTGGGCCGGGGTGACGGTTGTGGCTTACTCGGCCGCTTCGCCTTCTGCGCCGCCGAGGCGTTCTTCGGCATCTTCGACCTGCTCTGCGACATCGGTCATGATTTCGGCCAAAGACTTCCCTTCATCGCCATCATTGGCAGGAGCGACTTCCGCCGCCGCACCTTGTGCAAGGCTCCCCAGCGATGAGCCATCAAGGCCAAGCTCTTTCATCAATCCATCAAGCACGGGTGCCTGAGCGCGATAGGCCAATGCTGCTGAAACCGCGTCGTTCGCGAGGTTGCCAGAGCCCCCTGATCCATTGGCACCGGAACCAGCCGACGCACCCGAAGACCCGCCACCTTTCTGCGTAAGCCCGTCGACCTGAACGATCTTGATCGAATCGATGGCTTCCATCGGCTTGGCGCTTTCGCGAATAACCTCTGGCAGAACCTTAAGCAGCGCCATTTTGGTTTGCAGGCTGATCTGATCCATCGAGAGGATGTTGGCCGCCTCGTTGACCGCGCGTTGACCAGCCGCTTCGACTTCAAAGCGCACACGGTCTGCTTCGGCGCGAAGGATTTCGGCATCCGCTTCACCCTTGGCCTCAAGACGTGAGGCTTCGGCGCGGTTGGTGGCGGCGTCTTTCTCTGCTTCCGCTTCCACCTTGATCGAAATTGCATCGCGCTCGGCTTGCTTTGCCGCTTCGATCAGCTCGATCTTCTTTTGACGCTCTGCGACTTCGCTCTCCCGCGAGGTCACAACCTGCTCTTCTGCTGCCACCGCCAGAGCCCTCGCGTGGTCTGCTTCGGCTTTCGCCTGACTTTCCTCGCGAGATTTGTTCTGGACAGCGATCTGCTGTTCCTGCCGCGCAATCTCAAGCGCGCGTTGCTGGTCAATCCGGGCCTCTTCAACAAGGCGGTCGGCTTCAATCTGCTGCGCATCGACCTGCTTTTTCGCCTCAATTCGGGCGGCATCAGCTTCGCGGCTACGCTCTGCCTGTTCGCGGGCGATTTCGGAGGCTTGCGAGGCACGGCGCACCTCAACCTCGCGCTCTTGCTGGAGCCTTGCGTATTCCTTGTCACGCCCGATCTCGAAGGAGCGCTGGTCGGCTTCAAGGTTCTTCGTCTCCATCTGAACGCGGGTGTCCTGCTCGATGTCGTTGCGCAGTTTCTTGCGCGCCTCGATCTGTTCGGTGAGCTTAGTCAGACCCTCAGCGTCAAACGCATTGTTGGCGTTGAAGTGTTCAATCGATGTCTGATCAAGACCCGTGAGCGAGACGGATTCGAGCTCCAGACCGTTCATGGCGAGGTCATTGGACGACACTTGCTGCACCTTTTGCACGAAGTCTGCGCGTTGCTCGTGCAGCTCGTTCATGCTCATACCGGCAGCCACAGACCGCAGCGCGTCGACGAACTTGCCTTCGACCAAATCCTTGAGCATTTCCGGCTGCATCGTGCGTTGGCCAAGCGTTTGCGCCGCCATCGCAATTGCGCCTGCATCGGGACGAACGCGGACGTAGAACTCGGCTTTCACATCGATCCGCAGACGGTCGAGCGTGATAAGCGCTTCGCCATCGCGGCGCACCACGGATAGCACCAGCGTGTTCATGTTGACCGGCATGGTTTCGTGGAAAACGGGGAGCACGAGCGCGCCTCCGTTCATAACGACTTTTTCGCCGCCGACACCTGTACGCACGAACGCGATTTCCTTCGACGCGCGCTTATAAAGCGAAGTGAGCACGATAAAGATGACGAGCAGCACCACGAAGGCGAGGCCGATCCATATCGCGAGTTCAATCAGGCTTTCCATATTCCCTCCATTGCATGTGTTCTTTGCGCTCGCGGCCGGCATTGCGGGGGTCGCTGCCGCTGCGCGCGTGATTGGTTTTGTTGGCTGCGTTAGTTCAGCGCCAACATCGGATTTTCATATTGCACGCCGAAGAAAGTCTCCCCCTCGCGGCGCACGAGCATGACGGTTTCGCCCTGTTTGAGCGTCGCCTCCGGATCGTTTGGCTCGACCATCACAAAGTGAGGCTGGCCATGGGCGTCGATCACCTTGGCGCGCGCAGGCGAGCCGGCTTTCGCGGTCCCAAGCTGAATCTCGGCATCGCGGCGCACAAGGCTGCCCAGACCCACCGCGCTGGTTTCATCCTGCGGAAGGATCCGCGCCAATGGCCGGGAGAGCGCGCCCGTCACGGGAAGCGCAGCAGCCATGGCGGCAATCGCTGCAAGCCAGCCTGGAAGCGGCGCGCCCACGGTGCCGATCAGCGCTTGCTGACCCGCAACACCGATCGCGGCGAAAGCGAACAGCAGCACCGCAAGCCAGATAAGAAAAGGCACACGGCCTACCCCAAGAAGGCTCATCAAAGCGGTGAAGAACCCGCTGGGCGCAGCGGTGTCGGCCTGAATGTCGCCATCCAGATTGATATCTGCATCTGCACCGTCAAAAATATCACCCATCCCAATGACTTGAGCAAGAGCGATAAACACCAGAAGTATGGCCGCGCCTGCAAAAGGCAAATTGTGGGCTTCAAGTAGTGTCATGAACTCACCTCCTTTCATAAAGGGAGGTTGTTTTGGTGAAGTCCAGCTCTCCCAAAACGCCTCCACCTTCACAAAAAGTGGCACGTTTCCAACTTGATCCCATGAATGCTGTATTAACAGATACTGCCCGAAAAGGACAGCAAAATCGGATATGTTGTTTCAATAATTCGCGAGGTGAAAATATATTTCGCGCGCAACCTTGAATTATTGCGAATGTGTCGCCATATAAGACTCTTAATTTCAGCGAATAGTGCCGATATTTCCTACACGGCGTAAGCAGAGCGCTTGGTTGATGGTTTTGACCACTCCCCGCTCAGGGAAGTGTTTTATCAACTAACCCTTGGGCCGCCGCCCATTCTAAGCCGGTGTTATTCTCAAGGGCAGCGTCTTCAATCCGCCGACAAAGGTTGAGTTCGACCGCTTGGCCTCACCCGCTGGCTCGACCGCCTCGATCCGGTCGAGCAGTGCTTCGAACAAGAGCCGCATCTCAAGCCGCGCCAAGTGCAGGCCCAGGCATTGATGCGCTCCTGCTCCAAAGGCGAGGTGACGATTGGGCGAGCGGGCCGCATCAAACTTGCGCGGATTGTCGAACTGGGCCGGGTCATGATTGGCCGCGACATAGTTGATCATCATCCAGTCGCCCGCCTTGATCTCTTGCCCGCCGATCTCAACGTCTTCAGCAGCGGTGCGCATGAAGTGCTGCACGGGGCTGGTCCAGCGGATCGCCTCTTCAACAATGCCGGGAAGCAGCGAGCGGTCGGCCTTGACCCGCGCCCATTGCTCCGGATCATTGGCCAGAGCCATCATCGCGCCTGCGGTGGACGCGCTGGTGGTGTCATGCCCTGCTGTCGCAACGATGATATAATAGCCTGCAAGGTCACGCGGCGGCAGCGGTTCCCCATCGACAAGCGCATTGGCGATAACGCTGGCGACATCATCGGTGGGGTTGGCGCGGCGGTCTTCGGCGAGGGCAGCGAAGTAGTCCTCAAAGCTCTTCACCGCGCCTGCGACCAGTTGGAGCACCTGCTCTGGCGACATATTCTCCATCCCTGTGCCTGAGAGGTCTGCATCCTGACCACCGAACATCTGCTGGGTAAGCATCAGCATACGCGGCTCGTCCTCTTCGGGAACGCCGAGGATCTGCATGACAACGTGCAAGGGATAGGGGCCGGAGACGAGCTTGACAAAGTCGACCTCGGGTCCGGCTTCGATCATCTTGTCGATGGTGCGGTGTGCAAGCGCGCGGATCTCGGCTTCGATCTTTGCAAGGTTGCGCGGCATGAACCAGTCCATGGTAAGCTTGCGATACTTGGGATGGACCGGCGCATCGAAGACCACGAGGCTGTCGACAAGCATATTGGAGCCGGTCGCAGCTTGCGAGAAAGCGGTCGCCTCTCTGGTTGCGAAGACGACGGGCTTGGGGTTGTTGAGGAAGGTCTTGTTGTCCTTCGAGATGCGCATCACGTCGTCATAGCGGGTGATGAGCCAGAAGGGTTCAAAGCTGTCGTCCTCCGCCACCACCTTGGCGACCGGCGTAGTTTCGCGCAAGGTATCGAAGGTATCGAGAATGCCGTTCCACTCACCGTAGCTGGTGGGAGCGATGACCTCGCGGGCGATGTCCTCTGGCAGGATAGCAGGAGCGGCCATGGCTTACCCTTGCGCCTTGGCGGCGTACTCATCGCGCAGCTCGCGCTTGTAGAGCTTGCCATTGGCCTCGCGGGGCAGATCGGGGCGAAAGTCGAATTGCTTCGGCATCTTTATGCGGGCCAAGTTAGGCGCAAGGAAGTCTCGCAGCTCCGCCTCAAACGCTTCGCCCGCATCGGCCATATCCATGGGCTGGACCACTGCGACTACCTTCTCGCCAAGCTCAGGGCACGGCGCGCCGATGACGGCTGCATCCATGATCTTGTCGTGCGTGACGAGGAGGTTCTCGATCTCCTGCGGATAGATATTGACCCCGCCAGAGATGATCATGTGGCTCTTGCGATCGGTAAGAAAGAGGTAGCCTGCCTCGTTCACATGGCCAATGTCGCCAAGCGTCATCCAGCCTTTGGGGTGCATCGATTCCTTCGTTTTCTCAGGATCGTTGTGATAGGTCGGCAAGATGTCGTTCTCGAAATAGATGAGCCCGTCTGTGCCCGCTGGCACTTCCTCGCCATCTGGGCCGCAAATGTGGAGCTTGCCATAGATCGGAACGCCCACGGTGCCGGGATGCTGGAGCCATTCTTCCGACTTCACCAGCGTCATGCCGATGCCTTCAGACCCTGCGTAATATTCGTTGATGATCGGTCCCCACCATTCGATCATCTCGTGCTTGATGGGAACAGGGCAGGGAGCTGCTGCATGAAGCGCGCGCTGGTGGCTGGAGAGATCGTAGCGACCCCGCGCCTCCTCATCGAGTTTCAGGAAGCGCACGAAATGGGTGGGCACCCACTGGCTGTCGGTGATCTTGTATTTCTCAATCGCGGCCAGAGCATCTTCGGGATCGAACTTCTCCATCACCACAACCGTCCCGCCAAGGCGCTGGACGGTCGAGGCCCATCCGATAGGCGCTGCGTGATAAAGCGGGGCGGGACACAGATAGACCATCGAACCATCGGCCGGCATCCCAGCCCCCATCGTCGCCAGCCCCATCAGTGGGACAGGCGCTTGCACATCGGGATCAGCAGGTGGCGGCGGGCGCACGCCTTTGGGCCGCCCCGTGGTGCCCGAAGAATAGAGCATCACGCGGCCCGGTGTCGGATCAGCGACCGCTTCTGGCGAATGCTCACTCAAGGCCGCCTCGAAATCGTCCGCGCCCCCGCTTCGCGTCACGAGGATTTCAAGCTCGGGAAGCTCGGCGCGTATACCCTCGACCACATCGGCATAGGCTGGCGACGTGATCAGCAACTTCGCCTGCGAATCGCGCAGAATATAGGAGATTTCAGGCGCGGTCAGGCGTGTTGAGATAGGCACCAGCATCGCCCCGCAGCGCTGCGAGCCCCAGATGAGAGTGAAATACTCCATGCGGTTTTCAAGAAGGACCCCGAAAGCATCAGCCTCGCCAAATCCGCGCGCGCGCAACAGATGCGCAAAGCGATTGGAGGCCTCGTCCATTTCCTTGAAGGTCATTTGCGCACCGCTGCCAGCCATGATGACGGCGGGGTGGTCCGGGCGCGTCGCCGCATGGGCGATCGGATGCAAGCTCATTGATTTTCTCTCCCTCGCTGCTCGAAAGCCATCAGATCTTCGAACAGTCTCTTAGTGCAACCTAACGAGCTACTCGCGCTGCTCAAGCGATTTGTGGGAGAAATCGTGATGCGCCTGCACTTCAAGCGTTTCCGACTCAGGGATGCGCACAAAAAAGGCGGCGGGAAAACCCGCCGCCTATATCGGACACCCTCTCCAATGTCCGACCCGCTTCCAGGCGGGCATTTTGTGAGCCGTCAAATAACGGCGAAAACTCAAATGCGAGGCTTACTCCCCGCCAGCACCGACACGGCGACGCCCTTCGATCATTGCGATGCGATCTTGAGGGGCGTCCACCTCTTCTCTTTCCGCTACCATATAGTGAATCGGATCAACTGCAACCCCATTTACGCGTACCTCATAATGAAGGTGGGGGCCGGTCGACCAACCAGTGGATCCGACATAACCGATGACTTCACCTTTTTCGACGCGGTCGCCCGCAGCAACCGCGAGCCGCGAGAGGTGCGCATAACGCGTTTCAAGCTCAGCGCCGTGATCAACTTTAATATATAGGCCATAGCCCCGGCCCCAACGTGCAAGATCCACAATGCCGTCTGCAGTCGCGTAAACCGGCGTTCCTGTTGGTGCGGCCAGATCGACGCCCTTATGCATCCGGCGACCACCGCGTGTTGGGTGAGTGCGATGACCAAATCCGCTGCTCATCCGCGCGCCATTGACCGGAGTAAGCGACGGGACAGACACCGTCGGACGCTCAACGACAACTGGCGGTGTGTCGATTGTCGAGCTCAGGCTGTCGAGTGAGGTCCAGCTGGCAAACAATTCGCGAAAACGCTCATCCCCGTTTGCGAGGGTTTCGGCCTGCGTTTCCCGGATTGGAGCGGTCACATCGGCAGCGCTGTTAGCGGAAGAATTGGCGTGGGCACTCGGTGCCACAAACAAGGTTGCTGCACCGAAAATCGCGGTGACTGTTTTTGAAATGCTGCGCAAAGAGGCGTACATTTTGACCCGGTCCTAACTTGGCCGTGCGCGACCACTATAGTTTACCCCCACGCCCATGGCTGGCTCAAAAAAGGCGAAAATGCCTTCGTTTGCGTGGTTAACGATTCGGCGAACACTTCTGCACAGCCAATTCGTAAAAAACAGTTATCGGGCCGATTCGTTAAACCGCAATATCTTCGTAGAAGTCCCGCGATAAACCGGCTGCAAGACGCGCTGAGTCGTTGAATGGCGGCTTAACGGGGCCTCTGAAATGCCTGCGAACGAGGGATTTCCAAGCCTCGGCGGGGTCTTCGCCCGATTCTTTAGCGATTTTTAAAAAGTATTTGGTGCCAAATCCGACGTGACGGATTTCATCGTCAAGAATGCGTGCCAATATCTTCGCGCCGTGTTCATCTCCCGCGGCTTTGACTCGTTCAAGAGTGGCCGGCGTCACATCAAGCCCGCGCGCCTCGAGCACCATGGGAACAATCGCCAGGCGCGCTGCGACATCATGGCGCGTTTCGTGCGCTGCTTCCCACAATCCGCCATGCGCTGGCAGCGCGCCATAATGGCTGCCAAGGCTTTCCAATTTGCGCGCAAGAAGAGCATGGTGCATCGCTTCGTCGGCTGCGACATAAAGAAAGTCGGAAACAAACTCTTCGCCCATCTCCGCCCCAAATCGCCCTGCCATATCCAGCGCCAGGTCAATTGCGACGAACTCGATATGAGCAAGCGAATGCCACAAGGCGATGCGCGCACGTTCTGACCCGAACTTGCCGCGCTTTGGCATTTTGTTGGGCGGCAAGAGTTCGGGCTGGTCAGGCCACGCGGGCTGATCCGGCATCGCCTCATCAAATGTAAACGCAAGCTCGCCTTTTCGCCAACGCCGCGCCACGTCGCGCGTGGCAAAGCACTTGGCGCGCGGATCACCTGTAAGAAGCGCGGCGCGAATGGCAGAAGATACCGATTGCATGGGAATTTAGAGGGCCTTGGCAGCGGCCAGCACTTCTTCCGCGTGGCCTTTCACCTTCACCTTGTTCCAAACTTGCGCGATCTTGCCATCGGCATCCACAAGATAGGTTGTGCGCACCATTCCCATAAAGGTTTTGCCGTACATCTTCTTCTCAGTCCAAATGCCCAAGGCGTCGGAAAGCCCGCCTTCTTCAGCATCAGTTGCGAGAGGCGTTTTAAGATCATGTTTTGCGATAAAGTTCTGGTGCTTTTTCGCAGAATCCTTTGAAACGCCGAGAAGCTCCACACCGGCTGCGTCAAATTCGCCCTTAAGCCCGGTGAAGTCCTTCGCCTCGGTGGTGCAGCCGGGCGTGTTATCCTTGGGATAAAAGAAGAGGACGAGCTTCTTGCCCACAAAATCGGATGGCTTCACCGTTCCGCCATCGGGCGTTTCCATCGCAATATCGGGCAGCGCATCGCCGGGTCCTGCAAAATCAGTCATCGGTTCAAATCTCCAAAGTCTCATCAAAATTTATCGCCCATTGGCGGATCACGCATTTGCGCGCGTCAGCTACGCTGGCCAAAAGCTCGGCGTAACTAGAGCACCCACAAGTGCGCGCCAAGGCGTTGGCAGCCGCAGGTGGCGGCTCCTTACGCTCTGGCGCGAGCAACCGGCTGGCAACCAGCACATCGGTCAAAAGGTCGTAAGCGGGCCAAAGTTCCCGTTCGAGCAGACCCAAATCAATGAGCGCAGGAATAGCGAGAGCAAAATCGGGCGAGAGCATGGCAGGGTTGTCGCTGCCCAGTTTCGACGCATCGCGCAGCTGAATGAAGTGGACGAGGAACTCCACATCAATCAGCCCGCCGCGCATCAACTTTACATCAAGCTCACCCTTAGGTGGCTTATGCTCGGCCATATCGCCGCGCATTTTGAGCACGTCTTTTTGCAGGTCCAGCGGGTTGCGTACCTGACACTGTGTTCGCGCAATGATCTGTTCAACCTTCGCCCGCGCATCGTCAGACCCCGCCAGCACCCGCGCGCGATTGAGCGCCATATGCTCCCACGTCCAAGCGCTGCTTTCCTGATATTTTGCAAAAGCCTCAATCGATACGGCAAGCGGCCCCTGATTGCCCTGCGGCCTTAGCCTTGTGTCCACCTCATAAAGCGCACCTTGCGCGGTTGGCACGCTCAGCGCTGCATTCACGCGGGTTGCTAATCGATTGTAGTAAAGCGTTGCGCCAAGTGGGCGCTCGCCATCGGATTCTGCACCATATTCACCTTTGAACAGGTAAATCATATCAAGGTCCGAAGCGGGCGAAAGCGCCCCTCCCCCAAGCCTTCCAAGGCCCAGTACCAGAAGCTCGCTGTCCTTGATCCGGCCGTGAGCTTGGGCAAATTCCTCATGCGCCGCCTCGACAGCTGCCGTTATTGCGGCCTCTGCTACGTGCGATAAGGCAGCGGCGATGCGTGATGGTTTGTGCTCAGCCTCAAGCAGGCTGATCTCAAGAGTGAAGCGCGCTTCGCTTACCACCTGACGAATACAATCAAGCTTCGCCTCATAATCCGACCGTCCAGGCCCATCACGAAGCCGTGCGAGCGTGCGTTCGTAAGTGTGCTCAAAATCAATCGGTTGACGATCGAGCAGCACGTCGAGCGTTTCGGGACGGCGGGCAAGAGTGCTGGCAATCCTTGGTGAAAGGGTGAGCGCATTGACCAATCGCTCAATCAATCGAGGCTCGGCTGTAAGCAATCGGAACAATTCAATCGCGCTTTGTGTGCGTTCAATAATGGCCTGAAAGCGAGTGATGGCGCGTTCTGGATCATCGCTTCGTGCAATCGCATCGAGAAGCCGGGGCAAAAGACGGTCGAACGCTTCGAGCGCCTGCGGACTGCGGATCGAGGCATAGCGGCCATCGCGCCAATCTTCGATCCGCTGTGCGAGCGCGTCTGCATCGGCAAAACCCATCTGCGCAAGCGTCGTCGCACGGCTTTCAGGCTTGGGCTGAGGATAAGGCGCGGGCGCTTCCTGCCCGATAAGCTCATCATAAATCGCGCCCGTTTTCGCGGTCAGTTCGGTCAGCTCTGCAACAAGCGCGTCGCCATCGGCCATGCCGTCAAGCTGCGCCACGCGGTCGAGCGCCTCACCCGAAGGCAGGCTATGCGTCTGGCGATCATCGACCATTTGCAAGCGGTGTTCAATCACGCGAAGCCGATCATACCCTTCGCCCAGAACCCGCGCATGATCCGCGTCTATCCATCCAGCAGCGGCGAGCGCGTTCAATGCGGCTCTCGTCCCGCGAACCCGCAAAGACGGATCGCGGCCTGCGTGGATTAGCTGATGGGTCTGAGCGAAAAACTCAATTTCGCGAATACCGCCGCGTCCCTTTTTGACATCAAATCCGGGCCCGGGACTATCGGCACCCTCATTGTCAGCGCGAATCCGCTGGGTAAGCGTGCGAATTTCTTTGACCGCTCCAAAATCGAGTTTCGGGCGCCAGATAAAGGGAGCGATTTCTGAAAGAAATGCTTCGCCTGCCTGAATATCTCCGGCGGCTGCGCGCGCACGGATGAAGGCAGCTCGCTCCCATGCAAGCGCTTGGCCTTGATAATGGGTGAGCGCCGTGGACACTGGCACCGCCGGTGGGCTGATCTCACTCGCGGGCCGCAAACGAAGGTCGACCCGCAACACATATCTTTCGGCCGTATTGTCCGAAAGCAGATTGACTACGCGCCGAGCGTATCGCTGCGCGGCTTCGCCCGGATCATCTTTTTCCCGGCAGGGCAAGGTCTTGGGATCATAGAGTAATATAGGGTCAATGTCGGAGGAATAGTTGAGTTCGTGCGCGCCCTGCTTGCCAAGCGCCAGAGCGATCATGCCATCGCTGCGATCTTCGCCCGTCCGGTCAAAAATCGCGCTGCGAATGGCTTTATCCAGGGCATGATCGGCAAAGCGGCTGAGTTCGTCCATTACCCGATCAAGCGTGAAGGCACCTGCCAAATCGCCAATCGCAAGAGTGGTGGCGAGTGCCAAACGATGGCGACGAAGCGCAACTGCGGTGTCTTCATGCTCTGCGTGCGCACGTGACCATTCAAGCGCGCCTTCGCCATCTCCCGCTGCCAAAAACGCCCCTAGATCGGGCTGACGCTCCAGAGCGCGCATAAGGAAGGGCGCGAACCTGCGCGCCCGCGCAATAGCATCTGCCCAATCATGTTCGCCGCTCGTGCCCATGCCTTCCACTTGGCGAAGCGGCTTGCAGGGCGCAAGGCCATCTGTAAGAGGCCTTCGGGAATTTGGTCCAGTTTCCGACCGGGAGTGACGTGTGAGCAATGCGATAATGCCGCCTGAGTGGGCGCCGCAAGAATGGTTGTGGATTGGCTTTCCGCATCTGGCCGAAGAATGGCCCGACTATCTTGAAGTGGCGCAGGAGCAAATCGCAGCCTTCGCCAGTGCAGTCGCGGACAGCGGACAGAATGTGCGGCTTCTGGTGCGAGATGAGGCCAATGAAGCCCGCGCCCGCTCCCTTGTCGGCGGAGCAGTCACCCTCGAACGGCGCGCATATGGCGATGTGTGGCTGCGCGATACTGGACCTTTGGTCGTCATGCTCTGTGGCCGAGCGACGGCTGTACGTTTCGGCTTTAATGGCTGGGGCGGCAAATATCTGATGGAAGGCGACCAAACCATCGGGAATGAGCTTGGCCGTGGTGCTGGAATGTGCGTCATCAAATCCAGTATGGTCCTTGAAGGGGGTGCAGTGGACGGGGATGGGACCGGGCTTGCAGCGACAACCGAACAATGCCTTCTCAATCCCAATCGCAATCCTCAGATGAGCCGTGAGGAGATCGAAGCTGAGCTTGCCGAAATGCTGGGCTTTGATCGGATCTTGTGGCTCGGCGATGGGCTGATCAACGATCATACCGATGGTCATGTCGACAATCTGGCGCGCTTTGTGGCACCCAACCGTTTGGTCGTGCCTGAAGCTACTGGCAGCGATGATCCCAACGCAAGGATATACGCCGACGCAAAAGCGCGCGCTGAGGAGTTTGGTGTCGACGTTGTCACGATCCCCTCCCCCGGCCTCATCACCCGCGATGGCACGATTGAACCGGCAAGCTATGTGAACTTCGCCATTACCACTCATCTGGTGGTCGTGCCGACATTTGGCTCGACCCATGATGAGGCAGGGGTGGAAGCTATCGCCGCGCTGTTCCCCGACCGCGAAACCATCGGTCTTCCTGCTGGTGCAGTGCTGGCTGGCGGAGGCGGATTTCACTGTGCGAGCCAGCAAATGCCAGCGTTCAAACCACCAGTTTAACCCGGCGTTAGGAATTTGCCGCGATTATGCGAGGCTATGGCTCAAGCATTTGCCCTTTCTCGCAGCACATACTCCTTAATGCGCGCTCGTCGCGACAACGCGTTCAGCAGTGTCGTCGTACTCGCTAGCGCGGCTGCGCTGATCTTTGCAGGCCAACCCCTGCCGCTCTAAAAAAGCTTCCAAAGGGCACCGGTGGCCGCAGCGCCCAGAACCAATGCCGTGCTCACTTGCCATTGCCGATCTGTCACCCGGCCATAAGCGCGGTGCCCGAACCAATCGCCCACCAGAACACATGGGAAAAGCGCCAGCGCCAATGCCGCCTCGCGCCAAGTGCCCGCGTCTAGCGCAATAAAAAACACAGCGGAAAGCGGCGTGACCACGAGGAAAATCGCCATCATCGAAGCACGCGCTGCGTCTGGCGCAAAGCTTCCTCGCAAATAAAATGGTGCCATGCCCGGACCCGGCATCCCAGCAAAACCGCCAAAGAACCCTGTCGCAAGTCCAGAAAACGCCAAAGCGGGCCTTCGCGGCACGGCGGCATTACCCAAAGGCACGACGACCAATACGAAAGCGCAAAGTGAGACGCAGGCAATCAGCAGCCGCGCCCAATCAGCGGGCAAAGTGGTGAGGCACCAAAGCCCTGCGGGCATTGCGGCAAGCGCAATCATGATGAGCGGGATCGCTGATTTATCTGCATCGCGTTTGATCCGGCCAATGTCGGTCAGACCAATCAGGAACAGCGACACAATCCCGACAAGAACGGCGGCGGTTGGCGCAATGGCGAGTTGAAGCACGGGGACGAGAACCACTGACAAGCCAAAGCCTGCTAGACCTCGCACGAAGCCAGCGGCAAAGGCCGTGATGGCTGCGATTGCAATCGCCTCTGGTGCAAAGCCGAACATCAGAGGTTGTCTTCTAGATCAGCTTCACAAGCGCCGCGATGGCCGCGGCTCCAAGGACCACGCCAACACAGGCGCGCCAGACGGGATCACTAACCTTGCCAAAGGCGAGGCTGCCCACCCAATTGCCAAAAAGCACCAGCGGGAAGAGCGCCAGACCAAGGACCACAATGCGCCATTCGAGCACGCCGATGGCTGCGCCTGAGCCAATTCCGGCTGCTGCGGCGAGGCCAAAGATACCGATCATTGAGGCCTTGGCAGTAACACGCGGTATGTCGCGCCCCACGTAGTAGGGTACCACGGGCGGCCCCGGCATGGCGGCAAAGCCCGTGAGCACGCCTGCTGAGATGCCCACCGCGCCCGTGGTCACAGGTCCGGGCTGAGCGGCGCTTCGCTTAGGCAAAAGAATGGCGAAGAACGCGGACAGCGCGATCAAAGCTATGAGCAGCCGCGCGAGGTTCTGCGGCGTTGCATCGAGCAAGATCAACCCCGGCGTGGTCGCCAAGACCACCAGTCCGCCGATCACGAAGGCGCTGCGCTCAGCCTCGCGCAGGATCATGCGGATCTCAGTGAGAGCCAAAAGCCCGGCCATGATATTGATCGCCAACACCGCCTCAACCGGGGTGAGCGCAAGCGCGAGGATCGGCACCAGCAGGATGCCAAAGCCGAACCCTGTGAGCCCTCGAATAAACGCCGCGCCCAATGTGGCCGCCACCGCAACCGCGATTTGCGCAGCGGTGAAGCCTGCAAGGAATTCTCCAGCGCTAAAGTCCAAGTGTTTACGCCTTGAGATCGGGCGGGGTCGCAGCCCCTTTCAGCATCGCAATCGCCTCGTCCAGCGGCAGGACCTTCTGATCCTTCTCGCCCAAAGTTCGGATCGCAACCGTGCCTTCCTCTTCCTCGCGCTTACCAACGATCAAAAGGTGCGGAACTTTCGCAAGAGAGTGTTCGCGGATCTTGTAGTTGATCTTCTCATTGCGCAGATCGCTAGAGGCGCGAATGCCAGCGGCTTCGAGCTTCGCAAGCACATCGCTGGCATAGCCATCGACGTCCGAGACAATCGGCGCAACCACCGCCTGCGTTGGCGCGAGCCACACGGGCAGGCGGCCTGCAAAGTGCTCGATCAGAATGCCGATAAAGCGCTCGTATGACCCGAAGATCGCGCGGTGGAGCATGACGGGGCGGTGCTTCTCGCCATCCTCGCCGATGTATGTAGCATCAAGGCGTTCGGGCAGCACGCGGTCGGACTGGATCGTGCCCACCTGCCAGGTCCGCCCAATCGCATCGGTGAGGTGCCACTCAAGCTTTGGCGCATAGAATGCACCTTCGCCCGGCAACTCTTCCCAATCGAGGCCATTGGCAGAAAGCGCGTCGCGCAGTTCCTGCTCGGCCTTGTCCCAATCCGCATCCGATCCAAAGCGTTGTTCAGGGCGCAGCGCGAGCTTGATCTTATAATCAAAGCCAAAATCGCGGTACACGCTGTCGGCCAAGTTGATGAAGGCTTGCACCTCCTCGACCACCTGTTCTTCGGTGCAGAAGATATGCGCATCGTCCTGAGTAAACTGGCGAACGCGCATAAGACCATGCAGTGCACCATGCGGTTCATTGCGATGGCAACAGCCCATTTCGCCAAGGCGGATCGGCAGGTCGCGGTAGGAGGTAATCCCCTGCTTGAACACCAGAACGTGCGCAGGACAGTTCATCGGTTTCAGCGCCATCCAATCCGCATCCTTGGAGACGATATCGCCCTCATCCTCGGTGTTGGGCACCTCGTCAGGGATTACGAACATATTTTCGCGGTACTTACCCCAGTGGCCCGACTGCTCCCATTGGCGCGCATCCATCACCTGCGGGGTCTTGATCTCGCGGTAGCCGGCGCCGTCCATCTTGCGGCGCATATAGGCCTCAAGTTCGCGCCAGATGCGATAGCCTTTGGGGTGCCAGAACACGCTGCCGTGCGCCTCTTCCTGAAGGTGGAAGAGGTCCATCTCGCGGCCCAGCTTGCGGTGATCGCGAAGCTGCGCTTCTTCGAGGCGGTGGAGGTGCGCCTTTAGCTGCTTCTTGTTCAGCCATGCAGTGCCGTAAATCCGCGTCAATTGCGCATTCTTCTGGTCGCCGCGCCAATATGCGCCGGCGGTGCGCATCAGCTTGAAGGCTTGCGGATCGAGCTTTCCGGTCGATGCCAAATGCGGGCCACGGCACATATCAAGCCACGCGCCTTCGCTGCCGGGTTCGCCCGACCAATAGACGGTCAGATCCTCGCCTTCGGGTAGTTCTTTCGCCCATTCGGCCTTGAAGGTTTCACCCTCGGCTTCCCACTTGGCGATAAGGTCATCGCGCGACCAGACTTCGCGCACGAGCGGCTTGTCCGCCTTGATGATTTCGCGCATCTTCTCTTCGATAACGGGCAGGTCCTCAAGACCGAACGGCTCGCGGCTTTCGGGTGCCATTACGTCGTAGTAAAAGCCATCATCGGTTGCAGGGCCAAAGGTGATCTGCGTGCCCGGCCATAAAGCCTGCACCGCCTCTGCCAGCACGTGGGCAAAGTCGTGGCGCACCAGTTCGAGCGCGTCTTCCTCGTCCTTTGCGGTGATCAGGGCAAGCTCTGCATCGCCGTCGAAGGGACGATTTATATCTCGCACTTCGCCATCCACGCGTGCTGCCAGAGCAGCCTTCGCAAGGCCCGGGCCAATTGCAGCCGCCACATCATAAGGCGTCGCCCCCGGCTCCATCTCGCGCACGGAGCCATCGGGGAGGCTGATCTTAAAGAGGTCGGTCATCGTCTCATTTCCAAATCACGTTTGACGCAGCGCCTTAGGACATGAAGGCGCGCACCGGAAGAGCGGTGTTTGGGTTCTTACCGATTTGAGGGAAGACACCGCTCCGCCCTCAAATCGGGCGGCGGTATCGCTGGCTCAGACCAACAGCAACCGCCCCCGGTTATCCGAGGTGGTAGTGGTTGTGGTCGTTGTGAGCAGAAGTGCCATGCCAGTCCAGATAGGGCGCTTACGTTAACAAGTCACCCCTTTAGTTGATGAAACACTCCCGCAAAAGGCAATGTGAGTTTCCATAATGGAAAGCACGCTTGACAAATGGCCGGATCAATGTCAAACGCCCTTTCCATAGTTGAAAGGAAACTTGACCATGACACACGTTCAAAAAGCCATGCTGTGGGCCGCCGCGATCCTTGTTGCAGCCTATTGCGCCAGCGAAATGGGCCTCACCACCGGGGCGAGCTTTGGAATTACTATGGGGCTCGTTGGCGCTGCCTGGGCGTCGATTGAGGCAGGTCGCCGCCGCTCTTGCAAAAAGGCTTGCAACTGATGGGCACCCCCAAAAATCCTGCGGTTAAACGATACATCGTGCGGGTGGCGACGCTGATGACTCTCTATCTGGTCGCCTTGTTCACGGCCAAATGGATCTTCAACAATGGTGCGGTCGAGGGTCCGCTTGCCTATGCGCTTGCCATTGCGCCGGCGCTTCCGTTGATCGGGGTGTTCTGGGCGGTGATGCGCTATATCACTGAGGAGAGTGACGAATATCTTCGGATGCTGGTCGTTCGCCAATGCCTGTTTGCAACTGGATTTTGCCTGACCATCGTTACCATCTGGCAATGGCTCCAAAACTTCGACCTCGTACATCCAGGCAATGGCGGGTTCGGCGCAGCGTTCTTCTGGTTTATCGGCCTTGGGTTTGGCGCGCTTTATAACAAGCTCACGCTTGGCGACTGGGGGAACCTCTGGTGAAGAACCGGCTTAAAGTGCTGCGCGCAGAGCGAGATTGGAGCCAGGCGGATCTGGCTGACCGCCTCGGCGTTTCGCGTCAAAGCGTCAATGCGATTGAAAAGGGGCGCTATGATCCGTCTTTGCCGCTCGCTTTCGCGATTGCGGACGTTTTTGGGCTAGCGATTGAAGAGATTTTCGAAAGGGACGCCTAATCGTCCTTGCTGCAACAAAAAAGGGGCAGCACTCTCGTGCCGCCCCTTTTCTTTAATTCGAGCGCGCGTTTACGCTGTCCCTGATGCCATCGGAACTGCGGGAGGTTGGGCAGCGATCAGTGCTGCGCCATTGGGCCGGGTTTTCGGCGTTTCGATGTCGGCCGTATTCTTTTCAGCAGCGGTTTTCTTGGAAGCCTTTTTCGCTTCTTCAGCTTTTCCCGCTTCGCGTTTGTCGTAGAAACGTTTCGCCATATATCCGCCTGCGCCAAGAACGATCATGGCAGGGATGCTCACCCGGCTGATCACAAACGGGACAGCGGCCCCGATCATGGCACCGGTCGTGCTGTTCGATCCGGTCACTTTCTTCGCAATGGTGCCGCCGAGTTTGGCTCCGATAATCTTGTTAAGCATTTCAAGTCTCCTTCACCATGGCTACAGGAGAAGAGGGCCAATCGTTCCATCAAAGTTCAAGATGCCGCTTATCTTTAAGGGTGGTGAGTGACTTGGTTCCGGCAAGCTTGGCTGAGCGGCTTTTGATGCTGGCGGTGAAACGCCATTCGCAAGTCGCGGCCTCTGGCGTCATTTCCACCATCATATAGCCGCGCTGCGAGGTATCGGCCCATTTCAATTCATCATTGCTGCTTACCAATGCCCCTTCGAGAACGGCGGGCGGAAGGCTCGCAAGATAGCTTTCAAAACCGGGCGAGCTGACCGAGGAAGTACCAAATTCAACGCCAACGGCCTCGCCTTCATGCGCCAAATCAAACGCCCAGGCATTGTGCGTGTCACCGGCAAGCACGACGAGATTTGCGTCAACTTTGCGCGCCGCTTCAAACACTCTGGTCCGCGCGGCGGGATAGCCGTCCCAGGCATCCATGTTGAGGGGAACGCCCGCTTCTGCTGCCATCGCCGCGGCGGTCAGGCGCGCACGGGCAAATTCGGGCACGTTATCACCGAGCAGGCTCGCAATCCCTTTGGGTGACGAAAGCTTGCCGATCAGCACTTGTTGGACCAACACTTGCCAAGTCGCGCCGCGTGCGGTGGACTTTTGCAACTCATTTGCCAGCCACGCCTCTTGCGCTGCGCCCAGTAATTGGCGGTCCGGATTGACATACTCACCGTCACGAAATTTTATGAGCGCTTCGACCATCGCCTCCGGGCTATCCTTGCCGGCCAAAATTCCTGTGAGGCTGAATTGTTCATCGCGGCCCTCAAGCCGTGTGTCGATCCGCATCAAGGTGGCAAGATCGCCCACGTCATATGCGGCGTAGGGTTCGTCCGACACCGGCATCCATTCGCGGTACACTCGCTTGGCGATAGCCTTGCGCACTTCCCAACTGCCTTCTGTCTCTGGCTGGTGGTTTTGTGCGCCGTCTTTCCATGAATCGTTAGTGCTTTCGTGGTCGTCCCACACCGCAATCATAGGGAGGACTTGATGAAGGCGCTGCAAATCCGGGTCAGCGCGATAGGAGGCGTAACGCTGGCGATAATCGGCCAAAGCGACGATCTCATTGCCGGGAGCAACACTGCGGTCAGGGTGACGCTGGTCTTCGCTAGGATAGGTGTCCCCGCCATATTCATAAATGTAGTCGCCAAGGTGCACCGCGAGATCGACATCGTTGACCTCGGCTGCGTGGGCATAGGCGTTGAAATAACCAAAGCCGAAGTTCGCGCAGGAAAACACCGCCATGCGGAATTTGGACGTGGGCCCTTGCGGCAAAGTGCGCGTGCGGCCGACGGGCGAGGTTGCGCCAGACGGTGCCACAAAGCGATAGAAATACCAGCGGTCAGGCCAAAGGCCTGTGGCAATCGCTTTGGCGCAGTAATCGCGCGATGGGGTGGCAGTTACCTCGCCCTGTGCCACGATGTCGGCAAAATTGGCGCTTTCGCTCACCTGCCATTGGAGCGTGGTTGCCTCATCACCAACATAGCGGGTCCATAATAGCACGCTGCTGGCGCTGGGTTCGCCGCTGGCGACGCTATGGGTGAAGCCTGTGCCAAAGGACTTGGCTGTAGAGGGTGTTGCCACCACGGCGGCTGACGCCCCGGCGAGGGCGAAAACGCCTCTGCGGGTGACATTTGTGGACGATGATTTGGGCTGCGCAAGCGAGTCGGTTTTGATCATAGCCACGCTGCGTACCGCCAATCCGTGGCGGAACCATGACAACACTTGCGCATCGCAGGCGTGAGCGGGCAATAAGCGCACCATGAGCGATATACGATTTCACGAAATGGGCGATGGCAGGAAGGTCGCTTTCCGCCATACGTCCGGCAATGGCCCCACCCTCGTCTTCCTTCCCGGCTATATGTCCGACATGGCGGGCGGCAAGGCGAGCGCAATCTTTGACGCGGCAGTGGCCAAGGGGCGGTCGTGCCTGCTGCTGGATTATACAGGCTGCGGAGAAAGTTCGGGCGACTTTGCCGATGGCACTTTGTCGCGCTGGCGCGAAGAGGTGATGGCGTTGATCGACGCTTACGTCGAAGGGCCAGTGCTGCTTGTTGGATCGTCGATGGGCGGTTGGCTGATGCTTTTGGTGGGGGAGGCATTGCATAAGCGCCTCGCCGGCATCATCGGGATCGCCTCGGCCCCCGACTTCACCGTTTGGGGCTTTAGCGAGGACAAGCGCGACCGCTTGCTGGCTGGCGAAGTGGTTCTGGAAGACAACCCATACGGCCCTGAGCCCACACCAACGCATCCCGGTTTTTACGCCGATGCCCAGGATAATTTGCGGCTTTATGAAGAGGTCAAAGTGGATGCACCCGTGCGCCTCCTCCACGGACAGCGCGATGACGATGTGCCGTGGGCGATCAGCATAAAACTCGCCGCAGCGCTTCGTTCGGACGATGTACAGGTGACACTTATTAAAGACGGCGATCACCGCCTCTCGCGCGAAGCTGACATTGCTCAGCTTTTGGCGGTGGTGGACAGCTTTTATTGATGGAATGAACCCCCCTTGGATTTGATCTCCCCCATCCTGCTTTCGCTTGCCCTTCAGGTCGGCCCCAACCCGCATATCGGGAATGATCTTGGCCCCCCGGATGAGCTTGTAAACCGGCCAGAGCGAAACCCGCGCGACAATCCGCTTGAGCGCGGGATTGAGGATAATCCCGACACGGTCTGGCTTGCGAAATGTTTGGCGTTCCTTCCTGAACAGGCTGCGCGCGCGCATACTTTGTCGCAGGTTCGCCGCAATGAAACCAGCGGGCGCCAGCGTATCCTTGCCAATCACTGTTTGGGGCTTGCCTCAACCGAATTGGGAATGTGGGGCGATGCAAGAGAAGCCTTTGCCGCCGCGCGCGATGAAACGCCCGACGATGAGCCAAGCGCGAAAGCACGCTTCGGCGCGATGGCGGGAAATGCTGCGGTTGCTGATTCAGACTACGAAAGCGCCTTGCACATCCTCACCACTGCCAAGCTGCACGCTGAGGCGTCAGCCTCTGCTCCTATGCAGGCGATCGTTGCAAGCGATCTTGCGCGGGTTCTGGTCACGTTAGAGCGCCCTGAAGAGGCTTTGAGCGAGCTAGACCTTGCAACACAGCTTATGCCCGAAGACCCGAACAATTGGCTCTTGAAAGCAACACTTTTGCGGCGGCTTGAGCGACTAGATGAGGCGCAAGCCGCGATTGAAAGGGCAAGCGCGATTGCGCCACAAGATGCCGCCATCGGACTTGAAGCGGGCGTAATCGCCGTGCTTTCCGGGCGCGATGATGCTGCGCGGCAAAGCTGGCAGTCGGTGATAGACACGGCGCCAAGCGCGCCCGAAGCCTTGACCGCGCAAGACTATCTGGCGCAGCTTGAACCCTCTTAAAGGAGGCTTAATGACTGATTTTTCGGTACTCGACCTTGTCCCCGTGCGCGAAGGAGGGAGCGTTGCTGAAGCGCTCGGCAATGCGACCAGGCTTGCCGCCCATGCGGAAGCCATCGGGTGCAAACGCTTTTGGGTTGCCGAACATCACACGATGGAGGGGATCGCCGGGGGCGCGACTTCGGTTGTGCTCGCCCATATCGGCAATGCGACAAGCACCATCCGCATCGGGTCAGGCGGCATTATGCTGCCCAATCACACCCCGTTTCAGATTGCCGAACAGTTTGGCACGCTGGACGCGCTCTTTCCGGGACGCATCGACCTTGGGCTTGGCCGTGCTCCGGGAGCAGGGCCGCAGCTTCAACGCGCGCTTCGCAAGGATTTGCACAAGGCATCCGAATACTTTCCGCAAGACGTGGTCGAACTGCGCGCGCTTCTGACAAGCGATATGGATTTGCCGATCAGGGCGACTCCGGGCTTTGGTTCGAATGTCGAGTTCTGGATGCTCGGCTCCAGCCTGTTCGGCGCGCAACTCGCGGCAAAGCTTGGTATGCCTTACGCCTTCGCCGCGCATTTTGCCCCCGATCACCTCGATAGCGCGCTTGCAGTGTATCGCCGCGACTTTCAGCCCTCAGAAACGCTTGAAAAGCCTCACGTCATGGTCGCGATGAATGTCTTTGCCGCCGAGGCCGAAGAAGAAGCGCAGACCCTTGCTTCGAGTCAGCAGCAAAGTTTTGTCGCGCTTCGTTCCGGCACGCCCGGCAAGCTCAAACCGCCGGTCGAGGACTATAAGGAAAGCCTGCCTGCGCAATATCGCGCCATGCTCACCCATCTGGAGCAGGCCGCAGCCGTCGGCACCCCTGAGCAAGTCCGCGAAAAGATCGACGCTTTCGTCCAGCGCACCAGCGCCGATGAAATCATATTGTGCGGGGCAACCTATGACCCCGACGCGCGGCTGCGCAGCCTCGAATTGACGCTTGATGCCTGCCAGAAGGTTCCAGCTTAAGACCTGAAATCTGCTTGCAAGCGAAACTACTCACCCTGTATGAGTGAGCATTATCGCAAAAGCGCGGCGAAACATAATTTCAAGGGATTCGCTGCCGCTTTGATCGGGCCTGAGAGAGGAGTCGCTCGGCAATGAGTTCAAGCAGTGATCTGTCGCCAGCCAAAGCCAAGGCATTACACAAAGCCTTGGCCGACCAGCTGACCGCATCCACCCTGCCGGGAGAAACCGGGCTGGCCAAAGAGGCGGTCGAAAGCGTTGCGTCATTCCTTCTTGAAGCAGGCCAAACGCGCAAACCGTCTCGCGCCGTTATCAAGCAGCAATCCAATACGGGCGAGCGGCGGCTTCGCATTGCGATCATCAATGACGATATGCCGTTTCTGGTCGATTCGGTCACATCGACCGTCACCGCACACGGGCTTGGCATTGAGCAATTGCTCCACCCGATTGTGCGGGTGGTACGCGACGATAATGGCCTCCTGACAGCGATTGGCGATGCCTCTGAAAAGGCGCAAAAAGAATCCTTCATCTACATCGAAACAGAGCGCGTCGATGCCCGTCAGCGACAAGAATTGCTGAGCGCACTTCGCGAAACTCTGGGCGATGTGCGCGCAAGCGTTACCGATTGGCCAAAGCTTTTGGATGCAATGGACAAGAGCGCCAAGAGCCTTGGCACCAGTGACAGCGCCGAGCTGCTTGAATGGCTCAACAAAGGAATGTTGACTCAGCTTGGCTCCATCACGCGCAGCCGTTCTGGTGAAGTGAAGGATGCGCTTGGCATTTGCCGCAAGAGCGCAGGCGCCATCCTTGCCGATGCGTCCTACGACCGCGCGTTTGAGTATTTCGACAAGCAAACGGCCGCACGCGATATGTTGGTGGTGAAAGCCAATCAACATTCCAATGTTCACCGCCGCGTGCCGCTTGATGTGTTTCTTGTGCCTGTTCGGGACGAAAAAAAGGTCACAGCCCTCAACGTCCATGCAGGTGTCTGGACCAGCGCCGCGCTTGCCGCGCCGCCTTCCTCGGTGCCGGTCCTTCGCGACACTCTTGGTGCGATGACTCAGGTGATGGGCTTTGACCCGCAAGGCCATGCCGGGAAAGCTCTCACGCACGCGCTAACCGCGCTTCCAAGCGATTTGCTGGTGTCGTTTGAGCGTGACGATATTACCCGTCTTGCAACATCCATGATGAGCCTTAGCGACCGCCCGCGCCCACGTGTCGTCTTAGTCAAATCCCCGCTTGCTCGGCACGTCTTTGCTTTCGTCTGGTTGCCGCGCGACAATTTGTCGACTCAAGTGCGCTTGCAGATACAAGAGCTTCTGACCGGCTCAACCGGCCTCGATATGCTCAGCTGGTCGATCGACATGGACGGGAGCCCCGTTGCGCGGCTGCAATTCCTGCTCGATTCGCGTTCGATTGCCAAAATGCCGGACGCCAGCGCTATCGAAGCGCAATTGGTTGACCTTCTCAAAGGCTGGGGCGAGGCGGTCGAAAACGAACTTGCCAAAACGCTCGAAAGCACGCGCATCTCAGCGATTGCACAGCGTTACGCGGAGGGTTTTCCGCCCGGATACCGCCTGCGTTACGGCCCGGCAGAGGCCGCGCTCGACATCGCGCAAATTCACGCCATCGCCAGCAGCGATGCGCCTGAGGCGAGACGGTGCCGTCTTTATAAGCTCGATAATGATACGCGCGGCGATTTGCGGCTCAAGATTTATCACGTGAGCGGGCGCGTCGCGCTCTCAGATGCGGTGCCGGTGCTGGAGAATTTCGGCTTTCGCGTTCTTTCCGAAGTTCCAACGCGGCTCGATGAAGCGCGGCTTGGCACGATCCACGAATACACGCTGATCGCGCCGCAAGGCACGAGTGCGGACGGCCTTTTGGAACGCGCCGAAGCGATTGAAACTGCGATTGCCGAAGTGCTCAATGGCCATTCGGAAAACGACCCGTTCAACCGTCTTGTCGTCACCAACGGCCTTGCTGCGGCTGAAACCGTATGGATGCGTGCGATTTATCGTTATTTGCGCCAGACGGGGATCAATTTCACCATCTATCCAGTGGTCGATACACTTGAGCGTGCTGGCGATGTGACGGCGGCGATGATCGCCTTGTTCAAGGCAAAACACGATCCCGACTTTGGTGAAAACCGCGAAGCGGCAATTGAAACTGCACGCAGCCACTATCAGCGTGGTCTGTCTAAAGTCTCCGCGATCAATGACGACCGCTTGCTGCGGCTTTACCGCGCGGTGATTGACGCAGTGCTGCGCACCAATGCCTTTGCCCCTGCCGCCGAAGAGGCGCTTGCGCTCAAAATCAAATCGGACGCCGTTCCGGGCCTTCCCAAGCCCGTGCCTTGGCGCGAGATTTTCGTCTATTCACGGCGGGTGGAGGGCATTCACTTGCGCTCTGGCGCGGTGGCGCGCGGCGGACTGCGCTGGTCGGACAGGCGCGATGATTACCGCACCGAGGTTCTGGGTCTGATGAAGGCTCAGAAGGTCAAAAACGCGGTGATCGTGCCCTCGGGCGCAAAAGGCGGCTTTTATCCCAAGGAACTGCCCTCGCCCGCTATAGACCGCGATGCGTGGTTCAATGAGGGCCGCGAAAGCTATAAGGTCTTCATCCGCACGCTCCTGTCGGTCACCGACAACATCGTCGATGGCAAAGTGGTACACCCCAAAGCCGTGCGCGTGCACGATGGCGAAGACCCTTATTTCGTGGTTGCCGCCGACAAGGGTACGGCCACCTTCTCTGACACTGCCAACGCACTCGCAGAAGAGGCCGGCTTCTGGCTGGATGATGCGTTCGCCAGCGGTGGTTCAAACGGATACGATCACAAGGCGATGGGGATCACCGCGCGGGGCGCATGGGTAAGCGTTCAGCGGCATTTCCTTGAACAAGGCGTAGACGTTCAAAAAGACACCATCCGCGTCGCTGGCTGCGGCGATATGTCGGGCGATGTGTTTGGTAACGGGATGCTTTTGTCGAAAGCCATTCAACTCGTTGCGGCCTTTGACCACCGCAATATCTTTATCGACCCCAATCCCGATCCCGCAGCAAGCTGGAAAGAGCGCAAGCGCCTTTTCGAGCTGCCCCGGTCGAGCTGGGAAGATTATGACGCCGAGCTTATTTCGAAAGGCGGCGGGGTTTATTCACGCAGTTCGAAAAGCATCAAGCTGTCGAAAAAGGCGGCGGATATGCTGGGGCTGGACGCGCGCGAGATTGGGCCCGATGCGCTAATCTCCGCGATCCTCAAGGCTGAAATTGATCTTTTGTGGTTTGGAGGAATCGGCACCTACATCAAGGCGCCGACTGAAAACCATGTCGAGGTCGGCGATCCCGGTAACGATTCAATTCGCGTGAACGCCGATGAAGTGCGCGCCAAAGTTATTGGCGAGGGCGCGAACCTTGGCATTACGCAGGCCGGGCGGATTGCGTTTGCACTTAACGAAGGGCGCATCAACACCGATTTCATCGACAATTCGGCAGGAGTCGATTGCTCTGACAATGAGGTAAACATCAAGATCGCTCTTGCTGCAGCAACACGTGACGGCGCTATCACCACCAAGGCGCGCAATGCGCTGCTCGCCAAGATGACCGATGAGGTGGGCGAGATTGTGCTTGAGGACAACCGGCTTCAGGCATTGGCCCTTTCGATTGCCGAAGCTGGGGGTGCGGCATCCAACGCCTCCTACATCCGCTTGATCGAGCAATTGGAAGGCATGGGTGCACTTGACCGGCGCACCGAAGGGCTTGGGACGAGCGAAACCTATGTGCGGCGCGCTGCCGATGGCAAGGGGCTGACGCGGCCCGAACTTGCAGTGCTGTTATCCTCATGCAAGCTCGCGCTCCAAGATGCGATTGAAGCCAGCGGACTGCCCGATGATCCGGTGCTGGAAAGCAATCTCGTCGCGATGTTCCCTGCACCCATGCAGGATAAATTCACCTCTTATATCCGCGATCACCAATTGCGGCGTGAGCTTGTCGCAACCGACCTTGCCAATCGCATCGTCAACCGCCTGGGGCTTATCCATGCGTTTGAATTGCCAGAGGAAGAGGGCGTTTCACTAAGCGATGTCGCGGCTGCATTTGTGGTGGTCGAGCGGCTTTTTGATCTGAAAGCCTTGTGGGCAGATATCGATGCAACACCCATGCCGGAAACCGCGCGGGTGAGCTTACTTGAACGGCTCGCAGCAGCAGTGGGCAATCTCATGTCCGATGTGCTGCGCACGACGGGTGGCCGGGTTGAAGTGGCCGCAATGGTCGAAGCCTTGAAACCAGGCGTGCTTATCCTTCGCGAACAACGCGCCGAGCTTTTGCAAGGCAATACGCTGGACCGTTCGAACGAGCTTCGCGCTGAATTTGCAGAGAGCGGCGCGCCCATTGATCTGGCCGGACGGGTCGCTGACCTGTTCGACTTCGACGGTTCGGTTGGCATTGCGAACCTGGCGCTCCAGACCAAGCTTGACCCTGCGACCCTCACCCATGCCTTTGCCGATATTGGCAAGCGCATTGGCATCGATTGGGCGCAAGGGGTGGCGGCGCATATGTCGCCTTCAGACGTGTGGGAGCGCCTGCTCGTCGATGGGCTTGCACGCGATTTTCAGCATATGCGGATTGAGTTCCTGCGCCGTTTGACGGCAAAAAAAGCGGGCAAGAAAGACCTTCAAAGCGCGATTGCGAAGTGGGCTGAGGCCAATGCGCCAGCGATTGCGCAATTCCGCCAAATGCTCGCTCGGGCGCAAAATTCACCCCCGGTCGCACCCGCCGCGCTTGCCCAGATAGCAGCACAAGCGCGCAACCTTTTGGAACGGTAACGCGCCTTGGGCTGCCTATTTGTCTAGGCGCTTGTGACTTGACGCAAGGTCAATTTTTGGGTGATGCGCCTCGGCATGAGTGATGCAACAGCTTCTTCCGGCTCAGCCGATGTCGTAATCGTAGGCACCGGGCACGGCGCGGCACAGGCCGCTATTGCCCTGCGGCAACAAGGGCATGAGGGTCCGATCATGATGATCGGGCGCGAGAAGCTTGCCCCTTATGAACGCCCGCCCTTGTCCAAGGAATACCTTGCAGGCGACAAGACGTTTGAGCGGATCATGATCCGCCCGGAAAAATTCTGGGCCGATAAAGGGGTTGAACTTCGCCTCGGTGCCGGGGTCACTGAAATCGACTGGATGCGGCATGAGTTGACGCTCTCAGACGGCGCGAAAGTGGGCTATCGCAAGCTTATCTGGTCAGGCGGTGCGGACCCTCGGCGTCTCAGCATTCCCGGCGCAAACCTCAAAGGCATTTTCTACGTGCGCGACAAGGCCGATGCCGATGGCATGATGGCCGCGCTAGAGGCTGGCGCTAAACGCGCAGTCGTGATCGGTGGCGGCTATATCGGACTGGAAGCCGCGGCCGTGCTTCGCAAAATGGGTTGCGAAGTCACTGTGGTTGAAATGCAGGACCGCCTGCTCGCACGCGTGGCCGGCCTTCCCGTCTCAGAATTTTACGCCGAGGAACATCGGCGTCAGGGGGTCGATATTCGCCTGTCCCAAGGGGTGAGCGAGATTGTTGGCGAGGATGGAGCCGTGACCGGCGTGCTCCTCGACAATGGCGAAACCTTGCCAGCGGACATGGTGATCGTCGGGATTGGCATTATCCCGGCAGTCGCTCCATTGATTGCAGCGGGCGCAGCGGGATCAAACGGTGTCGATGTCGATGTGTTCTGCCGCACGACGCTGGACGATGTGTTTGCGATTGGCGACTGCGCAGCCCACGCCAACCCTTACGCCGATAGCGCTGTTATCAGGCTGGAGTCCGTGCAGAACGCCAATGACATGGCGAACACCGTGGCCAAAGCTATTGCGGGAGAGAAACAACCCTACAAGGCTCTGCCGTGGTTCTGGTCGAACCAGTATGACCTGAAGCTTCAAACCGCTGGCCTTAACACCGGGTACGATGCAACCGTGCTGCGCGGCGACCCTGCAACGCGCAAATTCACCGTGGTTTACATGAAAGAAGGGCGGCCCATCGCCTTTGACTGTGTCGGCACGATGAAGGACTACGTTCAGGCGCGCAAACTTCTCGAAAGCGAGCCGGGCAAGATTGATCCAGAGCTTCTCGCAGACACAGACGTTCCAATCAAAGAGATGATGTAAAAAGGACAAAGCATGGGAGTGGAGCCAAACGACGGTCAGCCCATGCTTTCAGGGCTCAAGGTCATTGACCTGACCAGTGTTGTTTTCGGCCCCTATGCGACCCAGATCCTCGCCGACTATGGCGCACAGGTCACCAAGATCGAGGCACCGGGCGGTGATGTCTATCGCTACGGGGCAAAGCCCGCCAAGACCCCCGGCATGGGCCCCGGATTTATCGCGCTCAATCGCGGTAAAAAGTCCGTGATGCTGGACCTTAAACGATCAGGCGATGTGGAGCGGCTCCAGACACTCCTGCAAGATGCCGATGTGTTCATTCACAATGTGCGCGAAGACGCGATTGGGCGGCTCGGTTTTGATTATAATGCGGTGCGCGCGCTTAACCCCGAAATCATTTACGTCCACTGCGTCGGCTTTGGTTCGGGCGGGCCCTATGCTGGCCTTCAAGCCTACGATGACGTCATTCAGGCCGCGAGCGGCACGACGTCACTTCTGCCGCGCGTCGATGGCAACACACGCCCGCGCTATCTCCCCTCGCTTATCGCGGACAAGGTCGCAGGGCTTCATGCCGCCTATGCGGTGATGGCTGCGATCACGCACCGCCTTCGCACTGGCCGCGGCCAGCGTATCGAAGTCCCCATGCTCGAAGCGTTTACAAGCTTCATGATGAAGGAGCATTTGGACGGCAAAACCTTTGATCCACCCAATGGCGATGCCGCTTACGGGCGACAGGTTGACCCCAATCGTCAGCCGTTTGAAACCAAGGATGGTTGGATCAGCATCGTGCCTTATATCCTCCCGCACTTCCCGTTGGTGGTTGGCCTCTTGGGCGACAAGACAATGGCCGAGGACGAACGCTGGCGTGACCCAGCAAACATCGTCGCCGCTGCGCCCGAGTTATACGCGCGCATCGGCGAATTGACGCTGACCAAGACGACAGATGAATGCGTCGAAATCCTGCGCGCCGCCAATATCCCATGTATGCCAGCGGTCGATTTGAACGATGTGATCCACGATCCACACCTCAATGAAACCGGCTTCTTCGAACGCTGCGAGCATCCCAGCGAAGGCGCGCTTTACCAGATGCGCGACCCCAACCGGTTCAGTGATTGGCAGCAAGGCGACCTCGGCCATGCGCCGCGCCTCGGCGAACACAACGACGAAAGTTAAGCCAGCTTCGCCTTGGCCCAACGTGCAGCATCGGCCACCACCGGATCAGGGTCCTGTGTCAGCATCTCGACTTGCGAAAGCAGCGCCGCATCCCCGCTATTTCCAGCCGCATAAAGACAGTTTCGCACAAAACGATCCCGCCCGATCCGCTTGATCGGGGAGCCCGAGAACAGCCGCCTGAACCCTGCATCATCGAGGGAAAGCAATTCAGCCAATCGCGGAGCGGTGAGTTCGGCGCGCGGTAAAAACTCGCTCGCCCTATAGGCTTCGGATGCAAACTTGTTCCAAGGGCACACTGCCAGACAGTCGTCACAACCGTATATGCGGTTTCCAAGGGCCTCTCGAAATTCCTCCGCAATCGGACCCTTGTGCTCAATTGTGAGGTAAGAAATGCAGCGCCGCGCATCGAGCGTGTAGGGGCTTGGAAAGGCATTGGTAGGGCAGCTGTCCAAACACGCGCGGCACGATCCGCATTGATCGCGGTGCGGCTCGGATGGCTCAAGCTCCAGCGTCGTGTAAATCGCTCCCAGAAAAAGCCAGCTGCCGTGCTGAGCGCTCACCAAATTGGTGTGCTTGCCCTGCCAACCAATCCCCGACGCCTCGCCCAAAGGCTTTTCCATAACGGGCGCTGTATCGACGAAGACCTTAAGCTCGCTCTCAGGCTCTTGCTCCACCAGCCAGCGTGCAAGTGCTTTCAGCCGCTTCTTCACGACGTCATGATAGTCGCGCCCTTGCGCATAAACAGAGATGCGAGCCCGCTCGCCGTGCGTCTCCAACGCCAATGGATCAAGCGCAGGCGCATAGCTCATGCCAAGCGCAATGACAGAACGCGCATCTGGCCAAAGCCCTTGGGGTGAGCGGCGGTGGTGAAGGCGCGCCTCCATCCACTCCATCGTGCCATGACGTCCCTCACCCAACCATTCTTCAAGCCGCCTTGCGCGCACAGGATCTTCGGCAGCTGTAGTGAAGCCGACGCTCGCAAAACCGATTTCGCGCGCTTTTTCTTCAATAGCGTGGGTGATGGTAGAGGTTGCGCGCGCGTTAACCATGCTTGAGGTTGCTCCCGTTCAGTTTCGCTCGTTAACTGCCGCTTTCATGTATATGCAGGTAGATGATCGAATGACGCCAGACAATGCCGCAGGCAGCTACACTGACGTCAACACTGACGCCCGCCCGCTCGCCATCGAAGCGCGTGGCCTTGTCAAAAGTTTTGACGGCACGAAAGCAGTGGACGGGGTCGACATTTCCGTTCCCGAAGGCGCGATTTACGGCGTGCTGGGCCCTAATGGTGCTGGCAAGACGACGACCTTGCGGATGCTACTTGGCATCATTGACCCCGACGAAGGCGTGCGCATGATCTTTGGCCATGACCGCCCGCACGATATTGGCCGGTTGATCGGCTACTTGCCTGAAGAGCGCGGGCTTTACCCTGCGATGAAAGCGATTGAGGCGATTGCTTTTATGGGCGCGCTTCGCGGACTGCCTTTGAAAGAAGGGCGCAAGCGCGGTATGGAACTGCTTGAGCGGCACGATCTCGCCCACGCCGCAAATCGCACCATTCGCCAGCTTTCCAAAGGCATGGCTCAGACCGTGCAACTGCTCGGCACGCTGGTTCACCGGCCGCGTCTGGTTGTGCTGGATGAACCTTTCTCTGGCCTCGATGCGATCAATCAGGGCAAGCTTGAGGGCATGATCCGCGCGCTTGCAGAAGATGGCGTTACCGTGATCTTCTCAACCCACGTCATCCACCATGCAGAGCGATTGTGCGAAGGTGTTGCCATTATCGCAGGCGGCAAAGTGCCATATGCGGGAAGCGTTGAAACCGCGCGTGATCGCATCCCGGCGCAGGTGCGTCTTGAGACGCGCGCACGCGAAGGCGGGTGGACTTCGGCGCTTCCAGCAGAAACCCGGCGTGAAGGGGATTTTTTCTACTTCCCGCTTCCCGAAACAGGCGTTGAGCCGCTGCTCAAGACACTGATTGAAGGGGATGCTGGTATTCTCTCGCTCTCGATTGAGCGCGCCGGTCTGCATGATGCCTTTGTCGCGATTGCAGGCGAGGCGGCAGCGCGCCAGCTTGAGGCCGACAGTCAAGGAGAGGGAAAATGAGCCACGATATCTCCCGCCTCTCGCGCCTTGAGGCCGCATGGGTCATTGCACGCCGCGATTTCATCGCCGTTCTGTTCAGCCGCGCTTTCCTATTCTTCCTCGTCGGCCCGCTATTCCCGGTCCTCGTGGGGGGGCTTGCCGGAAGTATTGGCGGGCAAGTGTCACGCGAGGCAGTCGCGCTTGAAGTCGGTCTTGCCATGAGTGGTGAGGACAATGCTGCCATGATAGCGGCAAGCCAGCGCATCGGTCCCGAATTACGCGGGGCGATACCGATCCTTCGCGAAGTGAGCGAGGCCAAGGACGATCCTGCCTTTGATGCCAAGGCATTCATGGAAGAACGTCGCGGCAATTACGCGGCAATCGTCACCGGATCGCTTGAAGCGCCGGAAGTCGTCGGGACCGAAAGCCAAGTCGAACGTTGGAACGGCCCGGTCAAATTGATGGCGGCAGATGCGCTCGCTGCAAACCCGCTCAACTTCCCCAGCTCGACCAAAACCACTGTTGCTTCGAGCGCGGCATCGGAACGCACCAACCGCATTCGCACCGCGCAAGCCGCGCAGATGGTGATGTTTCTTTTGACCATGCTGCTCGCTGGAATGGTGCTTTCCAATCTAGCAGAGGAGAAGGGCAATAAGGTCATCGAAATTCTCGCGGCCGCGATACCGATGGATGCTGTTTTCATGGGCAAGCTTTTCGCGATGCTCGGCGTATCCTTTGTCGGAATTGCCGTGTGGGGTTCGATTGGATGGGGCTTTTGGGCAATTGCCGAAGACGCAATCGTCACTGTCACGCAAACCGACTATCGTAACCTTCCCGGCCCTGCGGTGGGATGGGGCGCGTTTCTGACGCTAGGCGTCCTTTATTTCTCGATGGCCTACCTTCTGCTCGGCGCGCTGTTTCTCACCATCGGGGCGATGGCAAGCACGGTGCGCGAGGTGCAGACCCTCTCCATGCCGGTTACCATGATGCAGCTTATGGTGTTCTTCGTCGCTGCTTACACCATCACTCAACCCGGCTCGGCGCTGGAAATGGGAGCGATTGCCTTCCCGCTTTCCTCACCCTTTGCCATGCTCGCACGCGCAGCTTTGGAAGAGACATTATGGACCCACATCGCAGCGCTTGCCTGGCAAGCGGTCTGGGTGGTGTTGCTGGTTAAAGGCGGATCGCTTCTGTTCCGCAAACGAGTGATGAAATCGGGCGGCGCGGGCAGGAACAAGCGCCGCGCTCTCTTTCGCCGCCGCGCTTCGCGCGCGTCGTGAAACTTTGCGCGGCGTTTAAGTGGCCAATTAAAACTCAATTGACATTGCTGTCAGTTAGGGCAGGATGCGGCGTGAGGGGAGAGTGCGAATGGGAAGAGTCGCGCCTCCTGAGAGGAGAGAGACATGGCTACTGTAGCACCCGAAAATCCCACGGCCCGGCCAGAAGTGCGCACTTCGCCGACCGCTTACGAAGCGATCACGAAGCACCTTGCCGAGCATCCGGAAAACCGTCTGCACCACCCTCACAAGTGGGATCTAAGCCGCTCCGACATCTATTTTGAAGACAAGTGGCAGCCGATTGTAGCCGAGATGCAGGCCGCAGGGCCTCTCCATTGGATTGATGACAGCCCCTATGGCCCGCACTGGGCAGTCGTCGGGCACAAGGCGATACAGCACATCGAAGCTCTGCCCGAAGTTTTCTCCTCAAGCTGGGAGCATGGCGGGATCACCATTCTTGATAATCCCACTGATAAAGAGCTTGAAGAAGCGGGAACCGAGCGGCGCGAATTGCCGATGTTCATCGCCATGGATCGCCCTCAGCACACCGGACAACGCCGCACTGTGGCTCCCAAATTCACGCCATCGGGCATGAGCGCCATGGAGCCGGAAATCCGTCAGCGCACCGGCGAATTGCTCGATTCTCTGCCGCGCGGCGAAGTCTTCGATTGGGTCGATAAAGTCTCAATCGAGCTCACCACCGGGATGCTCGCCATTCTGTTTGGTTTCCCATGGGATGACCGGCGCCTGCTCACCTTCTGGTCGGATTGGTCGGGCGACACAGAGCTTGCCTCGATCCGTGAGCTTGATGAAATGCGCTGGAGTTTCCTCCATGAAATGGCCGCCTATTTCCAAACGCTCTGGATTGAGCGCACAAATGACAAAGAGCCCGGCGATGATCTGATCAGCATGATGATCCATTCAGAGGCGATGAACCAGATGCGCCCAGAGGAATTCATGGGCAATCTCGTCCTGCTGATCGTTGGCGGCAATGACACAACGCGCAATTCGATGAGCGGATTTGTTCATGCGCTCGACAAATTCCCCGATCAGCGCAAAGTGTTTGAACAAGACCCCAGCGTCATTCCAAACGCGGTTCAGGAAATGCTGCGGATGCAGACACCGCTTGCGCATATGCGCCGCACCTGCACCGAGGATACCGAAGTGTTTGGCAAGACCATCAAGGCGGGTGAAAAGGTCGTCCTGTGGTACATCGCCGCCAATCACGAGGAAGAAATCTTTCCTGATCCCCACACACTCGACCTGCGCCGTGAAAACGCCAAGCGGCATATTGCCTTTGGCTATGGCATCCACCGCTGCGTCGGCGCGCGTTTGGCTGAACTGCAATTGCGCATCCTCTTGGAAGAAATGCATAAGCGCCGGATGCGCGTTCATGTGGCAGGCGATGTTGAGCGTGTGCGCGCAAATTTCGTTCACGGCTTCCGCAAGCTTGAGGTCGAAATCACCGAGTTTTGACCCTGTTCATGCGCGATAATGTAACCATTTGGGCCCTCGATCCGTATCTCACTGTGTGAAACCAGTGATGGGAAAAGACGCTCAAATGCCAAAGACAATGACCAACCGCCGTACATTCCTCGGGACCAGCGCGCTTGCCGCTGCGATCCCGTTACTGGGCGCGTGCGGATCGCAAGTTCAGGCGCGCACCGCCAAGGGCAACTTCCGCGTTACAAAAACCGAGGCACAGTGGCGGCGTGCGCTCACTCGCTCGGAGTATTACGTTCTGCGCGATGAAGGGACAGAGCGCGCCTATTCCTCGCCCCTCAACGATGAAAAGCGTCGCGGCACATTCGCTTGCGCTGGATGCGGCAACCGCCTTTATTCAAGCGCGCACAAATATGACAGCGGCACAGGCTGGCCAAGCTTCTGGCAGGCAATCGACAAGGGCGCGGTGGGCACGTCGACCGATTACAAGATCGGTTATCCTCGCACCGAAGTGCATTGCGCGGATTGCGGCGGGCACCTGGGACACATTTTTGGCGATGGCCCGCGCCCAACCGGCAAACGCCACTGCATCAACGGCGTTGCGTTAGACTTTATTCCGGCATGAGCCGGGGAGACTTTATTCCGGCATGAGCCGGGGAGACTTCATTCCGGCATAACGCGCCAGAGCTTGAGGCCGGCGTCTTCTGGCATCGCAACGGGCTCTAGCCACTGCGGCGCGTCGCCACTCGCCAATTGCGCCACAAAACCATCGGGCGCCATCTGCGCATAGGTACGCGGTTCATTGAGAGCAGGGCATACGGCCACATAGCCCGTCCCCCGCTCGTTCAGCGTTTCACGCGCCTGATCGGGCGTTCCAAGCGCCGTTTCAATCAGCACCTTCATCGCAGCATCGCCCCTGTGGTGCCCGGTGGCAAGCACAGTGTGATCGCTCACCAAGAGCAGTTCGGGCGCAATATCCATCATCGCGTAAATCTCACCCTTGGGAAGCTTCGCCAACGCCTCACGCGTATCCTGAACCCGGCAATCGGCAACACGAACGGGTTCATCTTCCGCCCCGCCAACCGATGCTCGAAGCGGCATGGCGCTGGTCAGGATTAGCGCGGGGATCGCTGGCAGAAGCGCGAAAGCGACACCGATCATTGCCGCCATGCGCGGCAAGGGACTGTTCATCTTCCGGATCGCTTTGAGCCAACGGCGCACCTGCCACCCGATCAGCGGGCTTGCGAGAACGCAGGCGACCGCGCCCGTGCGCGAAACGAAAATCGAAACCAAAAGAGCCCCGCCCAGGATAAGCGCGTAATCGGTCCAGAACGGCTTCAACCCGTCATGGAAGCGGCGGGCAAGCTGAATAGCGGCGTAAATTCCGATAAGAGGCGCAGCGAGATATTGGAGCGCGATGGCAAGGGCTTGCTCCCACAAGGGCCGACCTTCTTTCACATTGGTGAGCCAAGTTTCTGCAACCAACGGATCAACTTGCGCAAAGCCGCCGCCGGTGACGCAAACAGGCGCTTGGGCGAACAGGATAGTGAGAGCCCCACCCCCTGCAACCGCGAACCCGGTCAAGGTCAAACCCAGGCTTGGTTTCGAAGCCCGGCCCAGCAGTGTCAGCACCACCACTCCCCAAGCGAACATCGCAAGATGCATGGGGCTTATGGCATCGCAATAGCTCGCCAAATCACCGATCCCGCGCGTTGCGAGGAATAGCAATGCGCTGACGACTGCCAAAGATTGGATAGCGTTGATGGCCCAGTCCTTTGAGGCCGGGTCGCGAAGCCACCGTAAGCCCAGCACCGCAAAAGTGATCGCGGCGAGCGGTAAGCCTTCGATTGAGATCGCCAGCCAGAAAGCAAGGGCGCCACCGATGATCCAGCCGCCGCGTGATGGCGAACGGGCAAGAAGGCCATTCATTGCCGCCAACGCACAGACCAGCTGCCATCCGTGATGATCTATGCGCAAAGGCGACAATTGAAACAGGACGGGGATCGAAACAACGATGATAAGCGCCGTGAATATTGCTTCCTCATCGCCCCAAAGCCGCCACGCGATACGCGAGGCGAGCAGCATTACACAGCCCATCGTGATAAGCGGCACTGCGACCAGCGCGATCGTCTCCGCCATAGCCGTGCCGAAAATCGGGCTTAGCGCCAGAATGATAATCGCAAGGGGCACATCGACCAGCCGGGACCAATGCATTGCGACGCCGCCACCGGGTGCATCAACGCGATACTGCGTCACATCAAACCAGCTTTGCCCGGCCAACAAATCGCGCACCTGGATAAGCCGCAGCACGTCGTCGGGATCGCCCATGTGAAGCGTGGTGATTGCGCTCCAATTGGCCACAATCATCAGCACGCTGACGAAGGCCCAGACAATGCCTGCTTTGATGAGGAAGTTCAGCGGAAAGGCAGTTCGGCGGCGCTCTTCGAGCATGGCACTATGCGCTCACACTTGGCGCGGGCTCTTCGCGGAAAACGACTTTGGCACGGATCATCCAGGTAACGCCAAAGCTGATCACGATCGCGGCAAGCTTGCCAGCGCGCGGATCGATGCCGCTCCATTCGCCCGCACCCACGATCAAAGTGGTAAGGCCAAGGCCGACAAGTGCGGAAATGACGAACAGCGCCTTTTGCCGTGAACGGGCTCCGCCGCGCTCCGCCACCCGATCATGAAAGACGGCTCTGCTCGACATGAACCAATGCGCAAGGATGCCAAATGAATATCCGAGCGCCGCGGCAGGCGTTGCCAAAACCCCAAGCGCCAGAAGCGTCAAAAAGCTCCCGAAATCAACGGCTAGCGCACCCACGCTCACCGCTAGATATCGCACGAAGCGAATGTCCGTGATTTTGAAGATCAGGGGGCGACGGTATCGCATCAGGCTCTCTTGCGAACCTCTTCTTGAGGCTCATGAGTTGCAATCCGCTCTGGCACGGCGCGCATCGAAGTGAGCGCGGCGATCTGATCTTCGGTGAGAGGCATCGTGTCTTCCAAGGGCAGCGCCTTTTCCGCACCCTCGTCACCTGCCTCGTGATATTCGGCGTCCTCATTGACGCACCACGTGTCGTAAATGCGCTTGCCAGCAAGGATGTTCTCCACCGTCAGCATTGCGGTCATCATTGCATGGTCCTGATTGTTGTAACGGTGCATCCCGTTGCGCCCGACAAGGTGCAGGCTCGGGTGCTTTTCTTCCAATTCGCGGCGCATCGCATCGACATTCGCTTCGTAATCGTCGTCATAGACGGGGTAGGCTTTTTCCTGACGCACAACCGCACCAGAGACGACCCTAGCGGGGTCACAAAGGCCCAGAATTTCCATTTCACGCGTCGCTTGAGCGATCAGGTCTTCATCAGAGGAGGACCACAGGCCGTCCCCTTCGAAACAGAAATATTCAAGTCCAACACAGGCCATATTTTCATCCGGAATCATTTCCGGCGACCAGCTGCGGAAGTTTTGGACGCGGCCCACCTGCACGCGCTCATCATGGATATAGATCCAATTGTCAGGGAAGAGGTCTTCGCTCTTCACCATCAGGGCAACGGTCAAAAAGTCGCGATAGCGCAGATTATCCGCCTGAAGCGTTGATTGCGGCAGCGGGTGAATGCGCTTGGAAAGCTCGCGCATGGGCGCAGAACTGATGACCTGTTTGGCGTTAATCTGCGCTGTGCCATTCTCGCTTTTCGCGGTCATGGTCCAGCCATTGCCATCGTCCGACACTCGCTCAAGCGCGTGGCCCATGAGGACTTCACCTTTACCGGTGGCGAGAATGTGATCGCGTGCCGCGTCCCACATCATGCCGGGCCCCAGCCGCGGATAGCGGAAGGTTTCGAGCAGGGTTTTAACCTCCTGCCCATCGTTTGGTTTCTTGTTGAGGCCAAGCGAGCGCTTGAGCCCGTCCATCACCGCGCCCCAAAGCGACAAGCCCTTGATGCGCTGCGCTGCCCAATCGGCGCTCATCTCATCACACGGCATCCCCCACACCTTCTCCGTGTAGGTTTTGAAGAAGATCGAATAGAGTTTCTTGCCGAACTGATTGGTCGTCCAATCCTCAAAGCTCTTCACATCCTTGATCGGGAACAGCTTATATTTGAGATAGCTCGCCATGCAGACGGTGGAGCGCAAAATGCCAAGGTTCCACAGCGCCTCAAACGCGCGCAAGGGGTAGGAGTAGAACTTCCCCTCGTAATAAATCCGGCTCATGCGGGGGCGCTGGATAAAGTCGTCGGGCAGGATCTCATTCCAAAGGTCAACGACCTCCTGGCTCTTGGAAAAGAACCGGTGCCCACCAATGTCAAAACGGTAACCTTCGTGCTCAACCGTGCGGCTGATGCCGCCAACATAGGTTTCATCTTTCTCGATGATGACGACCGACTTGCCTTGCTTGGTCAGCAAATAGCCAGCGGTGAGCCCTGCGGGCCCTGCTCCGATAATGGCCACGTCGCAGTTGAACGTGCCCGGTTTTTGATCGCGCGCTTGCGCCATGTTTGGTCCCCGTTTGAGTAAAGGCGGCTTGCACCTTTGGCCATGCGCCCTTGCGGTCGCTTCAAAACCGGGAGTGAAGGAAATTGGTTAGCGAGGCGTAAACAAATGGGGCGAAATGCGTAAAAACACCGCTTTTCGGAGAAATTGGAGTGGGCCAATCTGTTTAGGATTCGTCACAGGACAACAAAGCAGGGCATTGCAGCCGGGCGGCAAGCTTCGCAAATTCAGCAAGCTGCATCGGCTTTTCCAAGCGCAATCCAAAGGAGCTATCGCGCCTCCAGCGCACTTTGCCCTGCACCGGACCAAAGCCAATCCCCGGCCAGTCGCCCTCGATGCCAAGCGTCTGATCAATCGCAAAATCACCCTCGCAGCAGATCCGCGCCCCGTGTTGTGACAGATCGCAAATGGTCGCCTCAAACCTCCTGCCTCTGGATGCGACGATAACGGGAAAGGATAGCGCGAGGCGAAGCGCTCTTTTGGGAAAGGGCGAAACGGCGCTTACAAATGCATCAAGATCGATCTTCTCGACAAATTCATAAGCGACATCGCTGCCCTCTTGCCGCACGCGCCGCATCCTGGCGATCTGGCCTGATCCGGTGTGCAATTCGTCTATCTTGCCGATGGGCTCATCATGGAACAGGTGAAGCTTGACCCCGCTTTTTGAGATGTTGCGAATGACGCAGACAAATTCGCCTGTGGCGGTCACTAGCTTCGCCGGGCGCGTGAGAAGGTTCTGGCGAGCGGCCCGGGGTTTGATCACCCGAAGCATTGAGGCACGCTCGCAAGCCAAACTCGCCGGAAGCGCAGGGTCTGGCTTGTGGGCCAAATTCCTGCCCGTATTCGCGTTCGTGGCTGGATGCTCCATTGCGCTCACCTCAAAAAACAGCGCCTGAAAAGAGGCACCAATGACGGTATTTGTCGAACGTGCGATTTAGGTGAGTTCGGTTTAGAAGGGTGCTAAGCACCCCTGCCGCAGTTGTGCGTAGGGGTTTTTATCCTTTGTAGAGAATGGTGCGGGTGGTGGGACTCGAACCCACACGATCTATAGGATCAGGGGATTTTAAGTCCCCGGCGTCTACCATTCCGCCACACCCGCTTTTGCACTGCGAAAAGCACAGCGCATCAAGTCAGGGCGAAATAGCAGACAAATTTACGAGAGCAACGGGCTTGTGAAAGCAAAGCGTTTTGCAAGGCCAGCTTACAGATGGCGAAGCATCACTCGTTGTTGAGGCGCGCTTTGATCTCTTTACCCGCCTTGAAATAAGGCACGCGCTTTGCGGGCACGTTTACCTGTTCGCCGGTGCGAGGGTTGCGACCCACGCGCGCTTCACGTTCGCGGGTGGAAAAAGCCCCAAAACCGCGCAATTCGACCCGACCACCTTCGGCAAGGCGCTGAGTTATTTCATCGAAGAAGATATCGACGACCTGCTCAATCTCGTCGGCGCGAAGGTCGGGATTGTCCTTGTGAAGTTCAGCGAGGAGTTCGGATCGTATCATTTTGCCCTCCGAGCATTGGATGGAGCACCTGCGCGTACACCAGATAAGAGCGGCGCGCATAGCACCACGATTGCATAACGGCCCGCACCCGAAGACCGGTCGATACCCAAATCAGTGTCAGAAAAACCAAGCATTTGCAAGGTTTATGCAAGTCAAACTTCAGCGAAGTTTTAACCAAAACGGACCCATGCGATAGGGGCATAACGAGCCCGGTTCAGCTTTGCGCCACCAGGTCAGCAAGGTCGATGCCCAGCCTTCTCATACGTTGACGAATTTCGGGCCATTCATCGGCCAGAAATTGCTCGCGCTCGCGCTTGCGCAGGGCATCGGCGGCGCCTTTCACGACATACATTCCAACGCCGCGCTGGACTTCGACCAGACCATCATTTTGGAACTGCTGATAGGCCTTGGCCACGGTCAGCGGATTGGCACCTTCTTCCGCCGCGAGCGCGCGCACGGAAGGCAGCATCGCGCCTTCGGCATAATCGCCTTGGATGATGGCCGCCGCGATTTGGTCGCGCAGCTTGAGATATACAGGTCTAGCCTGCGTCATGATGTTTCTTGGGTCATAAGTGCCTCGTTGAGCGTAGCAGTGCCATAATACAGCGATGCGCGTCAAGCCGAGCTCGCGCCAAGACGGGGCTTGCCTGCCGGAGCGCAATATTATTTGGCAAGCGCGAAACAAAAGCTTCACATAAGGTAAATGCGCGCTAGTGTGCCCGGTCAATGGGGCTCGCGAAAGAGGCGAGCAAAACAGATATGAGGGATCGGGTACGCACATGGGCGAGCTCAAAGACATTGCATTGTGGAATTATGCCGACTGGGCGGCATTGATTGCGTCTGTCACGCTGGCAGGATTTCTGGTTGCGGGCGCATTTGCGCTGACGCGCCCGCAAGAAGAGGTCATGGGCCATCCCAAGGGCCTGTATATGCTCTTCTTTGCCGAGATGTGGGAGCGTTTTTCCTATTACGGGATGCGCGCTCTTCTGATCCTCTATCTGGTCAAGCACTGGCTCTATTCCGATGGCAGCGCGAATTTGATCTATGGCGCTTATACCAGCCTTGTTTACATCACGCCCGTGCTTGGCGGCTGGCTCGCGGACAAATATCTGGGTCAGCGCAAAGCGGTTGCCTTTGGCGCGATTTTGCTCACGCTCGGCCACTTCTTCATGGCGTTTGAAGGCGATGGTTCGGGATATTCGAACGATCCAACGCTCAATGTTTTCTGGCTTGCTCTGGCGCTCATCATCGTCGGGTCGGGCTTCCTCAAGGCCAACATTTCCGTGCTCGTGGGCCAATTGTACAGCCGCACCGATACGCGCCGCGACGGGGCTTACACAATTTTCTACGTCGGGATTAACCTTGGCGCTGCCACCGGTGTTCTGATCGCCGCCTATCTTGGTGAGACGGTGAGCTGGGCGCTTGGCTTCGGGCTTGCCGGATTTGGTATGCTGCTTGGCCTTGTGGTGTTTGTCCTTGGCAAGAGCTTGCTTCGTGGAAATGGCGAACCGCCAGTGCCCGCAAAGCTCAAACAGAAGGTCGCTGGCCTCAATCTCGAATGGCTGCTTTACGGCGTTGGTTTTGCCGGTGTCGCGCTGATCTGGGTGCTGATCCAGTATCAGGAAGCGGTCGGCGGCATTCTGCTCGTCTCCGGCATCGCGCTGCTTGGCTATGTTCTTTATGAAAGCTTCAAGCTCGATAAAGAGGCACGCGAGCGGGTCTATGCGATGATCTTTTTCATCCTGCTCATGCCGCTGTTCTGGGGTCTGTTTGAACAGGCTGGTGGTTCGATGAACCTCTTCACCGACCGCTATGTTGATCGCGGCGGGGTTCCGACCACCTTCTTCCAATCGGTAAATGCGATTTACATCGTGCTATTGGGTCCGGTGTTCGCGATCTTGTGGCAGTGGATGGCGCGTACCGGGATTGAGCCTTCGACCCCTGCGAAAATGGGCCTTGGTATCGCGCAGATGGGTTTGGCGTTCATCGTCACCGTTTGGGGCGCTGAAAACTTCAGCAATGCCAGTGACGCGGGCGTCCTCCTGACGCCTGTCCTGTTCATCTTCATCTTCTATCTGCTGTCCACCACGGGTGAGCTGTGTCTTAGCCCTGTGGGCCTCTCAGCGATCAACCGTTTGTCGGTGAAGCATATGGCGAGCCTTATGATGGCAGCCTTCTTCTTCGGCACCGCAGGCGGCAACTTTGTCGCAGGTGCGATGGGCGCGCTGATGGGCCAAGGCGAAGGCGGCGAGATGACGCGTGATGCTGCGCTTGAGATTTACTGGGCCATGGGCCTTGTGGCGACAGGCGTGGGCATCGTGGTTTGCATCGTCAGCCCGCTGGTCAAGAAATTGATGCACCTCGACACGCTCGCCGACGATGTCGACGACGGTTCCATGGAAGAAGAGTCCGTGGTGACCGCGACAAACGCCTAAACAAAAACGAGTGGGGGCGCGCACGGCTTGTTGGCGCGCCCCTTCAGCGATGGGAATGGATATGACCGCATTGGGTGATTTGGGGCGGATGGCACTTGGCGCTGGCGCACTGGTTCTGGCCAGCACAGCGCAGGCTCAGGACGCTCCGGAAACAAGCGCTGTCAAAGGCCCGTCCTCCAGCGAGGAAATGACCGAGCGCGCCTATCACAACGCGCAAAGCTCCTATCTCTCCGGCCTTCAGGCGGCCGATGGCTGGTACACGATGGAAGGCGGTTTGAAGTGGCGCTACCTTGAATATCGCGGCACGGGCGAAAGCCCTGAGCCGAGCGACACGGTGACGGTGCATTATGCTGGCACTTTTATCGACGGCGAAGGGTTTGACAGCTCTTATGAGCGAGGCCGCCCGGCGACCTTCCCCTTGAAAGGGCTGATCCCGGCTTGGGGCATGGCGATCCCGCAAATGCGCGTGGGTGAGATCATCGAACTCGCAGCACCGGCAACGCTTGCCTATGGCCCGCGCGGTCGTGGCCCTATTCCGGGCGGGGCGACACTCATCTTCAAGGTTGAGCTCCTCGGAATA
This sequence comes from Erythrobacter sp. SCSIO 43205, assembly GCF_019904235.1. Lineage (NCBI taxonomy): Bacteria > Pseudomonadati > Pseudomonadota > Alphaproteobacteria > Sphingomonadales > Erythrobacteraceae > Erythrobacter > Erythrobacter sp. SCSIO 43205. The sequence goes on along the minus strand of NZ_CP063202.1, from coordinate 406,411 downwards.
GAAGGGCATTAAAGCGCTCTTTCCCGGCCATCGCGCAGCTTTCGGGGGAATAAGCGCAAACCCGGCTTAGGTTTTGAGCGCTCTCGATGTTACATTTAGCCCCATGGACACGGCGCTTCTCTTGCTGATCGCGGCCAATGTCGCCTTTGTCGGCACACATTTCTTGATGTCGCATCCCTTGCGCGCGCCGATGGTGAGCGCGCTTGGGGCGATGGGTTTCCAGATTGTCTATTCGCTCATCAGCCTCGCGACATTTGCTGGTGTCTATTTCGCCTTTATCGCATCGCCACCCGCCGATTTGCCGGGCACGGGCGAGATTGGCTGGGCAATTGCGACGCTCATCACACTGCCGGCTATGATCCTGCTTGCAGGCTCGTTCATCGGCAATCCGGCGCTCCCAACCCCCATGGCCGGCGCTCAAGCGCGCGCTGAGCCCAAGGGCGTTTTCCTCATCACCCGTCACCCGATGATGTGGGGATTTGCGCTATGGGCGGCCTCTCACATCATCCTGCACTGGAGCCTTCGCACCACCATCACCGCGACCGCGATGGGCTTTCTCGCGCTGGTCGGTGCGAGGATGCAGGATCGCAAGAAAGAGGCGCTGATGGGCGACGCGTGGAAAGAATGGGAGGCCAAGACAAGCTATTGGCCGCGCCTTGCAGGCTTTGCCAAGGCAGGACCATTGCCTTGGGCGGTGGGGCTGATCTTCTTCGTATTCCTGACCTGGCTGCATATGCCATTGGGCGGGATTCCGGCAGGCATCTGGCGTTGGTTTTAGTGCTCTAGACTGTCCAGCCAGCGCGAAACCCACATATCAAGCGGTAGCCAGTCCATATACATCCCGATCATTACGGCGATCAGCACGGCAATAAAGGCAAGATTGACCCGGCCCCAGAATGTCCCCCAGAGGTGATAGAGTGGCGGAGGTGATCCCGCATCAGGCATGAAGATCGCCTTGGGCGTTGCCAAGGCGTTGGACATCTTGTGGCGCCGGAACCGGGCAGCCGCCAAACGCTGAGCCGAGGCTATGGGATGAGCGTCCTCTTCCCCATCGACCCGCACCGTCCCTGCATCAATATCGAAGTGCAATCGAACCCAGAACGTGCCGTCGGGATATTCGCGCATGAGAAGCGAAAACTGCCCGTCCTCGCCCCACTCATGCTCGCCGCTGACGAGGCTGGAATGGGGTTTGAAGATAGTGCGACCGGTCGCCGCTTCGATCACACGCGGATTGTCCACCCAAAGCGACATACGCATCTCTTCCGAGGCGTATTGAATGACAATACGACCATCGGGAGAGGTGTGCGTGCTGTCAGGTTCGACCATCACCGCAGCTTGGCTACTCCCCTGTGAATTCGCCTGCGCGCTTTTCGAGCAGGGCGGCAACGCCTTCTGCGTGGTCCTTCGTCGTATGCATCATGGCTTGAGTGTTTGCCGCCATTTCAAGCGCGGTGTCGTAATTCACCTGCTGGCCCTGACGCAGCAGCATCTTGGTCTGGCGCAGGGAATGCGGCGGCATGGCTGCGATTTTTCGCGCCTTTTCCATCGCTGTATCGAGCAGGCTGTCATGCGCGATAACTTCACTGACCAAACCCCAATCCTTCGCTGTGGCTGCATCAATCACATCGCCGGTGTAAAAAAGATCAGCCGCCCGGCTCATCCCGATCACGCGCGGCAAAATCCATGTGCCGCCATCGCCCGGAATGATGCCAAGCTTCAAGAACGTCACCCCAAACTTGGCCTTGTCGCTCGCAAGGCGAATGTCAGCCAGACACGCGACATCACAGCCAAGTCCGATGGCAGGACCATTGACCGCCGCGATCACCGGCACGCGGATCGAATATAAAGCGCGCAGCATCATGTGGATGTTGTTGCGATAGCCGTCTGAGATCGCGGGCGTACTGCCCCCGAAAGTGCCTGTCTTATCACGCATCGCCTTCACATCGCCACCAGCCGAAAATGCACGCCCTGCCCCGGTCAGAACAACGCAAGAGACAGACATATCGGCGTTGATCTCAGAGCAGACGCGAGCAAATTCATCGCCATCACCGGGCGCACCCAGCGGGTTCATACTGTCAGCGCGGTCAATTGTGAGTTTCGTGACAGCGCCGTCGCGTTCGATCTGCAAAAGAGACATAATGTAATTTGAACCTTTTTGATTTGCTTTGTGTTCTTAAGTCATAGCAAGTTCATGGTACACAGGGGTATACCCCGCAATTGTGGTACATAGTGTGCCCAAGATACGTGCCGCCTAAACAGGAGTACCCCTATTGCCTAGCGCCTCGATGATGATGTTGGCCAGCCCGCTTTTGATGGGGCAGGCGCCGGTTAATGCGGCATTGGAAGCAGCAGCGCTCACCCCGGTTGAGATTGCGGGTCTGACCGCGCAACAAATTCCCTATGAGCAGCCGCCGCAAACCGTGCTGGCGCTCAGCTGGTCACTTGCATCGCAAGAACAGGGCGAAGGGCCGCCGGAAGAAGGCGCTGACGAAGGGATTGGCGACGACCCGACGCAGGAAAATCCGGACGTGATCATCGTCGAGGGTGAAATCGGCCCCTCGGAACGCGATCCGGCGGCTGAATTCAACGCGACCAGCTACCGCATCACTCAGGATCTTGATAACGTATTCCTTGAACCTGTTGCCTACGCTTATCGCGACGGCCTGCCCGATCCTTTGCGCGACGGGCTTGGCAATGTTGTGAAGAATCTGGGTGAGCCCACGAACTTCATCAACTTTCTGCTTCAAGGCAAGATTGGCAAGGCGTTTGAGACGCTGGGCCGTTTTGCGATCAATTCCTCGATCGGCCTTGGCGGGTTGATTGATATTGCTGGCAAGAAGAACATCGGCCTGCCACATCGCCGCAATGGCTTTGCCAACACTCTTGCATTTTATGGCGCTGAACCGGGGGCTTATCTCTATCTGCCAGTGACAGGCGCAACGACAGTGCGCGATCTTATCGGCAATGGTTTCAACCAATTGCCGTTGCCCCTCATTGTGGGCAAGCCTTTCAATACGCCTGAATACACAATCCCCTTCTTCGTCATCAGCTCGCTGGATGAACGGCTTGAAGTGGACGAGGAATTACAGCGCATTGATGCCACCATCGACCCCTATGTCGCGCGCCGTGAAAGCTATTTGTGGACGCGCGAGCGCGATATTGCGCTTTTGAAAGGCGAGCCTGTTCCGCCCAAGCCCAATATCGTTCGCGAAGTGCTTGATGGCGAAATCGACTATGGCGATGAAGAGCTGGATGAGGCTGGCACTGATGAACTTGGCACCGATGAGGCCGTGGACGAAATGCCCGGCGAGCCCAAGGTTAAACCCAGCGACGCGCCAGCGATCATGGGTGCATCGCAGGTCAATCCCGGCGCGGTAGCAATCACCCGGCCTCGCTAAGGCTGCGGGGGCAATCCTCGGCCTCTTTTAAAAGACCATATTTGCGCAAGTTGATCATCAAATGTTCGTCGCATTTGAACACTGCGCTGACCCTTTCAAAACCTTGTGCATCATCGCCAAAGGTGAAGGAGGCGTGCTCTGCCGTCAAATAGCGCCAGCGCTCTTCATTGCGTTCATCACGTGAACGCTGCTGGAGCTGCGGAATATATTTGGCTCGGCGGTCCCGATGCGGGATCAAAACCTGCGAGTTGTAGGCCTGAAGCTGGTTGAAGCAGGTGTCTGCCTCGCTTGATGGGCCATCGGGCTCCCCCGCCGCTCTCAGCCGCGCGGCGCAGGGGGGATAGGCGCTCCCCAAAGGCTTATCCAGAAAAGGGCGCGGCGGGAGGGTGGTTTCCGCCCATTTGCGCACCTCTGCTGAAAATTGCGGCTCTGCCTCAGCGGCCGGGGGCGTCGGAGTTGGCGAAGGGGAAGGCGTCGGCGTGGGTGTAGCGGCCGGCGTGGGAGAGGGCGTTGATGTGGGCTCAGCTTCTAGCGGAGCCGTAATATCTCCGCCACCAGCGCCCCCGTTACCAATGCCATCATAATTGCCGCCATTGAGCGGCCCGGGCGCAACCGGCGGCTTTTCAGCGGCGAACAGATTTCCTGCGCCCGGTGTCACGGCGGCAACTGCGGAAGCCACCACTCCGGTCACAAGAAATTTGGCCGTGTGCGGATTGCTGGGTGTCCAACGCTCAAACAGGATAAGAAGGCCGCCCACAACGCATAGCGTAAAAGCGAGCACGCAAACGATCAGCACCCAGTTTTGCATAATTTCCATGACACCCCCCACAGGTTTCGAGGGGCAACACTACTCTTAAGCGCTCGCTTCCTCAACTACGGAAGAATTGTGCTTGAGTGCCTTCAAAGCCGTCTCAACAATATGCGGGGCGTTGAGCCCTGCCTCATCATATTGTTTTTCAGGCGAATCCTGATCCTGATAAATGTCGGGCAAACGCATGGTGCGGATCTTGAGGCCATTGTCCATGAGCCCCTTGTCTGAGGCATAGGTCAAGACATGAGCGCCAAGGCCACCAATTGCGCCTTCTTCCAACGTAATCACCACCTCATGTTCGCGCACGAGGCGGGCGATCAGGTCTTCATCCAATGGTTTGGCAAAGCGCATATCGGCAACGGTCGTCGACAGCCCCTTTGCTTCCAGTTGATCGGCCGCCTTCTTGGCCTCTTCCAGCCGCGCACCCAGAGACAGAATTGCGACCTTGGAGCCTTCGCGAACGACACGGCCTTTTCCGATTTCAAGCTTTTCGGGCACATCGGGCAAAGGCACGCCAACGCCACTTCCGCGCGGATAGCGGAAGGCAATCGGGCCATCGTCATACTCCGCTGCGGTGTAGGTCATGTGCGCAAGCTCTGCCTCATCGGCGGCGGCCATCACGACCATGTTGGGAAGCGTTGCAAGATAGGTGATGTCGAACGAGCCTGCGTGAGTACAACCGTCCGCGCCCACAAGACCAGCCCGGTCAATCGCAAAGCGCACCGGCAAATTCTGGATCGCGACATCGTGGACCACCTGGTCATAGGCGCGTTGCAGGAAGGTTGAGTAAATCGCGGCAAAGGGACGCATCCCTTGTGCGGCGAGCCCTGCTGCAAAAGTCACGCCGTGCTGTTCGGCAATGCCCACATCAAAGCTGCGGTCAGGGTGACGCTGTGCAAAGCGGTCAACCCCTGTGCCCGATGGCATTGCGGCAGTGATTGCGCAGATGCGATCATCCTTATCCGCCAGATCAGCCAGCGTATCGCCAAAGACATTCTGATAGGCCGGAGGCCCGCCAGCGCCCTTTTGCTTTTCGCCCGTGATCACGTTGAACTTGGGCACGCCGTGATATTTGTCGGCGCTTTCTTCGGCGGGTTTGTAGCCCTTACCCTTTTCGGTGACGACATGGATCAGCACCGGGCCTTCCGAGGTGTCGCGCACATTTTCAAGAACCGGGATCAGATGATCGAGATTGTGGCCGTCAATCGGGCCGACATAATAAAAACCAAGCTCTTCAAACAGAGTGCCGCCCGTCACCATGCCGCGCGAATATTCCTCTGCCTTGCGAAGCCCTTCGTGGACGCGGCGGCTCATTTTCTTGACTGCTTTAGAGGCAAGGCTGCGCAGGCCGAGGTATTCTGACGATGACACCATGCGCGCAAGATAAGCCGAGAGCCCGCCGACCGGAGGCGCGATAGACATATCGTTGTCGTTGAGGATCACCACCAGGCGATTGCCCGCCTGCGCTGCGTTGTTCATCGCCTCATAGGCCATGCCAGCGCTCATCGCGCCATCGCCGATCACCGCAATCCCGCGGCCCGGCTTGTTGTTGAGCTTGTTCGCCACCGCAAAGCCCAAAGCTGCCGAAATCGAGGTCGAAGAGTGCGCCGCGCCAAACGGATCGTATTCGCTCTCAGCGCGCTTGGTGAAGCCGGAAAGCCCACCGCCTTGACGGATGGTGCGAATGCGGTCGCGCCTGCCGGTCAAGATTTTGTGCGGGTAGCATTGGTGACCCACATCCCAGATCAGCTTGTCGTCGGGCGTGTTGAAGACATAGTGGATTGCAACGGTCAGTTCGACCACGCCAAGCCCGGAGCCCAGATGCCCGCCAGAAACACTGACGGCGTCGATCATTTCAGCGCGAAGTTCATCGGAAAGTTGGCGCAATTGCTCAGGCTTGAGCTGGCGGAGCTCGTCAGGCGTTGGAACCGTGTCGAGCAAAGGTGTGTTCAGCGTTGGACTCATAACGCTAACCACTACACTGAAAGATTAAGTCTGTCGATAAACGCTTTATTGCTCAAACCGCAGGGGGAGGCACTTGTCTCTTTGCGAGGAAGGATCAGCCGCAGTGCAAGCCGATGCTTCTTGGGATCGCTCTTTTAACGACAGTCTGAACACTTGCCCCGAATTTCGAGGATCGGCCGATCAGCGCGAAAATTCTGTGAGCTGGCTATATCGCGCAAATTTTGCCCAACCGTCTCACTATCAACGTGCGAGGCTGTGCCGCAGGTATCGCAGACCAGAAACACACAATCGTGCTCCTCACCCGGATGAGAGTTGGCAAGGAAAGCATTCGCGCTTTCAATCTTCACCGTGAGGTTTTTGGCCACGAACACATCAAGGATGCGATAAACGCTGTTGGGGGCAACGCGTTTCCCGCGCGTTTGCGACAGGTCATCAGCAATCTGATAGGCTGAAACCGGGCTGTCATACCGGGCAAGCTCGACAAAAACCGCCTCGCGCATCGCAGTCCATTGTTCGCCTGCGGCAATCAATGCATCGCGCGCCTTGGCTTTCAAGGCTTCGACATCGCGCCCGCAATTGGCGTGAGAATGGGAATGATCGTGAGCCATGACACATATATAAGCGTCTTTGAACGCAAGCGCCATCACTCTTGAAAGTTGAGCTTAGTTGTCGCGCAAGAATTCGGCTTTGAAATCGCGCGGGAACATCACTTTGAGCGCTTGCACCTTGGGCTTATCCCACCGCACGATATAGCGGTGGTTCGGATTTTTCGCCATGAAATCCTGATGATAGCCTTCCGCGCGGTAAAAGGTGCGCTGGCTTTCTATCTTGGTGACAATGGGGCGGCTCCACACGTTGGACGCTTCCATTTGCGCAAGATACGCCTCGGCAACCGCGCGCTGTTCATCGCTTGTGGGAACAAGAGCAGAGCGGTAATGCGCGCCCACATCGGGGCCCTGTCGGTTTTTCAAAGTGGGATCGGCAACGACCGAAAAGAAGATGCGCAAAAGCTCATCATAGCGCACGACATAGGGGTCGTATGTGATCTTGACCGCTTCGGCATGAGCGGTGCCGCCCTGAACAATGCGGCTGTATTTAGCTGTTGCTGCCGAGCCGCCGTGATAGCCTGCAACGGCGCTTTTCACGCCTTTGACATGGCTGAAGACGCCCTCAACGCCCCAGAAACAGCCGCCTGCAAAGATCGCGGTTTTAAGCCCTGCACCTTCACGCGCTATGCGTTTTGCGGCGGGCGCATTGACCGGCTCTTCAAGCGCATGAGCCGGGGAGTTTGGCACTGCGACATAAACACCTCCAGCCGCTAGCGCTGCGGCAGCCCAAAGACCAAGCCGCTTCATTGGATGCCCTCCAATGGCGCAATTACGAAAGCATTGTCGCTGATCGGCGCTTCGAGAGGAGCTGCGGCCTTGGCGGGGGTTTCAATCACGCCGGTCCACTGCTCGGCATTCGCTGCGCCAACCAGCAGCCCTCCGGCGATGAAGCCGAAAGCAAAATTGCGAAACAGGTCAGGGGTGAACAGGGTCATTGTCGTCTCATCGGGGGCGTTGCCTAAGGGATTGTTCGCATAGCGACCCCACGCTTGATCCGGAATGAATGGGGCGCTCAGGAAGAATCTACGTAATCCAAAAGGATTTGGTTACGTTTAAGCCCAGAAATAATTCAGTCCGCCGCCTCAATCCGCCGCACCAAAATTTTGTCGATCCGGCGATTGTCCATCTCGGTGATGGTGAACTCCCACCCTTGGTCGGTGAATTTGTCGCCCGGTGCCGGCAAGCGCTTGAGCACATACAACGCATAACCCGCCGCCGTCCCGAATTCTCGATCCTCGCCATAGGTGAGGCCAAGCCGGTCAGCCAACCCATTGGCCGACAAAGCGCCTGCGACGAGAATGGAGCCGTCGGAACATTCGATAAGCTCGGGGGTGTCGCCTTCATCCTGATCGCTCGCGAAATTGCCAGCAATCGCAGTGAGAAGGTCAACCGGTGTCACAACCCCTTCAAAATGGCCATATTCATCGTGGACCAGCGCCATCGCAATCTCAGCCGATTGCAGCACGCGCAGCGCGTCCATCGCGTCAAGCTGATCGGGAACAACCTCGGCCCGGTGCATCATCTCGCGCACCGAAAAGCCGCGGTCGGCGACCATGCGACCAAGAATATCGCGCACCTTCACAACGCCCAGAATACTGTCAGGCGACCCTTGCGCGACAGGCAAAAGCGAATGGGGGCTTTCGCGGATAGTCTTGTGGATTTGCATGGGGTCCGCGTCCACATCAATCCAGTCAAGTTCGGTGCGCGGGGTCATCAGCTCGCGCACCGGACGCTCAGCAAGCCGCACAACGCCGGTCAGGATTTGGTGCTGATCGTGCTCAATCACCCCTGAGCGGGTCGCATCGGCAAAGATCATCTGCAGTTCTTCGGCTGTAACCGAAGACCCCCCTTTCGAGCGCACGCCAAACAGGCGGATGATGCCCGCAGAAGAGGTGTCGAGCAGCCACACAAGCGGGGCCGCTATGCGCGCAAGGATCGCCATGGGCCGCGCCATGATGGTCGCGACTGGCACCGCTGCGCGAAGGGCCAATTGCTTTGGCACAAGCTCACCCACAACCACGCTCAAATAGGTGGTGAGAGCGATCACACTGACAAACGCGGCCTCACCGGAAAGCTCCTCTGGAACACCAAGCGCCGCCAAACGCTCTCCCACCGGCGCTTCAAGGCTTGCGCCTGAATAAGCGCCGGTGATGATCGCGATGAGCGTAATGCCAATCTGGACGGTAGAAAGAAACTTGCCCGGTTCCGCCGCCAGCTTGATTGCTGTTTGCGCCGAGGTGGAACCTGCTTCCGCCTTGGCTTTGAGCTTGCTGGTCTTGGCTGACACGATTGCAAGCTCGGACATGGCAAAAACGCCATTGAGCACAATCAGCCCAAAGATGATGAGAAGTTCGGTCCAGGGAAAAGGTGTCACGTTTGCGTCGCTAGCACAATTTAAGCGCTTTGCTAGCGGGCAAATGGTTTTGCGAAGGCCACAGCTGCCTTTGTTCAGTTTCGTGCAAGTCTTTTGGAACGATGGTCGCGGGGCTCTGTATAGATGGTTGTAAATAGACGAAACAGAACATTGGCGCATCCCCGGCATGAGAGTATGCAAGGTCAGGTGCAGTCACAAATGGAGGACGGTATGAAATTTTCTAAACTTTTAGTCTCAAGCACAGCGGCAGTCGCACTGCTGGGTACAACGGCTTGTGTGACTGATCCCAACACTGGCGAGCAGAAAGCATCGCGCACAGCGATCGGCGCGGTTGCTGGCGGCGTTCTGGGCACGCTGTTGGGTGGTGTGATCGGTGGCGATACGGCGCGCATCATCGGCGCTGGCATCGGCGGTTCGGCAGGTGCTGTCATCGGCAAACAATTCGATGACCAGATCCGCGAGCTTGATGAAACGCTCGAAGGCACCGGCGTTGATGTCGAGGAAATCGGCGATCAGGACGCCATTCTGGTGCGTTTGCCTGATGGAGTGACCTTCGCAACCGGCTCAGCCAGCATCAACCCAGGCTTTTACGATTCGCTCAATTCGATCGCAGATAGCCTCATCCAATATCCAAACAGCCTGATCGACGTTTACGGTTTTACCGATACGACCGGCTCGGATGCGACGAACCAGCGCTTGTCTGAACAGCGCGCTGATGCGGTCGCCAACTACCTGGCAGCACGCGGAGTTGCGCGCAGCCGGATCGCGACGCGCGGTTATGGCGAAAGCTACGATTACCTGCGCGTAAAAACGGGCGACGGGGTCGACCAGCCGCTCAACCGCCGCGTTGAGATCAAGATTATTCCAATCAGTCAGGACGATGTGAACGCCGCGCGCGCTCAATAACTGACGCAAATCTAAGGGCGGCCCGCATTTCAGGCGCAGCGGGCCGCCTTTTTATTTGATTTTCTGAAGCTCATGCGCCCTTTCGGCAATTCTGCCCACCGCTTCGGCGTGGATGGCAGGCGCGCTTACCAATACCCCAAAATCACGCGGATCGCGCTTGTTATAAGCGAGCGGCATACCGAAAGCGTCGGTCACCCGCGCCCCGGCCTCACGCGCAATCAGCGCAGCGGCCGCAATATCCCACTCAAAACCCCAACGCAGCGTCGCCACAAGGTCTGCCTTGTCATGCGCGACCATCGCAATTCTGAGCGCGATGGAATTGGGTTTCTCAACCGCAACAAGATCCGAATCAGCGCTCGGCAATTGGTCAACCGGCACCCGCGCACCGACAAAATCGCTGCGTGTACTCGCTTTAAGCACCTCGCCATTGAGCGTTGCCCCGCGACCTGCGACAGAGAACCATTCTTCGCCGCGCGCTGGCGCTGAAAGCATTCCAATCAGCGGCTTGCCTGCGCTGACCAGCGCCACCGACACCGACCAGCCCGCCTTGCCCTTCACAAAGTCGCGTGTCCCATCAATCGGATCGACCAGCCAGATAAGGTCTTGCCCCAGCCGCACCGGATCATCGGTCGATTCTTCAGAAAGCCATGCAGCCGCAGGCAAAAGGCGGCTTAATTCGCGGCGCAGGAAATTATCGACTGCGAGGTCCGCCTCGCTCACCGGATCGCCGGGCGTTTTCTCCCACGAATCAAGATCGTGCCCCGCGCCCGGCCAGCGCGCATAGGCCATGCGCCCCGCCTCGCGGACGATCTCTTGAAACTGGTTTTGGTCGATCATGGAGTGGCTTTCTTGCGTTCAGCCCTCCTGCTCACACTTTGAACACTTTTCAAGTGGGCCAATCCATGCTTAGGCGCCTCACGAACAGCTTTAGTTACGGGATCAACACCGAAGGGATCATCCTCTCATGAATGTCCACGAATATCAGGCCAAGGAACTCCTCAAGGAACACGGCATTGCAATTCCTGCTGGCCACGCAGCACTCACAGTCGAAGAAGCCGTCGAAGGCGCGAAAAAGCTGCCCGGCCCGCTTTATGTTGTGAAAGCGCAAATTCACGCAGGCGGGCGCGGCAAAGGCAAATTCAAAGAGCTTCCCGAAGATGCAAAGGGCGGCGTGCGCCTTGCGTTTTCCCTTGATGAGGTCGAATCACACGCCAAGGAAATGCTCGGCAACACTCTGGTGACGATCCAGACTGGCGAAGCAGGCAAGCAGGTGAACCGCCTCTATGTCACCGACGGCGTCGACATCGAGAGCGAGTATTACCTCGCCATGCTCGTGGACCGCGCAACTGGTCGCGTCGCCATGGTCGCATCGACCGAAGGCGGGATGGACATTGAAGATGTTGCCCACGAAACGCCTGAAAAAATCACCACGATCACCATTGATCCAGCACAAGGCTTCATGCCGCACCACGCGCGCTCGGTAGCTTTTGCGCTTGGCCTTGAAGGCGATCTCAACAAGCAGTGTCAAAAGCTTGCCAAGAAGCTCTACAATGCGTTCACCGCAAGCGATTGCGATATGCTTGAAATCAACCCGCTGGTGGAAACCAAGCCTGACGCAGACGGCAACGCATCGCTGCTCGTGCTCGATACCAAGATGAGCTTTGACGGCAATGCGCTCTATCGCCACCCGGCGATCGAAGAGATGCGCGACGAGACAGAGGAAGATCCTGCCGAAGTCGAAGCGTCGGAATATGACCTTGCGTACATCAAGCTTGATGGAAACATCGGCTGCATGGTGAACGGCGCTGGCCTTGCCATGGCGACGATGGACATCATCAAATTGAACGGCGCGTTCCCAGCCAACTTCCTTGACGTTGGCGGCGGCGCGACCACTGAAAAAGTGACCGCGGCGTTCAAGATCATTCTTAAAGACCCTGCGGTCGAAGGCATCCTCGTCAACATCTTTGGCGGCATCATGAAATGCGACATCATCGCGCAAGGCGTGGTCGAGGCCGCTAAGGAAGTGGACCTGTCTGTGCCATTGGTGGTCCGCCTTGAGGGCACCAATGTAGAGGCTGGTAAGGAAATCCTGTCGAACTCAGGCCTTGCAATCGTGCCTGCCGATGACCTTGGCGATGCCGCCAAGAAAATCGTCGCAGAGGTGAAGAAGGCGGCTTAAGCCAGCCCTTTAAAACAGCAGCGAGTTGGCGGCTGTGTAAAGGCTGACGATGGATATCGCGATGGCGAGCAACATAAGCGCGCCATCGCGGACCGTCAGAGCAAGGCCAAAGGCGGCAATCGCCGAAAACGGAAGCAAAGCGGCGAGCGGCACCAGCTCCAGCGGCACGATCACCGCGCACAGCACCATCACAATAGCAGAGGCAATGCGCGGCATCGGATCGCTCGTCGCCCACTCCAGCCGTCCGTGAAACAGCTTGTCCATGACCTGCGCCGGCTTTGACAGCGCATCGCGCGCATTTTGCAGCTTTTCTCCAGAAACCGAACGCTGGCTTAAAAATTCCGGCAGCCAGAAATGGGTTCGTCCCACTACCATCTGGCCCGCGATCAGTGCGATGATCAGCGCCAGAATACTCGGTACGGTCGGGATGCCTCCCAAGGGCGATGCCCCTAAAAGAGCAGGCACCAAAAGCATCGGCCCATAGCCACGCGCGCCGAATGTCTCGACAACCTGGTCAACGCAGACCTCTCCATCTTCGGCGCCGAGCTCTCCCAACTTGTCGACCACGGCCTCAGCCGATTGTTCCTGACTGGATTGGGATTTCTTAGCCAAAAGAAGGGGTGTCCATTTCGCTGCCTCATGTCTTTTCGCTTTGACTGATCGATCAAAGGCGTTCCTGATAAACGCGTTAGCATGACACCTTCGCGAAACGAAGCGGAGCCAAAGCCTGGCCGATATTGAGCCGTACTCAACCTCCCTCGCATTAAAGATGATGGACGTACGGCTATGAACTTGGCAAGGCGTGGTGCGAAACGGCTTCTCCAAGGGGCTGGATCCAATTGCGTCCCAAGGTTGACGTTTACGTAAACGCGAGCTAGGGCGCGGTCACACAGGTTTCACGCGGGCGCCCGATTCCCATATCGGGCCCGCGCAATGGGAAAGGTAGAGCCATGAAAATCCTCGTCCCCGTCAAGCGGGTGATTGATTACAACGTCAAGCCACGGGTCAAAGCCGATGGCACTGGTGTTGATCTTGCCAATGTGAAAATGAGCATGAACCCCTTTGACGAAATCGCTGTCGAAGAAGCGATCCGCATCAAGGAAGCGGGCAAGGCAGAAGAAATCATCGCGGTTTCTGTAGGCCCTGCAAAGGCTCAGGAAACGCTGCGCACGGCACTTGCCATGGGTGCAGACCGCGCGATCCTCGTTGAAACCGATGAAGAAGTTGAGCCACTCGCGGTTGCAAAAATCCTCAAAGCCATCGCCGACGAAGAGCAACCCGGCCTCGTTGTTTTGGGCAAGCAGTCGATCTCTGACGACAGCAACCAGACCGGCCAAATGCTCGCCGCGCTTATGAACCGCCCGCAAGGCACCTTCGCCAACACTGTCGAAGTCGACGGCGATGCAGTTGTTGTGAAGCGCGAAATCGACGGCGGTCTTGAAACGGTCAAGCTCACCATGCCAGCGATTGTCACCACCGACCTTCGCCTGAACGAGCCTCGCTACGCTTCGCTTCCCAACATCATGAAAGCGAAGAAGAAGCCACTCGACACCAAGACCCCTGCGGACTTTGGCGTCGATATCGCACCGCGTCTGACCACCACCAACGTTTCCGAACCTCCGGTTCGCCAGGCGGGTGAAAAGGTCGAGGACGTCGACGCTCTCGTTGCGAAGATCAAGGAGCTGGGGATCGCTTAAGCGGCCCGGCTAAGGAAAAGGACAAACAGATATGAACACTCTGGTTCTGGTCGAACATGACAATGCATCGGTCAACGACGCGACTCTCGCAGTGGTCACTGCGGCTAGCAAACTTGGCGACGTAACCGCTCTGGTTGCTGGCTCAAACTGCGGCGGCGCTGCTGAAGCGGCGGCGAAAATCGCTGGCGTTTCAAAAGTATTGAAAGCCGACGATGCCGCATATGGCGAGGGTCTGGCTGAGAACGTAGCGCCGCTCGTGGCTGGCATTATGGCTGACTATGACGCGCTGCTCGCCCCTGCGACCACCTCGGGCAAGAATATTGCGCCGCGCGTTGCCGCCATGCTCGACGTCATGCAAATTTCGGACATTCTTTCGGTCGAAGGTCCAAAGACTTTCACCCGTCCGATCTACGCAGGCAACGCTATCGCAACGGTCGAAAGCTCGGATGCTAAGCTCGTCATCACCGTTCGCGGCACGGCCTTTGAAAAGGCGGCTGCTGAAGGTGGATCGGCTTCCATCGAAGACGCATCTGGCGCAGGCGATGCCGGCATCTCCAGCTTTGTCAGCCGCGAAGTCGCCGATGGCGGCGACCGTCCTGAACTCACCAGCGCCAAGGTCATCGTCTCAGGTGGCCGCGCTCTGAAAGACGGCGAAACCTTCGAGCAGATCATCAATCCGCTTGCCGACAAGCTTGGTGCCGCTATCGGCGCATCGCGCGCGGCGGTTGACGCTGGTTATGTGCCCAATGATTATCAAGTCGGTCAAACCGGTAAGATCGTGGCTCCTGAAGTTTACATCGCTATCGGCATCTCTGGCGCTATTCAGCACCTTGCCGGGATGAAAGACTCCAAAGTCATCATCGCGATCAACAAGGATGAAGATGCCCCCATCTTCCAAGTGGCAGACATCGGTCTTGTCGCTGACCTGTTTAACGCCGTGCCGGAAATGACCAGCGCTCTTTAAGCGAAATAGAGAGTCCAAAAGAAAGGCCTCGGTGTACTCGCACCGGGGCCTTTTTCTTAGGATGCCTCTTTCCATCCATGGCCTGGTACCTGAGCGCTCATCGGTGCTGTGCGATCGGCAGCGCAAGCTGTTTTCGCGCGTGGGTTTAGCACTTGTGTGATCTGGGACGCTGCGATGGCTCCGGCGCTGCGCTTAGCCTCTGCACGCTTTCCGCCGATCAGGGCGAGCGTGCATTTGCGGATTTCTTCCGCTATCTCGGGCGCGTCATCCTCAAGGATGATCTGCGAGAGCAAGCCGAATAAACGCAGGCGCGCATCAGCAAAGCGCAGTTCACTATGCGCTACCTGCGAGAGCGACAGATAAAGCTCAATATGCGGCTCGCGCGCCCGCGTCGCTGATATCCTTCGGCCTGTGAAGACAGCGGCACTGTGGCAGATTTCGAAGCCGCAATCGCTCTTTGCGGTGACAAGAGCGCCGTTGATAACAGCCTGCTCACCCGCTTTGAGCGCTAGAGTGTGCAGCATGGGCACTGGGTCGGGGACGTGGTTATTCATGGCAAAGCTTAAGACGGCCATTGGGCGGTCACTTTGCTAGGGAAGAGCGCGGAGTTGGTATACTCAAAGAGCTAAAGGAAGCTCGTGATGAAGTGCAGTGTCATACCGACCAACCCGCCCACCAGCGTGCCGTTGATGCGAATGAACTGAAGATCGCGGCCCACCGCGCTCTCAATCCGGCCGGTAATGGTGGTCGCATCCCAGCGCTTCACCGTTTCCGACACCAGCGTCACAATCTCGCTGCCATAACGGGTGGCAATCCCGACCGCTGTGCGCCGTGCAAAACGGTTGATCTGCGTTTGCAGGCGGTCATCCTGTTTCAACGCCTCACCCAAATCAGCAAGGCCGACCCGCATATCATTGCCAAGCTCGCTATTGGGATCGCGCGCGCGGCGGATAAGCGATTGGCGAATACGCTCCCACACGCCCATCCACCATTCCGCCACGGCCGGATTTTCAAGAAGATCGTTCTTCATTTCCTCAACCCGTTTGCGGGTTTCAGGATCGTGCTGAAGATCGTGAGCGAGTTTTTGCAGACCCTCCTCGATTTTCTCTCGCAATGGGTGATCGGGATCGACAAGTACTTCGGCAAGGAGCTTATAAAGGCCATCAAGAACATTGGACGAGATAGTCTTATCAAGCCCCGCCCAACGCAAAACGCCATTCACCCTTTCATGGATGATAGCGCGCACGGTTTCCTCATTGTCTTCCAATGTGAGCCCGGCCCAGCGGACAAAGCCATTGATAAGAGGCAGATGACGTTGATCCGCCATGGTGTTTTCAAGCATTCGTCCCGCCAGAGGCGAAATGTCGAGCTTGCTCAATTGCCGGCCCAGCCCTGCGCGCACCTGATTGCCGAGGCGGTCAGGATCAAGCGATTCGAGCACTTCGGCAAGCAGTTCAGCGGCGCCCCCTGTGATGCGCGACCGGTTGTCGGCGCCGTCGTCTTCGGGACTGACGGCGAGGAAATCACCGATAGCGCGCGCGACATTCATGCCCGACATCCGCCGCGCGACGACGGTGGGGGTGAGGAAGTTCTCCTGCAGGAACTGCGCCATAGTGTCCGCGATGCGGTCTTTGTTGGAAGGGATGATCGCGGTGTGGGGGATGGGCAGGCCCAAAGGATGGCGGAAAAGCGCGGTGACGGCAAACCAGTCGGCAAGCCCGCCAACCATGGCAGCTTCGGCAAAGGCGTTGACATAGCCCCATGCAGGATGCGCAGGAACAAGACCGTGGGTCGTGAAGAACAAGGCCCCCATGGCAATGAGCAGCCCTGTGGCGGTCCAGCGCATACGCCGGGCGCGGTCCGCGCTCAGCGGTTCTCCGCCGAACATTGAGGGTTCTGTTTGAATGCTGCTAGCCATTGTGCCGCGCTATCTGCCGCAAAGACGGTCCTTGGGGAAGTCCCAAGGCATCGTCTTTGTGAGGCTTTTTGATCGGCTTACTCCGCAGGCTCGGCTCCCGGAGGGAGGCGACGCGCAGGGATCGGTTCAGCGCCAGCGCTGCCGCCTTCGGGCTCAATCGGCTTTGTGTCATCGCCGGGTTTGTAGGTCAGCAATGTCTCGCGCAGCCACGGGCCAACGCGGCGTTCAAACCCGTCGGCAAGGCTGAACCCTGCGGGGACGATCACAAGCGTCAGCAGCGTAGAGAGGATAAGGCCGCCAATCACCACCACGCCCATAGGCTGACGCCACGCACCATCACCGCTTAGCGAGATTGCGACCGGAACCATGCCAGCGGTCATTGCAACCGTAGTCATGACGATCGGCTGTGCGCGTTTGTGGCCCGCTTCGAGGATTGCCTCAAGCTTGGACGTGCCCCTCTCCATCTCCTCAATCGCGAAATCGATAAGCAGGATCGAGTTTTTGGAGACGATGCCAAGCAACAGGAGGATGCCGATATAAACCGGCATGGATTGCGGCATACCAAGCAGCCAGACCAGCAAAATGCCGCCCAAAGGCGCGAGCGCCAGAGAGGTCATATTGACCAGCGGGCTCATCAAACGCTTGTAGAGGAGGACCAGGCAAGCAAACACCAGCAGGACGCCTGCGATAATCGCAATGACGAGGTTCGCCTGCAATTCTTGCTGCCACTCCTCTTCGCCGACCACATCGCGGATAACGCCTGTAGGCAGATTTTGAAGAATGGGCAGCGCATCAATCTCGGCCTGCGCCTCGCCTTTCAAGACACCACTTGCAAGATCAGCACCGACCAGAACGCGGCGGTTCTGATTATAGCGCTGGATGGCTGTCGGGCCAGAACCAAACTCAATATCGGCAACGCGGCTGAGTGGTACGGTCCCGCCGCGATTGGTGGGAACGGGCAGGTTCTCAATCGTGGTAAGACTGCTCCGCGATTCTTCAGAGAGTTTGACGCGGATCGGAATTTGACGGTCCGAGAGCGAGAAGCGCGCAGCGTTCTGTTCAATCTCACCCAATGTGGCGATGCGGATCGTAGATGACAAAGCGATAGTGCTCACGCCCAGCTCAGCGGCGATTTGTTCGCGCGGGGTAATGATGATCTCTGGACGATTGAGGTCTGCGGCCACACGCGGCGCAACCAGACTGTCGATCCCGCGCATTTGCTCGACCAAAGTCGCAGCCGTCTCTTCAAGCAGGTCAGGGTTGGACCCTGCGAGCATGATGGTCATATCGCGGCCCGAACCAAAGCCGCCGCTTTGCGAGCGGAAACGCACCCGCGCATCGGGTATCTTGGCGAGTTCCGGCGCGAGCTCACGCTCAAACTCGATTGAGGTGCGTTCGCGGTCCTCCTTGAGCTTCACGAAAATGGTCGAATTGCCGATGCGAATGCGCTGCATGGTGCGCTCCACCTCGGGCTGCTCGCGCAAGATGGCGTCGACCTTATCGGAGACAACCTTGGTCGAGGCGAGCGTTGTGCCGGGCACCATCTCGATTTCGACCGCAGAGTTTTCATCGTCAATCGTTGGCTGGAACTGCGGCGGGATTTGCCCGAACAGCAGCATCGTCACGAGGAACGAGAACCAACCGATGGCGAGCATCCAGATCCGATGATCGTAAAAACGAGCCGTGAGATAGGTGGTCGCGCCCGGTTTGCTGCGCCCGATATTGCCGAGAAATTCAATCAGCTTGAACACGCCCAATCCAGCCAGCAATGCAAGCAAGGAGGCAAGCAGCAATTGCACGATCTCGAAGGCCTTGGAGATGAGGAAGTGCAACATTGAAAACTTGTCATCGGTCACAGCCGACGCAAGCGCGTCCGGGATGCCAATGCCGCTGATCGCGTTAAAGCCCATGAACAATGCAACAGCCGTTACCGCCAAGAGCAGGATCGTCACAAGAAGCAGCGCGGGAATATACAACCAGCGTTTGCGCGGTGGCTCGACCCCTTCACGCCGGGCCCGCAGGCCGTTTCGATCAAGTGTCCAGCGAAGCACCGCCATATAGCGGTCCATCCATGGCCCTTCGCCGTGGGAGCCAGCACCTTTGGCGGATAGGAAATAGGCGGCCATAAGCGGCGTGACCATCCGCGCAACGGCGAGCGACATCAAAACGGCGACCACAACGGTCAGGCCGAAGTTCTTGAAGAATTGCCCCGTAACACCCGGCATGAGGCCAACGGGCAGGAACACCGCAACGATACAAAAGCTCGTGGCTACCACCGGAAGACCGATTTCGTCGGCGGCATCGATACTCGCCTGATAAGCGGTTTTGCCCATGCGCATATGGCGCACGATATTCTCAATCTCCACGATCGCGTCATCGACCAGAACGCCTGCGACAAGGGCAAGCGCAAGAAGCGAGAGGAAGTTGAGGTTGAACCCGAGCAAATCCATGAAGAAGAAGGTCGGTATGGCTGAGAGCGGGATCGCCACCGCACTGATCAAGGTCGCTCGCCAATCGCGCAGGAAGAAGAACACCACGATCACCGCCAGAACAGCGCCTTCGATCAATGCTGAAATCGAACTTTTGTACTGGCTTTCAGTGTATGTGGTGGAGGTGAACATCCGAATGAAGCGCACGCCTTCGGTTTCCGCCTCAATCTTGTCGAGCTCTTCCATCGCGGCATCATAGACCGCCAAATCAGACGCACCGCGCGCCCGGTTCATGTAGAAATTGACCACCTCGCGGTCGATCACTTCGCTGACCGATGTCCGCTCACCAATACCGTCGCGGACAGTGGCCACATCAGCCACGCGAATGGTGCGCCCGTCACCCAGCTGAATCTGGCGCTGTGAGAGTTCGTAAGCACTGTCATCATTGCCCAGAACGCGCAGGGATTGGCGCGTGCCACCAACCTCGGCAAGACCGCCTGCCGCATCAAGATTGGATGAGCGCAACACATTGTTGATCTGCGTGGCGGTGACGCCAAAAGCCTGCATTTTCGCAGGGTCAAGGATCACTTCGATCTCGCGGTCAACACCGCCGAAACGGCCCACTTCTGCCATGCCGTTGATTTGAAGGAGACGCTTTGCCACCGTATCGTCGATGAACCAGCTGAGCTCTTCGATGGTCATATCGTCGGCTTCGACCGCGATATAGCCAATCGGATCGCCAGCAATATCTACCTTGTTGATGCGCGGCTCAAGAATGCCGTCGGGAAGGCTAGCCCTTACAGACGCAACCGCGGTTTCGACCTCATTGACCGCCTCGATAATGTCAGTGCCGACTTCAAATTCGACAAATGTCGAAGAGCTGCCTTCGCTTGCGGTGGATTGGATTGAATTGACCCCGCTGATTGAGCGCAGCGCGCTTTCCACGCGTTGAGTAATCTGGTTTTCGATCTCTGTCGGCGAGGCACCGGGCTGTGAGATGTTTACCTGAACGCCCGGAAACTCAACATCCGGATTGTTGGTCACATCCATGCGTAAAAAGCTGACCAGCCCTGCAAACAACAGCGCGGTGAAAAGCACCAGCGGGATAACCGGATTGCGGATCGACCAAGCGGAAAGATTACGAAAATTCATGGCGTTGGCCTATTGTTCAGCGCGCTTGGGATTGACGGTTTCACCCGGATTGAGGAACCCGCCCGCTTTTTCAACGATGCTTTCATTACCGGTAAGCCCGCCGACGATGGCAATGCCTTGGGGGGTCACCATGCCCGTTTCCACTGGCGTGCGCACTGCCTTGTTCTCAGCATCGATCACATAGACATAGCTGCCTTCTTCATCGGCAAGAACCGCGCTTTCAGGAAGGACAGTCGCGGTCACACTGCCGCTGTTGATGGTTGCGGTGGCAAAACCTCCGGGACGAAGCTCTGGCGCGTACGACAAGGCAATCCGCGCCGTGCCCTGACGGGTTTGCGCATCAATGGTCGGTGAAAGCTGCCAAACCTGTCCAGTGAAGCTTTTCTCAGATCCGGTTGGCGTAACGCTGGCCTGAACTCCGGTGGAAAGCGAGGCGAGCTGGCTTTCACTGACCTGCGCCATCATTTCAAATTCGCCGCCGCGCGCAATGGTGAACAATGCGCCCGATCCCGCGCTCACCGTTTGGCCGGGTTCAACGTTGCGCTCAAGCACATAACCAGAGGCGGGTGCGACGATGTTGAGCCGCGCGTTGCGTGCACGAAGCTCTGAAAGCTGGGCCCGCGCGACCTTGATCCGGGCAACCGCCGAATCGCGCGTTGCGGTGAGGCGGTCGATTTCCGCCTTGGAGATAAAGCCTCGCTCAACCAGTTGCAGGGCCCGGTCGAGATTGGATTGCGCCAGATCGGCATCGGCCTGCGCCACGGCAATCTGCGCTTCCTGAGCGGCGGCCTGCTGCGTTTGAACCGAACGGTCGATCACAGCCAGCACCTCGCCTTGGCGCACCCAATCACCAGCATCGACGCGCACCGAGAGAACCTGGCCTCCCTCGCCCACTACGCCCACCGGCATCGGACGACGCGCTGCAATCGTGCCAGGAGCAGTAATGGTTCCGTTCACCGTAGTCTGACCAGGCGCGATCACCGTGACGACAGGCGCCTGAGCATTGTCATCGCCAGCCCCGACCGGCTCTCCGCCGGCAAGCGCGAAATAGGCGCCCAGGGCCAAAAACAAAGCGAGCACAATACCGCCCGCAATCAAAAGGTTGCGCATGAGATTAGAACCCTGTTTTTCCTGATACCGCGCAAGCGCGTCGGCAGGGATGTCATCCTGCGCTTCGGCTGTGATCGTGGACGCGTAATTCATGCTATTTGCCTTCTAAACGGAGCCCTCATGCACTCCGGTGCCAAACACGCTGCAAAGCGCGCTCAGTGTATTACAGGTATAAGTCACCCTTCGCAATCCCTCATAGCTGAGCACTGTGAAAGGGCAATGCGCCCCTCGACGGGTGACTTTGAGCCTAGACGAGGGACATCCCCGCAAGGTTCCCGTCAATCAGGGTTTTCACGCAAGTAAAGGGCGATACTGGTCGTGCCAGCATCGCCCTTAAATATTTGAATCTATCATGTTTTTAAGGCAGCTTCGCCTCAGTCAAAGCTCAGCCTTGAACGCGTCCACGCTGGATCAGGTTCAGAATTCCGAGCAGGACGACCGCGCCGACCACTGCGACACCAAGCCCGATAAGTGAAAATTCCTGAACGCTTCCGCTGATACCAAGCAGCGGCCCGACAATCATATTGCCGATAACCGAGCCGATACAGCCCACAACGATGTTCCAGAAAATGCCCATGGAGGCATCGCGGTTCATAACCATGCTGGCCAGCCAGCCGGCGACACCGCCTACGATAAGTGCAACAATCCAACCCATATTTATTCTCCTTCCACCCTTGTTACCCTTCGCTTGGAAAAGAGTTCCAAACAACGGGCCGTGCGCTCAATTAGCGCACTTTGAGTGGGAGTGAAATATGGGTCTTTGTAAGAGAGAGTATGCCGGTGCGACCTCGCTCGCGTCAGTATTTCAATTGGCGTTCATAAAGGTCGCGATAGTGCTGAATGCGGGTCACGCGAAGGCCCTGCATACCAGAACGATCAACCGCGCGCTGCCATGAGGCGAACTCTTCGAGCGTGAGCGAATAGCGTTCAAGCACTTCGTCAATCGTGAGCAGGCCACCGTTTACAGCGGCAACCACTTCGGCCTTGCGACGCACGACCCACCGTTTGGTGGATGGCGAAGGAAGATCGTCCAAGGTCAACGGCTCGCCGAGCGGGCCGATCACTTGTGCTGGACGGATATCCTGATTCTCAATCATTACTTCTCTCTCGCAACGCCCGGAGCGCAATGAGCCGTAGGGGTCGGCTCTGCTTGGGGAATTTGTGTCTTTGGTGTGTCTGTTACATTTGAATACATGACAGACGATGTTTTGCGGTGCTCTAAACCCTTATGGTTAACACCGCGTTGGTCTTCATCATTCGCTCGAAAAAAACGTGCAGCGGCTTCGGCAAAATGAACGTCACACCCGCTCTCACCGGCACATTCAGCAAGGCCAAGCTTGGCGTTTCTGTCCTTTGAAAGGAGCATTCTGAAGTCTCGCGCGGCATTGAATCTGGCGGTAAGCTCACCCCAACCAATGGCGCGCAAAGCCTGAGGGTCAGCGTCATCACCGCTGGCATCCGCAGCATAAATGTGCAGCGCCTCGTCATTGCTTTTGGAAGAAGCAACGCGATGGGCGGATGCGAACGCAGATGGGTCGGCTTTTTCGAACATGACCCAAGGTATAAGGCGCGGTTGTCAAAATGTGGTAAAACCGGGCTTTACCAACGCTTAGGAATAGTGCCCAAATCCTTAGCAAGGCGATGTTGGCGCAAGTTAACGCGCCAAAAACACCTGTAAAATCAGCTTCGTGAGATGTAAAACCAAGCTGCGCTGGCCAATTGCCCCGGGCATACTTATATGGCGCGGCGAGTATGAATAGCACCCTTGCCTCCACCATTAGTCCCACTTTTGGGCTCGATACGGCCGCTTTGTTCGACCTTTCGCGCCCTGCGTCTGAATGCCGAATCGTCGTCGCGATGAGCGGCGGGGTCGATTCGTCCGTTGTCGCAGCGCTCGCCGCTGATACAGGCGCAGAGGTTATCGGCATCACGCTGCAGCTTTATGATTATGGCGCTGCCACAGGCCGCAAGGGCGCGTGTTGTGCGGGCGATGACATCGCTGATGCGCGTGCGGTGTGCGATCGGCTTGGCATTGCGCACTATGTCTTCGATCATGAAAGCGCCTTTAAAGAAGAAGTCGTCGACCAGTTCGCTGACGAATATCTTGCAGGCCGCACGCCGGTGCCGTGCATCCGCTGTAATATGGGGCCCAAGTTTACTGACCTGTTCCGCATGGCGCGCGAGCTTGGCGCGGATTGCCTGGCGACTGGGCATTATGTTCGCCGCGTTGAGGCAGAAGACGGACCACATCTCTACCGCGCCCATGATGCAACGCGCGATCAGTCCTACTTCCTCTATGCAACCACGCGCGAGCAACTCGACTACATCCGCTTTCCCCTTGGCGGACTTCCCAAGACCAAGGTGCGCGAGCTTGCCGAGGCGGCTGGCCTGCGCAATGCGATGAAGCCCGATAGTCAGGACATCTGCTTTGTGCCCGACGGGAACTACGCCAAGATCGTGACCAAGCTGCGTCCCGAAGGCGGTGTGCCGGGCAATATCGTTCACGCGGCGACTGGCGAGGTTCTGGGCGAGCACAAGGGCATCGTCCACTACACCGTGGGCCAGCGCAAAGGGCTTGATATAGGCGGACAGCCAGAGCCTCTTTATGTGATCAAGCTTGACGCCGAAACGCGCGAGGTTCGCGTAGGGCCCAAGCGGATGCTGGCGGTGGAAAGCGCCGAGGTGATCGAAACAAACCGTATCGGCGCCATCCCCGAAGGTGCGCAGCTCACCGCAAAGGTTCGCAGTCTTGCAAAGCCTGTACCGATCACGCTTGAAGGGCCGCTCGGCGACGATGCAACGACCCGCATCCGTTTTGGGGAGCCTGAATTCGGCGTTGCTCCGGGGCAGGCTGCGGTGATCTATGCGGGTGAGCGGGTGATTGGCGGCGGATGGATCGATTCGACCGAAGCGGTCGCGTCTTAAGCGGTTTCGGCCTACCCCTCCCACTTCTCCAGCACGCAACCATAGCCTTCGCGTTTGGTTGCGGTGACACTTTCGACGAAGGGGATGGTTGCGGTCACGCTTTGCGCCTCTGCATCCTCGCTCAGGGAAACCATTTCCATCCCGCCAAGTTTGTCCTTGCTGCAATCGTCCAGATCACGGCCCGCGACAAAGCGGCATGAGCAAGCCACACGCGCGGCATAGCTTGTTGCAACGCCTGAATAGCCTGCAATCGGAGCCCGGTTGAGCCAGAGCACAGCCGCAATCAGAGCCACGAGGATGAGCAGCCCGATCACTGCGAGCCGTTTGCCCATCGAACCGTTTTGGCGTCCACTCGTATTTGCCATTGCTTTGCTCTTATCCTTGTCCGATTGAGCGCATCATGATGCGTATTTGCCGTTCCTCTATCCTTGCTGCCGCCATCCTTCCAGCCCTCATCTCTTGTGGAGAGGCTCCGCCGCCTGCCCCGCCGCCACTTCCGCAAGAAGCACTCGACGCGGTTACCGATGACGCGGGCGCGCCGATGGATCAGCTTGCGCGCCAGATCGACGAGCTGTTTACGAAAGAAGGGCTTGGCGAAACGCGCGCCGTTTTCCTCATGGTTGATGGCAAAATCGCAGCCGAGCGATACGCGGAAGGGTATGATGCTGACACCCGGCACATCAGCTGGTCGATGGCCAAGACGGTCACGGCGGTCCTGATCGGGATGCTGGTTGCAGATGGTTTGCTCGACGAAGACAGCCCTGCCCCCATTCCCGATTGGCAGAGGAGCGGCGACCCACGCGCTGAGATTACACTGGAACATCTCCTGCAAATGCGCAGCGGGCTTCGCCATACCGAAGCGGGCGATCCGCCTTATGAGAGCTCCGAGGTGCGGATGCTTTTCCTCGATGGGCGCGACGATATGGCCAAATGGGCCAAGGAGCAGCCGCTTGAGGCAGAGCCGGGCGAAAAGTTTGAGTATTCCTCGAACACTACCGTAATCCTTGCCGATATTGCCGCCAATGCTTTGACCGATAGCAAGAACCCCGACACCCGCCGCCGCGCGGTGGCGAACTACCTTGAAGAGCGCCTGTTCGCTCCCCTTGGCATGACCTCTATGGTGCCCGAATTCGACGCTTCGGGAACGCTCATCGGGGGCAGCCTGATGCACGCCAGCGCTGCCGATTATGCCAAGTTTGGCGAATTCCTGCGCGCCGGCGGTAAAGCGCCATCGGGTGAGCAATTGGTGCCAAGCGGCTGGGTTGAAAAGATGCTGAGGCCAAGCCCGGCAAGCGCCCACTATGGCTATCAAATCTGGCTCAACCGCCCCAATGCGAACCTCGAATGGCCGCACCCGCTGTTCCCGGACAGAGCGCCGCAAAGCCTTTTCTCACTCATCGGCCATATGGGTCAGTATGTGCTTGTCTCTCCCGATCAAAAGGTAACGCTGGTGCGACTGGGCCATTCGACCAGCGAGGAGCGGCGAGCGATGCTGCAAGAAGCCGCGGATGTGCTCGCGCTCTATCCATAGATACGAGCGCTAGGGATAAAGCAGCGTATCGCTCCATTTGAGCGCATCGCCCGCGCCCGAAAGGGTGAACTGCCGCCGGTCGTGGAGGCGATTGTCGCGGTCAATCCAGAACTCAATCCGCTCAGGGCGCAGAGTAAAGCCCGTCCAATGCGGCGGGCGCGGAACTTTGCCGTCCTGCTCATATTTAGCCCAGATTTGCGTCACCTTGTCGATGTAATCCTGCCGGTTTTCCATCGGGCGTGATTGATCGCTTGCCGCTGATCCGACCTGGCTTTTGTAGGGGCGCGAGTGAAAATATTCGTCAGCGCGCTCCGGCGACACCTCTTCCAAAGGCCCCTCGATCCGGATTTGACGGCGCAAGGACTTCCAATGGAACAGCAGGCTCGCCTTCATATTGGAACGGATTTCGCCCCCTTTGCGGCTGTCGGCATTGGTGAAGAAGGTGAAACCGCCCCTCCCGCTTTCATGGGCACCGTGCCCCTTCAAAAGCACCATGCGCACCGAAGGCATCGCATCAGGGGTCGCTGTCGCCAGCGCCATCGCGTTGGGATCGTTCAGCTCTGCCTCTTTGGCTAACGCAAACCATTCATCGAACAGCGCGTAAGGATCGCTGCCAGACGGGATGACGCTATCGGCCAATTGCGCCTCATCGAGCGTGTTGGAGTTATTAATCATCAATTCCATTCCTTATCATCGGCTTAGCGTGCAGTTTGAGACACTTGAGACACTGTCCAAGGCGCAATAAATCCAAGCCCGCATTGAGAGACATCAAATCGGGCAATTTTGAGCGGTTTGGTGCGGTCATCGGCGTAGGAGTAAGCTCAACCCGCAAGGTAGGAAAGATGTTCCCTAGCCAGCCAACGCACAGCCAACACACACTGGGTGCTTGAACCTGTTAGCCGTATCACCTAGCTAAGACACCATGCGTGATCCGTATAAAACCCTTGGCATTGCCCGCACGGCCTCCGAAAAGGAGATCAAGAGCGCGTATCGTAAGCTCGCCAAAGAGCTTCACCCTGACCGCAATAAGGACAACCCCAAGGCCGCCGAGAAGTTCTCGGATGCGACCAAGGCCTATGACCTGCTCTCCGACAAGAACAAGCGCGCGCAGTTTGACCGGGGAGAGATCGACGCCGATGGCAATCCCGCGAACCCCTTTGCAGGCATGGGAGCAGGCGGACCGGGCGCTGGGGCACGTGGCTATGGGCCGGGCGCCTCGCGCTCTGGCGGCTTTCGCGACGCCGAGTTTCAGGGCTTTGGCAATGAAGACATGGATTTGGGCGATTTGTTCGAAGGGCTGTTCGGCGGTGGGCGCAGGCGCGCAAGCGAACCACCCAGAGGGGGCTTTGGCGGCGGGGGCTTTGGCGCACGCGGCGCTCCTCCCCCTCGCAAAGGCGCAGACATTCAGTATCGCCTCGCGGTGCCGTTCGTCGATGCAGCGTCGGGCAAGGATCAGCGCATAACGCTCGCCGATGGCAAGGCGATCAGCCTCAAGCTGCCCGCAGGGGTCGAAGATGGCACGCAAATGCGCCTCAAAGGTAAGGGGCATAAGGGCCCCGGCGGCTTTGGCGATGGGATTGTCATGGTCGAAGTGGCCCCTCACCCTTTCTTCAAACGCGATGGCGACAACATCCGCATGGATTTGCCGATCACACTCGATGAAGCGGTGCACGGGGGCAAGGTCAAATG
This sequence comes from Erythrobacter sp. SCSIO 43205, assembly GCF_019904235.1. Taxonomy (NCBI): domain Bacteria; kingdom Pseudomonadati; phylum Pseudomonadota; class Alphaproteobacteria; order Sphingomonadales; family Erythrobacteraceae; genus Erythrobacter; species Erythrobacter sp. SCSIO 43205. The sequence continues at coordinate 378,755 of NZ_CP063202.1, read as the reverse complement.
CCCGACGGTCGATGGGCCAGTGATGCTGACGCTGAAACCGGGCGCCAATGGCGGCACGGTCATGCGTTTGAGCGGCAAAGGCTGGACCAAGAAAGGCGCATCTGGCGATAAACCGGCGCGCGGCGACCAGCTGGTGACGCTGGAAATTCAAATGCCCGAAGATCTCGACGCGCTGGCGCAAAAGCTTGGTGATTGGAAAGATCCGGCCAAACCGCGCGCCAAGTTCGGGCTTTAGGCATTGGGCTTTTTGAGAAGGGCCTGTTAAAGCGAGCTGGTTTTGAAACATTCAGCCCCCGCAGCAACCGAGCACGAAACGCCTTCATTCAGCCTGCAGGTTCGCTCGCTTTCGCCCGAAGCGCGGCGATTGAGAGCGCAAAACAACCCGGTTCGCTTTGCCGCTCGTGAGGGCCTCATCACGCATCAGGTCAGTCCGCAGGCAGGTCTGCTTGCGCGCATCGCCCATTACACAGGGCCCGGAACGCGCGTGTTTGAAACCCTGCGCCGCACGCTTTTGGGAACATGGCAGGACGGCTTCATCCATGCAGGCAATCTTGCCTATCTCTCGATGCTGGCAATCTTTCCCTTCTTCATCATCGGCGCAGCATTATTCGACCTGATCGGCGGGCGCGAGCTTGCCCTTGAACTGGTCAATGCGGTGCTCGTGGCAACCCCGCCAACGGTAAGCCGAGCGATTGCCCCTGTCGCGCTTGAAATTGTCGATGTGCCGCAAGGGTGGGTCTTGTGGCTGGGGGTTGGCGTCGCGCTGTGGACGGCCTCCAACCTGATCGAGACGATCCGCGACATCTTGCGCCGCGCTTATGGCACAAAGCCGCTTCTCGCATTCTGGAAAGCACGGCTTTTTTCGGCTGCCCTCATAATCGGCGCGGTCGTGCTTTTGATGGTGTCGCTGTTTGCAAGCGTAATGATCGGGACCATTCAGCAAGTCATTTTGAGCGGTCTGCCGCAATTGTCAGAGATGGTCGCCGATTTGCGGATCTCGCGCATCGTTCCGGCAATTGGCCTGACGGTCGCGCTTTATCTTTTGTTCTATTCACTCACCCCGCCACGCTATCGCCGCGCGCGCTTCCCAAAATGGCCAGGGCCATTGTTCACCGCCGCGTGGTGGATCGGCGTCACCACCATCATGCCGCCGGTCATGCGCAGTGCTATCACCTATGACCTCATCTATGGCAGCATGGCCGGAATTATCATTGCCCTGTTCTTTTTCTGGCTAGTGGGGCTTGGCCTCGTTATCGGAGCAGAATTGAACGCAGCGCTGGCCGAACCGGAAAATGATCCGCAAGGCTTTGCACAAAGCGAAGAGGAATAACGCAAAATGACCAAACTCATGGAAGGCAAACGCGGCCTTATTATGGGCCTTGCCAATGACAAGTCGCTCGCTTGGGGCATTGCCCAAATGCTGGCAGAGCAGGGCGCTGAGCTTGCGTTTTCCTATCAGGGGGATGCTTTGGCCAAGCGGGTGAAGCCTCTGGCTGAAAAGCTTGGCAGTGATTTTACCTTTGAGTGCGATGTGTCGGATATGGCCTCGCTTGATGCAGGGTTTGATGCGATCAAGGAGCGTTGGGGCAGCCTTGATTTTGTGGTCCACGCAATCGGCTTTTCCGACAAGAACGAGCTTCGCGGCAAATATGTCGACACCAGCCTTGATAACTTCCTCACAACAATGAACATCTCGGCCTATTCGCTGGTCGCGGTGACTAAGCGGGCGGCGGAATTGATGCCCGAAGAAGGTGGCTCGATCCTGACGCTGACCTATTATGGCGCTGAGAAATATATGCCGCATTATAATGTGATGGGCGTCGCAAAGGCGGCTCTGGAAACCAGCGTCAAATATCTCGCCAATGATCTGGGTCCGCGCAATATCCGGGTGAATGCGATCAGCGCAGGGCCGGTAAAGACGCTGGCTGCGTCCGGCATTGGCGATTTCCGCTATATCCTCAAATGGAATGAGGTGAATTCGCCTCTGCGCCGCACGACCACTTTGGAAGATGTTGGCGGCTCTGGGCTTTATCTCCTCTCCAACCTGTCGAGCGGGGTTACCGGCGAAATTCACCATGTCGATAGCGGCTATCACACCGTCGGTATGAAACAGGTGGACGCGCCCGACATTTCGGTCAGCTGATGAAAACGGTCCTCGTCACAGGCTCAGCCGGATTCATCGGCTACCACCTGTCCCAGCTGCTGCTCGATGAGGGGTTTCGGGTGGTCGGCTATGACGGGATGACCGATTATTACGAGGTCGCACTAAAAGAGCGGCGGCATCAAATGCTGCTTCAAAATGCGAACTTCTCCTGCCAGGTGGGAATGCTCGAAGATTTCGATACGCTCCATGCGCTCGCCATGGAGGAAAAGCCCGATGTGATCGTTCACCTCGCTGGGCAGGCGGGGGTGCGGTACAGCCTCGAGAACCCTCGCGCTTATGTTGATGCGAATCTTGTGGGCACATTCAACGTCATGGAATGTGCGCGCGAGCTGGCAGTGGATCACCTGCTGATGGCTTCGACGAGTTCGGCCTATGGCGCGAACACCGATATGCCGTTCCACGAACAGCAGAAAAGCGATCACCAACTCACCCTCTACGCCGCCACGAAAAAGGCGAATGAGGCGATGGGGCACTCCTATGCGCATTTGTGGAACCTGCCCACGACCATGTTCCGCTTCTTCACGGTCTATGGCCCGTGGGGGCGGCCCGACATGGCATTGTTCAAGTTTACGCGCGGGATTTTGAACGGTGAGCCGATCGACATTTACAATCACGGCGAGATGCACCGCGACTTCACCTATGTCACCGATCTGGTGCGCGCGATCCGCCTGTTGATTGATGCAGTGCCGCAGCGCCCCGAAAGCCCCGAAGACATTCCTGAATGGGACTCGCTCTCGCCCGCCGCGCCTTACCGCGTGGTCAATATCGGCAATAGCGAGACGGTGAAATTGACCGATTTTGTCGATGCGATTGAGGCAGAATGCGGGCGCGAGGCGGTGCGCAACCTTATGCCGATGCAAAAGGGCGATGTACCCGCAACATGGGCCGATGCGACGCTATTGAAAGAGCTCACCGGATACGCCCCGCAAACCAGCGTTCGCGACGGGATCAGAGCCTTCGTCGCGTGGTATCGCGACTATTACCGGGTGTAATTAGCGCAGGCCGCTGCCAGCTTCGGCAGGTGGAATCGCATCGAGATCAACCTGCTCTTCATCGCCATCGTCAAACTGCTCCGGGCCGCGCGGCTCTGCCGGGATTTGACGCTCTTCCATATTGAGGGGAGGTGGGGTGAGCGATGCGTCTCTCTCGCCGGGCAGCGGTGCGTCGCGTTCACGCTCCAACCGCTCCATATATTCGCGCTCGATCTGCTCGACGCGCTCCTGCTCTGCCGCTGCATCGCCGTCGATGGTCGACAAACGCTCTTGGCGCGCCTGCTCGATCAGTTGCGCAAAGCGAACGCCTTCAGCTGCGTCTTTTTCGGCGTAAGCGGCATCAATGAACTGCTGAGTGCATCCGGTAAAACCGCCCGCGCCCGCCGGGCTGCACGAAAAAGCACCGAATTCGCCGATATAGCGCACCTTCTCAAACTGCTGAGCTTGAGTCTGATTGCTTGCAGTCACGCTCTGACGCAGGGTTGACGGAATACGAAACCGCTCGGCTTCGACCACGATCTGGCACACCACAATCTCGTTTGACGCTGTCTGCTCAGGGCATTCATCCTCGCTATAGGCGATGACCATGTTGACCCGGTCGCCCGCCTGATCCTGCGCGGCAGCTGGAACAGCGGTGAGGGCTGCAAAGGGTGCGAGAAGGGCTAAACGGGTGAGCTTTGACATGGTGGTTCCTAATTCAGGAGCGAATATTGCGTGTGCAGTAAAGCGGAGCCGCTGAATGGCGACTGAAGCGGTGTATCACACTCGCTCGCTGACCTTAATCGCGATTTTGCAGCCCAGACGGATGGCGCCTGACAAAAGCGGATAAGCGGGCGCTTTTTCAGCGCCATGTTCCAATGCCGCATCGCGATGCTCGCGCTCCTCCTCGCGAAATTGCTCGATCATTTCGGCCAGCTCAGGCTCGTCATTCGTTTCAGCCAGGCGGTCCAATTGGTCGGAATAGTGTTTGTCGATTTCGGTTTCGACCGCTGCGGTGCAGGCCATAGCCGCCTCTGGCCCAAGCAGCGCCGTGCCCGCGCCAAGAGCGTAACCGGCCATCGACCAGAACGGTTGCAAAGCGGTCGGGCGAACGCCGCGCTTAGCCATAAGCGCATCGAATTTCTCGCGGTGGACCTTTTCCTGATCAGCCATGTGGCGGATTTCGGCAGAATGGGGCCCACGCTCACCCATGACGGCAAGCTGGCCTTCGTAAATGCGCGTTGCGCCAAATTCGCCGGCCTGATCGACGCGGATCATACGGTGGAGTTCACTACGGTCCATTCTCAAAGCCTTCCAAAGGAAACTGAATGCAGGTTCTACTTCTTATACGAAGCGAGCGCCACAACAGCCGCACCGCCCGCGCAAGAAATCAGGAAATTCCAACCCGCAAGCGAGATGCCGAACAAATCCCATGGCGCCACATCACAACGCACCAGCGGGGCGGCACTCACATCCATAACATCTATGTCCGCTGGCAGTTTGGAACAGCCAGTGATCCCTTCCCACCAGCCATATTCGACCCCTGCGTGAAAGCCGCCAATAAGCCCCGATGTGATGATCGCAAGGCCCGCAAGCGCCACCCAAACGCGGGCAGGCTGGATGGCGTAAGAGGCAAGCGCCAGGGGAATCGCGGCAAAATGCGGATAGCGCTGCCACCAGCACATCTCGCAAGGATAAAGGCCAAAAACATATTGCGAAATATACGCGCCCCCCAGCAATCCAGCCGGGATCAGAACTGCGAGCAGGCGCGCTTTTGAAAGACCATCCATGGCGTCGATCTAGGGAGCCTTATGCGGCTTGCCCACCCTTAAAGTCAGCCGCGCGAGTTGAGCGCTACCGAACTGGCCGTAGTGCGGCGCAGGGTTTCCAATGCATAATGCAATTGGAAATCCTCAATGCCTTGTTCCTCAAGTTCCTCCGAAGTCAGCTGGAAACGCGGATCGGCAATCGAATCCTCGACCATTTCCTCGTCTTTAAGGCCAATTTCATTGCGAAGGTGCCCGCGAAGATCGCTTTCACGCGTGCGGTATTTTTCACGCAGCGCAAAGTCAGGATCGGACAGTTGCGGCACGCGAATGTCTGGCGCAATCCCGCCTTCCTGCACCGATTTGCCCTTAGGCGTGTAATAGCGCGCCGTGGTGAGCTTCAGCGCCGAATCCGGTCCCAGCGGCAGAAGCGACTGGACCGAGCCTTTACCAAAGCTCCTCTGCCCCATGATAAGCGCACGGCCATGATCTTGCAGCGCGCCCGCCACAATCTCGGAAGCCGAAGCAGAGCCTGCATCAATCAGCACGATCATCGGTACATCGCGCGCGATTTCACCCATGAAAATCTGCGCCTGTGAACGGCTCATCCGTCGGCGCAGGTAATAGTCGAGGTCATCAGCCTGAAACTCAAAGGTTTCGCCCCATGAACGCCCACGCTGCGAGACGATTTCGCCTTTATCAAGAAACAGATCGGTAAGCGCCACTGCCTCATCCAGGCTGCCGCCGGGGTTGGAGCGAAGATCGAGCACAAGGCCAGCCATACGGCCCGTCGCCTCGGTCTGGAGCGCGCTCCACGCATCGTACACATCCTTGCCAACATCAGCGGAAAATTCGTTTACTGAGATATGGCCGATATTGCCTGGCATCAGCTCATGCGTAACCGGCTCCAGCTCGATCACACCGCGCGTCACATTCAGCTCAAGCGGCTCATCACGTCCCGGACGGAAAATGGTAAGGTTGATCGACGTGCCAGCAGGCCCGCGCATCCGTGCAACCGCATCGTCCAGCTCACCGCCCACGATCAGTTCGCCTTCAAGGTGAGTGATAAAGTCGCCCGCCTTGATGCCCATCTTGTCAGCCGGGCTGCCCTTGAAAGGCGAGATCACTTTAACCGCGCCCTCTTCCTGAATAACGGACAGGCCAAGGCCTGAATAATTGCCATCGATCAACTGGTTGAGCCGCTCCAGATCGCCGCCATCAAGATAGGCGCTGTGCGGGTCGAGCGCGCTCATCATCCCGTCAATCGCGCCGCGCACAAGCACTTCGTCATCGACTTCTTCGACATAATTCGCCTGAACCCGCTGCATGATTGCGAAAATCTTGGCGAGTTCGGGGCCCGCTCTCCCGTCGACCTGCGCCATGGTGGCGGTGGTGGCAGGGATGAGCGCGACAGCCGTAACGAGTGCAGCGCTGCGAAGGAGGGAGGCGAATTTCATATCGGCGATTGGCTCCTGTTATGTGCCTGTATGTGTATAGAATTAGGGAGGTGAACGCCAGATGATAGCCTAAGGGGCACTAGTACCGTCCCTTAGCGGGGCATCTAGGCGTTGGAGATGTAAACGCTGCTACAAGATTATCCAAGGTAATTGAGCGGGTTAACGGGCTCTCCATCGCGTCTCAACTCAAGCGCAATAGGCTCATCACCGCCGCTGGCAACACCCAAAGGTGCACCGCCGATGATCTCATCGCCCACTTCCACCTCGGTCCGCGCGAGGCCGGTGACCAGCGATGTCCAGCCGCCGGGGTGCTCGATTATGATGATTCGCCCAAAGCCCCGGTACGGTCCTGCAAATGCGACGCGGCCCGCGCTGGGCGCGACGACTTGTGCATTGGGAGCGGGCGCCAGACTGATGCCTTTAGAGCGAAGGCCACTGGCGCGCATTTCACCAAAGCCTGCAAGCGTGCGGCCTTGCACGGGAAGCTGAAAACCGGGAGGGCGCACAGCCTTGGTCGGAGCAGCGTCAGCTACGGGCGATGCGTCAACGATGCTTGCGGACAGGTCATCGGGCCGAGCGATGGGCCCTGGCAACGCCGCCAATTCCGCGCGCAATTTCGCTGCTTCGCCAAGTGTTTCGACCAGCCCATCAAGATCGCGCGCTTCTTCGGCCAGAGCAAGCGCCCGCTCGCTTTCGCGCACCGCATTGCTGCGCGCCTCGCGCGAGGCGAGGCGTTGCTCGGCTTCGAGCGCGGCGAGCTGCGTCCGGCGCGATTGCAATTCCTGTTCGGAAATGCGCAAATTCTCCAAGGCGCGTGCGGCTCGGCGTTCAAGCGCGCGGCCTTTTTCAAGTTCTCCGCGCAAAGCAGCCGTGCGCGTGCGGATTTCGGGGACCGCAGAGGCAAGGACGGCGCGCACATAAACGAGGTCTTTGAGCGAGCCCGGCTGAAGCGCAGATAAGGTCAAAGGGCGACGGGCGGTGGTCTGCAAAGCTCCGGTCAAACGCACCAAAGGTTCCCTTCGGTCGGCAAGGCGTTTATCCAGCTTCGCTCTATCATTTTGCGCCAAGGAATAGCGGGCGCGGGCTACGGCAATTCTGGCTTCAGCGGCCTGAATTTGCGCGGCCAGCGCGGCGGCTTCGCGCGCTGTTTTTTCAGCAGCCTCCTCAGCCGCTTGCGATGCAGCCGCAAATCGTTCAGCGCGCGCTTCGGCTCGTTGGCTTTCGCGGGTTGCTCTTGTGAGTTCGGCTTGAGCTTCTTCGGGTTCAAGCAATTGTACATCGCGCTGCGCCAGCCCTTGCGGCACCGCCACCATAATGGCGGTCGCTGCGGCTATGGCGGTCAAGGCGAGCGTTTTTTTCACGAGCGTTACCCTGCACGATGATAGGGATGGCCTGCAAGGATGCTTGTTGCCCGGTAGAGCTGCTCCATCAACATCGCGCGCGCCATTAAATGCGGCCAGGTGGCGGGACCAAAGGCGTAGAGGAGGTCCGCCTCTGCACGCTCCTCATCCGAGTGACCATCGGCGGCCCCCAGCACAAAACGGACCTCGCGCGTCCCTGTATCGCGCCAGTTTTCAAGCGTGGAGGCGAGTTTTTCAGAAGCAAGCGCCTTGCCGCGCTCATCCAGAAGAACGGTTTTGTGGGGGCTTTGGGGGAGCGGCACTTTTCCCCCAGTTTCCGGCAATTCGGTGAGCTTTACCGGCCATTTCAGCCGCTTTTCATAACGCGTAACAAGCTCCGCCTCAGGCGAGCGTGCGATCTTCCCGCGAGCTATGATATGGAGGAGCATACAAGAGACCTTACAGAACGGTCAGACAAACGGTCCCGAAGGGACCGCAAGGGCGACCGCCCGCCCGCAGCGGGTCCGCAGCGGAGCGGAGGACGTCTAGCGAGGACGCGCCCGCGGATGCGGGTGCGCCAACAAAAGCGTTACGCCCGGCCCTGTTGCGCTTCGCCGCCCTCGAAGGACCACATCCGCTCAAGGTTGTAAAAGCTGCGCACTTCGGGGCGGAACAGGTGCACGACAACGTCGCCGCAATCGATCAGCACCCAGTCAGCCTGAGGCAGGCCTTCGATCCGCACCGGACCAAAGCCGGCTTGCTTGACCTTTTCGCCGAGTTTTTGCGCCATCGCCGCCACTTGCCGGGTCGAGCGACCGCTTGCGACCACCATGTGATCGGCAACCGAGCTTTTGCCTTCAAGCGGGATGGAGACGATTTCCTGCGCCTGATCATCGTCCAATTGGGCCATGATCAGAGCATAGAGTTCGTCAACCGCGTGAGATTTAGTCATAGCGGATACCGCCTGAAGCTTGGGCGATGTGTCCCCCGAACGCGGGGCAGTATGTGCCTGTGTCATAGGCTACGGTAAGTCTCCTTTATAAGGGCCGAAATGTGGGGTGGCTTTGCGCGAATGGCAAGTGAGGAGCATTGCGAAGGAGCTATCAAGCGCCTTCATATACGCGCTTCCTCAATATGTCGGAAGGTTAGCCTGTCGCGGATAGCTGCGCTTGATGTATCACTGAAACGGTTTGCCCAATCGGCATTGCCTCGGCGTATTGCCGTCGCGCTGCGATGGTCCGGATCAAACGTGAGTAACACCAGTGCCGGCGCTCTCCCCAAGCGGTTTCGCCCCTGTTTTCGGAAAGCTGCCACAGGCACCGTATAGCGCCTGAGCCAGGCCATGGCGGGGCTCGTCATAGCCTCATTTGTATAACCCGGCCTTGCGATAACTGCAATCGGCATCATCCTCGCGATGGTGCGCCAATCTTTCCAACGGTGAAATTGCGCCAGATTGTCAGAGCCCATAAGCCACACAAATTGCCGCTTTTTATAGCGGTTTTGAAGCGCACGCAGCGTATCCACAGTGTAGCGCGTGCGCAGCTCGCTTTCGATTGTTGTGGGAATGATAGGCGCGCGTTTCGCCTGCTCATGTGCAGAGCGCAGTCTCGCCGTTAACGGCGCCATTCCGGCCTTGGGTTTCAACGGGTTGCCAGGGGATACCAGCCACCACGCTTCATCAAGGCTCAGCGCATCAATGGTAAAGCGCGTAATGCGCCGATGGCCGCCATGGGCGGGATTGAAACTGCCCCCAAGAAGTCCGGTGAGCATCGCTTAGGGTCTGGCCTGCCCAGCCCCGCGCACCAACCATTTGTAAGTGGTGAGCCCCTCTAATGCGACCGGCCCGCGTGCATGAAGGCGCCCAGTGGCGATCCCGATTTCTGCGCCAAGGCCAAATTCGCCGCCATCGGCAAATTGCGAGGAAGCATTGTGCATGACAATCGCGCTATCCACGCGGGTTAAAAATTGTTCCGCCACGGCCTTATCATCAGTGATGATTGCATCGGTGTGGCCTGAGGAATGGGTGGCGATATGCGCGGCCGCTTCATCCAATCCATCGACCATCGCAACCGCAGCAATGCTATCGAGAAATTCCGTGCCCCAATCGCTATCGCTGGCGGGAACGACGCGCGCATCGAGAGCTTGAATACGCTCACACCCGCGCACTTCGCAGCCTGCATCTATCAATGCCCCGACAAGTGATGCAGCGTCGCTAAACTCACTGTCGATAAGAAGCGTTTCCATCGCCCCGCAAATTCCGGTGCGGCGCATCTTTGCATTGACGACGATGGTCTGCGCCATTTGAGGGTCGGCAGCGCTATGTACGTAAGTGTGGCAAATGCCGTCCAGATGCGCGAGCACTGGGACGCGCGCATCGTTTTGGACCCGCTCGACAAGGCTGCGCCCACCGCGCGGGATGATCATGTCAATGAGCCCGCTTGCCGTCAGCATAGCGCCCACAGCTGCGCGGTCTTGGGTCGGCACCAATTGCGCTGAAGCTTCGGGCACACCGCCCTCGATCAGCCCTGCGACAAGCGCTTTATGAATGGCGCGATTGGAATGCACCGCCTCGCTGCCACCGCGAAGGAGCACTGCGTTTCCGGAGCGAACGCACAGAGCCGCTGTATCAGCGGTCACATTGGGGCGACTTTCGTAAATCACCCCGATCAGTCCAATCGGCACGCGAACGCGCGATAAATTGAGGCCGTTGGGCGGCTGCGTTTCGTCGATGATCTCACCCACGGGATCGGGCAAATTGGCAACCGCTTCGAGGCCGGCAGCAATCCCTTCGAGCCGCGCATCATCAAGGGTGAGCCGGTCCAACATCGCGCCCGAAAGGCCGCTTGCCTTGCCAGCTTCCACGTCCTTTGCATTGGCGGCGAGAATGTCGCTGCCTGCTGATCGGATGTGCCTGGCTGCGAGCTTAAGGGCATCAGCGCGCCTTTCGCCTGGCATTTGGGCCAGCGTGCTTTGCGCAAGCCGGCCTGCTTTGGCGAGCTCGTCAATCACAGCCTGAGGAGATTCCACTTCGGGATGGGATAGGGTCGAGATTTTATTCATAACGCCGCCATTAGCAGCCGCGCGCCCAACTGTCAGCGACCTTGGAAAAAAGGGCGTATCAAGCGCACCCCAAGCACCAGAAAAACCGGCACCAAACCGGCTTTTTGCCACGATTTTTTGAGCGAATCGCTATGCGAATCGGTACGCCAAACTGTGCCCCTATGGGACAACCACTAGGGGCCTGCCCGCAGTATCGATTACCGTGTCATAACCAGCGTTCTAAGGGGATTGCTGTAGGATGAACGCTTCACCGCGCTAAGCCTTCGATTCAACTTTTCAGTAGGGTTGAGGATTCGCTTATTTGCACATCCGGCGCTAGCGTTTTCGTGGGTCAAAAAAACAAAATCGGACGGGTCAGGCTTTTGTCAAACAACACTCCAAAGCGCACGTTCGCAGAAAGGCTCGAGGGCTGGTTCCCCGACCGCGAGTTTTTCATGCGCTCACAAGGACAGGTGCGTTTCATCAAAGTCTCATCGGGACTGCAAAAAGGTGCAGCAACGGCTGCTATCGTTCTCGCGCTGGGATGGGCGGGTTCGATGGGAGTGATGGCGTGGAACAAATATTCCGCCGAAGCGACGCTTGCATCTTTCCAACACGAGAAGGCGCAAGTGGCAAGCGCGCAGCAACGGCTTGAGGCTTATGGTGGTGACATCGAAAACGTCGTCGCCGACCTCGAAGCGCGTCAGGAAGCGCTTGAAGCGATGTCGCAAATGTTGCCCGACGACATCAAAGCCGTCGATTCCAACGTCACAGACAGCTCGGATGAAACGGCAAAGACGGTTGAACAGGTCGGCGCCTTCTTCCCGCAGGCTCGCGGCCTCGCCGAAATCGAAGCGCGTCAGCTTGCATATGTCGAGAACATGACCCGCTTTGCCGATTGGCGTGCGAAGAAAGCCGAAGAGGCGCTGCGCAAGCTCAATCTTGATCCGCGCGCGATGGAAAAAGCGGCGCGCGCCGAAGCGCAAGTGGCTATGGGTGGTCCGCTTCAAGTGCTTTCGTCTGCTGCTGATGGCTCGCTTGATCCGCGCTTTGAACGCCTTGGTTTGAGCCTTGCGCGGATGTCGGCGCTCGAACTTGCGCTTGAAGGTGTGCCGCGCGTTGTGCCTGCCGCTGTTACGCGTGTGACATCGGGTTTTGGCTATCGCCGCGACCCGTTCAACCGCAGCGGCGCGATGCACAATGGCATCGATTTCAAAGGCCCTTACAATTCCGACATCTACGCAGCAGCTGGCGGTCAGGTGACTTTCGCTGGTTGGAAAGGCGGATATGGCCGCACCGTGGAAATCACCCATCCCAATGGCATAATGACCCGCTACGCACACCTTGCCCGGATCAGTGTGAACGTGGGTGAAGCGGTTGATGCCGGGGCAACGCTGGGTGGCCTTGGCAGCTCGGGTCGCTCGACCGGCCCGCACCTGCATTTCGAAGTTCGTATCAACGGGCGTGCGGTCAACCCGCGCCCCTTCCTGGAGACAGCCCCCGATGTTCTCAAAGAAGCCCGCGGGTCAAGCGCCCTCGCTGCCGCCCACCCCCGACACTAAATCCAAAGGACGCGGTATGGCAGGTTCCAACTCCACCTTCTCGGTCATCGGTTCGGATGTGACGATCAAAGGCGACATTTCCGCCTCAGCCGATCTTCACGTCGACGGCACGATCGAAGGCGACATCAAATGCGCGTCGCTGGTGCAGGGTGAAAGCTCTGTCATCAAAGGCGCGGTGGTCGCAGAGAGCGCGCGCATGGCAGGCAAGGTCAATGGTTCGATCACTGCCAAAGAACTCGTGGTCTTAAAGAGTGCGCGGGTCGACGGCGATGTGCATTACGATGCGCTCACCATCGAACAAGGCGCACAGGTTGATGGCCGCTTTGCCCCCAATGCGAGCAAGCCTGTAGCCAAGCCAGCAGCAGTGCCGGCAGAGCCCGTCAAAAAAGGCGCCGAGCCGCTGATCGCGAGCTAAGGCGCGCCTTTCGCGCGTCAAATATATGGCTGTTCGCTCAGAGCACTTCTGCGCGAAGGGCTTTGCGGTCTAGCTTGCCAATGATCGTCTTGGGCAATTCATCGCGGATCACCACCTGATCGACGCGTTCATGCTTGCCGATATGGTCGTTTAGCCACTCTTTGATCGCCTCACCGCTTGCATCGGAGCCCTTTTCGAGCACCACGAAAGCGCGTGGCACTTCGCCTTTGTAATCATCAGGCACACCGATCACGAGCACTTCCTTGACGGCCTCATGCTTGCGAATGGCATCTTCGACGACGCTTGGGAAAACCTTGAACCCGGCAACCGCAATCATGTCCTTGATGCGGTCAACGATGGAAAGAAAGCCATCTTCATCCATCACCGCTACATCGCCAGTGCGAAGATAGCGCTTACCGTCACGCTCAACAAAGACATCGGCATCGGTTTCCGGGCGGTTCCAATAGCCGCGCATCATTTGCGGCCCGTGAAAGGCAAGCTCTCCCGGCTCACCCTCTTTGGCAAGCTTGGTGGGGTCTTCCTTATCCAGAAATATGATCTCGGTGCGCGCAACGGGCTGGCCAATGGTGCCCTTTTTGCGCGTGCCTTCATACGGGTTGGCAGAGACAACGCCGGAGCTTTCGGTCAGGCCATAGCCTTCGACCAAGCGCACGCCGGTTACCTCCTCGAACCGCTCATGCACCTGAGCGGGCATAGGCGCGCCGCCGGAGATGCACACTTTGAGGCTGGAAAGATCGGTCTTGGTGAGATTGGGATGGTCAAGCAAAGCCTGAAACATGGTGGGCACGCCGGGAAAGCCGGTGCAGCCGAGCGTCTCGATCGTCTCAAGCACCTGCCCCGCCTCAAAGCGCGGCACCATGGCAATCGAAGCGCCTGCCACCATTGCATGGTTCAAAAGCGAGGTGTTGGCGAAAACATGGAAGAATGGGAGCGCTCCCATCAAGATCTCGTCGCGCGGATTGTCCCACGGATTGATCGCAGCAACTTGCTGTGCGTTTTGCGACAACTGGCTGTGGCCCAGCATTGCGCCCTTGGGCCGTCCGGTCGTCCCGCCTGTATATTGCAAGAGTGCGAGTGTATCGGGCGTGATCTCAGGCAGATTGACGGCCGCATCGCTGAGCACGTCGGACCATCGAAGAGTGTTCTCGCCCCATTTCACCGCGGCAATCTGACTGCGCTTGAAAATGTTGAAGGCGATGCTTTTGCCAAGCGGGAGCATGGAGCCAAGTGATCCTACAACCAACGTCTCAAGCTCAGAGGCTGCAAGCACCTCAGCCGCAGTGTCATAGAGCTCCGGCACATCTGCCGTCACCAGAACGCGCGTGCCACTGTCGGCGACCTGCCAGCTGAGTTCCTCGACCGAATAGAGCGGCGAGAAATTCACCACCACCGCGCCTGCCATCATCGCGCCGTAATAGGCGCTTGCGTAAATCGGGACATTGGGAAGGAAGAGCCCCACGCGCTCGCCCGGTTTGACGCCCATTTCAATCAAGCCGCAAGCAAACTTCAACGCCTCGGAATGGATCGCACGATAGGAAAATGTGCGCCCCATGAAATGCAGGAAAGGTGCCTGTGGGTTATAGGTCACCGTGCGTTCGAGCATGGCGGGAAGCGTCAGCGGTTCCAACTCCGCATCCCAGGGGGTGGGGTGGTGATATTTGGCGCTATTAACATTCATGTAAGCAGCCTTAGAGATCGCGCCCGCAAGCGCAAGGGATAATGCCGCTGTAAGGGGCTCGGTTGGTCGCAAAACCGGCGTTCGGCAAGTGCCAAACAAAAAGGGCGGCCGCGCTGGTCTAGCGGGCCGCCCTTTAGAATGTCTTATGCCGGGGGTCAGTTGCCGGAGCTGGCTTGCGGTTCCTCGCCGTCGTCGTCAGCAGCGACTTCTTCCTTCTCATCAACAGGCGATGCGAATGCAGCTTCGGCATCGACCGTCTCTTGAGCGCTGGCCTCTTCTGCGGCGCGCTTGTCGGCAAGCCACGCTTCAGCTTCGGCCTCTTGCGCAGCTTCTGCAGCAGCCTTGGCGTTGGCCGCGCGTTCAGCGCGCAGCTCTTCGATCAGCCTGTCCTTGTCAGAGCGGGTATCAACAACACCCTCTTCAACCGCGACCTCTTCGCCGTCTTCACTCGTACCAACACGCTTGGCAGCTTTAGCGACGACCGCATCAAGCTCGCGCTGCGAACACAGGCCCAAAGTCACGGGATCCTTGGGTTGGATGTTCTGAATGTTCCAGTGCGAACGCTCACGAATAGCGCCAATGGTGTTGCGCGTTGTGCCGATGAGCTTGCCGATTTGGGCATCGGAAATCTCAGGGTGATTGCGCAGGATCCAGGCGATGCCATCGGGTTTGTCCTGACGCTTGGACACAGGAGTATAACGAGGGCCCTTGGTGCGGGTCACCTCAACCGGCGCCTTGTGCATTTTCAGAGCGTATTCGGGGTTTTCTTCACCCTTTTTGATCTCTTCCAATGTCAGCTCGCCAGCGTGCACCGGATCGCGGCCTGTGTATTTGCTGCCTGCCAGGTCATCGGCCATGGCCTGCACTTCAAGGATGTGCAGCCCGCAAAATTCGGCAATCTGCTCAAACGCAAGGCCGGTGTGATCCACCAGCCAGGTGGCAGTGGCGTGAGGCATCAGCGGCTTTGGCTGTTCCTTTTGTGCCATTTGGGAAAAACTCCATCAGAAATAATAAGGGCCGCCCCTTCCCGGAGCGGCCATTGCGCGTCTGTAGATAGGCGATTGAACGCTGCGGGGCAAGGAATTGCTTGCGCCCTAGGGGGAATCAAGTGCGATTTGAGGGAGAATCGAGCTCGGCCAGACCGTTCAGGAACTGCTCGCTCGCCGCTTCCCAGGAGTATCGCGCACCAAATCTGGCACATTCACCACGCTCGCAATACCGCGCCGCATCGATGGCCCGGGCAAGATTGTCGCTTAATGCGCCCACGCTCTCTTCAATAATGTCAAGCGGGCCGGGTACGGGGTACGCTGCGACCGGAGTACCACAGGCAAGCGCCTCGATCATAACAAGACCGAAAGTGTCGGTTTTGCTGGGAAACACAAAGACATCAGCATGAGCGTAAAAGCCTGCAAGCTCCTCGCCCATGTGTTTTCCCATGAATTTTGCATCGGGAAACCGCGCCTCAAGGCTCGCGCGCGCCGGGCCATCGCCAACCACCACCTTGGTTCCGGGATAATCGCAGGTGAGGAAGGCCTCGATGTTCTTCTCGACCGCAACGCGCCCGACATAAAGCAGGATCGGACCTTCCAGCCCATCATATTCAACAGGACGCGGGGCCTTGGGCGAAAAGCACGATAAATCGACCCCGCGACTCCAATGGACGAGATGCGTCAGCTTTTGCGCACGCAGCTGAGCGCGAATTGTCTCGGTTGCCACCATGATGTTTTGCGAAGGCCGGTGGAACCAGCGGATGTAAGGCCAGAACAGATCAGCTGGCAGGTGCGTGCGCCGCGCGAGATAATCGGGAAATTGCGTGTGATAGGCAGTGGTGAAGGGCACATCCTGATTGACGCAGTACCGCCTCGCCGCAAATCCCAGCGGACCTTCTGTTGCGATATGCACGGCGTCAGGGTTCAACTCTTTGAGCCGTCTGCCCACCGCTCCCGGAGCCGTCAGAGCGAGGCGAATTTCCGGATAAGAGGGCGCGGGGAAATTGCGATATTGATCAGGCGAAATGACTGACACCTCATGACCCCAGCCGCGCAGGACTTCGCAGGTTTTGGACAGTGTGCGCACCACGCCATTGACCTGTGGGTGCCATGCGTCGGTTACGATGACGATTGTGCGAGAGGTGGCGGGCAAAAACACCTGTGCCTGCTCGGCCTCAATGGGGACGGGGGCGTTCATGCAGCTTGCCGCCCTTCGCCTTCGATTTGTGTCTCGGCTGCGTCTGGCTCCTCAACCTCGCGCGCAGCCATGACTTCGGCCCAGTTGAGGATTTCCATCCGGCCATCGTGATGCTCGACCAAGGCATTGCAGCCCTCAACCCAGTCACCATCGTTCCAATACTCGATGCGCTCGCCATCAAAGGTGAACTCGCGCGCTTCTGCGGTATGGATGTGCCCGCACACAACCCCGTCGACCCCGCGCTCTCCAGCCGCACGCGCGACGATTTCTTCGTATTTGCCGATAAACTCGACCGCGTTCTTAACCCGGTGCTTTGCCGCCTTGGACAGCGACCAATACGGCTTGCCCAGCGCCCTTCGCACAGCGTTGACCGCAACATTCAGCCGCATGGCCGCGTGATAGGCCCAGTCCCCCACAAAGGCGAGCCAGCGCTGGGAAAGCATGACTGCATCAAATTCATCGCCATGCAGCACCATCAAGCGTCTGCCATCAGCGGTGTCGTGAAAAGCGGCACGGCGGATTTCGATCCCGCCAAAATTGAGGCCGGTGAACTGGCGAAACATCTCATCGTGATTGCCCGGGATATAGACGATCCGCGTCCCGCGCTTGGCACGCTTCAACAGCCGCCAGACGATGTCGTTGTGTGCAGAGGGCCAGTAGAACTTCTTCTTCAACCGCCAGCCGTCGATGATGTCACCGACCAGATACATCGTCTGCGAATCGGTGGAATCGAGAAAATCGATCAACATCTCGGCGTTGCAGCCTCTGGTGCCCAAGTGAATGTCGCTGATCCAGATGGTGCGATATTTGGTGCGCCCAGCCTCGCCCGAAGGCTCCGGCGTTTTGGGCTCTGTGATAGGAAAGTTGGCGACGTTAGCGATGCTCTTGGGCAGCGCAACGGACGAAAGATCGGTCATAAAAGGCCTCACGCATTCCTTTGTGACTGGCCTTTGTCATGGACGCTGATTGTTACGCCTGATTCACATTGGCGTGACGGTTCAGAGAAATTTGAGAGTGGTTGTGACGGATTTGTTGCGAACCCGCCTCAAGACATAGGGATAAACCCTTGGGTTCGCTTTGCCCACACGGATCGAAGGCTGAAGTCTTGTGGAGAGGGCTCAGCCGCCCGCAACCTCAAGCATGATCTTCCCGATATGCACGCTCGATTCCATCCGGGCGTGCGCCGCTGCTGCTTCGTGCAGAGGGAACGTCTGGTCCATCACAGGCGACAAATCGCCGCCGGTAAACAGGGGCCAAGCGTTCTTCGCAATCTCATCAGCGAGCGCGGCTTTGAACGCGTCGGAGCGCGGGCGCAGGGTTGAACCGGTGAGCGTCAGACGGCGCATCATCACCATAGGCATGAACAGGTCCGCCTTGGCCCCGCCAAGCACGGCGATGGTCACATGGCGACCGTCCTCGGCCAAACATTGCAAGTTGCGCGGCACATAATCGCCCGACACCATGTCGAGCACGACGTCGACCCCTTTGCCCTCAGTGTATTCCTTGACCGCATCAACAAAGTCCGCCTCGCGGTAATTGATCGCCAGATCAGCGCCAAGTGTGCGCGCAGCCTCGCATTTGGCTTCGTCACCGCAAGTGGTGATGACCTTCATATCGAATGCCTTGGCCAGCATGATCGCCATCGTGCCAATCCCGCTGGTGCCGCCGTGGACGAGAAGCGTTTCCCCCTCCCTTGCCATTCCGCGCTCAAACACATTGTGCCACACGGTAAAAAGTGTCTCGGGAAGAGCGGCTGCGTGTTTTAAATCCATGCCTTCGGGCACCGGGAGACAGTGCTGCCAGGGCGCGGTGCAGTATTCGGCATAGCCCCCGCCCGGCGTCAGCGCCGCGACCAGGGAGCCCACCATTTCTTGGGGAACATCATCGCCCGCCGCAACAATTTCGCCAGACACTTCGAGGCCAAGAATGGGCGAGGCTCCCGGAGGTGCGGGGTAATTGCCGGCGCGTTGAATGCAATCAGGGCGATTAACCCCGGCATAGGCGACCTTAATCAGAACATCGCCCGCGCCCACTTGAGGCAAAGCAACATCTTCCACTCGCAAAACATCGGGCGCGCCCGGCGCATCAAATCCGATTGCCCGCATATTTTCTGGTAATTCAGACATTTCCCGTCGCTAGTCCCCAAGCTGTTTGACCCGCGGCCCCTTAACAGCATTTTGCGTCCATGTATGGCACAAAAGCGCCACATCTCGTCTATTGGCGCAAATAGTCTCCATACGCATTGACAGCAAGCGGGCAGCCGCGCGATGAATGTAAACAATGGAAGACGATGCCCTCCCTCGCCCCAGAGGTGATGCCGCCAGCCAATTGGCCGGAGAAGACCTCTCACCCTATAGCCAGGACGAGCTGGAAAATCGCGTGGCTTTGCTCAAGGCTGAAATCGAACGGGTTGAGGCTCATAGCAGCCGTGCCGCAAAACACCGTGCGGCCGCCGATGCACTCTTTAAGAGTTCGGGCGCATGATGGTTAAGACGGCCAATCACAATTCAGAGTCGTATTTATCAAAAGGCCTCCCATATTAAGCTTACACTCTCGCCTCCTCCTCTTTTGTCCCCCTGATCGAGATCGCCCATGCCTAGTTTTGCCCAGAACCTGGAACGCACCCTTCACAACGCTTTGGCTCACGCCTCAGAGCGTCGCCATGAATATGCAACGCTGGAGCACCTGCTGCTCGCGCTTATCGACGATGAGGATGGCGCAGCGGTGATGGGTGCTTGCGGGGTGGACCTTGCCGAACTGGGCGAGGTGGTGAAGCAATATCTCGATCAGGAGTACCAGTCTCTCAAGACAGAAGACAATGCCGACCCTCAGCCCACCGCCGGCTTCCAGCGGGTGATCCAGCGCGCGATTTTGCACGTGCAATCATCGGGCAAAGACACGGTGACGGGCGCAAATGTGCTCGTGGCCCTGTTCTCTGAGCGCGATTCTTATGCGGTCTATTTCCTGCAACAACAGGACATGAGCCGCCTCGATGCGGTGAGCTATATCAGCCACGGCATCGGCAAAGGCGGCCGCCAGATTGAGGCGAACAATGCGAGCGGCGCAAATGAAGATGCGGCCCCCAATGAAGCCGATGCGGCCAAGGATGGCGGAAGCAAGAAAGAAACCGCGCTCGACCAGTTCACCGTCAACCTCAACAAGAAGGCTGAGGATGGCAAGGTCGACCCGCTGATCGGACGCGGGCCGGAGGTTGATCGCACGGTGCAAATCCTTTGTCGCCGGTCGAAAAACAACCCGCTCTACGTCGGCGACCCCGGCGTTGGTAAGACCGCCATCGCAGAAGGTTTGGCGCGCAAGATCGTCGAAGGTGACGTTCCTGAGGTGCTTGAACCTGCGGTGATCTACTCGCTCGACATGGGCGCGCTTCTGGCTGGCACACGCTATCGCGGCGACTTTGAAGAGCGCTTGAAACAGGTCGTGACAGAGCTTGAAGGGATGCCTGATGCGATCCTCTTCATCGATGAAATCCACACCGTTATCGGTGCTGGTGCGACAAGCGGCGGGGCGATGGATGCCTCGAACCTTTTGAAGCCTGCGCTTTCCGGCGGGACGATCCGCTGCATCGGTTCGACCACTTACAAAGAATTCCGCAATCACTTCGAAAAAGACCGCGCACTTCTGCGCCGTTTCCAGAAGATCGACGTGAATGAGCCGACGATTGAGGACACTGTAAAGATCCTCAAAGGCCTGCGATCAGCATTCGAAGATCACCACGGCGTCAAATACACACCCGATGCTTTGAAAACGGCGGTGGAGTTGTCGTCGCGTTATATCAATGACCGCAAATTGCCCGACAAGGCGATCGACGTGATCGACGAAGTGGGCGCGATGCAAATGCTGGTGCCGCCCAGCCGCCGTAAGAAAAAAATCACTGCGCGCGAGATTGAGCAAGTCATTGCGACAATGGCGCGCATCCCGCCGAAATCTGTGTCGAAAGACGACAAGAAGGCGCTCGAAAACCTCGACCGCGATTTGAAACACGTGGTCTTTGGTCAGGACGAGGCGATCACGCGCCTTGCCACCGCGATGAAGTTGTCGCGCGCTGGTCTTCGCGATCCGGACAAGCCCATCGGCTCCTTCCTCTTCTCCGGCCCCACGGGTGTCGGTAAAACAGAGGTTGCGCGCCAGCTTTCCTCGATCATGGGTATTGAACTCAAGCGCTTCGATATGTCCGAATATATGGAGCGTCATTCGGTCAGCCGCCTGATCGGTGCGCCTCCGGGCTATGTTGGCTATGATCAAGGCGGCCTCTTGACCGATGCCGTGGATCAGAACCCGCATTGCGTTCTGCTGCTCGACGAGATTGAAAAGGCTCACCCGGACCTCTTCAACATCTTGCTTCAAGTCATGGACAATGGGCGCCTCACCGATCACCACGGCAAAACGGTCGATTTCCGCAATGTGGTGCTGATTATGACCACCAATGCCGGCGCGTCCGACATGGCGAAAAGCGGCATAGGCTTTGGCGATGTGTCAAAAGCGGATGCAGGGACAGAGGCCGTGAACAAGATGTTCACCCCTGAATTCCGCAACCGTTTGGATGCGATCGTGCCGTTTGCCTATCTCGGCAAAAGCACGGTGGCGCGCGTCGTGGACAAATTCATCCTCCAGCTTGAACTGCAACTGGCAGAGCAAAACGTGCACATCCAATTCGACAGCGATGCGCGCGCGTGGCTGGCGGACAAGGGCTATGACAAGCTTTACGGTGCACGCCCGATGGGCCGTCTCATTCAGGACAAGATCAAGCAGCCGCTTGCTGAAGAGCTGTTGTTTGGCAAGCTGGCCGATGGCGGCGAGGTGTCGGTGACGATGAAGGATGGCAAACCCTCCTTCGAACTCACTCCGGCAGCTCCGAAGTCGAAGCCCAAGCCCAAGCGAAAGCCCGCGGCGAAGAAAGCCCCGCCCAAAACCGATGATCAAAAGCCCGAAGAGTCGGGCTCTGACAAAGAAAGCTAACTCGCACCGCTGGACAAGCGGCGAGATATAGGCATTGATCGGCTCCAGATTTTACAGGTCTGGAGCCGTTTATGTTTGCACGCAGCTTTGCCCTCAAAGCCCTTTTCACCGCCAGCGCTTTTGCTCTTGCAGCGCCGCTTGCCGCCGATGATCATGAAATGGACACGGGCGAGGAAATGGCCGGCCCGGAAAAGCACTTCACCGCAGAGGACATCTTCGGCCTCTCGGTCGCCGCAGATCCGCAGATCAGCCCCGATGGTTCGCAAATAGCCTATGTCCGGCGCACCAATGATATTATGACTGACCGGGCCGTATCCTCGATCTGGCTGATCGATGTGAGCACCGGCGACGAAACGCCACTGGTGACGGGCGCTGGCACACACGTCTCCCCGCGCTGGTCGCCTGATGGGGATCGCCTCGCCTATATCTCAACCGAAAGCGGCGGCGGACCAGAGCTGCACGTGCGCTGGATGGACACGGGCGAAAGCGCCAACATCACGGCCCTTGCTGAGGGCCCGCGCGGGATCGCGTGGTCGCCCGATGGCACTCAAATCGCCTACACCGCGCGCGTTCCGGGCAAGGGGCTGACGCTGGGCACGCCTCCCGCCAAGCCTGAGGGCGCTGAATGGGGCAAGTCGCTGCAAGTGATCGACCGCCTCGTCTATCGCCGCGACGGTGGCTCCTATGTGAAACCGGGCACGGCGCAACTTTTCGTGGTCAGCGCCACCGGAGGCGCACCGCGCCAGCTGACCTTTGGTGAATATTCCAACGGCGGCAGCGTTGAATGGTCGCCCGATGGCGCAAAGCTCTATTTCTCCGCCAACCGGCGCGAGGATTGGGAGCTTGAGATTTACGGCAGCGAAATTTACGCGCTCGACATCGCAAGCGGCGATATTACCGCGCTCACGACCCGCAATGGGCCGGATGGAGCGCCGCAGGTTTCACCCGATGGCTCAAAAATTGCTTATCTGGGCCGCGACGATAACGGCAATGCTTTCGACCAGACGAAACTGTATGTAATGAACGCCGACGGGTCGGGCTCGCGGGAATTGGTGCCCGGATTTGACCGGGGCTTTGACGGAATCGAATGGACCGACGCTGGCCTCTTCGCAAGTTATGAGGACGATGGCGAACACCGCGTTGCGCGTATTGGCCTTAATGCAGCCGCGCCCTCACCCCTCAACGCTCGTATCGGCAGCACCTATTACGCGCTACCCTACACAGGCGGCGAGTGGTCGGTGTCGGACAACGGCGCGCTTGCCTTCACCACCAGAAGCGCGGTCGCCCCGCCCGATGTGGGCGTCGAAACCCGGCGCGGTGTCCGCACACTCACTTCACTTAATGGTGTCAGCCTTGCTGGCAAGGAAATGGGCGAAACGCGCGAGCTTTCCGTCACCATGGACGATGGCACAGTGATCCCTGCGTGGATCATGCTGCCCCCCGGCTATGAGGCTGGCGACAGGGTGCCTGCCATTCTCGAAATGCACGGCGGACCCTATGCCGCCTATGGCCCTGAATTCTCGGTTGATTATCAGCTTTACGGCGCAGCAGGCTATGCCGTGATCTTCTCCAACCCGGGAGGCTCAACCGGCTATGGTGAGGAATTTGCCGACCGGATCGAGGACAATTATCCTATCAGCAATTTCCCCGAGCTAATGAAAGTCGTCGATGCCGCCGTTGCGCAAGGCTTTGCCGATCCTGAAAACCTGTTTGTCACCGGCGGCTCTGGCGGGGGTATCCTCACAGCATACCTCGTGGGCAAAACCGACCGCTTTAAGGCGGCTGCGGCGCACAAGCCGGTTATCAACTGGGTGAGCCAGGGGCTGATGTCGGACCTCCCCACCCTTATCCCGCGCTATTGGATGGGCGGCCTTCCATGGGAAAAGCCCGAGGAATATTGGGAGCGTGGACCGCTTTCGAACATGGCAAATGTGGTGACGCCAACTCTCGTTCTTGTGGGAGCGGAGGATTACCGCACGCCGCGCAGCGAGGCCGAACAATTCTACGCAGCATTGAAGCTCGTGGGCGTGGACACCGCGCTGGTCGTCACCCCCGATTCAAGCCACAACAACCTCTCGCAAAGCCCAAGCCAACAGGTCGCTCGCACCAACAGTGTCATAGCGTGGTTTGATAAGTACCGGACAGACAAAGAGGCGGAATAAGCGGAACCTTGCGGCGCGCTCACTGGTATAAGCTACTATGAGCGCGCCCTTTTCCTGGATCAAGCCGCACCCCTGGGGGGTCGAAGTTGTGCCTGCGGGCGCTTTTATCGACCCTGCCCGTCCCGTCGATAAGGCGCTCGTCACCCACGGCCATGCCGATCACGCGCGCGGCGGGCACGGCGAAACTTTCGCCACCCCGGAAACGCTCGCCATAATGGAGCTGCGCTATCGCACGGGCGCGGCAGATGATGCGGGAGAAATCCCGCACAAGGCTGTGCCAGTGGAATATGGCGAAACGATCAAACTCCCCGGCGGTGTTGACGCAACCTACATTCCAGCGGGCCATGTGCTGGGCTCGGCGCAAATCCTTTTGGAGCACGCGGGCGAACGGGTGGTGATCACTGGCGATTACAAACGCCGCGCCGACCCGACCTGCGCCCCGTTTGAAGTCACTCCATGCGATATTTTCATCACCGAGGCGACCTTTGGCCTGCCGCTCTTCACCCACCCGCCGATTGCGGAGGAAATGGGAAAACTGCTTTCGGCGCTTGAAGGCAATCACGATGGCAGCGTTCTGGTCGGTGCCTATGCTCTGGGAAAAGCGCAGCGCGTAATCGCCGAACTGCGCGCGGCAGGGCATGATGCCCCCATCTTTCTCCACGGCGCGATGGAGAAGATGTGCCGCCTTTACGAAGAACACGGCGTCGATCTGGGCGAATTGAGGCTTGTGAGCGACCACACCAAGGACGACATGGCCGGCTCTATCATCATCGCCCCGCCTAGCGCTCTGAACGACCGTTGGTCTCGGCGGCTCCCCAATCCGATCACGGCGATGGCAAGCGGCTGGATGCGTGTGCGCGGACGTGCGCGGCAGCGCGGGGTCGAACTCCCTCTTATCATTTCAGATCACGCCGACTGGAATGAACTGACCGATACGATCCAGCAGGTGAACCCCTATGAAACCTGGATCACCCACGGGCGCGAGGAAGCGCTGCTGAGGTGGTGCGAACTCAACCAACGCCGCGCACGCGCGCTGGCCATGGTGGGGCGCGAGGAAGAGGACGAGGGATGAAGGCTTTCTCCACTCTCCTCGACCGTCTCGTTTACACGACCAGCCGCAACCGCAAGCTGGCGCTCATCGCGGATTATCTGCGTGAGACACCTGATCCGGATCGCGGCTGGGCGTTGGGCGCACTCACGGGCGAACTGGATTTTTCTGGCGTCAAAGCGTCGACCATTCGCAATTTGATGAAAGACCGCGTGGACCCGGTTTTGTGGACCCTTAGCCGCGATTTTGTAGGAGACACCGCAGAGACAGCGAGCCTGCTTTGGCCTCAAGGTGTCGAACCGGATGAGAACCCGCCGAGCGTTGATGAAGTGGTCGGGCTTCTGTCCAGCTTCAATCGCAATACTGCGCCCAAAGAACTACCAAAACTATTGGACCGTCTTGACGCCAACGGGCGGTTTGCCCTCATCAAATTGGCGACGGGCGGGATGCGCGTTGGCGTATCGGCGAGGCTTGCGAAGACCGCCTTCGCGCTGGCGTTTGACGTCAATGTGGAAGAGGTCGAAGAATATTGGCACGCGCTTGCACCGCCCTATACCGAGCTGTTCCAATGGGCAGCCCAGGGCGCGGACCCGCCCGACGTTTCCAATCGCCCGATGTTCAGACCCTTTATGCTCGCTCACCCGCTTGAGGAGCTTCGCGTCGATCTCAAAGATTACGCAGCCGAATGGAAGTGGGACGGTATCCGCGTGCAATTGGTGCGCGTTGCGGATGAAACGCGGCTCTATTCACGCTCTGGCGATGATATTTCGGCCTCTTTCCCCGAATTGCTCGACGTTTTGCCAATGGATGCGGTGCTGGACGGCGAATTGATGGTTCGCGGCTCGGTTCAGGGCGGCGAAGAAGGGGGCGCTGCAAGTTTCAACGCGCTGCAACAGCGTTTGGGTCGTAAAACAGTCTCCAAGAAAATGCTCAGCCAAGCGCCTGCTTTTGTCCGCCTCTACGACGCTTTGATCGTTGAAGGCGAAGATCTGCGCGAAAATCCATGGGAACAGCGCCGCCAATCCTTGGAATCGCTGATGGAGCGTCTGCCCTCTTCCCATTTTGACCTCTCAAGCATCGTTGAGGCGCGCGATTTCGATCACCTTGCTGAAATCCGCGAAGGCGCACGAGAAGATGCGATTGAGGGATTGATGCTCAAACGCCGCGACAGCGCGTACATCGCAGGCCGCAAGGTCGGCCTTTGGTACAAATGGAAGCGCGATCCGCTGCTGATCGATTGTGTTCTGATGTATGCGCAGCGCGGCAGCGGTAAACGGTCAAGCTTCTATTCGGACTACACTTTCGGATGCTGGAATGGTGATCCCGATGCAGGCGCAGAGCTTTTGCCCGTAGGAAAGGCCTATTCCGGCTTCACCGATGCAGAATTGAAGAAACTCGATAAACTCGTGCGACAAACGACCCTCAACCGCTTTGGCCCCGTGCGCGAAGTTGAGCGCACTCTGGTTTTCGAAGTTGCCTTCGACAGCGTGCACTCAAGCAAGCGCCATAAGTCCGGCCTCGCCATGCGTTTCCCGCGCATCCACCGCATCCGCTGGGACAAGCCGGTGCATGAGGCCGACCGATTGGAAACGCTGCAATCGCTGATCCGCGATTAAGCTGGCTTAGCCGAGCGCCTTATCGACCGCCTCCGCATGGTGTTTTGCATTTTCTGCGTAATGCGCAACGCCCATGCGCATCCCGGCAATCGCCGCGTCGTCGAGGTCTTTGAGCTTTTTCGCAGGACGCCCTGCCCAAAGCTCGCGCTCGCCCATGACCTTGCGCTCGGTCAGCATGGCTCCTGCGCCCAGCATGGCGTCTGAGCCGATCACCGATTTGTTCATCGCAATCGCGCCGAGGCCAACGAAGCCGCGGTCATGGATGATGCAGCCATGAACCATCGCCATATGACCGATCAGCACGTCATTGCCGATAATTAGCGGTGAGCCTTCATCATCTCCGGGTCGCGGTGGGTCACAATGGAGAACAGAGCCGTCCTGCACATTGGTGCGCTCTCCAATGCGGATTTTGAAAACATCGGCGCGAAGGACGCAGTTGTACCAGATTGAGCTTTCTGCCCCGATTTCAACATCGCCGATGATCGTGCAACCGGGCGCGATAAAGGCGGTTTCGTGGATCTTGGGTGTCTTGCCGTGCATCGGAATGATGTTCACGCCCGGATAACTGCTCATTGTGATCGCTCCCACTGTGTTTTTGTAAGCGAATATTGGATGATTTTGCCGCCATCAATCTCGGCATTCGGCCCGACAAAGTCGAGGTCCTCGCGCCGCTCCATAGCCAGCTTCTCCATCAGTTTCCAACTGCCGACATTAGACGGGCTAGTGATTGCAACCACATGGGGAGCGCCAACGCGGCCACCAAAGGCCCAATCGATCACCGCACTCACCGCCTCCATCGCATAGCCGCGGCGCCAGCGGTCCTCGCGAATAAGCCAGCCGATCTCATGGTCGCCAGTATTAGGCGCACCTTCGAGGTCAACTCGTTTGATGCCAGTATGCGCGACAAGTTCACCAGTGGCTTTTTCGATGCCGAAAAGGAAGGAAAAGCCTTCTTGCGCATAAAGCGCCATGTTCTTGGCGTGTTTGGCTTCGATCTCGTGCAGTTCTTTGACGCCGCCCAAATGCTCCATCACCGCAGGGGTGTTCAGCGTTTCGTGCTGAAGCCTCACATCACCTTCATCAATGGTGCGAAGGATAAGGCGGTCAGTTTCCAGAACGATATCAGGCAAGCGAAGCCGCCCATTGCTCGCGGGTTATGCCATAAACGATAATCCTATCGGCACCAAAATCGCTGTTTTCAAAATCGAGGGATTCACGCCGCTGCATCCCCAAGCGTTTCATCAAACCCCAGCTTGCCGTGTTTGGCTCAACCGTGAAGGCAAGGATTTGAGGCGCGTCGAACTGTTCGAACCCGATACTGAGGCTCGCGATGGCTGCCTCTTTTGCAAAGCCTTTGCCCCATGCGCTTTCGCGAAGTCGCCAGCCGACTTCATATTCGCCCATGGGTCCGCCGGCTTGATTGGAACGTTTAAGGCCGCAAAAACCGAGGATTTCGCCAACTTCCTTGCGCTCCACCACCCAAAAGGTGTGGCCGTGCTCTCGCGCGTAAGTTTCGAGGCGCGAGCGTGCACCCTTCATCCCTTCCTCATCCAATACCCCGCCAAGCCAACGCATGACCGCAGGCGTGTTGGTGGCCTCCCAGAAAGGCGCCCAATCCTCTTCGCGCCAATCGCGAAGGATCAGACGGTCGGTTTCGTGAGAGAAAGGCTCAGCCATTGAGGATGCGCGCAGC
Source organism: Erythrobacter sp. SCSIO 43205 (assembly GCF_019904235.1). Taxonomy (NCBI): domain Bacteria; kingdom Pseudomonadati; phylum Pseudomonadota; class Alphaproteobacteria; order Sphingomonadales; family Erythrobacteraceae; genus Erythrobacter; species Erythrobacter sp. SCSIO 43205. The sequence continues at coordinate 350,659 of NZ_CP063202.1, read as the reverse complement.
CACTGGCGCGTGATAGGTCAAAACCCCGCTCACCCCGGCGCGTTTGAAAGCCATCAGCTTTTCCATCAACAAGGCATCGCGGTCGCCCGCGCCCACGCTCTGCGCAGCCTCAAGCATCGCGTATTCGCCGCTCACCTGATAGGCGAATACGGGCACACCGAATGCCTGACGCACGCGGTAGATGATGTCGAGATAGGCAAGGCCGGGCTTCACCATCACGCTGTCTGCGCCTTCGGCAATGTCCAATTCGACTTCGCGCAAGGCCTCATCACCGTTGGCCGGGTCCATCTGATAGGTTTTCTTGTCGCCTTTCAGCACGCCGCTTGACCCCACCGCATCGCGGAAAGGTCCGTAAAAGGCGCTCGCATATTTGGCGGCATAGCTCATGATCTGGATATTGGGATGGCCGTTCATTTCAAGCGCCATGCGGATCGCGTGGACGCGTCCGTCCATCATATCCGATGGCGCGATGATGTCTGCGCCTGCTGCCGCCTGATTCAATGCCTGATCGACCAGAGCGGCCACAGTGTCATCATTGGTGACATAGCCCTTGTCATCGAGCAGCCCATCCTGTCCGTGGCTGGTGTAGGGGTCGAGAGCGACGTCGGTGAGAACGCCGATGTCCTCCCCGCACGCATCCTTGATCGCGCGGATAGCGCGGCACATGAGGTTGTCGGGATTGTGCGCTTCGGCCCCGTCATCCGACCGGCGGTCGGCCTGCGTATTGGGAAACAGCGCGACCACCGGAATGCCCAGCGACACTGCCTCTTTCGCCTGTTTGACGATGCCATCGACCGACCAGCGCGACACGCCGGGAAGTGATTGGATCGGATCTTCAACCCCCTCTCCCTCAGTCACAAACATCGGCCAGATCAGATCAGCGGGCGTGATCAATGTTTCGCGATGAAGCGCGCGGCTCCATCCGCTTGCACGAGTGCGACGAAGGCGAGTGTTGGGATAGCTGGCTGTCATGAAGCGGGTGTGCCCCAAATCGCCAGAGCAATCAACGCAGACTGACAATAGCTTGTGTCAAGCTGCGGCTAGTCGGCGGTCATGGGCGCGGCGATCTTCTCAATTTCGCGGGTGGGCTCTTCAATCTCGCTGGGCAAGGGTTCAAGATCAGCCAAAGCCGCACCGGGTTCGATGTTCTTAAGCTCGATCAATTGCCGTTTGAAATCGAGAAGCTCTGTGCCCTCCAAAACCGCTCGCGTCACATAATTGACGCTGGCCGGGTTAATTACGCGGCCATTGCGATACATTTCATAGTGAAGGTGCGGGCCAGTCGACAGGCCGGTTGATCCGACATAGCCGATCACCTGACCCCGCCGCACCTGTTGACCCCGGCGCACGGCCATGCGGCTCATATGACAATAGCGCGTCTCAAGCCCGCCACCATGGCGCAGCTTCACCGTGTTGCCACAGCCGCCAGCGCGCCCGGCCGAAACGACTGTGCCGTCGGTCACGGCAACAATCGGTGTGCCGTAGCTTGCGCGATAATCCTGTCCTGCGTGAAGGCGTCTGATGCCCAAAATCGGGTGGCGGCGCATTCCAAACCGCGAGGAAACGGCACCCGGCACAGGCGAGACAAGCCCGCGGCGCTGTTCACCAACGCCTGATGCTTCGTAAAAGCGCCCCTCGCTGCCCCAACGCATAAGCTGCGTCTTGGGCTCGCCGCCCCGGTCAATCCCGGCATAGAGCAGTTTGCCCGCTTGACGTTCGCCCGTGGCAGCGCGGCGATAGGCTATGATGATGTCGAATTCGTCTGAAGAACGCACTTCGCGTTCAAGTTCGACATGATCGCCAAGTGCCTTGAGATAGTCCTGCGCAGCGCTCGCTGGAACGCCGGCCGAGCGCATTGAGCGGTAAAGGCTTGAGCCGACCTTGCCGCGTACGCGCAAGGGGGTGTCGTCGACCCGAATAAAATTGCGCACCAGCGTCAGATCGCCCGGCTGTGCGGTTTCCAGATCGGACCCTGCGCGCTTGATCGCAAGCTCCAGATCAAAGCGCGCGCGAAAAGAAAGTGCATCAAGCGGGCGAGCTGCACCTTCTGCCGGACGCCTTCCCAGAACAATGTCCATCTTTGTGCCCGGCTCTATCTCGGACAAAGGCATGGCATCACCGATCAGAGCGCTGACCCTGCCGATGTCGGTGGCTGAAACTCCGGCACGGCGCAGCATGGAGTCGAAACTGTCGCCTGTGGCCAAAGTTGCGACCAGCTCGATTTGCGGGCGTTCAGGCGCGCTTTCGAGCGGGATGACAGCAGATGTTGGCCCCATGCGCCGACCGCTGTCTGCGCCAAGCGCCAGGGGCAGGATCATCTGGCTGCGAAACTCGTCGCGGATTTCCTCACCCTCTGGGATGGCTGAACGGGCTTGCAGCGGCGTAAAACTGGGCCAAAAGGCAAGCGCAAGGGCACCAAGAACCACCATTGTCGCAAAGCCCCGAAGCCACCGGCGCGAACCGATATCCTCGGCCAGATCGGGCACGAGGTCATAATCGGCAAGACGATTGCTGACACTCAGCTTCCATTCGTCGTAGCGCGCACCCCAGCCGTGCACGCGCGAAAGCACCTGTCGTTTGACCTTGCGCGTACCCTTGGGCGGCGCGGCCTTCATGGAATTGACAAGATAAGGGGCAAACTCGCGGGCGGTTTGTTCGTCTATTTGCTTGGGAAAAGAGGCGTGCCTGCGCGCGCCAGAGCCAGCGCTGGAATCGTCAACGCCGCGCTCGTCGTCGGGCGAGCCATCGTCTGGCGCACCTGAAGGAATGTCGCTTGTGTGATCCAAATCAACTCTTCCTTTGCACCCATCCCCATCAACACATTGGACCGGTGCTCTTCTTCCATGGCGAAACATGGTAAATGTAAACTTAACACGCGGCCAAAGGTTGTGCGGCTGCGTTAAGGCGTTTCCCTTAGGCTCGCCAGACTTTGTTGGGTGTGAATCCACTATCAGGCATTGCCCCTTGGCCTATCGTTTGACACAGATTCACCTTGTGACCTCGCAAATCCCCTCAAGACCCGTCACCGACAGCCGCGTGCGCGCCGTTCTGGGCCCCACCAATACGGGCAAGACGCATCTCGCAATTGAGCGGATGTGCGCGCATTCCTCCGGCATGATGGGCTTTCCGCTGCGCTTGCTTGCGCGCGAAGTCTATGACCGGGTGCGCGCGATCAAGGGTGACGATGCAGTGGCGCTTATCACCGGCGAGCAGCGGATCGAGCCTGCGGGCGCGCGCTATTTCTGCTGTACGATGGAGGCTATGGAGCGCTTGGGCATGGGCAAGGATGGCCCCCACGCCTTTGTCGCCATCGACGAAGCGCAGATCGGCGCAGACCCGGAACGCGGCCACATCTTCACCGACCGGCTGATGCACGCACGCGGGCGCGAGGAGACGATGATCCTGGGTTCAGCCACGCTCGAACCGATCGTCAAAAGGCTGATCCCCGGCGCAGAAATGGTCGAACGCCCGCGTTTTTCCACCTTGAGCCACGCAGGCGAATGTAAGCTCTCGCGCCTGCCCCCTCGAAGTGCGGTGGTCGCCTTCTCGACCGAGCAGGTTTACGCCATGGCCGAGGCATTGAGGCGCTTTCGTGGGGGTGCGGCGGTCGTCATGGGCGCTCTGTCGCCTGAAACGCGCAACAAACAGGTTGAGCTCTTCCAGAACGGCGAGGTTGATTACATCGTTGCGACAGACGCAATCGGCATGGGGCTCAACCTCGATCTTCACCATGTGGCTTTTGCCGCGCTCACCAAGTTTGACGGGCAAAGAAAACGTCGTCTGACCCCGTCTGAAATGGCGCAGATCGCCGGGCGCGCAGGCCGCCACCAGACTGATGGCACATTCGGCGTGCTGACGGGTGGAGGCAGCCGCTCAGGCGCGCCGCTCGAGTTTACCGAGGAAGAGATCTACGCGATTGAGGAGCACAAATTTGCGCCTCTCACCAAGCTCTTCTGGCGCGAGGCCGAGCCGCGTTTTGCAACGCTTGATGTGCTGATCGGCGATCTTGAAGCAAAGCCTCAAGATGATGTCTTGAAAGCAGCCCCAGAGGCGATTGACCTCGCTGTGCTCAAGCGCCTTGCAAGCGAGCCCATTGCTGACACCGTCAAAGGCCACGGTAGCGTGCGGCGTTTTTGGGAGGCGTGTTCTCTCCCGGATTTCCGCCAACTGGGCGTCGACCCGCACTCTCGCTTTGTCGCGAGGCTTTGGCAGGATTTGCGCGAGGGCTATCTGGGAGCTGATTTTGTCGCCGCGCGCATCGCCGAACTCGACCGCACGGGCGGCGACATCGACACGCTGCAAGGGCGCATCGCCGCGATCCGGTCCTGGGCCTATATTTGCCAGCGTCCTGACTGGGTGCTGGCCCGCGATGAAATGGCCGCGCGCGCAAGGGGGGTGGAAGCAAGGCTATCGGATGCGCTACACGCGCGCCTCACTGAACGATTTGTGAACCGAAGGACTGCAATTTTGATGAAATCTCTGGGGCAAGATGGCGCATCGCTACCCGTAACGCTCGAACCCGATGGCCGGGTAAGTGTCGAGGGCGAAACCATCGGCAGGCTCGACGGTTTTCGCTTCACCGTGGACCCGCAGGCAGCGCTTGCGGACCGGAAAATGCTTTTGTCGGCAGGCGAAAAGGCGCTTCCCGGCATTTTGTCGCAGCGCGCCGAGCAATTGCTGGCAGCTGGCCTCGACGACCTTGAGATCAAGGCGGGCAAGATCCAGTGGCAGGGCATGGTGCTTGCCGAGATCGAAATTCCCGATGATCTCGGGACGCCGCGCCTCACTTTCCCGCGCGAAATTTCCGCTGTGCCGGATCAGGCACGTGAGAAATTGGAAGCAGGGCTTTTGAGCTGGCTGCAAGAGAAGCTCGTCCCTCTTGAACCCTTGCGTAAGCTCTCTGAAGCGGCGAGTGATCCCAATGCAGGCAGTCAGGCGCGCGCTCTTCTTGTCACCTTGATCGACGCGCGCGGTGTTGTGGCGCGTGAAAAAGCGGGTCTTGAGCACCTCCCTAAGGAAATGCGCCCGTTCCTGCGCAAGCTTGGCGTCACTTTTGGCGCGCTCGATATTTTTGCGCGCGATTTGCTGAAACCTGCGCCGCGCCAGCTGCTTCACGCGCTCGGCCTTGACGAGCGCCCCTTGCAAGAGGCGATGCTCCCGGTTTTGAGCGATACCAAACAGGTGCCAGCCGGTTATCGTATGGCGGGCACTCAGGTGATCCGCGTCGATCTGGCCGAGAAAATCCTGCGCGCGGCCTTCGACACCCGCGCCAAGGCGGGCGAGGTGCAAGCTGCGGCTTCGGAACCTGCGCCAGGACCAGAGACTGCGAAGGAAGAACCGTGCGAGGCTGAGGCTCCTAAAGAAGCAGCGGCGGAGGCTGCGCCTGAGAAAGCGCCCGGAAAAGCGCCGGAGTCCCAAGCCACCAAACAGACAGCGAAACAGCGCCCCAATCCCAGAAACGCAAAGTTCGCGCTTGATCTTGCGCTTCCGGTTTCCATCGGGCTTGAGGAAGAAAATGCGCGGCGGCTCCTTGGGAGTGCGGGTTTCCGGGTTCAGCGCCCCAAGCCGCTGGCCGAGGGCGAACAAGGCCCACTTCAACCAGACAGCTGGAGCTGGCGTCCCAAGCGCGCGGATGATCGCCGGGACAACCGCCGCAGGCCCCACGGCAAAGGAAAGGGTCCGGGCAAAGGCGGCAAGCCACAGCACGGCAAAGGCGCGAAAGGCGGCAAGCCCAAAGGCAAAGGCCACGGCTCTGGTCCCAAGCGTGGCGCAAACAACCGCAACCAACGGCCCAAAAAGCCCGATTTTGGGCCAGCACGCGCAGGCGGCGCTTTTGACAAGCTCGCGGACCTTCTGAAACCATGAGGCGCTGATGGTGGAGGCGGGCGCTGGCGCGAGTGAGGCAAGGGAAACCCTTAGGCTCGACCGTCTGCTCGTTTACCTGCGTTTTGCCCGGACGCGCTCTGCGGCACGCGCCATGATCGAAGGGCGATCCTTACGCCGCAACAGGAAACACGTGAGCCGCGCGAGCGAATGTGTTGCTGTTGGCGATGTGCTCACTTTGGTGGTGGGGGGTGAGGTAAGGATCGTCGAGATTACCACGCTTCCAGCAAAGCGATTGTCGGCAACCCTAGCCAAAAGCTGTTACAGCGAATATGGACGCGGCAGCGATGCATTAGCCAGCGCCGGGAACACATCGCGACCTTGACCATTCACCCCTCTTGCCACTAGCAGCGCGGAACTTGTGATTCCTGTCAAGTTTCGCCTTTTTGCGAGCTCGACATAGAGAAAGACCTTTTGGAACATGACTTACGTCGTCACCGATGACTGCATTCGATGCAAATACACCGATTGTGTGGAAGTGTGCCCGGTGGACTGCTTCTACGAGGGTGAAAATATGCTGGTCATCAACCCGGCTGAATGCATCGATTGTGGCGTGTGCGAGCCCGAATGCCCCGCTGAAGCGATCCTGCCTGACACCGAGGATGGGCTTGAAAAATGGCTGGAGCTCAACACCAAATTCTCCGCTGAATGGCCCAATATCACGAGCCAGAAAGAGCCGCCTGCCGATGCGGACGAGTTCAAGGGTCAAGAAGGCAAGTTCGAGAAGTACTTCAGCGAAGCGCCCGGAGAAGGTGATTAAGCGCCAGTCAGCGTTGCCGAAGGGTGATTCGCTTCCAGACAATACGCATTGGGCGCGTGACTTAAGTGCGCAATCGGGACCGAATGGTTCTTGATTCGCAATTTTGTTACGAGTGTGCTATATAATCAATCAACCGCGCTGACTTGTCCCCCGATGAGCCCGGCGTCGGCTTGTGCGAATTAGAAAGGCCACACACCAGCAACGACAGTTTGAGACAGCTTTCTCTGGCGGATTTCGCTTCAATCGAAGGGAAATACGTGGGGCGAAGCACGGCTCTCAATCAGCTCGGGTTAGGTAACCGCTGGCGGCCACAAGAAAGGAATACGCATGGCAAGCAATGCGCCCGCCTTCACTGTTGGCGATTATGTTGTTTACCCAAAGCACGGCGTTGGCCGTGTCATCGAACTTGAAAATCAGGAAATCGCCGGAATGCAGCTTGAGCTGTATGTCCTGCGCTTTGAAAAAGAGCGCATGACGCTTCGTGTGCCGACCAATAAGGTTGAATCGATCGGTATGCGCAAGCTTTCCAGCGACAAGACTCTCAAGGAAGCGATGGAAACGCTCAAAGGCAAACCCAAGGTCAAGCGCACCATGTGGTCACGCCGGGCGCAAGAGTACGAAGCGAAAATCAATTCAGGCGAAATCGTCCTGATCGCGGAAGTTACCCGCGACCTTTTCCGCCCGGACGATCAGCCTGAGCAAAGCTATTCCGAACGTCAAATCTTCGAAGCGGCCTCCAGCCGCCTCGCGCGCGAACTCGCTGCGATGGAAGAAACCGACGAGGCAACTGCGCTTGAAAAGATCCTCGACGTGTTGCGCGAACACGCGCCGCAATATTACGAGAACACTGAAGAGAGCTGATCTCGCGCAGATTTATAATCCTTTGAAAGGGCCGTTCCGATGGAGCGGCCCTTTTCATGTGCGCGTCCACAAGCCCTCTTGCCAGAGAATGAATGGTGTATTACCTGAGTAATACGCAATGCCACTGGTGGAGTTATTTGATGCCTTTCTCGCCCCGTAAACCCCTTGCTCTTCTTGCCTCGCTCCCTCTGACCCTTGGCCTTACCGCCTGTTTTGGCGCTGATGTCACGATCAATGGTGAGGAAGGTGTGCCCTTGAGCGAAATCGACCAGAGCGCCGCCGCCCCGGTTGAAGTGGTTTTGGCAGGGTCCGACAAGGTCATCATTTCGCAAGGTGATGCTTTCGCGATCACCGTTGAAGGCAGCGAAGATGCAAAAGCGGCGCTGCGATTTGTGCTTGATGGTGATCTCTTGGGCATTTCGCGCGATGAAAGCCTTTGGGATCAAAGCGATCAGGCGACCATTCGCGTGACCTTGCCAGCTGCTCCTGAAGAGCTTGTGATCACCGGCAGTGGAAGCATTGAGACACAAAGCCTTGCCAAAACCGCACAGGTTTCGGTCCTTGGTTCGGGTGAGTTTACAGGCGGCGAGGCGACGCTGGACGCGCTTGATGTAAACCTGGCCGGGTCAGGAAGCGCGGCTTTGGGCACGCTCACCGCTTCCTCTCTTGAAATCAGCATCGGCGGCTCTGGCTCGGTTACGGCATCAGGCACGGCTGAAAGGCTCGATATTAACCTCGGCGGTTCGGGCGGCGCGCGGCTTGATCAACTCAAAGCGAACGATGTCGAAGTCGCAATTGCCGGATCAGGCAGCGTGAACGTGCAATCCGATGGCGCAGTGGAAGCCTCGATCATGGGTTCGGGCAGCGTCAATGTCGAAGGCAGCGCAACCTGCACCGAAAGCGCGATGGGATCGGGTTCGCTCAACTGTCCCGATGGTACGAAAACCTCCTCTTGAAGAAGCTCGTACGCCCGCAGTCAGGAATAGTCCTGCTTGCATGATCGCTCGTCTTGCGAGACACTTTGGCCCATGCGCATGACTCCATTCCTGGCCCTGGCCCTTGCCGGTATCTCGCTCACCCTCTCTGGCTGTCTTGCCCGAACGGCTGCCAATGTGGTCACTGCGCCCGTGCGGGTGGGTGCGAAAGCGGTGGACCTTGCAACCACCAGCCAGTCGGAGGCCGATGAAAAGCGCGGGCGCGAGATCCGTCGCCGCGAAGAACGCCTGGGCAGGTTGGAGCGTGAATATGAACAGCAGCGCGAGGATTGCTACGACGGTGATCGACGCGCCTGTGACGAAGCGCGCAAAACCGCTGAGGAAATCGACGAGCTTTTGCCGCAAGTCCCTTATGAACCGCGTTAGGATGCAGTAGCTGCGCGCCGCAATCGGTCATTGATCGCCAGACCGATGCCATCGTCGGGAATCGGAGCAATGGCAATGCGCGGCTTGTCCGATGCGGCGGCCTGATGAAGACATTCGTACAGATTGGCTGCCGCCCTCGCCAAATCGCCCTTGTCCGACAAATTGCAGTCCCCACGAACCGCGCCAAAGCCGATGAAAAACTCGTCTGGCGCAACTTCTTGGGCATTTCGCCTCAGGGGTTTGCCGGGCGAATAATGACGCGCGGTTTGCCCTGGGGCTTCGATTTTGGCTTTTTCTTGCACGGTTTGGGGGCCGAGCACCTCTTCAAGCGCTTTGGTGGTGATCGGGCCGGGGCGCAGCAGATTCCATCTGCCCCCCTCTCGTAGCGCAATGATGGTCGATTCAAGCCCATCATGCGTTGGGCCGCCGTCAATCACCGCTGGGCACCGCCCTTCAAGCGAGGCGATCACGTGTTCGGGCCGCGTAGGGCTCACCTCTTCGCTGCGATTGGCGGATGGGGCGGCGAGTGGGAATGGAAGGCGCTCCAGAAGGTGCTGCATCACCGGATGCGCAGGGGCTCTTAATGCGATGGTCGCAAGGCCAGCGCTCACCGCCTTTGCAAGTCCCGCCTCCTCTCGCATCGGCAGAACAAGCGTCAAAGGCCCCGGCCAAAATCGCCTCGCCACATCGCGTGCCCGATTGTCGAAGTGGGCAAAGCGCTCCGCCTGCTCAAGATCCTTCACATGAACAATCAGTGGATTGAAGCTTGGTCGGCCTTTGGCGGCATAGATAGCCGCTACCGCCTCTGCGCTATCGGCACGCGCGGCAAGCCCATAAACCGTTTCGGTTGGCACAGCGACAAGGCCGCCCTCGGTCAGAATCGCAACCGCGTGGGCGAACCCTTCATCCGTGGGCGCTAGCTGTTGCGTAACGTTCTTGCGAGCCATGCAATCGCGCTATATCTGATGCGCAACCTTGCCAAGCACACTTTCATAATCAGGACGATTTCGCGTGACCCCATACACCCCGCCCACTCAGGACCAATTGCTCGCCATTCGTGTGAACGCAGGCATCGAAGACCTCGCTAAGACTGAGACATTCGCAGCTGCCGAAAGCGATCTGGTTGAAGCAATCGTTGAAGGCGTGGGTCAGTTTGCAGCAGGCGAATTCGCGCCGCTCAATCGCATTGGCGATCTTGAAGGTGCAAAACTTGAGAACGGCGTGGTGCGCCTGCCCGATGGGTTCAAGGAAGCGTACCAAGGATATGTTGAGCAAGGATGGAACTCGATCAGCAGCTCAACCGATTTTGGCGGACAGGGCCTTCCCTTTACTCTGTCGTGCAATGTGCTCGAAAATCTTGGTGCGGCCAATATGGCTTTCAGCCTCCTGCCGATGCTGTCAGTGGGCGCGATTGAAGCGCTCGAACACCATGGGACCGATGCGCAAAAAGCGCTCTACCTGCCCGACCTTGTGAGCGGGAAATGGTCAGGCACGATGAACCTCACCGAACCTGCTGCGGGCAGCGATGTCGGCGCGCTGCGTTCGACCGCTGAACCGATCACCGAAGGGGAGCACGCGGGCAAATACAAGATCAAGGGCCAGAAGATCTACATCACCTGGGGCGATCACAGCCTCGCAGAAAACATCATCCACCTCGTGCTCGCCCGGCTCCCTGGCGCGCCCGAAGGATCGCGCGGGATCTCGCTTTTTGTAGTGCCGAAGTATCATGTGAACGCGGACGGGTCGCTTGGCCCCCACAACGACCTTCGCCCGGTGAGCCTTGAACACAAGCTTGGCATCAACGCCTCACCCACTTGCGTCATGTCCTATGGCGACAATGATGAGTGTATCGGTGAACTGGTCGGCGCGGAGAATAAAGGCCTCGCCTGTATGTTCACGATGATGAACAATGCGCGGATCAATGTCGGCAATCAGGGCGTGCAGATCGGTGAGCGCGCTACGCAGCAAGCAATTGCTTACGCGATGGAGCGGGTGCAATCGGCGCGCGCAGGGTCGCCCGACAAGAGCCCTGTTGCAATTGTCGAACACCCCGATGTGCGCCGCATGATCCTTCGCATGAAAGCCCTCACCGAAGGCGCACGGGCGCTGCTTTATTACTGCTCTGGTCAAGTCGACCGCGGCACCTTGGGCGATAAAGGCGCGGCTGCGAGGGCCGAAGTGCTTGTGCCGCTTTTGAAAGCGTGGGGCACCGATGTCGGCGTCGAAGTCGCTGGCCTTGGCGTTCAAATCCACGGCGGGATGGGCTTCGTCGAAGAAACGGGGGCAGCGCAGCACTGGCGCGATTCGCGGATTGCCCCGATTTACGAGGGAACCAACGGTATTCAGGCCGCTGACCTTGTCACACGCAAGCTTGGCCTTGAAGGGGGTGAGGCGCTGCTTGGCCTTCTTGCTGATATTGCCCGCGATGCCTCTGATGAGCCTGCGCTCGCGAGCCTTGCAAAAGATTGCACCGCGATTGCGCAGTGGATGCGTGACGAGGCAAGCCTTGATGACAGGCTTGCAGGGAGCGTCCCCTTCACCACCATGTTCGCCGTCGCTGTTGCTGGATGGCAGTTGATGAAGCAGGCGCAGGCGGTGGCGGGCGGCGCAAGCCCGGCTTTGGCTGAGACAAAACCCGTAACCGCTCGCTTTTTCCTCGACCGTATCGTGCCAGAAGCCGCAGGCCTTAAAGCAAGCGCGACCGCTGGCTCTGAAGGGCTTTACGCGCTGTCACCCGAAGCCCTTGTCGGCTAAGGAAAGCCGGGATGAGCGATTACGGCGAGGTCTTGGTGCGCATTGCAGCGGCGCTGGAACGGCTCGCCCCTGAGCCTGCGCCCCCTGTCAACTGGCTCGATCACCCCGCCTATGTCTGGTCAGATGAAGGCGCTCACGCTTTAGAGGAGCTGGACGCCCTTCCGGTTGAGCGCCTTTGCGGGATCGACGCGCAAAAACAAGCGGTCCATCGCAACCTTGAGCGGCTAAGCTCGGGCGCGGCCTCACACGATATGTTGCTATGGGGCGCACGCGGCATGGGCAAGTCCGCCCTCATACGCGCCTGCACCGGCAACCTTCAGCAAAACGGAGGCGAAATCGCACTTGTGCAAGTTAATGCCAGCGGTTTTGCGCGCATTTCCCAATTGATTGAAGCGCTGGCAAAACGCCCTCGCGCCTTTGTCCTGTTCATTGATGATCTTGGCTTTGACGAGGGGGATTTGCAGGGCAATCTGGCATTGCGCAGTCTGCTTGATGGCGGCGCGTTGGGGCGCCCTGCGAATATCCGGGTCGCGGTCACATCCAACCGACGCGCTATCGTGCAAAGCGCAGCGGTCCGTCCATCAGATCTTCACGAACGCGATGAACGCGACAACGCTCTTGCGCTTGCAGACCGTTTCGGCCTGACGCTCGCGTTCCATCCATGCGATCAGGCTACCTATCTGGAGATAGTTCGCAGCTATATAGAGCCGCTAGGGCTGGAAATTGTCGCAGAGGAAGCGAACGCATTTGCAATCGCGCGCGGCAACAGGTCGGGGCGCACCGCCTATCAATACGCCTGCGAGGTTGCCGGGGCTGCTGGCCTCGCGCTTTAATAGAGGATTATTGGGCCGCTTGGGTCCGCAGATAGTCTTCCTCAAGCGCTCTTCGTGGGTCGACCAGTTCGCGGCTCGGCGGGAGGGGCTCGCCTTCAATCTCATCGATGCCAGCGCCCGGTTCGCTTGCCGGATTGATCACGCGCCAGATTATGCCTGCCGTATCGTCCGAAACCAGAAGCGCACCGTCATTTGCCCATTCAACCCATGTCGGGCGGCCTTTGGTGGTGCCATCTTCATTGAGGAAGCCAGTCAGCAGTGGCACAGGCTTGCCCACCGGATTTCCGAATTCGTCAAAGTCGACATAGACAACGTTATAGCCAGAAGGCGGCTTGCGATTCCACGATCCATGCTGTGCAACAAACGCCCCGCTTGCGAACGCATCACCCATGCGATGGCCTTCTTTGGTGAACACAAGCCCCAAAGCTGCAACGTGCGGGCCCAGCGCGAATTCGGGATAACGTGTGTACTCGATCAGGAAACGCGGGCGCGGCGCAGTCACGCGGCGGTCGACGGTGTCTTTGTAATACACCCAGGGCCAGCCATAATTCACACCAACCGGCACATTGGTGAGGTAATCAGGCACAAGGTCAGAACCCAGCATATCGCGCTCGTTGACTGTGGTCCAAAGCTCGCCTGACCATGGACTGAAATCAAGGCCGTTCGGGTTTCTGAGTCCTACGCCATAGGGACGCGCCTCAAGGCTGGTGAGCGAAAGCTCGTGGATCATCGCGCGGCCTTCTTCAATCTCCATGCCTTGTTCGCCAATATTGGAGACAGAGCCCACAGCAATGTACATCCGGTCACCATCGGGATGGACTTCGATATTGCGCATCCAGTGGCCGCCGCCGGGCGGCAAGTCCATCAGCTTGCGCGCCTCGCTGCTGACTGTGGCAGAACCAAGCTCATAATCGAAAGCCAGCACCGCATTGTGATTGGCAATATAAAGCGTGCCGTCATGCCAAGCGATGCCTGATGGCGAATCCATACCCGCCTCTGCGTCGAGCAGCACCTCCTGAATATCGGCCACTCCATCACCGTCGCGGTCGCGCAGAAGCACCACTTCGTTCGCCGATGCACCAGCCGCACCAGCAGCGGCAAAAAGCTTGTCCGCAATCCAGTTGTAAATGCTGTCGAAGAGCCCTTCATCTTCTGCATCAGAAGGCCGCTCTGGCGCACGGGTCAGGGTTACCAGCACATCACCATTGGGCAGAGTGTAAAGAACACGCGGATGATCGAGCCCCTCAGCAAAACGCCCAACGGTGAAACCCTCTGGCGCTTCAGGCGCTTCGCCTTCGTCCCAGCCTACAGGCTTGGCAATCTGGACCGTTGGAAAACTCTCTTCATTGGGTTCTTGCAGCACAGGATCGGGGCCCGTGACTGAGGCGAAATCCACATCGGCGGTGTCACCGCGCGTGAGAAAGAACAGGCCTGCTCCTGCAATCAGGAGAAAAACGACCAAAGCGATTGCGACTTTTCGAAAGATGCTCATATCGGGCGAGATAAGGCAGGGCGCAGCCCCCCGCAACCATTGAGTGCAAGAGGGCTCAAAGCGCACCGCACGAGGAAAAGTGATGTTCGATTTCAAACCCGATGCGACGGCTTCAAAAGCAGAAGTGTATCAACAATTGCTTGAAGCCGCCGATGCTCTCACCACTGGCGAGCCCGATGGGATCGCCAATATGGCCAATGTTGCAAGCCTCATGTGGGAATTCCTGCCGGACCTCAATTGGGCGGGCTTTTACCGCATGGGCACGGGCGTTTCTGGCGCAGATGAGCTGGTGCTTGGCCCTTTTCATGGCCGCCCGGCCTGTATCCGCATTCCTCTGGGCAAAGGCGTGTGCGGCGTGGCAGTCCAATCGGGTGAAACGCAGTGTATCGAAGACGTGCACAGTTTTCCCGGCCACATCGCCTGCGACGCAGCCAGCCAATCCGAGCTGGTCGTGCCGATCGTCCGCAATGGCGCGGTTATTGCCGTAATTGACCTCGATAGCCCGCGCACGGCGCGTTTTGATGATGAGGATGCCGCTGGAATTGAGGCGCTGGCAAAGCTGCTTTCTTCCCGCATTTGAGGCACTAGGCTTACAAACGCGTCCAAAGTCGCCCCGTTTCGAGACATGGGGCATCTGCCAGTTTGGAGGGACGCGCTGCGCGGTGGTAATAATTTGCTAAGCATATTTGCAAGCCGCCACACCGCGAGTCGTGCCCGGAACGTCCGGGCGCAACGAAGCTGAAGGCGGTGCAGGAAGGGAACACCGATGACACGCACCCAACTCACCAGCCTTGGCCTTATCGCGGCCAGCCTTGCGCTTCCAACAACTGCAAGCGCGCAAGACGCTCTGCCTGCCCTGCCGGAAATCCAACCGATGGGCAGCCAGGACGTGCGCGCACTTCCCTCTGATCTGCGCACAGCACCTGCCCTGCCCCAGCGGGCAAGCACCAGCTACTATGCAGCGCCCGACGCCGTGACGACGGTTGGTCCTGACGGGGTGGAGACAATCACCCGCACCCGCCGGATTGAACGCACCGCTGCCCCCATTGCCCAAACTGCTGACTACAGTGGCTACGGGCAAGGAGCCGTTTATGGACAGGGTTATGGCTACGGCTACGGTTATCCAGCCGGTGCACAGGTCTTCTCCCGCGAGGACTGGATCGACACCTGCGAAGACCGCACGCGCGGTCGCCGGGGCAAGGAAAAAGGCGGCATCATCGGCGGCCTGCTTGGCGCAATTGCAGGCGGGATCATCGGCAACCGCGCGTTTGACAGCGAACGCCTTGGCGGCACGCTCCTGGGAGCAGGTGTCGGCGGGCTTGGCGGCGTTCTTTTGGGAAGCCTCATCGGCGGTGGTCGCAATGACCGCGGCGAATATGACTGTGAAGCAGCGCTTGATGGCTACCTCACGCAATATGCGCATGGCGGACCTCAGTTCGCCGCACGCAGCATTCCTGCACCCACTTACGCACCGCCTGTCGCCGCTGCACCCGTTTATGCCGCGCCGCAATATGGCTACACCTACGCAGCGCCGCAGTATTATTACGCGCCGCCGCAGCAGATCGTCTATGTGCCGGTGGAATACCAACAACGCCAGCGTGTGGTTGTGCGCGAAACGGTGCGTGAAGAGGTGATCCCCGGCGCGACGCGCACGATCCCTGCGCCAGCTCCTCGCCCCATTAAGACCGCACCGCGCCCTATCAAAACCGCGCCGCGTTACATCAAAGGCAATTGATCCCATAAGCTTAGGGAAACTATGGCGGTCCCGCTGAGGCAATCACTTCGACGTCTTGAAGCCTGTTTTTCTCGTTCACTTTGCGAGGCCGTAGCTTCACCGTGCCAAAGCGGATGACATCATTTTCATTGCCGATGGTGAAGCGGGCATTGCCATCGCGCAGCGAGAGTTGCGGCTCAATATCCAGAGCATTGGCCGCATCTTCCGACACACGCAGGCGATATTCACCGTAAGGCACGCGCTGGAACAGGAAAAAGCCGTCAAATTCGCTGACGGTTTCTGCCGCAACCGTTCCGCGCTTGTCGATCAGTTCCAATCGCACGCCCGATTGCTCCACGCCTGTAGGGCTGAGAAGCGAGCCTTCCACTTCTCCTGTTGGTGAAATAGCCAGTTCGATCTGTGCCACAACACCGGGACGCGGAGTGATAACGATGCCTTTGCTGGCCGGGGCGAGGAATGGATCTTCAAGAGAGCTTTCATCGATCCCAACCAAAACTGGCCGGAAAGGCCTGAGCTCATCGACGATGGCCGTGCCGTTTTCGCCAGTGACCGCGTCGGTCGTGCGTAGGCCGGCTTCGACCATCACATTCTTAAGCAGCTCTTCACCCGGATCGCGGCGATTGTTGGCATTATCGTCCCTGAAAACGGTGACCGCAGCCTGGCCGTTGCGCGCGAGTTTTGCGCCCGACACCCTGATCCCGCCCGACGCAGGATCGGGCCCAAGGCTGAAGGCGGCCTGTACCCCTACGCCCACCGCACCGCTTGAGGTGACGAAGGCATCGCCGCGCAAGGAAAACTCCTTGAACCGGTGGGTGTAGCCAGCGCCAAGGCGAAATTCATCGATGTTCGCCATGTATTCAATGTCGCCTTGGAGCGTGCCCTCATCGCTAAGGTCGGTTTCAAGCCGGACGGTGGCGGTGTCGAGCCCCTTATCCTCTCCCGCCAGTCTGAAATTCGCATTTCCGCGCAGCCGCAGATTGCGCCAACGCCGATTGACGAGGAGGTTAAGATCAGTGCGGTCATTGGCAGGCCTTCCGCTATCTCTTTCATGGAAAAGCTGCGCTGACAGGGCGAGCCGCCCTGCCGTCACCGATGTCACAAGGTTGAGCGCATCGACCGTCTCGCCATTGCGCCGTTTGGCCCGGTTGAACGCCGCCTGGATCGGGAGCGAGAGACGCCCCATGCGCAAAGCAGTCGCGAAATTGACCCCACCAGTGTACTTGAACTCGTTTTCACCGAATTCGCCGCGGAAATTGCCAAAGAATACGCGAGCATTGGTGCCAAAATTGACATCACCAATCCGGCCCAAGGTGTTGAGATTGGTAACAACCCCGCCGCCAAACTCGTGCGCGGCCGCAAGCTCTACCTGCGCAAATGACAGCGCATGGGTCAGCGCTGCCTCAGTGTAGGTATAGCGGTTGTCATTGCGCACCAGATTGTGAACGCCAAAGCCAATGCTGGTCCGCTGGCTCAATCCGCGCTCAACGCCTGCGCCCCATCGCCAGTTCTGATCTTCTTGGCCCTCATTGGACTGCAGCTGAATAAGATCGCGGTTTTCTTGCAGAATTCCCGCCCAATATTGCGTTTCACCCGGCTCAATCTGGTTCATCCCAACCGGCAAGGAGGAGCGCTCGCGCCTGACCTGGCCTTGGGGGCCATACAGCACGACCTCAAATTCATTGCGTCCAAAAAACAGGTCCACATCGAGGAACTCATAACGCCCATCAGGGCGCGACTGCTGGAACGCGATCAGCTGGCCGTTGCGATAGAGCTCTGCATCCCAGCCCGAAGGTAGCGTCCCGCGCAAAACCGTGGTGGCAAAGCGCGAGGTTTGGCCCAGCGGTCTGTTGGTGATGAAGGCGCCGCGCCCCACCCCGGTCTGACCAACCAGGCGCCCCGGTACAGTCTCGACATCGCCCACGGCGACATCGGTTGCGTCGAGCGGTCCAAGAAGGCCCCCTTCCTCATTGCTGCGATAGGCCCGCAGGCGCAGCGTTTGAGGGTTGAAATTCCGGTCAGTGCCAATGCGCGCGGTGTAACTCGCACCCAAGGCTTCACCTGCCGCGAGAAATTCGACTCTCCCGCCAACACCACTGTTGCTGCGCGCTTCGGCATCGACCACCACATCGACCGAAGGCGTTCGCCAGCTGCGATATTCCATCTTGGACGAAGGATATTGCGAGAGGTCAAAGTTCACATTGCGCGGGCGAATACGCTCGGCGCGCTTACGCCGCTCAATCGCCTGCATGAAGGGCAGATCGGTATTCGATTCAATTCTCACCGCTGCATTGTACAAATCGGGTTTGAAAGTGACGCCAAACCACCGTGACAAGGCATCTGTATCGACACACCATCCTTCGGGCGTGTCATAAATATCCTTGGCGAGCGGGATTTCGCCAGTGTTCATGTTTTGTACTGTATTAGCTTCACGGTCGATCGTGATTTCCTGATCTTCTGCGAACAACCAACCAGTTGCGCGGCGCGACTTTTTATCAATGCGCACAGGCAAATCGAGCGTTTGGATCACGTCAGCCAAATCAAGACACACGCCGCGGTCGGTCTGATAACCGCGCACGTCGAGGGCCAGCCTGTGGTTCTTGATCTGCATCTGAAGGTAGAGGAAGTCATCGTCATTGGCTTGCCAGCCGCTATTGGACGATGACGTGTTTGAGGATTGCGCCTCAGCCGGGCTCGCTAACGCAAACGAGCCAAGCGCCGCTGCGGTGAACGCAGCGACGCTTAGAATTCGTTGGCGAAAGGGCGTTTTCATCAGGCGAACTCGGCCTTTTCAGGCCTTCACGATCAGCGTTCAGCCGATCACTCCATCAACCGCCGCGATCAGGGCCCCGCCCTTTTCTTCGAGCTCGCGATATTCAATCCGCGCTGGTCCGCGCAAAGCCGCGGCCTGCTCTTCGGTCAGATTGATGCGCACCTTGCGCGAGCCAACTTCGGGATAAACCGCAATGCCGCCAGCAAGGACGATGGGATCAGGAAGACCCGGCTTCACAATGCTGAGCACGCCATAGGTCGAACTTTCGCCCGTGCGTTCAATCGTCATGGCCAGCTCAGGGCCTTTGTCGCCTTGAACGATGGAAGGCTGGGTCAATGCAACCTGCGCCTCAACCTTGCCGTGGCGCACGATAATCGGAATGGTGATACCATAGATCGGGATCAGACGAAGGGTGACGCCTTCGCTTTGCGTCTCCTCTTGCGTCACCTCGGTTGGGCGCGGGATGGCTTTGAAAGACATATGCACGCGGTATTCGCCATCAGGCAGATCTGCGCCTGGGCGCGCGGAGAGGCGCACAGCTTGTGGCTGACCCGGCGGCAGACTGATCCGGCGCGGCGCATAGCGGATCATGCCAAGCGCTGCCTCTTCCGTCTCGTTCGCGTCGACCTTTTCGACCGGTTCCAAGCGGCCATCCTCGGTCATCCGACGCAGATCGAGGCCAATGCGATAGGTAGCCTCTTGGGCACCGATATTGCTCAAAATCACCTCGGTCCCGCGCGATCCATCAAGGATAACCCGCGTCGGTGCGACGAGAAGATCGCCCTGGGCCTGCGCTGGAACGGTGATGGAAAGCGCAGCAAAGGCCGCAAAACTGGCTGCGATTGTTGTAAAATTTCGCAATGACTTCAGAAACATAACTATCTTAGCTCCCTTGAACGGAAGCCCCATCCACCAAGGCCTTCCGCGTAGTTTCACGTAAGGTTGGTAAGCAAGCATGGTTAAGATTGGTTAAAGACACGGGCCCAAATCGAGGCGCCTCAACACGCAAAAAGCCGCAGCCCTTGAGTAAGAGCTGCGGCCTTTGTGATCTCTCGGAGCGCTACCAGCCAGAGCTGGCGCACTTCGCAATCAAGGATTACTGGTATTCAACGGTTACGTTGAACGAACCAAGGTAAGTGCCGGCAATCTCAGTGCCATCGAGTTGGATCGTGCCACCAACGCCGAACTGCTCGTTACCGCTAAAGCTGGCGAAACCGCCTGCTGCGCTGTCTGTCAGAGCGACGAGTTCAATGTTGTGGTTTGCAGCAGTCGAACCAACGTTGCCAGTGTGCGTGAGCGTCGTGCCGTTTGCAGCAACGTCTTCAAGCGAGATAGCAACAGTGGTGTTTGCAGCCCCAGTTACGGTGAAGAGCGCTTGCTGTTCTGCGCCAAGTGGGCCGCAGATCACGTCACCGCTACAAGTGCGAGCGCCAGTTGCGTCGACAACGACATCGCCACCGGTCGAACCGTTGTTTACGATAAGCGAACCGAAATCGAGAGCCTGGTCATTGGTGAGCTGAAGCGCTGCGAGAACTTCTGCGCGAGCGTCGGCAGCTTCGGTAACTTGTGCGCTTGCTGCGGTACCCATGCCAGCAGCAGCGAAGAGTGCGACGCCAGCGACGGCAGTGCGAAAAGTCTTGGTCATTAGTGGTCCTTCCGAAAGTGTAGTCTCTTTTTCCCGTTTGCTGGAGCGGTTCGGGAAGCACCCTCGCGACCCTTCGCGAATCATTGCACCTAACCGTCCAACCGAACGCGGGATTGCCCCTGTTCGTGGGATCTAAGTAGAGTTACGGAGTTCCGCTTTCGTTTGTGATTATGGTTAACAGCCAAGTAAGGATTGCGCGGACCAAGCAGCAACCCTTTGGAAAATTGGGATTTTCTTCGAGAAATCCGAGCGGAATTCGGATTAAAAATCGCCCCCCGTCAGGCGCTGGCAGACGAGATCGAGCTGATCAAGAGAGCCATATCGGATGCTAATTTCACCCGATCGTGGGTCCGAATCGGATTTAATTCGCACTTTAAGCCCGAGAAACTCCTCCAGATGGCGTTGAACAGCAACAATATCAGCGTCTTCGCCTGACGCTGGCAGAGGGTTGGAGGTTTCTTTGGTCGCACCAATTTGCTTGGCAACCTTGCGAACCAGCTTTTCGATTTCGCGAACTGAGAGGTTATCATTCACCGCCTTTTCGGCGAGCGCTGCAGCGTCATCGTTACCGACGAGGGCCCGCGCGTGGCCCATGGACAGCTTGCCCGCCTCGACCAGATCCAGAACAGCCTCAGGCAGACCGAGAAGGCGCTGAATATTGGCCACGTGGCTGCGTGATTTTTCAACCATGCGCGCAATTTCTGCCTGCGTCATACCTTCATCCTCAGCAAGACGCTGATACGCCCTGGCCTCTTCAACCGGGTTCAGATCCTCGCGCTGAAGGTTTTCAATGAGCGCCAGCGCCATAACTTCACGGTCGGAAAGCTCGCGCACCAGCGCCGGCATTTCATGGAGCCGCGCCTTTTGCGCAGCGCGCCAACGTCGCTCGCCTGCCACAAGCTCGTACTTACCGTTGGATTTAGGCCGCACGATAATGGGCTGAATAACGCCGCGCGCTGCGATTGAGGCCGCAAGCTCTTCAAGTGCAGTTTCGTCAAAATGCTTGCGCGGGTTGCCGGGAAGAGGAGAGATCGAGGCGATGGGGAGTGATTTGAGTGGTGACCCTGCGGGAAGCCCTCCGCCTGATTGTGCGGCTGACTGCTCTGATGGTCCCGCACCTTGGCGATCCGAAGCCCCACTCGCATTCCCGGTTCCACCTTGTGTCACCAACGGCTCTTCGCGCTTGGTTTCACCCAGCAGTGCACCCAAGCCTTTGCCCAGCTTCTTCTTGCGATCAGCCGCTTTGCGTTGGGGAACGGTGAATTGGATGGAATCAGTGGATTTGCCGCTCATGCTGCCTGCCTCTCAGGTGGGAATCGTCCGATAAGTTCGCGCGCGAGCGCAATGTAAGCGCGACTGCCAACGCAGCTGTGGTCGTAAACCAGCGCCGGAAGTCCATGGCTCGGCGCCTCAGACAGGCGCACATTGCGCGGAATAACCGTCTCAAACACCAGGTCACCAAGGCAATCGCGCACATCATCCGACACTTGATCGGTCAAACGATTGCGCCGGTCATACATGGTGAGCGCAACGCCAATGATGTTGAGGTCAGGGTTGAACAATTGCTGCACCCGTTCAACCGTCTGCAGAAGCTGGCTAAGGCCTTCCAGAGCGAAAAATTCACACTGAAGTGGCACGAGGATTGAATCGGCAGCACAAAGCGCATTCAAAGTCAGCAGGCCAAGCGACGGCGGGCAATCAATAAAGCAAATATCGTGGTCCTGGTGGTTGCGCAAAGCATTGCGCAAACGCTCGGTTCGCTCGTCCACCGACACCAATTCGACCTCTGCACCGCTCAAATCAACCGTCGCGGGCACGATATCAAGGCCGGGAATGGACGTTTCGGCCGTGGCCTCTGCGATTGGGAGCTCTTCAACGAGAAGGTCATAGCTTGACACCTCTCGAGTATCAGCATCCACCCCCAAGCCGGTTGACGCATTGCCCTGCGGATCAAGGTCGATGAGAAGAGTACGCCAGCCCGTTGCCGCCATCGCTGTCGCCATATTGATAGCGGTCGTGGTTTTACCCACACCACCCTTTTGATTGGCAATGGCAATTGTCAGCACGATATGCTCCCTCCATAGTCTCATCGCGAGGCGCTTGCAGCCAATTTTTGGCCTATTTGCTCACGATGATACCTGCATCGGCGTCCGTCAACGAGTGTTTCACGTGAAACATCTTGCGAATCGACGGTTTCGCCACTTCTAATTCGTGCGCCGCCGAACGGCCTTTGGGCAAGACGTATCGCGTGGCACTTGTGGAGAAGGGTGCGGATAAACGCAGAAGTTTGTCCAAAGGAGCAAAGGCGCGTGCCGAAATGATACCGGCATGAAAGGGGGAAACCTGCTCAAGCCGCTTTGCCTCAACCCTGCAATTTTCAAGTGCGAGCTTGCGCACACACTCGTCCAGGAAGTCCACCCGGCGCTTGCGGGATTCGACGAGAACGACAGGGATTTGCGGCCTCAGAATTGCTATCACCAACCCCGGCAACCCCGGCCCTGTCCCAAGGTCCAGCCATGGGCCCGCCAGCTCTGCCGGTTCCGAGATACACTCGAGCAGCTGCGCACTGTCGGCAATATGACGAAGCCAAAGGTTGGCTTCGCTCGGGCGGCTAATTAAATTCTGCTTCTGGTTTTCGGCAAGCAACATCTCAACGTAACGTTCGAGACGCTCAAAATCGCTGCGATCGGCAAGGGCCTCGACATATCCCCTCGCCTCTTCCTCGCTCTTGAGAATGGTCTGCACACTCACGCAGCAGCCTGCCACCGGCGTGCGTGCACCAATAGCGCCGAAAGCGCAGCTGGCGTGATACCCGGAACACGTCCCGCAGCAGCGAGATTGATGGGGGCTGCCTTTGCGAGACGTTCAACCATTTCGTTTGAAAGGCCGGGAACGTCTCCATAAGGGAAATCGGGAGCCAGCGCCAAACCTTCGCTGGCACGCAAATCCCTCAACTCAGCCTCCTGACGCGCAAGATAGGGAGCGTAGGCAGCATCTTCCGCCATCTCCTCCAACAGATCACTGTCCAGCTCGTATAGATCACCAATCCAAGGCTTTAGTATTTTGAGCGTCACCCCGCCGTGACGAAGCCAGTCGCCTACAGGTTTCTCACCCCCGTCGCGCCGAACATTGACGCCCGCATTAGCCAAGTCGCGCGAATGTATGGTGCGCTCAAACAATCCAGCGAATGTTTCACGTGAAACAGCGCGAGCTTCGAACCACTTGCGCCGTTCTTCGCTGATACAACCCACCTCAAGTCCGAGTGCAGTCAACCGCGTCGAGGCGTTGTTGGCGCGCAGGCGCAAGCGATATTCAGCACGCGATGTCAGCATTCGATACGGTTCGCTCACACCCTGCAACGTCAGATCGTCGATCATCACGGCTATGTAAGAATTTGCCCGGTCAAGCCGCGGAGCCTTCTTGCCAAGCTGTGCGGCAGCCGCCTCAAGGCCAGCGATCAAGCCCTGGGCTGCGGCCTCCTCATAGCCCGTCGTCCCATTGATCTGTCCTGCGCAATAGAGGCCCGGAATGGCCCTAAGCTGAAGATCAGGCGTTAAAGCGCGCGGATCAATATGATCATATTCCACCGCGTAGCCTGGCACAGCCATTTCGACCTGCTCCAACCCCGGCATCGCGCGCAGCATATCTCGCTGTACATCGACGGGAAGCGAAGTGCTTATCCCATTGGGATAAATAAGATGCGTATCGAGGCCCTCAGGCTCAAGGAATATCTGGTGCCCATCGCGATCGCCAAAGCGGTGAATCTTGTCTTCGATAGACGGGCAATAGCGCGGGCCCGCTGCTCCAATCGCGCCTGAAAACAAAGGGGAGCGATCAAGGTTGCGCCGGATAATATCGTGCGCTTCATGCGTTGTGCGTGTGATCCCGCAGAAAACCTGCGGGTTTGCCCTCCGCTTGGTGAGCGGCGACATAGTCCAGTGCTCGTTGTCAGAGTGTTGCTCGTCAAGCGTTGCCCAATCGATGGTGCGTCCATCGAGACGTGGTGGCGTGCCCGTTTTAAGGCGCGCCATCGGCAAATCAGCACCGCGAAGCTGCTCAGCAAGCCGGGTTGCGGCATTTTCTCCGATACGCCCGCCCTCAAATCGTTCTTCGCCCCGGAACAAGACGCCCCCAAGGAAAGTGCCGGTACACAATATCACACGCTCGGCATTCAGAACGCTGCCATCGGCGAGCTCTAGTCCACCGACCCTGCCCCCGGTCAAAACCAATGCTGCTGCTTCGCCCTCGATCAACTCAAGTTGATCCTGCGCGCGAACCAATCTTTGCACCTCAGCCTTGAACAGTGTGCGGTCGGCCTGAACCCTTGGCCCCCATACGGCGCTGCCCTTGGACCGATTGAGCATTCGATAATGAATTGCCCCCGCATCGGCCGCGCGTCCCAGCACCCCGTCCAGTGCATCAACCTCGCGCACCAAATGCCCTTTGCCGAGCCCGCCGATCGCTGGATTACAACTCATCGCGCCAATGGCGTTGAGATCAAAACTCACAAGACCGGTGCGCGCACCCATTCGAGCCGACGCGCACGCGGCTTCCACTCCGGCGTGACCACCGCCGATAACAAGGACATCATACCTTTGCATGGCCTGCCAAATAGGCGCTCCCATGCCCCTCGTCAAAGATGTTTCACGTGGAACACGGGCTCAGCGGGCCTGGGGCTAGCTATTTACCGATGCAGAAACGGCCAAAGAGCGCATCAAGCATATCTTCCGTCGTCGAACGGCCGATCAACTGATCAAACGCCAATCGGGCCCGCCTGAGCTCCTCACCGATCAAAAGAAGATCATCCATACTCGCTATGAAAGAAAGCGCCTCATGTGCTTCTTGCAATCGCGCGTGTTGCCTTGCATTGAGAGCTGTCTCCCCCGGCTTTGGCAAACGGCCACGTGCGTATTCGACAAGCGCCTGTTTCAGTTCGCTCACACCTGTGTTGGCTTTGGCGGAAATTGTATAATCGGCCCGATCCTTAGCGACAAAGTCAGGACTATCCGAACGAGCTGCGATTTCCCACGCCCCGCAAGGGCCCTTCCCTTCCGACCCCAGCCAGAGGACAAGATCAGCGCGCGCAAATTCACCCTGAGCCCGCGATATGCCGATGGCTTCGATTTCTTCGGCACCCTCATCCCTGAGGCCGGCTGTGTCGATAAAGACGAAAGGAACACCTGCAATGGCAACGCTGCGCTCGATCACGTCGCGCGTGGTGCCTGCAATGGGCGAAGTGATTGCGGCTTCGCTTTCAACCAAGGCGTTGAACAAGGTTGATTTGCCGCAATTGGGTGGACCGCCAAGAACCACGCGAAAGCCATCCTTGAGCCGTTCTGACCTTGGCCTGTCGAGCCAGTCGCAGATGTGTGCGGCCAAGGCGCTGACATCGGCGGCAAAGCTGGCCGGCACCCCGCTCACATCGTCTTCGTCCGAAAAGTCGAGTGCAGCTTCAATCTGCGCGGACAACCGCAGCACTGTATCACGCCAAGCTTCAACCTGCCCCGATAAGGCGCCGCCGGCACTGGCAATTGCAGCCGCGCGTTGAAGTTCGGTTTCTGCTTCGAGAAGGTCGGCAAGCCCTTCTGCTTCTGCCAAATCAAGCCGCCCATTGGCAAAAGCACGGCGCGTAAACTCCCCCTCTTGTGCAGGGCGCAGTCCTTGCATCGTCGCAAGCTCAGCACAAACCGCAGCAAGCACCGCACGGCCCCCGTGACAGTGAAGCTCAGCCAGATCCTCTCCTGTCGCGGTTGCGGGACCGGGAAACCATAGCACCAGAGCTTCATCGAGCACGTCGCCCCGCTTCGAGCGCAATTTAGCCAAAGACGCGCGCCGTGGGGCAATATCACGGCCTGTTAAGGCGCAAAGCGCCTGCCCCGCGCTTGGCCCGCTCACCCGGATAACGCCGATCGCAGCGGGCGGACTGCCGCTCGACACAGCAAAAATGGTCTGGGTGGTGGCGGTCATGCAAAAGCCCCAGGGGTCAAGGCGCTCAAATGGGTCAGCCTTTGGATGATTTTGAACCCGATGACCCGCTGCCGCCCGCCGCGCGCATTCCACCTTCGACAAAACTTTGGAAGAGTTTGAGGCCCGCCTGGCCCATAGGCGCAATCATCTGACCCATTTCCAGAAGCTGTGCAGGATTTTGAGCGTTCTCGACCGCCTTAGTCATGCCATCGACAAACGCCTTGTTTGCCTCGCTCACATCCGGAAGCCCCATGAATTCACGCGCCTCTTGCGGGGTGCAGTCGATCTCAATGTTGATCTTCATGGTCGCTCCTGATGTTTGGTTTGCCCTTCGACCGGACAAAGTGCGGTTGGTTGAACCCAATCAATTCAGCATTGCGAAGTTCAAGACCAGCTTGCGAATGGCGGGATCAATCGTGGCAGGCAGCTCTTCTTCAAGACGCTGTTGACGGACTTCAATCGCTTCAGAAATCGCAATCAGTTTCATCGCCCAATCAGGGCAAACGCGCTGTTCAACATCGTCCTTGTGCATGACAAGAACGCCGGAGTGGCGTTTATCGGTTTCAATCACCGACATCAGCCGATCAAGACGCTCGCCCTGCCCTTCAAGCAATTGCAGGAAATTGCGGCCATTATAAAGCAACAGGCCGGTCACGTCCTGCTCAGCATTGTTGCGTGCACAGGTTTCAAGGATGGCGTTCACCTCCTCGCGCGAAAGGCCCACCGCAGTGCTGATATAAACATACTGCTTGATCAAGGCTTTATCCCCTCCCAAGACCAGATCCGATCACTGATTCATCGTATCGAAGAAATCTTCGTTTGTCTTGGAATCCTTCATCTTGTCGAGCAGGAATTCCATCGCATCTACGGTGCCCATCTGCATGAGGATGCGGCGAAGCACCCACATCTTGGAAAGCTTGTCCTTCTCGACCAGCAGCTCTTCCTTACGCGTGCCCGATTTGCCCACATCGAGCGCCGGGAAGATGCGTTTGTCGGAAACCTTGCGATCAAGCACAATTTCAGAGTTACCGGTGCCTTTGAACTCTTCGAAGATCACTTCGTCCATGCGGCTGCCAGTATCAATCAGCGCGGTGGCGATGATCGAAAGCGAACCACCCTCTTCGATGTTACGCGCCGCACCAAAAAAGCGCTTGGGCCGTTGCAGTGCATTGGCGTCAACACCACCGGTCAGAACCTTGCCCGAAGACGGCACCACGGTGTTGTAAGCACGGCCAAGACGCGTGATCGAATCGAGCAGGATCACGACATCGTGCTTGTGCTCGACTAGGCGCTTTGCCTTTTCAATCACCATTTCAGCGACTTGGACGTGACGCTGCGCTGGTTCGTCGAAAGTTGAGGAAATCACCTCACCGTTTACGCTGCGCTGCATATCGGTGACTTCTTCCGGGCGTTCATCAACTAGCAGCACCAGAAGGAAGACCTCAGGGTGATTGTCAGTGATCGCCTTTGCGATATTTTGCAGCAGAACCGTTTTACCCGTTCGCGGCGGTGCCACGATAAGGGCGCGCTGGCCTTTACCTTGCGGCGAAATAATGTCGATCACACGCGCCGATTTGTCTTTGACCGTCGGGTCAAGGGTATCGAGGCTCAGTTTTTCAGTCGGGTAAAGCGCGGTGAGGTTATCGAAGTTGGTCCGCATCCGCACAGCGCTTGGATCTTCGAAGTTCACCTGGCTGAGGCTCGTCAGCGCAAAATAGCGCTCGCCATCCTGAGGGGCACGAATTTCGCCTTCGACCGTGTCACCAGTACGAAGGCCCCATTTGCGGATTTGGTTAGGCGAAACGTAAATATCGTCCGGGCCTGCAAGATAATTCGCTTCGGGAGAACGCAGGAAGCCAAAGCCATCTTGCAGCACTTCGATCGTGCCGATGCCCATGATTTTCTCGTCATACTCCTCATCCTCGGCAAGCTCACGCAGGATCGAGAAAAGGAGGTCTTGGCGGCGCATCGTGCCTGCGGCTTCGACGCCAAGCTCTTCAGCCATAGCGACCAGATCGGCCGGAGTGCGTGCTTTTAAGTCTTTGAGATGCATGAGATTTGAAGTCCACAGGGGATGAGCCCACAGCGAAACGCCGATGGGCATAGAGGATTAGTTAGAGGCAGGCTGTTTAGTCGAACCCGCCGATGGAAAAAGTGTCCTTGAGTTATGGCAAAGGGCTTTGGGAAAGCAGACCGGAGAGGCGGATGAACCGCCCCTACACTCAAGATTTGCACTTATAAATATGCCTGCACAGCCCGCTCGTCAATCACGGATTGGTCGAAGTGCGATCGCAAGTTTTAGAACGGACGCAGATAGACGAGCGTCACAACAAGGATCAGAATGAGTCCCGGAACTTCACCTGCAAAGCGCAGGGTTTTTTCGCTGAGCGGGCGCTCCCCGCGTGCCATCTTCTTGCTCTGCGCCACCAGCCAGCCGTGATAGCCTGACAAAAGCACCACAAGCGTAATCTTTGCGTGCATCCAACCTTGTGAGAAATATCCAAAGGCATAAGCCATCAAAAGGCCAAGCAGCCACACCACCACGATACTGGGCGTGAGGATAATCTTGCGCAATTTGCCCATGCGGTCCGCCCACTTGGCTTCACCCGCAGAACCCGGTGCATGATCGAGGATGTAAATGCACTGGCGCGGCAGCATGAAGAGCCCCGCGAGCCAGAAAACCATGAAGACGACGTGGCCAATGCGAAGCCACACGGAAATATCAAGAAGAATGCTTTGCATCTGTTCTAACCTCTTACCCTATCCTCTTACTGCGCGAAGCAAGGCTTCGACGTGCTCGATCGGGGTGAACTGACCGATGCCATGGCCAAGGTTGAACACATGGGGCCGCCCATTGAACGCCTCAAGCACGGCCTTTACCCGCTTGGGCAGCATCTCGCCGCCGGCCTCGACCAGCAGCGGGTCGAGATTGCCTTGAACCGGCATACCTTCGGGCAGCTGCGCATTGACCCAAACCGGGTCCATCGTTTCATCAATACCTACCGCATCAACGCCGGTTTCGCGCGCATAAGCAGGAAGCTTCTCCCCCGCTCCCTTGGGAAAGCCGATAACGGGCGTATCCGGATGGCTTTGTTTTAGCGCTGCAGTGATTTTCGCATTGGGTGCGATCACCCAGCGTTCAAACTCATCGGGCGCAAGGCTCCCTGCCCAGCTGTCGAACAACTGCACAGCTTCCGCGCCTGCATCGATTTGCCCGCGAAGATAAGTGATCGACACCTCGGCAATCGCGTCGAGTATCGCCTGCATCCGGCCAGCATCCTGATAGGCCAGAAGGCGCGCTTTGCCTTGGTCCTTCGACCCTTCCCCGCCGATCATGTAAGTGGCATTGGTCCATGGTGACCCTGAAAAGCCCAGCATCGTGACCCGATCTGAAATCATCGCGCGGGTTTTGCGCACTGTTTCATAAATTGGATCAAACCGCTCGTATTGAGGGGTGAAGCTATCGAGATCCACTTCGAGGAGTGTGGGGCTAAGTTTTGGACCTTCGCCTGCAAGAAATTCCAACCCCTGCCCCATGGCGTGCGGGACGATTAGAATATCGGAGAACAGGATCGCGCCGTCAAAGCCGAAGCGGCGCAGCGGTTGCACCGTAATTTCAGCGGCAGCATCGCTGTCATAGACAAGCTCAAGAAACCCGCCTTTTTCCGCGCGTAGCTCTCTATATTCAGGCAGATACCGCCCTGCCTGACGCATGAGCCAGACGGGAGGGACTTCTTGGATTGAACCCTTCAGGGTTTCTAGCAAAGGACCAGGCATGGGTTCTCTCTAAACAAATAAATTATAAATTTAAAAGGATTGATGGAGTCTGTTGGCCCTGTGGATAGCGGGAATTACCGTAATGTCCCTGATACATCGGTAAAGGTCTAGTGAATTTTACAGAGCGCGACTCAGTAAGAGTCCTGAGTCAATCGTAAACTATCCCCAAGGTTCACAGCCTGTCGAGGAAATCGCCAAGCTGTCCAGAAACGATCAGAGGAAATGCGGCAGATCGGGGGTGATAACTCGTCCCAAGCTTGTTAGCCCTCCTCTCCCGTGGTTTATGCGCATATCTGTCCACAGATCGGCAGGCCCAAATTCAGGAGTGGGAAGCGAATCGCCTCATGAACCGATTAAACCTGCATCTTGTCTCCGATTCCACCGGGGAAACGCTTGAGATGATCGCCAAGGCCGCGCTTGCCCAGTTCGATGATCCCGATGTGAGCCGCCATTTCTGGCCCATGGTCCGCTCGCGCCAGCACCTTGACCGGATTGTGCCGGATCTGGCGGAAAATCCGGGCCTTGTGCTCTTTACTCTAGTGAATCCGGAAACGCGCACGAGGCTTGAGGATCATTGCCGTCATCTGGGCCTGCCCGCCGTGCCAGTGCTTGATCAGGTGACCTCTGCGCTTGAGGCGCAATTGGGGCAAGAAGCCCATGGCCGCCCAGGGCGTCAACATTCGATGGACGACGATTATTTCAGGCGCGTCGATGCAATCCAATTCACTATCGCTCATGATGACGGTGTTGCATGGGAGGATTGGGAAGAGGCCGATATTGTGCTTGCTGGTGTTTCGCGCAGTTCAAAGACACCGACGAGCATCTATCTTGCCAACCGCGGCTTCAAGACTGCGAACATTCCGATTGTGCCTGAGAGCCCACCTCCAGAAGCGCTTTATGGTCTGCGCCATCCGCTTGTCGTGGGCCTTACAACTGCGCCAGATCGCCTCGTGCAAATCCGGCGCAACCGTCTGCTTTCTCTCAATGAGGGGACGCAGACCTCTTATGTGGATGAAGATAAGGTCAAATCCGAACTGCAATATGCCCGGCGTATGTTTGCTGACAATGGCTGGCCGGTGATCGATGTAACGCGCCGTTCGATTGAGGAAAGCGCGGCGGCGATAATTAGGCTGGCGCAGGAGCGCAGGCGCAAGGATCGATCAGTGGACGGGGTGAGCAAGCCGATATGAGCCGCCCAAAAACACCGATAATCCTTGCCTCGAAGTCCGCCTCGCGCCGGGCGATGCTTGATGCCGCTGGCGTTTCTTATGAGGCTATACCCGCCGACGTTGACGAACGCGCGATTGAAGAGAGCCTTGGGGACGCTTCGCCCGCTGAAATCGCGGAGAGCTTAAGCGTTGCCAAAGCTGCCGAAGTCGCAAAAGCGCATCCCGGTGCGCTTGTTCTGGGAAGCGACTCTCTCGTAGTCGCGGGCGGCAAACGCTTCGACAAACCTGCCAGCCGTGAAAACGCAGCCGAGCACCTCGCATTTTTTTCGGGCAAGGTGATCGAGCTTCATAGCGCCGCCGCTTTGGTCAAAGACAGCGGGTGCGAATGGAGCCACCAATCCCTCGCCCGCCTTCATGTACGCACCTTGTCGAGCGACTTCATCGAGCATTACCTCGACGCCGAATGGCCGGAGATCGGCTATACGGTCGGCTGTTTCCGGATCGAGGCAATGGGCGTGCAATTGTTTGAACGGATCGAAGGCGACCAATTCACTGTTCTTGGAATGCCGCTTTTGGCTGTGTTGGAGGCTTTGCGCGATGAGGGAGCGCTCCTCGCATGACTTCGCCGCAAACACCTCTTGCCCAAGTGATCGGCGATCCGATTGCGCAGTCCAAATCCCCGGCAATCCATGAATTCTGGCTCGAAAAGCTGGGAATTGCGGGCGAGTATACGCGCGCTCATGTGACCACTGAGGGTCTGGCCGACTATCTCGACGCGTCCAATGCCGACCCGCGATGGACGGGGTGCAATGTCACCATGCCGCACAAGCAGGCTATCATCCCATTGCTTGATCGTCTTGATCCGCTGGCCGAGCGGCTGGGCGCGGTGAATACGGTGGTGCGTGAGGGTGAAGCGCTCATCGGATATAATACCGATGCGGGCGGATTTCTGGAGCCTTTGCGCGGTCACCTCCAAGACCAGCACTATTTCCGCATGGCCCGCATCCTTGGCACTGGCGGCGCAGCGCGCGCGATCATTGCAGCGCTTGCGAGCGAAGGCTTCACGCTCGTCGTGGCGGGACGCAATCCGGACAAAGCGCGCGCGCTCCTCGATGAACTTGCGCCCAAGGGTGAGCATCATGCCATTCATCTCGATCATTTCGCCGCGCCAACTGATTTCGCCTTTGATGACCGCGAAGGATGCCTTGATCTTGTCGTCAACGCCTCGCCGCTCGGTATGACAGGCAATCCACCGCTGCAATTTGATTGGAGTCACGCGCCGCCAGGCTCTATCGCCTATGATATTGTGACGAGCCCGCTTGAAACGCCATTCCTCAAAGACGCGAGACGCAAAGGGCATGAGGCGATCCACGGGCTGTCCATGCTCATTGGTCAAGCGGCGATTGCCTTCGAGAAGTTTTTCGGCGCGCCCCCTCCCCGCGAATATGATGCCGAATTGGTGGAGCGCATGACAGCATGACCAAACCCTCGATCATAGGCCTCACCGGCTCCATCGGCATGGGCAAATCGACCGTTGCGGCGATGTTCGAGGAGGCTGGCGTGCCTGTATTCGATGCCGATGCCGAGGTTCGTGCTCTTCAGGGGCCGGGCGGCGAGCTTATCCCTGCTATCGAAGAAGCCTTTCCCGGGTCAACCGGCCCGGAAGGTGTCATTCGCGATGCTCTTGGCAAGATCGTTTTTGGCGACAAGGAAAAGCTCAAGAAACTTGAGGCCATCGTCCACCCCGCGGTCGCCTTGAAACGCGGGAAATTCCTTGAAGAGCATAAGGATGCCGCGCTCATCCTTTTCGACATCCCTTTGCTCTTCGAAGGCAGCGGGCACGCAGCTGTCGACACCATCGTCGTTGTCTCTGCTCCGGCCGAGGTTCAGCGCGAACGCGTGCTCGCCCGCCCCGGCATGAGCGTGGAGAAATTCGAGCATATTGTGGGATTACAAATGCCCGATGCTGAAAAACGCGCACGCGCTGATCATGTGATTGATACAAGCACCACGCTTGAAGAGACACGGGCTCAGGTAGAGGCGCTCATTTTGGAGCTAAAAGCGTCGCTCTAACCCCTTGCACTTGGCGCTGCATAAGCCGATAGTCCGAGAAATGCGGGAAGTGATATTCGACACAGAAACCACCGGCCTTGACCCCAAAACAGGGGACCGGATGGTCGAAATAGGCTGTGTCGAAATGATCGACCGGGTTGAAACCGGGAACAGCTATCACGCCTATTACAACCCAGAACGCGATATGCCCGCCGCTGCCGAAGCGGTGCATGGTCTTTCGGCTGAATTTCTGTCGGGAAAGCCGCTCTTTTCTGAAACCGCTGACGAATTGCTTGAGTTTCTGGGAGACGCCCCGCTCGTTGCGCATAATGCGAGCTTTGACTTTGGCTTTTTGAACGCCGAGCTGGAGCGTATCGGGCGTGAGCCTATTTCAATGGACCGCATGGTCGATACCGTTGCGATCGCCCGCAAAAAGCACCCTGGTGCCAAGCTGTCATTGGATGCTCTGTGCACGCGCTACGGCGTTGATCGCAGCCACCGGGTGAAACACGGCGCTTTGCTCGATGCAGAATTGTTGGCTCAAGTGTATGTGGAGCTGACAGGTGGGCGACAGATCGGGCTTGAGCTTGCAAATGAGCCCGAAGCGACCCCGAACGCGCCTCAAAATGATGCAGGTGCGGCCACAGCTGCAAAACCCAAAGCGCCACGCCGCGAACCGCGACCGCATATGGCAAGCGCCGAGGAGCTGGCCGCGCATAAGGAATTTGTCGCTTCCATCGAGGAGGCGATCTGGACACGTTAGGCAAGACACTCAAGCTTTGATGGATCCAAAGCGCCTTGCTTGCGATGATTGACGAAAGGACACGTCTTTATGGATTTGCGAATCTCAGGCCACCAGGTTGAAACCGGCGCAGCATTGCAGGAACACGCAACAGAGCGGCTTGAGGGGATCATCGAGAAGTATTTTGAGCGCGCGCTTTCCTCCCACGTAACTTTCGGCAAGGGTCCGGGCAGCGCTTTTACCTGTGACATCGTCATGCACGTGATGCACGGGCTCATTCTAAAGGCCCATGGCGAGGCCCATGATGCGCATCAGGCGCTTGATGATGCGGCGGGCAAGATTGAAAAGCAGCTGCGCCGATACAAACGCCGCCTAAAAGATCACCACGAACAAAGTGCTCATGCCAGAGCCGAAGAGGAAGCGGCCTATACAATCTTCGCGGTTGATGCCGAGGTTGAAGAAGTCGTCGAAGATGCACCTCCAATCATCGCCGAAACCAGCGTTGATGTGCCCACTTGCAGCGTTGCCAATGCAGTTATGATGCTCGATTTGCGCGATACTCCCGCATTATTTTTTAAAAATGCTGGAACTGAGCGGCACAATATGGTCTATCGCCGCTCCGACGGCTCAATCGGATGGGTCGAGCCGTCATAAGAATATGCAAACCCGGGTGGCGGTAAGGGAACCGCTGGATAACCGGGAGCGATCCAAGCCAGACATAAAAATGCAAATGGGCTGATCAAACAGGCCACAATTGCGGCTTTATTGTCGGGTATTGGCCTATTCTTGACTTCCCTCACGCGGGAAATCGACGGGATTTTGGAATACACATGGACGTAAATATCAATCTTCTGGCTGAGGCGGTCGCAACCGCACGCATTGAAGAGAAACGACAAATCTTAAGCAAGCTATCCGATCTGTTCGCGTCCGTTTATGGGCTCGATGCAGATGATGTGCTTGAAGGTCTGGAACAGCGTGAGGCGCTAGGAAGCACGGGGTTTGGTCGCGGTGTTGCTATTCCGCATTGCCGCCTTTCCACTGTGTCGCGTCCCACTCTGGCTGTTCTTAAGCTGGAGACGCCGGTTGATTTCAAGGCTGCCGACGCTGTTCCTGTCACGATCGCTTTTGGTCTTGTCTCGCCTGAAAACGCAGGGGCCACGCATTTGCACGCGCTCGCTGCGATCTCGCGGCTGATGCGCGATGAGCATATGATGAGCGCCCTTAGCGAAGCGCCGGATGCAGAGGCGGTCTATGCGCTTTTGACAAATCAGTTCCTTCAGCGCGATGCCGCCTGAGAATACAGCTGGCGAAACCGGTGCGCAGGGCCATTACCGCGCGCTTGAGAGGCTCTACGCCTCTGCGCCTGTGAATGAAAAATTCCGTTCAAAGCTTGAAATCGTGGGTGAGGGGCTTTCGCGCCTCACCTTTGCGATCACGCCAGATATTTACCACGCAGCAGGCGCGGCGCATGGTACGATCTATTTCAAGATGCTCGACGATGCGGCCTTTTATGCCGCTAACACGCTTGCAACCGACACCTTTCTTTTGACCACCAGTTTCAACCTCCACTTCACCAAGCCTGTGAAGGAGGGTGAGGTTGTGGCCGAAGGCAAATGGGTGAGCGGTCGCAGGCGGGTGATGGTCGCCGAGGCGCGGCTGGTCGATAGCGAAGGCGATGAAATTGGCCGGGGTACGGGCACCTTCATGCGCTCTCGCATCCCTTTATCCAGTCTGCCGGGCTACGCGAGCTAACGGGCTGTATTTGTGTCCGAGCGCCTTCCTGCTCACCTTGAGGTTTCCAGCATCTCGCGCCTTGCCGAATCAAATGGCGGCTTTGCGATGGTGCTCTCCAAAGGGGAGCGCGATGCAGGTACGATCCTGATTGTAACGATGTTTCGCGGTGGCCCTGCCAAGCTTTACGAAAGAATGCCTCAACTCGACGGGACGCGCCCTTTCGAATGCACAAAGTTGCAAGATATTGAAAAACCGTCGGAATTTGACGAATATATTGCAAGACGGCGCTCTCAAGACCCCGATTTGTGGGTTTTGGAGGTGGATATCGCCGATGCAGAACGGTTCATCGCGCTTTTGCCCGATTAATCGACTGGTAACTTGACCCATCGGGATAACCGCCTATTTGGAGCGCCGCTTCCAGACGCGCAGGCTTGGGTTCAGGGCAATTCGGTCCGGCTTAGAGCACGCAGACGGGGGGCAGCCGGCAGGCTAACCGAACCACCTCTCATACCCCGCGACACTATCGCACCCCTACAAGGTTCGCGCCTGCGCCTGAGCTCGCTCACCGCACAAAAAGAAGATCGAAGTGAGTCGCAGGACTTATTCATACAGCGCGATCGCGATTGCAGCGGTCGCAGGATTGAGTTTCTCCAGCGTCGATGGCGCTGAAGCCTTTGCCCAGGACGACGATGTCATGGGCGGTGTTGAGGCCGTAGAGCCTGAACAAGTCGAGATCGTTCCCCAGGTACCCGCCCAAGAAGCGTCAGCTGAGGAAGTGACCTTTGTCTCCGAAGAAGTGGTGCAGCCAGTTGCTGAACCCGCCACCCCGATTGCAAATGAAGCCTCTTCATTGCGCGAGCTGGTGGCCAGCATGGACAAAGACGCAGAGCTGACCGAGCAGATGCGCTGTCTTGCAGGCGCAGTTTATTTCGAAGCGCGCGGCGAACCCTTGCAAGGTCAATTGGCCGTCGCTGAGGTGGTCATCAACCGCGCATCGGATAATCGCTGGCCTGCCAGCTATTGCGGCGTTGTCTATCAGCGCGCTCAGTTTTCTTTCGTGCGCGGGGGCAAAATGCCTCGCATCAACACGAACAAAGCCACTTGGCACCGTGCCAAGGCGATTGCCAAAATCGCGCATAACAATCTTTGGCAAACCGAGGCCAGTGATGCGGTCTATTTCCATGCGAATTACGTTCGCCCGAAATGGAGCCGCAGAAAAACCCGCCTCGCACAGATTCAGACACACGTCTTCTATCGCTGATCATTGCATCAGCTGATGGCTTAAGGCCCCGCCTCTCCCCCCTCCCCCCAGGTTGCGTGAGCGGCGGGGTCCTTTTGTTGTCGAAGTTTATTCCCGCAACATTGCCCAAGTAGGCGCGTGATCGGAGGCTTTCTCGCGGCCCCTGTGCTCACGGTCGACCCCTACCGATTCAAGGCGATCGGCAAGTTCGGGTGAGAGCAGGATGTGATCAATGCGAAATCCATGATCGCGTTGCCACGCGCCCGCTTTGTAATCCCAATAGGTCCACACCCCGCCGCGCGGGTTCAAAGTGCGTATCGCATCGGTCCAGCCATCAGACAAAAGGCGCGAATAAGCGGCGCGCGATTCAGGCTGCATCAGAGCATCGGATGCCATCGCCTTGACCGAATAGACATCGTCATCATGCGGGATGACATTGTAGTCACCCAAGACCGCCGCTGGCACTTCCTCTGCCCAGATCTCGCCCATGCGCGCGCGCAGCTTCTCCATCCAGGCAAGCTTATAATCGAACTTTGGCCCGGGCTGCGGATTGCCGTTGGGAAGGTAGATGCATACGATGCGCACCGTCTTCCCATCCTTGGTTATGTCCGCCTCAAGATAGCGTGATTGCTCACCTTCACCCTCTT
This sequence comes from Erythrobacter sp. SCSIO 43205, assembly GCF_019904235.1. NCBI lineage: Bacteria > Pseudomonadati > Pseudomonadota > Alphaproteobacteria > Sphingomonadales > Erythrobacteraceae > Erythrobacter > Erythrobacter sp. SCSIO 43205. The sequence continues at coordinate 313,237 of NZ_CP063202.1, read as the reverse complement.
TGGGACCATCAATACCAAGCCCGCGCTTTACCTCGTTTATGGAATAACCTGCCTTGGTATCAGCGAGGATCGCGACCCCATTAAAGCTCTTTTGCCCGTGCCAGATCAGCTCATAGCCGAGCGCCTCGAACTCATTTGCGGGAAAGTCTTTATCCTGGCTCTTGATCTCTTGCAGGCACGCAACTGAGGGCCGCGTTTCCTCAAGCCATTCTTTAAGGCGTGGCAGGCGCGCTTTGACGCCGTTGATATTGTAGGTGGCGATCTTCATGGGCGCATTCATGGCGGATGAGCGCGCCTGCGTCTATCGCAAGAGCCCGAATTATATCCCGAAGCTTGATCCGCAGCCGCATCCCGCCGCTGCATTGGGGTTTTCAACCCGAAACGCAGCCCCGCCAAGGTTTTCGACATAATCGACAAGGCTGCCTTGAAGAAGGTCGAGGCTTACAGGATCGACGAGCAGCTTCACCCCGTCGGTTTCGCTCACCGTATCGTCGCCCTCTGGTGCGTCGGCCATTTCAAACTTGTATTGAAAACCCGAACAGCCCCCGCCCTCAACCGAAAGCCTCAAAATAGCAGGCTTGCTTTGCTTATCAGCAATCCACGCAACGCGTGCCGCCGCTGCCGCAGTCAGGGTCGGGGTCTTAGTGAGTGTGTCAGCCATTGCGTATATGTAAGTCTGGCAGGCGCTTTGCTCAAGTCGTTTGGCCGATCAGGCCGTTTGAATATAATCGCGCAAGGCCGCCGCTTCATGCTCCACTGCGTCAATCTTGTCTTTCACGAGGTCACCGATGGAGACAAATGCAACCAAAGCCCCGTTTTCAACCACTGGGAAGTGGCGAAACCGCCGCTTTGTCATGAGTGCGAGCGCGTCGTCGATCCTGGTTGAGGGTTCTACGGTTACAGCGGGCGCGGTCATAATCGCCTCAACCGGGCCGGTGAGGCACGAAGGCCCTTCGCTCGCGAGCCGGTAGATGATGTCGCGCTCCGATACGATCCCTGCGACTTGCCCCCCGCGCAAGACAGGCAGTGCGCCGATCCGTTTGCCTGCAAGCATACCGATGACTTCATTCACTGGCGTGGTCGCATCGCAGGAGATGATTTCGGAGCCTTTTCTGCTCTCAATAATCTTTGCAATCGTCATGGCTTCTCTCCTCTCAGAGTGCAAAGCTGCCATTAATCGCGCGCAAAGGCGAGTCTGCTCAGTGCTAAAACTTAATTGGCGCTCGTCTCGTATCTTCACCATTGCAATCACGCAGCGCCGCCCGCATGGAGCCCCAATGGTCAATAAGTCCCCTCTCGACGATCCGGAAAACGCAGCCCACGCATGGGCGCGCTATCGCCAGATCATGCGGCTTTTATTGAGCGTGACCGTGGCGGTTGTACTGCTTGCGGTAGGCACGCTCTATGCCTTTAACGGCGCGATTTCGGTGCATTTTTATATCGCCGTAGCGCTCGGTATCAGCTTTACCATGCTGCTTGGTGGAGGATTGATGGGATTGGTGTTCCTGTCGTCGGGCACAGGCCACGACGAATCGGTCGACAATCAATTGCCAAGCCGCGACGAATTGTGGTCGGGTAAAAAGGACGAGGACTAAACGCCCGGTTTCAGGCGCCGGGAGGCGTAAGCTGAAAATCTTCCACCACGCATCCGCCGATCAGATGCTCCTGAATGATTCGTTCGAGCACGGGCGGGGTGCACGAATGATACCAGACGCCTTCGGGATAAACGACGGCTATCGGCCCGTTTGAGCAGATTTGCAGGCAATCGGCTTTGCTGCGCTGGATCCCGCCACCGGGCCCGCGCGGGCTATCGACGTTACGCTTTGGCCCTGCCAGACCGAGCTCTTTCAGCCGGTCTTTCAGATATTGCCAAGCAACCTCGCCCTCGGCCCGCGAGCAGCATTTTTGCTTTTCCGACACTGCGCAAAGAAAAATCTGCCGCTTAATGCCGCATTCGCCTTGACCGTATTTCTTGGCGAGCGCGGTTTGTGCGGCGAGCAAGTCCTGGTCGATCATTCCCCGCTCGTCTCCTTATCGCCGCGCGGCTTTAACCAGCGATCAAGCCATGCAAACACCGTCTCGTGCCATTGCAGCGAATTGGCCGCGCCCAGAACCCAGTGGTTTTCGTCCGGGAAGACAAGCAATTGCGATGGGATCTCGCGCTCTTGCAAGACGGTGAAACTTTGCAGCCCTTGCGTGTAAGGCACGCGGAAATCCTGCTCGCCCGTGATCACCAGCATGGGCGTTTGCCATTTGTCGATGTGGTTGACCGGGTTCCACTTCTCGTAAACTTCCGCGTTTTCAGAGTACGATCCACCAAAATCCCAGCGCGGGAACCACAATTCTTCTGTCGAATAATAGAAGCTGCGCATATCGAACAAGCCGTCGTGTTGAACGAGGCAGTCGAAGCGATCGGGCCAATTGCCAGCGATCCAATTGACCATATAGCCGCCATAGCTTGCCCCCATGGCGCAGGCTCGCTCCCCATCGATCTGCGGGTCTAGTTTGAGCGCTGCGGCCAAGCCTTTCTGGAGGTCTTCGAGTGGTTTACCACCCCAATCCTGATTGATGGCGTCCATGAATTCCTGGCCGTATCCCGCGCTCCCGTGGAAATCGACCGAGATCACGGCATAGCCTTGCGATGCCAGAACGCGCGGGTTCCAGCGCGATGACCAGCCATCAAGGAAAGAGCCTTGCGGCCCGCCATGGATGTAAAGGATCGCCGGCATTTCGCCATCGTGCTCTTCAAGCTTGGTGATCTGACCCCAGACCGTGTCGCCCCCTGCCCCTTCGAAGCTAAAACGGGTGGTGACAGTGGTGGCCATATTGCCCATGCGCGATGTGACCACATTGGTGATCGGCGTCGCTGTCTGACCCATCCTCGCGAGGAAAAGCTCAGCTGGAACACCAATGGAATCGCGGGTGAAGAGCAGGCGATCCCCCACCAGCGGGGTGACATTGCCGATATGCGCTTCATTGCCAGCCATCAGGTTGAGTTCGGTCACTTCACCCGATTTGGGGTCGATCCTGTAGGCGGGCACATCCAGCACGTCGGTCGCGGTCGCAAGGAGGTATGAACCATCCTCGCTCCAGGTAAGGCTGCCAAAGGAAAGATCGGTGTCTGCCGTCAGAGCGCGGGTGTCGCCGCTTGCAAGGTCGCGCAAATGCACCACCATGCGGTCCGATTCGTACCCCGCCCGCTCCATCGCAAGATAGGCAAGGCTTTTGCCATCAGGTGAGGGAACGGGGGTCGAATCATGCGCTTCATTGGCGGCGGTCAGCTCTTTGGGGGCATCCCCGGAAAGGTCGGAAAAATAGATGTCGAGATCGGTCGAAGTCGGCTCTTTGCTGTCCGAACGGCGCGCGACGAAATAGAGGCCAGAGCCATCGGGTGCCCAGGCGATGTCTTCGCTCCCGCCAAAGGGTTGTGTTGGCGTATTGCCAATGCCCATGCCGCCATCGGCCGCGACGCCATCGCCCACCACTTTTCCATCTTCAAGGCCAAAGACGAAAACGCGCGACAGCAGGTCTGGATCAATCCAGCGGTCCCAGTGGCGATAAAACCCGCCGTCGCCATCATAAAGCCGACCGCTGCCTGTGGGTTCTGGTTTGGCCTCACAGCCGAACCGCTGGCAATTGCGGTCGATTTCGGCCCAAAGCGCAATCTTGTCGCCCGATGGCGCAAGTTTGAACCCGGCGATGTCTGTGCCCGCAATGTCAGCGACCAGCATGGCGCCCGTCACATTTCCGTTGCCCTCAAGCGCGACGCGCCAAACGCGCGAGCGTGTCTCGGCGTCTTCATCGGTGTGTTCAGAGCTTACGAAATAGAGGAAATTGTCAGGGCCAAACTCAAGCGAATGGCCGCGCAGCCCAAGGTCGAATTCGACTGGCGCACTTCCCGGGCGACCAAGGTCCAAAACATAATGCTTTGGCGAGCGCTTTAATGTCTCTTCATCGGTGTAGGTCACCGAATAAACGACATAGCGTCCGTATTTCGTGACCGTCGGGCTGCCAAGACGCGGCATGGTGATGAGATCGCGCGCGCTCATGGGAGCTTTTTCCGCTTCGGGAGAGGCGGGCTCATGCGCGGCGAGGGGTGAAGCCAAGGATGAGGCAAGTGTGGCCGCAACCGCAAGGCTGCTGGACAAAAGGGTGCGAGTAATCATGAGCGCAACCGCTACCGCGATTGGCTCACGCTTTCCAGTCAAACCGTGCGGTTAAAGTTAGTCGCGTTTCCCGGCGATGCGGGCGATTTCAGCCTGCACCATCTTTTCGACCATGCCCGGCAAATTCTTGTCGAGCCATTCAGCCAGCATGGGGCGCATGAGTTCGCGGGTCAGCCCTTCGAGCGAGGTTTCGCCTGAGCGCACGATTTGAGGTTTGGCACCGGGCTGTGCGAGCATAGCGAGAGCGGCAAGGTTTTCCTGCATGGCGCCGCGCGTCTCCTCGCCGATGAGCGGCTGGCTCTCATCATCTGCAAGCTCAACCACTTCAGCAAGGTCGAGTTCGGCAAGGTCTAGAACTTCTTCCTCATTGGCTTGTGACGGTTCGGGCTTTTCCGGTTCTGCCTCTTGCGCCTCGGTGCGCTTACGACGTTTGGCATCAGCAGCAGACGCGCGGCTGTCACGCTCCATCACGTTTTTGATCGATTCAAGGATTTCCTCGACCGAAGGTTCGCCGCTTTTGCCCACTGAAATTGCCCCGTGTTATCCGTTAACCATTACGAATCGCCAATTACGGCGCTTCGTCAGGCTCCAAAGTTGGTCCAATGAAAGCTTCAGCGGCTTCAATGTCAACGGTTCTTGTCGATTTCGGCTCAGGTTCAGGGTCGCGGTCCCAATCCCAGATTTTGCCACGAACGCGCTTGGCGTTGACCTCTGGATCGTAAAGCGGTCCGCCGGTATCGAGGTTCAGATCGCGTGCTTCGGCCCGGCCCATGGCAGCGAGCAGCGAGAATCCTGCGACATAGGCGTTGCGCCGGGCGGTCACGAGGTTTGCACGGGCGAGCAAAAGCTCTTGTTCAGCGTTGAGTACGTCGATGATGGTGCGATTGCCGATGGAATTTTCAGCGCGCACGCCTTCAAGGCTGACTTCTGCCGCTTCTACTGCTGCTTTCGAGCTTTCGATGACCTCGTTGGAGGCCTGCCAGCTCGCATAGGCGGCTCTTGTTTGCTGAATCACATTGCGTTCTGCTGCGATCACCTGTTCAAGCGCTGCGCTTTCGCGTGCGCTTGCCTGACGTTGGCGAGCAGCGGTGAGCCCTCCCTGAAAGATCGGGATCGTCAGCCGGATTCCGGCATTGGCTGTCGTTTCACTTTGGGCAAACTGCGCCGCCACCGGACCGCCCAAAGTGCCGAAAAAGTCGCTGTAATCGCCATTCGCAAATAGCCCGACTGTGGGAAGCCGCCCTGACCCTGCGACCTCTGTATCATAGCCTGCGGCCTGAGCGCGCTCTTTGGCAGCGATGAGATCAGGGTTGTTCTCAAGCGCTGTCACCACCGCCATACCAACCGTATCGGGAAGACCGGGAAGAGGCGGGGGGGCTTGAAGATCGTTAGGTGCACGTCCCACAAGCTCAATATATGTCTCACGCGCGGCAATCTGGTTGGCGTAAGCGGTGCGAAGGTCGCCTTGTGCCACGGCCAGACGCGACCCCGCTTGCGCCACATCGGTGCGGGTCAGATCGCCGATTTCAAAACGGTCGCTGGTCGATTGGAAAGTGACTTCGAGAACCTCGACCTGATTGGCGGCCAGCGCTGTCAGCGCTTCAGTGCGAAGCACATCCATGTAAGCGGCGACCGTCTGCGAAAAGATACCGCTTTCTGTGCCGCGCAGATCCGCTTGACCCGCAGCCACGCGTTCTCGCGCTGCACGCGCGCCATTGCGCACCGCGCCGCCGGAATAAATCGGCACCTGAAGCTGTGCGTTGACGCCAAGGTTGCGTTCTGGCGCGGTAAAGGAGTTGGTCGATTGACGTAAGAACTCGATATGCGTGGCGGTGACTGTTGCGCTGGGCAAACCGGGCGCGCGTGCGATTGGTACGCCTTCATCGGTCGCACGTTGGTTCGCTCGTGCCGCTTCCAAGGTCGGGTTAGTGTTATACACCGCGACTAAGGCATCGCGCAGGGTTTCCGCGTGCGCCCTGCTTGCTCCCATAGGGCTCGCTCCCATAAGAAGGGCCGCGCTGCCAGTGAGGGCAGCAGCCTTTACGACTGTCAGGAAGCGAGAGTGTGAGGTCACGAAAAAGTCCATTGTTTAGGTCGATCAAAGGCGTGCAGCACCGGAATGCCGAGGTCTTCAACCGGTTCAAAAGAAAGATGGCCAGAAACCTTGCGGCCCGATGCGAGCCGGGTGACGCCGCGAAGCAAGAGGCCGGAGACAATGCGCCCGCCATCTTCCAATGCAGCTTCGAGAGCGTCTGAAAGTCCCTCGATAGCGCCGTCTACAACAATCAGCGAATATGTGCCGGAAACGCCATCACCAGTTGCCGCTTCGCCAGCGTTGATCGAGGTGACTTCGCCTGCAAGTGGGCGAACAAGTTCGGTCAGATAGCTCGTGCCCCCTTCGACGACCAGAACGCGGTCGTTGCTTTCAGGAGCCGCTTCAAGAAGAAGCTTGCCGTAAAACAGGGGCGAGGCGAGGTGACCCTGACCGTCAACCGCAATCGAACGGTCGATATAGGCAAGGCTCGCCTTGTCAGCCGGCAGGAAATCTTCGCGCGGCACAGCCATCATCCGGCCCAGCACGAATTCTTCGTTCACGCCGCTGGTGCGCAACTGGCTGTCGATCATCGCTTTTCTGGCGGCAGAAGTGTCGGAAGATGGGTCGCGGGTCATGATCATATCGCTCATACTTTTAAGGGTTGCTGTATTAGGTTTGCAATACAGTTCGTCAACCCTTCCTTAGACCTCGCAAAGATGACTTCCAAGTCAATAGCACACTTAGCACTAGCTACCCTTTGACCTGTGGCGATTTCGCGTCATATGGGGCAGCGGAATCAAGCCCTACGCATCCGGTGGTGCCAGTGGGATCTGCAATCGACCGAATAATGGAGACATTCGATGAGTGACTTGCCCAAAAAAGATGCGCGCGCTGTGCATAATGATGGTTCAATCTTTGGCGCGACCGGTGAAGTTCGCATCGAAACCGACTCGCTTGGCGAGGTTGCGGTGCCGATTGACGCGCATTGGGGCGCACAGTCACAGCGCAGCCTTTACAACTTCGCGATTGGCACAGAAACGATGCCAGCACCGCTTGTAAAAGCGCTTGGTATTCAAAAACAATCCGCCGCGCGCGCCAATATGAAGCTGGGCGTTTTGTCCCAAGAGCTTGGCGATGCGATTGTAAAGGCGGCTGGTGAAGTGATCGACGGAACGCTTGCCGATCAATTTCCCTTGAGCGTGTGGCAGACCGGCTCTGGCACGCAATCAAACATGAACGCGAACGAAGTGATCGCGAGCCGCGCGAATGAAATCCTCACTGGCGTTCACGGCGGAAAAGAGCCCGTCCATCCCAATGACCATTGCAACATGGGGCAAAGCTCGAACGATACCTTCCCAACGGCCATGCACATCGCTGCCGGGTGTGAGACGATTGAGCAGCTGATCCCCGCGCTTCAGCACTTGCACGGCGCGTTGGACGCAAAGGCGAAGGAATATGCCGATATTGTAAAGATCGGCCGGACCCACTTGCAGGACGCGACCCCGCTGACGCTGGGTCAGGAGTTTTCGGGTTACGCAAAGCAAGTCGAATATTCGATTGCGCGCATCGAAAACGCGCTGCCGCGTGTGCTTGAGCTGGCGCAAGGCGGCACGGCTGTTGGCACGGGGATCAACTCCAAAGCGGGCTTTGCCGAGGAATTTGCAGCGCAAGTGGCAGAGGCAACGGGGCACGATTTTGTGACCGCGCCCAACAAGTTTGAAGCTTTGGCGGCGCATGATGCGCTGGTCGAACTGGCTGGAGCGCTCAACAACACCGCTGTCAGCCTGATGAAAGTCGCCAATGACATTCGCCTGCTGGGTTCTGGCCCGCGCTCGGGGCTGGGCGAAATTGCTCTGCCAGCCAATGAGCCGGGCTCTTCGATTATGCCGGGCAAGGTCAATCCGACGCAATGCGAGGCGCTGACCATGGTGTGCGCGCAGGTCATGGGCAATGCGGTGACCGTGAGCGTCGCGGGCAGCCACGGGCATTTGGAATTGAACGTGTTCAAGCCTGTGATGATCTATAACGTGCTGCAATCGGTCCGCCTCCTCAGCGATGCCTCGCGCAGCTTTGCCGACAATTGCGTTGTCGGGATCGAGGCCAACACGGGCCGCATCGACCAGCTGATGAATGAAAGCCTGATGCTCGTGACCGCGCTCAATCCACATATCGGTTATGACAACGCCGCCAAAATCGCCAAGAAAGCGCACGCCGATGGCACGACGTTGAAAGAGGCGGGGCTTGAACTGGGCCTGCTCACCGAAGAGCAATTTGCCGAGTGGATCGTGCCCAAGGACATGATCAAGCCGCGCGCTTAAATGATGTGTTGCGGGGGCGGGGCGACCTTTTCGCCTCGTCCAATGGCTTCTCTAATCGACAAAGCGTCCGCTTGCGCCGATGTAGAAATTGGCGCTTGAGGCGCAGACCCGCTATTTCGGCTTTGTAATGGATTTAAGCCGTATTCCCGAAACGCCTGAAAAATCGGCGTCGACCAAGCCTGACGATGTGAGCGTGCCGTTCCGCACGGTGCTCATTTCGATTGTCGTCCTGTGGGGCGCGTATTTTGTGCTGATTACGCTGAGAAGCTACTTCTTCAGCGCCGATATGCAGCTTGAAATGGCGGCGCGGCGGTTTGTCGTGACGATCGCCGGGATTGGGCTGACACTGGTTTTGTGGTCGATTTTGCGGCTTGTCGACCGCCAGCCGATCTGGATCAAAATCGGTGCCGCCAGCCTTTTTGCAGCGCCAGTCGCCCTCGCCATCGGACAGATAAACCATGTCGTTTTTGAAGAGCTGGTGACGCAGATTCAGCAAAACTATGCCGAAGAACGCGGGTTTCGCTTCGATGATGAAGGCAACCTTCTATACGATCTGCCTGAAGGCACGGTGATCAAAGCGCCGGGCCCGGATGGCACAAGCTCGATCAATCCCACCGAAAGCCTGATAGTTGCCCCTGCCGAGGTGACAAAGGACACATGGCGTTCGGTGGTTGAAATTGCCTTGGGGCGCTATTTCCTTCTGCTTGCCTGGGCCTCGATCTATTTTGCCCTTCTCGCCGGGACACAGGCGCGCATTGCTGAGAGGCGCGAACAACAGTTTCGGTCGGCCGCAAAGGCGGCAGAGCTGCGTTCCTTGCGCTATCAGGTGAACCCGCATTTCCTGTTCAACACCTTGAATTCATTGTCCGCGCTGGTGATGACCAGCAAGACCGAGCAGGCCGAGCGCATGATCCAGACGATCAGCCGTTTCTACCGCCACTCACTCGCTGATGAGCCAACGAGTGATGTGGCACTGAAAGACGAATTTGACCTGCAAAAGCTCTATCTCGACATCGAAGCGGTGCGTTTTCCCGAACGTCTGCGACCTGTCTTTGAGTTACCCGAAGAGCTTGAGGAGGCGCGTGTGCCAGGGATGATCCTGCAACCGCTCGTTGAAAATTCTGTCAAATATGCTGTGTCTGCCGTTGCCCGGCCTGTCACCATCAAGGTCGCAGCGCACGAAGAGTTTGACCGCCTCGTTATCACCGTCAGTGATGATGGCCCCGGCGTCCCCGATAGCGCGGTGCATGGCTTCGGTATCGGCCTTGCCAATGTGAGCGACCGTTTGGAAGCGCGCTTTGGTTCCGATATCGGGTTTACCTCGACACCTGTTCCCGGTGGCTATCGCACCGAAATCCGCATTCCCCTGTCCCGCCCCGCAAAAAGGTAAAAGCACGATATGGCATCAAGCGAAGAGCCCCAAGTCCAGCTTCGCACTCTCATCGTCGATGATGAGCCTTTGGCGGTGGAGCGTATTCAGGTGATTTGCGCCGAATTGCCCGCCATCAATGTGGTTGGCACAGCGAGCGATGGCGCAGCAGCGCTCAGGCTTGCCGAAAAGCTTGAACCAGATCTGGTGCTCTTGGATATGACCATGCCTGAGCTTGATGGGCTGGGCGTAGCGCGCAAATTTGCAGAGCAGGACGAGCCGCCCGCAGTGATTTTCGTGACCGCACATGATCACTTCGCTGTCGAAGCCTTCGATCTGGAGGCCATTGACTATGTCCTTAAACCTGTCGCCTCAGACCGCCTCGATCGCGCGATTGAGCGGGCTGTGGCGCGCAAGGGAGAACGCAAACCAGCTGCAAGCCAATGGCTCGAAGAGCTGTGGGTGCCCCATCGTTCAGAGCTTTTGCGGATCGCGGTAAGCGAAGTGCACAGAATCGATGCCGAGCGCGATTATGTGCGCCTTCATGTCGGTAATCCGGCGGATGATGGTGATGCGGGGCGTTCATATTTGCTGCTTCAGACGATTGCGGGTTTGGAAGCGCGACTGGACCCGGATGAATTTATCCGTATTCACCGCTCTACTATCCTTCGCAAAGACAATATCCGCGGCCTTCGCCACGATGGGCTTGGCGTGTGGTCTGCTGAATTGCAAAATGGCGATGCGCTCAGGATCGGGCGCACTTATCTTTCCAAAGTGAAAGCGATGGCGGGTCGCTAAGAGCGCCAGAACGCGAGGGTGCCCATCGGGCTCGCAGAGCCCGCAAGCGTGACCACGCGCCCCCTTCGGCTGGCTGGCAAGCCAGCCGCTCAGGATAAACTTCACCGTTCAGCAGCCGGGACTTGTCCCGGCGAAGGAAACGCACTGAGGATTACAAAAAACGGCCCGAACCCCGGGACTGAAGAGGGTTCGAGCCGTGTTGTGCTTGCTTGCGCTTTCGGGGAAGAAGCGCTCGCAAGGCGGGTGTTTGTGTCAGGCTGCACTCATCACGTGGAGCGTGGTTTGATGCAATTGACCCTGTGCTTATCCGCCGCGCTGTGTCTCAGCCATCATCGCCGAGACTTGCTTTTTTGCGCTTGCGCGAGCGCTGGCGAGGCAGTCGTTGACATGGGGTGAGCGGATGCGGGTGCCGGTGCGCACTTCGTTAACGCGGCACACGGATTTGGCCGCTGCATCAATGCGCTGGTCAAGGCGGGCCTGGCCTTCGGGAGTGGCAAGGTTGAGGTCTGCGTAGCGTACGGATTGCGAGTGAACGTCGCTCTCGCCAGCAAAAGCGGGGCCAGCAAAGGCGGGGGAAGCGGTTGCAATCATAGCAAGGGATGCGGCTGCAAAAGTAAGGGTCTTCATATCTACTCTCCATCAAAGCAGCGGGGCTGGAGTTTGAAGGGGGTTCAAACCGGGGATGCCAACGCCCGTGCTGTGATTATTCAATAAAGAAGGGCTGACCTTGCGTCATTTCATCCTCGACGAACCCGTCCCAACTCGTCGATTGGCGGCGGTGAATATGACCGACCCATGAGTCTTGAGGATGAACGGCTAACCCAATGCGACCAATGACTACGCCGTTTTGTCACACTCAGGGATCGCTGGCGTTTTCACGATTTTTTCTTGCATCCTTGGCCCTGCCACGCTTGAGAGCGTGGCGTTATGACCACGCGGCTTTTCCATGTGAGCGATGTGCATTTCGGGGTCGAGGACCGCGCCTGTCTTGATCAGGTGGCAAAAGCTGTGCGTGAAGAGCGCCCCGATGCGCTGGTATGCACTGGCGATTTGACACAGCGTGCAACGCATCAACAATATAAAGAGGCCGCCGACTGGTTTCGCTCTCTTGGTGTTCCGATCTGGCTCAACGTGGGCAATCACGATATGCCCTATAAGAACCTTTGGGAGCGTTTCACTGACCCTTACCGCCGTTACAATGCGCTTCGCGAAGCGGTTGCGGTGGACAGTTTTGAGACGCCGGATGTCGTTCTGGTCGGGTTGAAATCCACCGTGCGTATTCAACCGCGCTTCCCGTGGTCTGATGGATTTGTGACTGAGCAAGCGTTGAGCGAGACACAAAAGGAGCTTCACGCTCTCCAAGGGGATGACCGGCATATTGTCGTGACCACGCATCACCCGCTTTTGGGACCAAAGGGCGAGGCAAAGAACCCGACGATTGGCGGGGACGCGGCTTTCGCCGCACTTGGCCAAGCGGGCGCGCAGGCGGTGCTTTCGGGCCATATCCACAAGCCCCTTGACGAAATTCGCGAGCTGGCCGGCGCGCGTATTCGGATGCTTGGCTCTGGCACACTCTCATCGCGGTTGAGACATGGAGCAGGGCCATCCTACCGCGCGCTGACCTTTACCAAGGGCGAGCCGATTGCCTCCGAATTGCGCGAGCTTGAGCCCTCGGCCTGACCCCCTTTTGGTAACCTCAGCGCCGCTAAATTTAACTCTTTTTGGACGTTCGTACTTAACGCCTTCTTACGGATAATGCCCGAAGCTTTGGCGGCGGGTGCATGAGCCGACCGACCCCAAGGGGAAGTGGAGTGCGAGAGATGGAATTGTTGAAGGCAATGGGCCTCAGCGCCCTTCTGACCGGCTGCGTTGCGCTGGTCATCGGCTCACAAGGGACAAGCGCAGGCAGCCTTGCGATCTATGCGATCAGCTTTGAGGGCTTTCGCTTCTTCTGGTCCTGGCCAGTGTTCATCTGTGGCAGCGGGCTTGGCTGGGGGATCATGCTGTTGCAGCGCTGAAGGCGTTTCGCCACTCAGTTTTGTCCCCATGAATCGCTGGAAAAGTCGCAGTGCTCGCCTTTGCGCAGGGGCACGGCGCGCCTAGGTTCGGGCAGTGAGCGTGAAGATCAACATAGGCGAGGGGCCCGGCGGGCAGAGCATCGATTTCGATCTCGAAGAGCTCGTTGCAACGCGCTTGCTCGTGCAGGGCAACTCCGGCTCCGGAAAATCGCACCTTTTGCGCCGCCTTCTCGAAGAATGTGCAGGGTCAGTCCAACAGGTTATCATTGATCCCGAAGGCGACTTTGTCTCGCTTGCTGATCATTTCGGCCATGTCGTGATCGATGGCGCGGCCTATTCGCAAGGCGAGATCAAGGCGCTTGGCTTAAGGGTTCGCCAGCACCGGGCATCGGTTGTGCTGGCGCTGGACGAGCTTGAGGTGGAACAGCAGATACGATGCGCTGCGATGTTCTTGACCGCTTTGTTCGATGCGCCGCGCGAATATTGGTTCCCCGCCCTAGTCGTCGTGGACGAAGCGCAGATGTTTGCGCCCGCCGCAGCAGGCGAAATGGCAGACGACACACGCCGCATGACCCTCTCAGCGATGACGAACCTCATGTGCCGCGGGCGCAAACGTGGCCTTGCCGGGATCGTCGCAACCCAGCGACTTGCAAAGCTTGCAAAGAATGTGGCGGCTGAGGCTTCGAACTTCCTGATGGGGCGCACATTCCTCGACATCGATATGCAGCGCGCTGCCGATCTGCTTGGCATGGATCGTCGTCAGGCAGAAAAAATCCGCGATCTTCAAAGGGGACAGTTTTTGGGGCTGGGCCCTGCGGTCAGCCGCAGGCCGGTTGCCGTCAATGTCGGTTCGGTCCGCACCGGCGGCAAGGCGTCAGCAGGCGCGCTTATGCCGCTGCCCGATGCCCCGTGTGAGGAGATGGAGGCGCTCCTCAATGATGGCCTCAGCGAAGCACTGATCGAGCAAGCCGCGCCACGCCCCGGTGCCGCGCCCCGCCCGGCTGCTGAGCTTGAGCGAGCCTTGACCGCTGCGCCCAAGTCCTTTGCGACGCCCGCTGCGGTTGAGGCGTCTCAACCATCAGAAGAGAACGAACCGCAGGCCATCGACGATGAAAGCACTGTGATGGGTGACGGGGGCGAGGGGGCCTCGCAGCCAGAGCCGTCTCTTGCTTCAGCAACGCCTGCGACCAATCCCGATGCTCCCGCCTCTTCACCCGCCGATATTGAAGGCGTCGTGCGCGGGCTCGCGGCGGAGGAGGGCGCAACCTTCCGGTCCGCCACAAGCCTGTTCCGCGATTTCGCAGTCCTTTGCCGCCAGCATGGGGTGGCTAGCGCGCATATCGACATTGCCCTCTTTCGCCGATTGTTCGCCTTCGAGATCGCCGGTTTCTACAGGCTCAATGACCCCGGCAAAGCGGTCGCACAGGAGCGAAGCGCAGGCGTCGATGAAGATGTGCTTGCCCCTTATCTCGCAATGGTCGTCGCAGCGGCTCTGGGCGAGCCCATGCCTGATGAAGACCAATTGGCGCTCCTTTACGGCAGTTCATCGCCAAGCCGGGTGCGGCGCCTTCTCGACCATCTGGAGCGGCAGGGCCTCATCGTTGTGCGCGAAGAGTTCGGCGGCGAGCGCAGCATCATTGTGCCGGGCATTGTCGAAAGCCTTGAGGCGAATGAGCCTGCGTGATCGCGCTGCTTCGAGGGGGCTTGGCACGTCTCTCAATCAGGCAAGGTCGATCAGATCGAGCCCTTGAGTTCAATCGTGATCAACAGCCAGATTGATGCGACATTCAAGTCCTTCGGGCAGGAAAAGCTGCTGAGTGGTGCCTTGCGAGGCGAGTGCTCTTGATATCAAGCGGGTTCCAAAACCGTTGCCCATTTCTCCGCTAAGGGTTGGGCCGTCATGTTCTTTCCAGAGGATAGCAATGGAGTCGTCGGCGCGGTCGATAGTCACAGCGATATATCCCGCATCAATCGAAAGCGCGCCGTATTTGATCGAATTGGTCAGCAACTCATGGAAGACCAGCGCCAGACCCTGACTGGCCGAGGTCGAGAGTTCGGTTTCGTCATTGACCGTCATTCGAACCCGTTTTTCAGCATCCTCAAAGGCCGAGAGCTCCGCTGTGAGGACGGCGCTTGGCGTCATCGCCGCACGCGAATTGCCGACCAACAGATCGTGAGCCCGGGCCAGAGCGCCCACTCTTCCTTCCAGCGCGCGCGAAAACTCCTGGACGTCCTTTGCCCCGCGCGTCGCCATTTTGATCATTGCCTTGATCATGGAAAGCAGGTTTCGAACCCTGTGGTTGAGCTCTTCGGTTATCAACCGGAGCCTGGCTTCGTTTTGTCTTGAATCGGTTATGTCGATAACCTGGCCAATCAGCCGGGTTATCTCGCCCTGATCATTTTTAAGAGGCCGACCCACCGCTTTGATCCAGCGAAATTGGCCAGTGTTTGTCTTTATCTGACATTCAAACGACCACTCGCGTCCTTCTTCGATGGCCGATTTCTGAAGCTCATCGACCCTCGCCCTCTCGCCATCGACGACATGGGCTAGAAACTGTTCATAGCGCCATTCCGGCAGCGGTTCGTCATATCCGAAAATCTGGTCATGCGTCGCGTTCCTGACGGCAAGCCCCGATTCGATATCAAGCTCCCATATGCCGATCTGGCTATATTCAAGCACCAGCCGAAGGTGTTCGGCACTTTGTTGCTTGAATGGTTTGAGGTCAGGCATAGAGCGGATGAATAGATTATCGCCTGATCGGTGTCATCATGCGATTGCCAACACAAATAGGCGGCCCCTTTGGGGAGCCGCCTCTTTGTAGTCCGAAAGTCCTGAAACTTAGCGTTTCGAGAACTGGAAGCTGCGGCGGGCTTTCGCGCGGCCGTATTTCTTACGTTCGACCACACGGCTGTCGCGGGTAAGAAAGCCAGCGGATTTCACCGTGCTGCGCAGTTCAGGCTCGTATTTGGTGAGCGCCTGGCTGATGCCGTGCTTGACCGCACCTGCTTGGCCAGAAAGACCGCCGCCTTTGACCGTTGCAACGATGTCGTACTGACCTTCGCGCTCTGTGATGGCGAAAGGCTGGTTGATGATCAGGCGCAGGGTGGGACGTGCAAAATACACTTCCTGATCGCGGCCGTTGACGGTGATTTTGCCGGTGCCGGGCTTCAGCCATACGCGAGCGGTTGCGTCCTTGCGACGGCCGGTTGCATAAGCGCGGCCTTGTGCGTCAAGCTCTTGCTCACGCAGAGGGGCAGACGGGTTCTGTGCGATTTCAGCAGCGTCAGCAGCCGGCGCATCAGCAGCGATGTCTTTCAGATCTGCGAGATCAGAGACGGTGTTGTTTTCATCAGCCATTATGCAGACACCTTGTTCTTACGGTTCATTGCAGCAACGTCGAGCACTTCTGGCTTTTGGCCGTCGTGGGGGTGCTCGGTGCCAGCGTAGAGGTGAAGCGCTTTCATCTGCGCACGGCCAAGAGGACCGCGTGGGATCATACGCTCAACGGCTTTTTCAAGCACGCGCTCAGGGAAACGGCCTTCGAGAACTTTCTCAGGGGTGGTTTCCTTGATGCCGCCGGGGTGGCCAGTGTGCTTGTAGTACACTTTGTCGGTGTGCTTCTTGCCGGTGAATTTCACCTTGTCGGCGTTGATGACGATCACGTGATCGCCGCAATCGACGTGCGGGGTGTAGCTTGGCTTGTGCTTGCCGCGCAGGATATTGGCAATGATCGAGGCAAGGCGACCTGGGACCAGACCGTCGGCATCGATGAGGTGCCATTTCTTTTCGACCTCTGCCGGCTTTACCGACGCGGTCTGTTTGCTGAGAGCCTTCATGGCTGATGCATCCTTAAATCAAGGGTGTAACTGGTTTGTGGCCCGCAATTGTTTGCGAATCACGGTTGTGAACGGTTTCCCGCCCATCAAAGTGGGGCGCATTTGTCGCTTTAGGGCATCCAAGTCAAGCAAATCTGCGGGTTTGCGGGGTGGTAAAATAATACCACATAAGCACTGAGGGCTATTTGAGGCTCTGTTTGAGCCATTGCAGGGTATCTGGAGGTGTTTGATCAACTAACCACCCCATGATCGCAGGTGTTTCATAGGGGTGTAGCTCAGCAAGGCGCTCGGTCACGGCGTTCAAATGCTCTTGGGTTGTCTTGAACAGAACGCCGACTTCAACCTCGCTGGAAACCTCTCCCTTCCATGTGAAGATCGACTCGATGGCGGGCACGATATTGGCGCAGGCGATGAGCTTTTCTTCGAGCAAGGTGGCGGCAATGCTGCGCGCGGCATCCGCATTGGGGAAGGGGCACCAGACGAGCGCACCTCCGCTCATAAAGCGCGCTTCCCGTCGGAATGCATCGCCCAGGCGACAGAGGCGACAAGCAGCGCCCCGGTCAGCTGGTGAGCAGCCGCAACCCAAAGCTCAACCTGGGTAAGGACTGTGGTGATGCCAAGAATGATCATCACACCAAAAGCGCTGTGCACTGCGATGGAAGCGGCGCGGTCGGTCTTGCGCACACGGCGCGCAAGGACAACAAGAGCGATGACGGCGACCCATGCCCACCAGCGGTGAAGCCAGTGGAGCAGGTAAGGGTCATTGGTGAGCGTCGCTACGATGCCATTTGAAAAGTCGAAGCTGGGAATGAGCTTCCCGTTCATCAGCGGCCAATCATAAGCCGCGTGCCCGGCGTTAAGCCCGGCCACCCACGCGCCAAGCAACAACTGTATAAAGAGCACGCCTGCGATAATGGCAGATGGGAGGGTGAGCTTTGCTACAGTGCCGCTCCTCAAATCGCGCGATGTCCACACCAGCCCCGCGAGCAGGAAGAGCGCGGTCAGAAGGTGCGCTGAAAGGCGATAGTGGCTGACATCGGTAAGGAGCTCATTCTCCACCCCTGAATTGACCATATACCAGCCAAGCGCGCCCTGCCCGCAGATGAGCGCGAACATGGCGAGAAGGCGCGGCTTATAACCTTGCGGGATAGCGTCTTTCGCCCAGAACCACACCATCGGGAGGAGGAATGCGAGGCCGATCACCCGGCCAAGGATGCGGTGGAACCACTCCCAGAAATAGATGAACTTGAACTTGGCAAGGTCCATCCCCGCAGGGCCGCTCTCAAACTTGAACTCGCCTGTCTGCTGATAAAGCGCGTATTCCGCCTGCCATGCCGCATCGGTTAGCGGCGGGAGGATGCCGGTCACCACGCTCCAATGTGTGATTGACAGGCCGCTTTCAGTAAGGCGCGTGATCCCGCCGACTAGAACGATCAAGACAACGAGAACCGCCACAGCCTCCAACCAGCGGGCAAGAGCCAAGGGGCGCACAGAAGTGGCAGAAAGGGGTTCAGAAGCACTCAAAGGGGCGGAAATGGCCATAATGGGGGTGTAAATGTGCTCGAGATGGGCGACAAGCAAGTGCATTTGCGGAAAATGAGGCGGCAACTGTTGCAAGCGAGACTTGCGCGCGTGTGCCAGCCCTCTATTTGAAGCCCCATGAGTGACACCATTTCCATTACCTTAAACGGCGAACCGCGCCAAACCTCAGCCACCACTATTGCCGCGTTAGTGCGCGAGCTTGAATTGGAGCCGCAGAAAGTCGCGGTGGAGCGCAACCGCGAGATCGTGCCGCGCTCGACATTGGAAAATGCGAAGTTGGCAGAAGGTGATGCGCTGGAGATTGTGCACTTTGTCGGCGGCGGTGATCATCAGGACGCTTCCAAGAAGGACACTTGGAAAGTTGCAGGCCGCACCTTCACCTCGCGCCTCATCGTGGGGACGGGAAAGTACAAGGATTTCGAGCAGAACGCTGCCGCTGTCGAGGCCAGCGGTGCCGAAATCGTCACGGTGGCCGTGCGCCGCGTTAATGTAACCGATCCCAAAGCGCCGATGCTCACCGACTTCATCGACCCCAAGAAGATCACCTACCTCCCCAACACCGCCGGATGCTTCAACGCCGATGATGCGATCCGCACGCTCAGGTTGGCGCGTGAGGCAGGCGGCTGGGATTTGGTGAAACTCGAAGTGCTCGGCGAAGCGCGCACGCTTTACCCCAATATGCGCGAAACCCTTGAGGCGACCGAAGTGCTCGCCAAGGAAGGGTTCAAGCCGATGGTCTATTGCGTCGACGACCCCATTGCCGCCAAGCAATTGGAAGACGCAGGCGCGGTTGCCATCATGCCTCTTGGCGCGCCGATCGGCTCTGGCCTTGGCATCCAGAACCAGGTGACAATCCGTCTGATCGTAGAAGGTGCCTCGGTGCCCGTGCTGGTCGATGCAGGCGTTGGCACGGCTTCTGATGCGGCTGTCGGTATGGAGCTGGGCTGTGACGGCATCCTGATGAACACCGCCATTGCCGAAGCCAAAGACCCCATCCGCATGGCCCGCGCGATGAAACTCGCGGTTGAAGGAGGGCGTGAGGCCTATCTTGCTGGCCGTATGGCCGTGCGCAAATATGCAGACCCCTCCAGCCCGCTTGCAGGCCTTATCTAAGCCGCAAATATGCTGAGCGATTTGTAAATCCTCAGCCTTGGTTACTACGTATTAACCATAGGGCGTCAAACCCGTCTCTTGAAGTCAGGAGACGACATATGACACTTGCCAGCACAGCGACTTTGACCATCGGCGAAATGCGCGAATTTGCCAGCTTTACCGCTGGCGAGCAGCGCTACATCAAGCGCAGCCTCGATATTGGTTTGTCACGCTGTGATGCGTTTCGTCTATGGGGACGCAGCGAAGACGAGAACGTCGCGATCCGTCGCCAGTATGTCGCCTATCAGGATTTGAAAGCTTTGCGTGGGTTAGTCCCCCAAGAGGGCGGAATTGGCGAGATTGAGCGCTTTGTTGGCAAATGCATCCGCATCGCGGCCTTCGACCTTGGCCAGGAGCGCATCGAGAGCTTCTCCGCCTTCCGCTTCCTTTATGAGCGCCTTTTGGGTGCCGAAGTGCGCCCCTATCTGCCAAGCGTTTTCTGCGCTGCAGCTGCCCTCCCGCTGATCCGCCCGGGTCACCGCAAAGTGCTGCTTCAATCCTTGAGCGAAGCCGCAGCAACTGCCCCCGCATGGTCAGAGCGTCAGCCCAGCTTCCTCCCGGAATATGTCGAGGACGTCGAAGCGGCCTAAGGCCTCTAGGCGCGCAGGTCTTTCGACGATCCAAGACTGATGTGCGAGGTGATGCTCGCCACTTGCGGCAGCACGCCCAAGGTATCAGCATGGAACGCCTTGTAGGCTTCCAAACTTTCCACTTCGACGCGCAGCAAATACTCCACCGACCCGGTGATGTTGTGGCACTCTCGCACTTCGTCGGCTGCCTCCATCGCAGCTTCGAATTCGCGCGCGTCTTTGGAGAGATGCGCTGAGAGGCCCACCATCACGAACACCGTGATCTCCACGCCAAGCCGCGAGCGATCAAGCACGGCACGATAGCCTTTGATGAGGCCGGAAGCCTCAAGTGCATGGACACGGCGCAGGCAAGCGGAGGGCGAGAGGTTCACCCGCTCTGCAAGCTTGGCATTGGTGATCCGCCCATCCGCTTCAAGCTCGCGCAATATTCTGCGATCAAAATCGTCCACGGCCGCATTATATTGATTATGAGGGGCGATTGGCAATGCAGATTGCAAGGATATGCCACGAAAGACGCGGTAAAGTGAGCTATCGAAGAACAACGGACGCCTTCACCATGCTCGATCGACCATCGCCGGCCACCGCCATTCAGCCGCTCTCCTATTACGATATGTCGCCAGAGCGCGGCTTTCTAAGCACTTTTGACGCTGAGAACGTGACACTCCCCGGCGCATGGGGCGATGCCGCAGCGATTGCGATGCAGCTTCCCGATTTTCTGCCGACTGGCCGCGTGCGCGAACTCCTTGCCAACCGCTTGCCCGATCCGAGTGAATATTCCTCCACCGAAGAACTAACCGAAGAGCAGGCCAAGATCGCGACCGTGCACTTCACCTTCATGGTGCAGGCTTACGTCTGGGGCGAGGCGGAGCCGGGCGCCGTTCTTCCGGCGTGCTTGGCGGTTCCGATGGTGGCGCTCGCTGACCATTTGGATCAACAGCCGCTTCTGACCTACAGCTCTTATGTCCTCGACAATTGGGCAAAGATCGACGCGGATCGCGGCATCGCTCTCGATAATCTCAAGATGCTGCAAAACTTCCTCGCAGGGCAGGACGAGGCGTGGTTTGTACTCGTCCATGTCGCGATTGAAGCACGCGCGGGGCAAGTGCTCGCCGAGTTTGGCGATATTGTCGCAGCCGCCGCCAACGAAGATGAAGATACTGCGCGCAATCTTCTGGAGAAGACCGCCGCCATTTGGGGCGATATCAACGCACTGTTTGATCGGATGCCAGAGCGCTGCGATCCCTACGTCTATTTCGAGCGCGTGCGCCCCTACATCCACGGCTGGAAGGACAATCCGGCGCTTCCCGATGGGGTGATTTATGAAGGGGTCGAGCGCTACGGCTCGAAAGCGCAAGCGTTTCGGGGACAGACGGGTTCGCAAAGCTCGATCGTGCCGAGCATGGATGCGCTTTTGGGTGTGGGACACGCGGCTGACCCCTTGCGGAGCTTCCTCGACCAACTGCACGAATACCGCCCGCGCGGGCACCGCAAATTCATCGACGATGTGCGCGCCTCAAGCGGCCTTCGCGCGTTTGCCAAAAAGGTGGGGTCGAGTGGGCTGAACGCGGCCTACAACGCCAATGTGCAAGCCGTCGCCGACTTCCGCACGCGGCACCTCGAATATGCGGCGAGTTACATCAACAAGCAGGGCTTGAAGCACGCGGGCAATGACACCGAGGTCGGGACGGGCGGTACTCCGTTCATGCGCTACCTAAAGAAACACCGCGACGAGACGAAGGCTAATCTGTTGTAGTTGCTAGCGAACCACTCGAAATGGATGCTTCGGATTCTGGCGAATGAAACCTTCAACTTCACGCAGGCGTTCAGGATAAGGCTCTACGTCTCGCCAACCGGTATTTGGAAAAAAGCGAAATCCTGCTCGCCAAAGCCGTTCAACCTTCTTCCATTGCTCTGAGTTTGATTTTTTGGGTGCCTTGAACGCTCTTCCCATGAAGTTTGCCGACCCACCGCAATTTGGGCAGACACCATTGCTATCCTCATGCATCTTCCAAGAGCTACGGCAATCAAAGCAAGCGTGGGCCGTCAGATAATCTGCGCCGCGGTGGTAAGGCGGATTGTAAGGTCCGGGGACAGATCGGTTCCCAATCGCCTTTCGGATTTCCATCCGTTCCGCTTTTGAAGGTGCGTCACTCATAGGCGCCGCCTACCTCCGATACATCCCATCAATCCGCTCCTGATAGCGATCACGAATCTTATGCCGGCGGATTTTCATGCTCGGGGTCATCTCTTCGTTCTCGATGGTGAAGGCCTCGTCCGCAAAGGCGAAGCTCTTGACCTTTTCGACCACGGAGAGGTCCTTGTTCGTCCGGTCCACCGCCGCGCGCACGGCGTTCTTAAAGGCGGGGAGGTCTTGCAGGGCCTTGAGGTCAAATTTCTCGTCATTCGCCCGCGCCCATTCGAGCGCCCATTCGGCATCGGGAACGATCAGTCCGACCACATAGGGCCTGTTGTCGCCGCTCACCATTGCCTGAGCGATTTCAGGCTGAAGGGTTAGCATCCCCTCAACCTTTTGCGGGGCAACATTGTCGCCCTTGTCGTTGACGATCATGTCCTTCTTGCGGTCGGTGATCTTGATCCGGCCTGCTTCGTCAATCAGGCCAATATCGCCCGTGTGCAACCAGCCATCCTTCACCGTGCGCGCTGTTTCGGCCTTGTTGCGCCAATAGCCGTGCATGACGAGCTCGCCTGCGCACAGGATTTCGCCATCCTCGGCGATCTTGATCTCAACCCCGCGCATCGGCGGGCCGACGGTGTCCATGCGGAGCCCTGTCTTGGGCCGGTTGCAACTCATGATGGGGCCTGCTTCGGTCTGGCCATACCCTTGCAGCATGGTGAGGCCCATCGCTTCGAAGAAATTGCCAACTTCCGGATTAAGCGGCGCACCGCCTGAAACCATGGCCTTCAATCGTCCGCCAAACTTGGCCCTGATTTTGGGGCGCAGGGTTTTTTCAACCAGCATATCAAGCGGACGGTCGCGCAGGCGTTTTTTCCCGCCCTTGGCATTGCCGCTGATCTTAAGGGCCGCATCCATCATGAAATTCGCGACCTTACCCTGTTTTTCAATCTGCTTCATGATGCGGGTTCGAAGAACTTCGAAAAGGCGCGGGACCACCACCATGATAGTGGGCCGTGTCTCTTCGATATTCGAGGCAAGTTTCTCCAGACCTTCAGCGTAAAAGATTTCCGCGCCTACCCCGATCGGCAGATATTGCCCGGCGGAATGTTCATAAGCGTGACTAAGTGGGAGGAAGGACAAGAAGCGCTCATCGGTTATACCAAAGTCACTCAGCAGGATTTCGCCAGCGCCAGAGACATTGCAAAGAATTGCGCCGTGGTGCTGCATCACGCCGCGCGGCGCACCGCCCGTGCCGCTGGTGTAGATCAGGCAGGCGGTGTCATTGCGGCCGATTTTTGCAATGCGCTCGTCAACCGCCTTGCGCGCGGACGTAGCATCGCCAGCGGTCAGCTGATCCCATCTGTGATATTCAAAGCTTCCGGCCTGATGCCGCTTCAAATCGTCAATGCCGATAACGAAATCAGTGTTTCCCGTAAGCCCGATTGCCCCGACAAGCGGCTTCAAAAGCTTTTCATTCGACACGATAACAGCGCGCGCGCCCGAATTGTCGAGGATGTGCGCGTGGTCGCGTTCTGTATTGGTGATATAGGTGGGCACCGAAATGCAGCCTGCCGCCATGATCGCAAGATCGGCAACGCACCATTCGGGCCGGTTTTCCGAAACCAGTGCCACCCGCTCGCCATCCTTTAAGCCAATCCTGCGCAGGCTTTCGGCCAGAAGGCACACTTTATCGGCGACTTCGGCCCAGCTTTGTGTGACCCATTCACCCTCAGACTTGTGACCCAGGAAAGGTGCATCGCCCTTTTCATCGGCGCGCTTGAGAAACAGCTCAACCAGATTGTTCGCGCGGTCGATGTCCTGAAGGATGGGGTCGTCATTTTCGTCGACGACTGGCGGCGAATAGGGGGCGTTCACTTGGGATTAGCTCCTCATATGCGCCTCTTGATCGGGCGCTTATTGTGTCTTTATGCGCTCAAAATAGGGGAAGATTGACGTAGCGGCAAGCCACCCGGCACCGTTTCGCTTGTGTGTTAAGGCGCGTTGACCGCGCTTTCAGAGGCTGGCTCCTGGTCGGGCTCATATGACAAGAGCGGAGCGATGCGTGGATCACCAGCTGCTTCCCAGCCTCCGTCGATCCGGCGCAGTGCGTTTGTTTTGCCGCGCGGGGCGATGACCCGTATCTGCTCATGACCGCGCTGCTTTAATTCATCCACCAAATCGGCGACAACACTGCCCTCTTCGGTGATCACGACCTGTCCAAAGGCCATGATCAGCGGAAGGTTCAGCGCGTCCTCAGCGCTCATGCCGAAATCGAGTACGCCGATGATCGAGCGAGCGACCTGTACCGGGATAGTAGGTCCGCCAGCTGCACCGATCACAAGGACCACTTCACCCTTTTCATCGAACACAATGGTCGGTGCCATGGAGGAACGCGGGCGTTTGCCGCCTTGGACACGGTTCGCGACGGGCTTGCCGTCAACCTCGGGCGTCATACTGAAATCGGTGAGTTCGTTGTTCAGGTAAAAACCGCCCCAATGCAGGCCAGAGCCCCATGCCCCTTCGATGGTGGAAGTGTAGCTAACCGCATTTCCATTGGCATCGACCACAGCGAAATGGGTGGTGCCATTTTCAACTGGCTCATCACCGTCTGCACGCGCTAAAGGTGCACCGGGAGGTGTGCCGGGAAGCGCTTCTTCCAACGCTTTATCAGGGTCGATAAGCGCACTGCGGCTTGCGATGTAGCTGCGATCAAGAAGCCCATCGACAGGCACTTCGACAAAATCTTCATCGCCAATGTATAACTCACGGTCAGCATAGGCGACGCGCTGCGATTCAAGGAACAGGTGCCAGAATTGCACGCTCTGCGGGCCCATCGCGGCCAGATCAAAGCGTTCAAGCTGGCCCAGCATTTGCCCGACCGCAACACCGCCAGACGAAGGCGGGCCCATGCCGCAGACTTTATAGACGCGGTAACGAACGCAAGCCGGCTCACGCTCTTTGGCCTGATATTCCATTACGTCGCCTGCGGTCATCAAACCATCTTGCGGGGTCTCGCCCGCGACATAGGCTGCAAATTCCTCAGCGCTATCTTCATAGAAAACGCCGACCCCGTCCGCGGCAATGCGCTCCAGCGTTTCGGCGAGTTCTGGCACCTTCACCTTTGCACCAACCGGCAACGCCTCGCCATCAGCGCCGAAGAATATTGCGCGCGCAGCTTCGGTTTTACCTGCGTGCTCCTTGCGACCGCTCAAACTTGCGTGCAGCCGGCGGTTCACCACGAAACCATCGCGCGCCAAAGCTATCGCAGGTTCAAACAATTGAGCCCAAGGCAAGTTGCCGTATTTCTCATGCGCCTTCGCCGCCAGCGCAAGGTTGCCGGGCACACCGACACTAAGGCCAGAAGTGACGCGAAGTTCGCGCGGCAAGCGGTCGCCTTCTTCATCAAGAAACCGCGTGCCCGTTGCAGCGATTGGCGCGGTTTCGCGGCCATCAAGCGTAGTCACGCCGTCCTCGCCGCCTTCCCCGCCGGCACGCACCATAAATCCGCCCCCGCCAATGCCGGAACTTTGCGGCTCAACCACGGTAAGCGCCAGCATGACCGCAATCGCCGCATCGGTGGCAGAGCCGCCTTTCGCAAGGATCGCCTCGCCAGCAGCGGTGGCGCGCGGGTCAGCGCTGCTTACCGCACCCTCACTGTTCGCCGCGACCGGGTCAGGGGTGCTGGTGACGGTTGTTGGGGCATCTACGCAAGCTGAAATAAAGAGCGCGAGCGGCGAAAGTGCGATCAGGGGTTTGAACATGGGCACAAGAGTTATTCGCTTCCCACCGCCTCTGCAATGCTCGTCACGCCTTCGCGCTTCATAATCTCGACTAGGCCCTGTGCGATTTGCTCGCCCAAGGTGGGCCCGTGATAAACCATTGCGGAATAGAGCTGGACAAGGCTCGCGCCCGCTTTGATCCGGTCCCACGCGTGCTGAGCGGTGGAAATCCCTCCAACGCCGACCAATGCGATTTCGCCGCCAGTGCTTTTGCGAAAATCGCGCAAACGTTGAAGCGCAAGCGCGCGCAATGGCTCTCCTGAAAGGCCGCCCACTTCGCCCGCATGGCGCGAGGTCAGTCCATCGCGCGAAATCGTGGTGTTGGAGACGATCAGCGCGCCCAACCCCTTGTCGATGGCAATGCGCGAAATCGCGTCTACATCCTGAGGCTCAAGATCGGGCGCGACCTTCAGGAAAACCGGAGGCACATGTTCGCCCGCAGCCTCAGCGCGCGCTGCAATCACGCCATCGATCAGCGCGGACAACGCCCCTTCGTCCTGAAGCGCACGAAGTCCCGGCGTATTGGGGCTCGACACATTGACCGCAAGATAGCTTGCATATGGCGTCATCGCGCGGGCCATATGGGCGTAATCTGCGATGCGGTCTTCGGAATCCTTATTGGCCCCAATATTGATACCGACAATCCCGCCGCGCGCTTTTCTCGCCTTAAGGCGTTCAAGCGCAACCTCAGCGCCCGCATTGTTGAACCCCATCCGATTGATAACGGCTTGATCCTCGGTCAGCCGGAACAGGCGCGGTTTCGGATTGCCCGCTTGCGGTCGGGGGGTGATCGAACCCACTTCTGTAAAACCAAAGCCCAGCGCAAGCAGCGCGTCAGGCACCTCTGCATCCTTGTCAAATCCCGCAGCCACACCGACCGGGTTGGGGAAGGTTAGGCCAGCGACTTCGGTCTGCAGCATGGAGTTGGTTGCATCATTGGCACGAGACGCGGCAACGGGCACCGTCTTGAGGGCATTTATCGCGAGCCTGTGACCCTTTTCAGGGTCGAGCGCGAAAATGGCAGGGCGGGCGAGATCGAAGAGCTTGAACGGGTTGAGCATGGCTTTCGCGCTAAGCCCCAAAAAGTGACAGATGTCGAGGCCAAACCATCCCGGCCTGCCCAAGCAGAAGCACCCAAAAGGCATCCGCAAAAAGCAATGCGACGGGCGGTCGCCAAGAAAAATGCAAAGAAACGCAGCTTGTCGCTTCAATACAATTCACAAAGGGTTCCGATGGCTATCAAACTGATGCGACCCGAAGGGCTCAACGCAGCAGTGCAAAGAGTTCCTCGACTTTAAAGGGCGGCTCCACAAATGCTGGGCCGTCCTTTTTTTCTGCCTTCAAGCAAAGGGCGCGTGCGCTGAACGAGACAGGCTCGAACCGGAAGGGGCCTTGAAATCGGACCAGTTTGTGCGTATTTCAAATCCGACTCAATCAGTCCGATTTAAGAACCACTCGCAACAAGGCATTTTTACGCTCCGATGCGCCTTTCGAATCTCACCGACTATGCCATTATAACCATGGTGCAAGCGTCGACCCATTGCGGGGACGGGCGGGTGAGTGCGGCCGAACTGGCGCATGAAACTGGCCTCCCCGTACCCACGGTGCAGCGGCTTGTTTCCAAACTGACAAAGGCGCATCTTTTGCGCTCGGTGCGCGGCGTGAACGGTGGGCTTCAATTGGGCCGTCCGGCGGCTGCGATCACGGTTGCCGATATTGTAGAGGCGGTGGAGGGCCCGATTGCGCTCACGTCCTGCATCGACCATGGCGAGTGTGATTACGACGCGGGCTGTAATATGAAGCCGCACTGGCCGCTCATCAATTCCAAGCTGCGTGGCGCGTTGGCAGAGATTTCTCTCGCTGACCTGCGCCAAAAACCAGCAAACCAACCCTCTCAAACGATCCCACAAAAAGAGCTTACGGTATGACCGATAACGTCGACCAAGACGTCCAATTAGACAGGCCAGAAATGGACCAGGATGCGAAAGACGCAGCAGCGGCTGCGGCTGAGTATGAGCATGGCTGGTCCTCGGACATTGAAACCGAGTTCGCCGAAAAAGGGCTGAACGAGGACACCGTCCGTTTCATCTCCGCCAAAAAGGGTGAGCCTGAATGGATGCTCGATTGGCGGCTCAAAGCTTTCCGCCTGTGGCAGGAAATGGAAGAACCCGATTGGGCCAAGGTTGGCTATCCCAAAATCGACTATCAGGACGCCTATTACTACGCCGCGCCCAAGAAGAAGCCGAAGCTTGAATCGCTCGATGACCTCGATCCCGAGATCAAGGCGGTTTACGACAAGCTGGGCATTCCCGTGGCAGAGCAAGAGGTGCTCGCCGGGGTCGAAGGCGCGCGCAAAGTCGCGGTGGATGCGGTGTTTGACAGCGTCAGCGTTGCGACCACTTTCCGCGAGGAACTGAAAAAAGCGGGCGTGATCTTCCTCTCCATCTCAGAGGCGATCAAGGAATACCCTGAGCTTGTTAAAAAGTGGCTGGGCCGCGTGGTGCCCACGCGCGACAATTACTTTGCCTGCCTCAACTCAGCCGTATTCTCCGATGGCACCTTCGTTTACATTCCCGAAGGCGTGCGCTGCCCGATGGAGCTCTCCACCTATTTCCGCATCAATGCCGAAAACACCGGCCAGTTCGAGCGCACTTTGATCGTCGCGGAAAAGGGCTCCTACGTCTCCTATCTTGAAGGCTGCACCGCCCCCATGCGCGATGAAAACCAGCTGCACGCCGCCGTAGTTGAACTGGTCGCGATGGAAGATGCAGAGATCAAATATTCGACCGTCCAGAACTGGTATCCCGGCGATGCCGAAGGCAAGGGCGGCATCTACAATTTCGTGACCAAGCGCGGGCTTTGCCAAGGCGACCGCTCCAAGATCAGCTGGACGCAGGTTGAAACTGGCTCCGCTGTGACGTGGAAGTACCCGTCTTGCGTCCTCAATGGCGAAGACAGCGTGGGCGAGTTCTACTCGGTCGCGGTCACCAACAATTACCAGCAGGCCGACACCGGCACCAAGATGATCCACAATGGCAAGGGCTCGCGCTCGACCATCATCTCCAAGGGGATCAGCGCTGGCAAATCAAACAACACCTATCGCGGCCTTGTTCGCGTGGGGCCAAAGGCGGAAGGCGTGCGCAACTTCACCCAGTGCGACAGCCTGCTGCTGGGCGATGAATGCGGCGCGCACACCGTGCCCTATATCGAGGTCAAGAACCCCGGCGCTCAGATTGAGCATGAGGCGACCACCTCCAAAATCTCCGATGAGCAGCTCTTCTATGCCATGCAGCGCGGGCTTGACGAAGAAGAGGCCGTGGCGCTGATCGTCAACGGCTTTGCCAAAGATGTTCTGAAAGAGCTGCCGATGGAGTTTGCCGTGGAAGCGCAAAAGCTGCTGGCGATCTCGCTTGAGGGGAGTGTGGGGTGAAGCAGCTCTCAAGGAATGAATTCATAGCTGAGGCTCGTCCTCACATGACGGGCAATCGTGCAGAGATTGAGCAAAGCAAACGCGCTGAATGTGCAAGCTGTTGTGCTGCTTTCAGCGCAAAATCAGTCACGCAGTGGAAAGACGAATGGGTCAGTCCTGAAACATCGAATCGGGTTAAGCGATGGACGGCCATTTGCCCCAAATGTGGCGAAGCAGCCGTCATCGGTTGCGCCTCGGGCATATTGCGAGATCAGGCTTACATTGTCCTACTAAACCACGCGTTGTTCGAGTCCACTGGAAACAAAGGAATTCGGCAATGACAGACCGCAAAACCCTAGGCCTGCGCGAGCCCTCTGATGAAGCACCCGCCCTCAACAAAAAGGGCCGCGGGTGGAAGATTTCCGAGAAGCGCCTCGACGAGCTGCACAACCGTGCGCGCGAAATGCGGCGCTTTGCTTCGCCTGCGAACAAGGCGCTCGCCAAAAAGTTCGCAGACGCCGATCTCGGCCGCTACACTTTCAAGCGCTTTGCCGTCGTCGGCTCGGCCATTGTCGACTTCAACTGCCACAACCTCGGCATGGCGATCATGATCGATGAAGAGGATCAGGACGAGACCCTCGCCAAACGCCGGGATAAGAGCCTTGAGGCTGTCGGCATTCGCGTGATGCGGATCAAGGCCACCGACATTCTCGATGACATGGACGCCGTGCTCCAGCGCATCACCGCTGGAATGCGAATGCGTATCGGCGACAAGAAAGAGGCCGCCCGCGCCCACCGCGAGGCCAACCCCAACCAAGACTATTCGCGCCCTAACCGCAGGAAATTTGACCGCAATGCTTAAGATCACCGACCTTCACGCCACTGTTGGCGAGGACGACCCAAAACCGATCCTTAAAGGCCTTTCCCTCGAAGTCGCAGCAGGCGAAGTTCACGCCATCATGGGCCCCAATGGCGCGGGCAAATCGACGCTCGCCAATGTCCTTGGCGGTAAGCCCGGATATGAGGTGACAAGCGGATCGGTCGAGTTTGCGCAGCGTAACCTGTTCGACCTCGACCCGCATGAGCGCGCGGCAACGGGCCTGTTCCTTGGCTTCCAATACCCGGTTGAAATCCCCGGCGTCTCCAACGTCCAATTCCTGCGCGAAGCTCTGAACGCCCAGCGCAAGTTCCGCGGAGAAGAGCCTCTTTCGGGCGGCGAGTTCCTGAAACTTGCCAAAGAGAAGGCGGGCCTTCTCAAAATGGACATGGAAATGCTCAAGCGGCAAGTGAATGTCGGCTTCTCCGGTGGCGAGAAGAAGCGCGCTGAGATGGTTCAGATGGGCATTCTCAACCCGAAATTCGCCGTGCTTGATGAAACCGACAGCGGCCTCGACATCGACGCGCTGCGCATTGTGGGTGAAGGCATCAATTCGATCATGCGCGCACCCGATAAAGGCGTGCTCCTTATCACCCACTACCAACGCCTGCTTGACGTGGTGAAACCAGACCGGGTTAGCATCCTCGCGGGTGGACGCATCGTGAAAACCGGCGGGCCAGACTTGGCGCTTCGCCTTGAAGATGAAGGCTATGACGCGGTGATGGCAGAGGTCGCGGCGTGAGCGAGGCCGCAACCCTCCCTACTCGCCGCGACGAAGCGTGGCGCTACGCCGATATTGATGCGGTCGCGAAGCTTGGCGCAGATGCGCTTGCCGACTGGCAGGACGTCGCGGTCGCCAGCGGTGAGACGAAGCGTATCTGCCTGACTGTCGGCGGCGACGCGCCAGAAGTCACCCGCCTCCGCCTGACGGTGGGCGACGGCGCGCGGGCGGAAGTCTTCGCGACCAGCGCGGGCTCCGATTACACCCGGCTTGAGATCGAAGTGACGCTTGGCAAGGCTGCGCATTTCGAATTTGGCGGGGTCACAATTGGCGGCGGCGATGCGGTGCGCGAATTTGTGACGCAAACTGTGCACGCTGAGCCCAATGCGACATCAAACCAAACCGTTCGCGCGGTTCATTGGGGGCAGGCAACGGGCAATTTCCTTGGCGAGATCAAGGTCGCTCGCCACGCGCAGAAAACCGACGCTGCGCAAGATTTCAAAGGCTTGCTTCTCGAGGCAGGCGCGAGCGCAAACGCCGTACCGCAACTCGAAATCTTCGCAGATGATGTGAAGTGCGCTCACGGTGCAACCGTTGGCCAATTGGATGAAGCGGCGCGCTTTTACATGGCTGCGCGGGGCCTCTCTCCTGAGCAAGCGCAACGGCTTTTGGTACAGGCGTTTATCGGCGATGCCTTTGTAGAGCTCGACGATGAGGGAGCCCGCGAAAAGCTGCTCGAAAAAGCGCTCACCGCGCTGGAAAGTTCGGCGCTGTGAATGCTCCCACAGCCCTAAACCGCGATTTGCGCGCTGATTTTCCCGGTCTTGTCACTGTCGAAGGTAAGCCTTGGCATTATCTCGACACCGCTGCGACCGCGCAAAAGCCGCGGGCCGTGATCGAGGCGATGACGCGTGCGCTAGGTGAGGATTACGCAACCGTTCACCGCGGTGTCTATTCGCGCTCCGCCGATATGACGATGGCCTATGAAGCTGCGCGTCGGCGGGTTGCCGCTCTGATCGGCGGCAAGGAAGACGAGTTGGTTTTCACGCGCGGGGCGACCGAGGCGATCAATCTCGTGGCGAAGACCTGGGGGCGGGCCAATCTCAAGGCGGGTGACCGGATTTTGCTCTCTCAGTTGGAGCACCACTCCAATATCGTGCCGTGGCAAATGTTGGCGCAGGAAGTGGGCGCGGATATCGATGTGGTGCCGCTGACCGATGATCACCAGATTGATCTGGACGCTGCCGAAGCGATGTTGACCGAACAGCACAAGATCGTTGCTTTGGCGCACGTTTCCAACGTTCTGGGCAGCGTTCTCGACGCCAAGCGCGCAGCCGATATGGCGCATAAGGTTGGCGCAAAGCTGCTCCTCGATGGCTGTCAGGCGGTGGCGCATATGCCCGTCGATGTGGCGGCTCTGACTTGCGATTTCTACGTTTTCTCCGCCCACAAACTCTATGGCCCCACGGGTATTGGAGCGCTGTGGGCGCGTGCGGACATCCTTGCCGATATGCCTGCATGGGAAGGCGGCGGCGCAATGATCGACCGCGTTACTTTTGAAGGCACGACCTACGGCTCAGGGGTACAGCGGTTTGAAGCGGGCACTCCTGCCATAACCGAGGCGATCACATTTGCCGCGGCGGTCGATTACGTGTCAGAGGTCGGGCTTGGGGCAATGCACGAAGCCGAAGCCAAGCTTGTCGAGCGTTTGCGCCGCGAGCTTACGGCGATGAATGATGTGACCGTTTATGGTCCAGCCAATAGCGCGGGCATTGTCAGCTTCACCATCGATGACATTCACCCGCATGACCTCGGCACTATTCTCGATGAGGCAAACGTCGCCATTCGCGCCGGGCACCATTGCGCCCAGCCCTTGATGGATTATCTCGGCGTGCCAGCAACCGCGCGCGCAAGTTTCGGGCTTTATTCGACGCAAGAAGACGTGACCGCGCTTCTCGACGGCATCGCCCGCACCCGTAAGATCTTTGGAAAAGGCATATAGATATGACCACGCCAAACGACGCTCCCACAAAGCCGCCCCGCGCAAGGGTGGAGGACGCTATCGATCCCGATGAAGCGACCACCGAAACGGGCGCCGAAGCACCGCGCACGCGCGATTATCTGGAAGGTTTTCTTCACCAGAAACCTGCCGAAACCGCGACCGGCGCCGGTGGCGATTTGCAGCAAGCCGTTATCGACGCGCTCAAAGAGATTTATGACCCGGAAATTCCGGTCAACATCTATGATCTTGGCCTGATTTACGGGGTTGAGGTTGATGATGAGTGCGATGCGACCATCACGATGACGCTGACCACGCCGCATTGTCCGGTTGCCGAGACGATGCCGGGCGAGGTTGAATTGCGCGCGTCCTCAGTACCGGGGATTCGCGATGCAGAGGTCGAATTGGTCTGGGATCCGCCATGGAGCCCGGAAAAGATGTCAGATGAAGCGCGGCTTGAATTGGGGATGTTGTGATGGCTGAAACGACTGCGAGAACACGCAAGATGCCAGCGGCAGTGACCCTTACAAAAGGTGCTGAGGCGCGCATTGCGCATTTGATGAGCCAAGCCCCTGAAGATGCGATTGGCGTAAAGCTGTCGACACCGCGCAGGGGGTGTTCGGGCCTTGCCTATTCGGTTGATTACGTCACCGAAGAAGCCAAGTTTGATGAGAAGATCGAAACGCCTGGCGGCACTTTCTACATCGACGGGGCGAGTGTCCTTTACCTCGTGGGTTCGACCATGGACTGGGTCGAAGACGATTTCACCGCCGGTTTCACTTTCGAAAACCCCAACGCCAAGGGCGCGTGTGGCTGCGGCGAAAGCTTTATGGTTTGAATTCTTGCGCGGGCCCCCAAAAGGCCCAGCGGTGGTTCAGCCCTCTTCGATAATCCGCGCAAGCAATCGGCGCTCAAGATCGTCAACCTCGCCGTCGGCCTCAATCATGGCATCAAGCCATTGCTGCTCGTGGTCGGTGATCGCTTCGCCTGCTGCGGCCTGCTCTTCATAGCTTGGGGCACTGGGCTGTTTTTTGCCGAACACCTTGCCAAAATGGTTTGCTGCTTGCGGAACTTCGCGGACCATTCTGCCGAAAAACCGCCCGACATTGGCCTGATTATCAGCGACAAACGCCTCAAGCTCTTTTGCGCGCCCATGCTCAAGCTGCGCGTTTTGTAGAGCAAAGCCCTTGAGGTAATTGCTTACCCCATCAAGGAACACTTCGTCCCACTCGGCTGCATTTGCCTCAGCCAAAGTCGCGTCTTTCAGGCGGAAGAGCATTTCAGCCTCGAACCGGCTGACGGCTGCTGGCCCATATCCACCGCTTGCAAAGATTACGCGGCGCAGGATTTTCGCCTCCGCCTCAGTGATATGCGCATCGCTCAGCTCCCCTCCACAGCGGGTGGGCCCGGTTCCGGTAAGAACTTCTTTCTCGACCTGCTCAATGACATAGTCTTTCAAAAGGCTCGGCACATTTTCAGCGCGCTCGATAATGCGGACCAAAGTCTCCAACTCGACGAAGCTTTCCATCACGCCGTCATGATCAATCTGCGCGATCAGCCAGCGGGCTTCCGCTTCGCTGCATTGGCGTTTGGGCTCGGTGCCGTTGAGCACATATTCGCCAATCGCCTCGACAAAAAAGTCGCACCATTCCTGCTCGCGCTCATCAAGCGCATTGTTCAGCGCAAACAAGGCTTCGGCCTCTTCACGAACGATGATCCCATCGCCCCAGCCTTGCTGGCGAAGCGCGAGGACTTCCTCAGAACTGACCTTGCCATCGGCAGCAGCAGCCTTGGCAAGCGCGGTAAAATGCGTCGTCATTGTGGTGTTACCCCTTTGATACAGGGGGCAGCATTCGCACAATGTGCTTAAGGTGGGGTTACCACGATGATTTAACCGCCATTTCGACCCTGTTCGATGTCAGCGATACAGCGCGCCCGGTCCGCCCCGGCGCCTCCCACACGCTGGCGCGCCTCGACATGGGTCGCAACGGGCGCTTCATTGCCGCGCAAGGGGTAAAGGAAGATGTCGAGAACACATTCGTTTGAGGAAAATTGAAGCTTGCGCGCATCGCCTTCGGAAAGGTCAATGCGCGCAGAACCGAAACGCTGTGTCAGGGCGTTTGCGCCTTTGCCGATTATGCTTTCAAGCCCGCGCTCGTTTTGGACCACGGGTGTTCGAAAGCCGCCTGCGGACGCTGCTGCTCCCGCAGAAGCCGAGCGTGGGGCTGCGTTCGGCGAACAAGCCGAGACGAAGGCCGCACAAAGGGCAATGACGCTCAAGCCTTTCCGCATCACAAGACGCTCTTATCCTTTCCGTTCTCTTGCCCCATGCACCAAGTGAGTGCCTGCCGCTGCTCCTAGGATAGCACCCAGAAAATTGGCAATGGGCACGAGCATAATTGCGGCGATAACTGCGCCAAGCATTAAGCGCTGTACCTTGGGCACCGGGTTGGCTTCAGGATGCTCGCCACAATGCCTCACCCAAGCCATATCGGTAAGCTCGCGCCCCAAGAGCACCGCATTGACGACAAGAAACACAATCGCAGGCCCGACCGCTGTGAAGATCAGCACAAGCGCAATTGGCGCGGCAAGCGCATTGTATAAAAGCGCGCGGCCTGCTCCTTTGAGCGAATTGGCAAAATCGCGTCGGAACGGCAATTTGCGCGCTGTTTTTGCGGCTTCTGGATAGTGCCGCGTCTCCACCGCCAGCACCACTTCGTCAGCAAAGAATTGCAATACGGCCAATGCCACCACGCGGAACAGGAACCAGAACGCGAGGCCAGTTAGAAGCACTGCCGCAACCGCGCCAGCAAGGCCCGCGCCCTCAAGACCATTCGCCGCGAAGGCAGCCGTCAGGCCAAGATATGCAAGCGCTCCAAGCACAAGAAAGACGATCAGCGTGATAAGCGCAGTCTTGAGTAAAAGCCGCGCCACAACCCTGTCGCCAAGCTGCGCAAACCCCTTCCTCAAGGCTGTCAAAACTGGATTCATGTCGTCCCTGTGCGTATCTGAGCCATTGAAGTCAAACCTTGCCGGTTCATCCTGTTTGCCAACAAGGCCTAAAGCACTTGGCCTCGCCAGCGCATCGGGCTAGGCGGTTTGCCAAGACATACTCTACCTTCTCACGCCAGACAGGATACACACCTTGCCCACCACCGACCCCCGCTACGATGTTGTCGCAATCGGCAATGCTATCGTCGATATTATCGCCTCTTGCGAAGATGAGGATATTGAAGAGCTTGGCCTTAACCGTGGCGGCATGACCCTGGTCGATCCGGCGGGCGCTGATCGTTTGTATGAAGCGATGGGCCCCGCGACTGAGAAATCGGGCGGTTCGGCGGCAAACACTTTGGCCGGGCTTGCCGCGCTCGACATCCAATGCGCTTTCATCGGACAGGTTGCTGATGATCAGTTCGGCAAAGTCTTTGCCCACGATATGCGCGCAACTGGCATCGACTTTGACACCCCTGCGCGCCCGTCCGACGGGACACCCGACAATCCACCAACGGGCCGCTGCCTTATCTTCGTGACCCCTGATGGAGAGCGCACGATGAACACAGACCTTGGCGCCGGTCAATTTCTGCCCGCCGCCGCGCTCAGCGAGGAGCTGATCGCAAGCGCAAGCATCCTTTATCTCGAAGGCTATCTCTGGGACCCGGAAGAGCCACGCCGCGCCATGCGCCGCGCAATTCAGGTGGCCCGCGACGCTGGTCGTAAAGTCGCTTTCACCGCCTCGGAAAGCTTTGTCATCGACCGCCACGGCGATGATTTTCGCGCAATGATCAAGGAAGGGATGATCGACATCCTCTTCGTCAACGAAAGCGAGCTTGCAACGCTCACGGGTGAAGAGGACTTCGACACCGGCTTTGATCAGGTCGCTGCTGATGTGCCTGTCCTTGTCGCCACCCGCAGTGCCAAAGGGGCGGTTGCAAGCGCCTATGGCGAGCGTGCGGTTGTGGCTGCGGCCCCTGTTGCCAAGGTGGTCGATACAACCGGGGCAGGCGACCAATTCGCCGCAGGTTTCCTTGCCGGCTTTGTGCATGAAGAGAAGCTTGAGACGTGCCTTAAACGCGGCGCGATTGCTGCAGCGGAGGTAATCTCGCATTACGGCCCCCGGCCTGAGGCAGATATGCAGGCACTTATGGAGAAAAGCCTCTAAGCCTCGCAATTGCCGGGCGAAACTATCCGTTTGAGACACTGTTCAAGAGCGGAAAATCGGATCGATCAATTTGCGGCGCTTTAATCGGCTTTTCCGATTGATGGGCGAGCGCGCTCGATGGGGCTGGAAACGGCATTGAGCCGAACTAGCTCGCACTGGCAAAGTAGGAAAACTGCTCTCGTCGTTCCGGCATTCGCCGGGATGACGGCTCAGCTTAAACAATCACTCCACAGGCACGTAATCGCTCCGCCGCAGAGTGATCATATAGTCTGCGACCTCTTCCACCTTCTCTTGGGTGAGGTCAAAGTCCATTTGCTCCGGGTAATTGTGCGCGTTTCTGAGCCAGGCCTGGATAGTCGCGCGCGTCACGCCGGGGCGGTTGGCAATCGATTCAAAGCTCGGCACGGCCGCAGTGGGCGAGAGGAAAGGCGGCTCGACCGAATGGCATCCCCCACACGCCGCTTCGACGAAAGCAGGCGGCTGCGCTGGAGCGGTCGGCCGCGTTGTCACGCAGGCCGAAAGCGCCAGCGTGAAGCCAACGGCAACAGGAGTGAGCAAGAGAGAGCGTTGGGTCATTGTTCTTTCCTACACAGGGGAGGTGCAATCGTCGTTGATCTAAATCAAATTTCGCTCAAGAGCCTTCGCGCGCCACTTCTTTCCAGCCAATGTCGCTGCGGTAAAAGCCGCTTGGAAAGTCCACCTTTGCCACTGCTTCATAAGCCGCCGCCTTTGCCTCGGTCACATTTGCCCCGCTTGCGGTCACATTCAGGACGCGGCCTCCGTTGGCAACAAGCTGGCCGTCTTTCATCGTTGTCCCTGCGTGGAAAACCTTGGCCCCGTTCGCCTCTGCATCGCCCAGATCAACGCGTCCGCCCTTTTCGGGCGTGCCGGGATAGCCATTGGCGCACATCACTACGGTAAGCGCGGTTTCGGGAGCGAAATTGGCCTTTTGGCCTGCAAGCTCACCCTTGGCACACGCGAGCATCAGCGCAGCAAGGTCGCCTTCGAACCGCGTCATGAGCACCTGACATTCCGGGTCGCCAAACCGGCAATTGTATTCAATCAGCTGAGGCCCGCTCGCGGTCAGCATAAGCCCTGCGTAAAGCACGCCGGAATAAGGTGTGCCTTCTGCGCGCATAGAGTCGACCGTGGGCTGAATAATTTCGTCCAGAACGCGCTGTTGCAGTTCCTCGGTCAAGACTGGTGCAGGGGAATAAGCGCCCATCCCGCCAGTGTTGAGGCCAACATCGCCTTCGCCCACCTGTTTGTGGTCCTGCGCGGTGCCAAAGGGCAGGACGTGCGTCCCATCGGTGATAGCGAAAAAGCTCGCCTCTTCGCCCTCAAGGAATTCCTCAATCACAACCTGCGCGCCTGCATCTCCAAACGCGCCATCGAACATATCGGCAAGCGCTGCTTCGGCCTCTTCCAAGTTTGCGGCGATCACCACGCCTTTGCCAGCGGCTAGCCCATCGGCCTTGAGCACGTAAGGCGCTGAGAATTTCGTCAGAGCCTCGGTCGCCTCACTAAGCGAGTGTGTCCGTACATAGCCACCGGTGGGGATATTGGCCCGCGCGCACAAATCCTTGGTAAAGCCCTTTGACCCCTCCAATTGCGCAGCCTTGGCAGATGGGCCGAATGCGGGCACTCCGGCCCATTCGAGGCTATCGGCAAGCCCATCGACCAGTGGGGCTTCCGGGCCAATGACGACAAGGTCGATCGCGTTGGTCTTGCAGAATTCGACAACAGCTGTGTGATCGCTCACATCCAGGGCGACCACTTGCGCCTCTTCGGCAATGCCCGGATTTCCAGGTGCCGCGTAAAGCTTCTTGGTGGACAAGGATTGCGCCAGCTTCCAAGCTAGACCATGTTCACGGCCACCCGACCCGATCAACAGGATATTCATGGCTCGCAGCCCCTCTTCATCTTCTGACAGTTCCGGTCTGCTAGCGCGCAGCCGCCAAGGCGACAATGCCGAACCGCTGACTATCAGCGAGATTTCGCAAAGCTTGAAGCGCACAGTTGAGGATCGTTTCGGTTATGTCCGGCTTCGCGGCGAACTTTCAGGCGTCAAACG
This sequence comes from Erythrobacter sp. SCSIO 43205, assembly GCF_019904235.1. Lineage (NCBI taxonomy): Bacteria > Pseudomonadati > Pseudomonadota > Alphaproteobacteria > Sphingomonadales > Erythrobacteraceae > Erythrobacter > Erythrobacter sp. SCSIO 43205. Next base: position 274,257 of record NZ_CP063202.1, on the reverse strand, counting down.
CGCGGCCTCCGGGCATATGTATTGCGCACTGAAAGATGATCAGGCTGTGCTCGACGGCGTTATGTGGCGTGGCAACGCAGGGCGGCTGGCGTTTGTGCCCGAAGACGGGCTGGAAGTGATCGCCACGGGCAAGCTCACGACATATCCGGGGCGCTCCAAATATCAGATCGTGATGGACAGCCTTGAAATCGCGGGCGAGGGCGCATTGCTCGCGCTGCTGGCGAAGACCCGCGCACGGCTTGAGGCGGAGGGGCTTTTTGCCCGCGAAAGAAAGCGCCGCCTGCCTTTCCTGCCGCGCACCATCGGGGTTGTGACATCGCCGACGGGCAGCGTCATCCGCGATATTCTCCACCGCCTTGCCGATCGCTTTCCCAGCCACGTGCTGGTGTGGCCTGTGCTGGTTCAGGGGCAGGGTGCGGCTGAGCAAGTGGCCGGGGCAATTCGCGGCTTTTCCGAGATTGCTCCGGGCGGACCGATTGCGCGGCCCGATGTGGTGATCGTTGCGCGCGGAGGTGGTTCGATTGAGGATCTTTGGTCCTTCAATGAAGAGATTGTGGTTCGCGCGATTGCGGAGTGCTCGATCCCGGTAATCTCTGCCGTGGGCCACGAAACCGATACGACCTTGGCCGACTATGCCGCCGACCGCCGCGCGCCAACGCCAACCGCTGCTGCGGAGATGGCGGTGCCGGTGCGGGTGGATTTGCAAGCTACAGTGGCGGACTTCGCGACGCGGGGGCGGCGCGCTGTCTATCGCCCTGTCGAGCTTGGGCGCGAACGGTTGGAGGCCCGCGTCAGGCGGATGCCACGGATCGAGGCGCTGCTCCAACCGCAAGCCCAGCGGCTCGACGACCTATCCGAACGCCTGCGACGCGGCCTTCAGGACCGGGCAGGGCGCGGACGCGAGCAATTGGCAGAGTGGAAAGCGCGGCTTAGTCCGCGATTGCTCACACAGGCGCTAGACGGACGACGTGATCGTTTGGAGCGGGTGCGACTGAACCCTTCCCTTGTCGAGCGCCCAATCGCTGAGCGTCAACGGCGGCTCGATGCGCTTTCCCGCTTGATGGAGCAATTGCACCCCGAAAAACCGCTTGAACGTGGGTTTGCTTTAGTGCGCGGAAGCGATGGAAGCGTCGTGACCGCGCGCGATGAGGCGGCCAAATACAACGCGTTGACGCTCAAGTTCAAAGATGGCGAGCTGGCTGTGGGTGTGGGCGATGCGCCCCCACCCGCTGCTCCTTCGCCCAAGCGTAAGCCTAAACGAACCATACCACCCCCGGCGCAAGACGATTTATTCGGCTAGCGCGTCATGCTATAGGCTTGTCCCATGCTTATGTCCTCCGGTGAAAAGACCGCCCAACTCCACTACGGCCCCTCCAGCTTCCGCGTGCTGAAGCCGGGTCACCATGTCATCTGCGCTGTTTCTGGCGCGATTATCCCTCTGGAAGAGCTCGCCTATTGGAGCGCCGAGCATCAAGAGGCCTATGCAAGCCCTGAGATTGCGACACGCCGCCTGCTTGGCCAGGACTAAGGGGCGCACCTTATGAAGTGCATCTATCCCCTTTTGGCGCTCGCATTCTTTGGGCTGGTGGCCTGCGCCCAATCGGAGGCGGCAACGCCTGAACTTGTGACAGATTGCATCGAAGAGCCCGCGCCTCAAGATGCGCAATCTTCTGCCGAAACCGCGTCCCAGAAGACCCTTCCAGCGCCCGCACAAAACACCCGCTTTTCCTATTCTGGCGAGCTTACTCAAGGCGGCTTTATTCGCGGTCTGGTGCCCGACGGCGCGGTGGCGGTTACCATTGGCGATCAGGCGATCGACGTTGCTGAAGATGGCACTTTCTTCGCAGCCTTCGACCGCGACAGCCCCTCAACCATGATCCTCACTGCGACATTGGAAAGTGGCAAGAGCGTGAGCGAAACGCTCTCCATTTCACCGCGCGATTGGCAAATCGAGCGGGTCAACGTGGCTAAGCGCACGCTTCGCAACCCGGAAGCCTATTGGCGTCAGCGCGAGCCGGAATATAACGCCATTGTTGCCGCGCGCGCGAAGAAAACCGATGCGCAAGGATGGAAACAGGATTTTATCTGGCCAGTCGAGGGCCGCATTTCCGGTCGCTTTGGTCGTCAGCGTATTTATCGCGGCGAACCGGGGAGCTTTCACTCGGGCATCGACATTGCAAAACCTACAGGCACCCCTTTCGTGGCCCCTGCCGATGGTGTGGTGATCCTTGCGCGCACGGGGTTTAGCCTTGAAGGCGGGCTTTTGATGATTGACCATGGCAATGGTTTGAACAGCGCCTTTCTGCATTGCCACCGCATCCATGTGAAAGAGGGCGATAGAGTGCGTCAGGGCCAGCATATCGGTGATATTGGCGCAACGGGGCGCGCCACTGGCCCGCATCTACACTGGGGCCTTAAATGGCACGATGCGCGGTTTGACCCGATCCTTCTTGCAGGGCCAATGAACTAGAATGTCTAGAGCAGTCCGGGTGACTGCGGCGCTGGCGCTTGCCGCCATGGTTGCGCCTGGCACCTGGCTTCGAACGCCAGTCGTTAAACAAGACCCTCAAAGCATTGAGCTTGCTCAAGTGGCGGGCGCCGGGGACACGGGCGTGCCCGGCTGGCGGGTCGAGGGTGTGTGGCATTACTCAACCGAGCCCTCTTTAAGATTTGGAGGGTTTTCAGGGCTTCTGGCAATCGGTGGCGGGCGCCTGCGCGCCTTTTCAGATCGCGGCTTCCTGTTCACCTTCACCGAGCCTGACCGCGTTGATGAAACGCCTGAGACGCGGCGTATTGCAGGGCTGCCCTATAATGACCCCGCGCTTTATCCCCGCCTCTGGGACATCGAATCGGTGACGCGTGATCCGGCCGCAAAGGGGGATTATTGGGTCGGGTATGAGAACACTCATGCGATCCACCGCTTCTCCTATCGCACTGAGCCAGAGGACTATCGCATCTTCGATACCCTCGTGGAGGATTGGTACGCCAATGCCGGGCTCGAAGCGATGGTGCGTCTTGATGATGGGCGTTTCCTCATGCTGCCAGAGGGGCACGATGAAGCGCTGATCTTTGACGGTGATCCGGTCGAAGGGCGTGATCCGTTGGTTGTGCCCTTTCAAAACCCGGTGCCAGGGTTCGCGGTGACTGATCTGGCGCAGCTACCCGATGGCCGGGTGCTGATGCTGATGCGTGATCTTGATTGGTCGAGCTATCCACCGTTCGCGGGCAAACTTGCGATTATGAATGCGCCTCTGGTGGGTTCGCGTGAGCCAATCGCGCCCAAAGTGCTGTTCGGTTTCGAAGGAGTGCTTCCGCCCGAAAATTACGAAGGGATGGCGGTGCGCGAACAGGGCGACGGGACAATGTCAGTCTGGATTATTTCAGACGACAATGTTGCCGCGATGCAGCGGACCCTCGTGGCGAAGCTGACCTATACGCCCGTTCTCAAGTAGCGAAGCGAAAGGAGAACCAATAACGTCCTGAACGAGAAAAAGGCGCAAACGCCAATCGCGCTGCGCCTTCAAATCTCTTAAACGCCGGAGCGCAAGTTAAGCGGCTTTGGCAGCCTTCTTAAGCTCACGCTTCACCTTCTGCGCGCGGGCAGAAAGCTTTTCGTCTTTGGTTTTAAGCAGCCAGTTGTCGAGGCCGCCATTGTGCTCAACCGAGCGAAGACCATGGGTCGACACGCGGAACTTGAAGCTGCGCTCAAGCTTTTCGCTCATCAAAGTCACGTTCTGCAGGTTAGGCAGAAAAACGCGCTTGGTTTTGTTGTTGGCGTGGCTGACATTGTTGCCAACCTGGCGGCCCTTGCCAGTGAGTTCGCAAATGCGCGACATGATAAATCTCGTCTCGTTTCAAGTGACGGGAGTAGCGCCATTGAGGCGGCCCTTGGTTGCAAGGTTATCCCGGAAAGCGCGCCGCATAACTCCCTCTGGGCGAATCGTCAATTGATTCGTTAGAGGTTGGCAGTTAGCGCTTGGGCGCACAATGACCAGCTGGCCCATCCCTCAACCTATGCAGACCGCTCTGGATGCCGCACGAGAGGCCGCGAATGCGGGCGAAGTGCCCGTGGGCGCTGTTATCGTCAAAGGCGGAGAGATCGTGGCTATCGCTGCCAATGCGACCCGCTCTCCCCCTGATCCCACCGGACATGCCGAAATGCGCGCGATTCGCATGGCGGCTGAAAAGCTGGGTGATGACCGGCTGACGGGATGTGATCTCTATGTAACGCTGGAGCCTTGCGCCATGTGCGCCGGCGCGATTGCCCATGCAAGAATTGCGAGGCTCTACTATGGCGCAAGCGATGCAAAAGGTGGCGGCGTCGAGCACGGTGCACGCGTGTTCGAGCAAGAGCAGTGTATGCACGCGCCCGAAGTTTATTCGGGAATGGGTGAGGAAGAGGCGGCCGAATTGCTGCGGGGGTTCTTTAGGGAGCGGCGGTAGACCTTGACCCTGACCTTCACCCCGGATCGAGGCTGGGGTGACGGTTTAGCCTTAAAATCCCCGCCAAATCTTTGCGCTTGTTTCGTCTCTCGCCCCGTAGCGTCTGTCGTCGCAGCGCGTCGGGCGGAAGCGTTTGTTGTAGCAAAGCCGCAGCTCTTCTAGCCAACCATCGCGGTTAAGCTTCACGCCCACGTGAGAAGCCTGCCACGCGCGGCCGTTGGCATCGGCAAATGCCTGGCGGATGCGGCCAGCGGTAAGGCCATCTTCGCGGCTGATCCGGTCGTAATCGGGGATGCGAAGCGAATTCCACAAAATGCGGGTGACGCCAAGATATGTCTCAGGCTTCTTCACCATGCAGCTCCCGTGCTTTTCCCATTGCCGCGCGATCAGGCGGGCAGAGGGCATCATGCACATATTTGCACGAATTTGCGCAGGTGTAAGGCGGTTTTGTGACCCGCACCATTGAGGCCAAGTGCGCGAGCCTTGCGGCCACAACCCATGCACGACCAAACCAAAGCGGCCATTGTCGCCCGAGCATTGCACGCGGTGGGCGCGGCTATCCTGACGTGTGCGGCAGAAGGCAGGCGACCAGCTGAGGGCGAGGGTGTAACCGGTGATCGGCACCACTCGGGGGCGTTGATCGGGCGCAATTTGCGGGACTGAAGATACCTGCGGCGCGCGGCATTGGTAGCTTTGCGCGCTGGCGGTAGTCGCAGGGACCACCAGCATGGCGAGCGCAAGACATACCCTATTGGAAAACGGTTTCATCCAGTGCGTCTTGCCCCTTGAACCAGCGTGATGCTGACGGAAGATAGAGCAAAGCGACGCATAATAAAAGGAGAGCCGGTTCCCACAAAAGCTCGGCGAAAAACCTGCCGATCTGCTCGTAGTAGCTCCAAAGCGTCATCCCAATGAGCGCCACCTTGATAACGGTGAAAACGCTCACCAGCACGCGCGCGAACCGTTTTGCGTAGATCGCGATAAGCACAATCGGGATAAGCGCGATGGTAAATTCCGTGAAAGCAGAGACGATTGCGAAATCTTCGCTCCATGGGACTTGCGGAAATTGCTCGATGCGCAAGCCTTGCAAGGTGCGCGTGTCGCGCAGATGAATCCATAATGTCCAGCAAGCGAGCAAAAGGAGCAGCGCGCAGGAGATGCGGATGGACCAAGGCCTAGGCCCTTTCGCTATTCTCATATCGGCTTGAAATCCAATCCAACATCCGCCGCTGGCGCGCTTTGCGTGAGCCTGCCTACCGAGCAGTAATCCACCCCGCTCGCAGCCTTCGCCGCGATCGTATCGAGGTTGATGCCTCCGCTCGCCTCGGTCTTGGCGCGGCCTTTCACCATTGCGACGGCCTCTTTAAGCGTTTCCGGCGACATATTGTCGAGCAGCAGGTGATCCGCGCCTGCCTCTAGCGCCGGTTCAATCTGGTCAAGGCGGTCGACTTCGCAAATGATTGGCGAGACGCCTGCATCGCGTGCCCGCCTGACGGCTTCGCCAACTGAGCCTGCGACCGCGACGTGATTGTCCTTGATCATGGCCGCATCATAGAGCCCCATGCGATGGTTCTGAGCCCCCCCTTGACGCGTTGCGTATTTCTCAAGCACGCGAAGGCCCGGCAATGTCTTGCGCGTGTCGAGCAGGGTGCAGGTCGCGCTCCCCACGCGCATAGCTGCCACATATTCCGCCGCCATGGTGGCGATGCCCGAGAGGTGCTGGACGATGTTCAATGCGCTGCGTTCGGCGGTCAAAAGCGCGCGGGCATTGCCTTCAAGCCGCATCAGGTCCGCGCCTGCTTGAACTTGGTCGCCATCGCTCACCAGCGTTTCGATCACGCAGTCGGGGTCGAGATGGCGGAAGAACGCCTCGGCCAGCGGAAGCCCTGCGACCACGATGGCATCGCGCGAATCCATAACGCCGGAGAACCGCGCATCGGCTGGGATAACGCTTTGGGAGGTTACATCCTTGCCGCCACCGGGAAGGCCAACGCCAAGGTCCTCGGCGAGCGTTTCGCGGACAAATGTGTCGAGGTCGAAGCCGGGCAATGAGAAAGTCATGAAGCCTCAATAGACGGACCGCTCAGGTCCGCAAGCCCGACCGGGCACCCGCAGGTGCCCCGCACCCCGGACTTGATCCGGGGGTAGGCAATAGCGCCGAGGAGTTTGCCCGGATGGGCGAACACGAACACTAATGCACGAAACGCGCAACCACATCCCGGTACGAGCGCGAAACCTTCACCTCTGCGCCTGAATCGAGCACCAGAAAACACTCGCCATTGGTATGGGGCTTCACCTGACGCACCTGGTCGAGGTTGACGATTGTCGAGCGGTGCACACGCTGAAATTTGCGCGGGTCGAGGCGACGCTCCAAATCCTTCATCGTCTCGCGCAGGATCAGCGAATTGTCGCCAGTATAGATGCACATATAGTCGCCAGCGGCCTCGATATGCTCAATCGATTCGACTTCGACGCGGAAAATCTGGCCGCGGTCTTTGACGTTGATGAGTTTTTCAAACCGCTCCGCGCTCTCTCCCGCCGCCTCGCAGGAGAAATCAGCCACGCGTTCGGGCGCCACTTCGGACAAAACATCCAGCAATTGTTCCGCATCCTCTGCGGATTTCTTCTCAGCGAGACGCTGGCGCACCCGCTCGATTGTGTCGGCAAGCTTGTCCTCATCGACCGGCTTCATCAGATAATTGACCGCATTTGCCTCAAACGCGCGGATAGCGTGCTCTTCATAAGCGGTGACAAAAACGAACAGCGGCGGTTCAATTTCCATCACGCCTTTGACCACGCTGAAACCGTCGAAGCCCGGCATCTGGATGTCGAGAAAGACAAGATCGGGCTTTTCGGTCTTGATCTTGCGGATCGCCTCGCGCCCGTTGGAGCAGGTGTCGATAATCTCCACGTCTTCAAAGGGTTGGAGGCGAAGTTGCAAGCCTTGGATGGCGAGCTTCTCATCGTCGACAAGGATGGTGCGAATGGTCATGTCACGAATTTCCAATAGCAGTTTGGGGCTTATGCGGGGGTTTTAGATCGATCACATTGTCACCGCGCGCGGGTGCGGGGGATTGATCGGATTGCGATGGGGCGGGGTCATCGCCAAGGGCGCGTTCGTACGGAATTTCAATCAGAACGGTAAAGCCGCCGCCGGGGTTGGATCGGGTTTCAAACAGGTGATCATCGCCATACCCCTGCGCCAGACGGTTCTGGATATTCACAAGGCCAACGCCGGTTGAAACAGGTTCGCCGGGGTAATGCGCGCGTTCTTGCGGTGCGATTTGGCTGTCGGGCCGCGCACCGGGCCCTGTGTCTTCAACGCTGATGCGAAGGCGCTCGCCCACGACCCGGCCTGTCAGCGATATGCGCGCGCCTTCTTCTTGTGGGCTGACGGCATATTTGATCGCATTCTCGACCAGAGGTTGGAGCAACATCGCCGGAAGGCAAGCCTGCATTGCAGCGTCTTCGATGTCGAAATGGGTGCGCAGCCGCTCTTCAAATCGCATCCGTTCGATGTCGAGGTACAGCTTGAGCGTTTCAACCTCAGAGGCAAGCGTCACCTTGCTCCCCGGCTCAGCGATCAGCGTGTGGCGAAGGAACCCCGACAGACGTGTGAGCATGGCGTTGGCAGGCTCGGTTTGTTTCAAAAGCACCAGAGTGCTGATTGAATTGAGCGTGTTGAAGAGGAAATGCGGGTTCAGCTGATAGCGCAGCATGGCGAGCTGCGCAGCGGTGGCCTGTGCTTCCAATCGTTGCAGGCGGTCGGTCTGTTCCTCAACCCGCAGGAAGTAATTGATCGCGTAATACAGCGCGCTCCACCCGCCAAGCAGAGCGAGCGGAATGAAGCTTAAACCGATCATGCGCTGAGCAAAGCTCGTCTCGGTCAGTGAGCCTTGATAAAGCCCTTGTAGCCAGGCTTCGATCACTGAATGGACGAGCACGGCGAGCATAAGCACAACCGCCGTTCCGCCCCATGTCACAATCGGTTGGCGGTCGATCAACTGGCGGTAAATCACTGACAGGATCAGCGTAATCGCAAAACCGGTGATGGTGGTGACAAGCAGAACCGCGAGCAGATCGAGCGGCTGGTCATTGGCGATCGCAACCACGCTGCGCAGCAGGAAATAGCCGCCCCAGCCCGCAAGTTGCAGGTTCCAGAAGGCGCGGTTCTTGCTCGCAAAAAACGGGGCAGGCTGGAAATTCACCATCGACATGGGCACAAGTGTAGCGCAAATTTCGCTTCGTCGCAGCCATTATGGCTAATCACGGCGCAAATGGGCGCTAGCGCGCAACCGTTTGCCGCAAGTCACACTCCGCCGATGATCGCCTAAATCCTAAAGGCCCCAGTTCGGATCAATCTCCCGCCGGAAATGGGTTTGCCAATCGGCCTTGCCCTCGCGCGCCATCAATTGTTTGATCTGCGCGATTTCCCCCTCAACGGCGCTGGCGCGCTCGCGCCATTTGGGATGAGTGCCTTTGAAGAACAAAAGACTTCCGCTGGCCGGGCGCAATTGGCGGAAAAAACGCACCGCACTTTCAGGGTCATAGCCCGCATTGGCCAGCAGCCACGGGATGAGGCGATCCGCTTCGCGCTCAGTCATTCGGGTGTGGCTGCGCTTGCGGCCATTGCGGTCGAGCCATGCCGTATGGCCAAGTAGATTATGCGCAAGCTCATGCGCGACAAGACCTGCAAATTCAGGCTCTTCATAGTCGAAGGCAGGGAATTCCACCCCGATCACGACGCGGTTGCCATCGGCGACGGCTTTCTTGCCATCACCCATCAGCTCAAAGCGCGAGGGGCAGACTTCGACCGCTTCAACCGTTGAGGTGGAGCCGTCGGCGAATGTCAGATTGACTGACCCCTTCCTTTGCAACGCTGCGTCAACCAGATCGTGCACCTTGGCAAGCCGCTCCCAGTAAAAGCGTTTGCCTGCCTCCCATTGATTGGGGTTCACCGTGTCGATCAAATGTATCTCGCGGTTTTTGGGCAATGTGCGTGCGCGATCAGCAGGCGATCCGCGCGCCGCCGTCTGCACCGCAAAATCCCCCGTAAGCCCAAGCGCGGCCCGCGCCACTTCAGGCGAACCATAACTTGCCATATCCTGCAATTGCAGGCCGATGGAGGGGGTGGCACCATCGCAAAATGGCGCATTGCCTTTGATCAGCTTCCAGCCAACATCCTGAAGGCGCTGATCCTGCGCTTGAAACTCAGCGATGACGGCGCGTTCTGCATCGAGATTGATCCGGTTCCAGTCGATGCGGCTTTGTGCTTGCGCGGTGACGTGCGCCAAGCTGCCTATTGCAGCCAGAGCAACGACAAGACCCGCCCCGCCGCGCATTATGATGCGCTCGTGCTTGCCTCAGCTTCGGCAAGCGCCTCTTTCAGGCGTTCAGCGCCCACAGCGCCCGGCATCAAGATGTCGCCCGTCACAAAAGCTGGCGTGCCGCTGAACCCTAAGCTTTGAGCAAAGGTGAGATTGCGCACCAGTTCAACCGACACCTCATCGCTCATCGCATCCTGGCGCGCGCGGTCCAAATCAAGGCCGATCGCCTCTGCCGCAGCGGTGATGCCCGCCTCGCTGGTATCACCGCGCTCGAACAGAGCGGCATGAAACTCCTGATAGCGCCCCTGTTTTGCCGCAGCCAAAGCCATGCGCGCTGCCATTTCGCTGCCCTCAAAGATTGGCCATTCGCGCATGATGACCTTAAGCTCAGGGTCGGCTGCCACCAATTGCGCAACATCGCGAAAACTCGCTGCGCAATAGGGGCAATTGTAATCGGTGAACTCGACCAGCACTTTTGAGCCTTCAGGGTTGCCCATGATCGCGCCGGGGAAAGGCGTATAAAGTTCATCCCTCACCGAAGCCAGGCGTTCGCGCGCATCCTCAGCTGCGAGCGCCTCTGCCACGTCCTGCAGGATGGATGGGTTTTCAATGAGATAGGAGCGCGTGCGATTGTCAGCGAGCCCGGCATATGACCAGATCGCCGCCCCTAAAAAGCCAAATGTGAGCGCCAGAAGCGCAGTCAAAAGCGATTGCTTCAAGGGTGAGGCCTGCTGCGTGGTGTCGGTCATAGGGGCTAAGCTTTAACGCTCGTCGCGCAATCGTTCCAGTTCGGCGCGCGCCTGAAGGGCAACATCTTGTGCACGGATCCAATCGGGCGAGCCCACTGGGAGCCCTGCCTCTGCATCGGTCGCATTGCGCAACGCCTCAGGATAATTGCGGCGCATCACTTGTTGTTCTGCGCTTGCAAGCTTAGCGCGCGGGATGTCGCCCTGGCGCGCATAAACCACGCCCAGTTGATACCAGGCGAAGGGATTGAAGCGGTCTTTCGCAACCGCTGCGCGAAGCACATCGCGCGCCTCGTCATAATTTGCCTCATCCTCTGTGGCGATAAGGGCGTGGCCAAACATCCCCGCGATCAGCGGTTGGCTTAACGTCAACTCGGTTGCGCGGCGAAGCGGTTCGAGGGCTTCTTCGGGGCTGCCCGATTCGAGCAGGATCTGCCCCTTGAGTTCAAGGAAATAGGGGTTTTTCGGCTCGGTTTTGAGCAGCGTTTCAACCTCATTGAGCGCGTTCTGAACTTGCGCATCCTTGTGGTAGGCATAGGCGCGCGCATAGCGTGCAGGCGTGCTCTCATCGCTTACCGGAAATTCCTGAAACGTGCGCTTGGGTTCGGCAAGATAGCCGAAAAGCTTGGCGCGCACTTTCAGGAATCGTGCCTGCAATTCGGCATCATCGGGCGCGTCCCATGCCGGGTCTTTTACCAGCTGATCGCGCAGGAATTGAATCCGGTCGCCTGACAAGGGGTGGGTGCGCGTATAAGCAGCATCGTCCGATTGGCTGTAGCCGCGGCGAATTTCGGCATTGCGCAGTTTTTCGAAGAAGGAAATCATGCCACGCCCGGAAATGCCCGCGCCCGAAAGATAGCGCGCGCCTGCCTGGTCGGTGGCGGCTTCCTGATTGCGGTTAAAGGCAAGGAAATTGCCCACGGCTGCCTGTTGGCCCGCCATAATCGCACCCAGAGCCGCGTCACCTGCGCCCGCCAGCGCCGCGCCCACGCCAAGGATAAGCGAGAGGATCGAGATGCCCTGCGCGCCCTTGGTCCGTTCGGCAAAGCGTACGACGTGCCCTGCGGTGATGTGGCCAAGCTCGTGCGCAATCACGCCTTGCACTTCGTTCGCGGTATCGGCCGCGTTCAAAAGCCCTGCGTGGACATAGACCACCTGTCCGCCAGCAACAAAAGCGTTGATCGAGCCATCATTGATGAGCACGATCTCGACGTTTTCCGGCTCAAGCTCGCTTGCCTCAACAAGCGGATAGGCCATGTCCCGAAGAAGCGCCTCTGTCTCAGCATCGCGCAGGATGGATTGCGCGGCCAGTGGCTGAAGCGATAGCGCAAATGTGGCGAGTAACGCCAGCAGCGCGGCGCAAAAGGAGCGAGTCAGGTGCATTGTGAAAAGACGCTAACCCCTTTGGGCCTGAACAGGAACTGAAGTTTTACTTCTGTGCCTTCACATAGCGAGCAAAAGTCGCGATTTGATCGACAATATCGCGCCGATTGCGCCACGGCGATGCAATCGAGATGAGCGGATCGGTGTGGCTCATTGCAGGATAGGTGCTCAGCGTGGCCGTGCCTCCCGCCGCTTGTATTTTCCTGGACAGGCGTTTGGAGTGAAACAGCCCGACAGTCGTATCCTCTTCGCCGTGGATGAGCAGCATGGGCGGGGCATCGCCGTTTACATTGTTGATCGGCTGAGTGGCTTTCAAGGCCTGTTCTTCCTCGACGTGGCCAAAGGCGGCCTTAGTGCTATCGCTATCAAGGGGCAGGAAATCATAAGGCCCCGAAATGCCGACGATGCCTGAAATAGCGTCTGGTGCAAGCGAATGCGCCCGCAGCCATTTTTCCTCCAATGCGACCATCATCATATTGTATGCGCCAGCAGAATGTCCTGCTAAAACAATGTGTTCAGGATCACCGCCATAAGCGGAAATTTGCTCGCGGACTTGCGCAAAGGCACCCGCTACATCCTCCACCATTCCCGGATATTGCCCCGCTTCACCAAGGCGATAGCCGGCGAGCGCTACGATAAAACCGCGCTCCACAAAGGCGCGGCCGACAAAGTCATAGCTTTCCGGATCGCCCGAATTCCAGCTGCCTCCGTGTACGAACAAAAGGACCGGGCGCGCATGGTCCAAAGTAGGTCGCTCTTTTGGTCCCCAGATCAGCAATTTTTGATCCGGGTGATCGCCGGTCGTGATCTTCGCTTTCAGCTCGGCCCCGCCATCACCGCCCGAAACCCTGTCAACTGCGCTCAAAACCGCTGGCCCATCGCGCGCAATGGCAATCTGCAAGGCGATGGCGGCCAGTGCCACAACAGCGAGGATACCGCCAATGGTCCATGCCATAATGCAAAGGTGTCCTTTGGATCTGTGGGAAGCAGGCGTGTTCATCTGCCCCCTCTATTGGGGGGCAGGGCGCTTAGCGTAAAGAGCCAAAAGGCAATTAAGGAGGGCGCGCGGCCTTATCCGACCAGTTTCTTGCCTGCGCGTTCGATGAGGGCGACATCATCAGTAATCTCGCCGATCATCGCGACGTTGCCTTCGCCATCGCGGCGCACCATCACCAGGCTGAATTCCGGCCCTTCTGCAGAAAGCGTATCGAACATCATCGCTTCAAGTTCGCGCAATTTCTTGGCCAGTTTAGCGCGTACATCACCTTCATTTTCAACGGTTTCGCCCGCTTCTTCGCGGCGCAAACGCCGTTCGGATGCAACGACCGCTTTTAGCCCGCCTTCAGCCTCGGCAAGGAAGCTGGCAAGACTGCCACGCTCAAGGCCCAGACGGTGTGCGTGGGTAAGGACGGCTGCATATTCGGTTAGGCGCGTTTTGTCGTAATCGTGACCAAAAACGAGTTTGACAACGGGCGTCATCGGCGCGCGTTCCTGGACTGTCAGACCACTGTCAGCGATCAATTCCTCGAAAGCTTCCGGCTCGTCCTTGGCTGCGAGCGATACATCGTATGCGCGGCCTACGGCTGCATAAAGCGCCTGGCGGCTGCGATCTTCGGAAGCAGCTGCGTTTTGAGCGAGTTCACGGGCAGAGGCGAGGCAATCATGCAGCGTTGCCTCAGGGTCAAAAGCGATAGGCGCGAGAGTCGGCCCGTTTTCGCTTTCGAAAACCAGCTCTTGGGTATCAGAGGCAGGTTCATCGAACTGCGCAGGTGCAGCGGTGCTTTTATCGGACTTAACAGGTTCTTCGACCTTGTAGTCGTCAGGATCGAAGCGATCTGCATCGAGGTCGACAGCCTTCTTCGACGGCGCCTCGATATAGTCGGCAAGCGAGGCAAAACTATAACTTGGCGTGTAGTCTTCGTCTTCGTCGATCTCTTCGCCAAATTCATCGACTTCAGGCTCATCAAGTTCAAATTCGTCAAAGCGAGCCCCGAACTCAGGCGTTGGCAGATCATCGTCAGGCGTTGATGAATTCAGAGCATCGCTAAAGGAGGCGATATTGTCGTCTCCCTCCTTTTCGATCTCGTCTTCGATCTCATCTTCCCAGTGTTGCGCGTCGTTAGCCGCAAGCGGCTCGTTCTCGATCTCTTCGTCGTGAAGCGGCGAATCGGCCCATTCGGTCACCGGTCCGGTGTTGTGCTTTTGCGGCTCGTTTGATTCTTGAGCATCGCCAGAGGCAAGCTTGTCATCAATCGCCTGATCAATCGCGAGCAGAAGTTCATCAGCCGTGGCCGCGTCTGCCATCTCTTTCCAGTTGATCACGCCGTAGATGAAATCAATGGTTTCATCATTGCTAGAAAACGGAAGCAGGATCCCACGATAAAGGACCGATGCGCCGCGTTCATTCACAAATTCTGCCTCAAACCCGATGGGGGCCTGATTGGCGAGGATTTGCATATAATGATCGGTGATACGGCTCAAAAGCGAACGCGGCGGCACATCGGAGAGTTTCTGGATTGCTTCGCCATTGGCATCGCATTCTTCGGCAAGCTTTGCGCCTAGAAATTGCACCGCAGGGTCTTCGATACCGTGCGAGAAATCGAGTAGAACCGAATTGGGGCCAAAATCATCAAGGTCTTCAGGCGACAGCTCTTCAATCGAGGGGAAGGTGTTCTCGCCCAGCAGGCTCGCCCAGTGATTGTAGGCGCGCACCTGCATCCGGCGTTCGTCCTGACCGATTGATGCAGGCGGTAGATCGCCTGATACCTGTTCGTCATCGGGGCTATCGTCCAGACGATCATCCACGTCCCAAACCGGCGTGTCCTCAGCCCCAAGGCCGCTGTCAAAAGGTCCGCGCAATGTATCCATGGTCAGGCCAATCGTCCCCAAAACGTGTACGTGCTTTGGAAAGCTTGTGGCCTTACGTGGTAAACATCCCGTTAAGCGCGCATGGAAACTTCAAGTTTTGTCCCTGAGGAGCGCAGCAGGTGCGAATGCTGCTTGCCTAAAGGAAATACCGCATCTTGATGGTCATCTTTTTTGGCGCATCGGTAATGGTGAAAACCGCATCGTCCCAATCAGGTGGTGCCATATTGACGGGCGCATCGCGCGAAAAGCCATAGCCTTCCTTAGGTGCCATGCCGAGAACGCGGTTGGCTTTCCCGTCTTCGTTTTCATCATGCAACAGCGCAATCGCATAATCGCCCGGTGCCACATCATCAAAACGGATGGTAAGCGTGTTGGAGGCCTTGACTACAGTGCGGTGCGAGTTGGGATCACGGCGGCATTTGGGAAAGATGCTTTCCTTTGTTGTCATGCAGGCCATGACCACGCCTTTGGTGTTGCGCAGATCAGTGACTGTGATGGTCACTGACCCTGCGTTTGCAGGAGCGGACGCCGCTGCCAAAACGCCGCCGCTTAAAAGGAGCGCCAAGCGGCTCATGGAAGAACGGCTGCGTCCTCTTGCGCTTTTTCGTTGCGCGCAAACCGGCGCGAGAGGCCGTGGTCGGTGCCGCAAAGCCTGTCCCAAAAGCGGAAATAAAGCCCGTAATTGCATCGGTAATCCTCGTGATGCCTTTCGTGATGGCTCGCCGTTATCACGCCTGCGCCAAACGGGGAATGAACAACACTGCGCGGGAAAATCTCCCAACCCATGTGATTGATCACCCCCATCACCGTCGCCACGCTCAACACCACACCGAGCATCGCCAGATGGATAGGCACGAGAAACACCAAAACAGGGATCACAATCGCGCCGGACACGCTTTCAAGCGGGTGAAAGCTCATCGCGGTCCAGACGGTGGGCGGCTTGCTGTCGTGGTGAACCTTGTGGGCAAGCTTAAACAGGGTCGGCCAATGATGCATCGCGCGGTGGGTCCAATAAAACCAGGTGTCTTGCGCAAACAGATAAAGCAGCACCGACACTGGCAGATACCACAGCGGATAGGCGTTCCATTCGGTGTAAATCAGCGTGTAGCCATGGTGTCGCCATAGCCAGAAGACGATGCCCGCTGGCACGCCGTAAATCACCGCTGCGATCAGAGAATAGCGTATCTCCATCGCGATTTGCCCGCGCTGTTTTGAATAAAGGCCGGGATGCGCTTTGGCTGTGATCCAGGCAAAAGCTCCGCTCGCCATAAAATAGCGCAGCGCAACCATCACGCTCATCGCGCCGCCAACGATCAGAAAGGCGAGCCAGAAGGGGGTATCACCGGGAACCATTGCGCGCAGGTTATGGCCCAGAATACCTGTTGCGCAAAGCCACTTGAACCAAAGCGTTCAGCCAGCGCTGTTCACATCTAAGCAATGGGGATCAACCAGCGCGGTGTTGCGACGCATTGCAGCGCGCGCGAGCTTTTCGACCTGCGATTTGCGGCGGGCGGCGGCGAGCGGTTCAAGAGGGGCGTGACGCAGAATCTCCGCATCATAACCATCAGCCACGATCACGCCGCATCGCTCGGGCAAAAACGCCTCACTTTCAAGCGGTGAGCGATCCAGTTCAGGGGGCACGCCCCAAAAGAACCGGTCGCAAAAATCGAGGTAATCGGGCCATTTATTGTCGCCCATCAAGTCGCCGCGTGCGACCTTGATCTCAACCAGAATGATCTGTCCGCGCGCATCAATCCCCATAAGGTCCGCGCGCCTGTTGTTGGGTAGCGCCATCTCTTCGACGCACCAGATGTCATTGCGCGCAAACAGTCGCTTGATCCCTCGCGCGACCTCTTGGGCGGTAGGTGTTTGGCTACCAGTTGGCGCGTGCGTTTCGGCAGCGCTGGTCCCTGTGGCAGAAGCATTAGGCAGCGGAAAGGATTGGTGAATCACGTCTGAGGTCCCGTTCATGGCGCGAGATTGGAACATAATGCGAACGCGGTCAAGAACGATCACGTCATACCGGCACAGGCTCCAGCACCGAGAGGACAGCCTCCCGCGCGTGATACAGCTCGCGCCACAGGGCAAGCGCAGGGGCTTGTACGTCCTGGTGCCGGGCCTGGACTTCCAGGATCGCCTGAAGGCCCACTGCCACCAGCATTTCCATATCCTCAAGGCCCCGCAAAGCGGCTGTGGCTGCACGCTCGTCAGCGTGGGTGAGAAGGTCTGCTATCTGATTGCTGCCCTCATTGCTGACCTGCGGCTTCAGATCGGCAAGCGCGGCGATTTGTTCGCCCTTTCTCTCCAGCGCTTCCCAACGCTCTTCAAGCGATTGATGGGCGGGTGCCACCGCGAGGATTGCAGAAGCGGGACGATGGGAGTGAGAGGGTGTCGCTGGCATATAAAGGGAGTAGCGCTGAGCTTCTTGCCGATTGGTTAAGCTGCTCCCGTGTGGGAAACCAAGGGCGGGTGTTTGATCCTTTATTTGCCATGAGGCGTTTTAGCGACTGAGGGGCAATTATGACTGGCGTGTGGACCAGACCCTTGCTAACTGCCCTCGCGCCTTGCAAATATATCTTTGCATATGAGCGATCAGCACCCGTAGCTCAGCTGGATAGAGCGCTGCCCTCCGAAGGCAGAGGCCAGAGGTTCGAATCCTCTCGGGTGCGCCAATATTTCAATGACTTAGCAAGATTGCTTTTCGTCCGTACGGAACGGGTACGGAAAACCCTTGCTGCTTTCGCTTATGGTGGCCACCCCGACGGCACGCCATTTTTCGTTGCTCCTATAGACCTAAGAAACAGCTCTTGACTATTATTTGATTGGTAGTGAAGTATTGAATACTCTATTGTTGGGGTAGCGATGAAAAAAATAATCTTTTCGATCTTAGCGATTGCCGCTGTTTCTGGGTGCGCGTCAACCGGGTCAGTGCTTTCGAAAGAGCCAACCGAAGTTTACACAATTGATAAGGCTCCTAGCGCAGTCGCTTTTTGCTTAGCCAATCGAAACGACGTACCTGTACTTGACCGCCAAGATGGGTCGAAAGTTGTTCTAATAAAGAATGGATATGGGGGCGTCTCGCTAGCTTTTTCAATCTTCCCTGAGGGCGAGGGTAGCCGGATCGAATATCGAAGAGAGTTTGGAACCATTGGCGGACAGTGGAAGAAGTGTGTTGGTGCCGAGCCATGGCAGGACGACTTCTGAGCGTTTTAACCCTCTGGCAGTTTTTAACGCAGGCTATGCCAAACGTGCTGGGGCTAATTGGCCTCCAAATCCGAAACCAGTTGCGCCACTGCACTCAGATAGCGCGCGGTCTCTCCGGCTGTCGCTGACCGCGCCCCATGCTTCCAAGCGTTCTGATTGTCTTTAGGCGCTCCCGGATTGGTCCCGCCGTGCATCCTGCACCTTTTCTTGCCCTTTACCGCTGGAGATTGACACGCCGTCCCGTTGCGGGTCTTGGCTAAGCACCTCGGGGCCTTTGCCAGTTGTTCCGGTTGCGTGGGATTGTTTGCGGGTTTTTCCATTTTGCCCCCCTTTGTGCTGGTGAAATTGGTCCGCAACCACTGCTTGCCCGCCCTCATTGACGTGAACGTGCTTCACAATTTGTTCGCGCGGCTGGTGAAGCTTTGAGAGAGCCTCAAGCGTTGCGCGGCAATTGCTTTGGGCTTTGAGGGCCAGACGCATATATCGCTCAGAGGCGTGCAAGTGCTCGCCCATGTTTATCGCTGATCGCCGCGCCAATTCTGTAAAGATTGCATCGAGCGAAACCGCCTGAGCGGCAAGCAATTGGCTGGCAAAAGCTTTGTCGCCATTCTCTGCCTGAGCCATCACCTCTTTCAGCACTTTCACGTCATGCTCGATTGACTGTTGCCGCTCTCTGCCAAATGACGGCGCTGCAAATGTGGCCGCCGTGTTTGCATGGCGCACCGCTGGGCTTAAGGTTAGTCGGGAAAAGGTAAGCTCTTGGCTTTCCCCGTCTTGGGGCTTTGCTTCAAGCTTGTTGCTCGTCTCTTGGCTCTTGGTCTTTTTCTTATTTCTACTCATTAGAACTAACCTCGCGCGCGCGGGTGAAAAAACTGGGTTTGCGATAAAGTTTTCATTTTGCCCCGGTCTACGGTTTGAAGGTGCAAGGAATTAACCGCCCCCTCCCCTCTCTGCTCGCGCCTTGCGGCCAATGTTCTGAGACGTGCTGCACCGCCTGCCCACGATAACGCCTTGCGGTTTGTCCGGGTCGCGCCCCTTCAAGACATACGAGAGCACGGCCTCGCAATTTTTCTGGTGCAATGGCGGGTTGCTCAGTTCCAATCCTAAGCGCCCACCAATCGGATCGCTGTGAATGATATTGGCAGAGTAGGGGCGGCCCGTAATTTGCTTGAGCCACCGCTTTTGCGCCGCCGGAAGTCCATTCACGCAAGCTGCCGGGATGTGGATCAGGATGTGCGCGTGCCAGCATTTGTCGCCAGTGTTTTCGTGAACCCAAAGCCATGCCGTGCGAGCACCGCGCCTTGCGAGCCACTTTGTGAGCTTGTCGATGAATGCGCCCGTGGCTTTCGCCATGCCCTCTAGAGGCACACCAGCGGCTTTCCAGTGTATCGTGACCATTCGGGTCAAAGGCAGTCCTACAAGGCGCGAATGACGCTCAGCGGCCCCTAGATTCGCTTCCTGTGCCTTTGTGAGCTGCCTTGTCTGTCTGTCTGCGCGGTTGCGTGCGCCTCCCCTTCCTGTCGCCTTACCACAATTGGCTGCACCACTTTGGTTTAAGTAATTTATTGCATCTGCCGTGCCATTCTCGGCGAGCGTTGCAATTTGGCGGGTTTCTGAGCGAGCGGGCGTGTTTGAAACTTCACCGAAAGTTGCCCCCCGGTGAAGTTTCATAACTGCGCCATGCTCAGTGGCTTTTGCGCGTTCTGAAGGCATGGCTAGGCCAATCACGCTGCGCTCTTGGCGATGGTTTCACCATCATTCGCCGCAACCCAAACAATGGCCGCTTTGCCGCTTGAATTGCGTCGCCGCTGTCCGCTGTCCCGGATCAATCCTTTGCGCCTCAATTCACTTGTGCGCGGCTGGATTGAATAGCGGTCCATGCCGAGGTTGGCGGCTAATTCGTCAGCCGTAAGTCCGCGCTCTTTTGCCGCTTTGATCGCAGTGTGGGCGAGCCTTTGCAGTCGTCCCAGCTTGGGAGCGAGCGCGTTTGCAGCGGCAATGGACGTATCGACATTGCGATGGCCGGGTGCATCAGGATAGCGGCTCATTTTGCGCCTCCCAATGCCAGAGGGGGTAAGGCGTTTTTCTCAAGCAGCTTTGAAAGCCACTCTGCCTGAGCCTCACTCATGGGCGAAGGGTCAACCGCAATTTGCCCCAGGAATTGCCCCGCTTTGCGTGTGAGACGGTATCCGCCATTGAGTAAAGCGAGAGCTGCCGAGCGATGGTTTTTGAAAGGTTGCTCAGTCATTCGCCGCCTCTCCAAAGCAATGCCTCGCCAGCTCCCGCGCCCACGGGCCGGAAAGCTGGAATTGAGCAATAAGCGTTTGCTCCTGTTGCTCCTGCGCTGTAAGACGGTTGTGCAACCAGCGACCTAGTTGATTGCGCGAAGCCGGGGCGATAGCAGCGCCCCGGTTTTGCTCTTTTGTAGGGATACTCATCGTTCATTCTCCCGCGCCATAGGTGGGGAGAGAGGCCAAATAGGCTTCAAGCTCCGATACGGGAATTAAGGTGCGCCGTCCTGCTTTGATTGCGCGCAATTCACCAAGCTTGAGTGCTTGATAAATGCGAGAGCGCGATAGACCTGAGGCTTGTACCGCCTCGGGGATTTGGTAGTTCAATTGAGAAGCCATATTTAACTCCAGTTGGACACTGGCAAACTCGCCAGCGCTTGATTGAAGCTTACATTGCATGGGCGCGCTCATTATTCTGGGATGCAAACTTGTCCTCTATCGGACGAAGCGCCACAGCGGCACACCGCTGACTAAGTTTCGGCTTTCAATTGTAGTCGCCCATGCCTCTGCCTGCTCAAGAGCTGGTGCGACCCAAACGGGATCGAAGACAATGGCTTCAAGCTCTATTGACTGCCTTGAGCTTCTGCGTTCCTCGCTAATCGCCCTAGAGAGCCTGTTCCACTCGGCGATAGCAGGAGCATCGTGATGGCCTTCGTCAATCGCGCGTTGGCAGTCTGGTGTGATCGCCAGCCAATCGGCTTGAAGTTGCTTCAACTTCTCGCTTGGCTCCTCACGTTTTTGCGCCGCCGCTGCAATCTCGTTTGCCGCTGCTAAGGCCATGTGCACGATTGGACGGCGCTTCCGCCATATCGCGGCTCTTACATTGCCAGCATCATCGAGGCTTGAGCGCGTCCAATCGTTGTCGACTGCAAGCCTTGTGGCATTCTTCTTGTTCCAGTGACTCGCGCCAAGCGAGCGCTGGCTAATCCCTCCGAAGCTTGAAAACCAAGGATGCTCTCTTGGGGCGCTTCCAAGGATTATCGCTTGCAGCCAGCTTCCTGCCTCCAAGGCCTGCCAAAGATCATTTGAAAAGGTTCTGAGCCCACGTTCAATCCGGTTTCTCTGAAGAGACTTAGGGTGCAAAAAATCTAGTTCAGGCACGGACTCGCCCCGGTGTCTCTTCCGTGCCCAAAACCACGCCTGTAGCAGTTTGCCCCCTGCCTCAAGCTTCCTTTGATTGTGTGGTCTCGCAATGCAGGTAAGTATCTGCATAGCAGCGAGCAATTCGTTGTCTGTCACGCGCACAATCGGACGATCATCAGTAGATCGCATCATTAAAGCGCCAGCTCGCCAAGCGCCTTGACCGCCGCATCGCTGGCAAGGTGCCCATAGTGCCGTTCAATCATCTCGGCACTGGTGCCGCTGATTTGCGCGATGGTGAGAAGCGGCAAGCCCGCGCTCACGAGGTCTGTGATCGTGCTGTGGCGCAAGGTGTAGGCAGTGGCTCCGACGGGTAGCTCTGCCGCCTTCACCGCCGCCGCAATCGGTTTTTTCCAGCTATTCTTATCCCATGCCTTGCCGTTGCTACGCATAAACAATGGCGCGCTTGGCAGTTTGTCTTTTGATTGCTCCACCATAACGCCCGCCGCCTCGGCTGGAAGCTGTATGCGCCGGGGCTTTCCCGTCTTGTCCTTCCCGATAGTCAATTCAGAGGTGCGCTTGTCAAAGTCGCCAGCCATAAGCGCGGCCATAGCGCCGGGGCGTAGTGGCAGGAGGCATAGCGCCCGAACGAAAGGTGCAATCTCGCTATCGAGCGCCCCGAGCAAAGTGCGCCGCTGATCGCGGTCTAGGTAAAGGGTGCGCTGCCTATCTGCATTTGGGATAGCCCTTAGCGCCTCTTGCCATGCCGCCTCGCTCTTGGGCGCGCCGGGGGAAAGTACTTTCGAGAGCGCCGCCCTCAGCACGGCCATATCGCGATTGACGGTTGAAGGGGCGCGCTTGCGGGTGCGCGTCTCGCCTTCCTTTGAGCGGCTCACAAGCGAGGGCGTTTCCTCCAGCCGCTCGCGCCATTCCTTAAGGTGCCGCTTGCGCAGCTTGTCGAGCTTCACTTTCCCAAGCGGATCGCCGTAAACATAGCGTTTGAACCGCGCCTCGGCTTCCGGTTTGCTCTCTGCATACTCGCGGCAAGCATCCGCAACGGTTTCGAGCTTGGCGCGTATCTCCCCGCCCGCTTCGACATATTCAGCGAGTTTTTCAGCTTCCTTTTTTGCTGCCGCAAAGCGTGCATTGCCTGCCAGTTCGCCAAAGTCGCCTAGCGATTTGAGCTGATACTTTCCGCTGTCCTCATCATAGGCGCGCGCAATCCATGTACCTGCCCCGCCTCGCTTAGAGGGGCGAAAGCCAAGAAAGCATCCTGCCCGCAAGCGCTGCCAATGCGGCTCGCGCTGCCTCTTGAGCCTCTCTCGCTCGCCAACCTTACTCAAATCTAGCGCCATTGCGCACCGCCCTTTTCGTTTCGTACGGAATGCGTACGGAATACATGGCGGGACGGAATCAGACAAGCCTACACGCAAGGCCCTGCTATTAAACGGTTTCTAGTATCCGGCTTTGTCCATGATTATATCTAAAACCTGCCCTCCGAAGGCAGAGGCCAGAGGTTCGAATCCTCTCGGGTGCGCCAGTTTTTCGGGGATGGCTTGTCGCGGTGTGCGCGCGGTCATTCCCAGCCTTCATTCAGTTGCAGAGGTCCGTCGCCGTACAGATAGCTCGCGTCGAAACCGGCGTATTTTCGTAGAGCGTCCCAGTCCTCTGTGTAGAGAGTACCGCGTCTGATCTCTGCCAATTCAAGCTCTCGAAGCTTGCTCAGGGCGCGGTTGGCGTGGATGGCGCTGACGCCTGACATATCGGCGATGTCTTTTTGCGTGAACGGCGTGCGCACCACCTTGTCACTGGCTCGGCCAATGAGTTTCAGGCGGCTTTGCAGCTCGCAGAATATATGCGCAATCCTTCGCGGTGCATCGAGGCTTTCCATGATTTGGACCCACTTGCGGTGGATTGACGCATCAAGCAGCGTTGCAAACCACATGGCGCGCGCAATATGCGGCCGCTCGCGCATAACGCGCTCAAGCTTCGCGTGTTCGACCATAGCCACGCTCACATCGTCGACCGCGACGATCGAGTGGTCCAAACGCTTCAGCGCAAAAGAGTGCAGATCGACGAAATCGCCGGGCAAGTGGATGCCGACGATGTGCCTATTGGTCCCGCGGTTGATTGTGCGGAACATAAAGCCGGAGACAAGCATCGCGCTGACATCCATGCGATTGCCCTGATGCACGAGTGTTTCGCGTGCGGGCAGGATGCGAGGCTGGTCGAACAGGCCCTCAATATAGGTGAGGTCGCCGTGATTGAGATGTTTGCGAAGGCGCCCTGCCAGAAAATCGCCGCTCAGCGGAAAATCCTGCGTTGCAAAGGCACTGCGTCTGATGTCCATGAGCTTGGCAATACAGACAGTGAGCGCAGCCGGTCTATTGACAGATGTTAGGCTTTTGAAATTTTCTTAAGCACTAAGGGCGCGCTCTTGTGAATAGCCTTCTCGCAAATAATTCGTGCCTTCGCCGTAGAGATAATCTGGCTCGAACAGACCGAACGCTTCGAGGCGTTTGCGATCGCTGAATTCCACCCGGCCGCGTACAAATTCTGCGATCCCCTCTTCGCGCAATTCGCGCAGCGCGCGGTTGACGTGAATAGTGGTTGCGCCGCACATCTCGCCCAGTTCAGACTGGGTCAAAGGCGTGTCGAAACCGTTTTCCTGCGCCAGACCCACCATTTGAAGCCGATGCCAGATTTCAGCAAAGATATGCGCAATGCGGCGCGCGGTGGTCAATTGCTCAAGCTTCATCACCCATTCGCGGTGCATGGCCGCATCAAGCAGGGTCGAGTACCACAAAAGCCGCGCGAGCTGGGGACGCTCTTCCATGATCTTGCGCAGGCGCTGATGCGAGACATAACCGACTTTGGCGGGGCCGATGGTGTCGATGTTGTGATCAAGCCGCTTGAGCGCAAAGCAGTGCAAATCGACGAAATCTCCCGGCACATGGAAGCTGACCGCATGGCGGTTTTCCGGTCCATCGATGGTGCGAACGACAAAGCCTTCGATAAGCATGGTCGAACGATGGTAAACCGCGCCATGTTCAAGGATGCGCGTAGGCTTTTCGATTGTTGCGACTTCGTGGATGGAGTCTTCGATAATGTCGCGCTCTTCCTCGGTCATGGCATGGCGCAAACGACCCGCGAGAAAGCGTCCGGTGGTGGGCCATCGCGAAAGTTCGCTTTCAAGGTCAATCCTGTGCACGCTGGTTCACCTTTATTGCCCCCTATTGCCAGCCATTTATCACCTTCGCGCGTTTATGGCGAGTAAGCTTCGCAAAGCGCTGCGCCAGGGGGTCATCCGAAGAAATCACTCACTCAACGGGCCGTGTTTCGTCGAGTAAATCCTCGGCGTTCGTTTTCGACCGCTCCTTCTCTACGGTTTCCTTGATCGCGCTGTCAGGGGCGACATCGTTAAGGCTTGGATCGGTGGCTTTCATGCGTTCAGGGGATGGCGGTGTTCGGGTGGCTTGATCACTGCTCTGGCCCTGCTCTTGCACTTGCGCGGTGAGAGCGGCTGGCATCTGGTCAAACCGCAGCCGATATATGGGTTCGGGCAGGGTAAAGCCGTTTTCTTCAAGCGCGTTTTTAGCGGCCCGAATTGCGAGGCTGCGCGCCTTTGGAAAATCGGTATTGCGTTGATCAACCCAGGCAAAAAACCGCAGGACGATGCTCGAATCGCCCACCTCTTCGATGATCCCGAAGGGTTCCTGTGTCTCCAATAGAAACGGCAGCGCCTTCAGCGCCTCGACACCCGTTTCAATGCCCAGTGCGGGATCATCCTCTGCATCAACGCCGAGCACGAATTCAAACCGCCGTTCGGGGTTGCGAGTGTAATTCAGGATGGTTGCCTTGAACACATCCGCGTTAGGGATGCGCAAATGGTTGCCTTCCATCGTCATCAAAATGGTTGCGCGCGAGGTCAGGCGGATGACAATCCCTTCGCGATCACCGATCACCACGTGGTCCTCGGAACGAAACGGTTGGCGCAGGCTGAGCATGATCGAGGCGACATAATTCTCCAGAGTATCGCGCACCGCAAAGCCTATGGCGATGCCGACCACACCGGCACCGCCAAGGATCGTGCCCATCAATGCGTTCGCGCCTAACAGGTTAAGCGCGCCCACAAGACCAATGATAATGGCGATCACGCGCACGGCTTGAGCCACAAGCTCTGCCAAAAAGACATTCGGCAGTATCGCACTCCACAGTGATTTCCAGCGGGCGAGCAAATGCCCGGCCATTGCGATCACGAGAAACAAGACGATGGCAACCGCAAGCAGCGGCAAGCCGGCTATCACATCGTCAATTTTACCCGAAAGCCCTTCGACCGCGGGCGACAGATTGCTTTCAATATCGCGAAGCCGCTCGATCTGGTCGCGCACCAGAATGACGCCTTCGACCCGCTCGGCCAAAGCGATAGCCTCTTGTGCGGCCTCACCGTTGGCAACCTCTCCGCTAAGAGTGACAACGCCGGATTGGGTGATGACACGAACGCGGTCCAGTCCACTCAGCTCATCGTAAATCGACGTCAGGCGCTGGGTGATCAGAGCATCGAGCTGATCTTGATCGGCGGCGACCTGCTGTGCGTCGGCGACATCAGGGGCCGCAATCTCAATCGGGTTTTGCGATGCGCTTTCATCGCCTCCCTCGTTCTGAGCCAAGGCGGGGTGAAATTGCGCCAATGCGAGGGAAAAGAGGCCGCATAGGGCCAATTTCAGAGCTGCCGCTTTCGCGCTGCCGAGTTTCATTTTCACCATGGCTGATAATTCCCCCGGCACAAAAACCACAAGCCGTTTAGCAGGAGCGCCGCATCGGGAAAACTTGATTGATGTTAAATCAGGAACGTTGTTGCCCTTGCGCCGTCTATTGGCTGTCGCCCAGCCCGGCGATCTCCTTTGAAAGGGAAATTATGACAGCTCAAGTCCAACCTGCAAACTCTGCGCCTCGCACCAAGCCGATCCGCACGAACATTTCGCGCAATCCGGCAACCGCAAAGGGGTGGACCGAGCCGCGTCATCCTTGGCCCCGGACAAAAAAGAAGCTCACAAAGGCCCTTTCCGCCCGCAAGTTCCAGGCGCAGATGGTTGCCTCGCAAGATGCGCTTAAGCGGTTTGCAATGAAGCTTTGCAAACGCGAAGATATGGCGCAGGACCTCACGCAGGAGACACTCCTCAAGGCTTGGGCTGCGCGCGACCAGTTTAAGCCGGGAAGCAGTTTTTTGAGCTGGTCCTTCACGATCCTTCGGAACACCTGGCTCAATCAAGTGCGGCGTCAAAAGAAATTCGTCGCGGAATATGATGAACAAGCGGCGCAAAATACGCTTTGCGCGCCGCCATCGCAATTGACCACCTTTGACCTGGCTGACCTGCAAAGGGCGATGTCCGAACTGCCGCTCGATCAGCTCGAAGCCGTCATGCTCGTAGGGCCCGGTGATCTGACCTATGAGGAAGCGGGCAAGATCCTGGGATGCGCTGCCGGGACAGTCAAAAGCCGCGCCTCGCGTGCCCGCGCTACGCTTTGCGATATTGTGGAGGGTGGCAGGGTGAAGATGGCGCTTGCCGACACCGCGAATGCCACTGATATCGCCGAGATTTTCGTCGCCGGGATCAGGGAAGTTGAACACGGCGGCCGAATTGAAAACGTGGTTAATTTCAAACAGACGCGCTGACCGCCTCGTCCATAGCAACACAAAACGCCGCGCAGCTTCGAGCCACGCGGCGTTCTGTTTTTCGAACGGAGAGGCGCGGGGCCCCTCTCTTTCAATCAGAGGCTTATCTTCACGCGGTCTGCATCGTTCCACGCGGGCCAAAGATGAGCCACGCAATCACGCCGATCACGGGAAGCGCGAAAATAAGGATCGTCCAGACGATCTTGGCCGCGACAGATGAGCCTGAGGTCCAGATGCTGAAGAGGGCCCAGATGTTGAGGGCAAGAACGAGTAAGCCAATAATTCCATATTCCATGGTACATTCCTTTCGAGTGTGAGCCGACTAGCCGGCGGTTTCTCCCTTGCTTTCCATAATAAAGCTACACGACACTTCGGCACTCGTTCCAACAAAGTCATTCTTTTGAATTACTTAAGAAAAGCAAAGGCCCCGCGCTCCTAATGGAGTGCAGGGCCCTCGATTGCGTGTATTTTGAATTACTAGCTTCAGGGGAAGCTTATTGACTTTGCTCTTCGTCAACATTGCCCGGTTCAACTTCGAGCACTGGAACTTCGACCGTCTCAGTGTCGGTTGTCACTTCGGGGCCGTCGACTTCATATTCAGGCATATTGCCCTCTTCGACGTTCACATCGACATCGGGCATTTCGCCTTCTTCGGTTTGTTCAACATCACAGGCCGCAAGAGTGACAGACGCGATGAGCGCAGTGGTGATTGCAAATGTCTTTTTCATTGTTCCGTTCCTTTCACCCTTGCTTAGGAACGAGCGCATGAAACGTTCCAAATTGGTTGCAGAATTTTCATCTGCGAAGGATTGATCTTGTAGAATAATAGCCTTTTGAGGCAGGTATAAATCGCTTGGGCACCGGCTTATGCCACCTTTATCCCTTCCTTTTCAGCAAGGAAGCAGAGCATGGCGGTTTCCGTCCGGGTCAGACCCCGCGCCGATTTGTCGATGCCGCTGATCAGGCTTTCGCGCTCATCAAACGGCGTGTCTTTCAGATCGACGATTGCCGGATGAATGTAGCTGCTGCGCGCAATGGCGGGAGTATTGCGCAAAGTGCGCGCTGCTTTTTCGCTCATCCCTTTGATCGTCAGCGCTTCATCGCTCAAAGCGTGTTCGAAGGCTGCCAGAGAGCCTGCCCAAGTGCGAAACGTCTTGGCCGAAATCTGTTCGTTTTCGGTAACGTCCTGAAGCCAGCTATTCACTTGTTCTGACCGGAGTCTGTAAATCTCGCCGTCGTCACCGACATAGCGAAACAAGGTTTTGCCTGGCAGGTCGTCAATATCTTCCAGAATCGTGAGCAGGCGGCTGTCTTTCACCTGTCTGCGCACTCGTTTGCCGCCTTTTGCGGTGTAATCGAGGTGCAAAGTGTTGTTGGCGACGCGCACATTGCCTCTCTTGAGGGTCGATGCACCAAGAGCGCTGTCCGATCCGCCAGTGCTGCCGATGCGCAAAGGTGCATCATCAAGCAGGCGCACGAGCGCTGCGGTGACTAGCTCGCAGTCAGCCTGATCGCGTTCGCGAAACGCGCGCCGTATACGGCGGCGAATGCGGGGCAGCTTGGCGCCAAAGCCCAAGAGCGTGCTGAATTTGGTGCGTTCGCGATAGGATCGCCAGGCCGGGTGATAGCGGTACTGTTTGCGCTTGGCAGCGTCCGTGCCAGTGGCTTGGAGGTATCCATTGGGCGCAGGACAAATCCAGACATCCTCCCAAGCCGGGGGTATGCCTAGACTGTCGATCCGCGCCCTGTCGTCATCACTTATCGCGGCCTTTGCACCGCTATGGCGATAGATGAACCTGTCTTTTTTGCGGATACGGGTGATCCCCGGCGTCTGTCCGTCAATAAAGACAAGGTCATCGGGGGGATCTGGCTCGCTGCGCGCACCGCAGGCTTCCTGAAGAGCGGATACAAGCTGCATGGAAGTGCCGGACGCTGCGCGCGGCCACGCTTACGCGTTCTCGGCGATCAGCTTTTCAATTTCGTCGATCTGGTGATTGGTCAAATCCTTGTCGATCTCTGCAATGATGCGTTTTTCGACTTCCTGATGCCATTCCTTGCGCAGTTCGCCCATGGTTGACGGGTCTGCTGCGACAATCAGCTCGTCGAATTCGCCGTGATGGGCGCGCTTGTAAAGCATTTCGGCAAGCTCGCTCGCAAAGCGTTCTTTCGCAAGCTGGTGCCAATCGGTGTCATCGACCGCTGATTTATGGCCAGTGCCATCAAACATCCGCCCGCGGCGGTTGGCCGCCTGTTCACGGTTGGGCGGATTGTCCTGTTCCTTGGTCCGCACAACATCGAGGTTCGGGTGTTTTGCATCGCCCACATTGCGCAGGAACAAGGCTTTCTCGCCGTCCGCAATCAAAACCAGACAGTCGCGACGCACATTGCTTTTGTCGTTGTCCAGATCGGGGAGGGATTGAGTTTCATAGACCATGGCGGGCTCCTTGTTTGCTTCTTGGCAATCTCGTTTGCGGCTGTTTGGCGCGTCGCGTGAGCGTCAGATCATCGACCGCATCACAACCTTCATTCCAGATAGAGATTTACGCGCCCAAAGTTCCAAATTCGCCATGCTTGCTCAGCAAATGGCTCATTTGGTACTACGCCTTGCGCACCTCGGAATGGCTTTTGAACACTTCTTGGCCATCAGCCTGTTCAATCTTGTAGGACGGGCAATCTTCGCTGGCATCGCGGGTCACTTCATTGCCATCGATTTTAAGGGTGCGTTCCTGCGTGTAGACTTGCACGATTTTGCCTGAGGCGGTTCCATCGCCCCAGTCCCACTGAACCTTTGTGCCTTCTTCATATCCACTCATCGGATTTGCTCCTTTCTTGAATTGTCGGGGAAATGTTTGAATTCAGATGATCTCTTCTGCCACGGCCTCAATGGATGTGTCCTCGTCCGGTTCCTCAGAGGCGACAGCAGGTTTTGCGTGCACCCACTTGTCGTGCTGCACCGCGTCCAGAAAGACATTGGCGATATCGCCCGTGCGACTGCGCACGAGGTCTTCGCGAATGGTGTTTTCGGTGACGATCGGGTGTTCGGATGGCGGCGCATCCATGATCCAGCCGGGCCGAACCGCAGTCCATCGCAGCGTCTCCTGATCCGCAAGATGCGCTTCCATGCGCTCCATCTGTTTGAACACACGAGAAAGCGCGGGCAAAGTTGCGCGAAAATGCAACGGACCGCGTTCAAAAGTTTCGACAAAACTTGCGGAAATGACGGCTAAGCGATCGATCCCTGTTTGTTTCATCGCATATGCAATGTTGAGTGTGCCGTCGGTGTAAAGCGGCGGGGGGTCAAGCAAGGTCGCCGGATCATTGCCCACTCCAAGGCATGAGAGCACCGCGTCGGACCCTTCAAGCGCATCGGCCAGATCGTCATTCAAAACATCGGTTTTGAAGTAGGTCACCTTGTCATTGGACGTGCTGGTTTCGTCGTGCGAGGCAGCCTTCACGCTCATCCCTCGCGCCACGGCTTGCTCCACCACACGCGACCCGACCCGGCCTGTCGCTCCAAAAACGGTTATTTGCATTTGTGGTGTCCTTTTGATGTCGAATGGACGTTCGTGTCGCTTTGGATCAGCCGAAAAACCGAACCGCGATGAATGTCGAAAGTGCCGATGTGGCGCCGGTCGCAAAGGCGCCCCAGGCGATGTCGGCAAGGCTCACTTTCGTGGACCAGACTTTCAAAACCGCCTGGCTCGTCAGGTCATAAGTGGCGTAGGCAAGTCCGCCTAAAGCAGCGCCGTTGAGCAGAGCAGCACTTACGTCCTGTGCAGCCACAGCCGGCGCGATCACGAACCATCCCATGCCAGCCAGATAAAGCGCATAGAACACCAAAGCAGGGGCGAGCCGAAAGTCGTCGGCCATGACTTCGCCAATGGCAGGACGATAGAAATTCGGCCCGGCCCAGCTTAGCCAGATGGCATCAAGGGCGCCGAAAATGATCGCTGCCGATATGAGCGCGATTGTAAGTTGCACGAATTCAACTCCTGAAGGTGATTGTCCTCACCCGTACAAGGCAAGGAATAGATCGTTCCCAATCGGAAGTTGTCAGCGCGAGGTGCGGCGCGCTTATTCGATGATCACAAAAGGCGCCCAGAGCACAGGGGAGCGAGCGTCCTTCGTGGAGCCATCGTTCATCACGCTCAATTGCGCTTGGCGAAGCGCTTCGCTGCGTTCCATGCCGTTGCCAGAGGCCTTTACCGTTGCAACGCTGAGGCGCGCAGCGACATCATCGCGAACGGGCCAATGCGACAAGAGAAGTGAGCGCGCGCCTGCGAGTTGGAACGCTCTTGCAAGGCCTGAATAGGTGGGTGAGGCAACGCCTTCGCCCGCCGCCGTGTTGCACGCTGATAAAACCACCCAATCCGCTGCAAGACGCAGGCGTCCGATTTCGCTTGCGGTCAAGAGGCCATCGTTTTGCGCAGATGTGCTTGCCGCATCCGGGGTCAGCACAAGCGCCGGTTCGCTAAGGCCAGCGATTTGGCCGCTCACAAGACCATGAGTTGCAAAAGCGAGGATTTGGTAATCGGCCAATGGCGCTTGTCGCACGGCTTCTTCGGTTGCGGCATCGCCTGTTAGGACAAGCGTGCCAGCGGCATCGAATGCGGATTTTAGAGCGGTCAGCTCCTCATCGGCACCCGGAAGCGAGGGCAGCGCGCTGATGCTTTTGACATCAACCACCGTGCCACGAAGGGCAAAGCGGTTGGCAGGTGGGGCGGCAAGGCTGGGCGCGCCTATTCCGGCAAAGCTTTTGGGGGCAGTTTGCCGGGCAAGGGCCCGTCCACCAAGACCCGGCGTGATAGCAATGGCGTGGCGCTCGACCAAGAATTCAGCAGCCTCGCCCTCTTGCATATCGCTGACCAAAACCGAAGGCGGGATGACAGCCAACGGGCCGCCTGCCGGAAAGATCAGCTTATCCTTGTCGCGAACCGCATCGAACACTTCATCGGTGAAAATCAAAGCGTAGAGACGGTGCGCAGCCTCAGCGTCAAATTGATCTTCCCCGCCAAGGCTGGCATCGAGTGACGCGCGCAAGTTAGCGATCAATTCGCGCGCTTCAAAGGTGGTGGTTTGGGATTGACCCCAGGCAAACCCGTCTGCGGTGATCACCATGGTCACCACCCTGTCGGAATAGACCATTGGCAAGATGTATGCTTCACCTTCGCTTAAAAGCGCTCTCGCATCGTTTATTGAAAGAGGTTGGGGTCGCAAATATTCGGCAAAATCGGGGTAGCGCGTGTTCAATTGCGTCTCTCCGGCCTCGCGCTGTGCGCTCGCGCGGGCCAAGGCGCTCGCGCTTCCCTCTCCATTGGCCAATGCGACGCGCGCTTCGTCTTGGGCAGTGCGTGCAAGGCGCACATCGTCGAGCGCTGCTGCGAAACCTTCCGGATCGCCGGGATAGGTCAGGGCAGCTGCACTCATGGCAAGGTCGCTAATGACAGCAAGCTGAGCACTGCGCCAAGCGCGATCCTCATCACCGTTCAAAAGCGAGATCAACGTCGCATCGCGGAAAATCTCTGTCCCATCAGAAGCCACCGCGCGCCGATCCTGATCCTTGGCATAAATATCCAGCAGGGCCGTTTCGTTGACCTCAAGCACGGGCGCAAGCGTCGCGGAGGCGGTCTGCATCGCGCCAGCGCGCGCGTAGATAATAGCGGCCAAAGTCCGATATTCGCGGGCTTGCGGGACGGTGGCTTCGAGCTGCTCGAATATCGGCAGCGCTTTACCCATCAGCTCAAGCGCTTCCTCGTGCCTGCCCAGAATGCTTAGCGTGTTCGCATAGCTCATGCGCGCCTGTGCATGGAAAGTGTCGTCGTCGCTCGTGTCTGCATAAAGCGCCATCGCTTGTGCGAAATACTGATCCGCCTCTTGTGGGCGCGCATCTTCGAATAAAAGCCGGGCGATAAGGGCCTGATGATAGGCGTGCTCGGCTTTGTCGGAATAGGCTTGGTTGTCTTCGGCTCGCAAGGCGACGTTGACCGCTTGCTCAGTGCGTCCAAGGCGCGAGTTCAAAATGGCGGTGTTTTGAAAAATGCCAAGCAATTGCGGGTCGGTTGGCCCCCATTCCTTCACACCAATATCCGCAATGCGCCCGAACAGATCGGCGGCCTCTGCTGTTCGTCCGCTGTCCAAAGCGACCAGCGCATTGGCAAGAAAGACATAAAGCCATCCCAAGTGATCATCGCGCGGCAAAAGGTCGATGGCGAGAGCTTCGGTGTATTGAACCGCCTTTGCGCTTGCCGGCAAATCCTGATTGCGCAGATACGCTGCGTATTGATAGGCGAAATTGACCCGCGCAGGATCATCTGCGGCCAGATCGACAAGAGCGATGTCGAGCGCCTTTTTATGCCATTCAATCGACCTTGGAAGGTCTTTGTTCTGCATGAAATAATACCGCCCCAAATGGTGGGCGGCGAATGTGCGGGCATAGCACGGCGCGCATGACGGGCTTTCGACCATCTGTTCGAGCGCGGCGATATATTGGGTGATCAGCGCCTCATCCTTAGTGAAGGCGACGAGCCCGTGACCGATGGCTGCCATGCGGGCATCGGGATGCAGATTAAGTTCGGCGCTTTCCAGATAAAGCTCGTATGCCTCTTTATATTTCGCCTTGCCGATAAGGCCCATGATAAGGTCAGAGGTCAGCTTAGCGCGCGCTTCTTTCGACGCATCCTCATCCATCGCATCATAAGCGCTTTGCGCCGCTGGCAGAGTGCGATTGGCATCGCCATAGATGTCGAAATACTGCGCTGCGGCTGGAGCGGCGCTGGCAAGCAGTGCGCCCGCACCAATTGCCTTAATCAAAGACGAGAAAATAAACCGCACGCCCTGGCCCCGTATTGGTGAGTTCGATTGAATATCGCTGAGTGTAAAGGGGGGTGAAGCGGCAGGCGGGGGCTTTTTGACCCGGCGCATTGCAAACGCTGCGCGCGCTTTGATCGGACACGCTCAGGCTCACCGGGCCAGAGCCTTTGTGCGAAACGGCAAGCGTGCTGGGCTCACCCGATTTGAAGGTTTGCGCGCTTTTCCAGACCTCGCCGGGGGCAAGTTCCCCGCGCACATAAGCAGGGCCAAGCAAGCGGCCCCGGAAAGGGATCGCCTCGCCGCCAGTCGCAAGGCTCCATTGACTGACATAGTCGGTACTGCCCTCATCGCGCGGGGCAAGCCCGCTTATCGTAAGTGCGCTGACAAGCTGGGCGAGCCGCGTCTGTTCGCCGTTTTCATGCGCGGCCTCTGCATCGGCAAGCGCCTGCGCAAGCCGCGCGGCGCGCCATTCAGTGGTTTGTGCCGTTTGACTCTGCGATGCCGCTTCGAGCGATGGGGTCAGCGGTGCGCAACCAAGCCCAGCGAGCAATGCGCCAGCGCCGATTGCCAAGACGGATGTCTTTTTCTCCCCCATGGACGGAAGACTACGCCTGGCACCGCGAAAAGACTTGTAAAAACTCGACCGTAGTTTCAACGCACTCATAGCCAATCTCACTTCTTCAGCCGAAAACTGGAGCCAACCTCGGTGTGATCGAGGCTCAGCGTTAATCCGTGGCGCTCTGCGATGGCTCTTGCGAGAGCGAGGCCCAAACCGCTTCCATGCACATCACCATCATTGGAGCGGCCACGATAAAACCGATCAAAAATACGCTCGCGGTCAGCAGGCGCGACGCCCGGACCATTGTCCGCCACTACCAATTCAGGCCCAGACTTGAGCGTCACACTCACCGCGCCGCCTGCGGGCACATATTTAAGCGCATTGTCGAGCAGATTGGTGATGAGGCGGCTGAGCTGACGCTCTTCACCGTCAATCGTGACGCCGGGCTCCACCTCCCAGGTGAAGCTGTGCCCGGTTTCCTCTGCGCTGCCGGAATAAAGCTCGCACAGGCTGTTCACCATTTCGCTCATATCAACTGGCGCAAGACCAGCGCGTTCGCCCCTGCGGCTTTTGCTCGATGCAATGTCGAGCAGCGATTCGAGCGTTTGCACCAGCCGCTTGATCTCGCTGCGCGCCTCCATCAGCCGTTTCGCAACAGGCGGGGTGGGCGATGCTTCGAGCGCTTTCAAAAGCCGATTGTCGAGATGCGACAATGGCGTGCGCATTTCATGCGCGAGCTGTTCTGAGGTTTCTTTGTAAGCTTCGCTCAAATTGCGATGCCTTGTGATCGCGCGCGCCGAATGGCCGGTTAACTCATCAATCTCATCGCCGCCCGAAACCTGAGCCAGGTTTGTCGCCTGTGCCGGGTCGCGAAACGCCAGATTAATCTGGCCGATGCGCCGTTGCAGGCCTAGCGCTGCGATGCGGCCAAGAAGCGCGACGAGCAGCACAAACAACGTCCCACCCACGGCAAAGGCAAGCGCGATATTGCGTAAGACCGCGCGGTTGCTGTCGGTCCGCCGTGCAACCAGAAGCCGCAGGTCCGGCCCCAATTGCACCGCTCTTGCAAAGCCTTGTGATTTTGCGCCGATCGCGATTTCGCCTGTCTCTGAAACCATCGGGTCAAGCAAGGGCCAGCGGGCGATATCGCCAGCAATCACTTCACCTGCATTATTGGCGAGCAGATAGTGCGGTGTGTTTCCTTCTGACGGGGTCAGCGCAATGCGGTCATTGATCCGCTCGGCCAGTTCATCAAGCCCGCTTGTCGCGTAAATATCGACGAGGCCGGCAATATCGACGTCAACCTCTTTCGCAGCGCCATCTTCGAGTGTGGTGAGCACGGTTTGATGCGTCACGAACCAGAGCGCGAGGACGAGTACGATAGAAAGCCCGATTGCGCCTGCCACAATACGCGAAAAGATAGAGCGGCGTGCCTCCACGCTCACACGCCTTCAAGGATGCGGTAGCCAGAGCCCCAGATCGTCTCAAGTGCGGGGCTGTCGAAGCCTTCTTCAAGCTTACGGCGAAGGCGACCGATATTGACGTCGACCACATTGGTTTGCGGGTCAAAGTCGATATTCCATACATCGCGAAGCAGCATTTCACGCGTGACCGTTTCGCCTGCGTTTTCCATGAAATATCGAAACAGCTCGAACTCTTTGGGGCTTAAAGAAAGATGCTTGTTATTTCGAAAGGCGGTGCGCGCTTTCAAATGGCATTCGAACGCGCCGTAAATGATTACCGCCTGATGTTCCTGTCCCGCAGCGCGGCGATGAAGCGCGCGAAGGCGGGCCATCAATTCGTCGGGCTCATAAGGCTTGGCCATGTAATCATCGGCGCCCGCATCCAAGCCTTCGGCGCGGTCATTGCTGCGCCCTAGCGCTGAAAGCATGAGAATGGGCGTGCCAATCCCACTCTCCCGCAAGCGCTTTGTGATGGTGAGCCCGTCAATATCGCCAAGCATCCGGTCAAGGATGATAACATCGAACGCTTCCATTCCGGCCCGCAAGAGAGCCGCGCTCCCGTTTTCTTCCCACACCAAAGTGTCACCGCAAGATGCGGCAAGCTCGCTTACTGCAGCAGCGGTGCGCGGATCATCCTCAACATAGAGAATTCTAAGAGCGTGTCGTGCCATTCCCCCACCTTGGCTTGGTTCGCGCTGGGATGGACCCATCGCTGGTTGAAGAAGTGCCATCCTCGTGTCGTCCCTGCAAGCTGATGGTTGATGTTGAGGGTGAAATTCTTGGTGAGACGGGCGCTTTGTAAGGCTGGCCAAAAAGCGCCATAGCTTTGATGCCATCTGTCTTAGTCATCGCCCGTCCCCCTCGGGTCGCCTTTCAAGTGCGATCAGTTCAGCGCTTCGACCGAAACCCAGCCTTTGGTGCCGAAGTTGTCTTCGACCTCAACAAACAGACCTTCGCGTTTGCCGGTCGGGTTCAAGGTCGTGCCAGGCTCAAGCCCGCGCACCGTCTCAGCGCTGTCCATCGGCATGGCGAGCATGGAGGTTGCGACATTGACTGTTGCGACATCGCTGGCCGGGGCTGAGGCGGATGGTCGCGGCGTTGCGCGGATGGCAGCTTCTTGTGCGACAACCTGGTTGAAGGCGAGGACAAATGCCTCGACCAGCTGTTTGCCCTGACGGCTGTCGCTATAGCCTGCCTGATTGCCAATCGCGCCCCATGGCGATGCCCCGCGGAAGCTCAAAGTGCTTTTTTTGACGGTGCCAGAGCCGGTGACAACCGCAAGACCAGTGGAAGGCGAGAGCAGCTTGATGCCAGCGGCAACGCGCTTTTTCTTTCCGCCAAACATATTGAACATTCCCATGACTGCGCCAGCGCCAGGAACGCGGCTCATCACGGACGTCGCCGCGCCAGAGCGCACCAGACCTTCAACCGCGGCAGTCTTGGCGATTTCGATGGATTGATCGACCTCTTCGCTCGACCCTGCGATCACATTCATCAGGAAATCGGCTGGCTCACTGCTTGCCGGAGAATGCGGAGTGAAACAGCCCGAATCGACTGCGAGTGAATTGATGATCGGCCGAGGGGATCCGAGGCCAAATTCGGCCCAACCTTGCGTGTCGCCATCGACAATCGCGATAGTGCCAAGGCTTTCCTCACAAGTGACGAGTTCGACATCGTCCTTGGCCTGCACTGGCGCGTGTGATGCCAGAGCGGTGATGATGGCGATGGATGTCAGTTTTGCAGTCAGTCGTTTCATTACACTTCCCCTTTGCGTTTTGCGTGAGAAAGCTTGTCGCAAGCCGGAGGCGCGCGGACCACACACAGTCCTTGTCACGAGGATGACAAACACTGTTAGGTGCGTGGCCCGTGCGCCTTTTGTGGGGCCTATTGCTGCTGAGCACCACCCCAGCTGACCATGCCGCCCGTCATCGCTTCAGCTTGGACAATCGCGCTGGCACGGTCGGTAGCTGCGCTAGCGGTAGTTGCGGCAAGGGAGGGCTGCGTCGTCGGAGCCATTGCCGCTGGCGCATCGCTCGTGGCAGAGGCGGCGACATCCCAGCGGCTCCAATCCGCACCAGCGCTGGCGCTCAAAGGGGCCTGAACGCTGGAGGCGCTTGCAGCCCCTTCCTGTCCGAAGACGGCGATACCTGACGCAGCGACCACGCGTCCAATCGCACTGTCAGTCACATTCATCGCCAAAGCCGCATAGGCAGCATCATCGCCATAAAGCGTTCCGCTGACATTGATGAAGCAACTGATGGAGCAGGCGTCCCCGGTTGAAGTGACTGTACCGACAGAGTTTGTGAACGAGCCGCCAAAGGTGAAACCCGCGCTGCTCACAACAAGGTTGATATCGCTGCTTGCCGGATCAGCCGCACCGCCATTGGTCGACACCGACCAGCTGCGCCCGCCAACATCCATCGTAAGATCATATCCAACCAGGGACGTCGTGCCGAACGCGATGGCAAGATCACCAGTAAGCGTGCCGGGCGCATTGCCAGCGTTATCAGTCGCCGAAGTGCCGCCGATTAGCTCATAGGCAACCGTTCCGCCAGGAAGGCTTGTCGTCACTTCGCCCGCCATCACATGGTAGCCGCCATTGGGCCCCACATCAAAATCGAGATTGCCCAGAAGCCCGGTGGTAAGCACTGTACCATTGGTCCAGCGCGCCCAAGCGACTTCGCCAAGATCCGTGGCTTCGACAATGGTGGCATCATTGCTGGAAACGGTGCCTACGAGCGATGACATACCCGTGATCTGACCATCGACAAAGTCAACCGACCCGCCAAAGCCTGTGTTCAGCGATCCGTCGAGGAAATTGTAATAGACCAGATTATCGCGCGTGCCGGTAAAGCCGCTGCCGCCTCCCATGCCGCCGCCGCCATTGCCGCCATCGTTGAACTCACCCAGCGGGCCTAGGGCAAAGGTTCCATAGACGCGCAGCGCGGAAAGCTCTCCGATAGAATAGGCAAGGCCAATGCTCGGATTGGAACTGCCATCCCCATAGAATGCTCCGCGAAGATCGACCCGACACGTCGCGCTATCGCAGATCGAGCCTGTGCCCGAAATTTCCAGCCCTCCGGTTCCGTTGGAATTCACAAGCGCAAAGATGTTGTTGGCGCTCACTGAAAGACCGTTTTGAGCCGTAGCATCAAGCCCGCCGGGCGTTGTCACATTATAGCTCGAACCATCGGCGCTGACGGTGAAATCAAGGCCAAGTTTAGCCTCGGTTCCGTAAGCCACGACCGCTCGTGCCGCATCCAGCGTGCCTGTTGCGCCATTGGTCAATGTGGGCGTGGTGGAGCCTATCAATTCATATTCGATCAGCCCTGATGTGGGTAAAGTATCAGGATTGGTGCCCGAGAAAATATGCAGGCCTTGACTGCCAAGCGTGATGTTGGCTTCGCCATTGATCTGGCCCCCGATTGTCCCATTGCGCCAACGGCCCCAGGCAAGATTGCCGTCTGGCGTGCTTCCGGTGTCCACAAGCTCAGCATCGCCGAGTTGAGGGCTCAAAGCTTCTGCGACGAACAGGCCAATGGGTGCGCCAGTGCCTTCGTCATAAGTGACGTCGGTAAAGCGCCGATCATAAATCTCGCGACCGTTTTCCAGCGAGATGAAAGTGACGGCCTGATCGCTGAGCACGGTGTCGTTGCCGCCAGCGTTTCCACCATCGCCATCAACCGCGCCGAAGATTGCTGCACCGACGATTGCCACCGCATCAGCAGAGTTGCTTAGGTTGAAATCGCTCGCGGTGTATTGCGTGCCAAATTGCGAGGCTTGTGCATCGGGGATCTGAACCTGAAATACGATCTGTCCATCAAAACCTGCGCCGCGTGATCCGGGTGCTGCGACGTTGAAATAGCCTAGATTTCCGCTGCCTTCGCTGGGCAGGAAAATCGCTTGGCCCTCTCCCTCAACTCCGCCATCGGTTGCAAAATTATAGGTGAAGTCGGCAAATCCGATTGAGCCCTCGATTGCGAACGCGGGGCTCGTGCCGAAAATGATTGCAGCATCGGCTGCAAAGGTGCCGGGTGCTTGCGATCCGTCAATCAAGGTCGGAGAGGTCGCAGCCAGCAATTCATATTCGACCCGCCCGGTGGGATAATCGGCAGGGCCGGTAAATCCATTGGCCAAAAGGTAATGGAAGCCCTGATTGGCGGTCAGATCATAGCCGAAAAGCTCGCCCCTGCCGTTTGAGCGTTGATAGGTGCCATTGGTCCAGCGGCCGATCAGAAGGTCTTCATTACCGCTGATCTCGACCGTTTGCGCCGTTCCGCGGTCGGCATAAACGAAATTCTGCCGCGCAAAGACATATTGCTCCAGCCCGCCATTTTCATCGAGTATGGCATCGTTGACCCCCGGCCCCAGAAGGCGAATGTCTCTGACATAAGCGTCGTCAATCGGATCTCTGCCGTCATCGGCCCATGAACCTGCACCAATGATCCCGGTGCCTTGTGGGGTAAACCCGCCAGTGTAAACCAGCGTAGGATTATTGCCTCCACCCGGATTACCACCGCCGTTTCCGCCCCCCGTATTTCCGCCACCTGTACTCCCGCCTGCACCGGGCAGGCCGTCGAAAAGATCAGGATCGTTCCCGGCAAGCAGGAAGTTGAAATACTCGACAAAGAAATCGTTGAGATCGCCAAATCCTGCAAGTCCCCCTTGCGCCGCTGTAAGCGCGGCGAGATAGGCTTGGATGGTGGCCTGATCGAGCTCGGTGTATTCACTGGGCAATCCGCCCGCTTCCAAGAAGGCGAAATAGGCGTTCAGAGCATCGACATAGTCGAGATAAACCGGAAGCCCGGCAAAGCCATCAACACTACCGCCATCGCGCAAGAAGGCGAGGTAATCGGCGAAAAACTGAGCTTGTTCGGCCGGCAGGCGGTCGAGCAGCCCTGTATTGCTGAGCGTCTCAAGATAAGCGCGCAGCGTCGTTTCATCGAGCGCACTAAAATCGCTTGGCAATTGGCCGCTCGCAATAAAGGCAAAATATTCAGACAAGGCCTGCTGGAAAACGGCCGCGAAGTCAGCGCCGCCATTGGCGATAAAGGCGCTGATGAATGCCTGATCGCTTGCGCTCAATGAGGCGAGCAGCCCGCTTTGTTGAAGGAAGGCAATCGCATCGGCAAGCGCCTCCTGGCTTGCGCCGGTAAATTCGGTCGGCACTCCGCCAGCGCGCAGGAAATCCAGATAGTTTTGCGTCAGCTCTGCCAGCGAAGATGCGAAACCATCGCGGTCCTGCCCGCTTGAAAGGAAGCGCAAATAGGCATCGACAAGCGCCTGATCCTGCGCCGCCAGACCGGCGAGCGCGCCATTGCGTTGGAGAAAGGCGAGATAAGCGTCGATGTCGGCTGCATTGGCAGTGCCGCTTGCAAAACCGCTTGGCACGCCGCCTGCGCGGATCAGCTCAAGATATTGGAGCGCAAATGCGCTATAGGCGGTGAGGAAATCAGCGCCAGACGCGCCGCTTGCCAGAAACCCGAGATAGCTGCGGATTATGTCGGCTTGCGCCGCCTCAAACGGCGTGCCGCCATAAACGTCTTCGAGCTGCGCGGCTGCTGCAATAAGCGTTGCGAAATCGCCGCTTGGGAAGCGTTCGATCGTCGGGTTTTCGATGGCAAGTTCAACGCGGCGGCCTGCTGCAACAATGTCGCTTGACGCGCCCACCCCTGCAAGCCCGTCGCCCAGCGTCACCGGGATACCGTTGAGAGCCGCGTTCACTGGCCCTGCATCGCCGCTGATGGTGGCGACTTCAACCGGCTCTTTTGTCGCGCCGGGCTGTCTTTGGGGAGCGTTGGCAATGGTGCGTTTTGGCGCGTCGCCTACCTTCGCGCCCCACATATCGCCCGATCTATAGGTCTTGGAGCGCCCATTTTCCGGGCGCACACGAACGGTGCCTGTCAGCGTATGGCCAGAAGCGCTGCCGTCCTCTGCAACCGAAAAGCTTGCTGAGGCATTACCGCCATAAAGCTTGGCCATAGTACCACCGGGCAAACGGACCTCTGCCGAGGACCGCGCTCCGCCAGCAACGGTGATCGAACCTTTGTGAAGGTCAATCGAGCCGTCTTCATTGAGTGTATATTGCGTCCCTTGAGTGATCGAAACGGTCGCACCGGACTTCAGCTTGATCTGCGTCAGGCCAGCGGTTTGCGTGGTTCGCTGTCCGGCCTGGACCTGCATTGCTGACGTGCTGAAAAGGACATCATTGGCGCTTGCCGGAACGCTAAGCGCAAGCGCGGATGCACTGATAAGAAGGACGCGCGAGGTGGCTTTCGAAGTTGTTGAAATGGCGGTCATGTCATTGCCTCCAAGGAAAAATCAAAATTCGAGACGCGCGCCGACCGAAACGGTCCAACGCTCAAAGTCGAAAAGGGGGATGTTGCTCCAATTGCGCGTGTAAGTGGCGCTGGGCTGGAGGAAGAGATTGTCGAGCACGGCGACTTTCACTCCGCCACGAACATCGAGGCGTTCATCCTCGCGCTTCGTCAGGAAGAGTGGGTCGCTTGTGTCATGGCGACGAAGATCAAACGCCGCGCCTCCGACCAATGCGATGCGTTTGGCAACGGGCACTTCTGCGCCGACATTGGCCGACAAAGCCAAAGCTTTGCGCATCGCCCCGCTTGTCTGCGGGTTTCTTCCTTGCCCCCGGAGATATTGGCGGCAAAATTTGCTCCGACAAAGCCGACGCCTGCTGCAAAACGGTCTGCATCGCGCAAGGGATCGCCATCGAAGTTGAGCCGGTTCCACTGCGCCGAAACGCTCAGCGCGCGGCCATTTGAGAGCGGTTTTGTGTATTGCGCAATCGCACCCACAGACGAGCGGAAGCCATTGTCATCAAGCCAGAACCGCTGCGCCTGCCCTGAAAGGGAGATCACGTCGCGATTGCCAAAGGTGTGGGCATAACCAGCGGTCGCGGTAACGGCGGCCTGATCAAATGCACTAGAGCTGAAATTGTCGCGCCAGCTGCCGAGTGCGGATGCAAATAGGCGGTCTTGGCGTCCGATCGCGGTGACTCCGGAGACGCCGCCAGTAAGCTCGTAATACTCATCGCTTTGCGCTTGTGCTGCGGCACCCAATTGGCCAGCGCCAAGAAAGCTGAAAAGCGGGATGACGATGGTGTCCTGCGCGGTGGCGGTGTTGATATTGTCATCATAGCCCACCCGCGCATCGAAAAAGCCGCTTACATCCGAGCCGCCGCCTGCGATCTGCTTGTCGAACTGGCGCACAAAGCCGGTGAAGCGTTGGCGCACGGGATCGGGCAGAGTGGGGTCATCCACCACGGTCGCAAACTGTTCGCGCGCGGTGTCGATATCGCCAGCAAGCGCATAGGCGCGGGCCAATTCTGCCCGGGCCGCTGCATTGTCGGGTTGAACCGCGATCACGCGTTGAAGCGCGATGATGGCATCGCCAAAGCGCCCTGCATCAATCGCAGCAATGCCAAGCTGATAGTCGAAGGCGGGATCACCGGCCCTCTCACTCGCCTGCGCTTCGAGCGCTTCGAAATTTGCGTCAGCACCGGCCTCTGGCGTTGTCTGCGCTTGCGCCACCGCAGGCGCGCATACCGCTAGCGATGCCGCACCCGCGAGAGCCATTTGGCGCGCTGCGTGGAAAAATCTGGTCATGTTGAAGACTGCCCCCATTGTCACCTTGAACTTGCCCCGCATGGGGGCTCACAGATGATGCAATGGAGCAGTGCGCGGCGCTCGTCCGCTGACAAGCATCGTTACGCAGGTGACAATGTCTGTTAGAAAGCGTTCAAGAGCGCGCGCTGCGCTGCTTCAGACGACGCGCGGAGCCTTGCCAGTGCTGGCGCGTTCGACAAAGACGCAGGCTTGCTGCAGGTTCTCCTCCCCTTCGCTCTGCTCTTTCTTGATAAGCTTTTCGCAAGCGCGTCCGAACATCGTCCCATAAGGCAAATGCAGCGCGGAAATTCCCGGCGTTGCGTCAGCGAGCGAGGGTGTCTCCTCAAGCGAGAGGATAGACAAATCATGCGGAACAGAAAGCTTCATGGTGCGCGCGACCTGCGCAAAGGCAAGC
The DNA here is from genome assembly GCF_019904235.1 of Erythrobacter sp. SCSIO 43205. Lineage (NCBI taxonomy): Bacteria > Pseudomonadati > Pseudomonadota > Alphaproteobacteria > Sphingomonadales > Erythrobacteraceae > Erythrobacter > Erythrobacter sp. SCSIO 43205. Next base: position 230,366 of record NZ_CP063202.1, on the reverse strand, counting down.
GCTGCCTCTGCGGTTTCGGTGATGATCGCGGTGGGGCGGATGGTGGGGGTTAGCCACTCGCGCGCCAAAGCTCTCGCGCTGGCCGCATCGCTCACCGGCTCGGCAACGAAATGACGCTGTGCGCGGCTGCCCGCTTCGGCAAGCCTGCGGCGATAGCCCTCGATGCGCCTTTGCGAACGCTGGCGGTCGCCCGCGCCCGGCACAAACCCGATCTGGCGATGACCCAGCGCGACGAGCCTGTCAGCGGCGGTTTGCGCGAAAGCCCCTTCGTCAAGGCCGGGCACCGTGCGCCCGAACTCCTGCCGATTGGCAAGGCAAGCGCTTGCAACACCGCGCTTTTTAAGAGCGCTGAGCAGCGGTGCGCAGTGATCAAGCGGAGGTAGGATAACAACCCCATCGGGCTGCACCGCGCCGATAATCGGCATAAGCACGCGGCCCATCTCAGCTTCCGCTTCGCTGAATTGCAGCGCGGCGCTGGGCGCGGCGATTTGTTCAAACATGATATGATAACCGTTGGCTGAACACTCATCGAGGCCAGCCATCAGCATTTCGCCCAGTGGCAGGTGGTGGGCAGCACCCCGCTCAATCAAGGCCATCAACACGTAAGAGCGCGAGCCTCCCATGCGCCTTGCGGCAAGATTGGGGACATAGCCCAATTCCTCGATCGCCTTTTCGACCTTTTCGCGCGCGCTCTCGCTTACATTCGTGGCGTGATTGATCACCCGCGAGACGGTCTGGCGTGAGACATGGGCGGCCTTCGCCACATCTTCGATAGTCACACTCTGGCTGGCCATAAAGGCCTCCTGTTCGCCTTGGCTCCTGCGGTAAGCGACTCGCACAGTGAGCGCTCACACTTGCGAAAATACAGCAGGATGGAGACGAAAACCAATTCGGGTGCCCCCTAAGGGAGGCACCGGGGGATGGGGTCAATGATTGTGCAAGGGCGTGGAGCGGCTTTGACCGCTATGTCCAAGCGGGATCAGACCTTGCGTTTCACCCACGGGCACGCGTCAGCAGTGGCTTTATCAGAGCAAGCAGCCTATATGCGAGCGTATGGTCCCGCCTATTCATCAATTTGCCGAGCTGCCGCTCGATGCAACGCCAGCGCCTAGCGCCGCTGGTGCGCCGCGCATCCGTGCGCGCGGAGAAGCGCCGCGTGTTGGTGTGATCTATAACCCGCGCAGCCATGGCAATAAGGGCGTGGATTTTGACTGCGATCAATCACCCCAAGTGCACTTTGCAAAGCCGGGCGACCGCGAGCAACTGCCTGAAGCTCTGGCTGATTTTGCGCGGCGAGGGATTGACCTTCTGGTGATCAATGGCGGCGATGGGACGGTGCGCGATGTGCTCACCAGCGGGGCCGCGATTTTTGGCGAGAACTGGCCAGCGGTTGCTGTTCTGCCTAAGGGCAAAACCAATGCACTCACCTTTGATCTGGGCGTACCGACCGGCTGGACATTGCAAGAGGCGATTGATGCGTTTGACGCTGGCACCCGTGTGCGCCGCCGCCCATTGGAAGTAACGCCGCTTGGCAAAACGCAAAAGAGCCGTCTGCTGGGCTTTATTCTGGGCGCGGGCGCCTTCACCACGGCGACTTCGGCGGGGCAAAGCGCGCATAAATTGGGCGCGTTCAATTCAATGGCGGTGGTCGTGGCAAGTGTGTTGGGGGTGTGCCAGTGGCTTTTTGCAACACGCGAAAACCCGTGGCGCAAGGGCTCAAAGATGCGGATCGGGCTTGGACGTGAGGACGCAGCGCTCGAACATTCAGGGATAGGCGATCCTGAATGGCGCCAGATCGTGCTTGCCTCAACGCTTGAACAATTGCCCGGCGGCGTCACCCCCTTTGGCAAGGTGCGCGACGGGCTCAAACTTGCGGTGACCGATCAGATTTCACGCAAATCAGCAGGGATCGTGCTTCAGATGCTTCGCGGCAAAGCGCCTGAGAATATTCGCGACAAAGGCTTCCATCAGGTCAGCACGAGCCAGTTTACCTTGCGCATCGAAGACAGCTTTATCGTTGATGGCGAGGCGTTCCCGCCCGGCGATTATCTGATCGCGCAAGGACCAGAGCTTGAATTTGTCGCGCCTTGAGGCGTCGAGGACAAAGCCCATTATGGCGAGCCAAACACCCACCCTGCACCAGCGGATCGAAGCGCGCGCTAACGCAGCGATTGACCCGGCGGTGGCGGAATTTGCGCGAAGCCTGGCTGATGATGCTGGGGCCAAAGCGGTGCTCTTTTACGGCTCCAACCTTCGTACAGGCTCGCTCGAAGGGGTGCTCGATTTCTATATCCTTCTGCCCGGTGAGCAGCGCGAGCGCATCTGGCCGCGTGTCAGCTATCAGGAGCGCGAGGCTGCTGATGGCACGCCTCTGCGCGCAAAAATCGCGACCATGGCGCTGTCGACTTTCGCCAAGGCAGCGTCGGGTGAATTGCTTGATACGACCATATGGGCGCGCTTTGTTCAGCCAAGCGCGCTTATATGGGCCGCCGATGATACCGCGCGCGGGCAAGTGATTGAGGCAATTGCTTGTGCTGCTCAGACCGCCGCGCGGCTTACGGTGGCGCTTGGCCCACCATCAGGCACAGCCGAAGAATACTGGCGCGCGCTATTTCGCGCGACCTATAAGGCAGAGTTCCGGGTTGAAAAAGCAGGCCGCGAAAATGACATTCTGAGCGTTAATGCCGAGCATTTCGATGGCCTTCTGCCTTTGGCTTTAACCGCCGCCGGGATCGCTCACACGGTTACAAACGGCCGCATCACGCCCGCTCTTACCCAAAGGGAGCGCTCCCATATCCTCAAGTGGTGGAAACGACGCGCAAAGCTTGGCAAGCCGCTGAATTTCACGCGGCTCATTAAAGCGAGCACGACCTTTGAAGGGGCGGCACGCTATGCCGCGTGGAAAGTGGAGCGGCACACCGGAATGTCGGTTGAGGTAACCCCGTTTCGCGAAAAACACCCGCTTCTTGCTGCGCCATCGGTGCTCTGGCAACTGCGCAAGCACCGACGAACGCATAAAGGCTAGCGAGAGCGATCAGGTCATATACTTCATTGTAATAGAGATGGATTTCACCCCGTCACCCACGGTGAAGCGGGTCTTGTCGATGCCCGGTTTGCCAAGGTTGAAGATATTGATCGAGGGGTTGTTCGACATCGCGCCGCCATCGGTGCGAAGGTCGGTTTTGTCGTTATTGTTGACATCATGGCGCACGGCGACCGCGTAATTGCCGCTTTTGGGAACAGGCAGGCACACCGTCATGCGACCCCGGCGAGCCGGAAGCTCAACGCGGTTCAGCCATTTGCCGGAAACCAGCCAATCAGCCTTAGTGCCGTTGTAGACCTGTGCGCGGATAGTGCCGCTTGATTCCTTGATACCATTGATCGTGACCCGCACAGCTGGCCCATTACCCGGCGCACAATTGCGCATCACATTGGGCACCGGATTGCGGTAATCACTCGCGCTGCTCGCCTGAGCAAGAGCGGGGGCGCTTGCCCCTGAAACAGCCATTGAGGCCAGCATCGCAGCCCCGCCAAGGGCGGCAATCGTTTTCAATTTCGCCATCAAATCAAACCCTTTATTGAGCGCGCGCTGCGGTGTTGGTGCAGGTCGTTTGGAATGTGTACCGCCGACATTTGCGCAAATCTATGACACTTCTATGCACATGGCGGGCTGAATTGTGCCTGAATTGAGCGTGTTGCCTTGGGTTAAGCTGGGAATAGCGCTCACAATTCCGCAGTACAAAAGAGCGGGGAAAAACCTTGCGCTCCGCCTTGCTCCCCGATTCGCGAGCAGAGTAAGGCGAGGGTTAACCTTTTGACCCACGCCCTGCCGCTGTGAAAGCGTGATCATGCCAGCACCTTTAATTTCACCCAGTATCCTTTCAGCCGATTTTGCCAATCTTGGCGAAGAGGTTCGGCGCGTGGATGAAGCTGGCGCGGATTGGATTCACATCGACGTGATGGACGGCCATTATGTGCCCAATATCACTATCGGCCCTGACGTGGTGAAGGCGCTGCGTCCACATTCGGACAAGACGTTCGATGTGCATCTGATGATTGCGCCGGTTGACCCTTACCTTGAGGCGTTTGCCGAGGCGGGGGCGGATATTATCACCGTGCACCCCGAAGCCGGACCCCATGTGCACCGCACGCTGCAAGCGATCCGTTCGCTGGGCAAAAAGCCGGGCGTTGTGCTCAATCCGGGAACCCCGGTCGAAGCGCTCGACAATCTCATGGACCTTGTCGACCTTGTGCTTGTGATGAGTGTGAACCCCGGCTTTGGCGGGCAGAGTTTCATTCATTCGCAGCTTGAGAAAGTCCGACGCATTCGCGCCATGATCGACAAAACCGGGCGTGATATTCATTTGGAAGTTGATGGCGGTGTGAACGCGGACACCGCCAAATTGTGCGTCGAGTCGGGTGCCGACGTGCTGGTCGCGGGCTCTGCCACCTTCAAAGGCGGGCCAGAGCAATATGCGGCAAATATCAAAGCGCTTAAGGGGGGTGGGTGATGGAATCGCTTTTCAGCGCGGACAAGCCGGAGGATCTGGCTCACGTTGAGGACGCTGAGGGCCGCTCTAGTGAAGATCAGGGCGCTCTTGGCCTTGGGCCGGGTGAAGAGCCGCTTCGTCAAGCGAGCGAGGATGCACCGCCGCCTTTTCCCGCCGAACCCATCGACAATTCGCGCGCTCTTGCGCTGAGCGATGTCATCGCGCCGCGCGCGCGGCCGGGCGAAGCGCTTATCCGCTTGGCCTATCGCATGGGTGTGCCGGGGCACGCACTGACCGCGCCTTTCCGCAAGAGCCCTGCCAAGAGGCTTTTGGCGACGGTTATCACGCCCATTACCGGCAACCGCGCCTCTGGCATGGCGCTGCGGGCAGGGTACTTTCAGGTGCACGGCGTCAAGCAGCCGATCGGCACATTGGATCTTGCTCCGGGTACGCGCCTTGCTCCTGGATTAGAGCGCTCTATCCACTCCTTCTCGTGGCTCAGTGATCTTTCGGCCTGTGCGCCGCGCGCTGAATGTACGGGCGTTGCAGAGCGCATCGCGACGGCCTGGCTGGACGCGCATCAGGGGCGCACGCGCCCTTCGGCCAATTGTGCTGCGTGGGATCTTGAGAATACGGGCCTCAGGCTGCTTTCGTGGCTTGTCCATGCGCCCTTGCTCCTGTCAGGTGATCTCAAATCGCGAATGCTCGATGCGATGGAGGATACAGCGCATTGGCTTGATCGAAAGGCGCTGCGTTCAGGCGCTGGTCTTGGGCAGGTGGCTGGATGGGCAGCTGTGACAGCAGCAGGGCTGCTTTTTCCTGAAGGTCGCCCGCGCAGGCTTTACGGCGAGGCAGGCCTGATCAAGGCGCTGGGCGATTTTGTCGCTGAAGACGGCGGTAATCTGGGCCGCTGTCCGCAGGCACAAATGGACGCGATCCGGGCGCTGACCGATCTTGTCTCTTGCTATGAGGCGGTGAACCGCGACGCGCCCGAAGCTTTGCTGGTGATGCGCGAGCTTCTGGTGCCACCGCTCTTGGCGCTGCGCCACGGCGACGGGGCGCTTGGCAATTGGCAGGGGCATGGCGCGATTTGTGCCGATCAAGTCTCGGCGTTGATCGTGGCAAGCGGCGTGCGCACACGCCCCCTTAACGAGCCGAAACACTGGGGCTATCAACGCGTGCGCGCCGCGCAAACCACAGTCCAGTTTGACGCAGGGCCCCCGCCCCGCGCGCGTCACACCCGCATCGGCTGTGCCTCCACCCTTGCGTTTGAAATGTCCGACGGTGCAAGCCGCGTGATCGTCAATTGCGGTGGCTCTGCGCTTGCTGGCGGGCTTGTCCCTGCGCACATCGGCAAGGGTCTGCGCGCGACCGCTGCGCATTCGACCCTTGTTCTTGATGATGCCAATTCGACCGCTGTGCTTCTCCACGGTAAGCTTGGTCGAGGCGCGGAAACCGTCGAGGTCGAGCGGCGCATTGTCGGCACAGGCACAGGCTCGCAGCGGCGTGAAGGCGTGCGCCTTGAGGCAAGCCATGATGGCTATGCCCAGCGATTTGGCCTCATCCACGAACGCCTGCTTACTATCGCCAATGACGGCAATGAGATCGCGGGCGAGGACGTGCTTGTTCCATCCACGCGCAAGGGCAAGCGCGGCAAGGTCGGCTTTGCGATCCGCTTCCACCTTGGCAAAGGGGTCGAGGCGCACCTTGCCGAGGACAGGCTTGGGGCAAGCCTGCTGTTGCCCGATGGCAAGCTGTGGCAGTTGCGCCTTCGCGGTGAAGCGCAAGGGGTTATCGGAGGCGGCGAAGAGATCAAGCTGACCCGCGATGACAGTATTTGGGTCGATGGTGAAGGACGCCCTCACGCTACCGAACAATTGGTGATAGAGGGCTTGGCCTCACGCAGCGGAGCGCACTTTTCTTGGCTCCTTAAGAAAATGGGATAGACCAAACATGGCATCAACTCTGATCAAGCGGGCGCTCCTTTCAGTGTCCGACAAAAGCGGCTTGGCTGAACTGGGCAAAGCACTCGCGGCGCGCGGAGTGGAGCTTGTCAGCACCGGCGGCACGGCGCGCACTCTGCGCGAGGCAGGGCTTGAGGTGAAGGACGTCTCTGACCTCACCGGTTTCCCTGAAATGATGGATGGCCGGGTCAAAACCCTCCACCCAACGGTTCATGGTGGTTTGCTGGCACTGCGGGACAATGACGATCACGTAGCCTCGATGGAGGAGCACTCAATCGGGGCAATCGATCTTGTTGTGGTCAACCTCTATCCGTTTGAGGCAACGGTCGCGAAGGGCGCAGAACGGGCGGAGATTATCGAGAACATCGACATCGGCGGGCCTTCGATGGTGCGTTCGGCGGCGAAGAACCACGGCTTTGTCACGATCATGACGGATGCGGCGGATTACGCAGAGTTGTTGGAAGAGCTGGACGCTAACGATGGCGCGACTTCCGAGGCCTTCCGTATCCGTATGGCTGGCAAGGCCTATGCGAGGACCGCCGCCTATGACGCAGCGATTGCCAACTGGTTTGCCTTTGGCGATGCCTTTACCAATCCGCTTGGGACCGAGGCTTTGAAAGCAACGCCCTTCACCGACACTATGCCATTGGCGTTCAAGCGCTCGGACACCCTGCGCTATGGTGAGAACCCCCACCAATCGGCTGCGATCTACGTGCCGCAGGTGACCGGCACAAATGGTGTGCCACAGGCCGAGCAGCTTCAGGGTAAGGCGCTCAGCTACAACAATTTGAACGATGCCGATGCGGCGTTGGAGCTCGCGGCAGAATTTGCTGGTGGGGATCCTGCCGTGGTGATCGTCAAACACGCCAACCCTTGCGGTGTGGCACAGGCGAGCTCTTTGCTCGAAGCATGGAACGGCGCGCTGCAATGCGACAGCGTTTCGGCCTTTGGCGGGATTGTCGCGGTCAACACTGAGCTTGATGGCGCAACGGCTGAGGCCATCGCCAGCATCTTCACCGAAGTCGTGATCGCTCCATCGGTGAGCGCTGAGGCACGCGAAATCTTCGCCAAGAAGAAGAACCTGCGCTTGCTTGAATGTGGCACCCTGCCAGACCCGCGCCGGGGCGGATTCTTTATGAAGACGATTGCGGGCGGTATGCTGATCCAGGGGCGCGACAATGGCGCGGTGAGCATGGATGACCTTAAAGTTGTCACCAAGCGCGAACCAACCGAGCAGGAACTCAAAGACTGCCTCTTCGCATGGACCGTGGCGCGCCACGTCAAATCAAACGCGATTGTCTATGCCAAGGACGGGATCACGGCTGGCATTGGCGCAGGGCAGATGAATCGGCGTGATTCGGCGCGGATTGCGGCGAGCAAAGCGGCAGAGGCGGCGGAAACCTATGAATGGGGCGAGCCCCGCACCAAAGGCAGCGCGGTCGCATCCGATGCCTTCTTCCCCTTTGCCGACGGCCTGATCTCAGCTGCCGAAGCAGGCGCGAGCGCGGTTATCCAACCGGGCGGTTCCATCCGCGATGAAGAGGTTATTGCCGCCGCCGACGAAGCGGGCCTCGCCATGGTCTTCACCGGAATGCGGCATTTCAGGCATTGATTTGTTTTTCGCACGCCCATCCGGGCGCACGTCCTCGCTAGACGTCCTCCCCCTGAAACAAGTTCAGGGTGCGGACCCGCTGCGGGCGGGCAGTCGCCCTTGCGACGCTTGCGCGTCGTTTCCAGCACTACATTGCAATGGTATTGCGGAGTACGGTCACGCCTAGTGACCGCAAGCCCGACCGGGCGCCCGCAGGTGCCCCGCAGTAAGCAAAGCGCGCGGAGGGAACCGCACCGAGGAGGAGAGCGCGGACGCGCTCTCGCAAAACAAACTACCCAGGAATTACCGTGCGCGCGCTTTGGCCGTCGCCCTCAGGTGCGGCGATGATGTCGCGTGTCACGCGGCCTTTGGCGACGGTGTTGGTGCCTTCATCGCCCACGGTGGAGCGGATGCTGGGCGCGGCGGCACCTGCACGGTCGAGAGCGCTTGTCTCAATGTCGCTGCGCGGTGCTGGCCCGCCGAACAGAGCGTCGAGCGCTTGTTCCTGTGCAGTTCCTTCTGCTGCGCGAGGTGCGCCAGGAGCCGGAGGCGTCAGTGTGAAATCAGGTGGGATTACCAGCGGTGCCTGACGCTGCACGGCGAATTCATCGGGGCGGTCCCGGTTGAAAATCCCGCTTCCCCCGCAAGCAGCAAGCATTGCTGCGCCCGATGCGAGTAAAATGGCGGTTTTGACGTTACGCATTATGAATTCTCCGCTTGGGCGATTTCCGCGCCCTCTTCACCATCCTTTTCGCGCACAAACAGACTGCGCGCAAGGATGATCACAACACCGATGGTGATAGCCGCATCCGCGACGTTGAAAACAAGAAATGGCCTAAAGCTACCGATGTGAAAATCGGCAAAGTCGATGACATAACCGTAAGTATATCGGTCATAGATATTGCCAATCGCTCCACCTAGGATCAGCGCAAGGCCCAGAATATCGCCCAAAATCTTCTCGCGCATCATCCAGACAAGGACAACGAGCCCGATCAGCGCAGTCATACCGACCAGAAGCCAGCGCATCTCCATATTGGTCGCCTGAAGCATCCCCAAAGAGATGCCACGGTTCTCAACATAGGTGAGATCGAAGAAGGGCAGAAGCTCGATATTGCGCACATTGCGCAGGTTTAGCGGACCAATCACGTACCACTTTATGAGCTGATCAATCGCGGCGATGAAGGCCGCAAAGCCAAGTCCGATCAGACGATTGCGAGTGAACAGATTACTCACCGACAACTCCTGCACACCGGCCACACAGCGCGCCATCTTCCTCAACATCGGGAAGCAAGCGCCAGCAACGGCCGCATTTGTGATCGGTGGATTTGGTCACTTCAACCCTAACATCATGCGTCAGGTCCTCATCTTGAGCGAACCTTGTTTCCAATGGAGACACCAACTCCACTGAACCCACGATGAAAAACTCTGCGAGATTGATGCTTTCCATCCAGTGCTGAAGGAGTGGATTGTTGGGATAAACCCTCACAGCTGCTTCGTTGCTTGAGCGGATAGCCTTCTCACGGCGCAGCGGTTCAATGGCTTCGTTAACACGCTCTCTAACTGCGCGGAGTGCAGCCCATTTCTTCGTGTCAGCGGGCACTTGCGGTACGCTCGGCCATTCGAGCAGGTGGACGCTGCCGCCTTGCTCTCCATCTTCAGGATAGCGTGTCTGCCACACTTCTTCGGCGGTGAAGACCAGCACCGGCGCAGCGTAGCGCACCAGCGCATGGAAAAGCAGGTCTAGCACCGTGCGATAAGCATTGCGCGTCGTGCTGCCGTCGCCATCGCAATAGAGCGTGTCTTTGCGAATATCGAAGAAGAAGGCGCTCAAGTCTTCATTACAGAAGTCCACCAGCAGGCGCGTATAGGTGTTGAAGTCGTATTCGGTCGCAGCTTTGCGAAGCTTGCCGTCCAACTCGCCCAGAAGCGAAAGGACATAGAGTTCCAGCTCAGGAATTTCCCCCGCGTCCGACATATCGCCGACAAAGCCATCAAGCGCACCGAGCAGATAGCGGAAGGTGTTGCGCAGGCGGCGGTATTGATCGCCCACGCCTTTCAGGATTTCATCGCCAATGCGGTGGTCTTCGGTGAAATCGACGCTCAGCGCCCAGAGGCGGATGATGTCCGCGCCCGTCTGCTCCATGACCTTCAGCGGGTCGATGGTGTTGCCGAGCGATTTCGACATCTTCTTGCCCTTGGCATCCATGGTGAAGCCGTGGGTGAGCACTTGATCGTAAGGCGCGCGGCCGCGGGTGGCGCAGCTTTGCAGGAGCGAGGATTGGAACCAGCCGCGGTGTTGGTCGGAGCCTTCGAGATAGAGGTTGGCGGGCCATTGGAGGTCGGGCCAGCGCCCGCTTTCGAGCACGAAGGAGTGCGTACAGCCCGAATCGAACCATACGTCGAGAATGTCCGTGACCATCTCGAAATCGTCGGGGTTGTAGGCGTCCCCAAGGAACTCAGCCTTGCGCGCCTCTTCCCACGCATCGACGCCCTCTTCTTTGACGGCTGCGACAATGCGCGCGTTCACTTCCGGGTCTTGCAGATAGGTGCCGTCGGGGCGCACGAACAGCGTGATCGGAACACCCCATGCGCGCTGGCGTGAGAGCACCCAGTCGGGCCGCCCTTCGACCATTGAGCCAAGGCGGTTTTGACCTTTTTCAGGGACGAACTCGACCCGGTCGATTTCCGACATGGCGCGGCTGCGCAGCGTGCCGCCACCGTCCAATTCCTTATCCATCGGCACAAACCATTGCGGCGTGCAGCGATAGATCACCTTGGCTTTGGAGCGCCATGAGTGCGGGTAGGAGTGCGCGTAATCGGCAGAAGCGCTGAGCAGCGCGCCGACTTCGCGAAGGTCCGAGCAGATCGGGCCTTCGGGCGAGTTAAAGGGCTTGTTGATGACCGAACGGCGGCGTTCTTTGCCCTCGTCGTCTTTGTCGTCCGCGCCCAGCCACAGCCAATCGTCGCGATAACGACCATCGTCCATCACCGCGAAGACGGGGTTGAGCCCGTTCGCTTTGCACAGGTCGAAATCGTCCTCGCCATGATCGGGCGACATATGGACAAGGCCAGTTCCGGACTCGGTGGTGACGAAATCGCCCTCGAGGAACGGGCGGGGGGTCGCGTAGAACCCGCCGAGATGGTGCATCGGGTGACGGGCTCTGGTGCCTGCCAGCTGAGAGCCTTGGATGAAAAACTCAGAGGCCCAAAGGCCTTCACTTCCTATCGCAGAATCGACCCTTGCTTTGACCGCCTCACGAAGATCACACGCAACCAGATACTGCCCTTTCAGTCCGGTGTCGTAGTCTTCACGGGAATAGATCACATACTCAACATCCGCCCCATAGGCCAAAGCCTGGTTCACTGGGATCGTCCACGGCGTTGTCGTCCAGATCACCGCATGCGCGCCGACCAGTTCGGGCACGTTCGGGCACTCGGTGATCTCAAACGCCACATCGATCTGCGGGCTGTCGGTCAGGTCTTCATATTCAACCTCAGCCTCGGCCAGCGCGGTCTTTTCAACCGGCGACCACATCACCGGCTTTGACCCGCGATAGAGATTGCCGCCTTCCGCAAACTTGCAAAGCTCGGCAACAATCGTCGCCTCGGCCTGAAAATCCATGGTGAGGTAGGGATTGTCCCAATCGCCCATGATGCCAAGGCGCTTCAGCTGCTCGCGCTGGGTGTCGACCCATTTCTGCGCGTAAGCGCGGCATTCGGCGCGAAATTCTTTGGCCGGAACCTCGTCCTTGTTCTTCTTTTTCTTGCGATATTGCTCTTCGACCTTCCACTCGATCGGAAGGCCGTGGCAATCCCAGCCCGGCACATAGGGCGCGTCCTTGCCCATCAGGTTCTGCGTGCGGCAGACCATGTCCTTGAGGATATGGTTCAGCGCATGGCCGATGTGCATATCGCCATTGGCGTAAGGCGGGCCATCGTGGAGGATGAACTTCTCACGCCCAGCGCGCGCCTCGCGCAGCTTGCGGTACAGATCAATCTCGCGCCAGCGCGCCTCAATGCCCGGTTCCTTCTGCGGAAGGCCGGCTTTCATCGGGAAGGGCGTCTTCGGCAGGAAGACGGTGTCTTTATAGTCGCGCTTTGAGGATTCTTCAGTCATCGGGAAGCGCGCTTAATAGGCGGCGAGCCTCGGCGCAATCCTTCTCCATCTGCGCCATCAAATCATCGAGGCTATCGAACTTGGCTTCACCGCGCAGGAAATGGTGGAATGCGACTTCGATTTCCTGACCATAAAGGTCGCCGGAAAAGTCGAAGAAATACGGTTCAAGCAGCTCTTTTGGCGGCTCAAACTGGGGGCGGATGCCGATGTTGGCCGCGCCTTTCAAGGTTTCGCCGGTCGAAAGCACTTTGCCCGTCACCGCATAAACCCCGTATTTGGGGCGCAAATATGTGCCGATGGCGATGTTCGCGGTGGGATAGCCCAGCTTGCGCCCGTTTTTGTCGCCATGTTCGACAATGCCTCGGATTGCGAAGGGGCGGGTGAGGAGTTCTGCTGCCAGCTGCGGGTCACCCTCGCGCAGCGCCTCGCGCACGCGGCTGGAGGATATGACGCCCTCATTCTCGACCGCTTCGACAACCCGTGACTTAAGCCCGTGCTCGGCCCCGAAGGTCTGGAGCAATTCGACATTGCCCTTTGCCATCTTCCCGAAAGAGAAATCGCCGCCGGTCACCACGCCATAGGCGCCAAAACGCTCGATCAGGATATCGGTGATGAAATCCTCGGCGCTGGTGCTCGCAAGCTCTGCGTCGAAATGGAACACCAGCATCGCGGTCGCGCCTGCGGCAAGGTAAAGCTCTTGCCGCTGTTCCAGAGTGGTCAGGCGAAAGGGCGGCGCATCGGGTTTGAAATGGCGCACGGGGTGCGGGTCAAAGGTCGCAATGATCGAAGGGCGACCTTCGCTTTTCGCCCATTTGATCGCCTCGCCAGCCACCGCCTGGTGCCCCTGATGGAAGCCGTCAAAATTGCCAAGCGCAATGACCGCACCGCGCAAAGGGCCGCTCACAGGTTCACGGTGGTCAAGCCAGCGCATTAGGCGGCCTCTGCCCGCTTGTAAGTGACGAAGGAGAAGGCGGGCGTTTCGCCCTCTGCTTCGTGATCCTCGCGCGCCACTTCGACCCATTCGGGGCCAAGCGGCTTCATAAAGACATCGCCCTTAAACTCGGCGTGGATTTCGGTGACTTCCACACGGTCAGCCATGGGCCGGAACACATCGTAAATCGCAGAGCCGCCGACAACGGCGATCTCGCCGGTGTCATTGTTCTCGCGCGCCAGATCGAGCGCATCGGCGACGGTGTGCACGACCTGTGCGCCTTCGCAGCTCCATTCGGGGTGGCGGGTGAGCACAATGTGGCGACGGCCGGGCAAGATGCCGGGCAGGCTCTCGAAGGTTTTGCGCCCCATGATCATCGGCACGCCGAGCCCTTCGCGCCCCATCGTCATGGTTTTAAAGCGCTTGAAATCGGCAGGGATATGCCACGGCAAACGGTTCTCAAACCCGATAGTGCCATTGGCCGCGCGCGCATAAATGAGGAAGATTTCGTGGGTCATAGAGCGCGATTGGATACCCGCGTTACATGGCCCATCTTGCGGCCTTCACGCGCCTCACGCTTTCCGTAAAGGTGTAAGTGCGGTTCGCCTTCTTTGGCCAGAATCTGATGCGCGCTCAGGGCATCCTCGCCAACGATATTGCGCATTTCGATGTGGGCAAAGCGCGTTGCCGTCCCGCCCAAGGGCAGGCCCGCAACCGCGCGGATATGGTTTTCAAACTGGCTGGTCGCGGCACCCTCAATCGTCCAGTGGCCCGAATTATGGACGCGCGGGGCCATCTCGTTGAAGATAGGACCGTTCGCGGTCGCGAAAAATTCTAGCGTCAATACACCGACATAGCCGAGCGCATTGGCGGTCTGGCGAGCGATTTCACGGGCCTCTTGAACTTGCGCTTCGATCACTTCGCCAGCGGGCAAGGTGGAAACAGCGAGCATTCCGCCCTCGTGGACGTTTGCGGTGCTGTCCCAGAAGCGCACTTCGCCATTGGTGCCGCGCACGAGGATGACGGAAAATTCAGCCGCGAAATCGACGAAGCCTTCGTAAATGCAGGTGCGCCCCGGAAAGCGCACGCCTTCGGCCTCATACGCAGAGGCGATGCGCCATTGGCCTTTGCCATCATAGCCATCGCGCGCGGTCTTGAGGATGCCGGGCGCGCCGATTGTATCGACCGCGCGGGTAAGCTCTTCATCGCTATCGACGCGCGCATAAGGCGCACAGATCGCGCCAAGCTCGCAAACGAAGCTTTTCTCGTTAAGGCGATCCTGCGCCACTTCCAAAGCGCGCCTTCCGGGCACCACCAAATTGGAAGGGAGCGCGTCAATCACCGACAGGGGGACATTCTCAAATTCCCAAGTGATGACATCGCATTTGGACGCAAAGGCAGCGAGCGCGGCCTTATCGCCCCAGCCGTTCTCAAAGAAATCAATGCAAACTTCGGCTGCGACATTATCACCGGGAGGCGCATAGCCGATCACGCTAAAGCCCAGCTGCGCGGCAGACTGCGCCATCATTCGGCCCAATTGGCCTCCGCCAAGAATGCCGATTGTTGATCCCGGTTTAAGCGCCAAATGTCCTGTCCCAATTGCCCCCGCGATTTCTGCGCGAGAGGCTGTTTCCCTCAGCTGTGACCTTTAAGAAAGGCCCAATGTTTCTACAAGCTCGGCGTTTCTACAAGCTCAGTCGACGGGTGTTTCGCCAACATCGGACGTTCGGCTGCTGCGCCAATCCTGAAGCCGTTCTGAAAGCTCCTCATCGCTCAATGCGAGAATGGACGCTGCCAAAAGCCCCGCATTTTTTGCGCCCGCTTCGCCGATTGCGAGAGTGCCGACCGGAACGCCGCCCGGCATTTGCACGACCGACAATAGGCTATCCATGCCGGACAGTGCTTTGGATTGAACCGGCACGCCGAGCACGGGC
The DNA here is from genome assembly GCF_019904235.1 of Erythrobacter sp. SCSIO 43205. Classification (NCBI taxonomy): domain Bacteria; kingdom Pseudomonadati; phylum Pseudomonadota; class Alphaproteobacteria; order Sphingomonadales; family Erythrobacteraceae; genus Erythrobacter; species Erythrobacter sp. SCSIO 43205. The sequence continues at coordinate 215,339 of NZ_CP063202.1, read as the reverse complement.
AGGTGCGTCATCGCCGCAATCATGCCGGGCAAATGCGCCGCGCCGCCAGCACCAGCGATGATGACGTCGAAGCCTTCGCCCTCTGCGCCCTTGGCAAAGGCGCTCATCCGATCAGGGGTGCGGTGGGCAGAGACGATGCGCGCCTCATGCTTAACCTCAAGCTCGTCCAGCACCTCGCAAGCAAGCTTCATGGTTGGCCAGTCGGACTGGCTACCCATTACAATTGCGACTTTACCCATTTAAGAGTCCTTCAGGTAATAACGTTCGCCCGGCACCATGTTGTCGTCGAAATCATAGACAATCGGTTGACCCGTCGGGATTTCCAGACCCGTAATATCATCGTCCGAAATGTTGGACAGATGCTTCACCAGCGCGCGCAAGCTGTTGCCGTGGGCCGAGATAATCACTGTCTCGCCGCTTTTGAGCACAGGGAGAATGTCGCTTTCCCAATAGGGGAGCACGCGCTCAATCGTGAGCTTCAGGCTTTCGGTGTAAGGAACGTCGATCCCGTCATAGCGCGGGTCCGCGCCCGGATCATATTGGCTGCCCGGCTCCATCGGCGGGGGCGGGGTGTCAAAGCTGCGACGCCAGATGTGCACCTGCTCGTCGCCATGCTTCTCGCGCGTCTCCTGTTTGTCGAGGCCTGTGAGCCCTCCATAGTGGCGTTCGTTCAAGCGCCAATCCTTGGTGACCGGAAGCCACAGGCGGCCCATTTCTTCAAGCGCGAGGTTAAGCGTCTTGATCGCGCGCGTCTGAAAGCTTGTGAAGCAGCGGGTCGGCAAAACCCTCTTTTCCTTCATCAGCGCACCTGCCGCTTTTGCTTCGGCAACGCCTTTGTCGGTAAGGTCAACGTCCCACCAGCCGGTGAAGCGGTTTTCGAGGTTCCACTGGCTCTGGCCATGGCGCACGAGAATAAGCTTTGGCATCTTTGCTCCGAATTAGCGGATGATCTGATCCTTTAGAATAAGGCGCGCTGGTTAGCTTGGCTCATCGGTCTTGGGAAGGTCCCCACGGTCCGATTCGCCAGTTTCTTGGGACGTTTCCTCGCGCATTTCGCGGGTTTGCGCTTTCCTGCGACGCAGATTCTCGCGCAATTTCGCCGCGAGGCGCTCTTCTCGCGTCAATTTGTGTGCCTTACCTTCACTCATCTTTAGCGCTCTGCCGTTAGAAAACGCCAAGCTCAAGGGGGTTTGCGCCATTCGCGGAACACACCCTTGGCAATCGGGCTTGACATTCGGGGGCCATCTGACGATAGGCGCGCCTCGGTTAGCTGCTGTAGCTCAGTGGTAGAGCGCACCCTTGGTAAGGGTGAGGCCGAGAGTTCAATTCTCTCCAGCAGCACCATTTTCCTACATTGTGAGCAAACGGTAGGCGCGCTGTATGTTCAGAGCAGCGCTTATCGCCTCTTTTTGCCTTGTGCAGATGGCTCTCAGGCGTGATCGGATAATCCGATCAGAAGGCCGCTTTTTAATCGAACCGATTTTGCGCCTTTGGACAGTGTCTCAAGTGTCTCAAACGCACTCGCATCCGCGATTGTCGCGGGCGCGTAGCTTGCCGCAAATGAGGCTTTGCAGATCGCGTCCTTGCCGATAACAAGCGCGCAAAGATCAAAAAACGAAGAGGTGCCGCCATCAATTTCGAACTTCCTGAAGAGTACCAGATGCTCGAAGACCTCGTGCAACGGTTTGTGCGCGATGAGTTGATGCCTTTGGAAGCCGGCGTTCTGGAGCGCGATGCCAATGGCAAGGGCGGGTATATTACGCCGGATGAAAAAGCGCGGCTTGATAAAGTCTCCAAAGAAATGGGCCTGTGGGCGCTTGATGCGCCGGAGGATGTGGGCGGCTCTGGCCTACCGCACGTTGCGCTTGTCGGCGTCAATATCGCGATGGGCAGCACGATTGCGAAATACAATCTGCCGCCTGACAGCCCGAATTTGAAAATGCTCGCGGGCTATTGCGATGAACGCCAGCGCGAGGCCTATCTTGTGCCCCATGTCGAGCAGGGGACGCTATCAGCCATCGGTATTTCGGAACCGGGTGCGGGCGCTGACCCATCGGGGATGAGCACCAAGGCGGTGCTTAAAGGTGACAAGTGGATCATCAACGGGCGCAAGATCTGGATCACGTCGGCAAAAGAGGCCGATTTCACGATCCTGCTTGCGCGCACCGACCCTGAGGCAAAGGGATCGGCGGGAATGTCGGCCTTCCTCGTCGACCGCGATGCGCCCGGTTTCAATGTGGTCAAGCAGGTGCCCATGCTGGGCGGCGAATACACCTATGAAATCGCGCTTGAGGACTGCGAGGTCGAGGATTGGAAGCTGCTGGGCAAAGAGGGCGAAGGTTTTGCGCCGATGCAATTGCGCCTCGGCACAAGGCGTATGCAGATGGCGGCATGGTGCATTGGCGCAGCAGAACGCGCGCTCCAAATCATGACCGAACACGCGCCTGAACGTGTGACTTTCGGTCAGCCCTTGTCAGCGCGTCAGGCGGTGCAGTGGTGGGTGGCCGATGCCAAGACCAAGATCCACGCAGCGCGCCTGATGGCCTATGATTGCGCATGGAAACTGGACGAGGGGCGCGATGTGCGCTCTGAAATTTCCATGATCAAGGTCTATTGCAGCGAAATGGCTCAGGAAGTCATCGACAACGCCATGCAATGCCTTGGCGGTATGGGCGTGACGAAGGAAATGCCGCTTCATATGCTCGCAGGGCGCGTGCGCAATATGCGGATTTACGATGGGCCTTCCGAGGTGCACCGCATGGTGATCGCGCGCAATTCGATGAGTGTGCCCAGAGGCTAAGGGGCGGATGGGACTCCGGTTTTGAGCAAGCCGAGGTCAGTTTTGCCTTGCGCAAGCGCGCGCCTCTTCGCACATAGATTTCTATGAGCGACGAAGGATCTGGAGACGCTGACGGCAAAAAGGATGCCGGTCAGGCGGAAGGGGGCGAGAAAAGGCAAGCTCCCAAGCCTGGTCCCGCGACCCATTTGTTCGGCCATGACAGCGGGGCAAAGCCGTGGGATCGCGGGCAACGGCGCGCGCAATCGGCGCCTGCGCCCAAGCCAGCATCCGCGCCCTATCCACGCGATGCGCAATATGCGCCCCGACCAGAGCAGCGTCCCGAAGGGGATATTGAGACGGCGGGCAAAGCATCCGGTGCGCCAGCGCCGATCACCTCAACGATCTTCACCGATGTCGATGATGAGGCAAAGCTCACCAAGCTGCACCCCAATTACAAGCTGCTGATGCGGCTGACGGCGGTGATTGTCGGCTTCCTTCTGGTGATTGCCGGGCTCGTCGCGGATGGCGCTTTGCAAAATGAAGGCGTGGCCATTCCCTTTGGCGTGATCACCGGCGTAGCGGTCCTGATCGCGCTTTTCATCATCATCCGTATTCCCATGGCGCGGTATAATGCGCGTGGGTATCAGATTTCGCGCGACCGCCTGCGCGTCGTGCGCGGGATCATGTGGCATTCCGATACCATTGTCCCCTTTGGCAGGGTCCAGCATATCGACGTTGATCAAGGTCCGATTGAGCGCGCTTTGAACATTGCAACCATGACCTTGCACACAGCGGGCAGCCACAATGCCTCGGTGCGTTTGCCGGGACTTGGCCATGAGCTGGCGATTGAAATGCGCGAGGAAATTCGCGCCCATATCAAGCGCGAGACAATGTGAGCGAGCCGGCGTCTGCTATCCATGAGGCAGCAGCCTCATCCCAAGCACGCAACACCGATCCCAAAACGGTGGTCGTGGGGGCGCTCGCGGCTGTTCCTCAAGCGATCATTCCGTTGGTTCTCGTAACGCTTGGCTCTGGCGGGCTGGGTGGCCTTCTTTTGGCACCCATTCTTGCAGGTGTCATCCTTGTTGGTGTGCTATTCAGCTACATCAGTTGGAAACGGCTCACCTATACCATCGGGGCCACCGACATTCGTGTGGAAAGCGGGGTCTTGAGCCGCTCTGCGCGCTCGGTCCCTTATGAGCGAATTCAGGATGTGAGCCTTGAGCAAAAGCTTTTGCCGCGCCTCTTTGGCCTTGTTGCGGTCAAGTTCGAGACGGGCGCTGGCGGGGGTGAGGATTTAAGCCTCACCTACCTTACCGAAGAGCACGGAGAAGAATTGCGCCAGCTCGTGCGCGAGCGCCGCGAAGGGGAAGAGGTATCGGCGACAAGTGAAGCCGGGGGCACCCAAGCTGCGACCGAGGAAGCCGAGCCGCTTTTCACTATGGGACCGGGGCGCTTGTTCACCTTTGGCCTGTTTGAATTCAGCCTTGCGGTTTTCGCAGTCCTCGCCGGTCTTCTCCAATATGCCGACAATTTCATCGACTTCGATGTTTGGGAGTTCGACTATTGGCGCGGCCTTGCCCAAGACTATGTGCCTGATGTCACCGCTTTTGATCGAACGGCGCAGATCATCGGCATCGCGGCGAGCCTGATCGCGCTTTTCATCGTTGGATCGCTCACTGGCATGGTCCGAGTCTTCACCCGCGAATGGGGCTTCCTGCTGGAGCGAACCGCACGTGGATTTCGCCGCCGTAGGGGGTTGTTCACCAAGACCGATGTGGTCATGCCGATCCACCGCGTTCAGGGCGTGAAAATAGGCACGCGGCTTTTGCGCTATCGCTTCGGCTGGCATTCGTTGAGCTTTGTAAGCTTGGCGCAGGATATGGGCGCATCCAGCCACGTGGTCGCACCCTTCGCCAAATTGCACGAGATTGCGCCGATTGCCGAGGCCGCTGGCTTTACTTTGCCGGGCGAGGATACTGATTGGCGCCGTGCGAGTGAGAAATATCTGTTCGACAGCGCGCTTTTCGATGCGCTCAAATTCGTAATCCCGGCAATCGCTGCGGGTGTTGCGACCCGCATTTACGCGCCTGAATGGACGACGACAGCTGTAGGGGCGATCCTCATACTTGCTGGAGTTTCAGCGATCCTCAACGTGCTCGCATGGCGCTATCAACGCCACGCTTTGGATGCGCGTCAGATCGTCTCAGCGCGCGGCGTTCTTGCACCGCGCAGCCAGATTGCGACGCGGCTGAAACTGCATTCGGTCGAAATTGCGCAGGGGCCTATTGCTCGCCTGCGCGGTTATGCAACGCTGCATCTGGGACAGGCGGGCGGAGTGTTTGCTATTCCTGGCGTGCCGGTGGAGCGAGCCAGAGAGGTCCGCGCGAAAGTGATGGAAACGATTGCGGCGACTGATTTCAGCCAGTTGGAATCGGCCTAGGCGCATCATTGTTTCCGATCCGAGCGGGTGGCGTGACCGCCAGACTCAGCCAGCGCGTAAATCTTCCCACTCAGGGTTCTCGTCGAATTTCTTTGCGACGTACCAGCATTGCGGGACGACTTTGAACCCCTGCTCTTTCGCGTCTTTGATAAGCGCCTTGACCAGCACCGCTGCAACCCCGCGCCCGCCAATTTCCTTTGGCACAATGGTATGTGTGGCAACGCGGACCCCCTCACCTTGAGGTTCCCAATCCAGATGGCCGGTGGCGCTCTCACTGGCGAGGGTTGCGATATACTTACCGCCGTTTGCCGATGGCTCATGGGTGATGGTGATGTCGTCCAATGGAAAGCTCCTTCTTGCCAACTTCGCCAAGCTCACTAGAGGCTTTGCGCCATGAGCGAGACCCCCATGACTGTGACTAGGCCCTTCCTGTCCGACAATGCAGCCCGCGTCCACCCCAAGGTGTGGGAGGCGATGAGGGCCGCTGATAGCGCGGACAACCCTTACGATGGCGATGCGCTGTCTGCGCAGCTTGATGAACGGTTCAGCGATCTGTTCGGGCGCGAATGCGCCGCTCTTTGGGTGGCGACGGGGACGGCGGCGAATTGTCTGGCGCTGGCCACTATGGTCCAGCCGCATGGCGGCGTTGTCTGCCATACAGAAGCGCATATTGAAGTCGATGAAGGCGGCGCGCCGGGATTTTATCTCCACGGGGCAAAGTTGATGCTGTGTGCCGATAGCCATGGGGGTGAAGGAGCCAAGCTGACACCTGAAGGTATCGCCGCGCTGATTGATCCGATCCGCGATGATGTTCACCAGGTTCAACCCCACGCCATCGCAATAACGCAGGCGAGCGAATATGGCCGCTCTTATACCAAGACAGAATTGCAAGCGCTAAATGCGTTCGCAAAGGAGCGGGGTCTTGGCCTCCACATGGACGGCGCGCGTTTTGCCAATGCGGCGGCTTTCTTGGGCGGGTCGGCAGCGGATGCCGCTCACGGTGTCGATAGTCTGGCGTTCGGCTTCATCAAGAACGGCGCGATGAGCGCGGAGGCCGTGGTGCTGTTCGACCCCGAACAGGCGAGCCTTGCCAAGTATCGCCGCAAGCGCGCCGGACACCTTCAATGCAAAGGCCGCTATCTCGCTGCGCAAATTCTTGCGATGTTAGAGGGTGATTTGTGGCTTGAAAATGCGGCCCACGCCAATGCGGCGGCACGCGAGATTGCAAGCGGTTGCGGGGACCGATTGATGCACCCTGTGGAGGCGAATGAGCTCTTTGTGTGCCTTTCTGGTGCCGATAGGGAGGCTTTGAGAGCGCAAGGTTTCGCGTTTTACGACTGGGGCGCCGATGCCGCGCGTTTTGTCACTGCATGGGACACACGCGAAGACCACGCGAGCGCGCTGGGTAAAGCGATCGCCAGCCTGTGAGCGCCTCGGCTCCAACAATGCTGAACTGGCGGGTCATCCTCCCCTTCGTGCTCACCGGCACGATCTGGGGATCGACGTGGTTCGTCATCACTGGACAAATCAACGGCATTCCGGCGGCGTGGTCGGTGTTCTACCGCTTTGCGCTCGCGACACCGGCGCTGTTCCTCGTTGCGTTTTTGACGAAGCGCAGGCTTCGCCTTACTCGGCCAGAGCAAATGCTGGCCGTGCTTGTTGGCCTGTTTCAGTTCAGCGGCAATTTTCTCTTCGTCTATCATGCCGAACTTTATGTGACCTCCGGCATCGTTGCGATGATGTTTGGGCTTTTGATGGTGCCTAATGCACTGCTCGCAAAGGTTTTTATCGGAGAGCGCGCTCAGGGCCGCTTCTGGATCGGCAGTGCGATTGCGATTGTGGGTGTGTCCTTGCTGTTGGTGCATGAATGGCGGGCGAACCCTGATGCTGGCGTTGTCGGCGGCAATGTCGGGCTTGGCATCGTGCTCGCGATGCTGGGTATTCTCGCCGCATCCTTTGCTAATGTCATTCAAGCCAATCCGACCGGGCGCGGCGTGCCGATGGTGAGCCTGCTTGCTTGGGCGATGCTGTATGGCACGATCTTCGATCTGGGCTTTGCGTTCGTGACCGCAGGGCCACCGCCCGTGCCAACCGCTCCAAGCTATTGGGGCGGGATTGTCTATTTGGCGCTGATCGGATCGGTGGTGACTTTTCCATTGCATTACAATCTCGTGCGCGAGATTGGCGCAGGGCGCACCGCGTATAATTCGATCCTCACGATCAGCGTCGCGATGCTGATCTCGACCCTGTTTGAGGGCTATCAATGGACGGCTCTCACCGCGAGCGGGATGGGGCTTGCGGTGATCGGGATGGTACTGGCGCTCAGGTCAAAGCAGGCTCGCTAGCCCCTCAATGTAGGTCGGATATTGAAGTTTCCAGCCAAGCACGCGCTTGGCCTTACCGTTCGCGACTCGTCGATTCTCACCATAAAATCCGCGCGCCATCGGCGATAATTTGGCCTCCTCCAGCGTCTCCATTGTGGGAGGTTCGATCCCAAGAAGCGCGCAGGCGTGTTCGGTCACGGCATTACCGCTGATCGGCAAATCATCGCCGAGGTTATAGGCGCCGGCAGGTGCATTGCTGGTGAGCGCGGCCACTACGCCGCTGGCAATGTCATCGACGTGGCAGCGGCTAAACACTTGTCCGGGTAGATCAATCCGCCGCGCACGCCCCTCGCGCACCCGGTCCAATGCGCTTCTTGTCGGGCCATAGATGCCGGGCAGGCGAAAGACCCGTGCACCCATTTCCATCCAAGCTGCATCCGCCTCGGCGCGCGCATTGCGGCGGCCTTCGCCTGTTTGGACGATTGTTGGGGTGGCTTCATCGACCCATGCGCCTTGCTGATCGCCGTAAACGCCGGTGGAGGAAAGGTAATAGAGCGCGCGGCCCCGTAAAGCGTCGCCATATTTCGCCAGCACCGGGTCTTCGCCCGCATCGCGATCTGGCGGTACGGAAGAAAGAACGTGAGTGGCGCGGGCAAGGGCAGCTTCAACCGCCGTCGAATCGCCGAAATCGATGGTGCCATCGCTCCCCGTCGCCTCAACCTGCCAGTCGAGTGCCTCAAGCCGGGCGGCGATGCGCTTGGCGGTGTAGCCAAGGCCAAAAATCAACAAATGCGACATTGCTTGCCTCAATCGGTTGGAACCAGAGCCAAATCAACCTAAATCGATGCGCATGGATATAGCGACAACCCCATCGAATCCCCAAGGCAACCCTGAACTGGCTGATGCAGCGCCCAATCCGGCTGAACCCCCGGTAATCCGGCGCGAGGATTACAAGCCTTACCCTTGGGCAGTGCCAGAGACAAAGCTGCACTTTGACCTTGGCATTGAGAAAACCACAGTGACTGCAACGCTGAGCGTTCGGCGCAATGCCAAAGCGGATGCAAGCCAGGTTTTGCGGCTGAACGGCGATGGCCTTACCGCGAAAGCCGTGCTGGTGGATGGTGCGCCCACAAATGACTGGGTGATGGAAGGGCCGGATCTTCTTCTGACGCTTCAGGGCGAGGATCACGAGGTGACGATCACCACCGAAATCGCGCCTGATAAAAACACGACATTGATGGGGCTCTATGCCTCTAATGGGATGCTGTGCACCCAGTGTGAGGCAGAAGGGTTTCGGCGGATCACCTTCTTCCCCGACCGCCCCGACGTATTGTCCACCTACCGCGTGCGGATGGAGGCGGACAAGGCGACCTTCCCGATCCTCCTTTGCAACGGCAATAAAGAGGCGACGGGCGATCTTGAAGGTGGGCGCCATTTTGCCGAATGGTTCGATCCTTGGCCCAAGCCTTCCTATCTCTTCGCGCTGGTTGCTGGCGATCTTGTCGCGAACAGCGGGCCTTTCACCACCATGTCTGGCCGCGAGGTGGAGTGCAATATCTGGGTCCGCGCTGAGGATTTGGGCCGCACTGATCATGCCCTTCAATCGCTTCACAATGCGATGAAATGGGACGAAGAGGTGTTCGGGCGCGAGTATGATCTCGACCTTTATAACATCGTTGCCGTTTCCGATTTCAACATGGGTGCGATGGAGAATAAGGGGCTCAACGTCTTCAACACGAAATATGTGCTGGCCGACGTTGAAACCGCAACCGATGCCGATTTCGACGGTGTCGAAGGGGTTATTGCGCACGAATATTTCCACAATTGGTCGGGCAACCGCATCACCTGCCGCGACTGGTTCCAATTGTCCTTGAAAGAGGGCTTCACGGTGCTGCGTGACCAGCTCTTCTCGCAGGATATGCGCGGAGAAGCGGTCAAACGCATTGAAGATGTGCGCATCTTGCGCGCGGCTCAATTCCCTGAGGATGCTGGACCCTTGGCGCACCCCATTCGCCCGGATAGCTACCGCGAAATCAGCAATTTCTACACCGCCACAGTTTACAACAAGGGCGCTGAAGTCATCCGCATGATGCGTTCCATGGCCGGGGTGGAGCGTTTCCGCAAAGGTACCGATCTTTATTTCGAGCGCCACGATGGCGAGGCGGCGACCTGCGAGGATTTCATCAAGGCGATTGAGGATGGCGCGCAGCTCGACCTTACCAATTTCCGCAAGTGGTATTCGACTGCGGGTACTCCGGTCGTGAAGGTGCGGCGCGAGAGCATACCGCGCGATCACGATGACTGGCTCCACATCTCGCAATTCCTTCGCGGCAAAGACGGGGAAGAGGTCCCGTGCGATTTCACGATCCCGTTGCGGATCAAGCTGTTCGGCAATGGGGTGGGTGATCAAGAACAACTCTTGATTCTCGACAAGCACAGCATGACTCTGCCGATTGATGATCGCACCGATGCGATTTCGATCAATCGCGGCTTCACTGCTCCGGTCATCATCGATCAGGCCGCCAGCAAAGCTGCATTGGTGATTTTGGCGCAGAACGATGACGATCCGTTTGCCCGCTATGAAGCGCTGCAAGAGCTGACGGTGATGTATATGCTCAGCGCTATTCGTGGTGAGTTCGATCCGTCTCGCGGCACGTCAGAGCTTCAGCGCGATGCTATCGCCGGCTCGAAGGTGAGCTTTGAGCGTTCGCTGGTTCGCGCGTTCAAGTCGGTGATCGAAGATGCCGACCTCGATGATGCAATGCGCGGCGAATTGCTCAGCCTGCCGAGCGAAACCTATCTGTTCGAACGCATGGCAAGCGGGGACAGCAAGGCTGATCCGGGCGCAATCCATGCCGAGCGCGAAGGGCTTAAAGCCATGCTTGGGCGCGAGCTCAAGGATGAGTTCCATGCGCTTTATGACCGCTGCGAAAAGGTCGCCTTCGATGATCCGGCCGGGCGCGGGGCGCGCAAAGTCAAGACGATCGTTTTGGGCTATGCCGCTGCATCAGACCCGGCCAAGGCCGCAGAGCTTGCCGCACATCAATATGACAGCGCCGATAACATGACTGATCGGCAAGGCGCGCTGATGGTGCTCGCCAGCCTTGATTGCCCTGAACGCGAAGCGCGGCTCGAAGATTTTTACGAGCGCTTCAAAGACAATGATCTGGTGATCGACAAATGGTTTACCCTTCAAGCGCTCTCGTTACACCCCGATGTGCTCTCTCAGGTTGAGGCGCTTGCCAAACACCCCGATTTCAAGATGAGCAATCCCAACCGTGTGCGCTCGCTTTATATGGCGTTTGCCGGGAACCCCAGCGCCTTCCACGCGGCCGATGGCTCAGGCTACAAGGTGATCGCCGATTGCATCATCGCGCTTGATCCGATCAACCCGCAAACGGCCGCGCGTTTTGTGCCAGCTTTAGGCAAATGGCGGCGGATTGAGGCGGGGCGTGCCTCACTGATGAAGGCCGAGCTTGAGCGAATCGCAGCGCAGGGCAAGCTCTCGCGCGATACGTTCGAACAAGTGAGCCGCAGTCTGGATGGCTGAAACGCCGTTTCACATTGAGCGCTCGCCAGAGTTGGCAAGCCTTCCCCATGCCTTTTTCGGGTCAGCAGAGGGCTTGCATCAATTTGGCTTTGGCGGACCCGGAGATAGCGACGCGATCCAGGCCGTGCGAGCCGGTGCGGCAAGCGCATTGGTCAAAGGTGCGCCTTTGGTGGCGCCGCATCAAGTGCACTCTTGCGATGTGATCACAGTGGATGAGCCGTGGTCTGATGAGCCTGAAGGTCGCCCGGTGGCCGATGCCCTTGTCACGAATCGCCCCGGTATCGTCCTTGGCATTGTCACTGCCGATTGCGGGCCGGTGCTTTTCGCAGACGAAAAGGCAGGAGTGGTGGGCGCAGCTCATGCCGGGTGGCGCGGCGCGCATGGAGGGATCCTTGAAAACACGCTCGCCGCGATGGAGGCTTTGGGGGCGCAAACCCCTGACATTGCCGCTGTCCTTGGCCCCACAATTGCGCAAGAAAGCTATGAAGTCGATGCGGCCTTTCGCGAGAATTTCATGGTATCCGATGATGTCCATTTCGCCCCTGCAGGAGTGCGCGATGGGCGCGAGCGGTGGCATTTCGATTTGCCAGGCTACATCGCCGCGCGGTTAAATGCAGCGGGCGTCGGGACCGTTTCAATCATCGGCCAGGACACCTACGCTGGCCGGAGAGCATATTATTCTTACCGCCGTGCTACGCAGGAAGGCGCGCCGGATTACGGGCGACAACTCAGTGCAATTGCGGTGCGTTAGGGCTTGCAATTCTTCGCACCTTGCGCCTAGCGGAACTGATTGTGCTTAAAACACCATTGGCTTTCCCAAGAATTCACTTATAGGGGCGCCAATCGTGGAACGTGTGTCCCGTGAGTTTTCGGGGCGCTACGATGGATTGGGATAGCTGGCGCGTGGATCGCGTTGCTGGCAGGAATAACTGAAACACCGCGTCGGGCTTCTCCGGTCGCGGTTAAATTAGCAGGGTATCGAAAAATGGCTTCGACTGCAGACAACGCAAACGCTGAAGAAGGCAAGGGTGAAGGCGTACGTCGCCGCGACTGGATTCACATCGCCGCGATCAGCACCGCAGGTGTTGGCGGTGCATCGGTTCTGTTTCCTTTGGTAAGTCAAATGGCACCAACCGCTGACGTTCTCGCAGCGTCCACCACCGATGTTGATGTCTCGTCGCTTGAGCCAGGTCAGTCGATCAAAGGCGTGTTCCGCGATCAGCCATTGTTTGTGAAGCGCATGGCGCCAGAAGAAATCGCTGAAGTCAAAGCAGTGGATGCCGGCAGCCTTCGCGATGCAGAGACGCTGGAAGATCGTCTTGGCGAAGGCAATGAAGACATTCTGGTCCAGCTTGGCGTGTGTACGCACCTTGGTTGTGTGCCGCTTGGCGCTGGCGAGGGTGAGGACAAGGGCGAGTTCGACGGCTATTTCTGCCCGTGTCACGGTTCGCACTATGACGCTGCTGGCCGCATCCGCAAAGGGCCTGCACCAACCAACCTCGTGGTGCCGGATTTCGCCTTTACCTCTGACACCACCATCCGTGTCGGCTAATTGATCGTAGCTATGGTTACGCAAACTGTTTCAACGAAAAGAACGAGCAAGAGAGCATTATGAGCTTCGCCTGGGCAAATTCTTACGAACCGAAGAATGACTTTACCAAGTGGCTGGATGAAAAACTCCCGCTGCCACGGTTGGTCTATAACGCGGTTGGTGCTGGTTATCCGGTGCCGCGTAACCTCAACTATATGTGGAATTTCGGCGTTCTCGCCGGTTTCTTCCTCATGTTCCAGATTGTCACAGGGATTGTCCTTGCGATGCACTATTCTGCGAACACCGAGGTCGCCTTTGGTCAGATTGAGCATATCATGCGCAATGTGAACTACGGCTGGTTGCTGAAATATGCCCACGCCAACGGCGCGAGCTTCTTCTTCCTCGTCATTTATATGCACATTTTCCGCGGGTTTTATTATTCATCCTATAAAGCCCCGCGTGAGATGATCTGGCTACTGGGGGTTGTGATCTTCCTGCTTATGATGGCGACCGCCTTCATGGGCTACGTTCTGCCATGGGGCCAGATGAGCTTCTGGGGCGCGAAGGTGATCACCGGCCTGTTTGGCGCTATTCCGTTTATTGGTGAGCCGCTTCAGGTCTGGCTGGTCGGTGGTTATGCACCGAACAACTCGACGCTGAACCGCTTCTTCTCGCTGCACTTCCTGCTGCCGTTTGTGATCCTGGGTGCGGTTATCCTGCACATCTGGGCGCTGCACATTCCGGGGTCTTCAAACCCCACCGGCGTTGAAGTGAAGAAGGAAAGCGATACGGTTCCTTTCCACCCCTATTACACCGCCAAGGATGGCTGGTTCCTGGGCCTTGTTCTCTCGCTTTTTGCAGCGGTCGTGTTCTTTGCGCCAAACGCGCTGGGCCACGCTGAGAACTGGATTGAGGCCAACCCGCTTTCGACCCCTGCTTTGATCGTGCCTGAGTGGTACTTCTACCCCTTCTACGCGATCCTTCGTGCTTTCACCGGCGATCTCACCATTCCGTTCACCGGGATTGTGCTGATCGAGGCGAAACTTCTCGGTGTTATCGCGATGTTCGGTTCGATCCTGCTGTGGTTCTTCCTGCCATGGCTCGACAAGAGCCCGGTGCGTTCGGGTTCCTATCGTCCGCTGTTTCGCATCTTCTTCTGGATCTTCGTCGTCGACATGGCTGCGCTGTTCTATCTTGGCGGTGCGAAAGCCGAAGAGCCCTATATCGTGCTCTCGCAAATCGCGACCGCGTGGTACTTCCTTCACTTCCTGGTGATCCTGCCGATCATCAGCCAGATCGAAGTGCCAAAGGCGCTGCCGTTCTCGATCACGGACGCTGTCCTTGGTAAGAATGAACCAGCAGCACCAACCGCGGCTGAACCGGCTGAGTAACCCTTTTCACTGACCCGATAACGAGAAAGAGTTAGGTCATGACCATTCGTCTTGGAGGCATTCTTGCAGGTATCGCGATCACGGGGGTTTTGGTCCTCTGGTCGCTGATGCCGGGTCTCTTCAACTACGCAAGCCCTGAAAAGCCCGATTACTACGCGTTTCAGGAGCCCTACATTGCTCCTGAAGGTGGGTTCTCGTTCGATGGGCCGCTTGGCACCTGGGACTATGCGCAGCTGCAGCGCGGCTATAAGATTTACAAAGAGGTCTGCTCGGCCTGTCACAGCCTGAAGTTCGTCGCGTTCCGCAATCTGGAGCAGCTTGGCTACACTGAGGCGGAAGTACGCGCCGAGGCGGCGACATGGGAAGTTCCCGGCATCGACCCCAAGGATGGTTCTGCGATCAAGCGTCCGGGCCTTCCGACTGACCAATTCCCATCGCCTTACGCCAACGAAGTCGAAGCGCGCGCGTTCAACAACAACGCTCTGCCGCCTGACCTTTCGCTGATCACGAAGGCGCGTAAGGACGGTGTTCACTACGTTTACTCTCTGATGCAGGGTTATAACGAACCCGATCCAGAAGATGTGGCCAAGTCACCGAACTTCGAAACGCCGCCGGGCCTGTACTTCAACGAGTACTTCTACAACATCAACATCGCTATGCCGCCGCAGCTTCTTGATGGCATCGTCACCTATGACGACGGCACCGAAGCTACGACCGAGCAAATGGCACAGGACATCACCGCATTCCTGACATGGGCGGGCGAGCCTGCGCTGATCAAGCGCAAGCAAACCGGCTGGTTCGTGATTGGCTTCCTGCTGATTGCAACGCTCCTTGGCTTCATGTCCTACAAGACAGTCTGGGCAACCAAAAAGGCTGAGAAAAAAGGCAAGGCAGAGCTCATCTGATCTTCCTCGCGAAAGCTAAATCAAGCGCCTCGTCGTCCGGGTCCGGATGGCGGGGCGTTTTCATTTGCAGCCTTTCGTTTTCTCGTCACAGCGTTAGGACAATCGCATGAACTCTCAGCCGCTATCCCCTGACGCGCTCAAAGCGCTGGTGCGAACCGTCCCTGACTTTCCGCAAGAGGGTATTCAGTTTCGCGATATCACGACGCTGATTGGTCATGGTGAGGGCCTCGCGTCCACCGTCCACCATCTCGCCCGGTTGGCTCAGGCTAAGGGTGCTCAAAAGATTGCCGGGATGGAAGCGCGCGGGTTTATTTTTGGCGCAGCGGTCGCGGTGCAATTGGGTATGGGTTTTGTGCCAGTGCGAAAACCCGGCAAGCTCCCGATTGCAACCATCGGGGTTGATTACGACCTTGAATACGGCACCGACCGCTTGGAGATTGACCCTGCTGCCATCGCTTCTGGGGAGCGCGTCGTGATTGTCGATGACCTTATCGCCACTGGCGGCACTGCGCTCGCCAGCGCTGACTTGCTGCGCCAAGCGGGCGCTGAGGTGAGCGATGCCTTATTCGTGATCGATCTGCCTGATCTGGGCGGCGCGGATCGTTTGCGCGAGGTAAGCGTTGATGTGAGCGTACTGATGCAATTCGAGGGCGAGTAACACCTTATCCGCTCCGATATAGAAGGCCCACTGCCATTTCATTAGAAACTCAAGCCATCACGATTGCTGCCGTCGGTGCCCTTGGCATCGGCGCGCAGTGGGCTGCGTGGCGGACCGCATGGCCGGCGATCGTCCTGATGTTGGCGGCAGGCTTTATCGCGGGGCCGATCACTGGCTTCATCGACCCGGAAGCCGCCTTTGGTGAGCTTCTTGACCCGCTCATTTCCATCGGCGTTGCACTCATTCTGTTTGAAGGAGGGCTTAGCCTCGACCTTCGCGAACTGCGCCATTCCGGGCAGGCGGTTTGGCGCCTTGCGACCATTGGCGTGGTCATCGGATGGGCTTTGGGCGCGCTTGCGGGGTTTTACATCGCGGGGCTTGTCTGGCCCGTCGCGGTGCTGTTCGGGGGTATCCTGATCGTCACCGGTCCGACTGTGGTGATCCCGCTGCTGCGACAGGCCAATATTCAACCGCGGCCCAATTCGATCCTTAAATGGGAAGGCATCGTCAACGATCCCACCGGCGCTTTGTGTGCGGTTCTCGCCTACGAATATTTCCGCCGGGTCAATGAATTTCCCGATGCGAGCGTCTTTGATGTTGCGCCGCCATTGATCATTGCAGCCATTCTGGCAGGGCTTGTCGGATATGCTGCGGCGCGCGCTATCGCCTGGGCGTTCCCGCGCGGTGCGATCCCGGAATATCTCAAAGTCCCGGTGCTCTTCATTACCGTGATCGGCGTGTTCGTCCTCACCAACCAGATTGAGCATGAGGCAGGGCTTGTCGCGGTAACAGTGATGGGTGTCACACTTGCCAATCGAGATGTCTCAAGCCTTCGGTCCATTCACCCGTTCAAAGAGAACATCGCAGTTCTTCTGGTATCGGGCATTTTCATCGTGCTCGCAGCGTCCCTTAAATGGGAAGAGCTCACCTATCTCCAGACCAGCTGGCGGCCTTGGGCGTTTCTTGTCGTGCTCCTTTTTCTGGTGCGGCCGATCACCGTCCTTGTCAGCCTGCTTGGCAGTGACATCCCGTGGAATGAACGTATCTTCGTCGCATGGATTGCGCCGCGCGGCATTGTTCTGGTCGCTATTTCGGGCCTGTTTGCGCTTCGCCTCGGTGATCTTGGCATTGCAGGCGGGCAAATCCTCATCGGCCTCAGCTTTGCTGTGGTGGTTACCACCGTCATCGCGCACGGCTTCAGCGTCAATCTCGTTGCGCGCCTGTTGAAGGTCAAAGGCGATTCGCGGCCCGGCCTGCTTCTCGTCGGGGCAACACCTTGGACCATCGCCCTTGCAAAAGAGCTTCACGCGATTGGCACGCCGGTTCAAATCGTCGATCAAAGCTGGCAGCGACTTGGCCGCGCGAGGCTGGAAGGCTTGCCGCATTACCACGGCGAAATCCTCAATGAGGCGACTGAGCACAACCTCGACCTCACACCCTTTCAAGTCCTTGTCGCAGCCACAGAGAACGAGGCGTATAATGCGCTTGTCTGCAATGAGTTCGCACACGAGATTGGCCGCGATATGGTCTATCAACTGGGTGAAAATCAGGACAGCGAGAGCCGCACAGCCTTGCCTCAAAGTATTCGTGGACGCGCGCTTTTTGACGATGGTGTCGGCGTTGCCGAAGTGAATGAACGGGTGCGAGCCAATTGGGATTTCAAGAAAACCAAGCTCAGCGAGGAATTCACGTTTGAAGATGCGCAAAAGCTTTTGCCGGACGATGCGAGCCTGTTGCTGATTGTCCGTGAAAGCGGCACTTTGCGCTTCTTCACCCATGCGGTGCGCCCCGTGCCGCGTGCAGGAGACACCATCATCTCCTACGTGCCCCCAAAAGCGCCAGAGCCAAAAGATGCTCAACCCAAACGCGAAGATCCCAAAGCACGAGAGAAAGCGAGTTGATGCGCCCGATTAATGCCCTTGCCCCGATCTGTTTGTTGCTGCTGAGCGCCTGCCAAACCGAAAGCGAAGAGCCTGCCCCGCCTCAAGAACCTGTGGCACAGCCTACCGAAGCGGTGTCGATCCTTCGCCCTGATGTAGCGGTCCCTGACGAAGTGATCGCCTCCTCGAAAGGGTACAGCACAACAATCGGTTTTCCTGACGGCGGCAGCGAGCTTGACGCAGATGCCATCGCTGCGTTGGAAGAAGTGGCTGCATCTGAACAATTTGCCAATGACACCCCGATCATCCTTCGCGCGCATAGCGACAGCGCGGGCAGCGATGCGGTGAACGCGCGTGCGTCTGAGGCACGCGGGCTTGCTGTGGCTGAGTGGCTCATCAATGCGGGCGCCAAAGCTGATCGGATTGATGTCATCGTCTTTGGCGAACAAAATCCGGCAGAGCCAAACGCCTTGCCCGATGGCGCGCCCAACAAAGCGGGACGTGCGGCCAATCGCCGGGTTGAGATCGAGATACTGCCCCTCACCACCCAAGGGGACGAAGCGGAAAGCGCGCCTGAGCCAAGCCCTTCAGAGCCCGGCAACCAGTCGTAGTACTTCGTCGGCCAGCTCTCGCCGGCAGATCAGCAGGTCGGGAAGGTATGTGTTCTCGCGGTTGTATTTGATCGGCGCTCCATCGATGCGCGAACAATGCAGGCCGTGGGCCTTTGCCACGGCGACAGGGGCGCAGCTGTCCCATTCATATTGACCGCCTGAGTGAAGATAAACCTCCGCCTCGCCGCGCACCACTGCCATTGCTTTTGCGCCAGCGGAGCCCATGCCGACAAGCTCGCCGCCCATCGCTTCGGCGACAGCAATGGCCTCTTTTGCAGGGCGCGTGCGACTGACGAGGAAGCGTGGGGCTTTGGCCGCATCAGGGAGCGCGCTCACTTCGTCTGTGCGCACCACCACTCCGCCATCAAGGCCGGGCAGCGCCACCGCCCCTGTCGTCGCTACGCCATCGATCGCAAGGCCTATGTGCACCGCCCAATCGCTGCGATTCTCGCCATATTCGCGGGTGCCATCGACCGGATCGACAATCCAGACCCGCGATTTGGAGAGGCGCGAGGTGTCGTCCTTTTCCTCTTCCGATAAAAGTCCGTCGTCGGGCCGCGCGGCGCGAAGAGCATGGCACAAAAACTCATTGGCAGTTTCATCGCCTGCATCGCCGAGCGCCTTGCCTTCAAACACGCCGCTCTCGCGCACTTCAAGCAGGATGCGTCCGGCAATCTTCGCCAGATGCGCGGCCAGTTCGGCATCGTTCATCGCGCTACTCATTTAAGCGGCAATATCTGAGCAATGATGTATTCGGCAGCCTCAAGCGGAGTCATATCCACCGTGTTCACCCGAATTTCGGGGGCTTCGGGCGCTTCGTAAGGGCTGTCGATCCCGGTGAAGTTTTTAAGCTCGCCCGAACGTGCCTTTTTATACAGGCCCTTCACATCTCGCTGCTCTGCAACTTCGAGGGGTGTATCAACGAAAATCTCGATAAACTCGCCTTCAGGAAGCATTTCGCGCACCATCTGACGCTCCGCCCGGAAAGGCGAGATAAAGGCGGTGAGCACGATCAGCCCGGCATCCGCCATAAGCCGCGCAACTTCACCTATGCGGCGGATGTTCTCAATCCGGTCGGTTTCGGTGAAGCCCAGATCCTTGTTCAGGCCATGGCGCACATTGTCCCCATCAAGCAGGAAAGTGTGCCGGTTCATCAGAGCAAGCTGCTTTTCAACCTCATTGGCGATTGTGGATTTGCCAGAGCCCGAGAGCCCCGTGAACCACAAGACGCGCGGTTTCTGGTTCTTTAGGCTCGCATGGTCATCGCGGGTGATCGTGGTCGCTTGCCAATGCACATTTTGTGCGCGGCGGAGGCTGAATGCGATCATGCCGGCGGCGACGGTCGCATTGGTGAATTTGTCGATCAGGATGAACCCGCCAAGCCCTTTATTCGTCGCGTAGGGTTCAAACACGATCGGCTTGTCGGTCGCAAATTCGGCAACGCCAATGGAATTGAGCTCCAGCGTCTTTGCCGCCAGATGATCGAGGCTGTTGACGTCGATCTCATATTTTGGCGGCTGAACGGTAGCAGTGACCGTCTGGCTCCCGATTTTGAGCCAATATCCCCGACCCGGCTTCATCGCGGTTTCGTCCATCCATACAATGGTCGAAGAAAACTGGTCGGAGGCCTCTGGCGGGTTATCCGCGGCTGCAATGACATCGCCGCGGCTGCAATCAACTTCGTCTTCGAGGGTGAGCGTCACTGATTGGCCCGCGACAGCTTCATCCATGTCGCCATCAAAGGTCGCTATGCTCTTGATCGTGCTCGTCTTGCCCGATGGCACTACGCGCACTTTATCGCCCGGTCTTACCGTACCGCTTGTGATCTGGCCGGCGAACCCACGAAAGTCGAGGTTAGGGCGGTTCACCCATTGGACCGGCATTCGGAAAGAAGCGTCCTGCGCAGCCGTGCTCGAAAGCTCAACGCTTTCAAGATGGTCGATCAGCGCAGGGCCGTCATACCAAGGGGTGTTGGCAGAGGGCGCAGAAGTAATGTTGTCGCCCTTGAAGCCGGAGATGGGGATGGGGGTGAAGCCCTCAATCCCGACTTCTTTGGCAAAGGCAGAGTAATCCTCGACAATCGCGTCAAATGTCGCTTGCGAATAATCGACAAGGTCCATCTTGTTTACCGCCAGCACCAGATGCTTGATGCCAAGAAGGTGCACAAGGAAAGAGTGCCGCCGCGTTTGTTGCAGCACGCCTTTGCGCGCATCGACAAGGATCACGGCGAGGTCAGCGGTCGAAGCACCTGTCACCATATTGCGGGTGTATTGTTCGTGCCCCGGCGTATCGGCGACGATGAACTTGCGTTTTTCAGTGGTGAAAAACCGGTACGCGACATCAATGGTGATACCCTGCTCGCGCTCTGCGGCAAGGCCGTCCACGAGCAGCGCAAAGTCGATCTCCTGCCCTTGCGTTCCGTGGCGCGCGCTGTCGGCTTCAAGGCTCGCCAGCTGATCTTCAAAGATCATCTTGGAATCGTACAAAAGGCGCCCGATCAGGGTCGATTTGCCATCGTCTACGCTGCCGCAGGTGATGAAGCGCAGGAGGCTCTTGTTCTGGTGCCCTTCGAGATAGGCATCGATGTCTTCTGCGATGAGAGCATCGGTTTCGTAGGTGGGGTGGTTGGTCATGATGCGTTCTTCATTTCCGCGAAGGCAGGAATCCTGCTAGCTTCCGTGTGGGGCGAAGGACCCCGGATCAAGTCCGGGGTTGACCTTTCGTCAGCCACTTCATGTCTGACGTGGCAGGTCAAAAATACCCCTCCTGCTTTTTCTTCTCCATTCCAGCACCGCCTGCGTCTTTGTCGATCACGCGGCCCTGACGCTCGCTGGTGGAGGTGAGGAGGGTTTCCTGTACCACTTCGGAAAGGGTGGACGCTGTGCTTTCAACCGCGCCGGTCAGCGGGAAACAGCCAAGCGTGCGGAACCGCACCGACTTCATGGTGATTTCCGGTTTCTTGCCCATCACCCGTTCGAGCCGATCAATATCGTCCGCCATGAACAGGCCGCCCTCCCACTCAAATGTGGGTCGCTCCGCTGCGAAATAGAGCGGCACGATCTCGATATTTTCGGCCATGATATATTGCCAGATGTCGAGCTCGGTCCAATTCGACAGGGGGAAGACGCGGATGCTTTCGCCCTTGTTTTTCTTGGCGTTGTAAAGGTTCCAAAGCTCAGGGCGCTGGTCCTTGGGGTTCCACGAATGAGATGCTGTGCGGAAGGAAAAAACACGCTCTTTCGCGCGGCTTTTTTCTTCATCGCGGCGCGCCCCGCCAAAGGCTGCGTCGAAGCCATAGTGGTCAAGCGCCTGTTTCAGCCCTTGGGTCTTCCACATATCGGTGTGCAGCGCCCCGTGATCAAACGGGTTGATCCCGCGCTCCTCAGCTTCCTCGTTCTGCCAGACCAGCAGTTTCATACCGGTCTTTTCCGCCATGCTATCGCGAAGGGCGTACATATCCTGAAATTTCCAGCTCGTATCGACATGGAGCAGCGGGAAAGGCGGAGGTGCGGGGTAGAAGGCCTTGCGGGCCAGGTGCAGCATAACCGCACTGTCTTTGCCCACCGAATACAACATGACTGGATTCTCAGCCTCAGCCACCACCTCGCGCAGGATGTGGATGCTCTCAGCCTCGAGCCTTTGAAGGTGCGTAAGTAACGTCATGACACGCCAGCTAGTGCCTTACGCGCCTATCGCAAAATTAGAAAACCTATGGGGAGGGAAAATTTTGGAGCGGGTAAGGGGAATCGAACCCCTCTAGCCAGCTTGGAAGGCTGGAGCATTACCACTATGCTATACCCGCTCAGGTCAGTCAGGAGCGCTCATTGCCATTAAATCAGCGCGCTCGTCAAGCAGGTTGAGCGGCTGCGTCCGCCTTGTTCGCGCGCACCGATGACCAAAAGGCAAGGCCAATCAGTACAGCGCCAATCAACCCGGTGATGACTTCGGGGATGTGCGCGAAAGTGTTGATGTACATGATCACCGCCAGCGCAAGGATCGCGTAGAACGCACCGTGTTCGAGATAGCGGTACTCGCTCATCGTGCCTTTACGCACGAGGAAGATCGTCATTGAGCGCACGAACATCGCACCAATGCCAAGGCCGATAGCGATAATGATAAGGTTATTGGTGAGCGCGAAGGCACCGATCACTCCATCAAAGGAGAAACTCGCATCGAGCACTTCGAGATAGAGAAACGCGCCAAACCCTGCCTTTGCGACGTCGCCGGACGAAGGGGTAGGCGGCTCCAGCACGTGGTTGACGATTTCAACGGCGAGATAGGTCAGAAGCCCGCCAATGGCTGCGACAATAAAGGTGAGCGCGTCTGCGTCTGCCAGCATGGTTGATGTCGCCCAGGTGCCAGCGAGGACAAGACCAATAGAGATCGCCTCGATGTCGGCAACCTTTGCCAATGGCCGTTCGATCACGCGGATCCAATCGTGGTCCTTATCTGCGTCGAAGAAGAATTTGAGCCCTACCATGCCCAAAAACGCGCCGCCAAATCCCATCAGGCCGATATGCGCATCGCTGACGATGCGTTGATATTCTGCCGGATCGCTAAGTGCCAGACGCACCGCGTCCACAGGGCCAAGCGAGGCTGCGACCATTACGATCACAATCGGGAAGACGACCCGCATCCCGAACACCGCGATTGCGATACCCCAAGTGAGGAAGCGTTGCTGCCAGACTGGGGTCATGTCTTTCAGGATGGATGCGTTGACGGCTGCATTGTCGAACGAAAGCGAGACTTCGAGCACTGCCAAAACGGCACAAATCCATAGGATTGAGAGCGTGCCATCGACCGTGCCGGTCATCTCCCAGCCATACCATCCGCCCAGCGCCATACATATGGCAGTGAAGAGGAAAGAGCCCCAGAAGTGCTTAAGCATTACGGTGTGTGTCCTTCGTGGCCGCTCACGCCGGATGTATCATGCGCACACGGCCATATTGTCGATCAAGCGGGTGGTGCCAATGCGAGCGGCAACCAATAGCCGCGCAGGAGATCCCGATAGGCGCTCCAACGGCGCAAGGGAAGCGCTATCGGCAAGAACGGCGTAGTCAACGCTGGCAAAGCCTGCTTGCAGCAACTCCCCTTCAAGCGCGGCGAGGACCGGGGCCACTGGCTCGCCGTCCTCAATGCGTGCAATCGCCGTTTTCATTGATTGCGGCAGAGTGGTCGCAGCGGCTCGATCGCCTTCGGACAGATAACGGTTGCGGCTCGACATGGCGAGGCCGTCGCTTTCGCGCACTGTCGGCACGCCGACGATGGAGTGCACATGAGGGCGCGTCAGATCGAGATCGCGGGCCATTGCGCGGATGACGGCGAGCTGCTGGAAATCCTTCTCGCCAAAAAAGGCCATGTCGGGCGCGACTTGGTTGAAGAGCTTGTTCACGACCGTTGCAACGCCGTCAAAATGGCCGGGGCGTGCCGCGCCGCATAACCCCTCGCTTACTCCGCTCACCGAAATGCTGGTCACAAAGCCATCGGGATACATTTCCTGCGGCTCTGGTGCCCACAAAAACGCACAGCCTTCAGCCTCCAACATGGCTGCATCCTCGGCCAATTGGCGCGGGTATGCGTCCAGGTCTTCGTTCGGGCCAAATTGCGTCGGATTCACAAAGATTGAGGCCACCACACTGTCACATTCTTCGCGCGCGCGGCGGATGAGCGTCAGGTGCCCTTCATGCAGCGCGCCCATGGTCGGGACGAGCCCAATACGCGCGCCGTTCTCGCGAAGCTTGGCAATGCTTGTTCTCAACACATCGAGCGTGGTTGCTGTTTGCACCTCTGGCTCCCCTCGGATAACACTTGGGCGTGCGATAGACCGGGGCGCTGCGTTTCGACAAGCTTCCCTTCACGCACTGGGTCAACATTTCAGAGCTGGTGGGCGCGGCGCACCGGCCATACGCACAGGACAGTTTCTATGGACGGCGCGCCTGCAAGATACGGCACTCACCGGATTGTCTTCGCCAATGAAAAAGGCGGGACGGGCAAATCAACTACGGCTGTGCACGTGGCAGTGGCGCTGTCCTATCTGGGCAAGCGTGTCACCATGCTTGACCTTGATCCGCGTCAGCGCACCTCGCACCGCTATATGGAAAACCGCTTTCACACGATGCAGCGGCGTGGGCTCGAACTGCCGACACCGGCTTGCGAAGTGTTCAAGGGGCGCAGCGATTCTGCCCTTCTCCTAAAGATTGAAAAGCTTGAGAAAGACTGCGAATTTCTCATCATCGACAATCCGGGCCGGGACGATCCTCTGGCGCGCGCGGCCGTGGAGCAAGCGGATACGCTGGTCACGCCGATGAACGACAGCTTTGTCGATTTCGACCTGATCGGACAGGTTGATCCGGAAAACTTCAAGGTCAAAAAGCTGTCCTTTTTCGCCGAACTCATATGGGAAGCGCGGATGAAAAGGAGCCGGGCAACAGCGACCGGCGCGCGGCCTGAAATGGATTGGGTGGTTGTGCGCAATCGTACGGGTCACACAGAGGCGCGCAATATGGCGCGGATTAATAAAGCGCTCACCGAAATGGCAAAGCGCGTGGGCTTTCGCGTGACTCACGGCCTTTCCGAAAGGGTGATTTACCGCGAGTTGTTTCCATCCGGGCTCACTCTTCTGGACAAAGGGCATTTGGGCGAACTTGGCACCAGCCATCTGGTCGCGCGTCAGGAATTGCGCGCGCTTGTGGCCGCGCTGAAGCTTCCCGCCATGAAACCGGGCAAGACCGAAGCGAGCGCTGCGATGGAGCCCGCCTAGGATGCTCAAGTTTGCGATCATCCTTGCGCTTGGTGCGGTTCTGTTCCGTTGGGCGCTCGGCAAGTGGCCGTGGCAAATGCTCTCCGGCCCGCAATCCCGCTCACAAAAACTTGCAGAGGCGCGCAAAATCTTGGGCGTATCACGCAAAGCCACGCGGGCAGAAATCTTGAGCGCGCATAAGAAATTGATCGCACAGGTTCACCCCGATCGCGGCGGATCAAGCGGCGAGGTGCACGATGCCAATGACGCGCGCGATTTATTGCTTGCCGATCTTGCGCTGAGCGATGGTGAACAATCGGACAAAGATACACCAGTTTGACATCATTTCATGCAAGCAGAGCATCGTGAATGCTGCTAGGGGTCAAGTAAACCGACAAGCTGTTTTCCCAAGCACTAAACTCAAGCGAATTGAGGTTCTTACTAACGATGTCATACAATTTTGATCCCACCATCCTTCGCGAATACGATATTCGAGGCATTATTGGCGAAACTCTGGGAGTGGACGATGCGCGCGCGATTGGCCGTTCATTCGGCACGCTCCTGCGCCGTGCGGAAGAAGCGGCTGGCGCCCAAGGAGCGCCCAAGGTTGCGGTGGGTTATGATGGGCGGGTTAGCTCACCCATGCTTGAACACGCTCTTGTCGAAGGGCTGACCGCGAGCGGCTGTGATGTCGTGGCGATTGGCATGGGGGCAACCCCGATGCTGTATTACGCCGAAGCTTCAAGCGAAGAGGTGAAAGGCGGCATTCAGATAACTGGCAGCCACAATCCCCCCAATTACAATGGCTTCAAGATGGTATTTCAGGGGCGACCGTTTTTTGGGGCTGACATTCAACGGCTCGGCACGATGGCGGCGGCCGGGGACTGGGCCGAGGGGGCGGGAGAAGTCACCGCCAGAGACATCCTTGGCGAGTATGTCGAGCGTATGCTCGAAGGGCTCACCGGTATTGACGAGGCAAAGCTTGCCGGGCTGAAAGTTGGCTGGGATGCGGGCAATGGTGCGGCGGGCCCAGCTCTCGAAGCGCTGGCTGAGCGTTTGCCGGGTGAGCATCATTTGCTGTTTACTGAAGTTGACGGTCATTTTCCTAATCACCACCCTGATCCAACGGTTGAGGAAAATCTGGTGGATTTGCGCAAGCTTGTCGCTGAGAAGAACCTCGATTTTGGAGTGGCCTTTGACGGGGATGGTGACCGGATCGGAGCGATCGACGGTGAGGGCCGGATAATTTGGGGCGATCAGCTATTGATGATCTATGCCGAGGACGTTCTAAAAACGCACCAAGGTCAAACGATTATCGCGGATGTGAAGGCGAGCCGCGCGCTGTTCGATCACGTGGCAAAGTGCGGCGGTGAGCCGCTGATGTGGAAGACCGGTCACTCACTGATTAAGTCCAAAATGAAGGAAACGGGCTCGCCGCTGGCTGGCGAAATGAGCGGGCACGTGTTCTTTGCTGACACTTATTACGGTTTTGACGATGCGCTTTATGCGGGTGTGCGCCTGCTTGCAGCCTCCGCGCGGCTCGGCAAATCCGTGACTGAGCTTCGCGGGGCTATCCCTGATATGCTCAACACGCCAGAGATGCGCTTTCAAGTGGACGAAGCGCGCAAATTCCCGGCGATGGCCGAGATTTCCGAGCGGCTCACCACCAATCCGGGCGATGGCGTTGAAGAGGTCAACACAACTGACGGTGTGCGCGTGAACACCGCCGATGGCTGGTGGCTCCTTCGTGCGTCCAACACACAGGACGTTCTGGTCGCGCGCGCCGAGAGCGACACGCAAGAGGGTCTTGATCGCCTTATCGCGCAGATCGATGAGCAGTTGGAGCTATCGGGTTTGGAACGCGGCGAAAGTGTCGGGCATTGACAGTTCAACGACCTTACCAAGGATCATGAATATGAAACGTTTCCTTTTTGCCGCTGCGTCCGGACTTTCGCTGATTGCCGCCCCTGTGACCGCTCTGGCTCAAAATTCGGGCGAACCAAGTGCACAGCAGCTTGAAGCGATGGGCGATATGTTCGCAGGGATGTTCACTTCCGAACCCCTGACCGACGAACAAGAGGCGCGTCTGCCCGCAGCAAAAGCGTTGATCGACGTGATGATGCCCGAAGGCTTCTACGCCGACATGATGAGCGAAATGATGTCGAGCACCATGGGGCCGCTGCTTGATATGATGGGCGGAGCGGGCGCTGCTGAGATGGTGATCGGCAGCCGCGTGATGGTGGACCCGCAAGTTACCGCCTCGCTTTCCGATGCGGAAAAGGCCGAGCTTGCAGGATTGCTTGACCCGTCATTTGGAGAACGCGGCACCATCATGCAGGACATGTTGAATGACATCATGCTTGAGGCAGCGGTCTTGATCGAACCGGGCTTTAAGGAAGGCATGGCCAAAGCTTATGCAATCCGGTTCGATGATGCGCAGCTTGCCGACATTGCCGCTTTCTTCGCAACGCCCACAGGCAAACTCTATGCTCAGGAAAACATCAAGCTGATGGCTGACCCGCAAGTCATGTCAGCAAGTATGCAAGCGATGCCTGCGATGATGCAGCAATTCGGCGATATGGGTGCGCAAATGGAGGCAGCGATGGCGGCCCTCCCGCCGGAGCGCGATGTCAGTGATTTGAGTGCAGAGCAGCGCAGCCGCATGGCGCAGATATTGGGAGTGGATGAAGCCACTCTTGGCGATGTTGTGACCCCAGTTGCGCCGGTCACGATCCAAGGCGAGTGATCGCAAACGCAAATCTGCCTGAAATTCCTCCAGAGATTCAGGGCTGGTTTGACGCGCGCGGGTGGCGGGTGCGTCGCCATCAGCTCGAAATGCTCAAGAAGGCGCGCGCTGGAGCCGATGCGCTGCTGGTGGCGGACACGGGCGCTGGCAAGACCTTGGCCGGTTTCCTGCCTACCTTGTGCGATTTTGCGCCCTCATCTGTCGAGCCGCCCGAAGATGGCTTGCACACGCTCTACGTGTCTCCGCTCAAGGCGCTGGCGCATGATGTGAAGCGCAATCTTCTCACCCCGATTGAGGAAATTGGCCTCCCCATTCGGGTCGAGACGCGTTCGGGCGACACCTCTTCGGACCGCAAAAAACGCCAGCGCGAAAAGCCGCCGCACGTGTTGCTGACAACGCCTGAGAGTCTGTCGCTGCTCCTCTCCTATCCCGAAAGTATGGAGCTTTTCCGCACGCTGAAACGCGTGGTGATCGACGAGGTTCACGCTTTCGCCACCGGCAAGCGGGGCGACTTGCTCGCGCTTTCTTTGGCGCGTTTGCAACGCCTCGCGCCCGATATGCAGCGGGTCGCGCTTTCCGCAACGCTCGCCAATCCGCTCAGCTTTCAGGAGTGGCTTGCGCACCAACCCGCCGATGACACGGGTGAAATCCGCGCTGCCGATCTGGTTCTGGGCGAGGACGGGGCGGAACCGCAAGTCGACATCCTCCTGCCGATTGAAGAACGCGTGCCTTGGGGTGGGCACGCGGGGCGCTGGGCGGTGCCGCAATTGATGGAGGCAATCGCGGCTAATCGCACCACGCTGATCTTCACCAACACGCGCTTTCTGGCTGAGTTTATCTTCCAATGCCTTTGGGAAGAGAATGAGGACAATCTGCCCATCGGTGTCCACCACGGCAGCCTTTCCAAAGAGGCGCGGCGGCGGGTCGAGGACGCTATGGCAGCAGGGGAATTGCGCGCGCTGGTGTGCACCGCCAGCCTCGATTTAGGGGTCGATTGGGGCGATATTGATCTCGTGGTGCAGATGGGTGCGCCCAAGGGTTCTTCGCGCCTCCTTCAGCGAATCGGGCGCGCAGGCCACCGCCTCGACACCGCCAGCCGCGCGGTGCTGGTCCCGGGCAACCGCTTTGAATTCTTGGAAGCCATGGCGGCGAAAGACGCGGTTGATGAAGGGATGCGCGATGGCGAGGACTTTCGTGCGGGAGGGCTTGATGTACTCGCACAGCACGTAATGGCCTGCGCTTGCGCTGCGCCTTTTCAAGAGGATGATTTGCTCGCGGAAATCCGTTCGTCTCTGGCCTACGCTTGGCTCGATAGGACGACATTCGATCGCGTTCTGCATTTCGTCGAGAGCGGCGGCTACGCGCTCAAAGCCTATGACAAGTTCAAGCGGATCGTGCGTGACAAGGCCGGGGTCTGGCGGCTCTCCCATCCCAATCAGGCGCAGCGTCACCGGATGAATGCCGGCATCATTGTCGATAGTGAAATGCTCCAAGTGCGCTTCAAAAACGGGCGACAGCTGGGCAAGGTGGAGGAGCGCTTTGCCGCGCAGCTCTCGACAGGGGACACCTTCTTCTTTGCGGGCATGAGCCTTGAGGTTGAGAGCGTCAAGGACATGGATGTGATCGTGCGCGCGGCCAAGACGTCGGCGACGATCCCCTCTTATGGCGGCTTGCGCCTCCCGATTACGAGCCATTTGGCAACGCGGGTGCAAGCGATGCTTGATGACCGCGCAGGATGGGGGCGTTTTCCCGATGATGTGCGCGAATGGCTGGAAGTGCAGGATTATCGCAGCCGCCTGCCAAAGCCCGGCGAACTGCTGGTCGAAAGCTTCCCTCACGCGAATAAGCACTACACCGTTTACTACACCTTCGAGGGGTGGAACGCGAACCAGTCGCTTGGGATGTTGATCACGCGGCGGATGGAGAGCCTGGGGCTGATGCCCGCGGGGTTTGTGGCGAATGACTACACACTTGCCGTTTGGGGGCTGAAGCCCGTGCTTGATCCCAAACCGCTCTTGTCGCCCGACATTCTAACCGAAGAGTTCACCGATTGGGTCACCGAAAGCCACCTCCTGCGCCGCGCATTCCGCGAAGTGGCGGTGATCAGCGGCCTGATCGAGCGACAACACCCCGGCAAGCGTAAGACGGGTAAGCAAGTCACTTTCTCAACCGACCTCATCTACGATGTGCTCAAGAAGTACGAGCCCGATCACGTGCTTTTGGAGGCTGCCTGGGCGGACGCGAGAGCGCGGATGACAGACGTGGGGCGGCTCGCGGATTTGCTGGAGCGTTCGCAGCACGAATTGGTACACGTGGAGCTGGAACGGGTTTCGCCATTGGCCGTGCCCGTGATGACAATGATCGGCCGCGAGGCGGTGCCGCAAGGCGCGGTCGATGATGAGCTCTTGATCGAGGCGGAGACACTGGTGGGTGAAGCGATGCGGATCGACCCCCAAGAGATAGATTGTGGGGAGGGAGATTAGTCCGTTGCAAAAGCTGTTCGATCTCCTCCCGCCTGATTCTGCGATAACGCCCTATCTTGAAGAGGTCACGTCCATCCACTGTGAAATCCTAGGCTCCGATCTGGTTGCCTTGTACCTCCACGGATCGCTCGTACAGAACGACTTTCGGCCCGGCTTGAGCGATCTGGATATCCTTGGCGTAGTCTTGGGAGAGATCACTCCAACACGCCAGAAGCGGCTCACTGACCAGCTCGGCCACGAGGCCCTGCCGGTGCCTGCTTTCGGGTTGGAGCTTATCATCTGCTCTCTCGGTGCGGTCACATCACCGGTTGTGCAAATGCCGTACGAGTATGCTCTTTCAACGGGTAGTGAATGGGGCGTTCAGACGGAAACGAAAGGCATGAGCAGCGACATTCTTATCAATATGCAGCTGTGTAGACAAAGCTCGTTCGCTCTTTACGGCCCATCAGCTGTGGAGGTGCTTGGGCACCCCGATTCAGACGCGCTTCGCCAAGCGCTCCGCGATGAACTTGACTGGCACATCCGCGACTTGAAGGACGCGTCACCCGGCTCCTCGACTGCCAATGCTGTGCTGAATGCGGCGCGTTCGCTTTACGCGGCAACTTCGGGTGAAATTGTTTCAAAAAGCCAAGGCGGAGAATGGTGGCTGGCACATGAGGGTGAGAATGACGTTGTCTCACAGGCGCTGGCTTATCGCAGCGGAAAGACGAGTTTGGCCCCTTATAACCAATCGGCAGGCACGTTCGCCGAGAAGGTCATGACCAAGCTCTGACCTTCCCCCAATAAAAAAGGCGCCGCGGTTTCCCGCGAGCGCCCTTTGTCAGAGCCGCGGCTCTAAAGCTTATTCTTTACCGAAAACGCGATATTTCTCGTTTCCGACAAAGCCGAACTTGGTGACGCCCGATGCTTTAATCGTCTGCAGCACTTTGGCTGAGAGATCGTAGCTGGCAAGCGCTTCAGGCTCGAATTGCAGCTCAGGCTCAACCGCCATTGCTGTGCTTTCAGCGAGAAGCGTACGCAGCTGACCTTGCGAGATGGCATCGCCGTTCCACAAAATCTGGTTTTCTGCGGTTAGGACCAGCTTGTTCTTCACCGGGTCCACTTGCACGTCGCTTGGCGGTGTTTCACCTGATGGAAGGTCGATGTCGACCGAGTGGGTCGCCACCGGGATGGTGATGATGAACATGATCAGCAGAACGAGCAGAACGTCGATCAGCGGGGTCATGTTCATATCGATCATCGGTTCGCCGTCGAGCTTACCTCCAGCCATACCCATGTCTGTTTCTCCTTATTCTAGCCGTTAGCCGTTTGGATCGACCGGGTTGGAAATGAACCCAACCGTCGGATAGCCAGCAGCTTGAATGTTGTAGATAGCTCCAGCGACACAGCGCCATGGAGCGTTCTTGTCGGCACGGATGTGAACCTGTGGGATCTTCTCGGGATCATCCATGATCGCATCAACGCCGCCGGCTGCCTGCACGATCTTGTCCAGGCGTTCAAACGCGGCATTGTAGAGCTCTTCAGACGTCATCGGAGTGATGTTGTTGAAGTACACCCGACATTCGCCAGAACGCGTCGCACCCTGGAAACCGCTGCGGATTGTGCCCGCGGTGTTGCCGGCTGCGTCGGTCGTGCTGACGGTGAGCTGGAGGTTTTCAACCTTATTCTTCGATTCGCGCGATTCGAAGATTGGAATTTCCAGCCGCTCGATCGTTTGGATCGCCACCGGAACCGCGATCAAGAAGATGATCAGGAGAACCAGCATCACGTCCACCAGCGGCGTGGTGTTGATGTCGGACATTGGGGTATCGCCCCCGCCTCCCATCGAAATCGCCATTGTGAATTCCTTATTTGCTCAAAAAGAGCGTTTCTCAAAACCGACATCTGAGGTTTCAGATGTCCCTGCGAAAGCGGTGTTTGCAGCCTCGGGAAGACTTTTCAGTATGTTCCCGAGGCTGAATGCAAACTTACTTCTTCGCAGGTGCAGCTGGAGCTGGCTTCTTCGCAGGAGCAGCAGCAGCAGCCGTAGGCTTAATCGTGCCGTTTGAGCCGATGTAAGAAACGATGTTGTTCGAGAAATCGGTCATCAAAGCGTCGATGCGACGGTTGCGCGATTGCAGCCAGTTAAACGCAAGCACAGCAGGCACAGCCACAAGCAGACCAATAGCGGTCATGATGAGCGCCTCACCAACCGGGCCGGCAACTTTATCGATCGAAGCAGAACCTTCGATACCGATGTTGATCAGCGCGCGGTAAATACCGATCACGGTACCGAGCAGACCGATAAACGGAGCGGTAGCACCAACCGATGCGAGGAACGAAAGACCGCCTGAAAGCGCTTGGTTGATGGTGTTTTGCGAGTGAGCGAGTTCTTCTTCAACGAAGTGGATCTCGTTGCCTGCGCCTTCCATTTTGCTGTGGTGATCCTGTGCGGTCACAGCATCGTCTGCAAGCTGGCGCCATGCTGAGTTTTTCTCAAGCTTGGTTGCGCCTTCCTTAAGCGACGCCGCACGCCAGAACGAGGTTTGAACGCTCTTGTACTGACGCATCACTTTGGCTTGCTCAAAGTATTTGGTGAACAGGATGTAGAACGAGCCCACTGACATGATGATCATGACAGCAAGGATCGACCAGGCGACGGGGCCGCCTTCTTCCATGGCTTTCCAGAAGCCGAACTCGTTGACGGGTGCTTCAGTGTCGGCAGCCGCCGCAGCAAGATAATAAAGGTTCATTGCGAGTAATCCTCTTGAGATAATTTTATGACCCTTGGCGAGATTGTCCCCTCGCGCCAAGGCCCATGGATTGCATTAGTTCAGTCGATAAGTGATCCGGGTCGAGAACGAGCCTGTGGTCGGGTTACCAGCGTCATCAAGAGCTGGATTGAAGCGACCATAACGCTCCACACCCTTACAGGCTGCGTCATCGAGAATGCTTGAGCCGCTTGACGAGGTGACCTGGCAGCCGGTTGCACGGCCATCCGGGGTTACAGTCACGCGAACACCAACAGTGCCCTCGATTTCCTCACGCAGGGCGCGTGATGGATAGTTCTCTTGAATCCTGCCTGCCCAACGGTTTTGACCGCGCGGACTTGCACCACGTGCCTGTGAAGGCGGCGGCGGCGGAGCCACAGGAGCCGGAGGTGGAATCACCAGGACCGGAGGAGCAGGCGGCGGCGGTTTCGGCGTCGTCTGAATAGGTGGCGGTGCCGGCGAGATATTGATCGGCGGCGGCGGTGCTACCGGCGGAGGTGGCGGTGCATTCTCCGGCGGTGGTGGTGGCTCGTCGGGTTCTTCCGGCGGGGGTGGTGGTTCCTCAATATCAACCGTCGTAACGCGCTCGATCGCTTGGACCGCCTTGCTGATAGTCAGACCCATTGCCATGCCGATAAGGGCAAGGGCAACAAATCCTACGGCGAAGATGAGCCCGACCATTTTTGCTGGCGTCAGCTTATTTGATTGGTCAGCGTAGGACATGCAGTCGCTTTCACTCCATACTCAATGTCGAACCGGGGAGCTCGACACACATTTTCACATCAGGGCCAAATCAAGCAAACGCCGAATCGCAACCGAAGAAGCCACACAACGCACTCAACCAGACCCGGGCTGTGACTCCCAGAATCTTGAACTTCCGATTGGTCAGATTTCTCTCACACGACGCCAAGTACTCAGCTATCCGGCAACCCGGCCCAGTAACCCGGCAAGGCGTTCGCGAATTTCGTCCCAATCGACTGCCCGCAACAAATCCAAAATGGACCGAAACGAAGCAGCGCTCTCCACGTGCTGACTTTGTCCCCAACCTCAACACGAGCAACGTCCATTAACGGGCAACACCTAGGCAATCAAACGCTTTATCCATTCAGGGGTGATTCATTGCGATAGGTTTGCAATAAGAAGACCCGCAAAAGCTTGCGGAAAAAACACATGAGGACCCTCGATGGTTAGGCGCGTTAACACAAATTTAACATTTAATTTCAGCAGGCTGGCTATGATCGGCAGCGCTGTTATGGGGATCGGATTTTTGGCCCAGCCAGCCTTTTCTCAAACCCCTGTCCCAGAAATGATCAATGCGACCGACAGGGCCACTTATGTGGATTTGGTCGATCTGGCGGAGCGTTCGGACATGGTTATTCGCGCTCAGATTCGCCGCCAAATCCGATTGGAACCTGAAAGAGCCCCCGGATTAGCCCCCGGTTTTGCAAGGCTTTACATGGAGGCGCGCACGCTTTCGCTGATCGCAGGGGCGGCGGCGGTGGGCGAATCGCTCACTTTTCTTGTTGACGTGCCGCTCGATTCGAAAGGTAAGCCGCAAAAATATAAAAAGCGCGAGGTGCTGCTGTTTGCTGACCGGGTGGAAGGCAGGCCGGGCTCTGTGCGCCTGACTGGCAAACAGGCGATGCTTGATTACACGCCTGCATTCGAAGCGCGGCTGCGCCCGATTTTGACTGAGCTTGCCTCTGGTGATGTGCCTCCAAAGGTTGAAGGCATCGGTGATGCGCTGGCTGTGCCGGGCACGCTTGTCGGCGAATCCGAGACACAGATTTTTGTCCAAACCAAGGATCGCTCACCGGTTTCGATCACCGTGCTTCGCCGTCCGGGGCAGGCGCCGCAATGGG
This sequence comes from Erythrobacter sp. SCSIO 43205, assembly GCF_019904235.1. NCBI lineage: Bacteria > Pseudomonadati > Pseudomonadota > Alphaproteobacteria > Sphingomonadales > Erythrobacteraceae > Erythrobacter > Erythrobacter sp. SCSIO 43205. The sequence goes on along the minus strand of NZ_CP063202.1, from coordinate 180,687 downwards.
GTGTGTCGTGGGGCGAAATCATCGATTCGGCGGCGCGCGCGCCGGCCCCTCAAACGCTGCGCTGGTATCGCCTCGCCTGCTCACTGCCCGACCGCCTGCCTTCAAGCGCCAATCTCGCGCGCGATCCAGCAGCGCGGCGATTGGCAGAGGAAGATTACCTTTATGTACGCAAAGAGCTTGGCCCGTGCACCCGCGCGATAACCGAGCCTGTTCAGTCTTAGGGGTGCAATCTCCCTTGACGTGAGAGTGCTGAACCCTAAGCGAGTGCGCCTTATTGGGATCATTACACATTCGGGAGCACCCCCTTGGGCACCACTGCATCATCTTCAAGCCCTTTGCGCATCGGCCTTGCTGGCCTTGGCACCGTTGGTGCGGGCGTTATTCGCCTGCTCCAGTCCAATGGCGATTTGATCGCAGGCCGTGCAGGCCGACCCATTGAAGTGACCGCGGTCAGTGCGCGTGAACGCGGCAAGGATCGCGGCGTCGATATCAGCGGCTTTGCGTGGGAAGACGATATGACCGCGCTTGCCGCCCGCGATGATGTGGATGTGGTGGTCGAGCTTGTCGGGGGTTCCGATGGCCCGGCCCTGACGCTGTCACGCGCAGCGTTTAACGGTGGGAAAAGCCTCGTCACCGCGAATAAGGCGATGATCGCTCATCACGGGATGGAGCTTGCTCGCCAAGCAGAAGCGGGCGGCCACGCGCTCAAATTCGAAGCAGCGGTGGCTGGCGGTATTCCGGTGGTCAAGGGCCTTCGCGAAGGGGCGAGCGCGAATGAATTGACGCGCGTTTATGGCATCCTCAACGGCACCTGCAATTATATCCTCACCACGATGGAGGCGACCGGCGCAGACTTTGGCGAGACGCTCGCCGAGGCGCAGGCGCTTGGCTACGCCGAGGCGGACCCGACTTTTGATATTGAGGGCGTGGACGCAGCGCATAAGCTTGCCATCCTTGCCACGATCGGCTTCGGGGTCGAATTGGATTTTGCCAATGTCGATACCGTCGGCATCGTACAGGTGCGCGCCGCTGACATCGCTCAGGCCGATGCGCTCGGCTTTGTTATCCGCCTGATTGGCGAGGCTGACGTTCAGAACGACGCCGATGGGCCAAAGTTGCTTCAGCGTGTGCGCCCTTGCCTTGTTGCAAAAGATCACCCTCTTGCCCCTGTCGATGGCCCGACCAATGCCGTGGTGGCAGAGGGCAATTATGTTGGCCGTCTGCTGTTCCAGGGCGCGGGCGCTGGCGATGGTCCGACCGCAAGCGCGGTTGTGGCTGACCTTATTGATATTGCACGCGGCGATGTGGGAACGCCATTTTCCGCGCCTGTGGATGCTCTGGCGAAGCTTGCCCCTGCTGAGCCCGGTGGCCGCATGGGTCGCGCTTATCTGCGCTTTACAGTCAATGATCGCCCCGGCGTGCTGGCCGAGATCACTGCTGCCATGCGCGATGCCGATGTCTCGATTGAAAGCCTTATTCAGCTGGGCCTGCAAAAAGCGGGCGGTGGAAGCGACGATAATGAAGTGCTGGTTGCCATGGTCACGCACGAAGGGCCAGAGGCCAATGTCGGCAAAGCTTTGGCGCTGCTCGATGGTTCAGACAGCCTAACAGGCGAACCGCTGGTCCTGCCGATTATGGCTTGAGCCTAGTTTTTTAGCGAGAGCCCCTTGGCTATTCTGTCTGCGTCCGAGCCGGGAGGAGCTTCGGGCAAAGCTTCTAGGTCAACCATAAGCGGCTGCTCGCCCGGTTCGCCTGTGGGCACGGTGACGATGATGGCAATAAGCGATCCCTCTGTCGGCAATTTGAGGCCAGACCCGTCCACATCGGGCGCGATGGGTCCAATGGTGCGTCTGCCCACCGCCTCTTGCACTCGCTGTGGATCATAATAGCCATCACTTTCCTCGCCCAAGGAGCGGCACACAACGATTTCGCCAGCGATGCGCGCGGCATCGGCTTGTTCGTCACACTCTTCGCTTGATGCGGGGGAGGACGAGGGAAGGGTCAGGTCAATGACCACCGGCGGATCCATGGCGGCCTGTTCGCCCGTCTCCTGCGGCTCTTGTGCCAAGGCGGCGGGGCCGATTGAGGCAACCATGCTCCAAAAGGCGAGCGCTGCCTTCAATGTACCTATTGTCCCGGCAAATCGGGCGCATCGAGCCCGGCTGCGCGGCGGCGGCGCTGGATTTCTTCAGGGGTTAGGTCTTCATCTTGCCCCAGTGCTGGCAGTCCGCGCGCAATACGGTCCGCGTCTGAACCTGCGGGTGCCTCTGGCAGCGCTTCGACATCAATCATCAACACCGCTTCGGGGGCAGAGCCCAGCGTGATGGAATGGGCAAGGTCGCGCATCCCTGAAACATTCACCGGCTTATCGCCCTGCGTTCGCTCGGCATAGCCGCGCTCGAATTCTTCGCGATCATAAGACCCATCGCTGGCCTCGCCCAATTGGCGGCACACGACGATTTCACCCTGAACCCGGCCGACGTCGTTTTCGCGCTCGCATTGCTCTTCGACCAGAGCATCGGGATCGCGCGGAACCGTGACGGATAAATCGAGCCCTCCACCAAAAGGACGCGGCGGTCCTTTGGCGCTCCCGGCCTCATCTTCATCATCAGACTGTGATGTCACACCCCCTTCATCTTGCGCGGTCAAAGGAGCGCCAAGGGTGGACACACACAAAACCGCTGCGAGAAAGCGCGCAATTGGTGAGTTATGCATAGGAATGCTCGACAAGCGTGTATCCTCGTGGCTAAGCGCTCTGGCGACAATCAAAGGCCCCGGCCCTTCATGGGCGCATAAGGACTGAATTCTCGATGAACACTACCGAAACGACTTCCGACCTTGGCACAGATGTACTGGCCGCAAAAGACCAAGCTGACGAAAATGCGATCGACCGCGTGCTCGTGCTGGAAATGGTGCGCGTGACCGAAGCAGCTGCGGTGGCGGCGGCGCAATTGATCGGGCGCGGCGATGAAAAGGCCGCGGACGCAGCGGCGGTTGAGGCCATGCGCCGCGCATTCGACACGCTCTACATGGACGGCACGGTGGTCATCGGTGAGGGCGAGCGCGACGAAGCGCCCATGCTCTATATCGGAGAAAAGGTTGGCGGTGCGCCGGGTAAGGGGCCCAGGATCGACATCGCGCTTGATCCGTTGGAAGGGACCACAATTACCGCAAAGGCTGGTCCGAATGCGCTAGCGGTTCTTGCCGCTTCGGAAGAAGGCGGGCTTTTGAATGCACCTGATGTTTACATGGATAAACTCGCCGTTGGGCCGGGCCTTCCCGCCGATGTGATCGATCTTGCCAAAACGCCGACGCAGAATGTCGAGGCGGTTGCAGCGGCCAAGGGCATTGAGCCGTCCGAGATAAACGTTTGCGTCCTTGACCGCCCGCGCCATGCCGACCTTATCGCAGAGCTGCGCGAAATCGGTTGCGGCGTGCACTTGATCGGTGATGGCGATGTCGCAGGCGTGATTGCCGTGACCGATCAGGACACCACCATCGACATCTACATGGGCCAAGGCGGCGCACCCGAAGGCGTTCTTGCAGCTGCGGCCCTGCGCTGTGTCGGCGGCCAGTTCAACGGTCGTCTTGTCTTCCGCAACGACGATGAAAAAGCGCGCGCCAAAAAATGGGGCATCACGGACCTCAACAAAATCTACAAGCTTGAAGAGCTGGCGAAATCGGATTGTATTTTCGCTGCAACAGGCGTGACCGATGGCTCGCTTCTCGACGGGGTGAAAAAGCGCAAGAAGTCCACCGGCGCAACGATCATGACCACCGATAGCGTGGTGATGCGCGCATCATCGGGAACAGTGCGCTGGATCAGGGGCGAACACCGGATTGCTCCGCACCGGGGGTGAGCGTTAGGGTAGGACGTAGCGCGGCAATTTCTCTCTTAAAGATTCAAAGACCGATCAGATAGTACATCGCAACTATAGAATTGGCCAACGTAATATTGGAAAGAACCTTCTTGATCGACAAGTATCGTGTCGGTTCAATTAGGAAGGAAAAAGATTAATACACTAAGTCTTGATAGTAGTTCGCGCGCGACCTCAATCAAAACGCTGGGACTTGATGAACTGGATGCTGTTTCTGGGGGCGATTTGACCTTACAGGAAGCCGGAGGAGTTCTCATGGCAGTAGGCGCTTCCGGAGCTGGTGTTGGCGTTGTAACTGGTCAACCCCAAATTGTGGCGGGAAGCGCGGTAATCGGAGCACTTGGCGGCGGGCTTTATCTCATCGGTGAAGCTTGGGTTGTCAACAGCTGACAATCCTGTCTGAGTGGGTCGTCTGGCTCGGACTGGTCGTCCCACTCAGCCTTGCACGAGACATAAAAATGACAAACTATTTCGATTTCCTCAGCCAGCGTCTGTCGCTTGCGAACGGCACCGGTAAAGCAGCTTACTATCTTCTCTTGGTAGTCACACCATTCATTGGCGGCATAGTTCTTGGTGGGTTGTACGGCGGTAGCCAATTGGGGCAACTTCAAATTCCTGCCTACTCTTACATCGGGTTTTTTATTGTGCTGCTTGTCTTCCAAGCGGTAAATATGCGTCCGGCGGGCCTTGAAGCGAGAAGGCATTATAAATTGCCCGCAGCATTGGGCTTATGGGTTGTAAATGTGCTCGTTCTGGCGGCGGTAGTCGCCCTGCTGATCACAAACTGATGCGCTTCGTTTAGCTTTCTCCGAAAGCCAGAAATAGCTGTTCGCCGATGTATGTGCCCAGGCTGAAAAGAATGGGTGCTGCCACAATTGCCGCTAGTAAAAGGACTGGCCAGCTCACTTGAACGCCCTTCGCATCAGTGCGGGTGGAATGCGCCATGTAAATCTCTCCCAATTTTAACACTGGCTTGTCGCTCTCCACAAGATGTGGAATTGATGGTGTGGATTTACGGTCGCGTATAAGTAATCAGCCAGTTGCACTATGTACATTAGAAAACTGTTCTTGGCTTAGGCAAGGGCTTTCGCTCTATGTGATATTCACATTCGCCTGCCGTTTGACGAAATAGCCGCCAACGGGCAATCATAATATTTGCGTTGCGCGCTTTCATAAATTGCGCCCCATTCCGCCATCGGCGCGTGAGAAACTGAGGGCAAACACCCCTTCGCGTGTTGCAATTCAATGACGCTTCATTAGGCGGGGTGCAAAGCTCCTAAACAGGGATTCGCGTCCATGAAGATCATGTCCGGCAATTCTAACCTGCCGCTCGCCCGGGCGATTGCCGCCTATCTCGAAGTGCCGTTGACCGATGCAAGCGTGCGCCGGTTCGCCGATGAAGAGATCTTCGTCGAAATCCATGAAAATGTGCGTGGTCAGGATATGTTTCTGGTGCAGTCGACCGGCTATCCCGCCAATGACAATTTGATGGAGCTGTTGATCTGCATCGATGCGCTTAAGCGCGCGTCGGCTCGTCGGATCACTGCGGTCGTGCCGTACTTTGGCTATGCCCGCCAGGACAGGAAACCCGGCCCGCGCACGCCCATCTCGGCAAAGCTGGTTGCCAACCTTATCACCGAAGCGGGCGCGGACCGCGTTCTGGCGGTGGATTTGCACGCTGGCCAGATTCAGGGCTTCTTCGATATTCCGACCGACAATCTGTATGCAGCGCCCGTCATGGCCGCCGATATTCAGGCGCGTTACGGCGATCAGGATTTGATGGTTATCTCACCCGACGTGGGCGGCGTTGTGCGCGCACGCGCACTGGCCAAGCGTCTCGACAATGCGCCTCTCGCCATCGTCGATAAACGCCGTGATCGCCCTGGTGAATCGGAAGTGATGAATATCATCGGCGACGTTTCTGGTCGCCATTGTATCCTTATCGATGACATCGTCGATTCAGGCGGCACGCTATGCAACGCGGCCGAGGCTCTGCTTGAAAATGGCGCGAAATCGGTGACCGCTTACATCACCCACGGCGTTTTGTCGGGCGGTGCGGTGGCGCGCATCGATGGCTCCAAACTGAAAGAGCTGGTGATCTCCGATTCGATCCAACTGACCGAAGCAGCGGAAAAATCAGACAAAATCCGTGCGCTTCCCATTGCTCCGCTGGTAGGCGAAGCGATCCGCCGGATTGCCGACGAAAGCTCGGTCAGCAGCCTGTTTGATTGATGTTTGATCCCGGCGAGGTCCGGGAAATTCTCAAGGGCGCGGCGCGTGCTGGTAATGCGCTTACCTATTCGCAGATGCTCGGGCTCCTCGGCTACGGTTTTACACGGCCAAAGATGCGTGCATTGTGCAAGGTGCTCGACGCCCATGACGAGGATGCGCGTATCGCGGGCGAACCGGGGCTTGCGGTGCTTGTCGTTCGCCAGTCAGACGGCTTGCCGGGCCAAGGCTGGTTCGTCAGCCGCTCCCACCTATCCGATGAAATGCAAGGCGAGTGGCCGCTTGATTGGGAAGGTGTCGAGGCCAAGAACTACGTCGCCCTCCATCAGAAGATTGCCTTCGATTATTGGAGGGCGCCTTGATCTGCGACGTTCATCCAGACGGGAAGCTTCCTCATAATGTCCACCTTCTGGTCACCCTCCTCATTCACCAACACATGATTTGCGCCGGGCACGATTTCGAGAACCACCTTACGGCTGCTGTCACGGGACAATGCTTCGGCAGCGACGCGTGCTGAGGCAAGAGGTACACTCTCATCCTTTTCACCATGTACGAAAAGGACGCGCTGCTTGGAGGCAAGCAGATGCGGCAGGGGATCGAAATCGAGCATACTCGTCAAATAGAGATGAGGCATTCCCATAAAGCGCTCATCGATACTTTTCGGGGTGATTTCCACGTTCGCAAGAGCGGCGGTGAGTTCGTCCTCCCTCCCTCTTTGGCGGGCAAGAATTGAAAGCTCTTCACGAAACGTCATTGCGCCTGCGCCGATGATGATGAGGTTGGGGATCTGCGGGTTCGCTACAGCTACGGGTGCCGAGACAACCCCGCCTTCGGATACACCTACAATTGCTACAAACTCGCCGCCAAACTGGGCTTTTACAGCCGTCAGAGCCGCTCCGTTTCGCGCGATCAGTTGATCTATAGTGTTGGAGCGGTGAAACTGATCAGAGCAATTCGCGCCCGTGTTCATCGCGTCAACACCCGACTTTTGTAGCGCATAAATTCGGTAGCCTTCGGGTAGCCCTGTGAAGTAGCGTTTCAGGAAGAAGCGAAGCGATGCGCATCCCGAACCTGATATGAAAAAAATGGCCTGTGAAGGTGAGGGGCCAGTATCGAAACTATAAAGTTCCAATTCGCCAAAGCCTTCAGATTGGACCATCACCTTTTGCGGAGGCGAAAGCACCGCGCTGCCCAGATATCCCAACCCCGCGCATCCGTTGACGGAAAGCGATGCGATTACCAACATGCACAACCGATAGAACACCGCCCAAACTCCCGAACATCTGACTAGGGCTGCCTTATGAATCGGCAGGTGAAGCTATTGTGAACATGGCACTTTTCCGAACAGATATCCTTTGGGCTTGACGTAGGCAGGCGTAGTACAGAAAGCGTTCGCCCATGACTCCAGCCGATCTCGAATTCGCCAACCGCCTCGCCGATGCAGCCGGTTCCGTCATCCGTCCGCTGTTTCGCGGTGATGCGAAGGGTGATTGGGCGGCGGAAACAAAGGCCGATGCCTCCGCTGTGACCGAGGCCGATCGCGCTGCCGAGGCGGTCATGCGCAAGATGATCGAGGAAGAGCGCCCCGATGACGGCATTATCGGCGAAGAATATGGCACAAGCAACGAAAGCGCAGGGCGGCAATGGGTGCTCGATCCGATTGACGGCACGCAAAGCTTCGTCGCGGGCCGCGCGATATTCGGGACTTTGATTGCCCTGATGCAGGACGGCTGGCCCGTACTCGGAATTATCGACCAGCCGGTGCAGCGCGAACGCTGGGCAGGCCGCGTGGGCGATGGCACGACGCTGAATGGCAAGCCTGTCAAAACCCGCCCCTGTCGCGGGGTTGAAGGGATGAGCATGGCGACCACTTCACCCCACTGCTTCAGCGCGGATGAGGCCGATGCGTGGCTGAATGTCGTCACCAATGCTTATCCCAAAAAGCCGTGGCCGATCTACGGCGGCGATTGCTACAATTACGCGATGCTGGCGAGCGGCCATATCGACTTAGTGATGGAGACAGGGCTCAAGCTTCACGACTACGCTGCACTCGTCCCCGTGGTCGAAGGCGCAGGCGGAGTGATGAGCGACTGGCAAGGCAACCCGCTTGACGCCGATAGCGACGGGACCGTGATTGCTCTGGGCGATCCGGCGCGGATTGAGGATGTCCTTGCTGCTATGGGTTCAAGCGAGCTTGCGCCCAATGTGAAGCAATCGAACGACAGCTCGATCTTGCCGAGCTCAGGGGGCTTGAGCTTTCCTTTGGGTGAGGATTGATGCCCTTACCTCGCCAGCGATCATAGCAGATGTGCGGCTACCCCTCGCTCCGCTCCAAAAGCCGCCATTCCGCTTACGACCCAATTGTGGACATGCTGGAAAGCCTCGATTTGTGAGATAACAGACGTCGGATTGGGCGGTAAGCTGATTGGACGTTTGCGCTTCAGCTAGGCTGTCTTATCAGCGTTGCGAGAGGTCATAGAAAGCCAAACTGCCATATGCGGCAATCCACATTTGATCTCCGCCTCGCGTAAAGCCGAAACTTGAGGTGAAACACCCGTTGCAGGAGGGTGAAAAGCGCTGCAGGATGCGACCGTCATTCATTGATAGCAGCGCAATCATCTGACGGCGGCCTTCTGATGGTAGAGCTATCAGGGCAAATTCACCCGTTGGACTAATCACAGCACCACCAAAGGTGTTCCACGCTTCGCGCGCGGTCGCCTCAACTTTCCAAAGAGTGTCACCAGTCTCAGTATCGACGAGCGCAGCAATAGTGTCTTTGACCGGCGTAACTTCTGGCAAAGGAGGGCAATCTTGAAAGCACTCTATGTGAATTACTCCTTCAGGCTGCAAAGGACGCCATACTAGCGCATGCGCACCGTCAGGGCTGAGTTCGGAATGAGCAGGGGAGAACCCAAATGGCGCTGGCATTTCAACAGGCGTTTGTCCTTGTGTCCAAGTCAGCCATGCGGCGGGCAGAAAGCGCCTATCGTTTGACCATGCCATCGCATCCTGCCCATACGTACGATCAACAACCCGCGGGAACTGTAACAAGGTCCGTATGCGACCGTCGGGCAATTGAACGGATGCAGAGCTAAAGTAGTTAAAATCATGGTTGGAAGCCGCACGTTGTTGAAGTACTTCGGCGTCATCGATCACAATTGTATCGAGCACTTTCCCAGCTGGTACATCGATCATCGCCAATGTTGGTGAGATATCTCCCCGCATTGGCCGGTAGTAGCTTCCTTTTGTGCCGAACTTGGCGACTGCAAGACCATCACCGCCAACCCAGTCTATGCCGTCTAACGGACCCGCTTGGTGCTGAGGCGGCGCAAAGCGCTCTACCCTGCCTTCTTCATCGATGAGTATGGGTGTGAGACCACTTAGCGCCCAGCCCGCCGGTTCTTGAACTTCTTGTTCAATTGACCAAAGTGTTGATCCATCGCTGCTCCAAGCAATTGCATCCTCGCTATATCGTTGGCCAAAATCGCGGAACGTCACCCGGTTGAACAACCTAGAGCCGAGGCCGGACTCCAGGTTGATCAAATCGAGCAAATTCTCTCGACCGTTAACCCAAAAAGCCATGGATTTTGCGTCAGGCGACATAACGACGGTTGCCCAAAGCCCATATCCCGGAACCGTCACACAGGTCACTTTTCTCAGGCTGGCAGGACCAGAGTTGAGCGGCTCCGCATCTATCTGGGACTCTTCTTGGCAAGGTGTAACAGACGGTCCCGCTAGCTCTCTTGGCTCGGAACTCGTAGAGATTGAAACTTGTGGAAGCGCGGCCGGTTCTTGGGTCACTTCGTTCAAGTAAACGTAAGCGACAGAGGCAGCGATCACCAAGAACAAGATCAAAATACTACGACGCATAGCTAATTACAGTAGCAAGAGTTTGTTAGCGTCCCCTTAAGTTGACGAAAGAGGGCCGTCGAGCGAGTGACTTGTCTGCCTAACATACGACTATTTCGCAGTACCTCCCTTACTTGCTATGACTGGTTTGCTGCACATGATCCTATGATCAGGCATTCCGCTTCCACCCCCAGATGCGGTCATAAACGCACTATGCCTTTCTGTCCGAAAGCCGTCATATTTGGACAGGCTCCAACTGTGCGGATACCACTGTGACCATGACCCAGCCAACTCACCTGTTCTTCTACGGCGTCCTTCAAGAAGGCCTCGGCCCCGACGGCGGCGATTGGCCGTTTCTGAAAGGCCTTGGCATGGGAGCGCCGGCCACCACGCAAGGGGCGCTTTATGCGATTGCCCATGAAGGCGAGTGGTTTCCTGCGCTTATCCTGACGCAGGCGCGCTATTCCACGATTGTTCACGGCACAATCTATGAGGCGAGCCATGTGGACATGGGGCCAGTCGATGAGTTCGAGGGGGAAAGCTACACCCGCCGGGGCGTGCCCGTTGATGGCTGGGACGGATACGGTGAGACGATGGCGGATGCTTACATCTGGACCGATGATCTGCCCGAAGGAGCCGAGCCAATTGCGAGCGGCAACTTTGCGCAGTGGCTCACCGAAACAGAGCGCAAGGCGTACTCCGGAGGATAGGGCACACGAGGGTTCCTACATTTTCCTACATTGTGGGGGCGCGCTAAAAACGCTGAAATGACCTCGCGCCGCCCCAAATCTTTGAAAAATCGTATTTATCGGCGTTTGGGCGAACAAAGATTTTCCGCCCCTGAACAGTGTCTCAAGTGTCTCAAATGTCCAACATTCGCTTCGGGCCGCAAACGCGCCGAATCGCTTGCATTGCGCGGCAAAATCGCTATGTGACGCGCCTCACTGACACGAATTTGCGAGTCCGGCCTGGCGACAAGGGCTGCCAGGGCTGGTCCAACGTGTCTCTATTGAAGGAGATAAAAATGCCCAAGCTTAAGACCAAAAGCGGTGTGAAGAAGCGCTTCAAAATCACCGCAACTGGCAAGGTTAAGCACGGCGTTGCTGGTAAACGCCACCGTTTGATCAGCCACAATGCAAAGTACATCCGTCAAAATCGTGGCACCACCGTTGCTGCTGATCCTGACGCGAAGACGGTCAAGAAATGGGCGCCTTACGGCCTCGATTGATCGGTTAGTCAGGAGATAAGATATGCCACGCATTAAACGCGGCGTTACCACGCGCCAAAAGCACAAGCGTCTTTTAGAGCAGGCCAAGGGTTACCGCGGCCGTCGTAAAAATACGATCCGCATCGCCCGTCAAGCGGTCGAAAAGGCAGGCCAATACGCTTACCGCGACCGCAAGGTTAAGAAGCGCAATTTCCGCGCTCTGTGGATCCAGCGTATCAACGCAGCAGTGCGCGCTGAAGGCCTCACCTATTCACAGTTCATGCACGGCGTGAAACTGGCCGGGATCGAGCTTGACCGTAAAGTCATGGCTGATCTTGCCATGCACGAAGAAGCGGCGTTCAAAACGATCATCGCTCAAGCTAAGCAAGCGCTTCCAGCGTAAGCCAGTGCCAGCCGAATAATCGGCGGCATACAGAAACAACCAAGGGGCCCGGCGCGGGAAAAGCGCCGAGGCCCCTTTGTTCGTCAGTGAAGGAGTTTGAAAGAGCGCTGTCTGGGCACTTGTAGTTATACGACAATTGCGACACATAGCTTTCTATGGGTGCAGAAGAACAATTCAGACCTGTCGGCAAAGCGGCGGCCGATGCCCTGGGCACACCGCGCCAATCTGTAAGAGCCGTCTTCCATGCTCCTCCCGAACAGTTCGCTGGATGTTTCACGACGTTCTATCAGCTGAAGCTCGATGTGGCAGATGGCGGGGAGGTTGAGGATTACCTTCAGCCCGAATGGGCGAACCTGCGCTTTTTTGGCGGTTCGTGTCCGACTTCGCGCATTGGTGATCAAGTGATCTCGGGCGCGCGGTTCGGGGTGACCGGGCCAAGCTCGCTTTCGTGCCACTTCCGGCTCGGTACGTCGCGAATGTGGGGCATCGGGCTCTTGCCGCTGGGTTGGGCGCGGCTGATCGGCGCAGATGCGTTTGGCTACCGCAACGCGCTGCTTGACGGGACGAAGGATGCAAACTTTGCCAAGTTTGATTGTTTGTCCGATCTCCTGTGCAATCCGGAGGCTGATGAAGAGGAGCAATTGGCCGAGATCATCAAGGTGATGGAGCAATTTATGCGTCCCTCGCGCGATGATGCCAAGATTGTTCGCGTTCATGATGCGCTGGTGAGCGGAGAACATCTGGCGGTCGCGGATCTGGCCGATTCCTGCGGCATGAGCATCCGCACGCTGGAACGCGTGTGCCGACGCTATTTCGGCTTTACGCCCAAGCGGCTGATGCGGCGCCAACGCTTCACGCGGACGCTGGCCGCCTTTATGTTGCAGCGCGGTTCGCTATGGACTCAATCGATGGACGAAGAGTATCACGATCAGGCCCAATTCACCCGTGAGTTCAGCGAGTTCATGACGATGACGCCGAGCAAATATGCAAGCCTTGATCACCCGATCCTTGCCTCCTTTATCGAAGCGCGCGCCCGCATTTGGGGCAGCGCCGCGCAGGCGCTTGATACACCCACTCAATCGAGCGGCTCTGGCGACTGAGACAGGCATAGCAAACGGAAATGCACGCGCAGTCAGGAAGCTCTGTCACGATCCGCTTCGCTTTGCCGAGCGCAAGGCTAAAGCCTTATGTGACGACCTACTATTACACCGAAGTCGTTGCGCGGCCGGATGAACCATTTGTCGAGGATCGCCTGCATCCAGAATGGGCAAACCTGCGTTTTGTGGGTCAGGGGCGCGCTCAATGCTCAATTGGTGATGCGCCGTTTGAGGAGGTGCCCGAATTTAGCGTTGTTGGTCCTACCGCCTGTTCCCCTTGCTTTCGCATGGGCTCAGGCAGGAGCTGGGGCATTGGCCTGTTGCCGCTTGGCTGGGCCGCGCTGTTCGCGGCGCGCGCGAGTGACTATGCGGACCGGGTGGTCGATGGTCTGAGCGATCCAGCTTTCGCGGCATTCAGGCCGCTGGCTAATGCCCTTGCACAAAGCAGCGGCGACTTTGCAGAAGAGCTTGCCCTGATCGAGACGCATATGGAGGCGATCGCTCTGCGTCAGACCACCGATATGCCTGCAATTCAAAGGGTCAGCAGCGCCCTTGTCGATCCGACAATAGCTATGGTGAGCGAGCTTGCAGACCGCGCAGGGATGAACATCCGTTCGCTTGAGCGGCTTTCGAAGCGTGGATTTGGCTTCACGCCCAAACTCCTGCTTCGTCGTCAGCGTTTCTTGCGCAGCCTTGCCCAATTTATGCTCGACCCATCTTTAAAATGGCTCAGCACTCTAGATGAACAATACCACGATCAGGCGCATTTCGTTCGTGATTTCAAGCGGTTTATGGGTATGGGGCCGAGCGAATATGCGAAGCTGGACAAGCCCATTTTGATGGCCGCAGCGCAGGCGAGGATGGCGATTGCGGGCGAGGCGGTGCAAGCGCTCCACAACCCCGATCGCACTTAATCGCGCCACTCCTGCAAACGCGCTTTGCATCGCTGCGCAAATCTCGCTAGCGGACGCGGCTTAGTGAAAGCAGATTTGATGACCGAACTGACAGATCAAAAAGAAGCCGCCCTTGCGGCAATTGAGGCGAGCGCGACTCTCGATGCGCTCGAAGAACAGCGCGTGGCAGCGCTCGGCAAAAAAGGCTGGGTGAGCCTGGCGCTTAAAACGCTTGGGACGATGAGCCCCGAAGAGCGCAAGGATGCAGCTCCCGCGATTCAGGCTGTGCGCGGGGAAGTCGCCTCTGCCCTCGAAGCCAAAAAGGCTCAGCTTGAAGCATCTGTTCTCGAAGCGCAGCTGGCAGCCGAGACGATTGATCTTACGCTCCCTGCGCCAAATCAGCCCAAAGGCTCGATCCACCCGGTTAGTCAGGTGATGGATGAGCTGGCCGAAATTTTCGCGGACCTTGGCTTTTCGGTTGCGACTGGTCCGGAGATTGAGGACGATTGGCACAATTTTACCGCGCTCAACATGGATGAAAGCCACCCAGCGCGCGCGATGCACGATACGTTCTACTTCCCGGATAAGGCGGCGGACGGTGCCTCCATGCTGCTGCGCACGCACACATCGCCTGTGCAGATCCGGTCGATGAAAGCGCAAGGCGCGCCCATTCGCCTGATCGCGCCGGGCCGTGTGTACCGCTCTGATTCAGACGCGACCCACACGCCAATGTTCCACCAGGTCGAAGGGCTTGTCGTGGATGAGGACATTCACCTCGGCCACCTTAAATGGACGCTCGAGACCTTTTTCAAAGCGTTCTTCGAGCGCGAGGACATCGTCCTGCGTCTTCGCCCTTCCTACTTCCCCTTCACCGAACCATCGGTCGAAGTCGATGTGGGCTATTCCAACGAAGGCGACCGCCGCGTCGTTGGCGGTCATGGCGATGATGATGGCCACGACTGGATGGAATTGGGCGGCAGCGGCATGGTCAATCGCCGCGTCCTCGAATTCGCAGGGATTGATGCCGATAAATATCAAGGGTTCGCCTTTGGCCTCGGTATCGACCGCATTGCTATGCTGAAATACGGGATGAACGATTTGCGCGCTTTCTTCGACGGTGATCCGCGCTGGCTCGCTCACTATGGCTTCTCGCCATATGATCAGCCGACGCTTTCCGCTGGTGTGGGAGTGCGACCATGAAATTCTCGATCACATGGTTGAAAGACCACCTAGAAACCGAAGCGAGCCTTCAGGAAATCCTCGATGCGCTGAACGCGATCGGGCTTGAGGTTGAGGGGGTCGAAGACCCTTCTGAAAGTCTCGCTGGCTTTCGTGTCGCTCACGTTCTGACAGCAGAAAAGCACCCGGATGCGGACAAGCTGCAAGTGCTCAGCGTCGATACCGGCGAAGGTGATCCGGTGCAGGTGGTTTGCGGCGCGCCAAATGCGCGTGCCGGGATGAAAGGCGTTTTGGGCCTTCCCGGCGCAGTGGTGCCATCAAACGGGATGGAACTGCGCAAAACGGCCATCCGCGGTGTCGAAAGCACCGGCATGATGTGTTCTGCGCGCGAACTTGATCTGGGCGAAGATCACGACGGCATCATCGAACTGCCAGATGATGCAACCGTGGGTCACAGCTTTGCCGATTATCAAGGCTCTTCTCCGATTATTGACGTCGCAATCACGCCCAACCGCCCCGATTGCATGGGTGTTTACGGTATCGCGCGCGATCTGGCGGCAGCGGGCCTTGGGACTTTAAAGCCAATCGCGGTTCCCTCCTTTGAGGCGGCTGGAGAATGCCCGGTCGAAATTCGCACCGATGATCCCGACGGTTGCCCCGCATTTTATGGCCGCGTGATCAAAGGCGTTAAAAACGGTCCATCACCCGATTGGCTGCAACAGCGGTTGAAGTCGGCTGGACAAAAGCCAATTTCGCTTCTGGTTGACCTTACCAACTATCTCATGCTTGCCTTTGGGCGGCCTGCCCACGTCTATGACCTTGCGAAGCTTGAAGGTTCGATCTGCGCTCGCAAAGCCAAAGCGGGGGAAGAACTGCTCGCTTTGAACGAGAAGACCTACACGCTCGATGACACCATGACCGCGATTGCCGATGAGGCGAAAGTTGTTGGTATTGGCGGCATTATGGGCGGTGAGGAAACCGGGGTGCAGGAGGACAGCACCGATATTCTGCTCGAAATCGCATTCTTTGACCCAGCCGCTACTGGCGTGACGGGCCGCAAACTTGGCCTTGCGACCGATGCGCGCACCCGGTTTGAGCGCGGCGTTGATCCAGAGTTTCTGGACGAGGGGCTTGACCTGCTGACAGGCCTCATCGTTGAGCTTGCTGGCGGAATACCCAGCGAGGTGAAGCGTGCAGGCTCTCCGCCAAGCGAGGCGAAGGTCGTCGCGTTTGACACTGGCCTGACAAAGCGTCTTGGCGGTGTCGATGTCGCTGAAGATGAGCAGCGCTCTATCCTTGAAAAGCTGGGCTTCAACGTGGCGGACCCCGGATCAAGTCCGGGGCAGGCGTGGGAAGTCACCTGCCCGCTGCGCCGCAATGACATCGAAGGGCCCGCCGATCTGGTTGAAGAGGTCGTGCGCATTTATGGCCTCGATAAGGTCGAAAGCGTCGCTCTGCCGCGCGTTGATGGCGTCGCACGCCCCACGGCCAGCCCGCAGCAGATGCTTGAGCGCAAGTTGCGCCGGGCAGCGGCTGGAAGCGGGCTTGATGAAGCGATCACTTGGTCGTTCCTCCCTGAAAATGTTGCTGAACACTTCACCGCCACGGATGACCTTTGGAAGCTGAGCAATCCGATTAGCGAGGACATGAAAGTCATGCGTCCCTCGCTTATTCCGGGGCTTCTGCTTGCGGCGAAACGCAATGCCGACCGCGGCGCAGGCGCGACCCGCGTTTTCGAACTTGGTCGCCGTTATTTCAAAGGGAAGGGTGGTGCGAGCGATGAGCGCGCGACACTTGGCGTAGTTTTGGCTGGCGAAAAGACAGAGCGCGGCTGGGTCAATGGCAAGGCGACGAGTTTTGATGCCTATGACGCAAAAGCGGCAGCTATCACTCTGCTCGAAGCAGCGGGCGCTCCAACCGCACGGTTGATGGTCATGGGTGAGGCAGGAGACCAGTTCCATCCCGGCCAATCGGCCACCTTGCGCCTTGGCCCCAAGAACGTGCTCGCCCGATTCGGAATGATCCATCCCGCAACGCTTAAGGCGTTTGATATGGATGGCCCCGTCGCTGCGGTGGAGCTGTTCCTTGATGCGATCCCTGCGAAGAAAGCGAGCAAGGGTCCGGTTAGCTTTGCCCGGCCAAGCTTCACACCGCCTGCCCTGCAAGCGGTGACACGCGATTTTGCGTTTCTGGTGCCAGCTGATTTGGCCGCCGAGGATCTGCTCAAAACGGTACGCGGGTCGGACAAGACCAACATCACAGCCGCGCGCGTGTTCGACGTGTTCACTGGCGAAGGTGTTCCAGATGGCAAGAAATCCATCGCGATCGAAGTGACGCTTCAACCGCAGGAAAAGAGCTTTAAGGACAAGGACCTCAAAGCAATCGCGGACAATGTCGTTGCGGCGGCGGCCAAAGTGGGAGCTGAGCTGAGGGGATAACCCAAACGCGCTACATTCTCATGTCCAACAGACGCACATTCGCGATCATTTCGCACCCTGACGCTGGTAAGACGACGCTTACTGAAAAGCTCCTCCTGCAAGGGGGGGCAATCCACCTTGCCGGTGAGGTCAAGGCGCGCGGGGACCAACGGCGTGCGCGCTCTGACTGGATGAAAATCGAGCAGCAGCGCGGGATTTCGGTGACTTCGTCGGTGATGACGTTTGAGCGGGATGGCGTCACTTTCAACCTGCTCGACACACCGGGGCACGAGGATTTCTCTGAAGACACTTATCGCACGCTGACCGCCGTAGACTCAGCTGTTATGGTCATTGATGCGGCCAAAGGTATTGAGCCTCAAACGCGCAAATTGTTCGAGGTATGCCGCCTTCGCTCGGTTCCGATCATTACCTTCGTCAATAAGGTCGACCGCGAGGGCCGACCCGTGTTTGAGCTGCTGGACGAGATCGCAGATATGCTTGCGCTCGATGTGTCGCCGCAAATGTATCCGGTTGGTATGGGCGGAGAGTTTAAAGGTATTCTCGACTTCGCAAGTGGGGACGTGGTTGTGCCTGAAGGCCCATCGCGCGAGTTTAAGGGCAAGCGGGTTGCAGACTTCGACCTGCCCGAAGACACAGCCGAGAATGTCGAATTGGCGCAGATCGGTTATCCCGAATTTGACCTTGAAGCCTATCGCAATGGCGATCTCACGCCTGTCTATTTCGGTTCAGCGCTCAAGAATTTCGGCGTGACAGAGCTGATCGAAGCCATCGCCAATTTTGCGCCCCCACCGCGCTCTCAACCCGCAGGCCAAGTGCAGGTCGAACCTGACCATGATGAAGTCACTGGCTTTATCTTCAAGGTTCAAGCGAACATGGATCCCAACCATCGCGACCGCATTGCCTTCATGCGTCAGGTGTCGGGCACGTTTAAACGCGGCATGAAACTGACGCCATCAGGGCTGGGTAAACCGATCGCTATCCACTCACCAATCCTGTTTTTTGCTCAGGATCGCGAAATTGCCGACACCGCAGAAGCAGGTGATATAATCGGTATTCCCAACCACGGCACGCTGCGGGTCGGCGATACGCTTTCGGAAAAGAACCAGCTTCGTTTTACAGGGCTGCCAAATTTTGCGCCGGAAATCCTGCGCCGGGTTCAACTCAAGGACCCCACCAAGACAAAGCAATTGCGCAAGGCCCTCGACGATCTCTCTGAAGAAGGCGTGATCCAGGTCTTCTACCCAGAGATCGGCGCGCAGCACATCGTGGGCGTCGTCGGCCAGCTGCAATTGGACGTGCTCATCTCGCGGCTTTCAGCCGAATATAAAGTCGAAGCGGCTCTGGAAGCCTCGCCCTTTGCCACCGCTCGATGGTTGAAAGGTGATGCGAAGGCTCTCAATGAATTTGAAAGCTTCAACCGCGCCAATCTCGCACGCGACCGTGATGGCGATCTCGTCTTCATGGCCAAGAGCCCATGGGACGTGAACTATCAGGTTGAAAAGAACCCCGAGCTTACCTTCTCCGCGACTAAGGAAAGGTAGCTTGCGAGAGAGAGCGGTTCGCGGCATTGGGGTCACATGACCCAAACAGGCCCCACTTCGCAAAGCTTCATCTCTCAGCGCCTCAAATTAAATTACGTCGATTGGGGCAACGAAGAGGCACCGCCATTGGTGTTGGTGCATGGTGGTCGTGATCATGCGCGAAGCTGGGATTGGACGGCTGAAGAACTTGCTAGGGACTATCACGTCGTTGCCATGGATCACCGCGGCCACGGTGACAGCGATTGGGTTTCCGATGGTAACTACACTGCCAATGACATGGTCTATGACTTGGCTCAGCTTGTGCACCAACTTGGCCGGGGCCCAGTGACCATCGTCTCGCACTCAATGGGTGGCAATGTCGCGCTGCGATATACCGCCATGTTCCCTGATATGGTGACCAAGCTGGTCGCTATCGAGGGGCTTGGTCCGTCGCCCAAGCGCAAGGAAGAAGAGCGCGAAACACCTTATCCAAAGCGTATGCGCGAATGGATTGAGAAAAAGCGCAAGGCCGCGGGGCGGACACCACGCAAGTATGAAAGCATCGAAGCTGCATTTGCCCGGATGATTGAGGAAAACTCCTACCTCACCAAGGAACAAGCCCGTCACCTCACCATCCATGGTGTCAATCGCAACGAAGACGGGACTTATAGCTGGAAGTTCGATCCGCACCTCAACGTATGGCAGGTTGAGGACGTTGCCGATCAATTCATGGAAGAAATGTGGGGGGCGATCTCTTGCCCGACGCTTCTTCTTTATGGAGAGAAAAGTTGGGCCTCTAATCCAGAGAAAGACGGTCGGCTCAAGCACTTCAACACCGCCAGCGTGATCGAATTTGAAAATGCCGGCCACTGGCTGCACCACGATCAGTTCGACCGCTTTATGGGCGTTTTGCGTGACTTTCTGTAGAGTTTAGGATCCCTTTGACGTGGCTGATTTCTTCGATGAGTTAAACGAAAAGCACGCAGCCATGATCAAGCAGCAAGCGGTGTTCTTCATCGCAACCGCTGCCAGTGATGGGCGCGTCAACCTAAGTCCGAAAGGCTATGATGCGTTTCGCGTGCTTTCCCCCACGCAGGTCGCCTATCTTGACCTTGGCGGGTCGGGGAATGAAACCCACGCTCATGTGATCGCTGATCAGCCCGACAAGGGGCGCATCACCATCATGTTCTGCAATTTCCAGCAACCGGCCCAAATATTGCGCATTTATGGCAAGGCTCGGCCAATTCTCCCGCAAGACAAGGAATGGGAAGGGCTGGCGGCCAATTTTACGCTTTTGCCCGGAACGCGTCAGATCTTTGTGATCGACGTCGAGAGCATTCAGACATCGTGCGGCTGGGGCGTGCCCTTCATGAGCCTTGAAGGCGAGCGTGACACGCTGGTCAAATATCATGGTCAAGCCGATCCTGCCGCGTGGGAGGCAAAGGTTGCCGCTCGTACGTCAAGCATTGATGGACTGCCAACTCGCGCATCTGACCGATATATTACGGGCGAGTCTTAAGCTTCGACAGATTATTACGAGCGAAGTGAAATTTTGAGGCAGATCGATCGCGCCTGCTTAAAAATTAAACAAAAGATTAAAAGTTAGGCACGCATATTTGTGCAACTGCACAATCGGGCTCAACGTCTTCACGCCGTGCTCTCGCGGATTCCCTAGCGAAAACTCCTCTCCGCCAGAAATGGCACGCTCTTTGCTCTTTGCGTTGGCGAGCCGGAATGGCCGGCTGAAACCTACAAGAGGGGGCAAGGATGAAATTCATCATCGCCATCATAAAACCATTTAAGCTCGACGAGGTGCGCGAAGCGCTGGGCGCGATCGGGGTCGCTGGAATGACTGTTTCTGAGGTCAAGGGGTTTGGCCGCCAGAAAGGGCAAACCGAAATCTATCGCGGCGCAGAATACTCCACCAATATGCTGCCAAAGGTAAAACTTGAGATTGCAGTGAGCGACGAGATCGCTGGCCAAGTGGTCGAAACCATCCAGCAAACCGCCAACACCGAAGCAATCGGTGACGGCAAAATCTTCGTTCTCGACCTCGCCTCCGCCACGCGCATCCGCACCGGCGAAGCTGGCGAAACCGCACTCTAAGCTCACGGGGAACAGGCTCATGAAAACACCTCTTCTTAAAGGCGCTGCTCTTCTTGGAGCTTCGGCGCTCATCGCACAGCCAGCTTTGGCTGCCGTGCCAGACGCGGAAGTTGTTTCCGCTGGCACCGCTTACATTTTTAACACACTGCTGTTCTTGATCGGTGGCTTCCTCGTAATGTGGATGGCCGCAGGCTTTGCCATGCTCGAAGCTGGCCTTGTCCGTGCAAAGAACACGTCAACCCAGTGCATCAAGAACATCGGCCTTTATTCGATTGCGGGTTTGATGTTCTGGGTGATCGGTTACTCAATTGCCTATCCTGGCTTCGCCGAGGGGTCGCTTGGCCTTTTTGGTGTCGCTGGTTTTCCATACGCAATGCAAGGCGTCGGCTCAGCGGACACGGAAACGGGTTACTCGGTCGCTTCTGACTGGTTCTTCCAGATGGTCTTCTGCGCAACCACCGCATCGATTGTTTCGGGTACGGTAGCAGAGCGTGTGAAGATCGTTCCGTTCTTCATCTTTGTTACCGTCCTTACCGGTATCATCTATCCAGTTGTTGTCAGCTGGGAGTGGGGCGGCGGCTATCTTGATAGCGTCCACGGCTTCAGCGACTTCGCTGGTTCAACCCTTGTCCACTCAACCGGTGGCTGGGCAGCTCTTGTGGGTGCGATCATCATCGGCGCACGTGCAGGCCGCTATGGCGCTGACGGCAAAGTGAACGTCTTTCCGGGCTCGAACATCCCGCTTGCAACGCTGGGTACCTTCATCCTGTGGCTCGGCTGGTTCGGCTTTAACGGTGCATCGCAGCTTGCGATGGGCACTGTGGGCGATGCCTCTGACGTTTCAAAGATCTTCGTCAACACCAATATGGCAGCAGCCGGCGGTGTGGTCGTTGCGATCATCCTGACGCAGGTTATGTACAAGAAAGCGGACGTCACCATGGCGCTTAACGGCGCGCTGGCTGGCCTTGTATCGATCACTGCCGAGCCACTTGCTCCGACTGTGGGTCAATCGATCCTTATCGGCGGCATCGGCGGCGTTATCGTGGTCTTCACTGTTCCGCTTCTCGACAAGTTCAAGATCGACGACGTTGTCGGCGCAATCCCTGTCCACCTCGTTGCAGGTATCTGGGGCACGCTGATCGTTGCC
The DNA here is from genome assembly GCF_019904235.1 of Erythrobacter sp. SCSIO 43205. Lineage (NCBI taxonomy): Bacteria > Pseudomonadati > Pseudomonadota > Alphaproteobacteria > Sphingomonadales > Erythrobacteraceae > Erythrobacter > Erythrobacter sp. SCSIO 43205. Next base: position 158,741 of record NZ_CP063202.1, on the reverse strand, counting down.
TGGACGGGTGATGCGACCTTTATGGGTCAGCTGGTTGGTGTTCTTCTCACCGCTGTCTGGGTCTCGGCTGCATCGGCTGTCGTCTGGCTCGCTCTTAAATACACCATCGGTGTGCGTCCTTCGGAAGAAGACGAGATGATGGGGCTCGATAAAGCTGAAATCGGCGTCGAAGCCTATCCTGAATTCGCTCGGTAAGAGCGCAAACAGTTTGGCGTAAGGGAGGAACCTCTCTCCTCTCTCTCCCTTCCTTACGCCAACCGACGTTCCTCCTGCGAACGAACAAACTAATGAAGGCCGGGGCGCTACTGACGCTCCGGCCTCTTTTTTATTGTATCAGGGATTGATTAATCAGGCGGTTTCAGCGGCCTTGATAAAGTCTGCGCAGCGTTCGCCGATCATGATGCTTGGGGCATTGGTATTGCCGCTAACAAGCTTGGGCATGATGCTCGCATCGGCGATCCAAAGCCCATCCAGTCCGCGCATTTTAAGTGTGGGATCGACCACCGCATCGCTATCTGCGCCCATTCGGCAGGTTCCAACCGGATGATAAACGGTGTCTGCACGCTCGCGGATCAATCGATCGAGCTCATCATCGTTATCAAGATTGACGGGATGGCGATCGGTGGGGCCGAAAGCTTGCATTGCCGGTGCCTCGACAATCCGGTGAGACAAGCGCACACCGTCCCGTAAGACGGCTATGTCGCGGTCATCGTCAAGGAAATTGGGATCGATTACCGGCGCTGCCGCCGCATCGTTGGAGCCGAGGCGAACTGTGCCATGGCTTTCAGGGCGAAGAACACAGGCATGGAGCGAGAAGCCGTGTGCATTCACTCTTTCGCGCCCGTGATCTTCAAGAACTGCGGGGACGAAATGCCATTGTACATCCGGGGCTGGCGCGCCGTCGGTGACCGTCCAGAACCCGCCTCCCTCAGCGTAAGGCGTGGTCATTGGCCCTGTGCGACTACGGCGATGCTCCAGAATGGCAGCGGCCATCTTGAGCGTCCCTTTCAATGTACCGCCAATCGGCACATCGCTTGTCGTTTCCCAGCCCGAAACATAGTCGATGTGGTCTTGAAGGTTTGAGCCTACAGCGGGCTTGTCCATCACGACATCAATGCCGTGTTCCTTCAGGTGAGCGGCAGGACCAATCCCTGACAGCATCAAGATTTGCGGCGAGTTGAATGCACCCGCTGAAAGCACCACGCCTTTGCGCGCATGAAGGACTTCCGATTTCTTACCGCGCCGGATTTGCACGCCTGTCACGCGGCCTTCCTCAATCACGAGCTTTTCGACCAGAGTGTTGGTGCGAATGTCGATATTGCCAAGGTCGCGAATGGGTTCGACATATGCGCGCGCGGCTGACCAGCGTTCGCCGTCGCGCTGCGTCACTTGGTAAAGGCCAAACCCTTCCTGCGTCTCGCCGTTGAAGTCATCATTGCGCTTCAATTGCAGCTCGCCAGCCGCCTCGACAAATGCCTCGCTTGCCGGGTTTACGCCGCGTTGGTTCGATACGAAAAGCGGTCCGCCCGCACCGTGATAGTCATCAGCGCCGCGCTCATTGCTTTCCGCTTTGCGGAAATAGGGGAGCACATCTTCATAGCCCCAGCCTGTGCACCCCATCGCTTCCCAATTGTCATAATCCCAGCGGTTGCCGCGGATATAGACCATCGCGTTGATAGCAGACGAACCGCCAAGCCCGCGTCCGCGTGGTTGATAGCCGATGCGACCATTGAGGCCCTTTTGGGGCACGGTTTCAAACTTGTAGTTCGACGAATTGCGGATGAAGGGCATGAAGCCCGGCGTCTTGATGATCATATTGTCGTTGCGGCCACCCGCTTCCAACAAACAGACGCGCCTGGTCCCATCGACGCCCAAACGTCCGGCAACAGCGCTGCCCGCACTGCCACCGCCAATGACGATGTAGTCAAAACTCTCCATGATCTCTCCTTCAGATTGAAGGGTTAGCAGCTTTCACAGAGCCTTCAATCGGGTTTCGATCAGCCACTGGCTTTGAATCCACAGTGGAACCGCTCAATTGACGCTGCCGCCACCGGTCACGGATCATGTCAGAGGTGTCGCGGCTGCCATCGTGGGACCAGCCCGGTTCGCGAAGGAGATAGGACAGCTTGTGCTTCCACGGCGCGCGGCAAATGTCGGTAATCATGCCGATCCATTCATGGAATACGGCATAAAGAAGGTTGAAGCTGCCCAATTGTTTGACGATTCCATAGCGGATGGGTTCGCCGCCTTCGTTGAGGCCTTTTTCAGCTTCGAAGGTGCCGAACATCTTGTCCCAGATAATGAAAACACCTGCGTAATTGCGGTCGAGATAGCGCGGATTGGTGGCGTGGTGGACCCGGTGGTGGCTGGGCGTATTCATCACCGCCTCAAACCATTTTGGCATACGATCAATGGCTTCGGTGTGGATCCAGAATTGATAGATGAGGTTAAACCCGCCGCAGATTGCGATCATCGCCGGGTGAAAGCCCAAAAGCACCAAGGGTATCGCAAACAAGAGGCCAAAGGTGAAAGCTCCCGTCCAACTTTGTCTAAGAGCCGTGGACAGATTGTAATGCTGTGAAGAGTGATGGTTCACATGGCTTGCCCACATCCAGCGGATCCGGTGTCCGGCGCGGTGCACCCAATAGTATTTGAGGTCATCAAGGACAAAGCATAGCGGCCAGGCCCACCAAACTGTCCACCACTCATCCCCTATGTCGAAGATGCGGTAATCGTAAGCTTCAATGAAAACATATGCGGCAAACCCTCCGAAGAGCGCGCCGGCCATCGTTGAGCCAAGCCCAAAGGCGAGGCTGACCAAGGTATCCATCGGCTCATAAGCTTCGGGCCGTTTGAATCGCGCCCAGATCATCTCGGCAAGGACTGCAATGACGAACAAAGGGACTGCATATTGGGTGGGAGAAAAGTCTGGCATCACGGGTGTCCTATAACCGGTTGATCGCGTCGACCCAAGGCGCAGGCTGATCAAGAGAGAGGCGAACGGATCCAAACCGCGCGTCGCCGCAGTCAACGATTATGGCGTCCACTTCCTCACTGACGCGCGCCTCGCTCGTAAGAATTCGACCAGCGAATTGATTGCCGTGACTTTTTATGATCATGATCCGGCCCTGATCATCTGATGCAAGCGCAGCGCGGCCGCCTTTCGCGATTGAGATGCGCAGCGCTTCAAATCCGTCCTCTACCTCGCTTGCAGCGAATCTCACCGATTCGTCAGTTTCAAAAAGGCGCGTTCCACCAAGTCTCAGCGCTCGCGCAATCAGAAAGAGCGTAAAGATCGCAAGCAACGATCCTCCAAACTGCAAAACAAGCGGTGGGATATTCATATGTCGGAACTTCGGGCGATGCGTTGTTCAATTAGCGCGCTGCAAGCATATCCAGCATTGGGCGGATCGGGCTCACATCGTATCCAGCTGACATTGCTGCCTGCGTTATCTCATCCGGGTTGCCACCCATTTTTGCCCTCGCCAATGCCCAAAGAAAGGTCGAGCGAGTGCCTGACCGGCAATAGGCGAGCACCGGGCCTTCGGCGCTTTCCAAAGCTTCGATCATGGCGTCGACTTGCTGCTCGCTAAAGCCAGAATGTCCAATTGGAATAGAGACATAGCCAATGTCTGCTGACTTGGCTTCGGCCTCGACATCTTCGCTTTGAGGCGCGCTCGGATCCTCTCCATCTGGACGATTGTTGACGATCAGGGTGATGCCAGCCGCCTTTGCTGCTTTAACACCGGCAAGCGAAATCTGCTCGCTCGCAAAGACGTTTTGGGAAAGGGGTTTAAAGTTTGACAAAGTAGTTGGGCTCCCATTTCGAGCGTCATTATTTCAGCGCATGATCATTTGTCACCAGGGCGTCTGGCTCTTGCTGTGTGCGGCTTTGGCGGACCAATTGCCAGTTCGAAAATGTCACAATTATGCTGCAACGAACGCAAACAGCTTAAATCGTTCGCATAGAATGCCTATGTGCGCTATGATGATGTGAGAAAAGGGCGCAATCAGATTCTTGATTGTACCCGAAACGTTTGGCGCGGCTCGTTGCCCCCGCTGTCAACGTTCGTGAATTTGGGCGACGTGATAAGGTATTTGCTCAGTTATGGGATACGATAGGGGACGTCGGCGCGGTCGGGATAAGCGCGACGGTTTCGGCGAAGACGGCTTCGATCCATTTGGCGGCGGTGATGGTTTTCCACCCCCGCGCGACTTCGGAAATGATCGTGGTGGTGACCGCTTTGGCGGCGGTGATCGCTACGGCGGCGGAGGCGGTGGCGACCGTTTCGGCGGCGGTGATCGTGATCGCGGCGGTTTTGGTGGCGGCCCACGCGGAGGGGGCGGTGGTCCTCGCGGCGGCGGCGGTGGCGGTTTCAACCGTATGCCTGCCCAAGTTGTCGGTACTGGCAAAGGCACCGTGAAATTCTTCAACGGCCAAAAAGGCTTCGGCTTCATCCAGCAAGAAACCGGCGGTGAGGACGTATTCGTTCACATCAGCGCGGTTGAACGCGCTGGTCTTGAAGGTCTTGCTGAAGGTCAGGAGCTTGAATTCAACCTCGTTGATCGCGGCGGCAAGATTTCAGCCCAAGATCTCCAGATTGTTGGTGAAGTGATCGCAGCTCCGCAAGCTGACGGTCCGCCCAAGCGCGAACTTACCGGCGATAAAGCAACCGGGACAGTGAAATTCTTCAACTCCATGAAGGGTTTTGGCTTCTTGGTTCGCGACGATGGCCAGCCTGATGCGTTCGTACACATCAGCGCGGTTGAACGCTCTGGCCTCACCGAGATTAACGAAGGCGAACGCTTTGAGTTCGACCTCGAAGTCGATCGACGAGGCAAATACTCTGCGGTCAATCTGGTGCCTGTGCAGGAATAGCCTGCCTCACCTTGCAGCCGCTTGACCAAGCTTGAGAGCGGCCTTGAAATTTTTCGGATGGCGGCTCATTTCTGGGCCGCCATTTGCTTTTGGCCCGACCACAAAATCCAGGATAAGAGATTATGACGATATCGCCGCTTATGCCAGTTTACCCACGTTGCGGAGTGCGTCCGGTCAAGGGCGAACACTGCCACCTGATCGATGAGGACGGCACGCGCTATTTGGACTTTGCCAGCGGAATTGCGGTGAACCTTTTGGGCCACTCGCATGAGGGATTGATCAAAGCGATCCAGACGCAGGCTGCTGAGTTAATGCACGTCTCCAACCTTTATGGCAGTCCGCAAGGCGAGAAACTGGCTCAGCAATTGGTGGATGCAAGCTTTGCTGACACAGTTTTCTTCACCAATTCAGGCGCCGAAGCGGTTGAAGGCGCGATCAAAGCGGCTCGTGCCTACCATCAAAATGCGGGCGATGCGGGTGACAAAGACCGGTTCGAGCTGATCACATTTGCAAATGCCTTCCATGGGCGGACCATGGCGACAATCAGCGCCTCGAACCAAACCAAAATGCACCACGGGTTTTCGCCGCTTTTGGACGGGTTCAAGTATGCCGAGTTTGATGATCTGGAATCGGCCAAAGCATTGATGGGCCCGCACACGGCGGGTTTTCTTGTTGAACCGATCCAAGGCGAAGGCGGGATTCGTCCCGCGTCCGATGCCTTTATGAAAGGCCTTCGCGCGCTTGCCGATGAGCATGATCTCATGCTGGTGCTCGACGAAGTTCAGTGCGGTGTCGCGCGCACTGGTAAAATGTACGCCTATGAGCATTACGGCATTGAGCCAGATATTGTGGCGACGGCAAAGGGGCTTGGCGGCGGCTTCCCGCTGGGCGCTGTGCTGGCGACGGAAAAGGCGGCCCGCGGGATGACCTTTGGCACGCACGGATCGACCTATGGCGGTAACCCGCTCGCTATGGCGGCGGGCAGCGCAGTGATGGACGCGGTTGCAAACCCTGAATTTCTTGGTGAAGTTGCTGAAAAGGGTGAGCGTATTCGGACGCGGCTTGAGCAGTTCATCGGAAATTACCCAGATCTTTTTGAGCTTGTACGCGGCAAGGGGTTGATGCTGGGCATCAAAATGAAAGTCGAAAGTCGGCCATTCTTCGTGCACCTGCGCGACAACCACCAATTGCTGACGGTCGCAGCGGGCGACAACACGCTTCGGGTCATCCCGCCGCTTGTGATTGGCGATGCTGAGATCGAGGAATTCTTCGACAAGTTGTCCGCAGGTGCGGCTAGTTTCAAAATCCCGGAAGCAGCATGATGTCGACACCCTTCCAGCACTTTCTCGACCTTGGCGATGCAGGCCCCGATGCGATTGCGGCGATGATTGCAAACGCGATTGATCGCAAGAAAGCGCGCGCTGATTTTCCCAAGGGTATGGCCGACACCGACCGCCCATTGGAAGGCCGCGTGCTTGCATTGGTGTTTGAGAAAAACTCCACCCGCACCCGGGTAAGCTTTGATATCGCCATGCGGCAATTGGGCGGTACGGTTTTAATCCTCGAAGCAGGGTCAAGCCAGCTTGGCCGCGGGGAAACCATCGCGGACACCGCCCGCGTGCTCAGCCGAATGGTCGATGCAATCATGCTGCGCACCGATGATCACGCCAAGATCGAGGAAATGGCGCGCCATGCCAGCGTACCAGTAATCAACGGTCTTACCGATCGTTCGCACCCTTGCCAGATTGTTGCCGATCTTCTCACTGTAATTGAACATGGGAAGGCGCTTCCCGGCCTCGAACTCGCGTGGTTTGGTGACGGCAACAATGTCCTCCACTCGATCCTTGAGGCGGCAGGATTGATGAAGTTCAACGTCCGGGTTGCGACCCCTGCTGGCTTTGAGCCTGAGAAGGAGTTCGTCGATATGGCGCGTGCAGGCGGTGCCAGTGTTACCTTGACGAATTCGGCGAGTGTGGCGGCATCGGGCGCAGATGTGCTTGTAACCGACACCTGGATTTCCATGGGTCAGACCGATGCCGATGAAAAACGCCGAGCGATGGAGCCGTTTCAGGTCAATGAAGACTTGATGGCCCAAGCAAAATCCGACGCGATCTTTCTTCACTGCCTTCCGGCTCATGTCGGCGAGGAAGTCAGCGAAGATGTCTTTGAGGGCGAGCAATCGGTCGTATTCGATGAAGCAGAAAATCGCATCCATGCTCAAAAGTCGGTGCTCTTGTGGTGCTTTAACAAGCTAGACTGAGCTTTGGGTGGAAAGGGGGCTTACCGAACAGCCTCCTAACCACCATATGCGGCGGTGATGAATACAAAAGCTGAAACTTTTTCCGATAAGCTCTTGGGCTTTACTGTCCCAGACCGCAGTGCGCGCGGACGCATGGTGCGTCTTGACCGTGTGGTAGATGAGGTACTCGCTGCGCACGATTATCCTGCGCCTGTCACTCACCTTCTTGAAGAGGCGCTGGTTTTAACCGCGCTGATGGGCGGCCTTCTGAAGGCTGACGGCGAGGATGCGCAGCTCACCATGCAAGCGCAAACCAAAGTGGGGGCGGTTTCGCTCCTAGTGTGCGATTATCGCGCTGGCGCTTTGCGCGGCTACGCAGATTTCGACTCTGAGCGTCTATCAGAACTCGGAGCGAACCCCACTTTGCCTGCGCTCTTTGGCGAGGGGTATCTTGCAATCACCTTTGAAACAGGGGCGGGGCAGCGGTATCAGGGTATCGTGCCGCTAGAGGGAGATGGTCTGGCGCAAGCGTGCGAAGCCTATTTCAGCCAGTCAGAGCAAATCCCCACGCTCATCCGCGTCGCCAGCCGTTCTGGCGGTAAAGGAGGCGTGGCAGCTGGGCTCTTGATCCAACATCTTGCCGACGGTGAAGAAGGGCGTGAGCGCTTGCACGTGCGGATGGATCATCCTGACTGGGAGCACGTTGCCACCATGGCTGGTTCGATCAGTCATGACGAGTTGCTCGATAAAGAGCTCTCGCTGGAAACGCTCGTCTGGCGTCTTTTCCATGAAGAAAGCGAGGTGCGCGTCCAGTCAGGAAGCGAGCTATCGCGCGGTTGCCGCTGCAGCGCGGAGTATTACGCCTCGGTTCTCTCGCGCTTTCCCGAAGGCGAGCGCGATGAGATGCGCAACGATTCGGGGATCATCTCGGTCGATTGCGCGTTTTGTGCGAAGACGTTTGAGCTTTCTGTCTAACGGTTTATCGCTGTTCAGGAACGACTCATCGTAGAAGTGTAAATTGTCACAAGGAATCGACACGGGTTTAGCCGAGGTATTCATGATGAGTGCAAGCCGAAAAATTTCACCTGTTGGCATGACTGCCGCGATCGGCATGGTCATGCTCGGCCTTGCCTTGCCCGTTGCTGCTCAAAGCGACAGCCTTTCTATGCTGAGCGGATTGTCGAAGGGCGAATGGACTATAAAGCATCGTGACGGCTCAGCAGACCGTAAGATTTGTGTGAAATCGGGCCGCGAACTCATTCAATTGCGCCATAAAGAGCCGGATTGCAGCCGCTTCGTGGTTGAAGATAGCAAGAGCAAGATTACCATCCAGTACACGTGTCCGGGCAATGGATACGGACGCACCAATATTCGCAAGGAAACAGGTGCGCTGGTACAGATTGAAAGTCAGGGCATTGCATCGGGCCTGCCATTCCAGTTCGCAGCCGAAGCGCGTCGCACAGGAAGCTGCTGACTCGTCAAAGCGCCTAGTCGGGATTGCCAATCGGCAAATTGCCGCTAAGCCGCTTTGCTATGACATCCACTCAATCACCGGCAATTGTCCTCCTATCAGGGGGGCTTGATTCCATGGTTTCGGCTGCACGGGCCATTGAAAGTGGCTTTGCGGTGCACGCTTTGACCGTCAATTACGGACAGCGTCACAGGATAGAGTTGGATCGCGCGCAGACAATCGCGGAGCGTCTGAGCCTTGCTAGCCACACCGAGGTTTCGCTGGATCTCAGGGCGTTCGGCGGCTCGGCTCTTACCGATGATATTGACGTCCCAAAGTCGGGGGTCGAGGATCACATCCCGGTCACCTATGTGCCTGCGCGAAACCTGGTATTTCTTGCCCTTACTACCGCCTGTGCAGAAGCCAAGGGTGCCCGTGATATTTTCATCGGTGTAAATGCGCTTGATTATTCAGGATACCCGGATTGCCGTCCTGAATTTATCGAAAGTTTTGCGCAAACAGCGAGGCTCGGCACCAAAGCTGGCGTTGAGGGGAGGCCGCTCGCTATCCATGCGCCTTTGCAGCATATGACAAAGGCCGACATAGCCAAAGAGTGCATACGGCTTGGATTGGACCCTGCGTGGAGCTGGTCGTGCTACGATCCCACTTCCGAGGGACACCCTTGCGGCAAATGCGATTCTTGTCGTTTGCGTAAAAAGGGTTTTGCCGAAGCAGGAATTGTCGATAGCACCATCTACGCGGACTGAGACATAGGTAAGCGCATCGTGATGCTGATGCTAAAATTTGGGAGAGATTTCGTTGAGTGACAATACTGCTGTGCCGACAGGGGCAGACGATCAGGCCCCCGTCAGCCTAAGCGACGCCGAGGTTCCGGCATACAGCTGGTATGCGCTGAGCGTTTTAGTGCTGATCTATGTCCTCAACTTCATTGATCGCCAAATTCTCTCCATCCTTGCTAACGATATCAAGGCCGATCTTGGTGTCGATGATGCCTATCTGGGCTTTCTTTACGGCACCGCGTTTGCGATCTTTTACGCTCTTTTCGGGATACCGCTTGGCAAGTTAGCTGACAGTTGGAAAAGAGTTCGCTTGATGACCCTGGGGTTATCGCTGTGGTCAGCGATGACGGCTCTATCGGGATTTGCAAAAGATGCAGGGCAGCTGACCGTAGCACGCATTGGCGTCGGGGTCGGCGAGGCAACCGCAAGTCCTTCAGCCTATTCGCTGATATCGGATTGGTTTCCCGCCCGCTTACGCGCTACTGCGCTCGCGATCTATAGCTCTGGCCTTTACATCGGCGGCGGGATTTCGCTCGCGATTGGCGGCATGGTTGTTGATCGATGGAATCAGACATTCCCCGATGGCGGCCCGCTTGGGCTTGCTGGTTGGCAAGCGGCCTTCATAGCCGTTGGCTTGCCCGGATTGTTGCTCGCTGTGTGGGTGATGACCCTTCGGGAACCCGTGAGAGGCGCAATTGACGGAATTGAGACGCCTGAGGATCCTCATCCGTTTCGCGGCTTTGTGAGGGAGCTTACCACTGTGATCCCCGGTTTCACCTTTTTTGGGGCTGGTGCTCGCGGGGTTGGAGCTTTGATGATTAACATTGCTGTGCTTTTGCTCATGCTTGCAGTCGGTCACGGCCTGACCTTGGTACTCGACACCGGGCAAGGCTTTATTATGGAGGCGATTGCAAATGGCTCTGGTATCGCGGTGCCAGCCATCACTGACCAATGGCTTTTGCTCGCAATTGGCTATTATGCCGTTTTCAGCTGGGCTTGCGCACTGCGCGTCCGTGATTATCCGACATTCGCTCTCACTTGGGGCTCGCCTGCATTTTTGTGCACCATTTTGGGCTACAGCACAGTTTCGTTTGCAGCCTATGCTGCAAGCTATTGGGGTGCCCCTTACGCGGAGCGTGTGTTTGAAGTTTCCAAGGGCAGCCTCGGCTTCTGGCTTGGCGGCGGCGGGGCGGTTGGCGGTTTTCTTGGCGTTATTCTCGGGGGTAGGATGGCCGATTTGCTGCTTGCCAAAACGAGCGCAGGCAGAATTTGGGTCGTCATGTTCGGGCTCTTGAGCCCATTGCCATTTGCATATGTGCAGTACACGACAGAAAGCTATTGGCTGTTTATCGCCCTGAACATCGTGGTTGGCGGTTTGGCCGCTTCTGCTCTGGGAGCCGCGGCTGCAGCGAGCCAGGCTCTTGTTCTTCCGCGTATGCGCGGTACTGCGACCGCAACATTCTTTCTCGCGACGACGCTGGTAGGCTTGGCTCTTGGTCCGTTCACTGCTGGTTACGTTTCCACGATCAACTCTGATAATTTGAGCGTGGGCGTGCTTTCAACCCTCTGGATTGCGCCAATTGGGTTGGTCTTGCTGATAGCGGCACTCAAGCTCACCCCGGAGGCTAGCCGGACGGTTGTGTCGCGTGCTGCGGCTGCTGGTGAAGTGGTTGACCGAAACGATCCGAATTTCAGCTAGTGTCGAGTTTGGCTGTCAGAACCGTTGGGTGAAGCACGCGCAGGTTGCGCGTAATATAGCCGCTTGAGGGTTGGCAAAGTATTTACCGCTTAGACCTTGACCGTCTGAAGCACCTTGCTGCGTCTGCGACGTTGCGATGGGCGGGCTTGGCGGCCGGGACGAGCGAGGCGTTCCGTGAAGACGGCGCGTAGTCGTTGAGTTCCAGTAAGCGCTGCGTAGCCTCTCAAAACAAGGGTTGCGCACAAACAAAAAGGGCCGGATCGCTCCGGCCCTTTTCAATTTGCTTATGAAAGCTGAGCTTACATTCCAGAACCTGGACCGTAAGTGACTTCCACGCGGCGGTTTTGCAATTCGCGAACACCGTCAGCGGTTGGTACGCGTGGTTGCGATTCGCCGAATGCTTCGCTCGAAATACGAGCGCCTGGGATGCCACGGCCGGTAAGATAATCGGTCACGCTGGCGTTACGACGTGCTGCAAGTGCCTCGTTATAAGAGACGCTACCTGCACGGTCGGTGTGACCAGCAAGCATGACCGCAGCAGTACCGCAATTCGCGTAAGCCGTAACCGCGTTGTCCAGGATCGTCGCTGCGTCTGCAGTGATCACCGACTCATCGAAATCAAAGAAGACGATGTAAGGGCCAGTGTTGCACGGCGGCGGCGGTGGAGGCGGTGGAGGTGGCGGCGGCGGCGGTGGCGGTGGAGGCGGAGGTGGCGGCGGTGGCGGTGGAGGCGGCGGAGTTTCGCCACCGAAGTTGTACGTCAACGTGCCAAGCAGCGAGTGAGTGACGAAGGTCGAGCTCAGATCGCGGCCAACCGGATCGATGATGTCAACGCCTGGAGCCACAAAGTAACGATACTTCAGACCAACATCCCAGCTGTCGCTGAGTGGTGAACGGATACCAGCAAGCAGCTGATACGCAAAGCCAGTGTCCGAATCGTCCCATACACCTGGGCCATTCTGATTGACGCGGCCTTCGTAATCGACGCGAGCGATACCGACACCACCGCCAGCAAAGCCTTGCAGTCCGTCGTCATCACCAAAGTCGAGAAGCCCGTTCACCATGAAGCTCAGAGCGCTTGACGTACCCGTTGCAGGACGAGTTTCCTGACCGAAGAAGTTCACGCCACCGTCGCCGGTGAAGTTGAGCGGAAGGCCGGCCGAGCCTGCCTCGACGTTTTCGAGAGCTGCACGACGATAGCTTGTCTCAGTCTCGAGACGGAAACCACCGAAGTCATAGCCAACAGCCGCACCAAGGTCGAAACCTGTGTCGTGCGAAGAAATAGCCTGATCCGGAGTGCCGTTAATATCAAAATCGACGTCCTCAACGATCATCGCACCGGCATCACCTTGGATGTACCACTGGCCCTCGCGGGCCATGGCCGGTGTTGTCAGAGCCGTTGAAGCCATCGCCAAACCAATGACGAAATTGCGCATTATGGAAATCCCCTTATTCAAGTTGAGGCGCTCGGCTTGTCTAACTTCTCGGTTATGTACAAGCAAGCACACAATGTGATCTACTGTTGCAAGATTGCCTCTAATTAGGTGTTTCAGCCGGAAAAGTTCCATAAAAATGAGATTCTTGGCTCGACGGGCCAAGCGCTAGGGGGCTTTACCTACAGAGGCCTTTCAAAAATCCCCGCCGTTTCAAGGGCCTCAATCAGGCTTGCCAGCACTGCTCTTGCTTCGACATCGATCACACTTCCACCGGAGGGAGCCGCTGGTGTCACAGCTGCTGTCCAAGTGTCTGTAAAGAAATAGGTTGTTCGAGCACTGGTATCAAAGACGCTCATACCCTCTTGCGCGGCTATATATTCCCAAGCGCCGCCCACATGAATGGCGATTGCGCCATCGCGCCCCTGCCATTCGTCGGTAGCATTATCGAGAATGCGATAGCGTGAACCTTCAATCGGCTCGGAGGGGGGTGTTGCAAGCGAATCGTCAATCACCCCGGTTAAAAGTGCATCAATTGCGGAAAATGCATGATTGATAAATGGCTCCTTCTGCGCCTGTCCTGCAGGCGTGACTGAATTAGGGCCCGCGCAAACTCTCTGGTTCAGCGGCAGAAAACAATTGCGCCTGCGCTCCATTGGGAAACCGCACACGGCGCAAGGATGCTTCGAAAACAGGTTGGCTCTCAGGAGAACAGCAGGCAAGCAAACCACTTTCTCCTTCGACCATAACGGAACGTGCTTCTGATAATGAGGACGAGATAAGCGCAATGCGCGCCTCGCAATTCTCTTCTGCAACCATGCGCACCCATTCAGCGCCGGCTCTGGTTTTGCCGAAACCTCGTCCGGCAAGGATCAACCAGGTGCGCCAATCACCAGATGGCGGCAATTGGGGTTCGCGCGCTTGCATGAACCAATGCCAATCGAATTCCTTGCGTTCATCAGCGTTGAGCGCAGCAACCACCCGGTCGCGCGTTTCAGGCGGTGCAGACAATATCCAATCGAACCGTTCACTCACGCGAGCCTGCCTGTTTTTGCGCGTTCTTTTTCGCGGCGAACCTGTTCGCGAATGGCATCAACCTTGCGGTCAATCGACGCGCGAACTTCAATCGCGCTTACATTGCGTTGCTGCGCCTGCGCACGCGCTGCATTTTCGCGATGCGCAGCGAGCAAACGGATGGCGTTGGCAAAGTCATATTTGTCGCCATCGGCTGTTTGCAGCCTGCCTTCGCGCAAGCGGCCGAGGATTTCCATTTCCAGATGGGTGTAGCCTTCCCACAAAGCCGCAAGCCACTGACGGGCAAATTCGGGCTCTTCGCGTCGAATTTTGTACGCCCGGCTGGGATTAATCCCGGCCTTCTGTGCGGATTGTGTGACGTTTGAGCTTTCGGCAAGATAATCGAGGAAAAGCCCGCGCCAGTGACGGTTGAGCTTGGCGTTCTCTCCTTCTTTGAGTTGGCTCTTTATCTTGGTTCTTTGCCTTCTGCGACCGGCCATAGGTGTTCTCCGTACCCAGAAAACAAAAAGGCAGCGCTCCAAGATGGAGGCTGCCGAACGAGAGGTGCGTGGTTGCTTGGGAGCGACTCACACTTTTGCGATGTTGTCTTTTTCTAGCCAAATAGCGCGACGATGTCAATAGAAAATAACCAAATAGGTTAGTTTTTTGAGGTTGCGTCTCTCGTGGGGCTGACCTAGTCCCCGCTGTTCCACGGGCAAATTGCACGCGGAATTATTGGGATCACACGCAAATGGCTTGGCTCAGAGGTTTGTACAATTGGACGCTCGAAAAGGCGGCGCATCCTCATGCGGTTTGGTGGCTGGCGTTCTTCAGCTTCATCGAATCGAGTTTCTTCCCAATTCCTCCCCACCCCCTGCTTGGCCTGATGTGTCTGGCTGAGCCCAAAAAAGCGATCCGTTTTGCAGCGATCTGCACGCTTGCATCGGTCGCGGGCGGATTACTCGGCTACGGCATCGGGTATTTCCTTTATGAAGCCGTGGGCGCATGGGTGATTGGTCTATTGGGGCTTACAGAGAGCTTCCCGGTCGCGGCGTGCTACATCCGTGAGCAGGGGGCGATGGCGGTTTTCTTTGCCGCAGGCACTCCGGTGCCTTTCAAGCTAATGACCATTACCGCCGGGTTTATCGAAATGAACCTTGCGACCTTTACTTTGGCTGCGCTTGCTGGACGATCGCTCATCTTCATGGTGGTCGGCATTCTGTTCCAGATCTTCGGCGCGCCGATCAAGGCGATTATCGACAAATATCTGGGCTTGCTCACCACGCTTTTTGTCGTGCTTGTCGTCGGTGGCTTCGTGCTGTTCACCCAATTGGCCAGTAGCGATGAGGATACAGGCGAGGCGCATATCTGCGATACGGCAACCAATGTCAGAGGCTCTTGAGCCTAACTATTGGTGCACAAAGCCGCACTTTATCGCCAATTTGGTTAGCGATCCCGATAATCGGGTTTGCGCTTTTCCAGAAAGGCGCGCTGCGCTTCGGTTGAATCTTCAGTTTGTGAAAGAAGCACTTGCTGGCGATCTTCAAGCGCCAGCGCCGCTTCGAAACCGGGGGCATCGATATTCCGGTTGAGCGCATCCTTGCTAAGCCGAAGACCCATAGGCGCGGTTAATAGCATCTCGTCGATGATTTCTTGCGCAGCGGAACCCAAACGGTCGGCTTCAACCACAGCGCTTACAAACCCGTTTGAAAGTGCACGCGCAGAATCAACAAAACGACCGGTAAGGATCATCTCAGAGGCGAGAGATGATCCCACGAGGCGCGGAAGAAAGTAACTCGACCCCATATCGCAGCCGCCAAGCCCGATCTTGATGTAAGCTGCATTCATCCGAAAATCGGGCGTGCAAAAGCGGATGTCGCTCGACAGCAGAAGCGATAGTCCCCCGCCGCACGCGGCCCCTTGCGCCAAGGCGATGATCGGTTGAGGGCATGAACGCATCAGCTGCATGACCGTCGCTATGCTACGCTGGGTGCGCCAGGTGTGCTGAACCGAGCCAACCCCCTCAGCTGGGCGCCAAGCTTCCAGATCGAGCCCTGCACAAAATGCGCGGCCCGCTGCTTTCAAAACGACGATGCGGATGTCGTGGCGATCATGGAGCTCACGAAAATAGCCATCGAGCGCTGCGATCAGCGTCTCATTCATGGCGTTCAAACGATCCGGGCGGTTCAGCGTGACGGTTGCAACCGCACCGTCTTCTTTGACCAGAACCGGATCTGCCATGGGCCCGCCTTTTGCTTAAATGATTCCAACCGCTTTGCCGGCGCGCTCAAACATGGAGAGGATGGTCTGCACTTCGTCGGCTGAATGTTCGGCACACAGTGAACACCGCAGCAGCGTCATCCCAGCAGGCGTTGCTGGAGGCCGGGCAAGGTTCACATAAAGACCCTCTTTCAAAAGCGCCTCCCACATCATCGCGCCTTGCTCAAGATCAGGCATAATGACCGCGATAATCGCGCTTTGGGGGGTGTCTGTGCCGAGTTTGAAGCCAAGATCGGTCAACCCCTTATGCAAAGTGCGGGAATTCTCCCAAAGATGCGCACGCTTGTTTGCGCCGTGCATCAGTTTGCGGATCGAAGTCGCAGCGGTGGCAACCACGCTTGGCGGCAGCGACGCTGTAAAAACGTAAGGACGGCAAACAAGACGCATCACGTCAAATTTCGGGTGGTTTGACACACAGAAACCGCCGACCGTGCCGACGCTTTTTGAGAACGTGCCGATAATAAAATCGACGTCGTCAATCACGCCCTGCTCTTCGCAAACGCCGCGCCCGTTTTCTCCGATAAAACCCATCGAGTGCGCTTCATCGACCAGCACCATGGCGCCATATTTCTTGGACAGCGCAACCATCTCTTTAAGCGGAGCGACATCGCCCAGCATCGAATAGACGCCCTCAAGAACAACCAGCTTGCCAGCATCCTCTGGCAAACGGCGCAGGCGTTTTTCCAACGCCTCAATATCATTATGGCGAAAGGGAACGATTTCAGCATTGCCCATCGCGCAGCCATCGTAGATCGACGCATGGCTGTCGATGTCGAGGATGACATAATCGCCTTTGCCAGCGATCGTGGAAATGATCCCGAGGTTTGCCTGATAGCCGGTTGAGAAGACCATCGCATGGTCCATCCCGTAAAATTCTTTGAGCGCTTCTTCGCATTCCTTATGACCCTGATAGGTGCCATTAAGAACGCGGCTTCCAGTGGTGCCTGAACCAAAGTTTTCCAATGCGTCCTTGCCCGCCTCAAGCACGTCCGGGTCGAACGTCATGCCCATGTAATTGTAGGTGCCGAGCAGGATAGTATCACGCCCATTGCAAATCGCGCGGGTCGGCGAGAGCACCTTTTCCATGACAAGATTGTAAGGGTCTTCCACGCCAGTCGCGAGCAAGCCTTCGCGTAGCTGGATCAGTTCATCAAACTTGGAAAATAGGTCGCCTTTGGGCGCAGTGGCAGTGTCAGTCATAAATGGCTCTTATCAGCTATCCTGCAACTTGTGCACTGCCGTTACCAATTGGCCGTAATTCTCAATCTCTGCCTGTTGGTTCATGCTGATGATGATGTCGAACTCGTCCTCAATCTCGGCCACGAAATCCATGACGGTGAGGCTGTCAAACTCAAGATCGTTGGCAAAGGTGGTGCTGTTTTCGATTGTTACGCCCTTCTTGTTGAAGGGTTCGATCAGAGCGCGGATGCGTTCGTCGACTTCGGCTTCGGTCATGCGATGGGTGCTTTCTTACAAGAATACGGCGCGGGTCGGTGCTAGGTTGCACTAGCCAAAGCTTGAGCGGGGCGAACTTGTCAAGCTTAGAGCCAAGTGGCAATCACGGTTGCACGGGTGATATGGGGCACGAAATATATGGCACAAGGCGGGATAGATTTGGCACAAGCCGGGGCTGACGGTGCAACAGCCCGGCGCGAGGAACCACCGCGCACATTTTCAAATCATGCGATCCATTTGGTCAGAACGGCTCAGGTTCAAACCCTGTCGCTCTCTTCGATGGCAGATAATAAGGCTTCGATCCTGATTGGTGCGACGTTTGTCGTCTTCTCAATGTCGATCACCAATCTTTTTGGCGGCGGCGCGACTTGGGCGGTTTTGTCACTGGCGGCGACGGCGTTTATCTCCTCCCTTTTTGCGGTCCTGTCGGTCATCCCTTCTGTGCCGAAGGCGCCCGAGGATAAAAAGCACTTTAACTATCTGTTTTTCGGGCATTACGTCGCGCTAGAAACGGATGAATGGATTGAGGATATGCTCGAAAGGTTCGAAACCGATGAAGGTCTGTTTCGCACCATGTTGACCGACATTCATCAAGGCGGTCAGGTGCTGGCAGCCAAGAAGTACAAATACCTCAATTACGCCTATCGCACCTTTGTATGGGGCGTGTTTGTGACCTGGATTGTCTTCGCTTACGAAAACTTGGTGCTTTAATTCGGCAAAAGGTCTTTCACTGCGTTCATAAACGGAATGATCGACACAGGTTTCGATAAATAGCCGGTTGCCCCTGCTTCCCTGATTCGTTCCTCATCGCCCTTGGCTGCAAATGCCGTGACCGCCAAAACCGGAATCTCGCGCAAGGCCGGGTCTTTTTTCGCCGCCTCGATCAAATCAACGCCAGAAACCCCTGCAAGCTGAATATCCATGATGATAAGATCAGGAACAGCGATGCGCGCCTTGTCCAGCACCTCATGCCCATCAGCGATAGGCTCCACCTCGAAACCTTGCGCCTGTAAGACATCGCAGAACAATTTCCGGTTGAGGTCGTTATCCTCAACAACCATAATTCGCTTTGTCATCAGGTTCGCCTGTTCATTGCTACCATCGCACACCTAATCGTAGGGGAAGCCCATCACAATCCCTGATCCCACTGATCGCTCAGGCGTCTATGACCCGGTCGTAAGAGCGAAGACCTTGGCTCTCGCTGCGCTTGGCTGGATCCTTCAGGATACTGACCGGGCCGAGCGCTATCTGTCGCTTACCGGGCTTGATCCTGATGCTCTTCGCGCGGGACTTGATGATTCAACCGTCCTGGGCTCAGCGCTTGAATTTCTGGCAAATCACGAACCAGACCTTATACGCGCTGCCGAAGCGCTGGCGGTGACGCCGGAGGAATTGATCGAAATGCAAAGGATATTGTCCTGATGAGCCGCCCACTGATTATCAGCGATTGTGATGAGGTGATCTTGCACATGGTTGCACCCTTCAAGGTGTGGCTTGAGGAAACACAGGGCGTCGAATTCAACCTTGGCACTGGCGACTTTTCCAAAGCGTTGCGTTGGCGCGAGACGGGCGAATTTCTTGCCCCTGAAGAGATTTGGAAAAAGCTCGGCGGCTTTTTTGCAACCGAGATGGATAGCCAAAGCCCTATCGCCGGCTCAATCCACGCCCTCAACACGCTGGCAGAAGAGGCCGATGTCGTTGTGTTGACCAATCTGGTTGATGCAAACCGTGAAAAGCGCGCGGAGCAATTGGCCGCACACGGGCTCCATGCAAAGGTGTACACCAATCAGGGACCAAAGGGCCCGGCAATGGCCAAGATCATCGAAGAATTTAGGCCCAGTAGAGCGCTGTTCATCGACGATCTGGCTCAGCATCACGCCTCTGTGAAAGAGGTTACGCCTCACGTCAAACGCCTTCATTTTTGCGGTGAGCCCATGATCTCATCGGCAATTCCTTGCGCTCATAAGGCAGGCCATGCCCATGCAAGGATTGATATATGGGACGAAGCTCTGCCTTGGCTCTCGCAACAACTGAAAGAGGATGCAGCATGAGCATTGAAAACCGATTGAACGAGCTTGGTATTGTTTTGCCTGAAGCAGCAGCCCCTGTCGCGAGCTACGTGCCTGTCGTCGTCGAAGGCGGCTTTGCCTATGTTTCGGGTCAGTTGCCTTTCGTGGAAGGAAATCTCGTGACTGGGCGACTGGGCGAAAACGTCGATCTTGATGGCGGTATGAAGGCTGCGCGCGCTTGCGGGTTGATGATCCTGGCCCAGTTGAAAGGCGCAGGGGTGCTTGAGAACGTAAGCCGCGTTGTGAAGCTTGGCGCTTTCGTCAATTCGACCGTTGATTTCACTGACCAGCCCAAAGTCGCCAATGGCGCCTCTGACCTGATGCTCGAAGTCTTCGGTGATGCGGGTCGCCATGCACGGGCCGCAGTGAGCGCACCGTCATTGCCACTAGGGGCGGCGGTGGAAGTGGACGCAGTTGTCGCCCTGCGCTCCTAATCGTTGAGCCGACGACCTTGCGGCGCGCACCTGAATGGCTGACCCGGTGGGAATATGCTCACCGGGGCCTGCATTCATCCGAAGTGCCGGAAAACTCTCTGGCGGCTGCAAAGGCAGCGATTGCTGCCGGATTGGGCATTGAATGCGATATTCAGCGCTCCAGCGATGGGCAGGCGATGGTATTTCATGATTGGGAGCTTGATCGGCTTACCGCTGCATCCGGGATAACCGAAGAACACACGCGAGCAGCGCTCGAAAGCCTTACATTGCGCTCCAATGGGGAACCGATCCCTTCGATTGAGGCTTTTCTTGTATGTGTGAGCGGCGCGGTGCCGCTTTTGATCGAGATAAAGTCGAAGCCTGACTATGATGTGGAACAAAGCTGTAAAGCGGTTGCTGATGCGGTGCGGCATTATTCAGGCGATTTTGCCGTGATGAGCTTTGATCCGAGGGTTTCTGCGTGGTTCCATAAGGAAGAGCCAAGCGTCGCCGCAGGCCTAGTGATGCGCGAAGACGGCTATGGCTACACTCAGACGCAGGAAGCGCGTGAGGCGGCTTTTGCTGAGGCGGAGCCTGATTTCCTCGCCTACCATGTGGTTGCTCTGGCTAATCCGTGGGTTGAAGAGCTTCGCAAAAGCGGGCTTCCCGTGCTGACATGGACGGTCAATTCGCCTGACGCGCGCGCGCACGCTCTTAAATTCGCAAACGCTTTGATCAGCGAAGGCGAGGGTCTGGCATGAGCGACGGCGAACTTACAGTTCGGCTGGCACCCGGTGTCGGTGAATTTGATGCCAGCGAATGGAATGCGCTGCGGGGCGCGGATAACCCATTCATGTCGCACGAATTTCTGACTTCGCTTGAAGATTCAGGCAGTGTGGGATCTGGCACAGGATGGGATCCCGCCCCAATCACGATCACCGATGAGGCGGGCAAGCTGCTCGCCGCCATGCCAAGCTATGCAAAGGGACATTCTCAAGGCGAATATGTCTTCGACCATGCTTGGGCGGATGCTTTGCACCGCGCAGGTCGCAATTATTATCCCAAAATTCAAATCGCAGCGCCGTTTACTCCGGCAAGCGGTCCTCGCTTGTTGCTCTCTGCCCCCTCTCTCGCGACACACCTTTTGAAAGGCGCGGAAGTGGTGTGTTCGCAAAATGGCCTTTCATCGGCTCACGCAACCTTTGTGGAGCCTGCGCAGGTGCCGATCTTTGAGGAAGAGGGTTGGCTCATCCGCAGCGACCTCCAGTTTCACTGGCTCAACCGTGACTACGATAGTTTTGATGAGTTCTTGGGCGATCTCGCGTCGCGCAAGCGCAAGAATTTGCGCAAAGAACGCGAGGCAGCGGTAAGGGGCCTACGGATTGAGCGGCTTTCAGGCGATGCGATCAAGCCAGAGCATTGGGACGCGTTTTGGGTGTTTTATCAAGACACTGGCGCGCGCAAATGGGGGACGCCTTATCTAACGCGAGAAGCCTTTACATTGATGGGGGAGCGGATGGGCGATCGTATCGTCCTCATTCTTGCGTTTGACGGCGATGAACCCATTGCAGGCGCGCTTAATTTCGTCGGCAAGGATGCGATCTATGGCCGCTATTGGGGATGCACGCGCGATGTGCGCTTTTTGCATTTCGAACTGTGTTATTATCAGGCGATCGACATTGCGATCGAGCTTGGCTTGCCGCGTGTAGAGGCCGGGGCGCAGGGCGGGCACAAGCTTGCCCGGGGCTATGAACCGGTGCAGACTTTCTCAGCCCACTATCTCGTCGATCCCGGCTTTCGCGAAGCGGTTGCCGATTTTCTTGAGCGCGAACGTCAAGGCGTTGCCGCGGATCAAGTGTATCTGGATCAAAGAACACCGTTCAAAAAAGGCGATTGATCAAAAGGGTTTAAGCGGCGCGGCGCTCCTCAGCGAGCCAGCGACGAGCGCGGCGTTGCGCCTCGGCGATTTCACGAGCAGTCATCTCATCGGCAACATCGGCGCGGCAAAAACCGGCATCTTCGTGGCCTCTTGATGCAGCAAGGTTAAACCACTTGTGCGCTTCGACCAGATCACATTCCACACCATTCGAGCCTGTTGAATAGGCAACGCCCAAATTGAACAGGGCTGCGACATCCCCAGCCATCGCATCGGCCAGATAACCTGCAATCGCCAGATCAATTTCACCGCTTCCAACAACTTCGGCATCAAGGCCATTAAGTGCTTTCAATTCCATCTTCCACATTCCCCGTTTTTCCAAAGTTCTAACCCCCCGGTTGAACTCCGATGCCAAGAACTCCCCGATCATGGTCAACAATTGGTTAACGACATCGCGATTTTCTTGCTGCCCCCTGCGGACGGGAGTGCGGACGGGAGTGCGGACGGGAGTGCGGGCGGGAGTGCGGGCGCAGGTGCTAGCAAAGGGTTTGCGTGGCGTATTGAGGCGTTTTTGGGCGTTTCTTTTCCAGTCCTTGGTAAACTGTCTTGCGGGGTTCTGGTGGCTTGCCTATAGGCGCGCCTAGCAATGGGATTGCCGGACTGTTTTGCGAGTGGAAGCGCGATGAGTCTGGCCGTCAGCAACACGGGTTTTGGGATTAGAGGACCACATGGCAGCGGCGGCATCTGAAGAGATTGAAATCATCGAAAAAGCCAAAGAGCTTCTTGGCGAAGATTACACACCGAGTGATGATGAAGAGTATATGAGCGAGCGTCAGCTTGCGTATTTTCAAATGCTTTTGCTTGATTGGAAACGCTCCATTCATTCAGCAGCCGGTCAAACGCTTCAATCGCTTGCGGATGGACCTATTCGCGAAGCTGACCTGAATGACCGCGCGTCGAGCGAAACCGATTGGGGTATCGAACTGCGCACCCGCGATCGTCAGCGTAAACTTGTCTCCAAAATCGATTCTGCCCTTCGCCGCATCAAGGAAGGCGAATATGGCTATTGCGAAGTGACCGGAGATCCCATCGGGCTCAAACGTCTGATTGCAAGGCCGGTTGCGACTATGACGGTTGAGGCGCAAGAAGCGCATGAGCGTCGTGAGAAAATCTCGCGCGACGACTGATTTATCCTCAATTCTGCTCCATTTTGGGACACCCTTTCCGTTTGCCGCCATTTTGGGGGTGAATCGGCGGTGAATTTTACAAGTGATTAACTGCGTGCTTGTACCTATCTTCCAAGACGCGTTTCCGGGTGCTTTAGGAGGAAGAAACGCCGGGAATTAGCGGCCTTCTGGAAGAATGGGCCTGGTGTGACAAACGGAGATCTTGCGACAATGACAGGTGTCGAGACGAGAAGTGTATCGCGTGATAGCCTTTTCCTTCTGGCTAACGTGCGCGTTGAGCAAAGTGGCGAACCTGCGCGCGTGCGCGTTCGCAACCTGTCCGATGGTGGCATGATGGGCGAAGGGGCCGTGCAAATCGTCCGGGGTAACCGGGTCGAGGTTGAACTGCGCAATATCGGCACTGTTAAAGGCTCGGTCGCGTGGGTTCAGGATCAACGCTTTGGCGTTGCTTTTGATGAAGAGATCAATTCTGCTGCGGCTCGTGCGCCAGCTGGCTCTGGCGGGCAAGATGTGTCTGAAAGCGGCATTTCGCGTGCCCATCGCGCGCCTCCACCGCCTGCAACTCCGGTCAATTTGCGAAAAATCTAGCGTAAATTTCAACGCGCAGCCGCACTTGGCGGTGTTTTGCTGGCCAATCCTTGCTAGATTGGCGCTGTGATACGCGCCGCATTCGCCTTTCCCCTTGTTATTGCCCTGTTCGCCTGCGGACCCGCAGCCGACCGGGGCCCTGTCACTATTGGCGTGATTGGTGAAAGCGAGGCCCTGTTTGACACAGGGGTCAGGCTTTCCGCAGGAGCGCAGCATTTGCGCGCAGCTTCCAATGAAGGGTTGGTCGCGCTCGATCTGTCCGGACAGGTTGTGCCTGCGATAGCTGAACGCTGGATCGTCACCGATGATGGGCTCAGCTATATTTTCCGCCTTCGCAACTCCAATTGGTCCAATGGCGAACCTATCACCGCCAGCGACATCAGAACGATGCTGCAAGAGCGCTTGCGCGAGCTTGAAGGCACTTCGCTTGGCCTTGACCTTGCCAAGGTCGTTGAGGTGCGGGCGATGACCGGGCGGGTGATCGAGCTTCGCCTGTCTGGGCCCATGCCGCAATTCCTTCGCCTTCTGGCTCAGCCGGAACTTGGCTTTTCCTTCGGGCGCCGCGGGGTGGGTGCCGGGCCGATGACGGTGACGCGCGATGATAACGCGCCTCTTGCCCGACTGGCGATGATGCCCCCTGAAAATCGCGGGCTTCCCGCGCGCGAGGATTGGGAGGAGATGACTCGCAATCTCGCTGTGCGCAATCTCACTGCGACTGAGGCGATTGAATCGTTTTCCGACGGCGAGGTCGATCTTGTTCTGAACGGCTCGATTGCTGATTTTCCGATGATTGAGCTTGGCCCCTTGTCGCGCGGCGCGGTCCAGGTTGATCCTGCTATCGGTCTGTTCGGCCTGCAAGTGCGCAATGACAGCGGATTGCTGTCCGATCCTGATCGGCGTGAAGCGTTGTCGATGGCGATTGACCGCGAGGCGCTGATCCAGCCCTTTGGGCTTGGCGGCTGGGTTTCTGCCACCTGGATCGTGCCCCCTGAATTCTTCACTCCCGGAACGCTGACCGCCAATCGCTGGCCCGATCTTGGTCTGGAAGAGCGCCGCGCGGTTGCACGCCGTCGCATCGCGACGTGGAGCGCTGGGGAGCCGAGCGTTTCCGTTGGCCTCCCAGATGGGCCGGGGGGTGATCTTTTGTTCGATGCGCTTTCTTCCAGTTGGCGCCAGATTGGCGTGACGACGCGGCGCGTCGGAATTGGTGAGGGCGGAGATCTGGAACTGCGCGACCGGCTGGCCCGCTATTCCTCGCCGCGATGGTTCTTGAACCAGCTGAACTGCGCTGTTGCTTTGGGGCTGTGTTCAGAAGAAGCCGACGCATTGGTGCGCGATTCTCTGGCATTAAAAGACCCCGAATCCAAAGAGCTCCTTTTGATCGAAGCGCATTCGATTTTGACTGAGGCCGAAGTCTTCATCCCGCTAGGCGTTCCGGTGCGCTGGTCACTCGTTCGCGGCTCTGTCGAGGGGTTTCAGCCGAACCCCTGGGGTCTCCACCCCTTGCCTGCGCTGGCTGAAAACACCAATTAAGGGTGAAGGAGTGCATAATGACGAACCGTGCTGACCGACCCTCGATCCTGACACCTGTGCGCCCAAGCAAAGCAGACGGGCAGGAAAACGATGCCGGGCTTCATGCAGAAACGATGGGCTTTTCGCTTCCCACTGGCACGGATCCACATTCGGTTCGGGCAAGGGTCGAAGCATTGGAGATATTGCTTGAGCGCTCCTTTCGGATTCCCGGTGTGAATATGCCGATCGGGCTTGACGCTATTGTCGGTCTGATCCCGGTCGTTGGCGATATTGTGACCACTGCGCTTGGCGCTTACATCGTGTGGGAAGCGCGCAATCTCGGCCTTTCCAAGTTTCAGCTGACCCGTATGGGTGCCAATGTTGCTTTCGATACGCTTCTTGGTCTTGTGCCGCTGGTCGGGGATGCAGCCGATTTCTTCTACCGCTCCAACACCAAAAACTTGCGCATTTTGAAAAAGCATCTGGATAAACATCACCCCGAAACCCGCGTTTTAGAGGGTTGATCGGGCGCGCGTTTGAGGCGCGCTGAGCTCCAGCTATTCTAAGCTTCCAGTTCGATGTCCCAATAAAGCCAGTCGCGCCAAGTTTCGTGCAGATAATTGGGCGGGAACATCTTGCCCTGCTGCTGCAATTGCCAGCTGGTCGGGCGGATCGGGCGAGCCTGCACTGGCATTGCGGCCTGTTTCGGAGTGCGCCCGCCTTTTTTCATATTGCAGGTTCCACACGCGGTGATGATGTTTTCCCAAGTGGTCTTTCCGCCCAAGCGGCGCGGGATCACGTGGTCAAAGGTCAGGTTTTCGCCCGAACCGCAATATTGGCAGGTAAACTTGTCGCGCAAAAACACGTTAAAGCGCGTGAAGGCGGGAAACTCGCTCTGCTTTACATATTGCCGCAATGCAATCACGCTTGGGATCTTCATGTCGAGGCTGGGCGAGTGCACTTCGCGATCATAGCTTGCGACAATGTCCACCCGGTCAAGGAACACCGCCTTGATCGCGGTCTGCCATGGCCACAGGCTCAAGGGATAGTAGGAAAGCGGAGTGTAATCGGCATTCAGCACAAGCGCAGGGCAGGCTGAGAGATGACTGCCCGCATCGTCCTCAGCGCTGCGATAGCGCGCCGCCGTTTCGATCAGTTCGGCTTTGAACATGGGTTCGCAAATCCTTTTCTGATTGATGTTGAACATGACCTAGGCGGTGTCAGAGTCAAATATGTGACATTGTGGGTATCCACAGGAACAGCGTGTGGATAGCCTGAGGACAACTCCTGTGGCACAGATAAAGGCATGAGCACCCCGACTGCTTCAAACCGACCTTGCATCACGCGATTTGCGCCCAGCCCGAATGGCTCGCTGCATCTGGGTCATGCCTATTCCGCTATCGTCGCGCATGACCTGGCGAAGGCGAGCGGGGGGCGGTTTCTTGTTCGGATCGAGGATATTGACGGCGCGCGCTCGCGTCCTGAGCTGGCCGATGAATTTCGTCGCGATCTCGAGTGGCTTGGCCTTGAATGGGAGGAGGTGCCCGCCCAGTCCACGCGGCTGGCATCTTACGAGGCGGCTTTTGCAAGGTTGAAAGCGGCTGGCCTTGTCTATCCTTGCCGCTGTACGCGGGCCGATGTTCAGGCGGCTGGGGCAAAGATGGGGCCGATGGGTCCGATCTATCCCGGCACGTGCAAGAACGTGGTTATCCCCGCAGATACGCAGGTCCAATGGCGGCTCGACTTGGAGGCTGCGGATCGGCTAACGGGTCAGCTTAAATGGTATGACGACTTCGACGGCGTGCAGTTTTGCGACCCCTATCAGCTTGGCGATGTAGTGCTTTGGCGGCGCGATGAGCCGGCAAGCTATCACTTGGCCGCCACCCTTGATGATGCAGCGGATGGGGTGACTTTGGTCACGCGAGGTCGGGATTTGTTTGAAGCGACCCATATTCACCGCGTGCTTCAGGCGCTGCTCGACTTGCCAACGCCAGCCTATCACCATCATGCGCTTGTGCTCGATGAAAGGGGCGAAAAACTTGCTAAAAGGCGAGGGTCACCCGCCCTTGCAGCGCGGCGCGAGGCGGGCGATGATGGCCGCGTGCTTGCCGAACAACTCAGGATGCAAAAATTCGAGCTTGGAACTTGAAGGCGTAAGGACCATTTATAACCCATGAATTATTTTCTGATCATTGTCCTTGCGGTGCTGTGTGCGCTTGTCGTCTTTTCGCTGGTGCGCGGGATTATCGCTTTCCTCAAAACCACCAAGATTGACCTTGATAGCGGTGAGGCGGAAACCGTGCCTGAGATGCAGGAAATGCAGAACAAGGCGATGTTTGCCCGGATCAAATATCAGGCCATGGCCATCGCCGTGATCGCTCTGATTGCCGTGATTGCGGGCGCTGGCGGCGAATAGCGCCGCGCTTTTCCATGGTCAAAATCAACAAGATTTATACGCGCACAGGCGATGATGGAACGACGGGCCTTGTCGATGGCTCACGTCTTCCCAAACACGCAGCGCGCATGGAAGCGATTGGCGCGGTTGACGAGGTGAACGCAGCGCTTGGTCTTGCCCTTCGCAAGCTTTCGGGTGCATCGGCCGATGCCGTCTACCGCATCCAGAACGATCTGTTTGATCTGGGCGCTGATTTGGCGACACCGGCGGGCAAGGACGATGATTTTGCCCCTTCCGACATGGTCTTGCGCATCATCGAGGTACAAGTGGAATGGCTTGAGCATCAGATTGACAGTTTGACCGCTAAGCTTGAGCCGCTCACCAGCTTCATTCTGCCCGGCGGCACAGAAGCTGCCGCGCGTCTGCATTTGGCGCGCACCGCTGCGCGGCGGGCCGAACGCGCCATGGCCGCTCTTGCGGGCGAGGAGCCCGTTAATCCTGCTGCGCTTCGCTATATCAATCGGCTGTCCGATTACCTTTTTGTTCTTGGCCGCGATGCCAATGATGCGGGTAAGGCAGACATTAAATGGGTGCCCGGCGCCAACCGGTGATGCGCTAACCGCTAGTCATTTGGCCAAACCTTCGCTAGTAGCCCATGCTGCACTTGCGAAGGGACCTGCTGCTATGCAAAAAATCGCCGTAATCGGAGCCGGACAAATGGGCACCGGCATTGCTCAAACTGTTGCCGCAAATGGTATGCAGGTGATGCTTTCAGACGTTGATCTGGCAACCGCTGAAGGGGGTAAGGC
Source organism: Erythrobacter sp. SCSIO 43205 (assembly GCF_019904235.1). NCBI lineage: Bacteria > Pseudomonadati > Pseudomonadota > Alphaproteobacteria > Sphingomonadales > Erythrobacteraceae > Erythrobacter > Erythrobacter sp. SCSIO 43205. The sequence continues at coordinate 130,643 of NZ_CP063202.1, read as the reverse complement.
CAAGGTCGACAAAGCGGTCGCGAAACTGGTTGGGCGCGGCAAGATGGAAGCCGATGCTGCAGAGGCACTGCTTGCCCGGATTACGCCGGTTGCTGACTATGCCCCGATGGCTGAGGCCAATCTCATCATTGAGGCAGCGACCGAACGCGAAGAGATCAAGAACGCTATTTTCGAGGCAGCGGGCAAGGTTTTGAGCGATGATGCGATCCTTGCATCCAACACCAGCTCTATTCCCATCACACGCATGGCGAACCATTCGCCTGACCCTGCGCGCTTTATCGGGCTTCACTTCTTCAACCCGGTGCCTGTCATGGGCCTGATCGAGGTCATTCCCGGCCTTGCCACCGCCAAGGACACGACCGACTGCGTCACCGAATTTGCGCAAGGTTTGGGTAAAGAAGTGGTGCTGAGCCAGGATGAACCCGGCTTTGTTGTCAATCGCATTCTCTTGCCGATGATCAACGAGGCCGTCTTCGTGCTGGGCCAATCGACCGCCGGGATTGAAGACATCGACAAGGGTTGCCGTCTTGGCCTCAACCACCCGATGGGTCCGCTGCAACTAGCTGATTTCGTTGGCCTTGATACCTGTCTTGATATTATCAAAGTGCTCTACAAAACCACGCGCGACAGCAAGTATCGCCCTGCGCCTTTGCTGGTCAAATATGTCGAAGCAGGCTGGCTTGGCCGCAAGACGGGCCGCGGTTTTTACGATTACACTGGCGAGGAACCAGTCCCCACGCGCTGATTGCGATTAGCCAGTGGTGTTGAGGGTGCCACGGCTTTCGCCGCCTGGTGGCTCAACAGCGGGTGCGTTTGGTGCTGCGCTCGACGTGATGGTCGGGCCGCCCGCGCTGTCGCGTCTGCGTCCGCCGGCGTTACGGGTGGGCGCGTTGTCCATTGCGCCAAGGTCGGCAAACGGGTCTGCGGCTGATGGGCCGGTAAAGCTGGGCTTTTGTGACGCGGCGCGCGGCGCAGGTGCGGCGCCCCATCCGGCATCGCCACCGCCAGCATCGCCCCATCCCGCTCCCGTTCCATCGGCAAAGCCCTGCTCGGCAGGCGCAGTTGGAGCCGCCTCAGGCACAGGTGCGCTGGCCACAGGTTCAGCGGCGGGCTGCGCACCGGGCTTATACTCATTGAGCACAAGGCTCGCGACCAGTGCGATGGCCACAACTCCCCCGGCAAAGCCGAGTGCGATCTTGGGATTTCCGAAAATTGAATTGGACATGACGGAGGAGATAGCCTCGCGATGGTTAAGGTTTGGTTTTCGGCAAACGCTTAGCGGGCGTTAGTCCAATCCTTTTTTCAGGTCATAAAGAAGGTCGAGCGCTTGACGCGGGGAAAGCGCATCGAGGTCCGCCTCTTTCAGCCGCCGGGCGAGCGCTTCTTCGCTGGTTTCAGCAGGCGCGCTTGCCGCCGCAGCAGCGAATAGCGGGAGTTCGCCCAGCCCTGCGGCCAAGCCTCCCGTTTCATTGCGCGCCGCTTCAAGCTTTTCAAGCACTTGAGAGGCCCGCGCTATGACGTTCTTGGGAACGCCCGCCAGTTTTGCCACGGCCAGCCCGTAAGAGCGATCCGCAGGCCCTTCGGCAAGCTCGTGGAGGAGGACGAGATCGCCCTTCCATTCACGCGCGCGCACATGGTGAAGCGACAATTGCTTGCAGGTTTCAGCAAGGCGGGAAAGTTCGTGATAGTGCGTTGCGAAAAGGCAGCGGCACTCGATTTTTGAATGCACCGCCTCAACCACTGCCCATGCGAGCGCGAGGCCATCGTAGGTCGATGTTCCCCGACCCACTTCGTCCAGAATTACAAGGCTTTGTGAGGTCGCTTGGCTCAGGATGGCTGCGGTTTCGACCATCTCGACCATAAAGGTTGAACGACCCCTAGCGAGGTTGTCGGAGGCCCCAACGCGACTGAAGAGGCGGTCAACAAGACCTATATGGGCAGAAGTCGCAGGCACGAAGCACCCGGCTTGCGCCATCAGAGCGATGAGCGCGTTCTGGCGGAGGAAGGTCGATTTACCGCCCATATTGGGCCCACCGATGAGCCACAGGCGATCATCGTCTTTGAGCTTGCAGTCGTTGGCGACAAAGCGCTCACCCGCTTTCGCAAGCGCGGCTTCCACCACCGGATGGCGCCCACCGATGATATTGAGCGCGCCGCTTTGGGAGATTTCGGGCCGCGCCCAATCGCCTTCGCTCGCGCGTTCGGCATTGCCAGCGGACACATCAATGCGCGCCAGAGCCGCTGCGGTGGCGGCAATCGCCTCGCGCACCTGCGCAACCGCCCGGCAAAGCTCTTCAAAATGCGCCTCTTCCAAAGCCAGTGCGCGGCCTCCGGCTTCGGAGACGCGAGATGCTTCTTCGTGCAGGGTGAGCGAGTTGAACCGAACCGCGCCTTTCATCGTCTGGCGATGGGTGAAGCCGCTGTCCGGTGCCATCAGGGCATCGGCATGGCGGCTGGGCACTTCGATGAAATATCCAAGCACACCGTTGTGCTTGATCTTGAGCGAGGCAATGCCCGTTTCATCACGATAACGCGCTTCCATAGCGGCGATCGCGCGCCGCGCGCTGCCTGACATTGCGCGCAATTCATCGAGGCTCGCGTCATACCCTTCAGCGATAAAGCCGCCGTTCGAGCGCTCGGTGGGAGGCGATGCAACAAGCGCACGCGACAGCTCGTCCACCAGAGCCCCGTGGCCGGTCAGCTTTGGCAGTAGTTGGTCGAGCAGGGCAGGGCGATCCGCCTCTCTTGTGAGCCAGTCATAAAGACGCGCCGCTTCGCCCAATCCATCGCGCACCTGCCCCAAGTCTCGCGGGGACCCGCGACTTGCGACAATACGCCCAAGGGCACGGCCAAAATCGGGCAAAGCTCGCAAGCAATCGCGCAAGTTTGCCCGCTCAATCGGACGATCGAGCCAGAACTGCACCAGCGCCAGGCGATCCTCAATTACTTGTTGGTCAAGGAGCGGCGCTGACAAATCCTCTGCCAAAGCCCGCGATCCCGCACCGCTCGAACATCGGTCAAGCGTTGCGACAAGGCTTCCTGCGCGCCCGCCGCCCGACGCTTCGAGGATTTCAAGGCTGGTGCGGGTCGCCTCGTCCATCGCCATGCACAGCGCGCCCGCGCGCGAGCTTGGCGGCAGGAGGAAAGGCAATTCGCCTCTCCCAACATGGGTAAGATAAGCGATAAGCCCGCCTGCCGCCGCCAGCATCGGCCGCGAAAATTCGCCAAAGCCATCAAGCGTGGATACGCCGTGGAGCGCTTTCAGTCGCTCAGCGCCCTCATCGCTTGCAAACAGGCTCTTCGCCTGTGTCGCCGCCTCATCCAGCGAATGTTCGAAATCCTCAGGCACGACAACTTCGCTAGGGCCAAGGCGCGCGAGCGTTGCACTCAGAAGCGAAGGCTCGCACTCTTCAAGCACCATTGATCCGGTTGAAATGTCGCACGAAGCAATGCCCAAAGTGCCCCGCACCTCGCATACGGCAACCAAGAGGTTAGCCCGGCGCGGCTCCAACAAAGCCTCTTCGGTGAGCGTTCCCGCTGTCACAAACCGCACAATATCGCGCGCGACCAGCACTTTGGATGATGGCTTGCCCTCGCGTTTTGCCCGCGCTTTGGCTTCGTCCGGTGTTTCCACCTGTTCAGCAATCGCGACGCGCTGCCCTGCTTTGATCAGCCGTGCCAGATAGCCTTCGGCTGAATGCACCGGCACACCGCACATTGCGACAGGCTCTCCGTCATGTTCGCCCCGTGCCGTTAGAGCAATGTCGAGAATGTCGGCTGCGACCTTCGCATCATCGAAAAACAGCTCGAAAAAATCGCCCATCCGATAAAACAGGAGCGAGCCTTCAGCCTCGCGTTTAAGCGCAAGATACTGCTCCATCATCGGAGTGGGTTTGCCAGAGGATGTTTTCGAGCCGGCCATCGCAACAGGCCTAACCAGCGTGGGCGCGATTCGGGAAGGGCGGGCAACTCACTTATCCGCCCCCGTGTCCGCTCTCGTGTTCGCTCCCGCGATTGTCTGCTTCCGACAATGTGAGATTGGGCACTATTCAACCGGGGAGCGGCGGGCTAAGGCTTCACGATAAACCCACGCCAAGACAACACGTTCCATCGGCGACACTCAGCACGCTACACTTTAGGGGGCCCATTATGTCAGACGAACCCAAGGGCGGATTTACCGCCCGCGAAGCGCTCTTTTACCACGAGACTATCCGTCCAGGTAAGCTTGAGATCGTCGCGACTAAGCCGATGACCTCGCAGCGCGATCTGTCGCTTGCCTATTCCCCCGGTGTGGCCGTTCCTGTCGAAGCGATTGCCGGTGATCCATCGCTCGCCGCGCGCTACACCGCAAAGGCGAACCTTGTGGCGGTGATTTCCAACGGTTCGGCTATCCTTGGCCTTGGCAATCTTGGCGCACTGGCATCGAAGCCCGTCATGGAAGGCAAGGCGGTGCTGTTCAAACGCTTCGCTGATGTGGACTCAATCGACATTGAGCTGGCGACCGAAGACCCTCAAGCCTTCATCGAAGCGGTTGCCCTGATGGAGCCAAGCTTTGGCGGCATCAATTTAGAAGACATCAAGGCGCCTGAATGCTTCATCATTGAAGCCGCCCTTCGCGAACGCATGAACATTCCGATCATGCATGATGACCAACACGGGACTGCAATCATTACCGCAGCCGGCCTGCTCAACGCCTGCTACCTCACCGACCGCAAGATCGAAGATGTCAAAGTCGTCGTGAATGGCGCTGGTGCGGCGGCGATCGCTTGTACCGCTCTCGTCAAAGCCATGGGTGTGCGTCACGAAAACGTGATCATGTGCGACCGCAAAGGACCGATCACGCCGGGACGCGACAATGTCGACCAATGGAAGAGCGCTCATGCGGTGGCAACCGATGCGACCACCCTTGAAGAGGCTCTTAAGGGCGCTGACATTTTCCTCGGTCTTTCTGCTGCTGGCGCACTCAAGCCCGAATGGGTCGCCGATATGGCGGACAAGCCCATCATCTTTGCAATGGCGAATCCAACGCCTGAAATCATGCCGGATGAAGCAAAAGCCGTGCGTCCCGATGCAATCATCGCCACCGGGCGCAGCGATTTTCCCAACCAGGTCAACAATGTGCTTGGCTTCCCCTTCATCTTCCGCGGCGCACTCGATGTGCAGGCGACCACGATCAACGAAGAGATGAAGGTCGCCGCTGCCACTGCGATTGCGGAACTCGCGCGCCAACAGGTGCCAGAGGAAGTCGCGAGCGCTTATGGCAAAAACCAGAAGTTTGGAACCGACTACATCATCCCTGCGCCTTTCGATCCACGTTTGATCGAAGTGGTTTCTTCCGCTGTCGCCAAGGCTGCGATGGATTCAGGCGTTGCGCAAGCGAGCATCGAGGATTTCGACCAGTACAAGCACGCTCTCAAATCGCGCCTTAATCCTACCACTTCGGTCCTCACGGGCGTTTACAACGAGGCGCGGGCCAATCCTAAGCGCATGGTGTTTGCCGAAGCCGAGGAAGAGGTTGTACTGCGCGCCGCGATCCAGTTCCGCGATTTTGGCTATGGCACGCCCATCCTCGTGGGTCGCACCAAAGCGGTGCTCGACAAGCTTCACCAGCTGTCGGTTTCTGACCCGCAAAGCTTTGAGATCCAGAACTCAGCCGATAGCGAGCACGTGCCTGCGATGGTCGATTATCTTTATGACCGCCTTCAACGGCGCGGCTATACTGAGCGTGATGTGCGCCGCATGGTCAATCAGGAGCGGAATGTCTTTGCTGCGCTTCTCGTCGCGCTTGGGCATGGCGATGGCATGATTACAGGCCTCACGCGCACCTATGCCCAGACCATGCGCGAGGTGAACCTTGTGCTCGACAAGAAAGCGGGCGCGCTGCCGTTTGGCATCCACATGATGATCGGGAAGAACCACACAACATTCTTGGCCGACACCACCATCAACGAGCGGCCCAGCGCAAGCGAGCTTGCCTATATCGCGCGCGAAACCGCTGCTGTGGCGCGCCGAATGGGTCACGAACCGCGTGTGGCGTTCCTGTCCTATTCAACCTTCGGCAATCCGTCGGGTCAATGGCTTGCCGATATTCGTAAAGCCGTTGGTATTCTTGATGAAGAAGGCTGCGACTTCGAATATGAAGGCGAGATGGCGCCCGATGCAGCGCTCAACCCTGCGGTGATGAAGCTTTACCCGTTCAGCCGCTTGTCCGGCCCTGCCAATGTGCTGGTCATGCCGGGTCTTCAATCGGCGAACCTGTCTGCGAAACTGCTGCGTGAGCTTGGGTCCAACACGACGGTTGGTCCAATGCTCTTGGGCATGGAGAAGCCAGTGCAGATTGCGCCAATGACAGCGATTGCGCCCGATGTGTTGACGCTGGCGGTGCTGGCTAGCGCGGGGGTTGTGGGTTAGCGCTGACGATTTACCGATGGTATTTCAAATATTTGAGAATATACTATCGCTAATCGAGACAAAATAGACTTGCAAAAATGCAATTTTATATCTATTCAGATCATGTCATGGGCCGCCACACGTCCTCTTAGAGGAGTGCAAAAGGGCGGTCCTTTTTTATTCTAATGACGTTAATCCCTTACACCAAACCTCACGCAACCGCTCTTCAGAGAGTAACTCATTTGCGCGCCCGTGGCTTACATATTCCACAGCCAAATGTGGCGGCAAAGAAAATTGATTCAATCGGCTATGAGCGCCTGAGAATCTATTTTCTGAGCCGCCGTGACCATACTCTAGCCCACAGACCATTCTTGCACGGCACATCTTACCGAGACATCTTGCGCATTTACGAATTCGACGAGAAGCTTCGGGCCATATGCTTTGATGCGATCGGCAAATACGAACTCTTATTTCGCAATGCGATGTCAGAAGAACTAAGCCAGCGCTTCGGTGGTCACCCTTACGAAAATGTTGCTGCCTTCAAAAATGCGAAAGCACACGCACAAGCCTACCAAATGCTTCTCTCCACGTATGATAAAAGCAAGGATCAGAGAGCGAAGCACTACCGGGCAAAATACAACCCACCGCTCCTGCCACCCATCTGGACGATGAAAGAATTTCTAACCTTCGGGGCTGCTGGACGTTTATTCAAGTGTCTAGACGGAACAACAAGAGGAGGTGTTGCGAGAGGCTTCGGGGTTCCATCGACCGCGGTATTTCAGAGCTGGCAAGATGCTTTTGTCGATTTACGAAACATATGCGCGCATCATGATCGACTGTTCAATAGGAGCTTTCAGAAGCAACCGCAGACACTAAACAGTGCTAGTATTCCCTCGGCCAATCCGACTAAGCTCAAAGCGATTATAGAATGCTTGGATCATTGCCTGAAATCAAAGGGCAAGAAACCTGCTACCAATCCAAAAGTCGCTAAGCTTCTATCTCGATATTCAGAAGTCACACCAACAGAACTTGGCTACTAAATCGCTTCTCAAGATCCGCCTGCCTGCTCCGTCTCCGGCTCACTTTCTCCTGAACCGGAAGTACCAAACCTCGTGACCGAACACATTGCGCGCTTTGGTTTCATAGCGCGTCTCGCACCAGCCCGAGGGGCGGTTTTGCCAGCTTTCCGGGCCCTCCACGACCCATTCAAATTCGTTCGTAAAGCGCTGCATTACCATTAGCGCATGGCGCACGTAGATCGGGTGATCGGTGCCAAAGCGGAATTCACCGCCCGGTTTCAACTTGTCCGCGATCATCTGAACCGGGCCGTCGTTCATCATCCGGCGCTTAGCGTGCTTGTTCTTGGGCCAAGGATCGGGGTGGAGAAGATATACCATCAAAAGCGATGCGTCCGGCACGCGGCCAAGCACTTCCAAGGCGTCCCCTGCGTGAAGGCGCACGTTTGAAAGCTTGCCATCATCGACGTGCGTCAACGCCTGCGCGACCCCGTTAATAAACGGTTCTGCGCCGATAAACCCATGATTTGGAAGCAAATCTGCGCGGTAGGCCAAATGCTCACCCCCGCCAAAGCCGATCTCGAAATGCATCTGGCAGTCTTCGCCAAACAGACGTTCAGCCGTCACCGGACCTTCCGCAGGCACAGCGATTTGCGGCAACAGATTATCGACCAGCCCCTGCTGCTTCGCGCTCAGGGGTTTGCCAATCGAGCGGCCATAAAGCCTGCTCAATGTCGTCGGATCACCTTCTTTAAATGCGCTCATGCGAAGGCTCGCTAGTCGGAGGAGGGGGGATTTGTCCAGCCATTAGAGGGGCAAGCCGCTTGAGGCTGCGCCGCTCCTTCCTATATCGCACCGCATATGGAACAGCTTTTGGCCTTTTTCTCCGCTCAGCCCTTGTGGGCACAAAGTGTCATCGGCGTCACCGGGCTTCTGATTGCCTCGCTCCTCGTCAATTTCATTCTCAAAGACGTGATTTTGCGGATTGCTGCGCCGTATCTGGATCGCAAGAGCAGCACGATCGACCGATCAGCCACCTGGTTTGCAACCGTTGCCCCGCTGCTGGTGATTTCCAAGGGTATTGGCTTTGTACCGGGCCTAGAAGATTGGGCGGTGGAGCTGATTTCTGATGTCAGTCAGTCGGTTATCGTTCTTTCCATCGCAATGGGAATCGTCAAGGCGTTGACCTATGTGAATGAGGTTTATGAGCGCCGCCCGCAGGCGAAAAATCGCCCGATCAAAGGCTATTTGCAAGTCGTCAAGATTATCGTCCTTTGCGGCGCGGTGATCATCCTGATTTCCATCCTAATTAACGAAAGCCCTTTCCTGCTTTTAAGCGGGCTTGGCGCGATCACGGCGGTTTTGCTCCTCGTTTTCAAAGACACCATCCTCAGTCTCGTTGCCAGCGTCCAGCTGAGCACTAACGATATGCTTCGCGTGGGTGACTGGATCACCATGACCAGCATGGGCGCAGATGGCACCGTGATCGACATCTCGCTTCACACGGTAAAGGTGCAGAATTTCGACAAGACCATCGTGTCGATCCCCACATATCGCCTCGTCGCTGACAGCTACCAGAACTGGCGCGGGATGGCTGAGAGCGGGGGGCGGCGGATCAAGCGGGCGCTGCATCTCGATCAGAATTCGGTGCGGTTCCTTTCCGATGAGGAGGTTTTGGACCTCAAGAAATTCAAAATGCTCAAGGCCTACCTTGCCGATAAGCGCGAAGAGATTGCCGAGTGGAACGCAAGGGAGCTTGAAGGCGAGGACGCGCCCGTCAATGCTCGGCGCCTCACCAACCTGGGCACATTGCGCGCCTATATCGAGGCCTATTTGCGCTGGCATCCGCACATCAACAATGACTTCACCTTGATGGTGCGCCAGCTTGCCCCCGGCCCGCAAGGCGTGTCGCTGGAGCTTTATTGCTTTACCGACACAACCGCCTGGGAGATCTATGAAGGCATTCAGGCCGACATCTTCGATCACCTGATCGCGATTGTGTCCGAGTTTGACTTGCAGCTATTCCAAGAGCCTTCGGGCAGCGACTACGCCAGGCTCGTTGACCGGGGCTCGTAAACCACCACTAAGCCTGTAGGAAAGCAAAACGCCCGGCGGCCTTTTGGCTACCGGGCGTTTCGCGCTGAAGTTCGTGTTTGGTGCGAGGCGCTTACGCGGCTTCGGCATCCTCGTGCGGATCGCGAAGCACATAGCCGCGGCCCCACACTGTCTCGATGTAGTTGTCGCCGCCGCAAGCAAGGCTCAATTTCTTGCGCAGCTTGCAGATGAAAACGTCGATGATCTTGAGTTCAGGTTCGTCCATGCCGCCGTAAAGGTGGTTCAGGAACATTTCCTTGGTGAGGGTCGTACCCTTGCGAAGCGAGAGAAGCTCAAGCATCGCATATTCTTTACCCGTCAGGTGAACACGTGCGCCATCGACTTCGACGGTTTTCGCATCGAGGTTAACCGCAAGCTTACCAGTGCGGATGATCGACTGGCTGTGGCCTTTCGAACGCCGCACAACAGCGTGGATACGCGCCACCAGCTCTTCGCGGTGGAAGGGTTTGGTCACATAATCGTCTGCGCCAAAACCGAAGGAGCGGATTTTGCTGTCCATCTCGGCAATGCCCGAGAGGATGAGAACCGGCGTTTGCACCTTGGCAACGCGCAGTTTCTTAAGAACGTCATAGCCGTGCATATCAGGCAGGTTCAGGTCGAGCAGGATGATATCGTAATCATACAGCTTACCCAGATCGAGGCCCTCTTCGCCAAGATCGGTTGAGTAGACATTAAAGCCTTCAGTGGTCAGCATAAGCTCGATGGCTTTTGCCGTTGTCGGCTCGTCTTCAATCAACAACACTCGCATTTCTGGTCCCCTATTTGCCCCATCGGATGGACGTAAAAGGTTATTGGTAACGTCTCGCTAAGAGATATTGCCCTCTATTAACCACACAAGTTCTGAACGGAAAAGGTTAATTTAGCGTAAACCAAGCAATTCCGGCGAGTCGCAGGGGGAATACGTAGTGAAGGGATCAGGGTTTGACCGGGGCGTTTGAGACACTTGAGACACTGTTCAAGGGGCGAAAATATTTTCTGCCAAATGGGTGGGTGATGGGCGTTAGGATTGACGAAGAAAGGGTTACCATTTGAGCGCTGGCATAGTCGCCATGGGGCGTTGTAGGAAATCTCCATGGCTCTAGCGTGTATCGGCAAATAATGATCGAATGGCGCGCAATACTGTCTCTTAATTCTTGCAGGCTACTTCGGAGGACTGAAGAGGAGAGTGCATCTTGATTCTTAAGCAATCCGATGACCGCGCCGGGGATTTTCTGGAACTAACGCGCTTGGCTGGCCGCTGTGACGAAGTGCAGAAGCGCCGCCTTGATAAAGAATATGCAAATTTATGTTCCGGCAGGAAAGGCGAGCGAGACGCGGCCTATTTTATGAACCGTGAATTTGGCCAATCTAAATCTATCGGCATCGTCCACGATTTGCGGATAGCGGTGAATGACGAGTTTGCTCAAATTGATCACCTTGCAATTCACCGTTTGCAGGGGCGTCTCTGGCTTTGCGAGACGAAAAATTATGGCGGACGATTGCAATGCAATGAGCACGGTGAGTGGACCGTTTGGTATGGCAAGAAGCCACAGCCTGTACCGTCTCCCGTAAGTCAGGCCCGCCGCCAAGCCATCGTGCTTGAACGCTGGTTAAAGCTCAATGGCTATGGCTACCTCGAAGTCTTTCCACTCGTTTTGCTTGCTCCGACCGCGAGTATTGATCGCCGTAAGATGCCAGAGGATGTGACGGTCGTGAAATCCGACCAATTTGGTGAATGGTGGGAACGTCAAGCAAATGAACTTGGGGCAATGACCGCACTGAAAATGGCGGCGGCCGCGCTTTGGGAAAAACGGGATGAGGCTTGGCTGCGCGAGCTTGGCGATAAGCTGTGCAGTGCGCATACCCCAATAACTTTCGACTGGGAGAAGCGGCTTGGATTGGAACCGACTATCGATCCGATACAAGAACAGAGAGCCAATTCTAATGTGCGTGTGCTGCACGCGGCGAAAAAACAAGCGAGCCAGGATGAGCCTGATCTCTCAACCATTGTGTCGCCATATGGCGAGATTAAATTTGTCGCACTAGGCAATAGCGAGGTGGCCATCAGAAACCCGCCAGTCGAGCGGTTGATTGAGGCGGTACGAGGCACGGTCAAGGGGCGAGGGCGTTGGCAGCCACGGTTCAAAAATTGGATTGTAAAGAGACAGGATTTTGCGCAGGTTCGCCAGCAAATTGAGAATAAATTGGCAGCGTCAAAGAGCGAACGCCGCGCTTAGGTAATCGTCAAATCCCCGCCAGCTTCTTCGCGCGCCTTCTCTCCGCACTCGAACCCACCCCAATCGCCTCGCGGTATTTCGCAACCGTCCGCCGCGCTAGGCCGAAGCCTTCCTCATTGAGCAGGTCTGCGAGTTTCTGATCGGAGAGAACCTTTTTGGGGTCCTCTGCATCGGTGAGCGCCTTGATCCGTGCCTTGATCGCTTCCGAAGATGCGCCTTCGCCGTCCGAGGAGGAAACGCCGCTGGTGAAGAAGTATTTGAGCTCGAACGTGCCGCGCTCGCACCACAGATATTTGTTCGAGGTTACGCGGCTGACCGTGCTTTCGTGCATATCAATCTGCTCGGCGACTTCGCGCAAAGTGAGCGGGCGCAGTTCGGATACGCCGCGGCGGAAAAACCCGTCCTGCTGCTTCACGATTTCAGCCGCTGTCTTGAGGATCGTCTTCTGACGTTGGTCCAGCGCGCGGATCAACCAATGTGCATCGGCAAGCTTCTCTTTCAGCCAGCCTTGCGTTTCAGCATCGGCGGTTTTGCTCTCACCGCCAAGTTCGACAAAATAGTCGCGGTTCACGACAAGGCGCGGGAGCGTGTCTTCATTAAGCTGAATGTCCCAGCCGCCATCATCCTTTGCATTCAGGAGCACATCGGGGATGACAGCCTCGCTTGTTGATGAGGCGAAAGCGAGGCCTGGCTTGGGGTCATACTGGCGAAGTTCGCGCAGCATATCGGCAAAGTCTTCATCATCGACACGGCACAGGCGTTTGAGCCGCGCAATCTCACCCTTGCCCAGCAGATCGAGATTGGCGAGCAGCGTCGCCATCGCTGGATCATAGCGGTCTGCCTCTTTCGCCTGAAGCGCGAGACATTCGCCAAGGTCGCGCGCGCCAACGCCGGTGGGATCGCACATCTGGACCACCTCAAGCGCGTCCTCAGCGCAATCCATATCGACGCCCAGATCATAGGCCACATCGCGCAAGGGCGTGCTCAGATAGCCCGCATCGTCGAGCAGCCCCGCGATGTGGCGCGCGACAAATTCTTCGCGCGGGTTTGTAGCAAGCCCGCCAATTTGCGCGTCGAGATGCTCGGCGAGCGTGAGCTCTGCAGCTTTGGTGGCCTCCAGCCCCGGCAAATCGTCGAGCCCGCCACCTGAACTGCCAGCCGCACCCCACTCCGCATCCGACGGTCCCGCGCGCCCTCCAACATCGGCCTCGCCCGTATCGCGGTCGCGGTCGAGCGCGCTTGTATCAATGTCGAGCGGTGCCTCGCTCTCGCCCTGACCTTGAGCCATCAATTGATCGCTGGTGAATTCCTCACGCGGGATGTCGTCCGCCTCGCCAGAAGGCCCATCATTGTCAGCAGAAACAGAGCCGCTTTCGAGCAGCGGATTGCTCTCCAGTGCATCGCCAATGAATGTCTCAATCTCAAGGTTTGAGGCTGCGAGCAGTTTGATCGCCTGCTGCAGCTGGGGCGTCATCACCAGCTGTTGTGATTGGCGTAAGTCGAGGCGTGGACCAAGGGCCATAGGGGGTGGGCCTAGAGCGTAAAGCTTTCGCCGAGATAAAGCCGCTTGACGTTTTCATCCGCGACCAATGCTTGCGGTGTTCCTGCAAACAGCACTTGCCCGCCATAGATGATGCAAGCGCGATCCACGATGTCCAAAGTCTCACGCACATTGTGATCGGTGATGAGAACCCCGATCCCGCGGCTTTTCAAATCCTTCACAAGATCGCGAATATCGCTGATCGAGAGCGGATCAATCCCGGCGAAAGGTTCATCGAGGAGCATGATCGAAGGCTTGGCAGCCAAAGCGCGCGCAATTTCACACCGTCGCCGTTCACCACCTGACAATGCCATGGCGGGGCTTTCGCGAAGGCGAGTAAGGCCAAATTCATCAAGCAACCGCTCCAATTCGCGCGCGCGCGTTTGGGCGTCGGGTTCGACCATTTCAAGCACGCAGTTGATGTTCTGTTCAACTGTCATGCCCCGAAAAATGCTGGTTTCCTGAGGCAAGTAGCCAAGGCCCAGAATGGCCCGCCGGTACATCGGCAGGTTCGTCACATCCTCGCCATCCATCAGGATGCGGCCAGAATCAGGCTTCACCAGACCCATGATCGAATAAAAGCAGGTGGTCTTGCCTGCGCCATTAGGGCCAAGCAGGCCGAGCACCTCGCCTTTTGCCACGGTCAGCGAAATATCGGTTAAAACCGCACGCTTGTCATAACTTTTGGCAATAGAGACAACTTCCAGCCCGCCATCGGGCATTGGGGCATTGGCATCAATCACGCTCTCGCGCGACGCGTCGGGTGGCGTATCAAAGGTCGTTGTATCACTCATACGATTCTCGCTTAGCATCGTCCTTGCCCTCGCGAAAAGGGTCATAAGACAAATTGGCAAGATTTTTGCTAGAGCCGCCGTTTTGACAACGCTCTTCTAAGAAAAACCCCCTAATTTTTCGTGCGTTGGGCCCGCTTGCAGGTCGCGATATTTCACTTTGGTTACTGTGCTTGCAAGACTCGGCACTCTTTGAGATACTCACGTCAGAGAGAGAAAGCCGTTGGGGAGCGTGCATATGAGAGAGCTGTCACACCAGCACGAGGTTGCTGATAGGCAAAGTGAAAGCGTCAAGGATTGGCGCAAACGCATGAGCGATCACGTCGCTTATGCGCTTCTGGTCTACACCGCCTTGCAAATTTTCATGACAGTCAAAGCGCTCAATCAGGGGATGGCATCGATCCTTCCCTACATCGCTCTGGTTATTCTTGTGGCTGCCATCATCCCGGCTTGCCGCTGGTTTGAGCGGCGCTGGACCGTGATGTCGGACGAAGAGGCGGTCGATCCAGCGTTCGCAGGCGCGTTTCGCCGCGACACTATTATGCTGTGGGTAATGGCAATCGGTCTGCCGCTGGCATTGACCGGTCTGTGCAAGGCGATTTTCGCACTCGTCTAAGAACGAGCCGCGAAAATCGCGCAATCATTGCACTAGAGCTTAACCGCCAGTTTTGGCGCGCTCGATCGCTTCGGTGACGACTTGTCGTGCTTCTGCAGCATCGCCCCATTTACCGATGCGCACCCATTTTTCGGCTTCCAGGTCTTTGTAGTGGGTGAAGAAATGTTCGATCTGTTGCAGGATGATCGAAGGCAAATCCTTCGTCTCGCCCACATCTGAATAGTAAGGGAAAGTCGAGTTGATCGGCACGCAGACGAGCTTTTCGTCGCCGCCATGTTCGTCTTCGAGGTTCAGAACCCCGATAGGGCGCGCTTTCACAATGCAGCCCGGAATGAAGGGCGAGCGCGCAATCACCAGCGCATCAAGCGGGTCGCCATCGGGCGACAATGTGTGCGGCACAAAACCGTAATTGGCAGGATAGCGCATGGGCGTGTGGAGAATACGGTCCACGAAAAGCGCGCCGCTGGCTTTGTCGAACTCGTACTTTACCGGTTCGCCGCCGGTGGGCACTTCAATGATGACGTTGAGGTCTTCTGGCGGATTGTCCCCGGTAGGGATCATGTCGATACGCATTGAGAGGTTCCTGATAATTGCGGCAGGCAATTGCGCCCGCTCTGGTTGCCAAGCGCCTCTAGCGACCTGCAAGCCATTGCGAAAGACCTTCCTTAGTCGTAATCGCGCGGCACAGTTTAGACGCCTGAGACATACAAGAGTTATGAGCAAGAACACTCCCAAAGCCATTCGCGGCACCCAGGACATCTTTGGACCCGAAGCAGAAAGCTTTGCCTTCGTGGTTGAGACGTTTGAGCGGGTGAGGAAGCTTTACCGGTTCCGGCGCGCTGAAATGCCGGTGTTCGAGAAGACCGAGGTTTTCTCCCGCGCCATTGGTGAGACGACCGATGTGGTGTCCAAAGAAATGTATTCCTTCGAAGATCGCGGCGGGGATTCGCTCACCCTTCGCCCTGAATTCACCGCCGGGATTGCGCGCGCCTATCTCACCAACGGCTGGCAACAACACGCACCTTTGAAACTGGCGACGCACGGACCACTCTTCCGTTACGAGCGCCCGCAAAAAGGCCGCTATCGCCAGTTCCACCAAATCGACGCAGAGATTTTGGGCGCGGGCGAGCCGCAGGCCGATGTCGAGCTGCTTGCGATGGCCGATCAGCTTTTGAAAGAGCTCGGGATTGAGGGCGTGACACTGCATCTCAACACGCTCGGCGATGCGGCGAGCCGAGATGCGTGGCGCGCTGGCTTGATCGAATATTTCGCCAAGGTGCGTGGTGAATTATCAGAGGACAGCCAGGAACGCCTTGAGAAAAACCCGCTGCGCATCCTCGACAGCAAAGACCCGCGCGACCGGGCGTTTGTGGCGGATGCGCCCAAGATTGATGAATTCTTGTCTGACGAGGCGCTCGCGTTCTTCGAGAGCGTCACCAGCGGGCTTGATGCGGCAGGCGTGAAGTGGAAGCGCGCCGAGAGCCTCGTGCGCGGGCTCGATTATTACCGTCACACGGCGTTCGAATTCATCCCGGATGAAGGCTCGGCGGCTGCGGGTGCCTTGGGCTCGCAATCGACCGTCCTTGGCGGCGGGCGCTATGACGGCCTGATGGAAAGCCTCGGCGGGCCTCCGACACCAGCGGTCGGTTGGGCTGCGGGGATCGAGCGGCTAGCGATGTTGGTGGGGGAGCGGCAATCCGACCCCCTCGAAGCGATGGTTTTGCTCGAAAATGACGCTGGCCTTCCTCACGCAACGCAGCTTTTGAGCGATTTGCGCAAGGCTGGCTTCGTGAGCGATATGATTGCGTCAGGCTCCAAGAAAAAGCGCTACGATAAAGCGGTCAAGCAGGACCCAAGGGCCATTTTGAGGGTCAATGAAAGTGGCTACTATGGCTATTCGGGTGAGACAATTGACCAGGCCCTCGCCGACTTCTTGAAGGACAAGGTCTAGCCATCTTCGTCATCCCGGACTTGATCCGGGATCCAGGGCGGCGTCACCGTCCCGATCAGGTTGGATTCCGGCCTTCGCCGGAATGACGAAGAGAGTAGCTAATAATGACCATCCCAAAAGAACGTCTCGACCAAATCGCCCATCGCTTCGCCGAATTGGAAGCTCGCATGGCGAGCGGAACTCTCGAAGGCGATGAATTCGTTCAGGCCAGCCGCGATTACGCGGAGCTTGAGCCTGTCGCCAAGATTGCCGCTGAAGTTACGAGCCTTCGCGAGGAGATCACAGGGCTTGAGGAAATGCTCGCTGATCCGGAAATGAAGGATATGGCAGCCGAAGAACTCGCCGCGATTAACGAGGCGCTCCCTGAAAAAGAGCGCGCTCTCGCCATCGCTCTGCTCCCGCGCGACCGGGCTGACAGCAAACCTGCCATGCTCGAAATTCGCGCTGGCACGGGCGGCGATGAAGCGGCGCTTTTCGCAGGCGACCTTTACCGTATGTACGAAAAATTCGCGGCCGAGCAGGGTTGGCGGGTCGAGCCTGTCTCCATGAACGCGTCAGAAGTGGGCGGTTTCAAGGAAATCGTCGCCAATGTCACCGGCCAAGGTGTGTTCGCCAAGCTCAAATTTGAAAGCGGCGTGCATCGGGTCCAGCGCGTACCTGTTACCGAAAGCGGGGGGCGTATCCACACCTCTGCCGCGACTGTAGCAGTCCTGCCCGAACCCGATGAGGTGGACGTTCAGATTGATCCTGGCGACCTCAAAATCGACACCTACCGCGCGAGCGGCGCAGGCGGTCAGCACGTCAACACCACCGATTCCGCCATTCGTATCACTCACGAGCCGACGGGCCTCGTCGTGACCTGTCAGGACGGGCGCAGCCAGCACAAGAATAAAGAAAAAGCGATGCAGGTGCTGCGCGCGCGGCTTTTCGAAGCGCAGCGCGATGCAGCGCAAGGGGCCGAAGCCGAAGCGCGTAAGGCGATGGTGGGGTCAGGCGACCGTTCAGAGCGCATCCGCACCTATAACTTCCCGCAAGGCCGCGTCACCGATCACCGCATTGGTCTGACGCTGCACAAGCTTGAAGAGGTGCTCGCAGGCACTGGGCTCGATGAACTGGTGCAGGCACTGATCGCAGAGGACGAGACCAAGCGGCTGGCGGCTTTGGCGGAGTGAGCGTCGCTGAGGCAATCCGCGCCGCCGCCGCAAAGCTTGGAGCCACAAGCGACACCGCACGGCTCGATGCTGAATTGCTTATGGCGCACGCGCTTAAGGTGAGCCGCTCTGATATGCTTTTGCGGCATATGGCGGACCCTGCACCAGTTGCTTATGGTGATTTGATCGCCCGACGTACAACTCGCGAACCTGTGGCTCACATCACAGGGAACCAGGAGTTTTACGGGCGCGACTTTTCGGTCACTCCCGACACTCTGATCCCGCGCGGGGATAGTGAGGTTCTGATCGACGCTGCACTCGAATACGCTCCAGAAGCACGGCGTGTGCTGGATCTTGGAACGGGAACGGGCGCTCTCTTGGTAACGGCTTTGCTGGAGCTGAAGGAGGCGAGTGGCTGTGCAACAGACAAATCATCAGCCGCGCTCAAAGTCGCAGAACGCAATGCTCGTGCGCTCGGCCTGGACGAAACTCGCGCGCAGTTTACGCTGCGCGATTGGACGAGCGAGGGGTGGGCGGATGATCTGGGCCAATTCGACCTTATCCTGTGCAACCCGCCTTATGTTGAGGACGCTGCGGTGCTCGACCCGGACGTGCGCGAGTTTGAGCCCGCGTCAGCGCTTTTCGCAGGAGCAGAGGGGCTTGATGACTATCGCATTCTCCTCCCTCAGATGCGCGGGTTGATGACTGAAAACGCAATCGCGGTTTTCGAGATCGGAGCCGCGCAATCAAAGGCCGTTACCACCATTGCCAAAGCTCATGGCTTTGACGTTACGGTACGCAATGACCTTGCGGGAAGGCCGCGTGCGCTAATCCTTCGTTGACGAAAAAGTCATCAGGGCTTGGCAAAAGCAATAAGGCTCGCTAGCTATCGAGTCGGAACACCGCTTCGCGCATCGACGCGAAACGCTGAACCAAGCTCCAAATTCTTTGTGAACGACCTTAGCGGGGGCTCCCCACGGGTCAGGCAAAACAGGATTTGAGAAAGCCGCGTTGGCGGCGCGTTAGACGAAAGGTCTGCTGGCCTCAGGTGCAAGATTGAACAAAGCATCTCGGCCATAAACAGGAAGATTTTCCTTGAATAACAATCGCAATAACAATCGTCGTCGTGGCCGCGGCAACCGTGGCAACCAGGGCGGCGGCAACAATCAGAACCGGATCGACAGCCGCGCACGGGGCAATGCGCCCCAGCTGCTCGACAAGTACAAGAAGCTTGCGCAGGACGCACAGCATAATGGCGACCGTGTTCAGGCCGAATATTACCTGCAGTTTGCCGATCATTATTTCCGCGTGATCGCCGACAATAAGGCGCGTCAGGAAGAGGCCCGCGCAAAGCGCAATGAAGAGCGCGGCGGCAATAATGACGACAGCGACGATGAGGATGGCGACAACAACCGTCGCCGGAATAACAATCGCCGTGGCCGCTCGCGCCGCGACGATCAGCAGGATGATGCCCAGAACGAAAACGCCTCAGACGATCAGGGCGAAGAAGGCAATGAGGGCGAACCGGCAAGCGCCGATGAAGAAAACGCCAAGCCCAAGCGCCGCGCCCGCAAACCAAAAGCGGACAAGGGTGATGGCGATGAGGCACCGAAAAAGCGGACCCGTCGCAAAAAGGCGGATGATCAGGGTGAAATCGACACCTCGGTTCTTCCCCCCGCCATCGGCGCTGCGTCCGATGACGACAGCGACCTCGAAGCGGTCGGCTAAGCAGCTACCCTAGGCTTGAGGGGGTTGCGGGTATGAGCGACGCGGCGCTGGACCCTGGTGATAGCAGGCTGGCTTCCGTTTGGAGCCGTATCACTGAATTCGCGAGCAAATGGCCGGGGTTGACCTCGGCGTTTCTTGGGCTGGTGGCCGCGCTTGGCTATCCCCCCGTGCATGGCTGGTGGATCGCGCTTCCCGCACTTGCGCTGTGGATCGCGCATTTGCGCCAAGCGAGCGGCTGGCGCGGCGCTTTATGGATTGGTTGGAGTTTCGGCTGGGCGCATTTGACGCTCGCCAACAATTGGATCGCGACCGCCTTCACCTATCAAAGCGATATGCCCGAGTTGCTCGGCTGGGTGGCGGTGCCGCTTCTGTGCATTTACCTCGCGGTCTATCCCGCGCTGGCGGCTCTGGTAGCGCATTTGCTCGCGCGGCGAAGTGGTGTGCTGGCGTTTGGCGCAGTGCTCGCAAGCGCTTGGATTGTGACCGAATGGCTGAGGAGCTGGGTATTTACGGGTTATCCATGGCCGCCTTTGGGGCTGATATTGCTGGGGGATTGGGATTCCGCCGGCATGGCTACATTACTTCCGTGGCTTGGAACTTACGCCTTGTCCGGATTAACTTTGTTCTACGCTGCATTTCTTGCGTTTCTGCCAAGCGCCCCATGGTCCAAGAGGCGTTGGGAGATGGTGCTTGTAGCAGCTGCATTCCTCGGCAATCTAGCTTTCCTTATGGAAAGGGATGATAGGCGAGTTCGCCTAGATCTTATCGACAAGACCGACATCAACTACACCCTCGTCCAGCCGCTGATCCCGCAAGAGGAAATCAACGACGGCTCCAAATTCGAGGAGCAGTTTCAGCGCATTGCCCGCCTCACCGCCAAGAATTCCGACCAATCGCGCCTCGTCCTGTGGCCCGAAAGCGCGGTGCCGGATTATCTCGAAGACGGTTATCCGCAGCGCTACTACACCCGCATGACGGCGGGCGCTGACCCGGCGTTCGCTAGGGCGCGGATCGGCACGGTGATCGGCCCGCAATCGACCCTGCTGACAGGCGTTGTGAACCTCAACATTGGCGAAGGCGAAGACGGCATCCCGCGCGCGCTTTCGGCCCGCAATTCGGTGCTCGCTATCAACGGTGAGGGGGAGATCACCGACCACTACGCCAAAGAGCATCTGGTGCCCTATGGCGAATATCTGCCGATGGAAGACATTCTTGGCGCTATTGGCCTGTCGCGGCTAACCTCGGGCACGATTCCCTACATCCCCGGCCCGGGCCCTGAGACGCTGGACCTCGGCATACACGGCAAAGCGGGCATTCAAATCTGCTACGAGATCGTGTTCTCCGGCCAGGTGGTCGATCAGGACAATCGCCCCGATTACCTTTTCAACCCGTCCAACGATGGCTGGTTTGGCAGCTGGGGGCCGCCGCAACACCTCGCCCAAGCCCGGATGCGCGCGATTGAAGAGGGGCTCCCCGTCCTTCGCTCCACCACCACCGGGATCAGCGCGGTGATCGATGCCAACGGCAATGTCACCCAACACATCGCGAGCGGCGAAGCGGACGCTATTCATGGCCAAATCCCGGAGGCTAAAGCGCCAACGCTTTTCTCCAAGCTTGGCAATGCGCTGCCCTTGATATGGGCAGCAGTGCTAGCCACTCTAGGGCTGGGTCTTCCAAGATTACTTGCCTTGCGGAGCGCACGCAGCTAGGACTTCACGAGTTAGACATAAAGACTTCCTTATATCTTGATAAGGGCGTCAGAATCCTGTCTCCCTAGTCCATTGGACCCCCGTTCTGGAAGGCCACGTACACAATGCGCAGCAACTATCTTTTCACCTCTGAAAGCGTTTCCGAAGGTCACCCCGACAAGGTTTCGGATCAGATTTCGGACGCCATTGTCGATCTCATGCTGTCCAAAGACCCTGAGGCGCGGGTTGCGTGCGAGACGATGACCACGACCCAGCGCGTTATCCTCTCAGGCGAAATCCGTTGTAAGCCAATGTATGACAGCGAGAACGAGGACTGGGCCGTCAACGGCGGCTGGGCTCCGGGTGCGAAGGAAGAAATCGAACAGGCGGTGCGCTCGACCGTGCGCGACATCGGCTATGAACAGGATGGCTTTCACTGGAAGACGCTTGCGTTCGAAAACCACCTTCACGGCCAATCAGCTCACATCGCACAAGGCGTGGATGCAGGCGCGGAAGGTTCAAACAAGGACGAAGGCGCGGGCGATCAAGGCATTATGTTCGGTTTCGCCTGTGACGAAACGCCTGATCTGATGCCGGCAACGCTCGATTATAGCCACAAAATTCTGGAGCGGCTTGCAAAAGACCGCCATTCGGGCGCTGCGCCTTTCCTTGAACCTGATGCGAAGAGCCAGGTCACTCTGCGCTATGAGAACGGCAAACCGGTTGCCTGCACCGCTGTTGTGGTCAGCACTCAGCACGCCGAAGGGTATGACGAGGGCGCGAACGAGGCAGAATTGCACGCCTATGTGATGAATGTTGTCGGCGAGATTTTGCCGGATGGTTTTATTTCCGACGAAACCCAATGGCACATCAACCCGACCGGCAGCTTTGTGATTGGCGGACCCGATGGCGATGCGGGGCTCACAGGGCGCAAGATCATTGTCGACACCTACGGTGGCGCGGCCCCACACGGTGGCGGCGCATTTAGCGGCAAAGACCCAACCAAAGTGGACCGCAGTGCGGCATACATCACCCGCTACCTTGCAAAGAATGTGGTGGCTGCGGGGCTTGCGACCCGCTGTACGATCCAGATCGCCTATGCCATCGGTGTGTCAGAGCCGCTCTCGCTTTATGTCGACACACACGGGACCGCAGCAGAGGGCGTCACCGATGCAAAACTCGAAGAAGCGATCCATTCCATCGACAAGCTCGGCGGGCTTACCCCCCGCGCTATTCGCACCCATCTGGGCCTAAACAAGCCGATTTACCGAATCAGCGCAGCCTATGGCCACTTTGGCCGCACCGCAGATGGCGATACCTTCCCATGGGAACGCACCGACCTCACTGAAGATTTGAAGGCAGCGCTTGCTTAACTAAGGCCAGCGGCGCGAACAAAAAGGGCGCTCTGGTTTAACCGGAGCGCCCTTTTGCTTGGTCTGATCTCAAGCGCGTTGAGCTTTAGGACTGGCGGCTTTGAAGATGGCTTACTCGCCTGATTTGGGCGTGTGCTCGCCGAGCATGGGCGAAGGATTGTCGAGCGCCAATTCACCCTCGGAGAACGTGAAGGGGCTGCGCACACTCGGCATCCCGCCAAGGTCCACGCGAAGGCCGCGGGCGATCACTTGCGGGTCGGCGAAGACCTCGTCTAGCTTGTTGATGGGGCCAGCGGGAATGCCGTGGTTGGCGCAAGCCTCAAGCAGGGCCTCCTTGCTCCAAGTGGCCGTGGCTTTCGCGATCTCAGCGTCGAGCGCGGCTGCGTTTTCGACCCGTCCGCCATTGCTCGCAAAGCGCGGATCTTTGGCCAAATCTTCGCGCCCCAGCATGGCGACAATCCGCGTGAACAGTCGATCATTGGCGGGGGCAAGGATTACGTGCCCATCGCTCACCGGGAAAACACCGTAGGGTGCCACTTGCGCGTGGGTGTTGCCCATGCGCGGTGGATTTTGGCCTGTGTTAAAGAAATAGGTCGCCTGATTGGCCAGAAGCGCAACCGAGCAATCAAGCAGGCTCATATCAATATGCTGCCCCCGCCCTGTTCGATGACGCTGCAAAAGCGCGGCCTGAATACCGTTCGCGGCATAGACGCCGGTCGAAAGGTCGCTGATTGAAATGCCCATTTTCACAGGGTCGCCGGAAGGTTCTCCGGTGAGAGACATGAAGCCGCTCATCCCCTGTATGACGAAATCATAGCCCGCCTCGTGCGCGCGCGGGCCCGTCTGGCCAAAGCCGGTGATGGAGCAGTAGACGAGCGCGGGATTGGCTTTGCCTAGCGAAACATAGTCGAGCCCGAATTTGGCGAGGCCACCGGTCTTGAAGTTTTCGATCAGGACATCGGCGTCTCGCGCAAGATCGCGCACCCGTTCCAGATCGTCCGCATCGCCGAAATCCGCGACAATCGAGCGTTTGCCCCGGTTGGCTGCATGGTAATAAGCCGCCTCGCGTCGTACCTCGCCGTCGGGCCCTTTGCGCTCGACCCAAGGCGGGCCCCAAGCGCGCGTCCCATCGCCTTCGGGGCTTTCCGCCTTGATGACATCAGCGCCCAGATCGGCAAGGATTTGTCCCGCCCATGGCCCCGCGAGCACGCGCGCAAGCTCAAGCACTTTAAGCCCGGCAAGCGGCGCATTTGGGTTTCGGGGTTCGTTTAGCCACATAAGGGCTAGGCCGCTTCGAGCGCCACCTCATAGGCCGCGCTGGTGCTCGCCGCGATGTCGTCTTCGCTGATACCCGGAGCAAGCTCGATGAGCTGAAAGGGGGCGCCTTTCGCCGCGCGCTTGAATACGCCGAGGTTGGTGATGATCATATCGACCACGCCAGCGCCCGTG
Source organism: Erythrobacter sp. SCSIO 43205 (assembly GCF_019904235.1). NCBI lineage: Bacteria > Pseudomonadati > Pseudomonadota > Alphaproteobacteria > Sphingomonadales > Erythrobacteraceae > Erythrobacter > Erythrobacter sp. SCSIO 43205. The sequence goes on along the minus strand of NZ_CP063202.1, from coordinate 106,619 downwards.
AGCGGCAGGCTGCATTCGGGGATAAATTTGGGTGAGCCGTCTTTTGCCGTATGGTCCATGACGACAATGATTTTCTTGACGCCCGCGACCAGATCCATCGCGCCGCCCATGCCCTTGATCATTTTGCCCGGAATCATCCAGTTCGCGATGTCACCATTCTCGGCAACTTCCATCGCGCCAAGCACGGTCAAGTCAATATGCCCGCCACGGATCATCGAGAAGCTCGTCGCGCTATCGAAATAGGCGGAGTGGGGCAGTTCGCTGATCGTCTGCTTGCCTGCGTTGATGAGGTCTGGATCAACCTCGTCTTCATAAGGGAAAGGTCCGATCCCCAGCATCCCGTTCTCGCTTTGCAGAGTGACCAGCATCCCTTCGGGGATGTGGTTGGCGACGAGCGTTGGGATGCCAATTCCAAGATTTACATAATAGCCATCTTCGAGCTCTTGCGCTGCGCGCGCGGCCATTTGATCGCGGGTCCAGCCCTTTGGTTGATCGCTCATTGTTCACTTCCTGCAGAGATGAGGGGTTGGGGGATCAAGAACCAGCCATCGCCGATCAAAGGCTCGAGGCTTTGCGCATCGGCGGGGTTCTTGAGATAGTCGTAAAGCTCGTCGAAATCAGAGCGCGTGTCGCCTGCAATCGCGATCAGACAGCTGATTTGCGAAAGTTCTTCGCGAAGCGTTTGCTTGCGGTCCTCGCCTGAGCGCACAAGCAGCACACGATCTTCATTATTGAGGTCGAGCCCTGAATATCTGAGCGCGCGGCTGATCGCATCGAGTTTGTCGATGCTGTTGCCCGAAATCCATGCAATCGAGATACCGTTCAAGCGAAGCTGGTTAAGGCCGCGCGCAAGACCTGATGGTGGTCGAGAAGCGGTTTTTGAATCGAACAGGCCACCTTTCGGATCAAGGTCGATCAGAATTGTCGGGGCAATCCCGCTGCACTCAGCACGCTCAGGCGTAAGCGCAATCCGGTCCAGCAGCATCGCGCTCACAGGTGTCTCCTCCGAGCTGATTTGGCGCGAATTGGCATAGGAAAGCAGTTGATTGATGCCTGCAGTGGCAAAGGCGCTCTGCCCTAGGGGCTGGCCAGATACGGGCGCAGGCGGCTCGCTCGGAGGGATCGCGGCGACTGCTGGCTCCTCAAGCGGCTCGCGCGCCGAGGGCACTGCATCGGGCAGCATGGTGGTGCCAGCGCCAAGCTGTGCAGCGGGCGCGCTTGCGGGCGGCGTTGTTGCTGTGCCCGACATCACCGGCGGGATTGCCGCAGGCGCAGCTGCAGGAGATGGTGTCAGATCGCTTTGAGCAGGCTCTGGCAGGCGGGTCACCGGGGACATGGGTGCAGATGCCGGGCGCGCCGATACGCCTGAGCGCACTATGGCAACCGTTGGCGGCGGTGTTGTGGCAGTGATCGGTTCGGCTGGCGGAAGATTGGGGCCAGCAAGTTCCGGTGCACGACCAAAACGACCCTGTTCTTGCGCACTTTGAGCCAATTGCGGTGTACGCCGTGTGGTAACGGGCGATGTGGTTGTTTTGGGCGCAAGGTCAGCGTTTGCTTGCGGCTTGCTTGGGGTATTAGCGGCGACCTCAACCACGGGGGAGACGCTGGTTGCAGCCTCGGCGGAAGAATTGCCGCGTGAAATTTGTTGTTCCCCGATAAGCCCACCAGCGGCAATCGGAATGGCTGCAGCGACGCAGCCTTGCAGTGCCAGCGCAGCCCCCGACAGGAGCGCCAATCGTGCAGTTTGTTGTGTGACCCTCATGCCCCTTTACGCGTCCTCTCTTGTGCGAACTGTGCGGAACTCAATTTTCTTGTCATATGGCGCGCCAAGGATCAGTCGGTTTACAAAGACGCCTGGCAGATGGATTTCGTCGGCCTCAAGCGCGCCTGCTGGCACGATTTCCTCGACTTCGGCCACGCACACCTTGCCGCAAGTCGCCGCCGGCTGGTTGAAATTGCGCGCGGTCTTGCGGAAAATGAGATTGCCCGTCTCATCGGCTTTCCACGCTTTGATCACAGACAGATCGGCGAAAATGCCGCGCTCAAGAATATAGGTGGACATGACCCCGTCCTGATCGGGAAATTCGGCGTGCTCCTTGCCCTTGGCAACTTCGGTGCCGACGCCTGTCTTGGTGTAAAAGCCGGGAATTCCCGCACCGCCTGCGCGCATACGTTCGGCAAGCGTGCCTTGCGGACAAAACTCGACTTCGAGCTCACCGGCGAGATATTGGCGCTCAAATTCCTTGTTTTCGCCGACATAGGACGAGATCATTTTCTTGACCTGCCGGGTGCGCAAGAGCTTGCCGATCCCTTCATTGTCGATGCCCGCATTGTTACTGGCAAAGGTGAGCCCGGTGACCCCGCTTTCCTGAATTGCGTCCAAAAGGCGTTCGGGAATGCCGCAAAGTCCAAAACCACCTGCGGCTATAAGAATGTCATCTTTGAGCACGCCTTCGAGTGCGGCGGCGGCGTTGGGATAAATCTTGGACATAAAGCTTAGCCTGTCGGTTTGAGGGACTATTGAATGGGTGCGCGCGCCCGATAGAGCGCACGCGCTTGCTTCTATATGGCCTCCGGGCGGCGCTGGCTACTCGCTTGGATTGCCTCTGACACGAATTTGTCAGGTGGAAGGGATGGGGCAATCCGGCATTAGACACCCCGATTTGCCTAAAGAATAGGCAATAGCCTATATTTTAGGCTGCAATATTTGCGAGAAATAACATAACTGTCATATATGAGGCAGCCTGTGTTGCGTTTCCTGCAACTATAAATGCGGCTTTCGCACTTGCACAAAAAGTGGTTCGGGAGCAGTAATCACTCATGCCTTTCAGGCATCCTCTCCCAAACTTTCAAGCCCGGCCCTTGTGCCGGGCTTTTTTTCGCCCATGGGTTTTGGTCAGCGATGCGCCGCCACAAAGGCTTTTTTGTGTAAGCCTCGCCAAAGCAGTGGTTTGCAATCGCGCGTCGCGCATCCTAGCTAAATCAGCGCATTGCGGATCAATCCGCAGTCAAGCCAGTTTCCAACGGAAAGCTAAACGCGAAGGACACGTTCAATGGCAGACGCCGACACCGACACTGGATCATCCCGCACGGCCGTGCGCTTGCAGGTGGCGCCAGCCCGGCAGGAAGAATCGGGCCAGGGGGTCGCACGTATGCCGCGCTCTGCCTTCCAAAAGCTTGGTATTACCGAAGGCGATGTGGTTGAAATTTCTGGCAAACGCTCAACCGCGGCGATTGCGCTTCCTGCCTATGAGGAAGACGAGACGCTCGATGTAATCCGCCTTGACGGGTTGCAGCGCGGCAATGCGGAGGCTGGCTCTGGCGAACACGTCAACATAACGGCGGGTAAATCGCGCCCTGCAACCCGCGTGGTCTTTGCCCCCGCACAGCGCGATATGCGGCTGCAAGGACCGACACAGGCGCTAAAGCGTAACTTTTTCAAAAAGCCTCTTGTCGCGGGCGATCTGGTTGCCACCACCGGACAGCAGCCGGTGCAAAATATGCCATCGGATGTGCGCCAATTGCTGCGCGCGCCCGCCTATGCGCTCACCCAAATCCGCCTGTGCGTTCATTCGACCAACCCCAAGGGCGTGGTTCATATCGATGAGAACACCGAAGTCGAGTTGCGCACTGAATTTGAAGAGCCGCGAGATGCGCGCGGTGCGGTGAACTATGACGATGTGGGCGGGATGGATGAGACGATCCAGGCCTTGCGCGAAATGGTCGAATTGCCGCTGCGCTATCCTGAGCTCTTTACCCGTCTGGGTGTCGATCCGCCCAAGGGTGTTCTGCTCCACGGCCCTCCCGGCACGGGCAAGACGAGGCTTGCGCAGGCTGTCGCCAGCGAGAGCGACGCCGAGTTTTTCATCATCAACGGGCCGGAAATCATGGGCTCGGGCTATGGTGAAAGCGAAAAGCGCCTGCGCGAAGTTTTCGAAGAGGCCTCGCGTGCCTCGCCAGCGATCATCTTTATCGATGAAATCGACTCGATCGCGCCCAAGCGCACTCAGGTGCCGGGCGAAGCGGAAAAGCGTCTCGTCGCGCAAATGCTGACCCTTATGGATGGGCTGGAATCGCGCGCCAACATCGTCGTGATCGCGGCCACAAACCGTCCCGATGCGATTGACGAGGCGCTGCGGCGTCCGGGCCGCTTTGACCGCGAGATTGTGGTGGGCGTGCCTGATCCCACGGGTCGCCGCGAAATTCTAGCTATTCACACGCGCGGTATGCCCTTGGAAGACAAGGTTGACCTGAACGAGCTTTCTCGCATGACGCATGGTTTTGTTGGCGCTGACCTTGCTGCATTGGCGCGGGAAGCTGCGATTGATGCGGTGCGCCGGATCATGCCGCGCCTTGACCTTGATGCGCGCGAGATACCACCAGACGTGCTCGAAGACCTGTGCGTCACGCGCGGCGACTTTCTCAATGCTCTTAAACGCATCCAACCCTCGGCCATGCGCGAGGTGATGGTGCAGATGCCCAATGTCGGCTGGGACGATATTGGCGGTGTGGGCGATGCGATTGAGAAGCTCAAAGAGGGTATTGAAATGCCCTTAAAGAACGCAGAAGGGTTCCGACGCCTTGGGATTCGCCCCGCTAAAGGCTTTCTCCTCTACGGTCCTCCCGGCACAGGCAAAACCTTGCTTGCAAAGGCTGTTGCCAAGGAAGCCGATGCGAACTTCATTTCGATGAAATCCTCCGACCTTTTAAGCAAATGGTACGGTGAAAGCGAGCAGCAGATCGCGAAGCTTTTTGCGCGCGCAAGAGCCGTTGCGCCCTGCATCCTGTTCATCGACGAAATTGACAGCCTCGTGCCAGCGCGCGGGAGCGGGCAGGGCGAGCCCCAGGTGACGGGCCGCGTCGTTAACACCGTGCTTGCTGAAATGGATGGCCTTGAAGAGCTGCAATCAGTGGTCGTGGTCGGGGCAACCAACCGCCCGACCTTGATGGACCCCGCGCTGCTTCGTCCCGGCAGATTTGACGAACTTGTCTATGTCGGAACACCTGATCTTGAGGGGCGGCGTCATATCCTTGGCATTCACACCGAGAATATGCCGCTTGCCAGCAATGTCGACCTTGATGAAGTCGCGGCGAAGACCGACCGCTTCACAGGCGCAGACCTTGAAGACGTGGTGCGCCGCGCCGGCCTTGGCGCTTTGCGGCGCATGGGCGGGGAAGTGTCTGCGGTGGAGATGCAGGACTTTGACGATGCATTGGAAGACAGCCGCGCCACCGTCACACCGCGTATGGAAGCAGAGTACCGCGCGATGCGGGGTGAGCTGAAAAAGCGCGCCGTGGAAGCGCAGCCAATCGGCTTTTTCGCGCCTGAAAACCTGCACAAGCACAAGGATAACGAAGGCGATTAGCGCGTTAGGCTCTGCTTGAGGTGAAAGCGCAGATTGATCCGAGTAAGGCGAGTGCAAGCGCGGACAGGCCGTATGGGGTGACGGCCTGTTCGTGCATCACAACGCCGCCAAGCGGATCGAAATAGCGCCCCTCGTCATTGTAAGGGAGCGCGCGACGCGCGTTCCATATCCATGCCAAGACCCCTGCGCCAAGGAACAGCAATATCGCCGCCACCCTTAGTGCAAGTTTTAAACTCAATGCGCCGCATCCCAGCTTGACCCCGTGCCAATATCAATTGCGAGCGGCACGTCGAGAGTGACAGCGGGAAGCGCGGCCTCTGCCATTACGCGCTCAATGATGGGAGAGGCGGCTGCGACATCACCTTCCGGCAGTTCGAACACCAATTCATCGTGCACTTGCAGGAGCATCCGCACGTCCTTTAGGCCCGCATCACGAAGCGCAGGCAGCATCCTCGCCATCGCCCGCTTGATGATGTCGGCGCTGGTCCCTTGAATGGGCGCGTTGATCGCGGCGCGCTCTGATCCTTGGCGTTCGGCCTGGTTCTTGGATTTGATCCGGGGGAACCACGTCTTGCGACCGAACAATGTTTCGGAATAGCCGCGCTCGCCGACCGTGGTCAGCGTTTCGGAGATATAGCGCTGGATGCCGGGGAAGCGTTGGAAATAGGTGTCGATCATGGCTTGCGCCTCGTCGGGCTCGACCTCAAGGCGTCCGGCAAGCCCCCAGCGCGAAATGCCGTACAGGATTGCGAAGTTGATCGTCTTGGCGCGCGCGCGGGTATCGCGCGTGACTTCGCCAAACATCTCGGTTGCGGTGCGCGAGTGGATGTCTTCGCCATTGGCAAAGGCTTCCTTGAGTGTCTCCACATCGGCCATATGCGCCGCCAGACGCAGCTCGATCTGGCTGTAGTCGGCAGCGAGCAGGACGTTGCCGTCTTCGGGCACGAAAGCCTCGCGAATTTGTCGCCCGATGGGCGTGCGGATGGGGATGTTCTGCAGGTTGGGATCGGTTGAGGACAGTCGCCCGGTTTGTGCACCAACCAGACTATAGCTTGTGTGCACGCGGCCTGTATCGGGATTGATCTGGGCCTGAAGCGCGTCGGTATAGGTGGATTTGAGCTTCGACAAATGCCGCCATTCGAGCACCTTCTTGGTGATCTTGGCCGCTTCGGGATCTGAGCTCAGTTTCTCAAGCGTGGCCTGATCGGTAGAATAGGCACCGCTCTTGCCTTTCTTGCCACCCTTGAAGCCCATCTTGTCGAACAGGATTTCGCCCAATTGCTTGGGGCTTCCAACCGAGAATTCTTCACCAGCCGCCTCGTGGATGTCTTTTTCAAGCCGCGCGGTTTCGGTGGCGAACTCCTCTGAAAGCTTGGCAAGCCGTGCGCGGTCGACCTTGATGCCTTCGCGTTCCATCCCGGCAACCACCGGGATAAGCGGGCGATCAACGCGTTCGTAAATGCTGCTGCCGCCTTCTTCGGAAAGACGGGGTTTCAGCATCCGATAAAGGCGCAAGGTCACGTCCGCATCCTCGGCGGCATATTCGGTCGCGCGGTCCAAGGGCACTTCGCCAAAGGGGATTGCCTTTTTGCCGGTTCCGCAGACCTCCTTGAAAGATAAAGGCGTGTGGCCAAGGTGGCGTTCGGACAGCTCGTCCATGCCGTGTCCGCCACCGATACCCTCACCTCGCCCTGCGTCGAGGTCAAAGCTCATCACCATCGTGTCTTCGATTGGTGAGACACTGATCCCGGAGCGGACAAGGACATTCAAATCATACTTGCCGTTCTGGAAGACTTTGAGAACGGCATCGCTTTCAAGCATCGGTTTGAGCGCGGCGAGCGCCTCGTCCATCGGCACCTGTTCAGGCTTTTCGGCGAACATATCGTCGCCGCCCCCCTCACTCGTATAATGCGCCAGCGGGATGTAGCACGCATCATTAGGGCCAAGCGCGAGACTGACGCCCACAAGATCGGCCTGCATCGCGTCCAAAGAGGAGGTTTCGGTATCGACCGCGACGAGGCGCGCAAGCGTGGCGCGCTCCACCCATTCTTGAAGGCGGTCTAGCGCTTGTACCGTCTCATAGGCGCTTCGATCAACCTTGGGCATTTCGGGAAGCGGCTGGCGGTTACCTTGCTCAGTGCCCTTGTCACCGCTTGTATCCGCTTTAGCAGGATTGAGATTGTTCGCGCGTTCGGGCGAACCGGAACCTGCACCGAGGCGTTTGAGAAGAGAATTGAACCCATGCGTCTGCAGAAACTCTGCGAGCGGCTCCTCAGGGATTTTGCCGAGCTCCATATCCTCAAGCGCGACGGGCAGGTCGCAGTCCTCTTTAAGCGTCACCAGAACGCGCGATAGTTCTGCATCCTTGCGGCCTTCGATCAGCCGCTCTTTGAGCTTGGATTTTTTCATATCCGGCGCTTGATCAAGCGCAGCGGTGAGCGAGCCATGTTCTGCGATGAGCTTCGAGGCGGTCTTAGGTCCAACGCCATAAATGCCCGGAATATTGTCGACGCTATCCCCCATCAGCGCCAAAACATCGCCAACCAGATCAGGGGTCACGCCAAACTTGTCTTCGACTTCCTCCACATAGATGCGCTGCGATTTCATCGTGTCGAGCATATCGATGCGTGCACCGTTTTCCTCGCCCACCAATTGCATCAAATCCTTGTCGGAAGAGACGATGGTGACGTCCCACCCCTTGCGCTGTGCCTCGCGGGCGTAGGATGCGATGAGGTCATCGGCTTCCAAACCCTGTTCCTCGATGCACGGCAGGCTAAAGGCGCGGGTCGCATCACGGATCAGCGGGAATTGTGGCCGCAAATCTTCAGGCGGCTCTGGCCGGTTGGCTTTGTATTCGGGATAAATGTCGTTGCGAAAGCTCTTCGAATCCTTGTCGAGGATCACCGCCATATGGGTCGGACCATCGGCTTCATCCAGATCAGAGGCCAGCTTCCACAGCATGGTGGTGTAGCCATACACTGCGCCCACCGGGGTCCCTTCCGGGTTCGTAAGCGGTGGCAAGCGATGATAGGCGCGGAAAATATAGGCCGAGCCGTCGACGAGATAGAGGTGCTTTTGCTTATCTGACATGAAGCCATCGCTAGCACCGTGCGAGCGCCCGCGTAAGAGCGCTTAGGACGCTTTAGCCCGATAGATCAGATCGCCGGGACTGCGCGCCCAAATGTGGCGACAATAAGGCCAAAATGAGGCGTGTTGCCACATTTTACTTGTCTTGCCCCATTTCTGCCATTATTTAGACAGCAGTGCCGAGCGGGTTCTTTTGAATGAAGTCGCGAGGCTACGGCGCTTTCCCTTTGGAGGGGGTGCGTTTCTTCTACGCTGAATAAGGAATTATCATTATGCGTAAGTTTGTTCTTGCCGCTGCTGTTGCAACTTCTGCTCTTGGCCTTGCTGCTTGCGGTGAAACCGCAGACGCAGTTGGCGAAACCGGCGATGCAATGGCTGCAGACGCTGCTTCGATCGCTGACGATGCAACTGCTGCTGCTGAAGAAGGCGCTGCTGCTGCTGGTGAAGCTGCTGGCGATGCTGCTGCTGCAACCGAAGAAGCTGCTGGCGACGCGGCTGCTGCCGTTGAAGGCGCTGCTGACGAAGCAGCTGCTAACGCAGAAGCAATGGTCGACGGCGAGTAATTCGCAAGTGACTTTGGCTCGCGCTCTGCGCTGAGCCATAAAGAAAAGGCGGCGCCCCGTTCGGGATGCCGCCTTTTTCTTTGCCTGAAAGCGAAGCGAGCGGTTAGCCGCCACCCATGCGCGGCGCGCTGGTCCATGTGCGATCTGCGCGCGCTTTGGCATTGAACCCGTCGTAAATCGCTCTTGCGATCTCGGCAATCCGCGCCTCGCGCGCGCGGCGTGCACCCTGGCCCGTTACATAGATGGCCACGGCAATCGCGCGGCCATCCGGGCTTTCGATAATACCAACGTCAGAAGATGTGTTGTTGAGCGATCCGGTCTTGTGGCTAACCCGCGCTTCGCCGGGCATATTGGCGACAATCCGGCGTTTGCCGGTAACCGTACGGCTCATCGCGCCGAGCAGCACGCGGCGGCTTTCCTCGCTCAAGAATTCGCCCCGATAAAGCCCTGCAAGAAGGCGCACCATCGCTTTGGGAGTGGCCGCATCGCGTTCATCAATCCAGTTGGCCGGATCATATTCGCCATCGTCGCGCACCAGAGTTGCGATGTCGCGGTCGATGGAAAAGTCAGTGATCCCCTGACGGCGCATCCAGTTGTTCACAGCAGGCGGCCCGCCTACAGCTGCGAGAAGCGCGTCGGTTGCCGGGTTGCTGGAGCGGGTGATCATAATCTCGATAAGGTCAATCGCTGCCATCGTATTGCCCTTGCGCACAGGTGCGGCTGGCGATGAGAATTTGGCAGAGCGCACCGGGATAAGCAGCGGAAACTCACTGGTGAGTGAATAGCGCCCCTGCTCCACCATTTCGAGATAGGTGGCAGCGACTGCGATTTTGCTGGTTGAGGCCATCGGGAACAATTGGTCACCCAGCACGGTGACCTGCTCGCCGGTTGCCAAGTCCCATGCCGCAACGCCAATGCGCCCCTGACTGCCATCGGCGAGCTGCGCAATGCGTTGTTCAAAGCCGCTCGCGTAAATCGCTTCAAAGGTTGAGGGCGCGCGCGCTTCTGTACCAAAGGCATCGTCAAAACTCGCCTCAAGGGCGTTATCCTGAGCGAAAGCGGGCGTTGAAAACATCGCCAAAGCAAGCGCGAAAGGGGCTGCTTTGCGTGCGAGCGAAGTAAAAAGAGATTGGAGGGCCATAGGGGGCATATACTTCCAACAGGGTTAGCGTGAGCTTAAGCCAGTTCTAAGGCTCTTAGATGAAGCGCGGCAAGAACAGCGTGGTGTGACTGCGGCGAGATGTGCTGGCTTCGCGACCGATTCTCGGTTTGGATGAAAAAGCCCGCACTAATAATAATGCGAGGAACCCTTCGATTGTTCCCTTGTTGCGTATGTATGCAAGCTTTCGGTTAGAGCCTTGACTGGCACAGGCAATCGGGCAGGAATGGCGTCAAACGCAAACACATGAGGACATGAATGATCATGCAACGCAAATTGGCTTTGGGAACACGCGGCCTTGTTACCGGCCTTCTTTTGACTGGTTCAAGCCTTGCTCTGGCCCAAACGGCGCCCATCATCCTGCCCGGCGCACCCGGCCAGGCGAGCAAAACGCTTAGCGCAAGTGAAGCGAGCGAAATCGCGAAATCAAGCTACACCGATGCCGATGTTGCTTTCATGCAAGGCATGATCGTCCATCACCAACAAGCGGTCGATATGGCCGAGCTTGTCGAAGGGCGTACCAATAACGAAGACGTCGTCACCGCAGCGGGTCGGATCTTGTCGAGCCAGGCTGACGAGATTGAGTTTATGAACAACTGGCTGTCCGCGCGCGGTGAAAAAACCGTGATGGCCGGAATGGACCATTCAGGCATGGATCATTCCGCGATGGACCACTCGCAGCACGCCAACCATGGCCAGCATGGCATGGACCATATGCCAATGGCGGGCATGGCAACGCCTGAGCAGATGGCTGAGCTTGCTACCCTCGAAGGCGCTGCTTTTGACAAGATGTTCCTCACCTTGATGATTGCGCACCACGAAGGCGCGCTTACCATGGTTGAGGATCTGCTTGACCAACCGGGCAGCGCTGCGGACCCGGTCCTGTTCCAGTTTGTCGGCGATATCGAAGCTGATCAGCAAAGCGAAATCGACCGCATGGATACCCTTCTTGCAGGGCTTTCCACCGATCCGCGCTCAGGGCTTGCGGTTGGCTTTGCCGATGCGGGCGAGGCGATCATGAACCTTCGCAAAGTCGTGTCGCTGCCAAAGCCTGCGGGCTTCTTCAACCCTGATAACCCTGCTGACCTTCGCCCTGCTTTGCCAAGTGATGAAGTGGAAGACGCAGAGGAGGTTGCAGAGCCAGAAGAGGATGGCGAAAGCCTGACGCAGTTCGCAGAGCGTTCGCCGCTCCTCGATTTCGCTAACACCGATATGGCGTTTTACGACGACATCATGGTTGCCGGAAATTATCACGGCTTCAACATCTACAAGCTTGGCGATGATGGTGTACCCACTCTTATGTCGTCGGTCGTTTGTCCGGGAGGGCAGGGCGATGTCTCGGTCGCTGGCAACCTGCTTATCATGAGCGTGGAACAAACGCGCGGGCGCGTCGATTGCGGCTTACAGGGAGTTGAGGGCAAAGTCAGTGAAGAGCGCTTCCGCGGCCTTCGTATCTTTGACATTTCCGACCTTTCCGCAGTGCGTCAGGTGGGTCAGGTTCAGACCTGTCGCGGCAGCCACACCCACTCCATCGTCAGCGCCGATGAGGAAAAGCTCATCGTTTACAACTCGGGCACTTCAGTAGTGCGCGAAACTGAAGAGCTTGCACGCTGCGTTCCCAATCGTTCCGATAGCCGCACCGCGCTTTTCAGCATCGACGTGATTGAAATCCCCATCGCTAATCCGGCGGCGGCCCGCATCACCAGTAGCCCGCGCGTTTTCGCTGATAGCGAGACGGGCGAAATCGCTGGCCTTTGGAATGGCGGCAAGTCGAGCGATGATGCGCAAGACACTCGCGAAACCAACCAATGCCATGACATCACCGTCTTCCCATCGCTGAACATCGCGGCAGGTGCGTGTTCGGGCAATGGGATCATCATGGATATTTCCGATCCCTACAACCCGGTTCGCACCGATAGCGTGTTCGACAAGGGCTTTGCCTATTGGCACTCGGCGACGTTCAATAACGACGGCACCAAGGTGATCTTCACCGACGAATGGGGCGGCGGCGGTCGTCCGCGTTGCAAGGCATCGGACCCGATGACTTGGGGCGCGAATGCGATCTATGACATTGTCGATGGCAAGCTTGAATTCCGCAGCCACTACAAAATGCCCGGACCGCAAAGCGACACCGAAAACTGCGTCGCGCACAATGGCTCGATCATTCCCGTTCCGGGCCGCGATCTGTTTGTGCAAAGCTGGTATCAGGGCGGCATCAGCGTGATGGATTTCACCGACAGTGCGAACCCCAAGGAAATCGCCTTCTTTGATCGCGGACCGATTGATGATGAACAGCTCGTGGTCGGCGGATACTGGTCGTCATACTGGTACAATGGCCGCATCTACGCGACCGAAATCACGCGCGGGCTTGATGTCTTTGCGCTGGAGCCATCTGAATTTCTGACCGCCGAAGAAATCGCAGCAGCGGAAAGCGCAAGCTACGCCAACACCCGCTTCAACCCGCAAACCCAAACGCAGGTAACGTGGGATGATGATGTCATTGAGGCAGCCGCAAACAGCCGTAAAGGCGGGTAGGTTCCAGCCTCATCCAAACGCAAAAGGGCGCGCAAGGCTATCCACCTTGCGCGCCCTTTTTACTAACGCCTTGTAAGCCCGTTAGGCCGCTTTCTGGCTCTCGATCCAGCGGTTCACACGGGTTTCCATGATCGACAGAGGCACAGCGCCCCCGCCAAGGATCGTATCGTGGAAGCCGCGAATGTCGAACTTGTCGCCAAGCTCTTCTTCAGCCTTCGCGCGCAGTTCCTGAATCCGGATCATGCCGATCTTGTAAGATGTGGCCTGACCCGGAAGCACGTAATAACGCTGCACTTCGCTGCGCACAGCCGCCTCTGGGTTAGGTGAGTTCTCAAGCGCATATTGCACCGCTTCTTCCTCGCTCCAGCCCTTGGCGTGGATGCCAGTGTCGACCACCAGACGGATTGCGCGCCAGATCTCGCTCGATAGACGGCCAAAGTCGGAATAAGGATCCTTGTAGCCACCCATCTCTTTCGCCAGCGTCTCGGTATATAGAGCCCAGCCTTCGCCAAAGGCAGAGATGAACCCGCCTTGCGACCGGAATTTGGGCACACCTTCCAACTCCTGCGCGATCGAAACCTGCATATGATGCCCCGGATTGCCTTCGTGATAGGCGATCGATTCAAGTTCCGGGATCGGCATGGCGTTCATGTCGGACAGGTGCGCGTAATAAATGCCAGGACGCGAGCCATCGGGCGTGCCGGACTGATAATGCTGGGCTGCGCCATCCTGTTCGCGGAACGGTTCGACCCGGCGCACTTCAAGTGGCGCCTTGGGAAGCGTGCCGAAAAACTCTGGCAGGCGCTCGGTCAGCGTGTCGATGTGCTCTTTCGCCTGCGCAATGTAAGCCTGTGCCCCGGCTTCGTTGTCGGGATAGAAGAATTGCGGATCGGTGCGGGTGAATTCGAAGAATTCCTGCAAAGTCCCCTCAAAGCCCACCTGCTCCATGATGGCGCGCATCTCCCCTTGGATACGTTCAACCTCATCAAGGCCGATCTGGTGAATTTCATCGGCGGTAAGGTCGGTGGTGGTCATCTCTTTCAAAGAGGCAGCATAGAATGCCTCACCATTGGGAAGCGCGGTTGCGCCTTGCGCCTGTTCGCTGGTGTTGGGGCGGTCTTCCTCATACCAGGCAATGACGCGCGCGTAGGCGGGGGCAAATTGTTCGGTCAGTGCCGTGCGCGCCTCTTCGCGTAGCTCCTCTGCGCGTTCTGCGGTAATGGTGCCGCTTTCAGTAAGGCTGGCAAGGTGGCGCTCAACAGCCTGCCACATGGCCGAAGGCTCACCGCTTTCGCTTGGCCTGTCAAACGGCGCGCCGCTGGTGAGGTTTTTCGATTCCAGAATAACCGCATCATAGGCAAAGCGCGGCGGACGAGTGCCGGCAGCGGCATTCGCCTTTGCGCGGGCCAGCAGTTGGTCCATCGCGCCCCCAATACCGCCGATTCGCGCGATAAAGGCCTGCATATCGCTTTCATCATCAACCCTGTGCTGGGTCAAAAGGAAGGTTGGCAACTCGCTTTGCGCAGAGCCCATCTGGTGCAGGATATAGGCTTGCTCGCGAAACTCCCATGCGCGCTCTGCCTGCTCGAGGCGGAACTTCCACATATCCCAGGAAAGCTGTGCGTCAGGCGTTAGCTCATCATAGTCGAAGCTTGCTTCCATCTGTGCGGTTGCTGCGCGCATCCATTCGAGCTGTTCAAGCTGGGCTTCTTCGCTGAAATCGTCGATCTTGTCATAATCGGTCTTGCGACCAAGGCCCGTCTGGCTGATCGGCGAAAAGGCAAGACCCTCTTCGAATTTCTCATCGAACCAGGCGTTGAGGCATTCGGTTTGCGCAACTGTGCCACATTCAACCGTTTCGACCGGGGTGAGCGCATCGCATCCGGCAAGCGCGACAGAGGCAAGCAGCAGGGCTGCAAATTTGGTTTTCATGGTGTTGACCCTCATTTTGGATTGCCTGCGTCCATGAAGGAGCACGGCGAACTTGTGAAGGGGGCGCGTTAGACCTGCTATTCGCGCGGCTTGACCGATTTTGCGTGTGCCACAAGCTCTGCGACGCGAAGCCGGGTTCCAGCCAGGCTCTGGCGCGAGAGATCAGCGCCCACGTGCTCTGCCGTGGCAGAGGCTTCGGCAAACAAGCGGCCACCAACCGACACCACCAGAGCCTGATCGGGCATGACCAAGCGTGAGTGCTTCACCGTCTCGCGCAGGCGCGCAATGCGTCCTTGCCGTGTAATTGCGTCGGACAATCCAATATCAACTGCATCAGGCTGCTGTGCGCTCAGCTGATTGGCAAGCGCTTCATCGCTGGTGGGGAATGCCATTTCTACCTTCCAGCCCGCATCGCTGAATTGGTCGGCCAACAGGCTCGTGCCCAAAATATGCCCCTCGCCCGGCGCTGCAGCCAGAAGGATCGAATATGTCTTGGAGCGCAGGCTTTCGACATCCTCGGCATAGCGCACAGCGTGCCCTGCCATCTGCAAGATGCCAAGACCCAGAGTCAGGTCAAACTCGGTGCAATCATCGGCAAGCCAGGCATCACCCATGGCACGCGCGGCCGGCTCGATCAGTTCGCGCACCAGCTCATCGCCGTCCCAACCCGAGCTTGCAAGCCGGGCAAAAAGTTCGCCCAGCCCTGCTTCATTGGCGTCAAAGGCATCGCGAACCACGCCTTTGACATACTGGTTCAAAGGATGGCGTCGGCGAAGCCGCTCCCACAAGGAAGGCGGGGCCTGCTCGCGTTTGCGATAAAGCAGTAAGTCCCAATCCGAAAACAGACGGGCTTCGACATAGTGCTCGCTCAAAAGCTCAATGTCTTCGTGGCGCTCGTCGCGTTGGATGGATGACCAGACTTGTGACAGGGCAGCGGGCGGACCTTCGAGCGTCTGCAAAAAACGCCCGTCTTCATAAAGCAGCATACCCGTGACACCCACGCTCTGATTGCGAAGGCGGGCCTGCGCGACAAGCGCGTTGAGTTCTTGATCGGTCGGGGGCGCTGACGCGATGCTTTGGTAAGTCAAACAGCCGAAGAGGCCGGCCTCTCCTGACTCAATATTGTGCACCTGCATAGATCAACCCTCCGTTTACAGAAGAGCAAAAGGTGCAAAAATAAGCATCAGGCGCCGGATTTTGCGGCTGTCCCTTTGCGCGATATTTCTGCGACCTCTCCCGTCCGCAGATCCCATTTTTACGGGAATCCTAACGCTTTCCCGCCCACACAAATTCTTCAAACATCAGGTCCGCCAGATCCAATAAGCTGGCCCGATGCTTTACCTTAGCCCGGCAAGGCGTTGACGCGGGGGCGCACGACTCTACTCGAACTAAGCAAATGTACTTTCTAATATACACCCATTTGCGTCAAGTGCAGTTTTCACTCGCCCTTTGCGTCCTTCGAATTCTCGCCGAAGTGGAGTGAACTTCTGTGAATCAATGCTTTGCGCGAGCACTAGAGCCATGGACAAGAAAAAGCCCCGCCGAACCGAAGTCCAGCGGGGCCCTTTTGTAAGCTAGGAACCGGCGGGCGTTTAGAAGCCCATGCCGCCGCCCATGCCGCCCATGCCGCCCATATCAGGCATTGCAGGAGCCGCTTTGTCTTCCGGAGCGTCGGTGATCGCCGCTTCGGTGGTGATGAGAAGGCCAGCAACAGAAGCTGCGTCCTGAAGCGCGGTGCGAACAACTTTGGTTGGGTCGATCACGCCAGCTTCAACGAGGTTTTCATAAGTGTCGGTCGCAGCGTTGAAACCTTGGGTTTCGTCGCCTTCACGAAGCAGGTTGCCAGAAACAACCGCACCGTCGTGACCAGCGTTCTCAGCGATCTGACGAACCGGTGCCATGATCGCGCGGCGAACGATGTCGATGCCGCGGGTCTGGTCGTCATTGTCGCCTTTGAGGCCTTCAAGCGCTTTGGTTGCGTAGAGAAGTGCAGTACCGCCGCCAGGCACGATGCCTTCTTCAACCGCTGCACGCGTGGCGTGAAGCGCATCATCAACGCGGTCCTTGCGCTCTTTCACTTCAACTTCAGAAGCACCGCCAACCTTGATCACGGCAACGCCGCCTGCGAGTTTCGCAAGACGCTCTTGCAGTTTCTCACGGTCGTAATCGCTGGTGGTGGTTTCGATTTGCGCGCGGATTTCGCCAACGCGTGCCTTGATGTCGTCTTCCGAGCCAGCGCCATCGACGATGGTGGTGTTGTCCTTGTCGATTGTGACGCGCTTGGCTTCGCCGAGCATATCGAGCGTGACTTTATCAAGCGTGATGCCAAGCTCTTCGCTGACCAGCTCGCCTTTGGTAAGGATCGAGATGTCTTGCAGCATGGCTTTACGACGATCGCCAAAGCCCGGAGCCTTGACCGCAGCCACTTTCAAACCACCGCGCAGCTTGTTGACCACGAGGGTCGCCAGCGCTTCGCCTTCGATGTCTTCGGCGATGATGAGAAGCGGACGGCCCGACTGCATCGCAGCTTCGAGCACTGGAAGCATGGCTTGCAGGCTGGAGAGCTTGCCTTCGTTGATGAGGATGTATGGATTGTCCAGTTCAACCGTCATCTTGTCAGGGTTGGTGATGAAGTATGGCGAGAGATAGCCACGGTCGAATTGCATACCTTCGACAACGTCGAGTTCAAATTCGAGACCTTTGGCTTCTTCGACGGTGATAACACCTTCTTTGCCGACCTTTTCCATGGCTTCAGCGATCTTCTCGCCGACTTCCTTGTCGCCATTGGCAGAGATTACGCCGACCTGTGCGATTTCAGCAGAGCCAGCGACTTCTTTCGAACGGCTCTTGAGGTTCTCAACGACCTTCGCAGTCGCAGTGTCGATGCCGCGCTTCAGATCCATTGGGTTCATGCCAGCAGCAACAGCGGTCATGCCTTCGCGAGCGATCGCTTGGCCAAGAACGGTTGCAGTGGTGGTGCCGTCACCAGCAAGGTCGTTGGTTTTCGACGCAACTTCCTTGAGCATTTGAGCGCCCATGTTTTCGAACTTGTCTTTCAGTTCGATTTCCTTGGCAACCGAAACACCGTCTTTGGTGATGCGTGGTGCGCCAAAGCTTTTGTCGATTACGACATTACGGCCTTTCGGGCCGAGGGTTACTTTAACAGCGTTTGCGAGCGTATCCACACCACGAAGAATGCCTTCGCGTGCTTCGCGGCCGAACTTTACGTCCTTTGCAGCCATGATAGTTTCTCCTGAGAATTCTTTGGTTTAATCAGAAAGCTTGGGTCAGTCGGCTCAGCCGATGATCCCCATGATGTCGCTTTCCTTCATGATGAGGAGGTCTTCACCGTCGATTTTGACTTCGGTGCCGCCCCATTTGCCGAACAGAACGCGGTCACCGGCTTTCACATCGAGAGGGATGCGGTCGCCGTCATCGTCGCGCACGCCTTCGCCAACAGCGACGACTTCGCCTTCCGATGGCTTTTCTTGAGCGCTGTCAGGGATAATGATGCCGCCTGCGGTCTTTGTGTCGGCTTCGATGCGACGGACCAGAACGCGGTCGTGAAGTGGACGAAATGCCATTGTTTATGACCTTTCTTAGTTGGTTGATAAACGTCTTTGGCACTCTCACCCCGAGAGTGCCAGCGAGGGCGCAGATGGTTGCCGCTCGCGCAAGAGTCAACAGGTCCAGAACAAAAAAATGCACGAAAAATTTTAGTGGCCGCTTGGAACGCAACAGACGCTTGAATTGTAGGAAGCCATAAGCCAACGAGCACCGCGAACAAGCAGCTCATGTGCGCTGCATTCAGGCGAATGCGCGCTCCAGTCTGACTATCAGGCGTTTCTACAGAGAATTACCCTATGACCATCAATCCGGATATTGTTACTCTCACCTATGCCGAGCAGGGCCTGATTTGGCTGCGCACAAATATAACGGACATTGCTGGCGGCATCGCGGTTTTGGTGATTGGCCTGTTTATCGGGAGCGTCATTGCCCGCTGGGTTTTGCGCGGGCTCAGCAATTCATCCAGCATGGATATTTCTATCGCGCGTATCATCGCGAAGGTGGTGAAATATGCGATCTGGGCCGTCGTCTTTTTGACAGTGTTGGCACAGTTCGGTGTCGAGACAACCAGTATCATCGCAGCGCTCGGCGGCGCGGCGCTTGCCGTGGGTCTGGCGTTGCAGGGCACGCTTTCCAATGTGGCCTCAGGCGTGATGATCATGACGCAGCGTCCATTTCGTGTTGGCGAGGCGATTATGGTTGGTGGTATTACTGCACAGGTCGAAGAGATTGGTCTGTTTACGACCAAGTTAAAGCAGTTCGACGGGCTCTTTGTCATGATGCCCAACAATGAAATCTGGAATCAGCCGATCACCAATTACACGCGCAATCCAGTGCGCCGTTTCGAGCTTGTCGTGGGCATTGGCTATGACGATTCCATGAAAGAGGCGCGTGACGCCCTGCTTGCACTGGCTCATGCTGATGAGCGTGTGCTGGACGATCCGGAACCTGCCGCATTCGTCGCATCGCTTGATGACAGTTCGGTCGGTATCGGCCTTCGCGTCTGGTGCAAGACGGACGATTATCTTGCGCTTTCATGGGATCTTACCGAAGCGGCGAAAGCCACATTCGACGAGAAAGGTATCAGCATCCCATTCCCGCAGCGCGTCGTTACGACGATGGCTGCTTAAAGCGGCTGTCTCACAAGTCCCAAACGCTCCCGCGCCATCCAGCGCCACAACAGCAAGACGGCGGCAGTGGCTAGCCCGGTGGCAAGGCCGACCCACACGCCTACGCCTTCAAGCGGGGTGAAAAAGCCAAGCCCGATGGAAAGGCCAATACCGGGCACCCAATAGCTGAAAATCGCGATCCACATCGGCACGCGCGTATCCTGAAGCCCGCGTAAAGCGCCCGCAGCCACCGCTTGAACGCCGTCGACCAGCTGGAATGCGGCTGCCATAACGAGGTATTGCAAGGCGAAGCCTACAAGGGCTGCGTTCTTGGCGGCGTAGGGATCAACGTAGATCGATAACAGCGTGTAAGGCGCAATCACCATGGCGCTTGCCGTGCAGGCCATAAATCCGGTCGAGATCGCAAGCGCTACCCAGCCTGCGCGCATCACGCCCAATGGATCGCGCGCGCCATAGAAATAGCCCACGCGAATGGTGACCGCTTGCCCCACTCCAAACGGCACTTGGAAAGCGAGTGCAGCCAGTTGCAGCGCGACGGTGTGGCCGGCAAGCTCGCTTGCACCAAACCGGCCCATCAGAAAGGCGGCAGCACCGAAGATGCCAGCCTCAGCGGTGACGGTGAGGCCAATGGGAGTCCCAACCCGGACAATCTGCCAGAAGCGATCCCAATCGGGCGACCACCAGCGCCCGAACACATGATAGCGGTGAAGTTTTGGATCGAACCTGATGGCCAGAATATAAGCGCCAAGCACAACCAGAGAGGTCATGATTGTCGCAATGCCTGCGCCCATCAATCCCAGCTGCGGCGCGCCGAAATTGCCAAAGATCAGCGCGTAGTTAGCAAAGGCGTTTACAAAGATGCCAAGGCCCGTGATCGCGGTGGCAAAAATCGGCCGCCCGAGCGCAGATACGAAATAACGCAGAGCTCCTGCCGCGAGCATCGGGATAAGCGAGAAGATGATGATGTAATTGTAGTCGCGCGCCATGGTGATGATGCCCGCTTGCTGACCGGTGGCGCGCATAATCGGTTCGAGCAAAAGGCACAGCCCCATCCCGATAACGCCCGTGATGACCGCGAGCCACAGCGCCATGCGCACCGAACGCCGAACAGGTCGCAGCGTCGGTCCGCCCGCTCCGACCGCCTCAGCGATCAGCGCGGCGACCGCTCCGATAAGCGATGTCATCGCCCACAACACCAGCCCGAACAATGATACCGCCAGGGCCGAGGCCGCCAAGGGTTCATCGCCAAGCCGCGCGATAAAGATCACATCGACCGCATAGGTCAGCATTTGCAGCAAGTTTGCACCAGCAAGCGGCGCGGCAAGCGCGAATGTTGCGCGCAGTTCCTCGCCCCATGTCGGGGTCGTCCGGGGTGCAGGATTTTGCACTCGCTCTTGCATCTTTGCCAACTCCGCCCGCGCAATAGCGAGCCGCACCGGATAGGAGCCAGCCTCGCGTTGGCAAAGCGAATTTCAACTCAACCGGGCAAGCGCTTGCGCTTGTGTTGTATTGGGGCACCGCCGCGCTCGCCCCCACAAATCCCTTTATCTGTAAGGTAAAACGCTCCATAATGGTGCTATTGGCAAGATTGAGGCAGCCATCAAAGGAGCTGGGGGGTGAGCCGCAAGCCTGACAATCAAGAGGCGTTTGACGCGCACGCGGGAAGCTTTAGCTGGCCTGTTCCTGCGCGCTTTATCCCTGCGCCAGCCACTGCCTCGCAAAAAGCAGCGCTCGCCGCCAAGCGCGTCGCGGACAAGACAGTGCGTCCGGTGCGCAGCAGGATGTCGAACAAAACGCGCGCGGGTTTTGGCACGGCTGCGGTTGCGGTCGCGGTTGCCTTACCCAATCTGTCGCTTGGCGCGGTGGCGGGAAGCTTTGCAGGGCCATACTTTGGCGGGCCAGAACCACTGCCGGAGCCCATCAGTACGCCCACTTTTGAGGTTCCCCGCACGCTCACCAGTAAAGTGTGGTCGCCTGACCAGCAATCTGCTGAAACCATTTACGCTAAGGCCATTTCTGTCGAAGAACACGCCGCGCCAGTGACAGCGCGCACGCGGCTTTCGGATTTTGACCGCGAAATGCCTGTGGCCGTGCTGGCGAGCGGGTCGCAGGAGTTTGACCTTGCCTTTGCCGGGGTCGAGATGCCCACTGGCTTCGTCGCGCCTCCATCGCTCAGCCGTGGAGCCGCGCCTGCGCCGCTTGTGAGTAAACGCAAGGATACCATTCGCACGCCAAGCGTCGCGATCGACCAAATTACAGACATGGGCCCGGTGGTAAAAGCCACCCCTGAAAATGCAGGCGAACAAGGCACGACCTTGAGCGTCGGCTCGGCGGCGGCGCGCACTGAAGCGATCTCCAACCGCTCGGTCGAGGCCGCATTTGCAGGGGCGATTGATGCCTCGAACGCGGTGCGCAGCGCTCTGCCGATTGCGAGAACCGCAACAGCTGCTCAGCCAGTTGTGCGCGACGCTGCGCGCGCCATCCCTGTGGCCGCACCTCCGCCCGAACTGCGCGGCGCAGCGGCGGCGGAAACTGCGCTTGTGCCAAAGACCAAGATGGATGCGCGGGTGAACGGCGTCCTGACTGGGAAAGTCGATTTCCAACAAGGACGCGGCACGATTGCGATCCGTTTGCGCTCGGTTGCCAATGTGATGCGGGAGCAATTCAGCAAGTCTGAATATGACGAAATTTTGAGCGGTCGTTCGATTGACAGCTTTGTGCCGCTGGCTGAGCTTCAGGCTGCGGGCATACCGATCAATTACAATCCCGCCTATGACGAGGTGGAGTTTGGCATCGACTATAAGGACGCGCCTAACGCCAAAAAGGTGCAGATCGATCAGATTTCCGTCGCGCCGGTTGGACCACAACTCACCGCGATTGAGCAGATTGCGCGATAGGACGCTTTCAGCGGCTCCAATTCAGCCTGTCAGGCCACTTAGGACAGCTCGCGTTTCCACTTCAGTAGTGCTCTGACGAGCGTTGCTGATTTGTCGGCAAATTCCCCCTCGAACACAGTTTGTGCAGATTGGGTGTTGCCGTCCAAGGCTTCGCGCAAAACCCGTCCGGCGGTTCGGTGAAAATCGGCATGAAGTCGCTTGATCACCGAATAGGGTATGCCTGCCTTCACAGCTGGGGGCAGCTTGTCGTCATATAACCATTTGCCAAAGGCACATTGATCATCGCAGCTTACGGCATATGGGTTCGCATCGCTTGAACCAGATGCAATCGCGGAGCGAAGTCGCACCTTCCAAGAGCCGTGCGCTCCGATTGCAGCATCTATTTGTTCAATGAGGTCATTTGCTTCCATTTGCGCCATCCTTACCGCTAATTGTCGCGGCGCCCTATCCCGGAGGAGCCTAAGCTTCCCCGCAGCAGCACTAAGGGTTTTGACGGGGTGGGCCTCTGGAGTGGTGGCAAGAAAAAGGGCAGCGCCATTGCCGGCACTGCCCCTTTTTTTGAGCAAAGCTCGATCGCGTAAGCGCAGGGCTTACTTGAGCTCGACGGTACCGCCGGCTGCTTCGATCTTGCCTTTGATCTCTTCGGCTTCTGCTTTCGAGACGCCTTCTTTGAGAGGCTTTGGTGCGCCTTCGACAAGACCCTTGGCTTCGGTGAGGCCGAGGCCAGTGATGCCGCGGACTTCTTTGATGACCTGGATCTTCTTGCCACCGTCGCCGGTGAGGATGACGTCGAATTCGTCTTTTTCTTCAGCAGCGCCGCCAGCGTCGCCGCCACCAGCAGGTGCAGCAACAGCAACAGCAGCCGCTGCAGAAACGCCCCACTCTTCTTCGAGTGCTTTGGCAAGTTCAGCTGCCTCAAGGACGGTCAGCTTCGAAAGTTCTTCAACAAGCTTGGCAATATCAGCCATGATGTTAACTCCAATAAAATTCGGGACTTAAACGCGTCCCCCAAAATGGATGGTTTTGTTTCGTATTCGCGAGAGGCGTCTTAAGCGGCTTCTGAGGCAGCGTATGCCCCAAGAACGCGGGCCAGCTTGTTGGCAGGTGCGGTTGCAACCTGAGCGATCTTCGTCGCAGGTGCATTGACCAGACCAACAATCGTGCCACGCAGCTCGTCGAGGCTTGGCATCGAGGCAAGCGCCTTGATCCCGGCTTCGTCGAGAACCTGACTGCCCATCGATCCACCAACGATTTCCAGCTTGTCGTTCGACTTGGCGAACTCAACAGCAGCTTTGGCAGCTGCGACAGGGTCTTCAGACCATGCCAGCGCGGTTGGACCGGTGAGGAATTCCTCAAGGCCAACGTAATCGGTGTCTTTCAGGGCGAGCTTTGCAAGACGGTTCTTCGCAACCTTGTAAGTTGCACCTGCTTCACGCATCTTTCCGCGCAGATCAGTGGACTGGTCCACCGTCAGGCCGAGGTTGCGGGTGACAACCACCACGCCAACTTCGTTGAAAACAGCGTTGAGCTGGGCAACGGCTTCGGTCTTTTGCGAACGATCCATGCATTTGCTCCTTCACTATGGCTGATTGCAAGGCGGGCCTTGCGCACAACCGGCTCAAATCAACCCTTGCCGTTCATCGACAAAGGCCAAGGTCCATCAATGGGGAAGGAGGGAGCGAGCCAATGCTCGCCAGCGGGTATGAAACCCGCGAAATCTCATTTCCCCGTCTAGGCTGGAGATTAAGAGAGGCATATTCCTCTCACCAACTGTCTCGGACGGATGAGCGGCAAAACCAAAAAGGCCCGCCGTTCAGTGGCGGGCCTTTAGGCGATTTGACGTTTGAGTCAACTCTTATGATTACATTCCGTCGGCTTTGTCTTCCATCGCCTCGGCTTGTGCTTCGAGTTCTTCTGCTTTGGCTTCCATGCCAGCTGCGCCTGCTTCATCACCTTGAGCTTCGGCAACGTCTGCTGCTTCTTCAGCGAGATCAGCCTGAGCTTCAGCAAGTTCAGCTTCTTCGTCGATCACTTCAGCCTGAGCTTCGGTTACGTCATCAACCTCTTCGCCGACTTCTTCTGCTGGACCATCGCACGCGGCGAGGAGAAGTGACGATGCGACCATCGCGAAAGCAAATTTTTTCATGTTTCAAGCCCTCATTTAGAAAAACTATTGTCCCATGCGGGGGCTTGGCGATGATCGAAAGTTGCGTTCTAGTCAACTGTAGTTGTGCCAAGGCTTGAACCTGAGAGGGCAAAAGGCATTGCAGTGGCTTCGCGCCCAGCGTTGACAAATCCAACAGTCTTCTTAAATACGCGCTCACACACCGCTTTCGAGCCGGACTGATTCATGCGCGACGGATTGGCCCAAGAATAGAAATCGGTGCTTTGCCATATTCGCGAATGCTTAAGCTGCATCCATTTTGGACCCAGTGAGGGTTCACGTTGGAGTGCGGCTTATTTGCGTCTCATATGGCATCACAGTCTCGCGTGACGACTGAACCCAATTGGTGTTGTTGAAAATTCAACAGCGCATTCAAGCAAAGAGGCACAATTCCTCCATGGCAACAAAGGCGAAAGCAACCCGCAGCCGCGAGGCAAAGGGTACCGCAAAGCGGCGCATCCGTAAGATTTTTGGCGACATCCACGAAGTCGTCGATATGCCCAACCTCATCGAAGTGCAGCGGGAAAGCTACGAGTTCTTCCTGCGCTCGAACAAGGAAACGGGCTATGTGTCGGGTCTGGAAAAGACCCTGCGCAGCGTTTTCCCGATTCGCGACTTTGCCGGCACCGCAGAGCTCGACTTTGTTCACTACGAACTCGAAGAGCCAAAGTACGACACGACCGAGTGTCGCCAGCGCGGCATCACTTACGCAGCGCCTATGAAGGTCACGCTTCGCCTGATCGTGTTCGAAGTCGATCAGGAAACCGAAACCCGCTCGGTTCTCGATATTAAAGAGCAAGACGTTTACATGGGCGATATGCCGCTCATGACTGAGAACGGCACCTTTATCGTCAACGGCACCGAGCGTGTGATCGTCTCGCAAATGCACCGTTCTCCCGGCGTCCTTTTCGACCACGACCGCGGCAAGACGCACTCGTCTGGCAAGCTCCTGTTTGCAGCGCGCGTCATCCCTTATCGTGGTTCATGGCTCGACTTTGAATTTGACGCGAAAGACATCGTCAACGTTCGCATCGACCGTAAGCGGAAGCTTCCGGTGACTGCGCTTCTCTATGCGCTTGGCCTCGATAGCGAAGGCATCCTTCACCACTTCTACGATATTATGAAGTGGGAACGCGCGAAGGATGGCTGGACCATTCCATTCGTCCCTGAAAACTGGCGCGGTGCGAAGCCTGCCTTCCCGCTGGTGGACGCAAAGACCGGCGAAGAGGTATTCCCCGCGAACCAGAAGATTTCTCCGCGCGCTGCCAATAAAGCGGCAAAGGACGGTCTTGAAACGCTCCTCTTGCCCACAGAGGAAGTTGTAGGCCGCTATGCCGCTTATGACATGATCAATGAGCAAACCGGCTCGATCTATATCGAAGCGGGTGATGAGGTGACGCTTGAGCACGTTGAGGCTCTTGATGAAGCGGGCTTTGACGCGATTGAGCTTCTCGACATTGACGAGATCAATACCGGTCCATGGATCCGCAACACGCTCAAAGTCGACAAGGCTGAAAACAGGGACGAAGGTCTTGAGGCAATCTACAAGGTCATGCGTCCGGGTGAACCGCCTACCAAGGAAACCGCAGAAGCTTTGTTCGAAGGTCTGTTCTTCGATGGTGAGCGCTATGACCTTTCTGCGGTTGGCCGTGTGAAGCTGAATATGCGTCTGGGCCTTGATGCCGAAGACACTGTGACGACGCTGCGCAAGGAAGACATCCTTGCCGTGGTCAAAGAGCTTGTCGATCTGAAAGACGGCAAGGGCGAAGTTGACGACATCGACAACCTCGGCAACCGCCGTGTTCGCTCGGTTGGTGAGCTTCTTGAGAACCAATACCGCGTTGGTCTGCTGCGCATGGAGCGTGCGGTTAAAGAACGTATGAGCAGCGTCGATGTGTCGACGGTGATGCCGAACGACCTCATAAACGCAAAGCCGGCTGTTGCTGCGGTGCGTGAGTTCTTTGGCTCATCGCAATTGTCGCAGTTCATGGACCAAACCAACCCGCTGTCCGAAGTCACTCACAAACGCCGCGTATCGGCGCTTGGCCCGGGCGGCTTGACGCGTGAGCGCGCAGGCTTTGAAGTCCGCGACGTTCACCCGACACACTACGGTCGTATCTGCCCGATTGAAACGCCCGAAGGCCCGAACATCGGCCTGATCAACTCGCTGGCATCGTTCAGCCGGGTGAACAAATACGGCTTTATCGAGACGCCTTACCGTCAGGTCAAAGACAACAAGGTGACCGGTGATGTGATCTACCTTTCCGCGATGGAGGAGCAGAAGCACACCGTTGCGCAGGCGTCGGCTGAACTCAACGATGACGGCACCTTCGTCGAAGAGCTGATCTCGGCGCGTCAATCGGGCGACAACCTGATGGCGCCAAGCGATCAGATCACTTTGATGGACGTCTCGCCAAAGCAGCTCGTTTCGGTTGCAGCATCGCTCATTCCATTCCTGGAAAACGATGACGCGAACCGTGCACTGATGGGCTCGAATATGCAGCGTCAGGCTGTGCCGCTTGTTAAGGCCGAAGCGCCTTGGGTCGGCACCGGCATGGAGGAAACCGTGGCGCGCGATTCTGGCGCTGCGATTGCTGCGAAACGCGGTGGTATCGTCGACCAGGTGGACGCGACCCGGATCGTGATCCGTGCGATCGGCGATGTCGAACCCGGCCAATCGGGCGTCGACATTTACACGCTGCAGAAATTCCAACGCTCCAACCAGAGCACCTGCATCAACCAGCGTCCGCTGGTGAAAGTGGGTGAGACGGTTGAGCCGGGCGATATTATCGCTGACGGTCCATCGACGGACCTGGGTGAGCTGGCACTGGGCAAGAACAGCCTCGTCGCCTTTATGCCCTGGAATGGCTACAACTATGAGGACTCGATCCTCATTTCAGAGCGTATCGTGAAAGACGACGTCTTCACCTCGATTCACATCGATGAATTCGAAGTGATGGCCCGCGACACCAAGCTTGGCCCGGAGGATATCACCCGCGACATTCCGAACGTCGGTGAAGAAGCTCTGCGCAACCTCGATGAAGCAGGCATTGTTTACATCGGCGCAGAAGTGCATCCTGGTGACATTCTCGTCGGCAAGATCACGCCAAAGGGTGAAAGCCCGATGACGCCGGAGGAAAAGCTCCTTCGCGCTATCTTTGGTGAGAAAGCTTCTGACGTTCGTGATACCTCCCTGCGTCTGCCACCCGGCGTGGCTGGCACCGTTGTTGAGGTTCGCGTCTTCAACCGTCACGGTATCGAAATCGACGACCGTACCCGTGCAATCCAGAACGAAGAAATTGAACGTCTTCGCAAGGACGCAGCGGACGAGCGCAACATCCTCAACCGTGCAACCTACAACCGTCTTCGCGATATGCTGCTTGGCCAAGTGGTCGCAGCAGGTCCGAAAGGCGTGAAGAAGGGCATCGATATCTCCGAGCAAGTGCTCGAAGATGTTGAGCGTCACGAGTGGTTCCAATTCGCGGTTGCTGACGATGCGCGTCAAACGCAATTGGAAGCCATCAAGTCGCAATATGACGAAGCGGCCAAGATGATCGACGACAAGTTCGAAGATCGCAAAGAGAAGCTGGAGCGCGGCGATGAGTTGGCTCCGGGCGTTCTCAAGATGGTCAAAGTCTTCGTCGCGGTGAAGCGCAAGCTGCAACCGGGCGACAAGATGGCTGGTCGCCACGGGAACAAGGGTGTGATCTCTCGCATCCTGCCTGTCGAAGATATGCCGTTCCTCGAAGACGGTACGCCGGTTGACCTCGTATTGAACCCACTGGGTGTGCCCTCGCGTATGAACGTCGGGCAAATCTTCGAAACCCACCTTGGTTTTGCAGCGCGCGGTCTTGGCATGGATATCGCTGAGAAGCTCGAAGAGTGGAAACGTGACAATCCAAATGCCGAAGAAGACTACGCCGATGCCAAGCCGCCAGAGGCCGTGATCGAGCGTTTGAAAGACGTTTACGGTGAGCAGTACTTCGAGGACCTCGAAAGCCGCTCGACCGCAAGCATCGTCGAACTCGCAACCAACCTCAAGGCCGGTGTCCCAATGGGTACGCCAGTCTTTGACGGTGCGCGCGAAGCGGACGTAACCGACTATCTTGTAAAGGCTGGCGTAGACAGCTCAGGCCAGTCGGTCCTGTTTGACGGACGCACGGGTGAAGCCTTCGACCGCAAGGTCACCGTTGGCATCATCTATATGCTCAAGCTGCACCACTTGGTCGACGACAAGATCCACGCTCGCTCAATCGGCCCATACTCGCTCGTCACCCAGCAGCCGCTTGGTGGTAAGGCGCAGTTTGGTGGTCAGCGCTTCGGGGAAATGGAGGTATGGGCTCTGCAAGCATATGGCGCTGCCTACACGCTGCAGGAAATGCTCACCGTCAAATCGGACGATGTCGTGGGTCGGACCAAGGTCTACGAAGCCATCGTCAAAGGCGACGACACCTTCGAGGCAGGCATTCCGGAGAGCTTTAACGTTCTCGTCAAGGAAATGCGCTCGCTGGGCATGAACGTCGAACTCACATCTCTCGGTGACGAGGATGAGGACGGCGACGGCTTCGCGGAGGCTGCGGAGTAGTTGGGGAATAGGGGCGCGAGCCCCGTTCCCACTCACCCGCTTCCGAAGAATTCACTCCCAAGAGGGAACTGAAAAATGAATGAACTGACAAAATTCACCAACCAGCTCGCAAAGCCGGAAACCTTTGACCAGATCCAGATCGGCATCGCCTCGCCAGAGCGCATCCGTTCGTGGTCTTTCGGCGAAATCAAGAAGCCGGAAACGATCAATTACCGTACGTTCAAGCCTGAGCGTGACGGCCTCTTCTGTGCGCGTATCTTTGGCCCGGTAAAGGACTACGAATGTCTTTGCGGCAAGTACAAGCGCATGAAGTACAAAGGCGTCGTCTGTGAAAAGTGCGGCGTTGAAGTCACCGTTACCAAAGTGCGCCGTGAGCGTATGGGCCATATCGAGCTCGCCGCTCCTGTTGCACACATCTGGTACTTGAAGTCGCTGCCATCGCGCATCGGCCTCTTGCTCGACATTCAGCTCAAGCAGCTTGAGCGTATCCTCTACTTCGAGAGCTATGTTGTGATCGAGCCGGGCCTTACCCCGCTTGAGAAATTCCAGCTGCTCACCGAAGACGAACTGCTCGAAGCCCAAGACGAGTATGGCGAAGACGCTTTTTCTGCCGATATTGGCGCAGAAGCGGTCAAGGTCATGCTGATGGACCTCGACCTTGAGCAAGAGCGCGAAGACCTTCTCGAAGAGCTTGCGACCACCAAGTCGGCATTGAAGCCCAAGAAGATCATTAAGCGCCTTAAAGTAGTCGAGAGCTTCATCGAATCAGGCAACCGTCCTGAGTGGATGATCCTCGAAGTGATCCCTGTGATCCCACCAGAGCTTCGCCCACTCGTGCCGCTCGATGGCGGCCGTTTTGCGACCTCTGACCTCAACGACCTCTATCGCCGCGTGATCAACCGGAACAACCGTTTGAAGCGCCTGATCGAGCTGCGCGCGCCGGACATCATCGTCCGCAACGAGAAGCGTATGCTTCAGGAAGCAGTCGATGCTCTGTTCGACAACGGCCGTCGTGGCCGCGTCATCACGGGTGCGAACAAGCGTCCGCTGAAGTCGCTTTCCGATATGCTTAAAGGTAAGCAAGGCCGCTTCCGTCAGAACCTTCTGGGTAAGCGCGTCGACTACTCAGGCCGTTCGGTCATCGTGACCGGCCCTGAACTGAAGCTTCACCAGTGTGGTCTTCCAAAGAAGATGGCATTGGAGCTATTCAAGCCGTTTATCTACGCTCGCCTCGACGCCAAAGGCCTCAGCATGACGCTGAAACAGGCCAAGAAGTGGGTCGAGAAAGAGCGCAAGGAAGTCTGGGACATCCTCGACGAAGTGATCCGTGAGCACCCGGTTCTCCTGAACCGCGCACCGACACTTCACCGTCTTGGCATCCAGGCGTTCGAGCCGGTGCTGATCGAAGGTAAAGCGATCCAGCTTCACCCGCTGGTGTGTTCGGCCTTTAACGCTGACTTTGATGGCGACCAAATGGCGGTCCACGTGCCGCTTAGCCTTGAAGCTCAGCTCGAAGCGCGCGTTCTGATGATGTCGACGAACAACATCCTCTCGCCTGCTAACGGTAAGCCGATCATCGTTCCGTCACAGGATATGGTGCTTGGTATCTATTACCTCTCGATGGAACGTCAGGAAAAAACCCCTGAATTCCGCGAGAATGAAGATGGCACCAAGACCGAAGTACTGCCGCGCTTTGCCGATATGGCTGAGGTGCACCAGGCGCTTGAAACGAAGGCTGTGACGCTTCACTCGAAGATCATCGCCCGCGTTCCGCAAGCCGACGAAGACGGCAACATCGTGATGAAACGCTTCATCACGACGCCGGGCCGTATGCTGATCGGTGAATGTCTGCCGAAGAACCACAAGGTGCCTTACGACATTATCAACCGCCTTCTGACGAAGAAGGACATCGGCGATGTGATCGACGAAGTGTACCGTCACACAGGGCAAAAGGACACGGTCCTCTTCGCTGACGCCATCATGGTGCTGGGCTTCCGCCACGCATTCCGTGCAGGCATCTCCTTTGGTAAGGATGACATGATCATTCCTGACGCGAAGGAAGGTCTTGTTGAAGAGACGAAGGCGCTGGTTGCTGACTATGAACAGCAGTATCAGGATGGTCTGATCACCCAGCAAGAAAAGTACAACAAGGTGATCGACGCCTGGTCCAAGTGTGGTGACCAGGTGGCTGACGCGATGATGGCGGAGATTAAAGCGACGCCAATCGACGAAGATGGTCGTGAGAGAGAGATCAACTCGATCTACATGATGAGCCACTCTGGTGCGCGTGGTTCGCCAGCTCAGATGAAGCAGCTTGCCGGTATGCGCGGCCTTATGGCCAAGCCATCGGGTGAGATCATCGAGAACCCGATTATCTCGAACTTTAAAGAGGGTCTGTCGGTTCTTGAGTACTTCAACTCAACCCACGGTGCTCGTAAGGGTCTGGCTGACACCGCGCTTAAGACGGCAAACTCAGGCTATCTGACCCGTCGTCTGGTAGACGTTTCGCAAGACTGCACCATCGTCGAGCAGGATTGTAAGACCGAAAACGCCATGGAAATGCGCGCCATCGTCCAAGGTGGTAGCGTGATCGCATCGCTGGGTGAGCGTATCCTTGGCCGCACGGTGGCCGAAGACATCACCAATGCCGCAACCGGCGAAGTGATCGTTCCGGCTGGCACGATGGTTGACGAGCCAATGGTGAAGGCAATCGAGGCGGCTGAGGTTCAGTCTGCTCGCATCCGTTCACCGCTGCTTTGCGAAAGCGAGCAGGGCGTTTGCGCAACCTGCTATGGCCGTGACCTGGCTCGTGGTACGCCTGTGAACATCGGTGAGGCTGTTGGCGTTATCGCTGCTCAGTCGATCGGTGAGCCTGGCACGCAGCTGACCATGCGGACCTTCCACATTGGTGGTGCTGCTCAGCTTAACGAAACTTCGCACCTCGAAGCGACCTCCGACGGTAAAGTCGAGCTTCGCGATATGCCGACCATTACGGACAAGAAAGGTCGCATCCTTTCGCTTGCCCGTAACGGTGAAATCGCGGTTATCGATGCCGAAGGCCGTGAGCGTGAAATGCACAAGGTGCCTTATGGTACCGTGCTGCACTTCAAGGATGGCGCAAAGGTCAAGGAAGGCGATCGTCTTGCAGAGTGGGATCCGTTCACCCTGCCGATCATCACCGAGCAATCGGGCGTTGTGCGCTATCAGGATCTGGTCGAGGGTACGACACTCGAAGAGCAGACCGATGACGCCACCGGTATCGCGCAGCGCGTGGTCACCGAAAACCGCGCCACGGGCCGTAAGAAGAAGGAAGAACTTCGTCCACGCATGATCCTTCAAGGTGAAGGCCAATCCGAGGATGAAGCTGATGCACAGCGTTATATGCTGGCACCGGGTACCACCCTTTCGGTCGAAGACGGTCAGCAGGTTGAAGCGGGTGACATCTTGGCTCGTGCATCGCGCGAGTCGGCAAAAACCCGCGACATCACCGGTGGTCTTCCGCGTGTGGCCGAACTGTTCGAGGCGCGTCTGCCAAAGGATATGTCGGTCATCGCCAAGATTTCGGGCAAGATCGAATTCGTTCGCGAATATAAAGCGAAACGCAAGATCGCGATTGTTCCGGAGGAAGGTGATCCAGTCGAATACCTGATCCCCAAAACCAAGGTGATCGACGTGCAGGAAGGCGACTTTGTGAAGAAGGGGGACACCCTGATTTCCGGCGCGCCGAACCCGCACGACATCCTTGAGGTGATGGGCGTTGAGGCGCTGTCTGAATATCTCGTCAACGAGATTCAGGAAGTGTACCGACTCCAAGGCGTGAAGATCAACGACAAGCACATCGAGGTGATCGTTCGCCAGATGCTGCAGAAGGTTGAGATCACCAATGGCGGCGACACGACGCTTCTTCCAGGTGAGCAAGTTGACCTTGCAGAAATGCTCGAAGTCAACGCCAAGCTTGCAAAGGGTAAGGAGCCTGCTGAAGGCACGCCGATCCTGCTTGGTATCACCAAAGCATCGCTTCAAACCCGCAGCTTCATCTCGGCCGCATCGTTCCAGGAAACGACCCGCGTTCTGACCCAAGCTTCGGTTGAAGGTAAGAAGGACACGCTGATCGGTCTTAAAGAGAACGTGATTGTGGGCCGTCTTATCCCTGCCGGGACCGGCGCTGGCATGAACCGTATGCGCGTGACCGCCTCGAGCCGTGATGCTGCTCTCAAAGCTGCCTGGAAAAAGCAGCAAGAGAAACTGGCAGCAGCGGGCGTCAAGGAAGAAGAGCCGGCCGCTGATCCGGTGTCTTCGGAAGACGCCATGAAGGCAGCGATGGGCGGCGGCGCTGCTCCAGCTGCGGAAGCGGATACAGGCGAAGAGTAAACGCTAGCGCCTTCTCCTGAAGGCCAAACATTTAAAACCCCGCTGAGGCCTAGTGCTTCGGCGGGGTTTTTGTTTGTACCAGCGCGGTCGCCGTGGCAGGTTGGCAGAGCAATGAAATGGGGGGGATTTTATGGGGTTCAGAAAGTGGCTCGCTAAGCCGAGGTTGTCGGATGAAGAATGGCGGAAGAAGGCCGAATTTGTCGGTAAGGGTTTAGCGCTGGGGCTAGCTGCTTTCTGGTTACTGTCCGCTGGCACTGACTTGGTTGACAAGCGGGGCAAGTCCCTTGGTCGTCTGGGGATGGCCAACCCTGATACAAGTTTTCCCGAAGCCCCTTACGTTTTCGTCCCGATTGATCGCCCTGACCATTGCGAAATCATGGGTCAATATCAGATCAAGAACCAAGGCGAGCTCGCCTTTGAAATCGATGAAGTGGAGATCATGATCTATCGCTCACGCACCGAGGCACCGGATGATGTGAGTGGGGTGTACAATTACTCAACCGATGCATTGATCGCGCGCGACCCCGATTGGAGTTACAAATTCGATGTGAATGAGCGTTTGTATCCCGGCAACTTGCTACAGCGCTCTTTCAAGATTGGTGTGCCGCGCCTTGAGGGCGAAGAGGACCGTGATGACTTCCGCTATATTGTGAGTGCCAGAGCCTCTGGCGGACTTCCCGAAAATGACAGCTGGCTTTACTGGATGTTGGATGTGCTTGGGATCGAAGACCGCGATCTCACTCGTTTCAAGGAGGACGACCTTCGCCACGATAGCGGCACTTTGTCGCTTTGCGTGCCTGTGCTCTCGCCTCAACCTGAAAGCGCAAGTGAAGAGAACGGTCAGAACGAAACCTAGCGTTCATCCCCCAGTCGGCTTCCACCTCTTACTTTCCCTCGCATTCACCACGGGAGGGACTATCCATGAAGAAACTCATCTTACTCGCCGCCGCCATCGTTGTCGCCGCGCCCATCCTACCGCTTGCCGCGCAGGACACCGTCGTCGTCACCGGCTCTCGCCAGGACCGTTCCGCGCTCAACGCCTATCTCGGGCCAAGCCGGGGTGGCAGCGGATCGTCGGCTATCGGTGTCACGCGGCGTGCGGATTATTTCGTGACGCCGCTTTTTGTTAGCTCAGACTCGCGAAACTTCGAGGAGCGCCGCGAAGAGCTCTTCACCATGCTCGGCGAAACGCTGCGCCGGGCGGATGCGCAAGGGATCGACATTGTTGCAGGGCGCTATGGTCTGGAGCCCGTAACGCTTGAAAATATGCGCGAACTCCCTCTCATGGGTGGAAACCGCCCTGATACCAACCGGGTTCAGATCTTCGCGCGCATCCCGTTGCGAGGCAACGACCCCAAGGTCAGCAAAACGGCCGAGCGCATTCAGGCGTTTGTCAAAGCGATTCCGGCCACCGGGCGCTCTTTCATCGATGTGGGCTCAACCGGCCTCGCGATCGACGACCCAGAGCAATATCGCGGCGATGTCGTGCGCCATATCGCCAAGGAAGCGACCGGCTACGCCAAGGCGTTCGGCAACGATTACGGCGTGACGATCACAGGCCTCGATGGCGATCTGTATTTTCAGCAATCAAGCGAAACCGAGGTCTTTCTCTATATCGAGCACAGCTTCGAGATTTCGCCCAAATAGGGGGTGGTGCCCTAAATCGCTATTGCGAAGCGTTTGCAAATAAGGCATGGTGCTCTGCATCAGTTACGCAGACCCGCAAAGGAGCCCCATGCCGCAACCCCCTACGCCTCAAAGCCCTATCCCCACTGCTGCTTCAAAGGCGGTCATCGCTAAACTTGCAGAGCCTCGCGCGCTCGCATCGCTCAACCCCATCGCGGCGCGCTTTGTCTATTCGCTGCGGTTGATCGCTCTGCACCAAAGGGCAAAGCGTGATCCTGTTCCAGAGCTGGCCGCGCGATTGCACAGCGTCAATGTCGCGGCAAAATCGCTCGCGCTATCGCAAACGGTTTGTGCGGTGTGGCCAGAGCATATTCACGTCTCGCGCTTTTGCTGTTGCAAGCTCACTCACGATGAAGTGACGATAGCCACCGCAATCGAAGCCGTCGCGGACCGGGATCGAGCGGCGTTTGACCGTGCACTTGAAGGTCTGTTGCGCCCTGATCGGATAGAGCGCGTGTGGGATAACGCATCTGATCTGGTTATGGCGGAATTGAGCGCGGCCTAGGCTACACGTTTGAACCTGCTTGCAGAGGTGCGCGTTGGGCTTTACCGGAAGCGCCCATGGTAACAACACGTTTCGCCCCTTCGCCCACCGGCCGCCTGCACGTCGGCAATATCCGTACCGCGCTCCACAACTGGATGCTCGCCCAAAACTCTGGGGGTGAGTTTATCCTGCGCATCGACGACACCGATGCAGAGCGCAGCCGCGAAGAATATGTGGAGGCCATCCGCGCGGACCTCAAATGGCTTGGCCTCAATTGGACCCGCGAAGAACGGCAATCGACACGACTCGACGCTTACGAAGCGGCATTTGAGAAACTGCGCGAAGCCGGGCGAATTTATCCAGCCTATGAAACGCAGCAGGAGCTGGAGCTTAAGCGCAAAGTGCTGCTCGGACGCGGCCTCCCGCCAATCTATGACCGCGGCGCATTGGCGCTCACCGAAGAACAGCGCGCTGCCAAAGAAGCCGAAGGCATTCAGCCTCACTGGCGCTTCAAGCTGGACCATGATGAGGCAATCGAATGGGTCGATGGGGTGCGCGGAGCGACCAAATTTGACGCCAAACTGCTCTCTGACCCGGTGATACGCCGCGCCGATGGTTCGTGGCTCTATATGCTCCCCTCAACGGTTGATGATGTCGATATGGGCGTGACGCAAGTCCTTCGCGGAGAGGACCACGTGTCCAACACCGCCGTTCAAATCCAGATGTTCACCGCCATGGGTGCAGAGCCCCCTGCCTTCGCGCACGAAGCGCTCTTGGTTGGTAAAGAGGGCAAATTGTCCAAGCGCCTGGGCTCGCTCGGCTGCGATGCTTTCCGCGAAAAGGGTATTGAGCCAGCCGCGATTATAGCGCTGCTCTCGCGCCTTGGTACCTCGCTCCCGGTTGAGCCTATTGCGGACCGTGCAAAGCTGCTCGAAACATTCGACCTTGGCACCTTTGGCCGCGCACCTGCCAAATTCGACGATGCGGAATTGGAGCGGGTCAACACCGCGATCGTCCACCAAATGCCCTATGAGGCGGTCAAGGATCGTCTGCCCGCAGACATGGACGAGGCCGGCTGGCACGCGGTCCAGCCCAATATTGCAACCGTCGGCGACGTTGCCGAGTGGTGGCGTCTCGTGACTGGCCCGATTGAGCAACCAGAGTTTACGGATGACGATAAAGCCTATCTCGCGCAGGCTGCTCAAACGCTTGGTTGGGGCGATGACCCATGGGGCGCGCTCACCAGCTCCTTGAAAGAAGCAACGGGCCGCAAAGGCAAACAGCTGTTCCTGCCCCTGCGCCAAGCGCTGACCGGCATGGACCACGGCCCTGATATGGGCGAGCTGTTGCCGCTGATCGGCGAAGATAGGGCAAAAGCGCGGCTGGAGAGGGCAGCGGCCTGAGGCGCCGTCAGAGTAGATTAGTTCACTCAGCCCCCATGCTTTTCCAGCTCATCGCCGGTTAGCGTCACCACGTGTAATAGATTCGTCGATCCCGGCGTTCCGAACGGCACGCCTGCAAGCACGATTTGTTTCGATCCTGGTGAACCAAAGCCATGGCGCAGGGCCATGCGTTTGCCTTTTGCGATCATCTCTTCAAAGCTGCCAATGTCCTTGGTCACGACTGCGTGTGCGCCCCACAACAGGCCCACGCGGCGCGCGGTCCTTGTGCTGGGGGTGAGGACAAGGATGGGTGTGTCGGGACGCTCACGGCTGACGCGGCGGGCGGTGGAGCCCGACGAGGTGAACACGGTGATCGCACTGATCGGGACGGTGTCGGCAATGGTCATGCACGAGTGAGCAAGTGCATCGGATGTCGTCGCGTCGGGCTCGGTTTCGAGCATCCGAACGCGCCGTTTATAGTCGTCATCGCTTTCAACCTGACGAGCGATGGAGTGCATCATGGCGACCGATTCCTGCGGCCAATCGCCCGCCGCGCTTTCAGCAGAAAGCATCACCGCATCCGCGCCGTCATAGACAGCATTGGCAACGTCAGAGACTTCCGCGCGGGTGGGCATGGGGCTTTCGATCATGCTTTCGAGCATTTGCGTGGCCACGATCACCGGTTTGCCTGCGCGCCTTGTCGCATTGACGATTTTCTTTTGAAGCGGCGGCACTTCAAACGGTTCAAGCTCCACGCCCAAGTCCCCGCGCGCGACCATGATGCCGTCGGCCATTTCGATGATTTCTGGCAGGCGGTTGACCGCCATGGGCTTTTCAATCTTGGCGCAAAGGGCGGTGTTCGCCCCGCCGTGGCTCGCCATAAGTTTGCGCGCCTCGGCCAGATCTTCTGCGCGCTGAACAAAGGACAAAGCGATCCAATCTGCGCCTTGTTGAACGGCGAAGGCCAAATCCTTGCGATCTTTTTCGGTGAGCGCCGGGATCGGTACTTCGGCATCGGGCACGTTCACGCCCTTGCGATCAGAGATAACGCCGCCGACTTCGGCAGAGCAGAAGATGCGGTCATCATCTGCCTCTTTAACGACCAGCCTGATTTTCCCATCATTGATAAGGAGGCGCTGCCCGCGCTCCATGATCCCGAAGAGTTCAGGATGCGGCAGGCAGACGCGGGTTTCATCGCCCGGTGCTGGATCGCGATCCAGTGTGAAGTGCGCAGAATGGCGTATGACCGCTTCGCCGCCTGCAAATTCGCCCACCCTCAGCTTTGGCCCCTGCAGGTCGGCGAGGATGGTGATTGGGCGCGCGAATTCCTTTTCAAGAGCGCGGATTGATTTGATTGCCTCGGCATGGTCGGCGTGGGTGCCGTGGCTCATGTTGACGCGAAAAGCATCCGCGCCGGCTCTGAACAATTTGCGCAGCATCTCTGGCGAGCGGCTGGCAGGGCCGATTGTGGCCAAAATCTTGACCTTGCGCCCGCGTGGGTCGATCCTTGAATTATCTTTTTTCGTCATGGCCTGTCTTGAGATCCGATAGCCCTTTGCATCGCTACCTTCGCTATGACACAGCCGTATTGCAACTCAAGGAAAAGCCCGCATGAATACGAATACCACCCCTGATCTTGACCAGTTGGATGACGCGGTTGCAGCAGCCGCGTTTCGCCGTCTGGTGCGCCATCTTCAACACCGTCATGATGCCCAGAATATCGAGCTGATGGGGCTTGCAGGCTTTTGCCGCAATTGCCTTGCCGATTGGATCCGCGACGCTGGCTTTGAGGGCGATAAAGCCGCCGCGCGCGAGCTTATTCACGGAATGCCGCAAGAGGAGTGGAAAGCGACGCGGCAGACACCTGCAACGCCGGAACAGCTCGCTGCGATGGAAGCAAGCATTGCCAGAAACAAAACGGATTAACGCTAACAGTCGGCCCGATCCAGGCGGTACAGTTCAACCTCGCCGTATTTTTTAGGCAAGAGCACCCGGCCAACCGAAGTGAACGCGCACTCCTGACAATTGTCCATCAACAGGGCGGCGGCAAAGCTTTCGGTGCAATAGACACCGCCCACGGGTGTCACAGGTTCGATGCGCGCAGTGCGGTTAACCTCGCCTCCGTACCACAGCCTGTTCCCGGTAATCCGGTCGGTCCCGACCCAGATCGGACCATAGTGTACTCCCAGCCGCATCCCCGCGACCGCGCCAGAAGGCACAAGCCCGCGCGGAATATCCGCCAATGCATCCTGCAATTTGAGCGCGATGGAGGCGGCGATGCGCGGTTGATCGACGATCGCGTAAACCGCATCCCCCCAGGTGTTGCGAAATTCAACATGGTCGCCAAAATCGCTAAGCACCTGGCCGATGCGTCCCATGACTGTGTGCATGAAGGCAGGCAACTCGCGCTCTCCCAATCTTGAGAAGCCCTTGTAATCGGCAAACAGGATTGAGCGGATTTCGCGCTTGGTCCCATCGCCCACCTGCGGCTTTGGCGGAAAGCGCAGGTTTCGCGGTACATTGCCCGCAGGGATGGTCACGCTCTTGCGCCCCAAATCCTGCCACAGCTTCATATCGGCTTTGGTGCCTGCGATCCCGGTCGAAGAGAAACTGGCAAATTCGTTCGAGACAACAGCGATCTGATACGCCTCGCAATCGCGTTTGCCTGCGCGCAGCAAGGCAAGGCCCATGGCGTAAAGCGTGTTGTAGGCAAACTGATTGTCGTCACCGACATAGTCCGACGGCGTTGCAAAGCTGATCGATTTTGCCGCGTTGCGGCACGCGTAATACCGCTCTTCCCAATCGTGCCCGCCGCTCACCACACTTTCAGCGATAAAATCGTCTTCGGCAAAGGGCAAAACGACGTTGAGCTCTGCACCGCGCTCCAGCAATTGTTCAGAGATGACAATGTCCGCCCCGCACGCAAGCGGGCCGTATCCAACCGATATGTCGAGCTCATCCAGATGGTTTGAAATGCGCTGGGCAAGCGAGGTTTCGGCATCGCTTCCCGAATTGAACATATGACCGCAAAACACCGCGACATTGCCGCTAGCCCCGGTTTCCTCGGGGACGGCTTCCAATTCGTCCGGTGTCAATTCGACTGGCCTGTCCACTGGCTTCCCCCTGACGCCTATCACGCGCACCTGCAGATCCAACTCTACAAGATCGGCGTCTTCGCGCAAGTTGTGGGTAGATTAGTGGAGAAAGCCTCACGCAAAAGCTGCCAAGTCTGCGAAGGGCTGTTAGAGCGCTTGGCTTAGTTTCAAACCGATTCTCCTGAACAGAAGGATATATGACCTTGGCCGAAGCCACTGATGATCGCCTGCGCTTGCTGATTGAGCGTATCGAACGCCTTGAAGAAGAGAAGAAGGGCATCGCTGATGACATCCGCGATGTTTATGCCGAGGCAAAAGCGGTGGGCTATGACACAAAGATCATGCGCCAGATCATCAAGCTTCGCAAAATGAAGCCTGATGAGCGGTCCGAACAGGATATGGTGCTCGAAACTTACAAATCTGCGCTTGGCATGATGTGATTTTGCGGTGTTGGCGGGCTTCTAGCTAAGCTGTCCCGCCAGCGCGGCTATAGTGACCGCGGTTGCGTTGTGCGCTGCGTGGAGGGCTATCGCTGCCCAAAGGCCAAAGCGTACCCGAACAAAGCCAAGCATCGAGCCAAGGATAAACTGGGGCAGGACGAGAGGCAGCAAAATACCGAGAGATCCCTCGTCGAAATTGGCAAGGTGCACCAGAGCGAAAGCCACGGTGGAAAGCCAGAAGAACACTGGAAAGCCGCGCGCGAACCATCCCAAAGTGGGTTTGTTGCGCAGGAAAAACAGCGAAGCGCCCCCTCCTGCAATCCCAATGACCGCAAGTGTGAGGCCAAGCGCTGGCACAGCCATATGCGCAAGACCAAAGCCAAGCGCGCCTGCCAAAAATACCAATAAAGCGGCAATTATAGCGGGCTTTCCCGATAGCCAGCTGCGGAAGGCGATCTCTTCCATCACCGGCGCTCCGATCACGACCATGGCGACAATGCCCAGCGTGAACTCCATCCCCGCCAAGGCGGTTGCAGGGATGTAAACGCCTGCCGCGATCAAAAGGCTGGCAAGCCCGATCAGTACCGCCATTGCACACAGATCGAGCGCATATATGCGTGCAAGCACGGTCAATGCACCCTCGCTTTTGGTGCCCACATCAAGGGTCGGGCGTCTCAGAAAGGCAGCGAATATGCGCCATTCCTCAGTCATGTTTGCAGCCGGGCCAGTGCCAGCGGAGGGGATGCGCGATTCGCTTGCGGTTATAGGGGTTGTCGTCATGTCGCTCATGGGGTTAAGGCGGTGCCACTAATTCAAGCTTAAGCGTGTCGCGAAAACACGCACGCCCAAAAAGATACGGGCGCAAAGCAAAATCGCTGAGAAGAGTTTTTCAATGGCAGGCCATTCCAAATTCAAAAACATCATGCACCGCAAGGGTGCGCAGGACAAGAAACGCTCAAACCTGTTTTCCAAGCTTTCCCGTGAAATTACGGTGGCAGCCAAGATGGGGACGCCGGACCCGGACATGAACCCGCGCCTGCGCCTCGCGATTAACACCGCCAAAGCGCAGTCCATGCCCAAGGACAATATCCAGCGCGCAATCGACAAGGCGAGCGCGGCGGATGGTGAGAACTACGAAGAAGTGCGCTATGAGGGATATGGCCCCGGTGGCAGCGCGATTATCGTCGAGACGCTAACCGACAACCGCAACCGCACCGCAACCGCTGTGCGGACAGCTTTCTCTAAAAACGGCGGCAATCTGGGCACTGAGGGGTCGGTGGCTCATGGGTTCGAACGCCTCGGTTATATCGAATACAGCGCAGAGGCTGGTGATGAAGACACCGTACTCATGGCCGCAATGGAAGCGGGCGCGCAAGACATCGAATCGAGCGAAGACGGTCACATCATCTGGACCGCAGCAGAGGATTTGCACTCCGTTTCATCCGAGCTTGAGAAAGCTTTGGGGGAAGCCAAAGAGGTCAAGCTTGCATGGAAGCCGAACCTCACTGTCGAGATGGATGAAAAAGGCGCGGGCACGCTTTTGAAGCTCATCGACACGCTTGAAGATGATGACGATGTGCAAACCGTTTGGGGCAATTATGAGATCTCTGACGAGGTCATGGACAAGCTCGACGTTTGAATAGGCTGGAGCCAGTCTTTCTCGCCGCGCTTCTCGCTGCCTTCGCGCTTGCGATCGTGTGGCGGCTGGGCTGGTTGCCAGATTGGATGATCGGGCTTTAGATGGTTGTAAAGCCATGATTATTTTGGGCCTTGATCCCTCGCTTACCTGCACGGGCTGGGGCGTGGTGCGCAGCCAGGGCTCGCGCCTCACCCATATCGCCAACGGGCAGATCAAAACCAGCGCCAAAGCGCCTATGGTGGAGCGGCTCGCGCTGCTCCATGCCGAAGTGGCGAAGGTTATCGCTGAGCATAAGCCCGACCGCGCGGCCTGCGAGGAGGTGTTCGTCAACGAAAACCCGAAATCAACGCTCAAGCTCGCTCAAGCGCGCGGCGCTGTGCTTGCAGCTTGCGGAGCGGCCTCGCTCAGCGTCAATGAACACGCTGCAAGGCTCGTCAAAAAGGCGGTGGTTGGAACGGGCTCTGCGGATAAGGATCAGGTCGCGGCCATGATCAAAGTGCTGCTGCCCGGCGCCAAGGTTGCAGGAAGCGATGCAGCCGATGCGCTGGCGGCAGCGATTGCCGATGCGCACCTAGGCTAGCGATCAGATGCCAGCTGATTGGAACTCATCGTCTTCGGTGATTTCGCTCACGAACAAAGTCGTCCATGCGCCGATATAGGCACCGATCAGGATCGAAACGAAGGAAAAGCCCCCGCCAACCGCGCTCTCACCTTTGGCTTCGCGGCCCATGCCGGGCTGAGCGGCGCTCGATGAATAAACGCTCGTATCATCGCCAGCGCGCGTGCCAGCCGAGGCCGCCACGGGGGTAAGCGCAAGCGCTGTTGCGCCGGAGAGAATCGCGAATTTTGAAACAGTGCGTGACATAGCAAATCCCTGAGAGTTCAGCGCTCTCTAAGCGGAAACACTAAAGGGGGAGTTAACCCCATCATATCACGGCAAATCGTCGCCTAAGGCTCTGTGCAGCGCGTGGCGGGTAGGATATGGCGGCTGGCGAAAAGCTTTAGCGTCAGGATCCATTTTCCCTATGACCCTTCAATTCTACGGCATTCCCAATTGCGACACCGTCAAAAAGGCAAGGAAGTGGCTCGATGAAAACGGCCTTGCCTATGTCTTTCACGATTACAAGAAAGAGGG
Organism: Erythrobacter sp. SCSIO 43205; assembly: GCF_019904235.1. Classification (NCBI taxonomy): domain Bacteria; kingdom Pseudomonadati; phylum Pseudomonadota; class Alphaproteobacteria; order Sphingomonadales; family Erythrobacteraceae; genus Erythrobacter; species Erythrobacter sp. SCSIO 43205. The sequence goes on along the minus strand of NZ_CP063202.1, from coordinate 63,402 downwards.
CGCGGACGAAGCCAAGGTTGCAGCGTGGATCGCGGATAAGGGCGTTGACACCGTGTTGAACAAGCGTGGCACAACATACCGCAAGCTGTCCGATCAAGAGAAGGCCGATGCCGCAGACAGTCATAAGGCGGTCACGCTTCTCGTTCAGCACCCTTCAATGATCAAACGGCCAGTGGTCGAGCACCAAAACGGTATTCTGGTGGGTTTTAAGGAAGATGAATGGTCCGCTTCGCTTTTGTAACCGCGTTAACTGCGCTGATGCTTGCACCGATTCCCGCGATGGCAAATAGCGATCCGCTGATTATCGCTCATCGCGGGGCAAGCGGTGACCGGCCTGAGCACACTCTGGCAGCCTATGAACTCGCGATTGATCAGGGGGCCGATTACATCGAACCCGATCTTGTTGTGACGAAGGATCTGAAACTCGTCTCACGCCATGAGAATGAGCTTTCAGGCACCACCGATGTCGCAAATCGGGAAGAGTTCGAACACCTCCGCCGTGAAAAGACGATTGATGGTCAACGGGTCGCGGGATGGTTCGCCGAGGACTTCACCCTCGCTGAGCTGCGCACCCTTCGCGCGAAGGAGCGTGTGCCCGCAAGCCGCCCAGCAAACACGCGGTATAATGGTCTATATCAGGTGCCGACCTTTAAAGAGATTGTGAAGCTGGTCCGCGCCAAAGAAGCGGAGACTGGGCGAAAGATTGGCCTTTATCCTGAGCTTAAACACCCCAATTTCATGCTCGAAGTCGAAGGGATCGATATGGTCGATCTCATCCTTCGCGAGCTACGCGATTTGGGGATTGAGCCCACCGATCCGATATTCATCCAATGTTTTGAAGTGACCACGCTTCGCCGCCTCAATCAACGCAGCGACTACAAGCTTATCCAGCTTATCCACCCGGAAGGTGGCCCGGTGGATGAACCCGACATGCGCTATGCCGAAATGGTGACGCCAAGCGGTTTGGAAGAACTTGCAACTTACGCCGACGGGATTGGCCCCTGGCTTGGCTATGTTCTCGACCCGCAAACCATGGCGCAAACGACGCTGGTCACTGATGCAAAGGCGCTCGGCCTCAAGGTTCACCCCTGGACCTTGCGCAAGGAAAACGGTTTTCTGCCAGCATCGCTGCAAGGCGAAGGGGGCCCTGCCGATGATGGTCAATGGCGTCTTCTATGGGGGGCAGCGATCAAAAGCGGCGCAGACGGTTTCTTCACCGACAATGTGAAAGAGTTTGTAGGTCTGGTGGGTGAAGGCGATTAACCCTTAGCCCGCGCGCTCAAAATGTAGTTGAGCGCTTCATCATCGCTAAGGTGCAGCCCCTTGCCCGGACGCCACGCGATGCCGCGCCGATGGGTCACTTCTAGTCCGACCTCTGCGAGCAGTTCCTCCAGCTCTTCAGGCGTCACAAAGTCTTCCCAATGGTGCGTGCCTTTGGGAACATATCCCACCGCTTCCGCAGCACCGACCAGAAGCAGGCGCGAGGCGGGCGTGCGGTTGGGGGTGGAAAGCACCAGCAATCCGCCAGGGGCAAGGCGCGCAGCCACATCGGCAAGAAAGGCGCGCTTGTCCGCGACGTGCTCGACCACCTCAAGGCTTGTGACGAGATCAAATGTGCCGATGTCGAGGCTGGCGACCTCGCCTGCCATATATCGAATATCGAGCCCGCTTGCCTTTGCGTGGGCGCTCGCTGCGGCCACATTATCGCTTGCAGCGTCAACGCCGGTCACCTGAGCGCCAAGCCGGGCGAGAGGTTCGCAAACCAAGCCCGCACCGCAGCCGATGTCGAGCGCGGTTTTACCGCCAAGCGGCTTTATCGAGCGCGGGTCGGTATCAAAATGCGCATCTACTGCCTCGCGAATGAATTGAAGCCGCACAGGGTTTACCTGATGCAGGCTCGCCATCTTTCCCTTCGGATTCCACCAATCTTTTGCAAGATCAGCGAAGAACGCGGCCTCTTCGGGCCGGATAGTAACATTTGATACGTTTGCGTTTCCCATCCACCCTCGTTAGCAGCGCCAGCAGCACATAACTAGCGGGAACACATCGAAGGGGAGCGAGTGGCCTTGGCCTCAGAAACGCCCAATAAAAAACAGCGTGTTGTGATGAAATTTGGCGGCACCTCGATGGCGGGGACCGAGCGGATTCGCCGCGTCGCCAATATCGTTCGCGCGCAGGCTCAGAACAGCGAAGTTGGTGTTGTCGTCAGCGCGATGGCAGGCGAAACTGATCGCCTTGTCAATTTCTGCCGCGAAGCCAATGCTCTTTACGATCCGGCGGAATACGACGTGGTCGTCTCCAGCGGTGAGCAAGTCACGAGCGGCCTGCTCGCGCTCACCCTGCAATCGCTCGGCTGCAAAGCGCGCAGCTGGCTCGGCTGGCAAATGCCGGTAAAGACGGTTGAGGCGCACGCCAAGGCACGCATTTCCAGCATTGATGCGCCCGAAATGGTCGCGAGTATGGAGGCCGGCGAAATTGCGGTGTGCCCCGGTTTTCAAGGCATTTCCGATGAAGGCCGCGTGACGACATTGGGGCGCGGCGGCTCGGACACATCAGCTGTCGCAGTCGCAGCAGCAGTAAAAGCGGATCGCTGCGACATCTACACTGATGTCGACGGGGTCTACACCACCGACCCACGCATCGTTGCCAAGGCGCGCAAGTTGAAAGCCGTCACTTACGAAGAGATGCTCGAACTCGCTTCTGTCGGGGCAAAGGTTTTGCAGACGCGCTCTGTTGGCCTTGCGATGAAAGAGGGCGTGCGCATTCAAGTGCTCTCCAGCTTTGTGGGCGATGACGCGGTGCCCGCTGATGAACTGCCCGGCACGCTGATCGTGTCGGATGATGAAATGGAACTCATGGTCGAAAGGGGCGAAATGGAACGCCAACTTGTAACCGGGATTGCTCACGACAAGAACGAGGCAAAAGTGACGCTCACCCGCGTACCTGACAAACCGGGCGCTGTGGCCGAAATTTTCAGCCCGCTTGCCGATGCGTCGATCAATGTTGATATGATCATTCAGAACGTTGGGCGCGACAAAGGCGAAACCGATGTGACCTTCACCGTTCCCGGTGCCGACCTCGCGCGCGCAGAGGCGCTTCTGGAAGACAAGCGTGAGAGCATTGGCTTCAATCGCATCATCGCTGACACAAAAGTTGCGAAGATCAGCGTCGTTGGCGTGGGTATGAAAAGCCATGCCGGCGTTGCCAGCACAATGTTCAGCGCATTGTCAGAGCGCGGGATCAACATTCTTGCGATCACCACGTCTGAGATCAAAGTCAGTGTGCTGATCGATGAGGATGAAACCGAGCTTGCCGTGCGGGTCTTGCACACAGCCTATGGGCTTGATGCCGAAGATTAGTCACGCCGATTAGCAAAGGCAGCTAACGCCTCGCCGCATAGGCGAGGTGCTTGGGCTGCGTTAAGCATATCTGCCAACACTTTCCTAAGCCATTTTACCAAATCGTGAAGCTCCTACACGAGGAGTCTGCACGTTATGGCGCTCAAAGCCCACCTTGAACCCCTTTCTACTGCTCAAGAAGGCTCGGTAGAGAACAGGCGGCACACCCGCCGGTCTTTGACCCTCATCACCAGCGGCATTGCGCCAAACGGCGCGCCTGCCAATGTTACCATTCACAATTTGTCCGCCGCAGGCCTCCTGATCGAAACCGATCTCGATCTTGTGCCCGGTGACCGGCTTGCCATCGGGCTTCCCGATGTGGGGCCGGTTGGCGCTGAAATCGTGTGGGTGAGTGAGCGGCTTTACGGATGCGCATTCGAACAGGCACTTGGCGAGGCCGCGCTTGCGGCAAGTGAACTTGCCGCCACTCCGGCGCGAATCGGTGTGCCTTTGGCGCGCAAGCCAAACACGCCTGCTCCCTTGCCCGGTTTCAAAGCGCGAGGTGGCTCATTTGGCACCCGTCTCAATCGCTTGCGCCGCGAAAAAGGGCTTACCCTTGATCAGGTTGCAACGGCTCTGGGTGTAAGCAAGCCGACGGTATGGGCATGGGAAAAAGGCAAGGCGAACCCTATCCCTGAAAGGATCGAGGGGATCGCCGAAGTGCTTGGAGTGTCGGCGGGTGAGCTGGCAGAAAATGCGCCTCAGGGGAACCGTGAAAATCTACTTGCGCAATGTCGCTTACGTATCGCCTCGGAGTTTGAAACCGACCCTGAGAATGTACGAATAATGATCGAAGTCTGAGGCGCGATTCGATGGGCCGACACCATCAATTTCGCACTTTCTTCTGCCATTTTATGGTAAACGAAAACATTAGTGATTCGTAAATTATATCAGTGACTTAACAGGGGATAACGACATTTTTCCTATGCCTTTGAGAAACGGGGGGTTTCTCAAAACCAGGCAAAATTTTGTTAGTTGACCGGTGACTGATTGACCTTGCGGATCGTTCGGGTCTTTATTGATATTTCGGGGGCTGAATGCATGACAATGCAGCCAAAAGATGCGGTCGCTCAGATGCGGGCAATAAATAAATGTAACACGGCGGATGACATCCTGATCCGCCTCGATAATGCAGGTTTCATTGTCAATGCATCGCAAAATGCGGAGCGTCTGGGGTTGGAGCTGGATGCGCTGCTTGTGAAGCCGCACATCGCCGATGTTTTCGACGCAAAGGCTCATGCAGGGGTTACCCAATATTTCAATCAGGTCATCGCGGGCAAAGACGATACGCCGAAGCATACATCCGGGGTGGAATTTCCCCTTCGCCTGCAGGGTGATGATCTGCTCGCGCAAGATGGTTTGGGTGAAGATACAAAACAAACAGTTTCCGCCTCATGCGCTCCCAACCAACATTGGTACTCTTTGAAACTGGTGCGAGTTGAGGCGGATGAAGCGGGACAATTTGAGGCGCTTGGGACGCTGCGGTGTGTTCAGGACAAATACGCGCTAACGGCCATTCCTGTTTCGAATGGCGAAGCCTTCCCCGACGCTGCTACCACCGATAGCGTGACGGGGATCTGCACAAGGCGCGGATTTACAGACCGCCTCACACACTCGATCAAGGATGCCAAGGCCGCCTCCATCGCATTGTTTGCGGTTGACGGGATGAAGGCGATTTACATGACTTATGGTCAAAGCACCGCAGATGAAGTGCGCTGGGGCTTTGCCCGCTTCCTTGAAGCGGTGACGGAAAGCCAGCACTTTTTGGCTCAGGTCGATGAGGAGCGCTTTGGTGTTATCCTGCCTGCAATGACCCCGCGAGAAGCACGCGAATGGGCCGCCGATGTGCTCCAACTTTTCGCCGGGCTCACCGTATCGCCAGCGGGTCGTGGAAGCGATCTGAGCGCCAGCGCAGGGATTTCGTCGGTTCAAGTCAGCGCGGAATGGAGCCTTCGGCAAGCCGAACTAGGCCTTATCATGGCAAGGTCGGCAGGCGGTATGCAAACTGGATATTGCCGTGCGAACGCGCGCCTTTCGGATGGCAATTCGGTTGCAAGGGCGATTGGGCGCGCGGCTCACCAGGCGGGAGGACAATTCGACCGGCAGGCGAAGAAACGCGCATCCTGAAGGCTTGGAGTGGCGCGGCCCCCCTGCTAGGGCTGTCCCATGTCTTTTAATGCCACCATTCTTCTTCTTGGCTCAGGTGAACTGGGCCGGGAATTTGTCATCTCTGCCAAACGTTTGGGTGCGCGGGTCATTGCCTGCGATGCTTATGACAATGCGCCGGCCATGCAGGTGGCTGACGAGCGCGAAGTGTTCTCCATGCTTGATGGCGCAGCTTTGCGCGCAGCAGTCGTGAAACATAAACCCGAATTCATCGTCCCGGAAATTGAGGCGATCCGCACCGAAGTGCTGGGCGAGCTCGAAACAGAGGGCTTTAACGTCGTCCCTTCAGCCAGAGCAGCTCAGCTCACCATGAACCGTGATGCCATACGCGATCTGGCGGCAGGAGAGCTTGGCCTCACCACCTCGCGCTATCGCTATGCGACGACATTGGAAGAGGTTCGCGCAGCGGCGCAATATGCAGGGTTTCCTTGCGTGATCAAACCGGTGATGAGTTCATCGGGCAAAGGTCAAAGCAAGGTGGAAAATGCCGACGGGCTCGAAGAGGCATGGGATTATGCCTGCGCCAATATGCGCGGCGACCGTGCGCGGGTGATCGTCGAGGAGTTTATCGCCTTCGACTATGAGATCACGCTTCTGACTGTGCGCCATAAAGGCGGGATCAGCTTTTGCCCGCCCATCGGCCACAGGCAAGAGCGCGGAGATTATCAGGAAAGCTGGCAGCCAATTGCGATGTCGGATGGCTCCATCACAAAGGCGCAAGAGATGGCAGTCAAGGTGGTCGAGGCCTTGCAAGGCGCTGGCAAAGGCTGGGGCTTATTTGGTGTCGAATTCTTTGTGCGCGGTGAAGAGGTGATCTTTTCTGAGCTATCCCCGCGCCCCCACGACACGGGCATGGTGACGATGGCGAGCCAAAGTCTAACTGAATTTGACCTGCACGCGCGTGCGATCCTTGGACTTCCTGTGCCAGAGACAATCGAAGCTGTGCCAGCGGCCTCTGCTGTAATCCTTGCTGAGCAAGAGAGTGAGAGCTTCAAAATCGAGGGACTGGCTGACGCTTTAGCCACCGATCCAAGCAGTGACGTGCGCGTTTTTGGCAAACCGACAACGCGGCCCTATCGCCGGATGGCGGTTGCCCTTGCGCGCGGCAAAGACACCGATGAAGCGCGCAAGCTTGCCGCCGCTACGGCACGCTGCGTGCGTATCAGCTACTCTTGATTGATCTTTCAACAAGGCGGGCCTAATCGCTCCTTTCTATGACAAACTATTCAAAATCCCGCGCCATGATGCAGCGCGGTATTGATTTCCTGGGCTGCGAAACCGCCATTATGTGCGGCGCGATGAGCTGGGTTTCCGAACGCAACCTCGTTTCGGCGATTTCGAATGCCGGCGGTTTTGGCGTGATTGCCTGCGGTGCGATGACGCCTGAGCTTCTGGATGCTGAAATCGCGGCGACCAAAGAGCTGACCGATAAGCCGTTTGGCGTGAACCTCATTACGATGCACCCGCAATTGTTCGACCTGATCGAGGTCTGCAACAAATACGGTGTGACCCATGTTGTGCTTGCTGGCGGTATTCCGCCTAAGGGTTCGGTCGAAGCGATCAAGGCGTTTGGCGGTAAAGTCATCGTTTTTGCACCCACACTAGCGCTGGCGAAAAAGCTCCTGCGCTCCGGTGGCGATGCTCTGGTGATCGAAGGGATGGAAGCAGGCGGCCATATTGGTCCTGTTGCAACCAGCGTTCTGGCACAGGAGTTTCTGCCCGCGCTCGCTGAGGACCACGTTGTCTTTGTCGCGGGCGGCATTGGCCGGGGAGAGGCGATTGCAAGCTATCTAGAGATGGGCGCTAGCGGTGTGCAGCTTGGCACACGCTTCGCCTGCGCGACCGAGAGCATCGCGCACCCGGACTTTAAGAAAGCCTTCTTCCGCGCAAAGGCCCGCGATGCAGAGGCGAGCGTCCAAGTCGATCCGCGCTTGCCAGTGATCCCCGTGCGCGCTCTTAAAAACAAGGGCACAGAAGAGTTTACGAAAAAGCAGATTGAAGTTGCTGGAATGCTCGACCGCCAAGAGGTCGACATGGGTGCCGCGCAGCTTGAGATTGAGCACTTTTGGGCAGGGGCGCTTCGCCGCGCAGTTGTCGATGGCGACATTGAAAACGGCTCGATCATGGCGGGCCAATCCGTCGGCATGGTGACGAAAGAAGAGCCTGTGGCTGACATCATCACTGAGCTGATGGAACAATGCGAAGCGGCGCTTTCGGGGAGATAACTGGACAATATGGGCGAGGAGCACACACAAGAGTTTGACCTTCCTAACACGTCGATGGACCTTGCGGGCCATGTGGCATTGGTGACAGGCGCATCTTCCGGCTTTGGTGAGAGATTTGCCCGCGTTTTAGCCAGTCAGGGCGCAAGCGTTGCACTATGCGCGCGCCGGGGTGATCGCTTGGAAGCGCTGGCGGACGAAATCAACGCATCTGGCGGCAAAGCGGTCGCCATCAAAATGGACGCGACCGACGCGGATGATTTGATCAATGCGGTTGAGACAGCGCAAGCCGAGCTTGGCCTTGTCGACATCCTCATCAACAACGCTGGCATTCCCGATGCTCAGCGCGCGCATAAGATGGAGCTGGAGCTGATCGATCGGGTTCTGGGCGTGAACCTTCGCGCGCCTTGGATCCTCTCGTGCGAAGTGGCGCGCAGGCTCTTGGCCGCCAAGAAACCCGGGCGGATCGTCAATATCTCTTCGACTGCACATTACCGCTATGACGGGGGCGGCGCTGCTCTTTACGCCACGACCAAAACCGCGCTTGCCCGGATGACAGAGACGCTGAGCGTTGAGTGGTCATATGCCAACATCAACGTCAATGCGATCTGCCCCGGTATGTTCGTGACTGAAATGACCGATGGTATGTTTGAGCGGATCGGCGACCCACGCCCGATGCTCGCGCGCAAACGCGTGCCCGTGCCAGCGCAAATGGACACAACGCTGCTTTATCTGGTGAGCCCTGCAAGCGAGTGTGTGACCGGCGCGGTTATCAAGGTCGATGACGGTCAGTCTGCGCGCATGAAAATGTAAGGCAAGCCCATATGAGCGCCCCCCTGATCCTCACGCTCGACTGCGCTGACCAGCCGGGCATCACCGCGCGCGTGACCGCCTTCCTGTTTGAGCGCGGAAGCAACATTCTTGATGCGCAGCAGTTTCGTGATGAGACATCCGATCGTTTCTTCATGCGCGTGGCATTTGATCCCCTTGGGACGAGGGCCGATGAGCTTCGCGCTCAATTTGGAAAGATTGCGCGCGACTATGCAATGGATTGGGAAATCGTGTCGAGCGAGCGGCCGCGCCGCGTAATCATCATGGTTTCCAAGGGCGACCATTGCCTTGTCGATCTGCTCTATCGCCTGCGCATGGGAGAGCTCAATATCGAAGTGGTTGCGATTATCTCCAACCACCCGCGCGAGGTCGCCATTCGCACCGACATTGGCGATATTCCGTTTCATCACGTGCCTGTAACCCCTGAGACGAAGCCTGAGGCCGAAGCGCGGGTTCGCGCAATCGCTGAGGAAACCAAGGCTGAGCTGATTGTGCTTGCGCGCTATATGCAGATTTTGTCAGATGAGCAGAGCGCGCACTTCGCAGGGCGCTGCATCAATATTCACCACTCCTTCCTCCCCGGCTTCAAAGGCGCGCGGCCCTATCACCAAGCGCATGAGCGCGGGGTGAAGATCATCGGCGCAACCGCGCACTTTGTGACCGCTGACCTTGATGAAGGGCCGATCATCCATCAAGACGTCGAGCGCATAACCCACGCCGACAGCCCCAGCGATCTGGTGCGAAAGGGCCGCGATATTGAACGGCGCGTTCTGGCCGAAGCCGTGCGCCTGTTTGCAAGCGAGCGCGTCCTGCTCAATGGCAAGCGGACGGTGGTGTTCAGGGGGTAAGTGGCTTTAGCCCTATGGTACGCCCCGCAAAATGCGCACCTGATTGGGAACACACGGTCGCCCGTTGACCGGAGCGTCATAAGCGCTCGCATAAGGTGGCAGCCCCCCATTACTCCACCACGTCGTGAGGTATCCCGCGCCCAGATTGGCGATTTGCGGACAATAGATGCTGCGGGTTGGCACCGGCGGATTATACCGGCTTTGTCGTTCCCGAAGTCGCGAAATTTGTGTGCGCTTTCGCTCAAGGCAAACGCTGTCATAACCCGAAAAATCGCCATCGCGATCATAGACTGAGCATTGTTCGTAATCACCGCTGGAAAGTGATTGTGCCATTGCCGGTGTGGGCAGGGCGAAACTGGCTGCAAAGGCGGCTATGCTGAGCGCTGTGCTGAATTTCATAAAAGCGAAAACTCCCCCGAGGTTGTGCGACCGACGGGGGAGTTACGCCTTTATTCGTGACACGTGGCTGAACATCTGTGTTGTCAAAAATACAGTTTAGCGCGCCGCCACCTGCTTCGCGCTTGCCGCCTCAAGCGCCTTATCTTCATTGGCGCGCTGGATGACATAGGCGCGGATCGCCTCGATCTCGTCCTTGGACAAGGATGTGGCAAAGCTTACCATGCCGTTGTCCTTGAGGATGCCGTCATGCACCACCGCCTGCCAGCTCGCTGCATCGCCAAGCGTGCCAGAGCGGCGCAAATCGGGAAGCTCGGTAGAGCCAACCGCAGCAGGCGCATGGCAGACCGCACAGTAACGCGCATACTTTGCCTTACCCAATGCGATCGTTTCGGCGCTCGCCCGGCTTGGCGGTGGATCAAGCGGAATGTCAGCGAGCGCTGGCATATCGGGAAGCGCTGCTTCGCCGCCGATTTTGAAGACCAGCAAGCGCGAGATATTACGCACTGGTCCTTGATCGTTGATCATATGTCCATCGGCGGTGATCGCATAAGCGCCGCCCCAGCCAGCCAGAACCGCAACATATTGCTCCCCGCCTACGGTGTAGGTGATGGGAGGCGCCACGATGCCGGTTTGCGCAGCAAAGCTCCAAAGCTTTTCGCCGTTGCTCGCCTTGTACGCGGCAAACTCACTCGATGAATTGCCCTGGAACACCAGACCGCCACCAGTCGCCAATAGACCGCCATTCCACGGCCCCGGAAATTCGACAGTCCAGCGCGCTTCCTGCGCCACCGGATCCCACGCCGTCAGCTTGCCTTTGACAGTGCCATACAAGCTTTTGCGAATACCAAGATCAGGCGGCAGATCGCCTGCACCAAGGTCAATCCCGACGTTAAATCCACGCGCGCGATCAGGTTTCCAATTCTCTTCTGGTGCGTAAATGGTCGCTGCTTCAAATGCCGGGATATAGACGAGCCCTTCGCCCGGGTGATAGGCCATCGGGTGCCAATTATGTCCGCCCAGCGGTCCGGGCATTACCATGGCGGGCTTGCCCGTCTTGTCGATGCGCGCTTCGAGCTTTTCAATGGGCCGGCCGTTTTCATCAATCCCTTCGGCCCAGTTTTGCGGAATGTATTCTTCGGCAGAGATAAACTCACCCGTTGCCCGGTCAATGACGTAGAAGAACCCGTTTTTGGGAGCCTGCATCAAGACCTGCCGCTCTTTGCCGTCGATTTCCATATCGGCAAGGATGATGTGCTGGGTCGCAGTGTAGTCCCACGTTTCGCCCGGCGTTGTCTGATAGTGCCAGACATATTCGCCCGTATCAGGACGGACCGCGACTATGCTGGAAAGGTAGAGATTGTCGCCTTCGCCCGTGCCATCCTCACCCGGAGAACGATAGGCGCGGTTCCACGGGGAGCCATTGCCGACACCGAAATAGAGGAGGTTCAATTCGGGGTCATAAGCCATGGAGTCCCATACGGTTCCGCCGCCTCCGATGGCATCCGAACCGGCAAGCGCTTCCATGTTCCATGTCTCTGCGGCGGCTTTCAGATACTCTGGTGCATCATCGCCTTCAGTCCCGTCTGGCACGGTATAGAAGCGCCACAACTCGCTGCCGTCTTTGACATCGTATGCCGCGATATAGCCGCGAACGCCGAACTCTGCGCCGCCATTGCCGATGATGACCTTGCCATCGATGATGCGCGGCGCGCCGGTGATGGAATAAGCCATGTCCTGATCGACGGTGACGACTTCCCAATTGACCTTGCCCGTATCGCGATCGAGCGACACCAGCCGCCCGTCCAGTGTTCCAAGGAACAAGTCATTGCCCCATGCGGCCAGACCCCGGTTGACCACGTCGCAGCATACTTTGACCCCAGTTTCGCCGGGTACTTCCGGGTCGTAATCCCAAAGCGGTTCGCCCGTGGTCGCGTCGAACGCTTTCACCTTGGACCATGCGGTGGTGAGGTACATTTTGCCGTCGATGACCAGCGGCGTTGCTTCCTGCCCGCGCGCCGTGTCCATATCGGCGTACCACGCAAGGCCAAGCTCGCCCACGTTTTCCGCATTGATGTTATCTAATGGAGAGAAGCGCTGCTCATCATAGGTGCGCCCATGCGTAATCCAGTTGGCATAATCATCGCCGGCCCCCAGCAGCATTGCAGAGGTGATGCCGCCTTCACCGCCGCCCGCCATCTCCTCGCACGAGGCCAGACCCAAGGCACCCAGCGCCAGCACAGGCGCTGCCCAAATCAGCTTTTTCATGTTCTCTTCTCTCCCCGCAGGACTTTTAAGTCCCGTCTTGCAACGCATCCTGCCTTGGAAAATGGCGCTTGTCCATGGGGGGGCTAAACGCCTATCGCATGGGCCAAGCAGGGCGCTGAGAAAAGGATGACGTACGATGTGTGATGAAGCCAAGTTGAAGGAATGGGCGCGCGGACAGGTGAACCGCCGCGAATTGGGCGTGCTGGCCAGTGTTGCGGCGCTTTCGGCCTGCGCTCCGAGCGCGATGACCGCAGAGGGCGGCGAGGAAACCATTGCGACGACGACGAGCAACGTCACCTTCGAAACAGCCGATGGCACAATGGACGCGGTCTTTATCCACCCCACTGAAGGTGAGTATCCGGCGGTCATTTTCTGGCCCGATATTGCCTCCATCCGCCCTGCCAAGATCAACATGGCGAGCCGTCTGGCGAGCGAGGGTTATGCCGTGCTCGTGCTTAACCCGTATTATCGCGATGTAAGCGGTCAGCAGTTTGAGGATTTTGCTGATTTTATCGGTAGCGAAGGCTTTGCCAAAGTGTCGCCATGGCGCGAAAAGCTTGATGCGGATTCGATCGGGCGTGATGCAGTGGCGGCCGTTGAGTGGCTTGACGCGCAAGAGGCGGTCGACACAACTCAAGGCATCGGCACGCAAGGGTACTGCATGGGTGGACCCTTCACTGTGTGGAGCGCAGCGGCAGTGCCTTCACGCATCAAAGCAGCGGCGAGCTTCCACGGCGGGGGACTGGTGCGCGATGACTATGACAAGAGCCCGCATAAAGTGCTCGGGTCAAGCGAGGCGGCCTATCTCATCGCGGTTGCGCAGGACGACGATGCAAAAGCGCCCACGCATAAAGACATTTTCGCCGCCTCAGCCAAGGAAGCAGGACGCCCCGCCGATGTGAAGGTTTATGCCGGCGATCATGGCTGGATGGTGCCTGATAGCCCGGCCTATGACAAAGCAGCCGCAGAAGAAGGCTACGATGACCTTATGCAGCTGTATTCAGCGTATCTTTAAACGGCGGCTTCCAGGCCGGTTTCCTACAGCCATGAGACAGGTGTAAAGCGCATGGCATGATACACTCTAACCCCCTGATTGGCCTTGCATTTTCATGCGGTCGGCGGGGGGAAGAGTTTTCCGCTCTTGAACAGTGTCTCAAGTGTCTCAAACGGGATCAGGCAAGGGGCCTTTTCAAAGGTTCGAGGCGCGCTTTTTCTGGCGTTCGTTGGCAAGGCCGAAACGGCCAAACTTGCGGAACCGCAACATCCATTTGTCGAGGAAAAGGCCAAGCGGGCGCGCTTCGATGCCAAGATCGGCAAGGGTATTCGCGCCGTCTGCGACCACATTGCCCTCTTTCAAAAGCGTCCACTGATCGCGGCTCATCGGGGTCAGAGGCAGGCTGGCAAACAGCGCGCTTGCGCCATCGGGCACTGCAATGAAGCGCCGCTCTCGCCCTTGTGCCTCAGCGATGCGTTCGTGGATTTCAAGCATGGTGAGCTTTTCAGGACCGCCAAGCTCGAAAATCTTGCCACCGTGGGTTTCAGGCGCTTCGAGCGCGGTCACCACAGCTTCAGCCACGTCATCGACATATACAAGTTGGAGTTCTTTATCCGGGCCGAAGACTGGCAGAACGGGCAGAAGCTCAATCATCCCGGCGAAGAGATTGAGGAAATTGTCGTCCTTGCCAAACACGATGGAGGGTCGAAGGATGATCGCATCCGCAAATCCCTCGCGTACGAGGCGTTCGCCCAGCGCCTTGCTTTTTCCATATTCGGTCGCCGAGTTTTCATCCGCGCCGATTGCGCTCACATGGACGAAACCCTTGGCTCCATTCGCAGCGGCGGTGCGCGCCATGTGTCCCGGCGCCTCGCCCATCAAGGTTGTGAGATCGCCGTCAAAATCGCCCACCAGGTTCACAACATACTCCGCCCCTGCGAGCGCGGCGGTGATGTGCTCGTTCTTCATCAAATCGCAGCGGACAAATTGCAGCTGTCCCAGATTGGCCAGCGGCTTCAATGGCCAGCTTTTCTCCGGCTTGCGGCTCGCCACGCGAACACGCGCACCGCGCGCCAGCAGAGCTTGGACAACATAGTTGCCGATATAGCCGCCACCGCCGAACACGGTGACCAATTGATCAGACAAAGGAGAGGCCTTGGACATGGCTCGAAAATCCCACTTAGCGTACCACAATTACCCCCGCGCCCATGCGGCAATCAGCCGGATTGGGCAAGGGGGGATCGGGCACAAATGGATGAGGAAGGTATTGGCGGCACCTCAACACTGTCTGGCGATAAGCGCTGTGAGAGCCTCGCCTGCGCTCGCATCCCTTGACGCCAGCGAGCGCGCAGCCTGTTCAAGCCTGCGGCAATCAAACCGCACGCCTTCACCCGCGCTCAGCGTGACAATCTCAACGAAGGCATCGGGTGGCATCACTCGCGCGCCGCGTTGGAGGAATATGCTGTGCCACCGGTCTGCACCGCTCACGATTTCAGCAAGCACCGCTCGCGCCTCACCGCCCGGTTCAGCAAGAACCTGTGCGCCAAGCTGTTCGAGCAGTTCTTCCTGCGTGCCCCGAATCATAAAAAGAGCGGCGTATCGGCGGGCAGATTGAGCTTCGTCGCCCACTTCCAACGCAATCTGGACCATGGCCAATTGCACATACGGATCGCGCCACCCGCGCTGTGCGGCATATTGGATTGTGATTGTCCCAGCTTCCGCATCATCCGCAGCAACCTGTGCCTGAGTGAGCAGGCGCAGGTGTTCAGCGGGCAAAGGGCGGCGCTCTACCAGCTTGCGCGCCTCGGCAAGGCCAGCTTCGGGCTTCCCGGCATTAACTGCGCTTGCAGTAAGCACACGTTGAGCCGACGAGCGAAAAGGTTCAGGCACATATTGCGCAAGCTCAGGGTCTTTGCGCGATTGTCGGTCGAGCTGAACGCCGATGCACACACCAGCGACCACGAGCAAGGCGGCAAACCAGATGATACGCGTAATCATCCTCTTGCTCCCCTTGAGGGCACGCTGAAACGCACAAGCAGCACCAAGGCAAACGCTGCGAAAGCGAGCATGGTTTGGTTGCGTAATGGGTAGTCGGTTATCGATTGCGGTCCTCTCAAACTCAATTGGGTCGGCGATATGGGAGCGAGCCTCGCCGTTTTGGGGGCAGCGATCTACTACGTTGGCATTGTCACAGGCCGGTTTGTTAAAGGCCGGATTGGCCGCAAAGACTAAAGCTTGCCCGTTTCGATGAAGCTGCCGATAGCCTGGTGCAGCTGGGCCGCCGTTGCAGAGACAGGCGCATCGGCGACATTTATCGCGAGGCCCTGTGCAATCTTGGCTTCCAACTCGCCTTCCTCCATTGCAATCAGCACGCCGGGACGCCCTTCCAGGTGGCGCGCGGTGGCGATCTGGTGGTCGTTGCGATGCTCCGAATATTCAAACTGCCGTGGGACGAGCACAATCGGCTTGTCAAAACGTTGAGCGGTAAGGACCGTACCGATCCCGGCGTGAGCGACGATTAATTGGCAACGCGCAACCAATTGCTCAAATTCAGCGGGCGCAATGCTTATGCGGGCTTCCATGTTTTGCGGCGTGTATTCGCCTCGTCCCACCTGAGCGATCACCTCTTGACCAAGCGAGGGCGCCAAACGGTCCATCGCCTCGATCAAGCGGTCAAAGCCCAGCTGCATCCCGACGGTTACGAGAATCACAGCACCGCCCCGCGATACTTCACCGCGCTGCCGTCAGCGAGATGCTCCCACTGGGTCAGGCACGCGTGTGCTGTGCGTTTGGAAAGCTTTCCGCACATGGAAAGCTCCTCACCGTTGGCGACGCTGTCGATCCAAAGTGTTTTTGCGCCCACCAATCTTCCGGCCAAAAGGCAGAAATATCCCGGCGCAGCGCCTGTTGAAAGGACAATATGCGGGCGGTGTTTGAGGAGAATCCTGACCGCAGCCAAGGCGCACAAGAGGGCTCTGAATGGCGTATTCTGGTTGCAGTCCGGCAGGACCTCGGCATCAGCAACGCCGCGCTGCTGAGCGATCTTGCGATCGGTAGTCGCAAAGACCACGTCATGGCTTTCCAGCGTTTCTCTCAGAAGCATCAACTGCTCCCAATGCCCCCCACCAGAGGCAACGGCGAGTACCTTGCGAGGCGCCTTTCCTGCGGCTTTTGCCTGCTCTTGTCCCATATTTGCGAGTATCGTTTCTAACCTAACTGGGGCTCTGCCATAAAGGGCTCGCCCGCGTCCGGCAATGTGGAAAGCTTGCTCTTGCTCCCGCTTATCGGCACACAGGCCCGCAACCAGATTATGAGAGGATGAAAGAGAGACATGACTAGCGCAAAAGGGCCGCTTGCCGGCCTTAAAGTTATGGAATTTGCCGGGATTGGCCCGGGCCCGCACGTGGGAATGCTGCTCGCGGACCTTGGTGCTGAGGTCGTGCGCATTGACCGTCCCGGCAGCGCCACGATGAACCCGGTTGTGGAACGCGCGCGGCACCGAGTGATGGTCGACCTCAAAAGCGAAGAGGGCCTGCAATTCTGCCGCGAGGCAGCGAGCAAGGCCGATGTCCTGATCGAAGGGCTTCGTCCCGGTGTGATGGAGCGTTTGGGCCTTGGCCCGGATGAGCTGATGGAAGCAAACCCGCGACTTGTTTATGCGCGTATGACCGGCTGGGGTCAGGACGGCCCGCTTGCCAAGGCCGCCGGCCACGACATCAATTATATCGCGATCACGGGCGCATTGGATGCCGTCGGCAAGAAAGGCGAGCTGCCGATCCCCCCTCAAAACCTGATCGGTGATTTCGGCGGTGGTTCATTGTATTGCGCCTTTGGCATTATGGCCGCGCTTTATGAGCGTGAGCGGTCAGGCAAGGGCCAGGTCGTTGATGCTGCAATTGTCGATGGCGTGACCAGCCTGATGAGCTTCTTCTTTGGCCAACAACACGGCATGATCCGCACCAATGAACGTGGGACCGGAATGCTCGGCGGGGCTGCGCATTTCTATCAGTGCTATGAATGTGCGGATGGTAAGGAAATCTCGCTCGGCTCTATTGAACCACAGTTTTACGCTGAGCTTATCCAGCGAACTGGCGCAACTGAGGTGGCCGAAGGGCAGATGAATCCTGCCAATTGGGTCGAATACGGAGAGAAATTGACCGCGCTGTTCAAAACCAAGACACAAGCCGAGTGGAATGAAATCCTCGAAGGAACCGACGTGTGCTATGCTCCGGTGGTGCCGCTTGATGATGCGCCTGGCCACCCGCACATGAAAGAGCGCGGCGTCTACGTCGAACACGAAGGGAAAGTGCACCCCGCACCCGCCCCGCGTTTCAGCCGAACTCCCGGCGAAGTTCGGTCAAGCGATGACAATGGCGAGGCCGTTGTCAAAAACTGGCTGTCAGAAGGGTAGTTTATGGCGGGCAAGTTTTTCGATGAATGGGAAGTAGGCGAGCGGTTGAGCCATGAAATCCGTCGCACCGTGACCGAGACGGACAATCTTCTGTTCTCCACCATGACCCACAATCCGCAACCGCTGCATCTTGATGTGGAAGCTGCCAAGGAAAGCGGTTTTGGTCAGATTCTCGTGAATTCCACCTTCACTTTCTCGCTGCTTGTCGGCCTTTCGGTTGGCGATACAACCTTGGGTACGCTGGTCGCCAATCTTGGGTTCGATAAAGTCGTGACGCCAAAGCCAGTGTTTATTGGCGACACCCTTCGGGCTGAAAGTGAGGTCAAGGAACTGCGCGCCAGCAAATCGCGTCCCGAAGCGGGCGTTGTCACTTTCATCCATGAGCTGATCAATCAGCGCGATGAAGTGGTGTGCCGGTGTGAACGTTCGGCACTGCTTAAACGCAAGCCTTAAGCGGGATCATTGCTGGCGGTGGAGGCATCGCCACCAAGCGCCTGCCACAAAATGATCCGCGCCCTTTGCGCAGCAGCAACAGCGACCGCCGCGCGTTCGCCGCTGCTGTCGGCGGCGCGGCGCGCCTCAAGCACTTCGAGAAAGCTCGCAAGTCCAGCGCGGTAGCGATCATCGGCAAGGTTTGCCGCGCGTTCCAGTTCGTCGCGTTCTTGAGTGGCGAGGGCTGCTTGTTCATCGGCGGCGGCGACAAGGCCATAGGCAGCTTCTGCATCGCCAAGCGCCTGAAACACTGCGCCGCGATAGGCCTGAAATGCGACTTTCTTGCTGGCCGCAGCACCGTCGATTTCCGCTTCGATGCGGCCAAAGTCGAGGAGAGGGGCGGCGACACCAGCAGTAAGAGTGCGAACAAGCGAGTCCTCATCAAAGAAGTCGCCGGGGCTGAATGAAAGGAGCCCGATCACGCCAGAGAGCGTGAGGCGGGGAAAGCGCGCGCGGGCCGTGGCCGCAAGCTCTGCATCGCTCGCCGCAAGTTCAGCAGCGGCGGCCAGAACATCGGGCCGGTTTGCGAGAAGCTGGGACGGAAGGCTTGCCGGGGCTGAGCCAAGGTCAGGGCTATTCGTTGGCAGGGACAAGGCCGCTGCGACCTCTGCTCCATTCATGCTGGTTAGCGTGACCAACCGGCCCAATAGACGCGCTCGCTCGCTTTTTAGGGCGGCAAGGCGGGACCGCGATGCGCTCGCCTGCGCTTGGGCACGAACGCGGTCGAAACCCGGCGCAATCCCTGCATCCTCGCGCGTTTTGGCCAGCGCGGCGAGGCGCGTGGCGGCAGCAACATCGCTTTCAATCGCTGTGGTGCGTGCATCAAGTGCGCGCCAATCGACTACGCTTGCTGCAATTTCGGAGAGCAGCGCCAGACGCACCGCAGAAGCGGCAGCGGAGGCTGCGTCAATCCGGGCAATGGCGGCGCGTTCTTGAGCCTTTAATTGCCCAAACAGATCCGCATCCCATCGCGCGGTGATGTTCGCGCCGTAGGAAACCTGTGTGGTATCAATCGCCTGTGCAAACGGGTTGTTTGAGCCAAACTGATTGGGGTTGATACGGTTTTCCGTAACACTGGCGTCGGCCCCGATATTGGGAAGCCGCTCAGCGCCTGCGCGCCGCGCGCCAGCGCGCGCCGCTTCGATGCGGGCGATGGCTTCGAGCAAGCTTGGTGCTTTTTCAAGCGCGGTGGTAGAGAGAGCCACAAACCCCGCATCCTCACTCGGTAATAGGGCATCAACAGAAGCGGCATCCTGCGCATCGACCGCCAAGGTATACACTTCCGGCAACTGTGGGGTGGTCGTCGCGACCTCGGGAGGAGGGCCAGCAACGCAAGCGGTTAGCGAGGCCGCAAGGCCAATCGCAGCAAGACGGGTGGAAAGAGTGGCCATCAGCTTACTCCTCCCCCTCTTCGGTAGCGCCGGCGTCAGATGCACTGGCAGCCGGGATGAAGGCGTCGATCTGTTGCCCCACTCGGAAGGCATCGCCGCCTTTATCCTGCGGAAGGGCGTAGATCACCTGAAGCACGCGCACATCGACGCGTTCGGCTGCGCTATTGGTGAGCGAGCGTTTGGGAACCACTTGCGGCTCGACCCGGACAAAGGATGCCTCGACCCGAATGTCTGCCGCACCGCGCGGTGAGACAATGGCAGGTGCGCCAAGTTTTACACGCGCCGCTTCGTTTTCGTCGATATCAACGCGGATATGCAGCGGGTTTGTCTCGCCCATCTGGATGAAGGGTTCAGCGCCTCCGGCCCCCTGCGTCGCGACAAATTCGCCCGGACGCACATTGACCGCGAGGATTTCCCCGGTGATCGGCGCGCGCACGGTCAGGCGCTCTATCTCTGTGCGCACGCTGCTGGCGCGGGCCTGAGCGGCATTGAGCCTGGCGCGGGCAAGCGCGAGGCGGCTCTTCGCGGCCTCAGCTTCACCTTCGACGCGGATGATCTCTGAACGGCTGACCGCTGCGGGATCGGAAAGGCTGTTATACAGCGCGAGCTGCTGTGCGGCCGTTTGTTGAGCGGTCCGCGCTTCTGCGATAGCTGCGCGCGCTTCCTGAATAGCGGCATTGGCCTCAGACAATTGTGCACGGGCAGAGCGCGCATCGACGAGGAAAAGCGGCTGGCCCTTTGCCACCCTGTCGCCCGGAACAACGCGTACATCGGTCACCAGTCCTGAAAGCGCAGAGCCGATGTCGATTATCTCGCTCGCCGGTTCGACAATGCCAGCACCCGCCACACGCGCGCTGTTCGCCAGTTCGCCTGTGGCCTTGGGCGGTTCATTCGCAGGCTCCGCAATCGAGCGATCGGGCAGACCGAACGCGATATAAAGCACCGCGCCGATGATGCCGACAAGAGCGAGAACCGGGAGGACTTGCCTTGAGAAACTGACGTTTGAGGGGAGAAGGGCCATGGTGTTCTCTTGGGTAGAATGGGCGTTGAAAAAGCGGGTTTAGTGACCTTCGGGCATTTCAGTGCCGTCATGGGTGACGACACCATCTTCCAGAACGAGGATACGGTCAGCGAGGTCGAAAATGCGGTTGTCGTGGGTGACGATGATGCAGGCGCGATCCTTGGCCACCGCCACTTCGCGCAGCAGATCCATGACCCGGCGGCCAGAGCTTGCGTCAAGCGCAGCGGTCGGCTCATCACACACCACCAAGCGCGGCTCGTGCACCAATGCGCGCGCAATCGCCACGCGTTGTTGTTGGCCGCCGGAAAGTTGGTTGGGGAGCTTCTCCGCCTGATCGCCAATATTGAGCTTTTCGAGAAGCTCTTTCGCTTTCGCGCGTGCTTCGTCGATGCCCATACCTTTGGCGATCAACGGCACGGCTGCATTGGCGGCGGCATCGATTGAGGGGATGAGGTTGTACTGCTGGAAGATGAAGCCAATGTTCTCAAGCCGGAAGTTCACAAG
This sequence comes from Erythrobacter sp. SCSIO 43205, assembly GCF_019904235.1. Lineage (NCBI taxonomy): Bacteria > Pseudomonadati > Pseudomonadota > Alphaproteobacteria > Sphingomonadales > Erythrobacteraceae > Erythrobacter > Erythrobacter sp. SCSIO 43205. Next base: position 42,460 of record NZ_CP063202.1, on the reverse strand, counting down.
CTGAGTATCTGACAGCTTATAGATGTCAGTGCCGAAAACCTTCACTTCGCCGTCCGTTGGCCAAAGAATGCCGCACATGATCGATATCAACGTGGTCTTGCCCGATCCGCTTTCCCCCACGACGAAAGTCATCTCACCTGAGCGGATGTCCGTGTCGATGCCGTGAAGGACGCGTATGGTGGATTGGCCCGCCTGAAAGTCGCGCACAATTCCGCGCGCGCGAATGGCGGTTTCGGCCGAAGTGTATTCGGGGGCAGGGGTGACGGGCGCGCTCATCTAAACACCGATGCAGGTTCGGTGGACAGCACGCTGCGCAGCGCGAGCCATCCCGTGATCGCAAGGATCAAAATCACCGCTCCCAAGCTGACCAGTGGGATTTGCCATGGAATATAAAAGCCTTTGAAAAACGGATTGCCGCTAAAGCTCCAAAGAAAGATCGCGGTGCCCATCACGCCCAGCGCATAACCAATTGCCCCCACCATTCCGGCCTGCACTGCGACCATTCGTACGATCTTCATATTGGTGACCCCAATCGCTTTAAGCGCGCCAAACTGGCGGATGTTGTCGCGAATGAAGAGGCTGAAGGTAAGGCCGACAATCGCAACGCCGACAACAAAGCCAAGGATAACGGTGATCCCAAAATTGGTCGGAATGCCGGTGTTTTCGATAATGAAATTCACACCCGCCTGAGCAAATTCATCGCGCGTTTCCGCTTTAAGGCCGGTCTGTTCCTCAATCCGCGCGGCAACCTCATCCGCGCTTAGCCCATCGCTGACCCCGACGAGCACGAAGCTAAGCCGATTGCGGGTGCCCGGAACGAAGTTCAGAGCGCGCGAATATTTGGTGTAGAGGACGGCAGTGCTGGTGAAGGCGGGGATGGAATCTGCAACGCCCCGGATGACGGCGCGTTGATCATTGAGTTCGAGCCGTTCACCCATGACATCGGCGCCGGGGCCGAACATATTGAACAGGCCACCATCGTCGATGATGACCGTATCGGGCTGCTGGAGGGCTTGCTTTGACCCTTCGACCAGATTTTGGGGCAGGCCGATCAGGGTCGCATCATCGACACCGATGATGGCCACCTGCTCCAGATCGCCTTCTTTCGTGCGGACCGATGCGGCAGAGCGCAAGTGCGGTACTGCCCATTCGACACCGGGGACAGAGCGCACTTCGTCTAATGCGGTCGACGGCATGGCGTAGCTGACGTCTGTCGTGCGGCTGACCGGGTCCATGACCCAGATTTCCGCCTCAGGCGCATTGTACACGCCGCTCGCCCCGCGTTCGATCAGGTTCACGAAAATGGTCAGCTGCTGCGTGATCAACAGGGTCGAAAAGGCGATGCCGAACAAAAGCCCATAGAACTTTTGCGCATCGCCTGTGAGCATTCGGATCGCAATCCACAGCATCCTTGAACCACCACCTTGTTCAGTAAACCCATCCCTGGAGGAGGGCTTGCGCAAACCAACAGAATCGCTATTAATGAACGATGCCGTTTACTTAAGCGGATAAATGAACGGCATCGTTCATTTTGTCAACTCAGCAATACCGGGCGGGTTCCTCAAAATTGAATATTCCGATCTCATCGAACCCAAACCCTTCCGCTGAGAAGCGCAAAGCCGGGCGCCCTCTGGACGAGGCCAAACGGCAGGCAATCATTGCAGCGGCTTCTGATCGGTTTATGCGCGATGGGTTCGCCGCGACCTCAATCGAGCAAGTCGCAGCCGATGCCGGCGTCTCCAAGGTCACGATCTACAATCACTTTGGCGATAAACGCGGACTTTTCTCCGCTTCGGTTGAGCGTGAATGCGAAAAGATGCGCGGGCATTTCTCGCTTGATGAACTGCCCAGCGGCACCATTGAAGAGCGCCTCACCGTTATCGCACAGGCAATGTTTGCCTTCCTCTCGCGCCCGGAAATGATTCAGTTCGAACGCAGGATAGCGGCCGAAACAGAGAAGGAGCCGGGGCTGGGGCACGCCTTCCTCGAAGCCGGACCATGGCGGATGAAAGCAGCGTTTAGCGCGTGGCTGGCCCATGCCAGCGAAAAGGGAGAGCTGTTGATTCCCGACCCTGACCTTGCGGCCGAACAATTCGCTTCAATGGCCAAAGGCATGGGTGATCTCGAACGCCGGTTTGGTGCGGCTTCGCCTGAGGCAGAAAATCAGGAGCGTATTAAAGGCGCGGTTAGTGTCTTCCTTGCAGCCTATGGCGCGAATTGATCGTAATTTTTGATGTGAGTGACCGCAAAATCGCGGGCCAGGCACAGATGCGCATTATCTTGCGATTCACCGCGCCAGTCCTACATTGAGGGTTCAAACAAGGAATCGAAGCGAATGAACGACCAGAACGATCCAAACGAGCAGCCACCAGAAGGCCAGAACCCTTGGGTCAAACAGCTGATGATCTGGGGCGGTATTTTTATGGCGCTCCTGCTTGTCGTCTCCATGTTCAGTGGCGGCGGTCAGCCTTCGGGCAATGCCATCCCTTATTCCGATTTTCGTGATCAAGTGGCCGCTGGTGCGGTGAAAGACGTGCAGATTGGCGATGATGTGATCACGGGCACGCTTAAAAGCGGCGAGAGCTTCAGCACTGTTCCCGTGACAAGCGATACGCGCATCACCGCTCTGCTTGAAGAGAATGACGTTCAATTCACCGGTATGGCGCGTGAGCAGCAGAGCCTTCTGCTACTAATCCTCGTGCAAGCGCTGCCGTTCATCCTGATCCTTGGCATCGCCTTCTTCGCTCTTCGCCAAATGCAAAAAGGCGGCGGCGGGGGCGCAATGGGTTTTGGCAAATCGAAAGCCAAAATGCTGACCGAGCGTTCGGGCAAAGTCACCTTCGACGATGTCGCCGGTATCGACGAAGCGCGCGAAGAATTGGAAGAAGTGGTCGAGTTTCTGAAAGATCCGACGCGCTTTTCCAAACTCGGCGGGCAGATCCCGAAAGGCGCTCTGCTGGTGGGTTCACCGGGTACGGGTAAAACGCTCCTCGCCCGCGCGATTGCAGGCGAAGCAGGCGTGCCATTCTTCACTATCTCCGGTTCTGACTTTGTCGAAATGTTCGTGGGCGTTGGCGCAAGCCGTGTGCGCGATATGTTTGAGCAAGCCAAGAAAAGCGCGCCGTGTATCGTCTTTATCGACGAAATCGACGCTGTGGGCCGCTCGCGTGGACACGGTCTTGGCAACTCCAACGATGAGCGCGAGCAAACGCTGAACCAGCTTTTGGTTGAGATGGACGGTTTTGAGGCCAACGAAGGCATCATCATCGTTGCGGCGACCAACCGTCCCGATGTGCTTGACCCTGCGCTGCTGCGTCCGGGCCGCTTTGACCGTCAGGTTGTGGTGCCGATCCCTGATATTGACGGACGCGAGAAAATTCTTGGCGTGCACATGAAGAAGGTGCCACTGGCACCTGATGTAAACCCGCGCACGATTGCGCGCGGCACGCCCGGTTTTTCGGGCGCGGACTTGGCAAACCTTGTCAACGAAGCGGCTCTTTTGGCGGCTCGCCGGAACAAGCGCCTCGTTGCGATGCAGGAATTTGAGGACGCCAAAGATAAGGTCATGATGGGCGCAGAACGCCGCTCCATGGTGATGACCGAGGACGAGAAAAAGATGACCGCTTACCACGAGGCAGGCCACGCGCTTGTTTCGCTGAATGAGCCGGCATCAGACCCCATCCACAAGGCGACAATCATTCCGCGCGGCCGTGCGCTTGGCATGGTCATGCGCCTGCCAGAGCGCGACAGCTATTCTTATCACCGCGATAAAATGCACGCGAACCTCGCGGTTGCGATGGGTGGCCGCGTTGCTGAAGACATCATCTTTGGCCATGACAAAGTATCCTCTGGCGCCTCTGGTGACATCCAGTACGCAACCGACCTTGCCCGCAATATGGTCACCAAATGGGGCATGAGCGAGAAGCTTGGCCCACTGCAATATGAGCAAAGCCAGGAAGGCTATCTTGGCATGGGCCAGACCGCTCGTACGATGGGCGGGGCAGAAACCAACAAGCTCATCGATGCCGAGATCAAGGCTCTTGTCGAAGGCGGGCTTAAGCGCGCTGAAGAAATTCTGAAATCTCAGGAGGACAAGCTTCACACGCTGGCTCAGGCGCTTCTTGAATATGAGACGCTGACGGGCGAGGAAATCAATCAGCTTATGGAAAATGGCAAGATTGACCGTCCCGATGAGCCAAAGGGGCCAAAGGTGGTTAAGCCTGTTGCAGGCTCAACCGTGCCGAAGGCTGGTAAACGCTTTGGCGGTTCAGGCGGTGAGGCACCGCAGGGCGCGTAAGCTGTACCGATTGCTGAAATGAAAAAGGGCGCTTCGACTTGGTCGCAAGCGCCCTTTTCGCGTCTAAAACCCGCCCAAAAGCAGGAGCGCCTGAAGGAACAGGATCATAATGATCCAGATGAAGATGCTCAGCACCATCAGCCGCCAGAAGGCAGAAAAGCGCGAGAGGTCATAGGCGCCGCGCAGCTGCTTGTAGATATGAATGGGTGGAATGATCAGTAGCGCAAGAGCGACAATTTCCGCGCCAACGCCTAGCGTTCCTATCACCGATGCGGCGATGAACAAAAGCGACATGAAAGAAAGCGAATAGGTCACGAAAATCGCGTGATCATAGGCTTTGAAACGCCGTTTCCATGCAAAGATAAGCCACACGAACGGTAGCGAAATCGGGATCAGTAGCCAGCTGAATTTGTAGCCGTTCGCCTGTAATTTATAGAGCATGAGCCCCGGATTTTCGCGCCACTTTTTCAAAAGCCCTTTGTCGATTGTCTCATTTCCGGTGAGGTTTACATCGACATTGGCGTTGTCTGTGAACAAGGCCTCGTTCAGATTGTCGAGCAGATCTGCAGACGCAGCTGAACCGTCTTGTGCGGCTTCTGCCTGTATATCCTCAACGATTTCCTGCGTGGTTAATTCGCCGGCTGCTTCTCGTTCGAGATAGCCTTCGATTGTGGTGAGTTCTTCAGTGAGCCTTTCTCGTTCCTGGCTGTTTTCCGGAAGCTCAGCGATCCGCTCACGCAGTCGCGTAGCCTCAGCCTCACCCTGTTCGCGCACGATCTGCGCAGGGTCAGGCACGTTGACGTCAGTGGGAGTGGTGAGCCCAACCATCTGAAACACTGCGAACATGGCAAAGATGCTGAACAAAAACATCGCCATGGGGCTCACGAATTTGGCGCGTTCGCCATCGATATATCGGCGCGTGAGCTTGCCCGGCTTGAAGGTCAGTAGCGGCAGGGTGCGCCACAGCTTGCCATCAAGGTGCAACACACCGTGCATCAAATCATGGCCAATCGCAGCAAGGGAACGGTGCACATGGGTTTTCTGACCGCAATTGGGGCAGAATGTGTCCGGTGCGTGGGCGCCGCAATTGAGGCACGTGTCAGGGCCATGCGGCTTGTGGGCGCCATCGCTACTGCGCTCAGGCTCAACCGCGCGGCCAGCTACTCCGCCTTCGACAACTGTGCCTATCCCTTCGGCGATATCGCTCATTTGAAGCTGCCCCCATCCGTGCTGCACTGCACTATAGCCATTGGACGGCAAATGCCAAAGGGCAGCTTGCGCAGCGGCTCAGCCTTTGGCGATTTTGCGTTCAATCGCGGTCCAAAGCTGCGCAAAAGCGCGCGCGGCTGGCGATTTGGGTGCGAATTCGCCGACCGGTTTTTGCAGCGTGGCGCATTGCTCAATCGCGCTTGCCAGCGGCACCATCGGCCATTTTGGGAAAGCTTCGCGCGTTTCCTTGTGAAGGGTGCGGCGCATATCCATCATCGAAAGAACCGGCAGGATCGGCGGATGTTTTTTGCCTGCGCCTTTGACCTCAGCAACCACCTGCTCCAGCGCTCGCTGTGACAGGGGAGAGGGGGGCAGGGGGACAATCACAAGATCGGCGGCGCGCATCACTTGTGCGCTCACCTCGTTCAAGACGGGCGGGCAATCGAAAATCACCCGGTCATACTCCTTGGCAAGGCCATCAACGATTTTTGCAAGCCGCTTTTTCTTGCCAATCTGATGAAATTGGCGGTCGAGTGTGCGAATGCTCTCATCGGCAGGAAGCAGGTGCAGGTTGGGATAGCCGGTCTTGCGGATCAGTTTCGTCGGAGCATTGTCCAGATCAAAAACGCTTTGTGCGCTGCGCTTTGCCTTGGCATCGACATTGAGAAGAAAGCCTGAACCATTGGACGCATCAAGATCCCACAGCAGGGTTTGACGCCGCGAGATGGTGGCCGCGCACCAGGCAAGGTTGACTGAAAAGGTGGTTTTACCGACCCCGCCTTTGACACTGTAAACCGCTATCGAAGCCATTGCCCATCTCTCTGCTCACCCTAATGCCAAAGGTAAGAGAATGCATAAGTTTAGCAAGAAAGGCGGGTGTCGTGTCACGAAATGGGGCAAACAAAAGGCCGCCAGAAACGGCGGCCCTTCGGTATTTTCAACTAAAGCCCGGTTCGAGCTCAGTGGCTTACCCGTCGTAATCAGCCCCGATCGAGGTCGAGCGGGTTGGCGCTGATGCAGTGATGCGAAGCGCTTCTGCCGATTGGCTGAGTGAACCGATTTCGTCCGCATCATCTTCGTCATCGGGAAGAATCTTCTGCAGGCTGGTCACAAGAGCTTCTTTAAGCTCTTTCGGCTTGATCGTTTGTTCAGCGATTTCACGAAGCGCCACAACCGGGTTCTTATCGCGGTCGCGCTCAAGAGTGAGCTCGCTACCGCCTGAAATTTCGCGCGCGCGCTGTGCGGCAAGCAGGACGAGGTCGAAACGGTTTGGAACCTTATCGACGCAATCTTCAACGGTAACACGTGCCATCGGGTGGGCCTCTTGGATTCTGAATTCTTTGGAAAGAGCCTCGCAGCTAGGGTTTCGGCTCCGAAGAGTCAAGAAATTCCGGCTTGACCGCCGCCTTGGTCTTTCAGCCTTAGCTGTCCATCCCCCAGCTCGAATAATCGCGCGTAACAGGCGAGGTGAACTTGGTAATCTCGCTTTGGAAGTGGAGCTGCACATCGCCGGTTGAACCGTGACGCTGCTTGGCAACGATCAGGCGGGCTTTGTTCTTGATCTCAAGATATTCCGCTTCCCACTGCGCGTATTTTTCTTGCACTTCGATGCTGCTTGACCCGTCGGGATTGGGCATTTCGGGGCGCTCGGCCTCTTTATAATAATCCCCGCGATAAATGAACCAGACCATATCCGCGTCCTGCTCAATCGATCCGGATTCGCGAAGGTCGGAAAGCATCGGCTTTTTATCTTCGCGCTGCTCCACTGCACGGCTGAGCTGCGAAAGCGCGATGACAGGCACGCTCAATTCCTTGGCCAGCGTTTTCAGACCCCGACTGATTTCGGAAATTTCATTGACGCGGTTGTCATTGGCTCTGCCCGACCCCTGCAAGAGTTGCAGATAATCAATGATGATGAGGCCAATATCATGCCGCCGCTTCATCCGCCGCGCCCGTGTGCGAAGCGCGCCAATGGTGAGCCCCGGTGTATCGTCGATATAAAGTGGCAATTCTGCAAGGCGCTGGCTTGCAAAGCTTAGGCGCTGAAAGTCGTCGCGGGTAAGTGTACCCGAACGAAGCGCCTCGGATGAAACTTCCGATTGCTCGGCCAAAATCCGCGTCGCAAGCTGGTCGGCGCTCATCTCAAGGCTGAAAAAGGCGGTGGGCGCGCCATAACAATGTTCGCCCCCTTCGCTTTGCCATTTGAGATATTCCTCAGCGCAGTTGAACGCGATGTTGGTGGCAAGCGAGGTTTTGCCCATGCCCGGACGACCGGCAAGAATGATAAGGTCGGAATTGTGCAGGCCCGATGTTTTCTGGTCGAGCGTTGCAAGCCCTGATGTCTTACCCGACAAACCGCCGCCCGAATTCATCGCGGCCTCGACCATTTTGATCGCTTCCAGCGCCGCCTCGCGGAAGCTGGACGCTTCCTTGCCGGTCGCTGCGCCCTCTGCCACGCGGTAAAGATCCGCCTCGGCCTGAGCGATGCGGTCAACCGGGCTTGTGTCCTCGGAAGTGTCCAGCGCCCCTTCGACAAGGCCGCGGCCAACGCTTACAAGCTCGCGAAGGAGCGCCAGATCGTAAATCTGCTGCGCCAGTTCGCGCGGGGCGAGAAGCCCTGCCCCGTTTGCGGTCAACTGTGCCAGATATTTTGGACCGCCAAGCTCTTTTAGCGCCTCATCGGCTTCGAAATGGGGGCGCAAAGTCACAGGCGATGCGGTCGCATTGCGTTCGATCAACGCCAGAATACGCTCATAAATCCGCTCGTGCAGCGGTTCGAAGAAATGTTCGGGCCTGATCGGGGTTTGCAATTCCTCGATCACCCTGTTGTCGATCAGGACCGCGCCAAGGAACGCGGCTTCAGCCTCAAGATTCGAGGGAAGTTTGCGCCCGGTATCGGGATCATTGTCAACAAGGGAGAGAGCAGTGGGTTCGGCCATAGCCGTTCTCAATGCTCGCTGACCGGGATGGAGGCAAGCGGGAGGTGCGACAAATTTGCGTCCCTTGGCTGTGGATAGCGGGGATTGGGCATAGTAGTGCTTGAAGTTGCCCCCCTGTCTCTGCGAAGGCAGCACTCAGAATGACTGGTGTCCAATCCGATTCCGCGAGCGGCGCGCAAGGCTCCCATCGCATTGCCCACATCTCTCTTGATGAAGAGACGATCCTGTGGCGCAATGCTGATGTCGAGCAGGAACGCCGCGTTGCGATCTATGATCTGATCGAGGAAAACACGTTCAAGCCGGTGCGAAGCGCGGCGCGCGGGGCAAAGGGGCCGTACCGTTTGAAGCTTTCGGTACAAGATGGGCGGTTGGCGATGGAAATTGCCGATAAGGAAGAGAATACCCTTGAAACTCTGCTGATCGGTCTGGCGCGTTTTCGTCGTCTCATCCGTGAATATTTTGCGATTTGCGACAGCTATTATCAGGCGATTCGCAAGGCGACCCCGGCAGAGATCGAGACGATTGATATGGCCCGACGCGGCATCCACAATAACGCGGCGGAGCTTTTGGTCGAACGGCTCGAAGGCAAAGTTGAAACCGATTTTGCGACCGCGCGCCGGCTTTTCACGCTGATCTGCGTGCTTCATATCAAAGGCTGAGGCGATCGGGCGTGGCACGGCGGGCTTCTAAAAATCGCAAGAAAAAGCGCGGGCTTGGCATCTGGGTCTTTCGAGCCGCCGCATTGCTCGTGCTTGTCGCTATCGCGTTTGCCGCGTGGTTTTGGTGGGATATGCGTTCGTGGCGCCCTGACACGGCGCTTTATCCCGAACAAGGCGCAGTTATCGCAAACGGTACGTCAGGCACACGGTTTGAAACTTTAGCGGCGACGGGCGCTGGATTTGTTTATCTGAAGCTTGGCGGGGCTGGCGGTGCGCCTGATCCGGGCTTTGCTGCAAGGTTGAGCCGCGCGCGCAGTTCTGCGCTCCAGACCGGCATCTCCATGCCGTTTGATCCGTGCCTTAAAGCGGATGCGCAATCGGCCCGTTTTACCCGCATGGTGCCGCGCGATGCGCAGCTTTTATCACCGGCGCTTGAGCTTCGCCAATTGGGGTCCGCCTGTGTCCCTGCGGTTAGCGATGCGGCAGTGGAGGCGGAATTGATGACCCTCATCAATCAGATCGAAATGCACGCAGGCAAGCCCGTTATCCTGCGCCTCTCGCGCGATTTTGAGCTGCGTCATAATGTCGCGCGAATGATTGAACGCGACTTGTGGCTTGAACGCGACCGGGCACGGCCCGACTATGCCGGACGGCCCTGGCTGTTGTGGAGCGCCAATGGACACTATGTCAGCGAGGCTTCCGAGACGCCGATTGAGTGGGTCGTGGTGCAGCGATAAAGGGCTAAGGAATGAGTGAGACGAAAGATCAGCTGATTGCAGCGGCGAGGGAAGCCGCAACCAAAGCTTACGCGCCCTATTCCGATTATCAGGTGGGGGCTGCGCTTTTGTTCGATGATGGCGCGATCATCACCGGGACCAATGTCGAGAACGCTAGCTATGGCCTCACTGTCTGCGCTGAACACGTCGCGGTTGCGCGCGCTTTTGGCGAAGGACGCAGGGGCGGGCTTCAAGCGGTCGCGGTCGTCGGGCCAGCAGGCAAGGGCGACGGCGCACCTGTTACACCATGCGGGCGCTGTCGTCAGGTCTTAAACGAGATCGCAGGGGTGGGCGGCACGGACCCGGTGATCTATTGCGTTGGTGATGAACAGGTGCGCGAAGTGACATTGTCGCAGCTTCTTCCCCACGCATTTGGTCCAGCGCATCTTGAATAATTATTTTGGCACAATCTCCCGCTTCATTTGTAGGTGAGACAGGAATGAGGGAAGGTGCCAATGATTTTTGAAAACCCCACAGCCGAAGCCGTCGCGCGCGGCATCATTATTGCTGTCATTGCGCTGGGATGGATGAACTTGCTCATCCGCCTGAACGGCCTTCGCACGTTGTCCAAAATGACCAATTTCGACTTTGTGACGACGGTTGCATTCGGTTCGCTTCTTGCCGGGGCCGCCCAAGTGACAGCGTGGAGCGATGTCATCCAACCGCTCGCTGCCATGGTGGGGCTTGTGCTTGCGCAGGCGGCGACCTCCACGCTTCGCCGTCGCTCGGATTCGGTCGCTGACACCATCGGCAACCAACCCTGCCTGATCATGCGCGACGGTGAATTCGATGACGCAGCGCTGAAAGCAAACAATGTGCGTCGCGAGGACATCATCGCAAAACTGCGCGAGGCCAACGTGCTGCAATTATCAGAGGTGCGCGCCGCTATCCTTGAGACGACTGGCGATGTCTCAGTGCTTCATGGAAGCGTTGAGGTCGACGATATCATCCTTGATGGAGTGCGCGGCACGTCCTGACGTCAGCTTCCCAGCAAGCCGCCCAGCGGATTCTTGCGAAAGGCGCGCTCTTCTGCGCCGATATAGCTGAAAATCCCGTCGAGCCCCTGATCGGTGACGGAGCGATTGATTTTTTCGCGGTTAAGCCCTGCTTGCTGGATAAAGGAGTGCTTTTCAGCCAGACCATCAAAGGTTTTGTAAATTCCGGCGCTCTCCAAGGCGCTGTCGACCAGCGGGTTCAGGCGGGCGTGCAGACGATCATTGGCCGAAGCGCGCAAATACTGCGTGCCGCCATCGCTTTCGCGGATAATGCCGGGCGCGTCAGAGAAGGAAAGATCGTCGATCGCTTCGCGGAAGATCGGCTTGGCCTCGCCCGCAGCAACGCCGGCTGCATCGTTGATCCGCCGCGTGATCCCGTCAAGCACGCCAAGCCTGCCTGCGCCGCCGAGAACCGAGCCCAACAGGTCGTCCCCGCCATCGCTTGAACCACCGCCCAGCAAGCCGCCCAATCCGCCACCAAGCTTGCCGATTATGGGCAGGCCGATGCGTATGTCTTCATCGCCATAAAACGCGCCCGGCACTGCCAGCTTGTCGAGGGCATTGTCGGTCGCATTGCCAAGGATCGAGGAGAGGTTGAGCCCTGAACGCCCTCGCCCTCCCAAAAGCCCGCCGAGCCCTTGCGCATGGGCGGCGGCTGGCATCAGACTGGCAATCCCAAGCATCCCTGCGCCTGCGATAAAGCGGCGACGATTGGTTGGTCGTGACATGAATTTTCCCCTCAAACGGTCCCGGTAAGAGAGGCTTTTATCACAATTCGCGCCTGAATGGCGGGTTTCAGTGATGTAAAATCATGTCAGCGACGCAGCTATTCGTCGTCAAGCCATTCAAGCAAGGCGGCGAGACATTCGCGCGCGAGCATTTTGCAGCGTTCGGGTGACCATCCTTGCTCGGGTTCTGGAAAGTCGCGAAGATCCTTGTAAGGCATTTCCAGCGTCATCGCGCAGGCACCGTAACGCTCCGCCACCTGATTGGTTGAAATGGCGAGGTTCGCGCGGCCTGCCGGTGTCTTGGGATAGCCAAGCTCGGTCTGAAAATCGGGAGTGCGACGATCAAGGATACGCTCGTAGCGGTAGAATTTTTCGCCAAACTCGTCGGTCCAAGAAGGGATGCCTTCATACCCTGCAAGAAATACCGCCGGGATGGCTTCGTCCCCGTGAACGTCCATTGCGAAATCAACGCCAGTTTCGTCCATTGTGTTGCGGATAGCGAGCACTTCGGGAGAGGCCTCGGCGCTCGGCTCTGCCCATTCGCGGTTGAGGTTGGTGCCAGCAGCATTGGTGCGCAAATGTCCTCGGCGCGATCCGTCGGGGTTGCAATTGGGCACGATATGGAACCGGCACTTGGCCAAAAGTCCGCGCGCAACCGGATCGGCTGGGTCGGTGAGGCACTCCAATGCCCCTTCCATCCACCATTCCGCTTGTGTTTCGCCCGGATGCTGGCGCGCGTAGAGCCAGACCTGTTTGTCGCCTTCGCCCATTTGCAGCATATCGAGCGGCTGGCCGTCCAATGTCTCACCAATGCGGGTAAGCTCCACACCCTCACAAGCAGCAGCTTCTGCGACGAGGTCGTGGTGCCGCTCCATCGAATAGGGTGCAAAATAGGCGAAATAGGCAATGTTTGAGGCGGGCGTATAAGTGATTGTCAGCGTGCCGCCCTCTTCGTCCTTGTCGAAAGAAGAGGAAGCGCGCGCCCAATATTCACGGTCTTCAGAAACACAAGCGTCATATCCCGGCCAACCGCCCGGATAGGCGCTGTCATTAAGTTGAGTGATCTTGAGCGTCAGTTCCTCGCCCGCTTTGCCAGCGACGCGGAAATGAAACCACTGTTTAAACTCGGAATTGTTATCTTTGGGGATCGCAAGACGCGCTGACGCGCCGTCGATTGAAAGCACTTCGATATTGCCGCTGTCAAAGGCGGCATCAATCGCGATTTGAGTCATGTCTAATCTTATTCCTGAAGGTCTTTGGGGCTGATCGAGATCGTCTCGCCATTGCCACCGGGGAAGTCTTTAAAAAGCGCCTTTGCGAGAGCGGCCGCACTCGCTTCAATCTCTGCGTAAGGGGAGTTGATCGAAACCGCCTGTTGAGCGCGTCCTTCCCATAGCGAATTGCCGTGGCGGTCGGAAATACGAACCGACAACTTTGTGAGTGCATTTGGCTTGGCAGTATTCCCGCCAAGATTGATGCCAATGCCAAGGCCGAGCCCGCTGCCATAGCTGCCGGTGGAACCCCCAACGCCTACATTCACCGGCCCGCGCGAAGAGGCGGGGGCAAGCTCGTTGCGGCTGGTTTCAACGCGGGCGGTTTGGACACCCATCTGGTCCTGAGCAATCACCGTGTAGCCAAGCGCGGAAAGCTCGGCGGCGACGGCGTTGTAAAAGGCGTTGCGCGCGCGCTCGTTCTTCATCTCGCGCGGAAAGGTGATCGCGATTTCGCCGCGTTCGCCATTTTGTGCGGCAGGCGCGCTTAGCTCACCGACAAAGCGGGTGACTTCGACAGGGCCGGAATAAGCAGTGCCGGTGCAAGCGCTTAAGCACAGGCCGAGGACCAGCGCTGGCACTGCCTTAGCTGTCCAAAGAGTGTTGGCGACCATCTTCATATCCTTCTCGACTTAAGTGCGATTTTGCGCACGATTTTTTAGGGCCTTGGTGCTAGCCAGCGCGCCATGACATCAAAACCTACCTTAGCGAAAGCCGCCGGGAATAAACAGGCCGTCCTTGTCACTGGCGGCGCAGGTTATATCGGCAGCCATGGCGTGCTGGCGCTTTTGGACGCGGGCTGGCCGGTGGTGGTGATCGATAACCTCACCACGGGCTTTCGCTGGGCGGTGCCGGATGGTGTCCCCTTTTACGAGGGCGATATCGAAGATGCGCAGCTTCTGGCGCGAATTTTTGCCGATGAGAATGTGGGCGCGATTATGCATTTCGCAGGGTCAGTCGTGGTGCCTGAAAGCGTCGCGAACCCGCTCAAATATTACCACAACAACACTGCGAAAAGCCGGGTTCTGATCGAAGCAGCGGTGAAGGCTGGTATTGGTCATTTCATCTTCTCATCCACGGCTGCGACTTATGGCGTGCCCGATGTTGCAGCGGTTAGCGAAGATACGCCCCAACGCCCGATCAACCCCTATGGTTGGTCAAAGCTGATGACCGAACAAATGCTTGGCGATGTAGCGGGCGCGCATCCGCTGAATTTCTGTGCGCTTCGGTACTTTAATGTGGCGGGCGCCGATCCACAGGCGCGCACGGGACAATCCACCGCTGGCGCAACCCATCTTATCAAGGTCGCGCTTGAAGCTGCACTGGGGAAGCGTGATTATGTCGGTGTCTTTGGAACCGATTTCGATACGCCTGATGGCACGGGCGTGCGCGATTATATCCATGTGAGCGATCTGGCCTCTGCCCACGTTCACGCTCTCGAAGCCCTTATGGCTGAGCCGACGCGCTCGCTTATTATGAATTGCGGGTACGGGCGGGGATTCTCGGTTCTCGAAGTGCTGGATGCGGTTGATCGGGTCACAAACAACCCGATTGATCGGCGTTTTGAGGGGCGGCGAGCAGGCGATCCGGCATCGCTGATTTCTGATCCTTCGCTTATCCGTGAGACTTTGCCGTGGGAGCCGAAATACGCCGATCTCGATACGATCATCAGCCATGCGCTTGCCTGGGAGCGCAAATTGACCGATTTAAGAGGTTAATTCGTCCTTCGCCGCGCAAGGAATCGGTTGACGAATCTGCACAGGCTTCATATGTGCCACCCAGATTTTTCGGCGCGCCGGACACACCTGGGCGCGCTTTTTATTTGAAAGCTTGAGCAATGAAGATCCGTAACAGCCTTAAGTCGCTGAAAAACCGTCACCGCGATAACCGCGTCATTCGTCGCCGCGGCCGCACCTATGTGATCAACAAAACCAACCGTCGTTTCAAGGCGCGCCAAGGCTAATTGGCGCCTCGCCTGGCGTGGAGCAGTTGCTTCGCGCCAGAGCGATTGAATGAAATGATCGGCCCGCCTTCCATATAGGGGAGAGCGGGCCGCTTCTGTTTGAGGATCACGCGCAAGTGAAGAAAGCGGTCGTTTTTGATGTGGGCCGAGTGTTGTTCGGATGGCAGCTTCGCGCGCTGTTTGAAAAGCTGATCGCAGATGAGCGTGAACTCGATTGGTTTCTTGAAAATGTCGTCACTGAACAATGGCATTTCCAGCACGATCGCGGGCGTGATCTCAACGACATGGTGGCTGAACGCATCGCGCAGTTTCCGGCCTATGCAAAACACATCACAGCCTATGCCAAGCGTTTCAACGAAACGATCACTGGCCCGGTTGACGGCACTCACCAAATCGTGCGCGAACTAAAAGAAGTGGGCGTCCCGCTCTATTGCCTTACCAATTTCGGGCACGAATTGTGGGCCGGGTTTCGCCCTACGCAACCGATCTTCGATTTGTTCGAAGACATCGTTGTCTCTGGCACAGAGAAAATCGCCAAGCCGCACTCGCGCATTTACGAAATCACAGAGAAGCGCAGCGGACGCGAGGGCGGCGAATTGTTTTTCACCGACGACAATCCCGATAATATCAAGGCCGCGAAAAGCCGAGGCTGGGACGCGCATCTGTTTACCGATGCCGCCTCGCTTCGCTCTCAGCTGAAAGCCTCAGGCTTCCTTTAAAACACTCTCATTCAAGACGAAAAAACCCCGGCAAGCAGCCGTTGGGGACTGGCGCTTGCCGGGGGAGGAGTGTTGCCCATGTGGAGAGATGGGCGAGGAGAGGGTGCGGACTACGCTTCAAACGTGAGGGCCAGAAGTTGGGAACATCTGGTTGAAGCAGCAGCCCGCTGATGGAGAGGGTTAAATCCTGATCTAAACCGCTCGGATCAGTTGCCGTTGCAGCGAGCAAGCTTGTCTTCGGCAAGCTCTTCGCCGTTTGCGACAAAGCCCTTGATCTCACCCACATCGCGGGCAAGGCCGCGGCAAATGCGCGAAGGGCGTGAAGAGCCCTTGTTTGCGACACAGGTTGTGCCTTTGCACGCCCATGCAACGCCGCCTGCAACGAGGCGGTCGTCTTCGGCAGGCTGTGCCAATTGTGCAGTGTAGTAAGGGCCACTATCGGCGCTTGCGGGCGCAGGAGCAGTGGCGATGCCAAAGGTGAGGGCGGTGTATGCAAGAGCCGATGCGAAAACAGCAATACGCTCGGCGCGAGGGAGAGAGAGGGACATCTTGTATTCCTTTTTGATGGTGCCTATTTGGTCATCATGTTGCATTGCACAGTTTCGAATCGAAACCAGTTGCGAATCACTACCTATGCGAGCCCAATTTAAGTTGCAACAAAAAACTTATATTTATTTGGCGCTCTGCTGATCCACCAAAATTCCGATCCATTTTGCGATTTCGTCAAAGTCGGTTATTTAGGTTTCAGGAAGAGGACTGACTTATGGGCGAAATAAGAGAACCTTTGCGCGAACTGATCGAATGCGGCCTTCCGCAAGCGCTCGAAGTGATGGGCGAACGCTGGTCGTTCATGATTTTGCGTGCGAGCTTCAATGGGTTGCACCATTTTGAGGAATTTTTGAGCGAGCTGGGCATTGCCCGCAACATTTTGTCCAATCGCCTCGCAAAGCTGGTTGAGCACGGTATCTTAAAACGCGAACCGTGCGCTGATGATCGTCGTAAGGTTGAATACAGGCTCACTGAAAAAGGCTTTGATCTGCTGCCCGCCATGATTGCGCTGCGCCAGTGGGGTCAGAAATACAGCGTTGAGCCGGTGAACGAAGATCCGGTGCTGGTTGATGAGACAGACCGCTTGCCTATCGGGCCAGTGTCGATTGTCAGCCACGATGGTCGTGTGCTTGATGGAAGCGAGCTTAATCTGGTTGCGCGCGCTGACGTGGGCAAACGCGCTGATGGCACCATCGCGGTACCGGGTTCGGTGGGAAGCGTGATTGACCTTAATGCCGCGAAGAAAGCGGTGGGCAAGTAAGCCCGTTCGGCGCGAAACAGCTGACACTAAAAAACTGAGGACGACTAGGGCGTGCGCTCTGGCGGGATGCGCGGCCCTGCCGTAGCGCTGAGGGATAGTCCCATCCCCTATCAGGCCCTCCCTTTTGTCCGCTGCTCATGCATCCGTGAATTCTGGCGCCGGCCCCCAAGCGACGAGCGCGATACCGCAAGAGGTGTATGACACCTTGCGCCGCACGTTCGGTTTCGCCGGTTTTCGCGGGATGCAGGAAGCGGTAATCAGACGGGTTTTGGCGGGGGAGCATACGCTCGCTCTGATGCCGACGGGTGCTGGCAAATCGCTGTGCTATCAGATTCCGGCTTTGACACGAACAGGCACGGCCATCGTCATCTCGCCGCTTATCGCGTTGATGCACGACCAGATCAGGGCCGCGCGCTCTGTGGGGATAAGAGCCGCCTCAATGACTTCGGTGGATGAAGGCAATGCTCAAACGGCCGCGGCCTTGCGCGCTGGTGAACTTGACCTCCTCTATGTCGCGCCAGAGCGCGCCAATACCAGCGGGTTTCAGTCGCTTCTTTCGGATGCCCACATCTCGCTTTTCGCAATTGATGAGGCGCATTGTGTTTCGGAATGGGGGCACGATTTCCGCCCGGATTATCGGGCTTTGCGCGAAATGCTTGGCCGTTTTCCCGGTGTGCCGCGACTGGCGCTTACAGCGACAGCGGATGAGGTAACGCGCGAAGATATACTCAAACAGCTTGGTATCGCGCCAGAGGGGCTAATTAAAGCGGGCTTCGACCGACCCAATATCCGCTACCTCATCCGCCCGCGCGCAAATGTCGCAAAGCAAATCAGCGAAGTGATCGCCAAGACCCCCGGCGCTGGCATTGTTTACACATCAAGCCGCAAAGGTGCAGAAGATCTGGCCGACAAGCTCGCCTCTGTCACAGGCCGCAATGTCGCCGCCTATCACGCAGGATTGCCGCCCGAGGTGCGAGCACGAACGCAAGGCCATTTCGTAGCGTCCGAAGACATGGTGATGGTGGCAACAATCGCCTTTGGCATGGGGATCGACAAACCTGATGTGCGCTTTGTCGTGCACGCTGGCTTGCCCAAATCAATCGAAGCCTACTATCAGGAAACCGGCCGCGCAGGGCGCGATGGTGATCCGGCTGAGGCGCATCTGTTCTGGGCCGCCAGCGATTTTGCTAAGGCGCGCCAATGGCTGTCCGATGTAAATGAAGAGCGCTTGCCCGCCGAACGCGCGCGTTTGAATGCACTCGCAAACCTTGTCGAAAGCGCCCAGTGCCGCCGCAAGCTTTTGCTCGCCCACTTTGGCGATGAGCTTCCGCAGGATTGCGGCAATTGCGACCGCTGCCTGGAGCCGCCGCAGGTGCTTGACGTGACGCAGACAGCGCAAAAGCTGCTCTCTGCTGTTTATCGCACCGGGCAAAGCTTTGGCATGGGCCATATCGAACGTGTGCTTTTGGGCCGCGACGATGAGCGTGTCATCAGCCGCGGCCACGACAAGCTTTCCGTGTTCGGCATTGTCAGCGGCAGCGAGGCGACCCTTCTCAAACCTGTAATGCGGTTCTGCACCGCGCATGAAATGCTGGTGACGACAGAGCACGGCGGCCTTGCGCTTGGCCCGGAGGCGCGAGGCGTTCTTAAAGGCGAACGCGCGGTTGCGATTGCAGAGCCGCCCAAAGCCAAGCGGCGCCGGTCCGGTGGCGGTTCAGGAGGTGCGATCCCTAATCCCGTTGGCGATCCGTTGTTCGATGCTCTCAGGGCAAAACGCGCTCAGCTCGCTAAAGAGCACGGCATCCCCGCCTATATCATCTTCCACGACAGCGTCCTTCGCGCGATGGCTGCGTTTCAGCCCCAAACCTTGCGCGAAATTGGCGAATTGCAGGGCGTGGGGGAGAAAAAGCTCGATACGTGGGGGCCAGATTTCCTTGAGGTTTTGCGCGAGCATTCTGGCGGTCAGTAGTCGTGGGGTAGAGAGCAAATCGGAACGATAAGCTTTCTTTGGCTGTTCGACAGGAGTGACCACGCCAAAATAAAGGAAGTTCCCATCTCTCATTCCCTCACCCTCAAAGCGATCCGCCCTGTTACCCACAATACGCAAGAATTGACCTTTGACCGGCCAGACGGCTTCACCTTCGCACCCGGTCAGGCCACGGACTTTGCCTTGGATAAAGACGGATGGCGCGATGAAAAGCGTCCCTTTACAATGGCATCGCTTCCCGATGCCGAGAAACTGCAATTCGTCATCAAATCCTATCCCGACCACGATGGCGTAACCGAACAGATCGGGCAAATGGAAGCGGGCGATGGTGTAATCATCGAGGAGCCGTGGGGCGCGATTGAAGATCGCGGACCGGGAACAATTTTGGCCGCTGGCGCAGGGATCACCCCTTTCATCGCCATCTTGCGGGCACGTCTGGCTGATAAGGGCACGCTCGACGGCTATCGCCTCGTCTTCTCCAATTCGTGTGAAAAGGACATCATTTTGCGCGATGAGCTTTCTTCGATGAAGGGCTTGGAGGTTATTTTCCTTGTCTCCGAAGAGAAGGTTGAAGGCCTCCACCACGGACAAATCGACGGCGATTTCCTCGACAAAATCGGTCTGGAGCCCGACAGCACATTTTATATGTGCGGCCCGCCTGAGTTTGAGGATGATATTGCGGCGTTGCTAAAAGAACGCGGCGTGGATGAGGGTAACATCGTGCGCGAAGAAGACTAAGACCCTGCGGGCGAATGTTAACGGGCGAAAACCGTCAACTCTGCGCTTCTTCCAAAAGCTCGATGCTTTGCGGTGTCGCGGGAAGCGCGTCTTCGGGCTGGTAGCTGCTGCTGAGCTTTTTGGCGAGATCGCGGGTCAGAAGCGCGTTCAGCGATATTCGCAAGGCTTCGTGCTTGCGCCCAAGCTTGCGTAGGGCCTCGCTGTCCCATTCCACATAGCGCACTGATTGCGGGGCCACCGTGGTCGCGGTCGTGCGGCGGTTGAGGACAAAGGCGACCTCGCCGACGAAGTTGCCTTCGGGCAGGCGGAATTGCCGACCGCGCTTTTCTACCGAGATAACCCCTTCAAAAACATAGAACAGCGCATCGGACGGCTCATCCTCTTGTGTAAGAATAGTGCCCGAAGGATCATCTGCGCGTTGCCATTTCGCAATGGCGGCCACGCGCCGGAACTGCCCCGGGCTTAAGGTTTCAAAGGCTTCAAATAAGCGTTTTTCATCGTCGCTAAGGCGCAAGGTGGTGCGCTCCATCGCGATCTGTCCCAACACCCAGAAATTGATTGCCACGAACAGCAGGCTGGTGATGATCGGATCCCACAAAGGACCGCCGGGCAGAAGGAAATAATAGGCGATGTAAACAAAGGTCGAGATGACGATGAGGATGCGCAGTTTCAGCTCATCACGAATGGCATAGGCGACCAGCAAAAGCGCTGCGCCAAGGTAGATTAGCCAAGAAGAATCGAACACGGGCATGAGGAGCCCTCTAGCTTGGAAATGTTACGGTGCACGAACTTTCTGCCGGTAACTGAGCGCCTCTGCGATGTGCGGGCGGCTGACCTCACTTGCGCCGGCCAGATCGGCGACGGTGCGCGCGACCCGCAAAACGCGGGTGTAGCTTCGCGCCGACAATCGCAGTTTTTCTGCGGCCCGCATCAGCAATGCGCGGCCTTCTTCATCGGGGGAAGCGTGCGTTTCGAGATTGTCCCCTTCGAGCTCGGCGTTCGAACGCACGCCGCGCTTGCTGGCATGGCCTCTCGCTGTTGCCACACGCGCGGCGACCTCTTCGCTGCCTTCCGCAGAGGGAGGAAGCGTCAGGTCCATTGCAGAAACCGCTGCGACATCGACGTGCAGATCGATCCGGTCGAGCAGTGGCCCTGATAGCCGCGCCTGATAATCGCCCATGCAGCGTGGGTAGCGGTTGCAGTTTTGTGCCGGATCACCAGCATAGCCGCAGCGGCACGGATTCATCGCCGCGATCAATTGAACGCGCGCGGGGAAAGTCACATGAGCATTGGCCCGTGCAACATCGACCTGCCCCGTCTCAAGCGGCTGGCGCAGCGAATCGAGCACGGGGCGTTGAAATTCGGGCAGTTCGTCGAGAAAAAGCACGCCCAGATGCGCGAGACTGATTTCGCCGGGGCGCACTTTTAATCCCCCTCCGGTAAGTGCTGCCATGCTGGCGGAATGATGCGGCGCGCGAAAAGGGCGGGTGCGGCTGATCCGCCCGCCTTCAAGAGTGCCAGCGACCGATTGCACCATCGAAACTTCCAAAGCTTCGGTTGGCGTTAATTCTGGCAAGATGCCGGGGAGGCAAGAGGCAAGCATGGATTTTCCCGAACCGGGCGGCCCGGACATAAGCAAATTGTGCCCCCCTGCGGCTGCGATTTCCAGTGCGCGTTTGGCGGTTTCCTGCCCTTTGACCTGCCTTAAATTGGTGGCCACGGGCGGCTCTTCGACTTCGCCTCTGGGTGGCTCAGCGAGCACGCCGTCACCTTTGAGGTGATCAAGCAAACTTCCCAAATCGCGCGGCGCGAGGACTGGCACCCCGCTTGCCCAGCGCGCCTCGGAGCCTTGCGCAGCGGGACAGATAAGCCCGGTTTCCTCACCGCTGGCATAGAGTGCTGCGATCAGCACGCCGGGGGAGGGAACCACGCGGCCATCCAGGGATAGCTCCCCCACCGCGATCCAGTCGTTTAATTGCTCGGCATCGGTCACACCCATCGCCGCAAGCAGTGCCAGAGCAATCGGCAAATCATAGTGCGAGCCATCTTTGGGAAGGTCTGCGGGCGATAAGTTAATGGTGATCCGTTTGGGCGGAAGCGCCAATCCCATTGCGGAAAGCGCCGCCTGAACCCGCTCGCGGCTTTCGCTCACCGCTTTATCAGGCAATCCCACAATAGAGAAACGCGGCATACCGGGCGCGACCTGGCACTGTACTTCGACCCCGCGCGCCTCAAGTCCCAGATACGCAACCGTGCGAATGAGTGCGACCATGCCGCAACCCCCCTTAGCCATTCGCACCCGGCTGTTCCCTTTTGACAGCTTGTGCAGGGTAAACAGCATCTTGTCGAGCGCTTACGCACGGCTACGAAAGGAGTTTGTAAGCATAAACTTTCGTAAAGCGTGAAGGGGCTGCGGCATATTTTTGCCGTGATGAAAAATTTTGCAGCCCTGAATTGTGCAGCCCTGTTTGTTCTGGCCCTGCTGGCGCTCTTCCCGGCCTCTCTCGCCGCGCAAGGGTATTCGAGCGCGCGGGTGGTCGAAACGCAAAGCTGGGTTGAGGAATGGGACCCGGCGACAGGGCGCTGGGTGCGCGTGGATGAGGATGCCAACGCCTCTCACAATGCAAATCTGCCAACCGTGGTGACCACGATCATAGATGGCCGCGAAGTGACCGAGACGCGCAATGCTGCGCGTTATGCCCTGCCCGTTCCATCACATCGCCCGCGGCGTGCGCTTGCGCAATACGGCCCGTTTCAGGTGACAAGCGAGAATGTCGCCATCATGGTAGGCCCGACCAATTGGCAATCCCCGCGCGATTTCGATGCGATGATGCGCGATTTTCCCGGCATCCAAACCCTTGAAATGATTGAGGCGCCGGGCACCAGCAATGACATCGCCAATCTTGAGGTCGGACGCAAGATCCGCGCCCGGGGCATTTCCACCCACGTGCCTAGCGATGGCTCTGTGCGTTCTGGTGCAGTAGAACTGTTTTTGGCTGGCGCGACCCGTACAATTGACGATGGCGCGACATTTGCGGTTCACGCATGGCTCGACAATCACGGACGCGAAGCAAGCGACTTTGCCCCCGGTCACCCTGCGCACCGGCTCTATCTCGATTATTATGTCGCCATGGGCTTTACCCAAGAACAGGCGCAGCGTTTTTATGCGATGACCAATTCAGTGCCTCACGCAGATGCGTTATGGCTGACTTCTGACGAGATGCGCGGCTGGGTAGCGCCTGATCTGCTTGAGGGACGTTTCGCAGCCCGGCAAATGCTTGCCGAATGTGTGATCTGTGCAAGTGTTGAGGCCAATCTGGCTGTAACGCAGAGCCTGATTGATAATGCCGCATTGGACGCGCCCTTCATCGCTGCAGTGCAGCCCCGGATCGGATATGGCGATATGAGCGGGCTTGCCCTTACAGCATTGTAGGAAGGGTATAAGCGCACAATGGCCACGCGAGATTACGATGTTTCTTGCCTCAGATGTTTCTTGACTCAGGCGCATCTTTTCCATAACTGCGCGCCCCTGATCAGACCGCTTGTTGAAAAGGGGTCGTTATCGGTCATGAACGCGTGGGGCCTTGGGTAAAGGCGCAGCGGCAGGACCATTAGCAATTTTTTGAAGCCCACTGGCTCACTTGAGGATACAATGAAGCGGACTTTCCAACCTTCCAATCTCGTGCGCGCTCGTCGCCACGGTTTCTTCGCACGCAAAGCAACGCCAGGTGGCCGCAAGGTTATCCGTGCGCGTCGTCGTCGCGGTCGCAAGAGCCTGTCTGCCTAAGCGATAGGCTTGGGCGTCGGCTTTCGCGGACGTCCATCACAATGCGAGAAGCCTTGAAGGCTCAAAGCGGGCTCCCATTGGGGGCCCGTACGCGTTATTGAAGCCTGCGATGTTCAAGGTTCTCACAAAACGCAGCGATTTCGTGGCGGCGAATAAAGGGCTGCGCAATGCCAAGCCTGGCTTTGTCCTGCTGACGAGGCCCAATGGCGGCGAGGGCGTGCGTTACGGCATCACTGTCACCAAGAAGATCGGCAACGCTGTGGTGCGCAACCGGATGAAGCGGCGCTTTCGCGAGCTTTTGCGCGATGCTTTGCCCAAAGGTGCGCTTCCCAATCACGACCATGTGTTGATCGGCAGAGCTGGCGGGGTAGAGCGCGATTTTGCGACAATGGCGCTGGAACTTGGCAAGGCTTTGGAACGTGCGCAATCTGGCAAGGGCGATTCTCCAAGGCCAAGAAGGCCCCGCGCTCACCGCTCCAAACGCGAGGCGAAATGAAGTATATTTTGATTGCCCTCGCCAGAGCATGGCAGCTTGGTCCATCGCTCATTATGCCGCCCACCTGCCGCTATTCCCCATCGTGCAGCCAGTATATGATTGAGGCGGTCCGAAAATACGGCGCGATCAAGGGTGGATGGTTGGGGCTAAAGCGTATAGGGCGCTGTCACCCATGGGGAGGGCATGGCCACGATCCGGTGCCTTAAGGCAGTTGGAAAAGTGGGTGTCATGCCTATATAACACAGTTCATATGATTATCTTGTAGGGCGTACATCTTGGACAATCAGCGCAATCTTCTGCTCGCCGTGGTGCTTTCGGGCCTGCTTATTCTGGGCTGGGACTTTGGGATGCGGTTTTTCTACCCCACCCCGCCAGACCCCGTGGCCGAGGCGAGTGAGGACATCGAATCGCCTGTGGCGAACGCTGTTTCTGATACAGCGACCAGCGCAAGTGCCGATGTGACCGACACGCAGGCGCCCAGCGGGCCTGTCACGCTAGAGGGCGCGCTTGCATCCGCAACCCGCGTCAAAATTGATGCGCCGCGCGTTGCGGGTTCGATCAATCTTGTGGGCGCGCGCCTCGATGATCTTGTGCTGAAAGATTACGATGCGACCGTCGGCGAGGATGATGATCCTGTTCGCCTTTTTGCGCCTGATGGCACTGAGATGGAGCATTTTGCCGAGTTTGGCTTTGTCGTCGGAGGCAAGCGCCTGCCGAGCTCAACCGTTTGGCAGGCCGATGGCGAAACACTGACGCCTGAAACGCCGGTTACGCTTTCGCACACGGATGAGGCTGGCGTTACCTACAAGGTCAAGCTGTCGATCGACGACAATTACATGATCGCCGCCGAACAAGTGATCGAAAACGGATCCGAGGCAGCCGCGATTGTTCAGCCATTCGCGTTCATCAAGCGCACCAGCACCACCGCTTCGCCTGACCAATTCATCGCCCATGCTGGTCCAACGGGCGTGTTTGGCGGCTCCTTGTATGATCCAAATTCATACGAAGAACTCGCTGAACTGGGCCGTGATAGTCCGGCTGGCGAAGCTGCGTGGCTTGGATTTACTGACACCTATTGGGCAAGTGCGCTCATTCCGGGCGAAGGCGCAACTGACACCGTAGGCTGGCGCTCACTTGGCGACAATCTGTTCCGCGCTGATCTCATTTATGACACCGAAACGGTGCCCGCTGGAGGCAGTTCGGCGCAAGGCACACAGCTTTTTGCAGGCGCCAAGGAAAGCGTTGTCCTCGACAATTACGAAGAGGCAGGGATCACCTATTTCGGCAAGGTGATCAGCTGGGGCTGGTTTGAATGGTTTGAAAAACCCTTCTTGTGGCTCCTTCGCACTCTCAACGGCCTCGTCGGCAATTTCGGCGTCGCGATCATCCTTCTCACCTGCATTATCCGCGCGGCCATGTTCCCGGTCGCGCAAAAGGGCTTTGCGAGCATGGCCTCGATGAAGGCAGTGCAGCCCAAGATGAAAGCGATTCAGGAACGCTACAAGGACGATAAACAGACGCAGCAGCAAAAGATCATGGAGCTGTACAAGGAAGAGAAGGTCAATCCGCTCTCCGGCTGTCTGCCGATCCTTATTCAGATCCCGATCTTCTTTGCCTTGTATAAGGTGCTTTATCTCGCGATTGAGATGCGGCACGAGCCGTTCCTTTATATCAACGATCTTTCTGCGCCCGATCCTGCAAAGATCCTCAATCTGTTTGGCCTTCTGCCCTATGATGTGCCGGGGTTCCTCGGGATTGGTATCCTTGCGCTGCTCCTTGGTTTCACCATGTGGCTGACCTTCCGCTTGAACCCGTCGACGATGGACCCGATGCAGCAGCAGATTTTCAATCTCATGCCGTGGGTGCTGATGTTCGTCATGGCACCGTTTGCAGCGGGCTTGCTCATTTACTGGGTAACCTCGAACATCCTCACCGTCGCTCAGCAAAGCTATCTGTATTCCAAGCACCCGCAATTGAAGGCGGCAGCGCAGAAAGAGAAAGCGGAAAAAGCACAGGCAAAGGCGCGCGAAGAAGCGGAAAAAAGCGGGGCGTAACGCACAAGCCATGACCGCCCCCAATCCCACGCCAGAGGAGCTCGAACTGCGCGAGCAACAGCGCCGCGAGCGTAAAGCCTCCAAGCTGTTTTCCGGGCGTGTGGATTTCCTCTTGTCCGCGCCACAATTGAAATTCCTGCCTGAACCCACAGTGCCAGAGATCGCTTTTTGCGGGCGCAGTAATGTTGGCAAAAGCTCGCTTTTGAACGCGCTCACAGGCCGCAAGAAAATCGCGCGTGCATCAGTCACGCCGGGGCGCACGCAGGAACTCAATTTCTTTGAAGTGGGGATGGCAGACCCCAATAACCCCGGCGGCCCCCCGCTGTTCCGCCTCGTTGATATGCCGGGTTACGGCTTTGCCAAGGCTCCTGTCAAAGTGGTCGAGCGCTGGAAAAACCTCGTCAAAACGTACCTGCGCGGACGGCAAGTGCTCGCGCGCAATCTCGTGCTGGTCGACAGCCGCCACGGGCTTAAGGATGTTGACCGCGAGATGATGAAAATGCTCGACGAGGCCGCCGTTGGCTATCGCATTGTGCTCACAAAAACAGACAAGGTTAAGGCAAGCGAGCTTGAGCGTGTGGCGAATCGGATTGCTGACGAATCGCGCAAACATCCGGCGGCATTTCCCACCCTTCACCTCACCAGCAGCGAAAAAGGCATGGGGATTGAAGAACTTCGTGCAGCCGTTGTGGCTGACGCATTGGGCGAAGAGTTCTTCGACCTTTAGTTAACGCGGTGCGCTTCGCATTGCTGTGTCGCCCTTGGTCAAAGTCAATCAGCTGATTAACGCGTGCGCTTCTTGCCTGCGTGCGCAAGGCCGAGCGTCAACCTTTGCCTAACCATAAGAGCTGCCCCCCGGAAAAACCCCTAGGCCGCGATTTGCCTGCCGTTAACTTCCCGGAAAACTTTCGCCGCAAGAACGTGTCCCCAGACCAGTGACCAACCACGTTGAGGACCACATATGAAAAAGATCATTCTCACAGGCGCATCGATGGCAGCTCTTGCCATGGCAGCGCCAGCACTTGCGCAAAGCTCATCGACTGTTGACCAGACGGGTAATGGCAACATCGCTGACGTGGTGCAGGATAACGCCAACGCATCGACCATTACGCAAGTGGGCGACAACAATGTCGCGGGCGTCGATCAGACCACCGGCGATGGCAACACCTCGACCATCACGCAGACCGCGACCGGCGCGAATGAAGCTGGCGTGTTCCAGAACGGTCTTGGCGGTACTGCGAGCGTCAGCCAGACCGGCGATGCAGACGGCGATGTCGCGATTGTTGTGCAAGACGTTCTGTCCGTGGGCGCAACCGCCACAGTCACTCAGACCGGCAATGGCGGTGGACTGAGCGGCAACCTTGCCCTGATCGATCAGGACGACGGCTCCAACAGCGAAGCAAGCATCACGCAAAGCGGCCTTACCAATGTCGCAGAGAGCATTCAGCGCGGCTCTGACAACCTGTCAGACGTCAACCAAAGCGGCACATCGGGTATCGTGTTTGTCGACCAAATCGGTGATGGCAACACTGACCTCACGATCCAGGGCGGCGACAGCAACGTGGCCGACGTCAATCAGGGCGCGGTGGGCGCAGCCGTCAACGGGGCAACTTCGACCGTGTTTCAGGATGGCCTGACCAACTCTGCGAGCGTGAACCAGTTCGCTGACAACAATGAAAGCTTCATCGATCAGGGCTTCAACGGCGGCTCTTTGAACGATGCTGTGGTCACTCAGACCGGCACCGGCAACTTCAGCGCGATTGGTCAAGGCGACACGCTGACCAGCAACAGCAACCTTGCCGACGTGCTTCAGTCGGGCAATGACAACGTCAGCTTTGTTTCGCAAAACGGCGACACAAACTCAGCGACGGTTGTCCAGTCCACCGATGGCAACATTTCTGATGTTATCCAGTCGGGCAACGGCAACACCGCCAGCGTTTCCCAATAAGGAACACAATCGCGCAGCTTGCCTGTCCAGTGGCTGCACGAATAATCGCCGGGTGCCTTTTGCTGGTGCCCGGCGATTTTGTTTCATGTCGCGAAAAGTTGGTCGGGATCGGCAAAGGCTTTGAATTCAAGCGCATTGCCTGATGGATCGCGCAGGAACATGGTCGCCTGCTCACCCGGCTTGTCCTTAAAGCGCACCGTGGGCTCAATCACGAAGTCAGTGTTTGCCTCGCGCAATCGCTTGGCCAGAGCCTCCCAATCCTTCATCGTAAGCACCAGACCGAAATGCGGCACAGGTACGCCGTGTCCATCAACATGATTGGTCGCCGCATCACCGCTGCGTGTCGGAGACAGATGCGCCACAATCTGATGGCCGTGAAAATTGAAGTCGATCCACTCATCCGACGAACGCCCCTCCTCGCATCCCATGACCCCGCCATAAAAGGCGCGCGCTTGGACAAGGTCGTGAACGGGAAAAGCGAGATGGAAGGGAGGTAGGGACATTAGAGCAGGCCTTCTAAGCAGATTTTGCTGACCCGTAAGCTGAGCAGGATGTTCATGCTCGACAGGCAAAGTCTGAATATATAGGCACTCACACGCAAGCAAGGTGGAGCGCGCAACAAATGAAACTCATCATGGGCAATAAGAATTATTCGAGCTGGAGCTTGCGCGGCTGGCTGGCGGTCAAGCAATCGGGCCTGCCATTTGAAGAGATCACTGTGCCGCTTTTGGGTGAGCATTGGGAGGCGCAAAAACGCGGCGAAGAGTTTCAGCCATCCTCGGGTAAGGTGCCAATCCTGTGGGACGAAGACGCAGTGATCTGGGACAGTCTTGCGATCCTTGAATATCTCGCTGACAAGGTTGGCCGCGACCGCTTCTGGCCCAAGGACGATGCCGCGCGCGGCATGGCGCGGGCAATGGTTGCGGAAATGCACTCCTCTTATGGCTCGCTGCGCTCTCAGATGCCGATGAATGTGCGCTCACGCGTGCCGCTGCAAAATCTGTCGGAGCAAACCAAGGCCGATATTGTGCGCATCCTCCAGCTATGGGCCGAAGCGCGCGCGCGCCATGGTTCGGCAGGCCCCTATCTGTTCGGCACCTTTGGCGCAGCGGATATTTTCTACGCGCCTATTGTCTCACGCTTTACCACCTATGGCATTGGCGTGCCCGGCTTTGCGCAAAGCTATATGGAGGCCATTCTCGAACACGATTGGATGGCGCAATGGATTGCCGCTTCCGAAGACGAAGAATGGGTGATTGAGCAATTTGAGACAGCGGGATGAGGGCTCTTTTCCTAAGCTTGTGCGCGATAGTTTTGATTCTGCCGGGCGAGGCGGGCGCATGGGGCTTTTATGCGCATCGCAAGACGGCTGAGATTGCTGAGGCCAATGTTTCGCCTGAGGTGCGCGCCAAGATCCAGCACCTGCTTCGTTCAGAGGCGATGGTGGGGACGCCCGAATGCGAGCTTTCCAGCATTGAGGATGCCAGCGTGTGGCCAGACTGCATTCGCCGCGACTTCTCGCGCTGGGGCTACACCGCCGCGTGGCACTATCGCACCGCGCCTATCTGCAAGGCTTATAAGCCCCGCGAAAACTGTCCGGGAGGCAGCTGTGTGACCGGACAGATTGAACGCGCGCACCGGGTGCTGGCTGATGAAAGCCTGCCCGACCATGTGCGGCTGGAGGCGCTTGCATTCATGGTGCATTTCGCAGGCGATGTGCATATGCCGCTCCATTCCGGTGATCGCGAGGATCGCGGCGGCAATGACCGCGAGACGGATTACGGCATTGTGCCCGGCCTCAATCTCCACCGCATTTGGGATGGTCCGCTTGCCGAGCGCGCAATCAGCGACCCTGCGCGGCCCGTCGTGCGCGTTTACAGCGCTGCTGAACGTGCAGATCTGGGCGGAGGAACCCCGGCTGACTGGGGGCGGGAAAGTTGGCAAATCAGCCGCAATTTCGTCTATCCCACCGCTTTTGACACAGATGATGTGTGCGAAGGCGAATTGCCGATGAAGACCAAGCTCAGCCAGGAAGACATCGAAAAGGCGGTGCCCATCGCGCGGCGCAGGGTCCAGCAGGCAGGCATCCGGATTGCACAGCTTTTGGAAAGCGCCTTTGCACAGGGCCCCTTGCCAAGGCCTCAGCGTAACTAGGCGCGACTAAGGGATCCGGTCGGTTTCGTATTTTGTCCCGTCCTTCCGGAAGTAGCCGTCCGGCTCAAACACCATGTCGATATCGGGATATTCACCGCCGTCTGTGTCGTATTGTCCCGCAGCAGCCACCACGAATACGCAGGGCTCATCTGTCCGGTTTTGCAAGTGATGGCCATTTTCCTTTCCCGCTGGCCAAGCGACAATGTCGCCAGCTTGCACCACGCTTTCCCCATCGTCCTCGACCAGAACAGCCTCGCCTGAAATCATCACCAGAAGTTCATCAATCTCGCGGTGCCAATGGCGCTGCGATGACCATGCGCCAGGTTCCAGCACGACGTGGCTTGCGCGCAGCCGCTCCATCCCTGTCGCAGGGGCAAGACGGCGGTAATTGCGCCCCTGAACAGGTGCATCAAACGGCGCGGGGTATCCGGTCGCATTGGTTTGCGGAATGCTCGTTAAATCAAGCTTGGGCATTGGGCGCATCTCCTGCTAGCACGCTGGCCTATGAGTATAGCTTTAGACTACGCCAAACGCCTAATTGCCGCGCCTTCTGTCACCCCTGCAACAGGTGAGGTGTTCGATGTGATGGAGGCGTTGCTTGCGCCTTTGGGCTTTGACATCCACCGCTTCAAACGCGGAGACGGGGCAAAGGGCACGGATGAGGCCCCTGTCGAAAACCTTTTTGCCGTTCGCAAAGGGCCGGAAGGCTCCAAGCATTTTGCCTTTGCAGGCCATCTTGACGTGGTGCCGCCCGGAGATGGGTGGGAAAGCGATCCCTTCACCCCCACCCAAGAGGGCGAGCTTCTCTATGGCCGCGGCGCGGTCGATATGAAGAGCGCAATTGCCTGTATGGTCGCTGCGTGCCACGACATTCCAGAGGACGCTGGCACAATCAGCTTTATCATCACCGGCGATGAAGAGGGGCCAGCGCTCCACGGCACGCGCGCGCTGATCGACTATATGGATGCCGAGGGTATTCAGCCTGATCTGTGCCTTGTGGGCGAGCCCACTAGCGTCAATCGCCTTGGTGACATGATGAAGATCGGGCGGCGCGGATCGGTCAATATCTGGCTGACGGTTGAGGGCACGCAAGGCCACGTTGCCTATCCGCATCTGGCCGACAATCCGATCCCTAAACTGGTTGCGATGCTGGACGATTTGAACCGTCAGGTACTCGACAAGGGCACCGATTGGTTTCAGCCATCGAACCTTGAAATTACCGATCTTGAGGTCGGCAATCCCGCGCACAATGTGATCCCGGCGACGGCGAAGGCGCGGGTTTCGATCCGGTTCAACGACCTTCATTCGGGCGCAAGCCTTTCCCAATGGGCAAGCGAAGTCGCCGAAAAGCACGGCGGGAGCGCATTGCCGATTATCTCTGGTGAACCGTTCCTCACTGCTCCGGGCCCATTTTCGGATATGCTGGCCGCAGCTATTGAGGCGGAAACCGGCGTCACACCCGAAGCCTCCACCACCGGCGGCACATCGGATGCGCGGTTCCTTCGCAGCGTTTGCCCCGTGATCGAATTTGGCCTGTGCAATGCAACTATGCACAAGCGAAATGAAGCGGTGGCCATTCCTGATCTGGATGCGCTAGCAAGGATTTACACACGTGCAGCGCTGGGGGCGCTTCAGCTCGAAACAACGCAAGAAGAGGCGTAACGACACATGAAAGCCTGGTTCAGAATTCCGCTGTGGCAGCGGGTGATCGGTGCGCTGATCCTTGGGATTGTCGTTGGATATATCTGGGGTCCGGGGGCTGAAAGCATCAAGATTATCGGCGATATTTTCATCGCCTTTATCAAAATGCTGGTCGTGCCGCTGATCTTCTTCAGCCTTGTCGCTGGAGTCGCGAGTATCGGCGATCTTAAAAAGCTTGGCAGCGTCGGCTGGCGCGCGCTTTTGCTGTTTGTCGTAACGGGGCAAATGGCGGTGTGGCTGGGTCTTGGTATTGGTACATTCGTACAACCGGGTTCAGGGCTGGACGCAAGCGGGATGAACCTTGATGCTGCCGCCTTGGAGCGTGCTCAGGCGCGGCAGGAAGATGGCGTTACCGTTCAGCAGATGATCCTTGAAATGGTGCCATCGAGCCCGGTTCAGGTGATGGCGGATGTCAATGTCCTCCCGCTCATCATATTCTCGCTGCTGATCGGTATTGGCATTTTGATGGCCAAGGAAGAGGGCGAGCCTGTCCTCAAAATCTTCGATTCGGGCAGTGTCGTCATGCAGAAAGTCACCATGGTGGTCATGGAGCTGACCCCGTTTGGCGTCTTTGCGCTGATGGCGTGGGTGGCGGGCACTTTGGGGCTTGAGGCGCTTCAGGCGCTCGGCATTGTGGTGGTGCTCAATTACGTGGGCTGCTTGCTCATCATCGGGCTCATCTATGGCGGGATGATCAAATTCATCGCCAAGCTTCCGGTGATCGATTTCTTCCGCGGGATCGTCGACGCAATCGCGGTGAGCTATTCTACCGCTAGCTCCAATGCGACCCTGCCTGTGACCTTGCGCTGTGCTCAGCGCAACTTGGGTGTATCAAACTCGGTCGCAAGCTTTGTGATCAGCCTTGGCGCCACGATCAATATGAACGGCACTGCTATGTATCTGGGCCTTGCGACATTGTTCGGCGCGCAAGTGTTCGGCGTGACCCTCGACATGGGCGACTATGTGCTGATCTCGATCCTTGGCACTCTGGGCGCGATTGGCGCGGCAGGGATTCCGGGGGCCGGCCTTATCATGATGGTGCTGGTGTTCGGCGCGGTTGGCGTTCCGCTTGAGACGATTGCTCTTGTCGCTGGCATCGACCGGATCATGGATATGATGCGCACCACCACCAATGTCAGCGGCGATGCAGCCGTGGCGACCACGGTGGCCGCGATGACGGGTGAGCTGGACAGGGCCGAACTTATCAGCGCCGATGATGTTTAGTGCTGGTCAGCGATAAGTGGTTTGGGGCCCCGGCAGACACCATAGCACTCAGCCAAAGCCTTGTATGACCTTGTGATCACTCGCCTGAGGCGTCATCCTCAACATATTCCACCGGCACAAATTCACCGAGGCTGCATCCCGCGCCGCGTTGCACTTGGCCGCCCATGTTTTCGAGCGTGTAGATAATCTCGGTGCGGCACAGCTGGCTAAGCGATGTTTCGTAAGTGATCGCGCGTTCAAACCCCAGCCTTGGACAACGGCTCGTCAGCACGTTGCGATAGACCTTCCCGCCGCGCATTTCGAAGTCGATCACCTGATCGGAGCGTACCTTCGTGTTACGAATGGCGGTGCGATTGATACAGCTTTGCGCCTCGCCAACGGTTTTCACCGCAGGGCCAGCAAGTGCCGGGTCTTGGCGCGGTTCGCCTTCAGCGGTGGCGCAAGCCATAAGGCCGGCCACAGGCAACAGTGCTAGGGTGTGACGGATCATGAGCGCTCTCCTGTTTGACTTGCAATAGGTCGCCAAAGCTGAACCCGCGCTGAGTCACCGACCCTTGGGCTTTTCCAGCACCTTCTTGCGAAAAGAACACAGATCAACCAGATCGCACCGCCAGCACTCAGGTGTCCTCGCCTTGCACACATAGCGGCCATGCAGGATCAGCCAGTGATGCGCGTGGAGGCGAAAGGGCTGGGGCACGCGCTTTTCGAGTTTTGCTTCGACCTGCTCCGGCGTCTTCCCCTTGGCAAGCCCGGTGCGATTGCCGACGCGCAGGATGTGCGTATCGACCGCAAAGGTCTCCTGTTTGAACCAGCAGTTCAGCACCACATTCGCCGTCTTGCGCCCCACTCCCGGCAGCCTCACCAGATCATCGCGCGTGTCGGGAACCTCACCGCCGTATTCGTCAATAAGGAGCTGCGACAGGGCGATTACATTCTTCGCCTTGGAGTTGAACAGGCCAATCGTCTTGATGTGTTCGATGAGCCCCTCAAGCCCCAAATCAAGCATCTGTTGCGGTGTCTCAACCTTGGCGAAAAGCGCGCGCGTCGCCTTGTTTACCCCCACATCG
Source organism: Erythrobacter sp. SCSIO 43205 (assembly GCF_019904235.1). Taxonomy (NCBI): domain Bacteria; kingdom Pseudomonadati; phylum Pseudomonadota; class Alphaproteobacteria; order Sphingomonadales; family Erythrobacteraceae; genus Erythrobacter; species Erythrobacter sp. SCSIO 43205. Next base: position 8,439 of record NZ_CP063202.1, on the reverse strand, counting down.
GTCGCCTGCGCCGAGAGAGCCACGGCCACCACCAGCTGATAGGCATTGCCATATTCAAGCTCGGTTTCAGGTTCAGGATTGTCCTCGGCCAAGCGCCGGAAAAACTCGAAAATCTGGTCTTTGGTCATGGTGAGTGGCCGCTTAGTCCTTTTCCACGAGGCGGCCAAGGATCGCGACCAGCATCAGTGAGCCAAACCACCCAAACAGGATTTCAAACCACATTAGTGCGCGAAGCCACCAGCCCGCCCATACCGTCTCGCCGTCCTCTTTAACGACAATAGGCTGCCAATCGCTTTCTTGATGAAGGTCGACAAGTGGCAGGATCAAATCGAGCGAATACAGCATGGGCTGAAAGGTCGAATGTTCTGGGGGAACACTGCATTCGGCCAGCACCCAATTTTTGCCATCAGGGCCGCATTCGACTCGATCATCGTCCTGATGGATGAGTGGGTGCGTTGGCCCGAAATGGCCCGCACGCGAACCTTCCTGATAGGCAAGTGCAGACAAAAGCGCGATGCCGAACATGAGATAGACAATGCGCTGCGGGCGATAGCCATAGCCCGAAATTCCGCCATATATCCAATGCCATGCGTATTCGATGCGGTTCGAGATTTCTTTCCAGATAAAGTCAATCCCCATGCGAACACTTGGGATTCGGCTGTCGTCAAAGGTGCTCACCGGCCGGCAACCGATTTGTCCCGCTTTACGCCGCGCTTCCTGTTTGGCGATGGCGACTTCGCCAGCCTCGCCGCTGTGGCCGTTTTCGCGAAGGACTTTGGCGAGTTGTTCCCATGGTTGGGGGGCGAAATTTTTTCCAAGTTGTTCGGAGTGCTGTTTGTTCAGCCATTCGACCCGCCGTGTGACATTCACCCCGCGCGGCAGGCGTTTATAAACGAGGCCGTCGAGATAATATTGGTGATCGGGCCAATAGGTTTTGCAATCGCCAAAGTCGTCCTGGTGGCAATCGATCAGAGTATCGATCGTCGCATTGGTGAAGCGGACAATGCCCTGAACCTTTTTGGGGCGAAAGAACATCTGGTTTTTGACCACAAGGTTCTGCGCGATCAGCGCCTTGCCAGCGCGCTTGATATGGCTCTCCTCGTCGCCTTCATCCTCACCTTCTTTCAGCGGATTGAGCAAACGCGTGTCATCAAGGTCGAATTGACCTTCGATAGTTGCGGCAGCGAAGCTGATGAACCCTTCGCAACGTGAGCCTTCGAGCGAGACATTGCCAGCGAAACGAGCACGCTGCGCAGAAAGCCCTGCGATCCGGCAGCGGCTCAGGATCAAGCCTGAAAACCGGGCATCGCTCATTCTGATATACTCGCAAAAATGGCATTCGGACATCGATAGAAGGTTAGGGCTCTCGATTTCTTCCAGGTCGAGTTCGCCCTCGACCCATGCCCCTTTCAATTGTACCCCCGTTTCGTGCACCGGGTGGTTCGTATCGCCCCCTAAAAGCAAAAAGCGGATTAACCCCGCCCGGATGCGGTTGGCGTTGGTGCCTTTTTCAGGCCTTTGTTTATCCCAATTCTTCGGTTCCCAAGCCTCTCCGCGTTTGCAGCACTCGACCAGGGCTTTTTCCGCAATGCGCAACTGCGGTGGCTCCAAATCGCTCAGCCAACGGCCATGTGGCAGATGAGCGGGCCGCGTTGTCCTCTTTCCTGCCATCCAATCCCCCCCCCTCAAGACCCCGGCGGCGTCTGGCTTGCCCGCTCTAGCCGCTCAAGCTTTGCCACCACGTTCTCGTCGATCTCGTCCAATCGCTCCAGATGCTCGCGCATTTCTTGGATTTTCTGGTCGCGGCGCGCTTGCATGGCATCGGAGAATGCAGCGGCGATGATCCCGGTTGGCATGGCGACAAAGGCGACGCCTGACAGCGCTAGCGTGCCGCCGATGAACTTGCCGATGATCGTCACCGGATAGGCATCGCCATAGCCAACGGTGGTCAAGGTGATCACTGCCCACCACAGAGCGCGCGGGATCGAGCCGAACTGTTCGGGCTGGATCGAACCCTCAACCACGTGCAGCAAGGTTGCGCCTGTCAGAACGAAGACAAAGGCAAGCGCGACTGTCACGATCAAATCATCGCCCCGGTCCGCAATCGCTTGCCATACCGATTTGATCGCGAGGCTGAAGCGGCCAAATTTCATCACTGCGATCACGCGGAAGAGCCTCAGGACCCGCAAAACCGCCGCATCGCCTGCGATAAGAGGCGCAAGAGTTGCCACCACCACGATCAGATCGACGATCCCCAACCAGCTGCGCATAAAAGCCCAACGTTTGGCCCAAGCAGAGCCTTCTCCCGGCGCTTCGGCGGCGGCGTAAACACGTGCCACATATTCCGCGAGGAAGATCGTGCCAAAAACAAGTTCCCCGACTAAAAGCGCGCTATGCCATTCGGGTGAGAGAGTGGGTTCTGTACCCAACGCGGCGCCGATGACGGCGAGGACAATGGTCAGGATTAGCAAGCGGTTGAGCAGCGTCAGGCGCCCGTCAGGATGCGCTCCGACAAAGAGCTGCTCATACAGTTTGGTCCGCATCGCCCCCATTTTCACCCCCACTCACCAGACTAAAGGTCCAGCACGTCGTGCATGGTGTAGCGCGCAGGTGGCTTGCCGATCAACCATCCGCCTGCTCGCACTGCGCCGCGTGCAAAGATCATCCGGTTTTCGGCCGAATGTGCGAGGGTGAGGCGTTCTTCATTCCCGGCAAAAATCACCGAGTGATCACCCGCTACGGTCCCGCCGCGAAGTGTGGCAAAGCCGATATCGCCCGGCGTGCGCGCGCCAGTTTGACCATGCCGCCCGCTGTCCATTTTGTCGTCGAGCGCGACGCCGCGCCCTTCTGCTGCCGCTTCGCCCAAAAGCTTGGCGGTGCCCGATGGCGCATCGACTTTCATCCGGTGATGCATTTCGAGCACTTCGATATCCCAATCATCGCCAAGTCGCTCAGCCGCCTGCTTCACCAGAGCGCTGAGCAAGGTGATGCCAAGCGAGGTGTTGCCGGTCTGCAGGATGGGGATGTCTCTGGCTGCCTCGTCGATTGCGGAAAAATGCGCCTCTTCAAGCCCGGTTGTCCCGATCAGGATGGGCACGCCTTTTGAACGCGCTGCCTTCACATTTCCCACCAAAGCATCCGGTGACGAAAAATCGACCACGACATCGCATTGGCCAATGACAGGCGCGGGATCACCGCCAAGGTCTATCCCAACGCAAAACTCATGGCCAGCCTCCTCTATCGCGGTGGCCAGCGCCTGACCCATGCGGCCTTTGTGTCCGATGACTGCAAATTTTGCCATTGCTTCCCTCATTCGTGCAGTGTTTCAATACCACCATGGCAGACTTCAAGAACATCGTCATCCTGACAGGGGCCGGGATTAGCGCAGAAAGCGGCATAGACACCTTTCGCTCAGCCGGAGGCTTATGGGAACAACACCGGGTCGAGGATGTGGCAACACCTGAAGGATTTGCTCGCAATCCTGATCTGGTGCTCGGCTTTTATGATGCCAGGCGCGAGGCGCTCTCCACAGTAGAGCCCAATCCGGCGCACACCGCGCTTGCCCGGTTGGAACGTGAGTTTTCCGGCAATCTCCTTCTCGTCACGCAGAATGTGGATGATTTGCACGAGCGCGGTGGCTCGTCTCAGGTTCTGCATATGCACGGTGAATTGAAGTCTGCACTGTGCAATTCATGCGAGGTCCGCTCACCGTGGGATGCGCCCATGTCGGCCAAAGATGGACAGCGCCCACCGTGCCCCGTTTGCCAAGCGCCCACATTGCGCCCCGATGTCGTGTGGTTTGGCGAAATGCCTTACCAGATGGAGCGGATTTATGCCGCCTTGAGCGTGTGCGACCTGTTTGTTTCCATTGGCACCAGCGGCGCGGTTTATCCAGCTGCTGGTTTTGTTCAGGAAGCGCGCGGCCATGGGGCGCAAACGCTTGAACTCAACCTTGAGCCCAGTGAAGGCTCGCATTTCTTTTCGCAGGCCCGCTATGGCAAAGCGGGCGAATTGGTGCCCCAATGGGTGGATGAATTCCTTGCCTCTTGAGCGGTCGGTCTTCAAAAATCCATCAACCAGATGCCCACCGCAAGACTTGCACTTCCAAAGGCCATAAAGCCTGCGATCAATTGCATATTCATCGTTTGAAGGGGTTCGGCCTTATGCGCCTGAAGCCTTGTGTGCACCGCGCATCCATTACGCTGAGCGGCAAAGAATATGCCGATCCCGAGGAGGATGAAAATCGTCGCGATTGCCTTTGGCAAAAAAGCGGGTTCGAGTTTGCCGAAAAGCGCATTGAAGCCAAGCCCGATACCCACCGCAGCAAGCCCGGTGCGCATCCATCCGGCGAAGGTGCGCTCGTTCGCCATGAGCGTGCGATCCTCCGCCCAATCGGTGCGGTCTTGAGCCAGGTCCGTGCGGTCTTCGGCCAGATCGTTGGAGGATTTGTCATCGCTCATGGCGCTTACTTCTTTTTGACTACTTCTTTTTGACCGGGGGCTGAGGCCGGATGAACACGAGCTGCGTCTCACTCGAAGCCTTGGCATCGAAGCTATAGCCCTCGGCATCAAACCCACGCAAATCGTCCGCCTTCTCGATCCGGTTTTCCATGATCCAGCGCGCCATCAGGCCACGCGCGAACTTGACGTGATACATGAGGCGGCGCGCCTCGCCGTCTTTCACATTGAGGAAGGTCGCCTCAATCACTTTGCCCGGCAGCACTGATGTGTCGACCGCCTTGAAATATTCATTGGAGGCAAGGTTCACGATAGTCTGATCGCCGTGGCCTTCGAGGTCGTGCGCCAATTGCTCACCAATCCGGCTGCCCCAGAAATCATAGAGCGATTTACCGCGCGGATTCTTCATCTTGGTGCCCATTTCAAGGCGATAAGGCTGGATCGCGTCCATGGGCCTCAGCACGCCATAAAGCCCTGAAAGTATGCGCAAATGGTCCTGCGCGTAGCGGAGCGTTTCATCTCCCAACGACTTTGCTTCGAGCCCCCAATAAACATCGCCATCAAAGGTGAGGCCGGCGGGTTTTGCCGAATTGGGACGGCCATCCAGATCAAACGCCTTGAAGCGTTCTGCATTAAGTTCAGCCAGATTGTCTGAAATCTTCATCAGCTTGGCTAGGTCTTTTGCCGATTGCTTTTTCGCAACGCCCGCAATCTCGCGCGTGTCCTCTTCAAAACGCGGACGGGTGATCTCAAGCGAAGTGCTGGGCTCATCAAAGTTGAGCTTTTTGGCGGGCGAGAGAAGGGTAATCATTAAGTCTGGTTCCGGAATCAATCTGAGTTGGGCTATGTCGTTCTGACGTTGGTCAATCAACAAACTGGTGGCCGATAGGGTCCCTCAATGTCCAGCGTGATCGCGAATTTTGGGCAGGATTTATCCGATCACACCAATCGACTTATTGCCTATTCGACGTGCCCGCACCCCTTGCACGCAGGGTCTTTCGTGATGGTGAGGGTGCGCATACCCGGCGTCATTCCGTCAAGGATATGAAGCTTGCCCCATTGGGGATCGCCAAAACGGCTGACCCCGGCGAGCAGCACACGCACCGCCTGCATTGCGGCAAAGCTTCCGGTCCAACCTGCCATCGCGCCCAGCATCCCGTCTTCGGCGCAGGTGTCGCAATCCTCTGCATCGAAGGCATCGCCGACAAAACAGCGGTAGCAGGGCTGGCCTGCAAGATGGCCTGCAAAGGCACCGACCTGACCCTGAAAGCGACCTACGGCAGCAGAGAGCAACGGAACACGCTCGGCAACGCAAGCATTGGACACCGCAAGGCGCGTTGCGAAATTATCGGTGCCATCAAGCACCAAATCTGCGCCAGCGATCAGGTCGCCCACGTTCTGAGCGGTGATGCGGCTGTCGGATATGGTCACATCCAGAGCATCGTCAAAATTCGCGAGCCATCGGCGTGCACTTGTCGCTTTGCCGTGGCCGACATCGCGAGTGGTGAAGATGGTCTGGCGCTGGAGATTGCTCACATCCACCACATCATCATCGACGAGGGTGAATTTCCCGATCCCGGCGCCCGCAAGATATTGCAAAGCGGGCGAGCCGATACCGCCAAGCCCGATCACCGCAATATGCTTACCCGCCAGCGCCACCTGACCCGCGCCGCCGATTTCCGGCAGCACGATATGGCGGGCAAAGCGGTCGAGGCGGGCTGGAGGCAGGCTCATTGATCTGGCGTTTCTTCGATGATGACATCGTCGATGCGCCGTTCTTTCGAAAATGCGCCAATCCCGTGCCAATACAGAAAAGCGATCACCGCGCCTTTGACAGGCTGCAAGGTTGCGATCAGCAGCACTACGGCGAGCGGCAAAATGATTGCAAGTGTAGCCCATGCACTCATTTCAAAGGTCGCAATCATGGCGATCACCACGGGGGCGAGCAGGTGGCCGACCACGAAGATCCCGATATAGGCGGGGAAATCATCAGCCTGCTGTTGTGACCAATCCTGCGCGCAATGGGGGCAGGTGTCGTGGGGTTTGAGCCATTTGCGAAACAGCTTTGCCTCCCCGCATCTGGGGCAGGTGCTTTTAAGACCTCTGAAAACGGCATCAAACCAGCTTTGCGGCAGGTTTGGTTTGCTGTCAGAGTGCAGCGGCGGGGAAGGGGATAAGCTCATGGAAAAGCTGTTTACAGGATGTGCATGAGGTGTCGACAGGGCTGTGGATGGCCCTGTGACTAACGTGTTGGCAAACGGTTGATGGGCTTGGGAGGGTGGCTGTGAACCACCCTGTTCCCCCTATGTGCATAAAGTGTGCGAATTAACCTTTGGATCAGCTCTCAAGCTGGCGCAGCAGGCTCCTCACATCGCCGTCCATATCGGCATCGCGCGTGCGCAAATCCTCGATCAGGCGTACGGCGTGGATAACCGTCGAGTGATCGCGGCCACCGAATTTGCGGCCAATCTCTGGATAAGAGCGCGGCGTGAGCACTTTGGACAGGTACATCGCAACCTGACGTGGACGCACCACCGCCCGGGCGCGGCGCTTGGATGACATTTCCGACCGGTCGATCCGGTAGAACTGGCAAACGGTGCGCTGGATCTCGTCAATCGTGATCCGGCGGCGGTTCGCTGAAAGAATATCGGTGAGCTGCTCTTCAGCGAGCTGTAGTGACACCTCCTGCCCTGTCAGCTGCGCGTAAGCGATAAGCTTGTTCAATCCGCCGATGAGTTCGCGGACGTTGCGCGTGATGGTGCGTGCAAGGAAGTCGATGACATCCTCTGGCACGCTCAATGGTGCAAAGCGCGAAAGCTTTGAGTGCAGAACCTTCTTGCGAAGCTCGATGTCAGCAGCTTGAATATCGGCGACAAGGCCCATCGAAAGGCGCGACAAAAGGCGCGGTTCGACCCCGTCCAGTGCCTGCGGTGCGCGGTCGGCAGCAAACACAAGCCGCTTGCCCTCAGCCAGAAGCGCGTCAATCGTGTAGAGCAATTCTTCTTGAGCTGATGCCTTGCCGATGATGAATTGGATGTCGTCCACCAGAAGCAAGTCAAAGCTGCGAAGGCGTGCTTTGAACTCGATCATCTGGTTGGCTTTCAATGCCTGCACGAACTCGACCATGAAGCGTTCAGCGGAGCAATAGAAAATGCGCGCACGCGGGTGGCTGGCCAAGAAGCCGTGACCGATGGCGTGGAGCAAGTGCGTCTTGCCTTGCCCTGTCGCAGCTTTGAGATAGAGCGGTGAGAATTGCGGCTGTTCGGTTGCGGCCATGCGCTGTGCAGCATTGCAGGCAAGCACATTGGCCTCGCCCGTGATGAACGCCTGAAAGGTAAGCGACGGGTCAAGCCCGACGCTTGAGGTGAAGCCTGTATCATTGATCGTACCAGCAGCAACCGCAATCGCGCTCGCGCCATCATTGGCAGGCCGGCGGCCATCATCGATGCGAAGGTCAGGCAGCTGGCGACGGCCCGGGTGCACCTGAATGTTAACCGAGCGCACATCACCGCGCATAATCTTCCACGCAAGCTGCAGGCGGTCGTGGAAACGATCCTTCACCCAGTTCGCTGAAAATTCTGTAGGGAGGAACAGGTCAAGCTGGCCCGTCTCCTTGTTGATGCCGCCCACCTGGATCGGCTTGATCCACTGGCTGTGAAGCTGATGGCCCAGATCTTTCTTGAGCCCCTGGCTGATATCCGCCCAATCGGCCGCGAGATTTACGGCTTCTGCATCTTCCATCAAATCGTCGTCCGCTTTTCGGCGCGTTGTCCGCGCTTTATCAATATTATAGCCCATTGCTTCCCCACTACGAGTGCCCCCTTGGAAAGAGTGCATCTTCCAAGGTTGGATATGTTACCGTTGCGACAGGCGAAGAGATCCCCTCCGGCAGAGCACCCCCCGCCGGCTAACCAGTCGTCCCAATTGTTTGAACCCGGACTGTCCCGCGCCGAGTGATTTTGAATAAACGCATCTTCGAACG